>NZ_JBXAON010000005.1:0-489787 GCF_058802865.1 Caulobacter sp. GW822-FHT01G02
GACAAGCACAGGGTCGAGATCTTCTACACCGCCCCCACGGCCCTGCGGGCCCTGATGCGCGAGGGCGACGACTACGTGACCCGCAACGATCTGTCGTCCCTGCGCGTGCTGGGCAGCGTCGGCGAGCCGATCAATCCCGAGGCCTGGCTCTGGTACCACCGCGTGGTCGGCAAGGAGCGCCTGCCGATCGTCGACACCTGGTGGCAGACCGAGACCGGCGGCATGCTGATCACCCCCCTGCCCGGGGCCACCGACCTCAAGCCCGGCTCGGCCTCCAAGCCCCTGCCCGGCGTCAAGCCGCAGCTGGTCGACGCCGAGGGTGGCGTGCTGGACGGCGCGACCGAGGGCAACCTCGTGATCACCGACAGCTGGCCGGGCATGATGCGCACGGTCTATGGCGACCACCAGCGCTTCTTCGAGACCTATTTCTCGACCTATCCCGGCAAGTACTTCACCGGCGACGGCTGCCGGCGCGACGCCGACGGCTACTACTGGATCACCGGCCGGGTCGACGACGTCATCAACGTCTCGGGCCACCGCCTGGGCACCGCCGAGATCGAGAGCGCGCTCGTCGCCCACGAGACCGTCGCCGAGGCCGCCGTGGTCGGCTATCCGCACGACATCAAGGGTCAGGGCGTCTACGCCTATGTCACCCTCAACGCCGGGGTCGAGCCGACCGAGGACCTGCGCAAGGCTCTAGTCCTGTGGGTCCGTCACGAGATCGGCCCCTTCGCCGCCCCCGACGTCATCCAGTGGGCCCCCGGCCTGCCCAAGACCCGCTCCGGCAAGATCATGCGCCGCATCCTGCGCAAGATCGCCGAGAACGAGCTCACAAGCCTGGGCGACACCTCCACCCTCGCCGATCCCTACGTCGTCGACGATCTCGTCAAAAATCGCGCCGGGGCGTGAACGCCCCCTGGGCTTGCGCCGAGGATCAAAACTCCTCCCAGGCCTTTGCGGCGGTCAAGGCGGCCGCTCCCGGCCTGGGCGGGCCGGCGGCGGGAAAGTTCAGAGGCAGGTCAATTCTCAAGGATGCGCGCTTTCACCGGAGCGGCCGACCCGCGGTTTGATCTCGATCAAGCCGCGCGCGCCAAAGCTCGTGCGTGATGGGACTCGGCCCGAATGAACGGACTTGCCTGAAGCCCTTCTAGCGAGGTTGTGGTGCCGGATCACGGGTTTGACTGGGCTTTTGACGAATTCTGGTCGCGCCGCCTGCCCGCGCCGCCATCGTCAATGGCGCAACCTTCCGGCTTCGCCGGCGTGCGGCTGGAGCCATGGGAAGAGTTCGTGAACCGGCCATGACCCTCCTGCGACCGGGCGAAACTTGCTGGCGCGTGGAGACGGCCCGGCGGCTGGCCTTCCTGATCGACGCCCAGGCGTACTACGCCGCCCTGCTGGAGGCGTTCGAGCGGGCCAAGCAATCGATCTGGATCCTGGGGTGGGCCTTCGACCCGCGCACGCGGCTCGCGCCCGACGGCCACGAGGGGCCAAGCGACCCCGACGAAATCGGGCAGGTGCTCATTCGCCTCGCCAAGGCCAATCCGGCGCTGGACGTGCGCGTTCTGATCTGGAAGTCGACTCTCTCGGTCAATGGTAGCCACGCGATCCTGGAGCACAGGGCGCGTAAGGCTTTCCGCGGCACGGCCGTTCGGTATCGCGAAGATGGCGAGATTCCCTTTGGGGCGTGCCACCACCAGAAGGTCGTGGTCGTCGACGGCGAGATCGCATTCTGCGGCGGCGCCGATATCGCCGTGAACCGCTGGGACACCGTCGGGCACCGCGACGACGACCCGCGCCGGATCCTCCCGCACAGGATTCGCCACGGTCCGCGGCATGACGTGATGGTGCTGGTCGAGGGCGCGGCGGCCGCGGCGCTTGCCGATCTCTTCAGGACTCGATGGGCGCGCGCCTGGGGCGATGACTTCGTCCCCGACCAGAGCGGGGCCGACTGGCCCCGGGCCCAGACGGCCCACCTGCTCGACACGCCAGTCGCCATCGCGCGGACCGAGCCGGCCCACCAGGGGCGGCCGCTGGTCGACGAGATCCTTCGGCTGCACCTGGACTGCATCGCGAGCGCGCGGGAGGTGATCTATCTGGAGAACCAGTATTTCACCTCTCACCTGCTGACCGACGCCTTGGCGCGGCGCCTGGCCGAGCCCGAAGGACCCGAGGTGATCCTGATTCTCGCCGAGCGGGCCCCGAGCTGGTTCGACCGCCTTACCATGGATCCGGCTCGCGCCCCGCTGATCCGGCGTCTGATCGCGGCGGATCAGCATGACCGCTTCCGCGCCTATGCGCCGAAAACGGCTCAGGGACGGCCGATCGTCGTGCACTCCAAGGTCAGCCTGTTCGATGATCGTGTGGCCCGTGTCGGCTCGGCGAACCTCAATAATCGCGCCGAGGGGTTCGACACCGAGTGCGAGGTCGCGCTCGAAGCGCACGATCCAACGACGCGGGGCGAGATCGCTCAGCTGCGTGACGTTCTCCTGGCCCACTATCTCGGCGTCTCGCAAGCCGTGCTCGCCAGGGCCCGGGCAGGCGCCGACCGGCTCATCCCCGTGATCGAGGCGCTCAACGCGCTGGGACGGCTGCGGCCGATCAGGCCGGAACGGCCAGGCTGGTGGAGCGCCGTCGTCTCCACCTGTCGCTTGGGGGACCCGGCGTATGCGGGCGAGAGCTGGCGACTGATCAAGGATCGCCGCCGCGCGCCCCGGCCGCACGCCGCTCTTGGCCCGACGGGCTGGACGGCTGGGGCCGCGCCCGGCAAGGTCGGATACGCGCCGGCCTTGCGTGGCGACGGCAGCTGATGAAGCCATGACACAGAACCGCCTATCCATCGGACCGGGACGCCGGATCGCCGCCAAGTCGCGGCGCCATCGCATGACTCTGACCGGCCTGGGCGTGGCGCTGATCGCCGCCGGCCTGGCCGCGGTCGCCCTGCCGCAAGTCGCGCCGCTGGTGATCGGCGCGGCCGCCGGCTGGCTGCTATGGCTCTTCGGCGCGGTCATGTTGCTGGTGTCGCTGCTCATCGCCACGGGCAAGTCCCTGTGGGGCGGGATCGCGACGAGCCTGGCGGCCGTCGCCGCCGGCGCGTTCCTGTTTTTCCATTATGACGCGGGTCTGATGGCCGCCACGATGCTGATCGGCGCCGTCCTGATCCTCGACGGCGCCAGCGAGCTCGTCCTGGCTCTGGACCTGCGGCCCGCCCGCGTGTGGCGCTGGATGCTGGCCTCGTCGATCGCCAGTGGCCTGGCCGGCGTCGTGGTGGCGGGGTCGGGGCGGACGCAGGACCTGACGGCGATCTTCCTGGGCCTGGCCCTGGCCAGCACCGGCGCGGCGCTGATCGCCCTGGGACGCCGCCGCGCGGGCCGGCGGCTGGCGAGCGCCGTTCAGGCCGGCGGGCCGAGGACCTCGCCCAGGACGCCCTCCACATAGACCATGCGGACGAAGACATAGACGACGACCGCGAGCGGGGTGGCGAACAGCACCCCCAGCGGGCCGAGCAGGACGCCCATGGCCAGCACGGCGAACAGCGTCACCGCCATCGGCAGCTGCGCCAGCTGCCGCAACACCAGCGGCGTAATCAGGTTGGCCTCGAGCTGAGCCGAGACCAGATAGACCAGACCGGCCCAAAGCAGGGTCTGCGGGCCGGCTTCGAGCGCGACCAGCAGTCCTGGCAGGGGCGCGACCATTGGGCCGATCACCGGCACGAACTGGCCGATCCCGGCGATCAGGCCCAGCGCGGCGGCGGAAGGAACGCCCACAACCGCCAGGCCGATCCCGGTAGTGACGCCGACCAGGGCCATTGAGCACAGTTGCCCCACGAGCCATTGCCGCAGAGCGCGGTGGATTTGGTCCAGCACTTGTCGCGCCCGCTCCCGACGCGGACGCGGGAAGAGCATCAGCACGCCGCCGACATAGGAGCCGGGGTGGTAGGCTAGGTAGAGGCCCGCGAAGAGCACGATGATCGTCCCGGCGAGGCCTCCGGCCGTGTCGGCGGCGAGCTTGGGGCCAAGGCTCACCAGCCACTCGAACCCGCGCCATTGTTCCAGCTCGGCCAGGGCCGCGCCCCCGAATGGCGTCGAGGACAGCCGCGCCTGCAACTCGCTCCAGGCGCGCGGCAGAACGTCGTTCAGGGCGATGAACTGGGCCTCGGCCTGGCGGCCGAAGGTCCAGACCGCGGCGGCGACGCAAGCGACGACCACCACGACGGCGAGGGTCAGGGCCATAGGTCGGCGCAGCCGGAAACCCCGGTGCAGCGGTTCGGCGATCGCATGCAGCAGCACGGCGACCAGCACCGCGCCGAAGGCCATAAGGATCACGTCGGCCAGGCGGATCGCCAGCAGGGCCAAGCCGACGATGATCGCGACCAGAATCACGTTGTGCCGGATCGGGTCGCCCGGCGGCGGTGGTGAGCTTGTCGATTCCATGCGGGCAGCTAACCTCGGGCGATCATCGCCAACCTTGATACCAGTCAAGGCCGCTCGCCCGGCTTGAGCGAGGTCAAAGTGCTTCCGCGGCCTTTCGCTAGCGTGCCCCGACGTGCGTTCCGGCGCGGCGGGATTACGTACGGCCAAAGGAACCCTGTCATGCGCTTCCGGGACATCCTCCTGCAGATCGACAGCTACCCGGCCGCCACCCCCGATGAGTCCATCGAGACGGCGATCGGTTTCGCCAAGGTTCTGGATGCAGAGCTCGCGGTTCTAGCCGTTCAGGTCGACATACCCCTGTCCAGGAACGTCGTCTCCGAAGCCTTGATCAAGCTGGCCGGGCTCGAGCAGGAGTGGGAGGACGCAAGCTTGGCCAGCTGTCGCCAGGCCGTTCGACGTTTCGAGAGCGCTGCAAAGGCCGCCGGCGTTTTCGCCGGCGCGGAGATTCATCGGATCAATCTCCTCAAGGTCGACGACAGCCTGGCCCTGCGCGTCCGCGCCCGCGACCTGTGCCTGGCGGCGATGGCCGAGCGCTTCGACGAGCAGGTCGAATGGGTAAAGCGGATCATCTTCGCGTCCGGCCGCCCCGTGGTCGTCATGGGTGGGCGACCGCTGG
Organism: Caulobacter sp. GW822-FHT01G02; assembly: GCF_058802865.1. Taxonomy (NCBI): domain Bacteria; kingdom Pseudomonadati; phylum Pseudomonadota; class Alphaproteobacteria; order Caulobacterales; family Caulobacteraceae; genus Caulobacter; species Caulobacter sp. GW822-FHT01G02. The sequence goes on from NZ_JBXAON010000005.1 coordinate 5,047, forward strand.
CCGAGGGGCGGATCGGCGATGTCGCGGTGGCCTGGGATGGCGGCCGGCACGCAGCCCGGGCCCTGGGCGACGCGCTGCCGATCCTCGAGCGGGCCCGGGCGGTGCGGATCGTCACCTTCGTCAACGAGAAGGAGGCGGCCCGGCCGGGGCTCGCCGCCGAGGCGGTCCGGCATCTCGCGGCGCACGGCGTCAAGGCGGCCAAAGACGAGATCGACGCCTCGGGCGTGGGGATCGGCCAGGCGATCGACGCCTATCTCGCCCAGAGGCCTGCCGACATGCTGGTCATGGGCGCTTCGGGACGCGCGCCCGTCCTTGAGTTCGTGATGGGCGGGGCTACCGAGCACGTGCTCCGCAATGTGCCCACCGCCTTGTTTCTATCGCACTGAACGGCCGCGCCCTGGGGCGCCGCGGAGGCGTCGCGATGTCGAGGCTCTTCGTCGCCGCCTCGCCGATAGGGGGCCAGGATTTGCGCGGATCAAGGCCGAGGCCATTCTCCTTCGGAAGGTGGCGCGAGGCGCGAAGGCACGGCGATCTCGATCGAATTCATGTTCGGCGAGATTAAATTATCGCGCGAACGGCCGCGTTGGGCAGCGACCTTGTAAGTGAATGGATGCGCTCGGCGAATGCCAAAGCGGCTCACCCGGCGTCAATGAAGCCCGTTTCAAATGTGGGGAAAATGTGGGGCGGACGCCAGCGCTTCGGACGATATATTTGTCAAAACAAAGGCTTATGTAGGTCCTTGGTGGAGCCGAGGGGAATCGAACCCCTGACCTCCTCATTGCGAACGAGGCGCTCTACCATCTGAGCTACGGCCCCAAGGAGCGGCGGAGATACGGCTCCAGAGCGCGGACGTCAAGCGGGGTTCTCACCACGCCTTGCCAGCAACCTCCAGGCGCGGCAAGAAGCTGTGGCGTCCAGACGGAAATCCCATGGCCCCGATCATCAATCTCGTCTTCTTCATCCTCAACGCCCTGCTCGACCTGCTGTGGTGGGCGATCGTCATCTCGGCGATCCTGAGCTGGCTGTTCGCTTTCGACGTGATCAATCGGCGTAATCAGTTCGTCTACAATATCGCGACCTTCCTGGACCGCGTCACGGACCCGATACTGGCGCCTTTCCGCCGGATCATCCCCGCGATCGGCGGCGTCGACATCAGCCCGATCATCGTTCTCTTGCTGCTGCGGGGCATCCAGATCTTCATCATGCCAGCCCTGCAGGGCATGCTGCTGAACATCCTTGGCTAAGGAGGTCCTGGCCGTTCGGCTGACCCCTCGCGGCGGCCGCGACGCCGTCGACGGCTGGTCGCTGGACGGCGACGGGCGGCCCTTTCTGAAGGTGCGCGTCGCCAGCCCGCCCGTCGACGGCGCGGCGAATTCCGCCCTTCTGGTCTTCCTGGCCAAGACCCTGAAGGTGCCTCGCTCGGCCGTCCGCCTGGCCGCCGGCGACACCGCGCGGGTCAAGCGGCTGGAGATCGAGGGCGTCACCGCCCAGGACCTGGAGCGTGCGTTCGGGCCGCGCCCCTAGCCAAGCTTGCTCAGGAGAAACTTACCTTCACCGTACGCGAAATAGCGATTTTGGCGCACGATCTGACCTTGACCATACCCTGAGCCAAGCCATTGACGCGGCGCGATTTTTTTATTTCCCTTTAGCCCTTCGCGCCTAGTCTTGGTGGTGAAGGGGATCGGGGGATCCCTCGGGGGCGCCAGGCGGCCATGTCGAAGACGGAAGTACAGGGGGATGTGGCTCGCGCGGCCGTTTCGCGGCGTGCGAATACCTATCTGCGCCTGGGCGCCGCCCTGGTCATCGCCGTTATACTCCAGATCTATGTGCATTCGGTCTGGGGCTGGCCGTGGGCGCTGGCTTACACGCTCTGCCACCTGTTCGAGCTTTGGGCGCGGCGTCCGCTGGAGATCAACCCGAGCGCGCCCGTGGCGACCTGGCGGCGCCTGACGGCGTTCGTCGCGCCGGCCATCACCTCGACCGCGTTCGGCGCCCTGTCGATCATGCTGTTCTCGTCGCACATCCGCTTCGCTCCCACCCTGGGCGGCATGTTGCTGGCCGGGGCGCTGTTGAACGTCGTGGTGGTCAATGCCGGCGACCGCTCGGCCACCCTGATGGCGGCCTGGCCGCACGCCCTCTACCTGCTGATCGTTCCGTTCGTGGCCAAGGCGGCCAATCCGGGCGCCAATCTCGCCGACGTCCTGTGGTTCGGGGCGCTCCTGATGATCGTCTCGGTCACCGTGGCCAGCCGCACCCTGGGCGCCGCCCTGAAGGCCGAGGCCGACGCCAAGGCCGAGGCCGAGCGCCGCCGCCACGAGGCCGAGGAGGCCGTGGCCGCCAAGTCCGCCTTCGTGGCCATGATCAGCCACGAGCTGCGCACCCCGATCAGCGCCATCCTGGCGGGGGCCGCGCGCCTGCACAGCGAGGTTCACGAGAGCAGTTCCAAGATCCACGCCCAACTCATAGCCGACGCGGGCGGACTGATGCGGACCCTGCTGAACGATCTGCTGGACTTCTCGCGTCTCGAAGCCGGTCGCATGTCGGTGGAGAACAGCGCCTTCAACCTGCGCCAAGCCCTGTCCGACACCCTGCGCCTGTGGCGGCCGGAGGCGGCGCGCAAGGGGCTGCGCCTGCGAGTGGCCGGCGCGGCCAGCCTGCCGCGCTGGGTCGCCGGCGACGCCATGCGGCTAAAGCAGGTGCTGAACAACCTGCTCAGCAACGCTATCAAGTTCACCGAACGCGGCGACGTCACGGTCGTACTCGACGCCCGGCCGGCCGGCGAACGGATCCTGCTTTCGATCACGGTCGATGACACTGGTCCCGGGATCGCCGAAGCCGCCCTGCCGCGCCTGTTCACGCCCTTCGACCAGCTGAACGCCGCCGTGGTCCGCCAGCATGGCGGGTCGGGCCTGGGCCTGGCGATCAGCCGCGAGCTGGCTCGTCTGATGGGCGGCGACCTGACCGCCGCCAGAGCGCCCAGCGAGGGCGCGCGCTTCACCCTGACCGCGCTGCTGGACCCCGCCGAAGCGCCGCGCGCCGAAAAGGAAGGCCGCTCGGTCAACGGCCTGCGGGTGCTGGTGGTCGACGATCACGTGGTCAACCGCCGGGCCATCGAACTCGTCCTGGAGCCGCTCGGCGTCGACGCCACCTTGGCCGAGTCCGCGGAGCAGGCCCTTGATCTGCTGAGCGCGGAGGTCTTCGACGCGGTGCTGATGGACCTCTACATGCCAGGCATGGACGGCCGCGAGGCCACCCGGATCCTCAGGGCCGGCGACGGCCCCAACCGCGGCGTCCCGGTCATCGCCGTCACCGCCTCGGCGACGGCCAAGGACTGGGAAGCCTGCGCCGCCGCCGGCATGAACGCCCACGTCGCCAAACCGATCGACCCGGTCGAACTGTTCGGCGCCCTCGCTCAGGTCCTGGCAGGGACCGCCGCCCGATCCGAAGACGCCGACGTCGAGGCCAGCAGAGCCTGAAGCCTGGCGGTCAGCGCCGCCTCATCCTTGAAGTCGCACTCCCAGACCACCTCGGCGCGCCAGCCGGCGGCTTCCAGCGCCTGGATCGAGCGCTCGTCGCGGGCGACATTGCGGGCCACCTTGGCCAGCCAGTAGTCGCGATTGGCCTTCGGGACCCGCGAACCCCGCGCGCAGTCGTGTCCATGCCAGAAGCAGCCGTGGACGAAGAAGGCAAGCTTGCGCCCCGCCATCACCAGGTCCGGATTGCCCGGCAAGTCCTTGCGATGCAGGCGGTAACGCGCGCCCAGACCGGTGAGGATACGGCGCAGGGCCTTTTCCGGCGTGGTGTCCCTGCTCTTCACGCGCGCCATGACGGCCGAGCGCTTGGCCTTGTCGTAGACGTCGGTCAAGGCGCTCGGCTCGGCTGGCTCAGAGCCCCTCGAACAGGGCCGTGGACAGGTAGCGTTCGGCGAAACTGGGGATGATCGCCACGATCACCTTGCCAGCGTATTCGTCGCGCAAGGCCAGGTCGAAGGCCGCCGTCAGGGCCGCGCCCGAGCTGATGCCGACCGGCAGCCCCTCGGTGTTGGCCGCGCGGCGGGCCATGGCGAAGGCGTCGTCGTTGCTGACCTGGACGATGTCGTCGATCACGCCGCGATCCAGCACGCCGGGGACGAAGCCGGCGCCGATGCCCTGGATCTTGTGCGGGCCGGGCGCGCCGCCCGACAGTACGGCCGAGGCTTCCGGTTCGACGGCCACCATCTTCAGGCCGGGCTTGCGCGCCTTCAGCACCTGGCCGACGCCGGTGATGGTGCCGCCAGTGCCGACGCCCGAGACCACCGCGTCAACGGCGCCCTTGGTGTCGTTCCAGATTTCCTCGGCGGTCGAGACGCGGTGGACCAGCGGATTGGCGCCGTTCTCGAACTGCTGGGGCATGACCGCGCCCGGCGTGGCCTCGATCAGCTCCTGGGCGCGGGCGACCGCGCCGCGCATGCCCTTCTCGGCCGGGGTCAGTTCCAGCTTGGCGCCCAGCAGCAGCAGCATCTTGCGACGCTCGATCGACATGCTCTCGGGCATGACCAGGATCAGCTTATAGCCTTTGGCGGCGGCCACGAAGGCCAGGGCGATGCCGGTGTTGCCCGAGGTCGGCTCGATGATGGTCGCGCCCGGCTTCAGAAGACCCTGGGCCTCCAGGGCCTCGATCATCGCGGCGCCGATGCGATCCTTGACCGAGGCGATCGGGTTGAAGAACTCCAGCTTGGCCAGGACCTCGCCCTTGGGCTTCAGCTCGGCCGACAGCCGCGGCAGACGGACCAGCGGCGTGTCGCCGATGGTGTCGATGATCGAGTCGTAGACCTTGCCGCGACCAGCGCGCTTGAAACGCGCGGCGTCATAGAGGGAGGAAGCGTCGTCCATCTGAGAACCCAGAGCCTTAGGTTGCGGGAAGCGGGCCGCACCGTAGACCTCGAGGCGAGGACTGTCAGCGGGTCATTCGGCGGCGAGGCTTGCAGTTTTACTATCGAGCAGGGGCTCCAGCAGGGTTTCCGCCAGCCAGCGGACCACCGGAACCGCGACGCCGTCGCCAATCACCTGCAAACCGGCCGTCTGCGAACGCGGCAGGGCGTAACTGTCCGGCAGGCCCATCAGGCGCGCGCCCTCGCGGGGGGTGACCAGCCGCGAGCGGACTTCGCCGTTCTCGATGACCAGCAGGGTCTGGCGCGAGGAACCGCCGCGCGGGGTGCGCAGACAGCCCGCCAGACCGTCGAACCGCACCTCGGCCCGCTGCTGGCCGCCGCGCATCCGGCGAAAGACCGCCCCGACCGAGCGGCCGCCGGCCTCGCGGCGAGTCTCGACCGCCTGGCGGTGGCTGTCGGCCATCAGGGCCAGCAGGGCCTCGGTGCGCTCCGGCGGGTTCCAAGTCACGGCGGCGTCGGGCTCGAGCATCACGGCCAGATCGGTGTTGCGGGCCGGCGGCGACGGGACGCCCCACCAGATCCAGTGGGCTTGCAGATCCTGCGGCAAGCGCGCCGCCGCTGCGCGCACCGCACGGCTGTGAAAAGCGCTGGAACCCTCCAGGCCGCCGGTCGGCAGGCGGGTGGCGACCACGAAGACGCGGGGCCGCGACTGCGGAACGAAGGCGCCCGCGTCGATCTCCAGCGCCCCGAAGCGATAGTCCTCCTCGGACAACACGCCGCACAGGGCGGTGAAGTCGTCGCCGTGATGCGAGGTCAGCAGGCCCACCACGTTCTCGATGACGATCACCGGCGGGGCGCGGCCCTGCGCCGACAGGGCCTTCATTAGGGTCCAGAAGCCGAAGAAGGCCGAAGACTTGCCGCCCGCCAGGCCCGCCCGCGCCCCGGCCAAACTGAAATCCTGGCAGGGGCTGGAGGCCCAGGCCAGGTCCGCCGTTGGCAGGGCGTCGACGCTGAGGGCGAAGACATCGCCCTCATGGAAGTGGCCTTCAGCTTCCGGAAAGTTGGCCCGGTAGGCCGCCGCCTTCACCGCGTCGAAGTCGTTGGCGAAGGCGCATGCCCAGTCTTCGCCCAGGCCGAGGCGCGCCATGCCGCCGCCGGCGAAGAATTCAAGGAAGGAGGGACGAGCGTTCCGATTCATCGACGCGGAGTCTAGCCTCACCAGGCCTTGCCGGGATAGCCAGAGACATGCGCACCGCCGTCCTGATCGCCGCCGCCCTCGTCCTCGCCGCCTGCGACGCGCCGCTGGGCTCGAACGAGAACGCTCCGCCGCCGGCCGACGCGCCGGTGACCGTAGGCCCGGACTATAGCGGCGACTTCGACGCGGTCGGGACCGAGCCGTTCTGGACCCTCAAGATCCGCGCCGCCAGCATGACCCTGGTCCGCCCAGACCACGCCGACGTCGCCACCGCCAATCCCGGCGTGCGGGCCGACGGCGACCAGGGCGTCTGGGACGGCACGGTCGGCGAGCAGCGTCTCGTGCTGCGCTTGACGCCAGGCGATTGCTCGGACGGCATGTCCGACCGCCGCTACGGCTATTCGGCCGAGGTCTGGATCGACGGCGAAACCCTGCGGGGCTGCGCCGCCAAGACCCAGGACCTGGCGGCCCAACCCCAGCCTTAGTTTGACGCGCGACGGGCGCCGAAACCGGCGGCCACTTTCGGCTGTCGCGCTTCAGTCTCCCTTGGGCCCCAGATAGCCCGGCCCATAGACCGCCGCGCGGAAATCGCGGTGCAAGGTGGCGTCGAACGGGAAGGTCTGGACGAAGAACACGGCCGTCAGCCTGTTGGCCGGATCGACCCAGAACAGCGTCGTCTCGCGGCCATCCCAGAAGAATTCGCCGACCGCGCCGCGGTTTTCCTCGACCGTCTTGGGCTGGCTCTTGCGCACCGCGAAGTCGAGGCCGAAGCCGACCGAGCCCTTGCTGGGCAGCCACCACGTCTCGGTGACGCGGGCGTCGAGATGGTCGGTCCCCATCAGGCGCACGGTCGAGGGCTTGAGGATCCGCACCCCGTCCAGCGTCCCGCCGCCCAGCAGCATGCGCGAGAAGCGGGCGTAGTCGTCGATCGGCGCGACCAGGCCCGCCCCGCCCATGGTCAGGCGACGGCCTGGATCGAAGTTCAGCTTGCGGGTCTCGGCGTCGTCCTGGCGGGCCAGCTTGCCGTCCGCGCCCTTGTTGTAGGTGGCGGCCAGGCGCGCGAAGGCGGCCTCAGGCTGGGTCCAGCCGGTTTCCTTCATGCCCAGCGGGTCGAGGATGTGGGCCTTGGCGTAGGCCTCGTAGGGTTGGCCGGTCAACACCTCGACCAGGCGGGCCTGGACGTCGACGGCGGCGCTGTAGCTCCACTGCTCGCCGGGTTGGTAAAGCAACGGGACTGTGGCCAGGCGGCGGCTGAATTCGGCGAGATCGTTCTTCAGGTTCAGCGGATCGACCGTCTGGAAGACCTTGTCGGCCGGCAGGCCGCGCCCGCCGTACGAGAAGCCGGCCGTGTGGCGCATCACGTCGCGGATCAGGATCGGGCGGTTGGCCGGGACGACGTTCCCCTGGGCGTCCATGACCTTCATGTCGGCGAATTCGGGCAGGTAGCGCGACAGCGGGTCGTCGAGACCGAACTTGCCCTGCTCCCAGAGCTGCATCAGCGCCACGCCGGTAACCGGCTTGGTCATCGAGAAGATCTGCACCAGGGTGTCGCGGCGCATCGGCTTGCCGGCCTCGCGGTCGGCCATGCCGGCGGTCCCGAAATAGCGCTCCTGGCCGTCCTGCCAGACCAGGGCCGAGACCCCGACGGCGCGGCCGCTGTCGACCATGGCCTTCAGGGCCGCGTCGATCCTGGTCTTGTCGATCTTGACCGGCGCCGCGGCTTCAGCGACCGCCACCGGACGCGCCAGGGCGGGTGAGGCCGGAACGGCCAGCAGCATCGCCGCGACGGCGGCGAGGATCATCTTCTTGGACAACGTGGCCTCCCCGAACGCTTCTTATGACAACGCTGGCCATAAGGAGATTGGACTGTCGCTGACGTCGGGGCGCTTTTCCAGCGTGTCGTAGTCGTAGATCTGACCGGAGATCAGGTCAGGTCCCGCTCCTGGGTGGCGACCAGCTTCAGGTAGGCGCCGTAGGGCGACTTGGCCAAGTCGTGCGCCAGCTCCATCAACTGCTCGGTCGAGATCCAGCCGTTCTGAAAGGCGACCTCCTCGACGCAGCCAATTTTCAGTCCCTGCCGGTGCTCCAGCGTCCGCACGAACTCGGAGGCCTCCAGCAGGCTGTCGTGGGTGCCGGTATCCAGCCAGGCGAAGCCCCGACCCATACGCTCGACCGACAGGTCGCCAGCCTCGAGATAGAGGCGGTTGATGTCGGTGATCTCCAGCTCGCCCCGCGCGCTGGGTTTGAGGTCGCGCGCGAAGTCGACGACACGGCTGTCGTACATGTAGAGGCCGGTCACCGCCCAGTTGGACCGTGGTTTTTCCGGCTTCTCCTCGATCGAGACCGCCTTGCCCGAAGCGTCGAACTCGACGACGCCGTAGCGCTGCGGGTCATTGACGAAATAGGCGAAGACGCTGGCCCCCGACTTCGAGCGCTCCTTGGCGCCCTGCAGGATGCGGGTGAGCCCCGCGCCGTAGAACAGGTTATCGCCCAGCACCAGCACGGACGGCTCGTGGCCGACGAAATCCGCGCCGATGCGATAGGCCTCGGCCAGGCCGTTCGGATTGGCCTGCTCGGCATAGGTGATGTTGATCCCCCACCTGGCGCCGTCGCCCAGCAAGCCCTCGAACAGCGGCAGGTCGCGCGGGGTGGAGATGATCAGGACGTCGCGCACGCCAGCCATCATCAGCACCGATAGCGGATAATAGATCATGGGTTTGTCGAAGACCGGCAGCAACTGCTTGCTGATCGCCATGGTCACGGGATGGAGGCGCGTACCCGATCCGCCCGCGAGGATGATGCCCTTCATTACGTCTTCTTCTTCAGTCCTGACGGCCGAAACCTAGAGCGGAATTCACGACGGCGTGAGCCCTTAGTTTCAGGGGTTGCGTCTTCAACGCGATGATTTCGAAGAAATTTTGACCGAGGCGACCTCAAACATGCCCCTTGGCCGCGAGGTAGCGGTCGAGAGCGTCCGCCCAGTCCGGCATCGGGCGACCGATCGCGGCGACCAGCTTGGCGTTCGACAGCGCGCTGTAGGGCGGCCGGCGCGCGGGGGTCGGGAACTGGCTGGTCGGGATCGGCGCGACCTCGGCGGCGACGCCGGCCCTGGCGATGATCGCTTCCGCGAACGCGCACCACGATGCGGTCCCCGAATTGACCACGTGATAGTCGCCCGCCGACGCCTTGGCCGCGACCAGATCGAGGATGGCCTCGCCGGCGTCGAGGCTGGCGGTGGGCGACATCACCTGGTCGGCGACGACCGTCAAGCGGCCCTTCTCCTTGGCCAGACGAAGCATGGTCTCGACGAAATTGCCGCCCTTGCCGCTGGCCCCGGCCACGCCGAACAGCGAGGCGACGCGGGCGACGATGACGTCGTCGTGCTCCAGCCTGGCCAGGTCCTCGCCCAGGGCCTTGGTCGCGCCATAGACATTGACCGGCGCCCGGCCGACGTCTTCCGTCAGGGGCTCGCGTTGAGCCTGACCGCCGTAGACATAGTCGGTCGAGACCTGCACGAGCCGCGCGTTCCTGGCGGCGCAGGCCTTGGCCAGGCGGCCGGCGAAGTGGGCGTTGACCGCCACGGCCGGACCCGGATCCTTCTCGCAGTCGTCGACGCGGGTGACCGCCACGCAGTTGATGGCGATGTCGAAGTCGAGGCCGTCGAAGCCGGCCGCCGGATCGGCCGCGTCGACCTGGGCGCGGGTCACGGGCGTCAGATCGACGCCGCGCTGGGCCGCGAGCACCACGAGGTCCGACCCCAGCTGACCGTTGGCGCCGAAGAGGGCGATACGCATCAGGCGGTCTTCAGCCCTAGGCGCTGGCCGGCATAGCGCTCGCGCAGCGGCGCCCACCAGGCCTCGTTGTCGAGGTACCACTGGATGGTCTTGCGCAAGCCGGTCTCGAAGGTCTCCTGCGCCGTCCAGCCCAGTTCGGTTTCCAGCTTGGTCGCGTCGATGGCGTAGCGGGCGTCATGGCCCGGGCGGTCGGCGACGAAGGTGATCAGGTCGCGGCGGCGCTGGCCGGCGATCGGACGCAGTTCGTCGAGCACGTCGCAGATGGCCTCAACGACCTGCAGATTGGTCCGCTCGTTGCGGCCGCCGACATTGTAGCTCTCGCCCGGGACGCCCCTCGTGGCGATCAGATGCAGGGCGCGGGCGTGGTCCTCGACGTGCAGCCAGTCGCGGACATTGTCGCCCTTGCCGTAGACCGGCAGCGGCTTGCCCTCCAGGGCGTTCAGCGTGACCAGCGGGATCAGCTTCTCGGGGAAATGATAGGGCCCGTAGTTGTTCGAGCAGTTCGAGACCACCACCGGCAGGCCGTAGGTGTGATGCCAGGCGCGGGCCAGGTGATCGGACGAGGCCTTGGAGGCCGAATAGGGCGAACGCGGGTCGTAGGGCGTGGTCTCGCTGAACAGCCCCTCGGCGCCAAGGCTGCCGAACACCTCGTCGGTCGAGATGTGGTGGAAGCGGAAGGCGTCCTTTTCGGCGCCCTCAAGGCCCTGCCAGTGCTCCAGCGCCGCCTGCAGCATCACATACGTGCCGACGATGTTGGTCTGGACGAAGTCGCCGGGGCCGGTGATCGAGCGATCGACATGGCTCTCGGCGGCCAGATGCATGACGACGTTGGGCCGGAAGGCCTTGATCGTCGCCGAGACGGCCGCCGCGTCGGCCACGTCGCCCTGCACGAACTGGTAGTCGGCCTTGCCGTCCAGCATGGCCAGGCTGGCCGGCGAGGCCGCGTAGGTCAGCTTGTCGTAGTTGAGGATCGCGACGTCGTTCTGGCCGGCCAGATGACGGCACACGGCCGAGCCGATGAAGCCCGACCCGCCGGTCACCATCACGCGAAGATTTTGCTGCGACATGCGCTGGAAAGCTCGAGCCCTAGAGCATGATAGCCGAAAGTGGCTGCCGGTTTCGGCGGCCATCATGCGCCAAATGTTAAATACGGAGCACGCCCCGTACTCCAGTTTTTAGTGTACGCGCAACAGTCAGCCACCCAACGGGTGGCGTTCGCCCTTAGTCGGTGAACACCACCGTCTTGCGGCCGTTCAGCAGCACGCGGTCTTCCAGGCGATAGCGCAGCGCGCGGGCCAGCACGCGGCGCTCGATGTCACGGCCCTTGCGGACCAGGTCTTCCGGGGTGTCGCGATGGCTGATGCGCTCGACGTCCTGCTCGATGATCGGACCTTCATCGAGGTCGCCGGTCACGTAGTGAGCCGAGGCGCCGATCAGCTTCACGCCGCGCGCGTGAGCCTGATGGTAGGGCTTGGCGCCCTTGAATCCCGGCAGGAACGAGTGGTGGATGTTGATGCAGCGGCCCTGCAGCTTGGCCGACAGGCCGTCCGACAGCACCTGCATGTAGCGGGCGAGCACGACGATGTCGGTCTGGGTTTCCTGAATCAGCTTCCAGAGTTCGGCTTCCTGCTCGAACTTGGTTTCCTTGGTCACCGGCAGGTGGTGGAAGGGCACACCCGAAAGGTCGATGTGCTCGTAGGTCTGCGCCGGGTGGTTGGAAACGACCCCGGCGATGTCCATCGGCAGCTCGCCGATCCGCCAGCGATAGACGAGGTCGGCCAGGCAGTGGTCGAACTTGCTGGCCAGCAGCAATACGCGATAGCGCTCGGTGCGGTCGCGTAGCGTCCACTTCATCTTGAAGGCGTCAGCCACGGCCGCGAACGCGTCGCGCAGCTCGGCGCGGCCCTCTGGATTTTTGGCCGCGCCATCGGCGTCGAACACCACGCGCATGAAGAACTGACCGGTCTCCTGGTCGTCGAACTGCTGGGCGTCAAGGATGTTGCAGCCGCGCTCGAACAGAAAGGCGGACACCTTGGCGACGATGCCGCGCTGGTCGGGGCAGGAGAGGGTCAGGATCATGGTCCGCTCCCTCTAGAGAACCCCGTCGCCGAAGAAAAGCGGCTGAACGCCTGAGGCGAGGCCGATTGTCTTGGCGCGGCGGGCGTTTTCCTAGACTTGTGGCACGGCCATGCCGCGCTGGACGGCCGGACGGTCGCCCACCGCCTGCACCCAGGCCTCGACGGCGGGGACGCCCGGCTCGCGGTCGGGCTCGGCCTTGGCCATGGCGGCGAGGATGGCCTTGGTCCAGGCAAAGCTGGCGATATCGGCGATCGAGAAGTGCTCGCCAGCCAGCCATGGGTGGTCGTTCAGCCGCCGATCCATCACACCCAGAAGGCGCGTGACCTCCTCGCCGAACCGGTTGATGGCGAGCGGCAGCTTCTCCTCGGCGCGGAGGGCGAAATAGTTGTACTGGCCGGCCATCGGGCCGAGGCCCCCGACCTGCCAGAAGGTCCATTCCAGCGCCGCCCAGCGCTCGGGACCACTGGGCGCCAGAAGCTTGCCGGTCTTCTCGGCCAGGTAGACCAGGATCGCGCCGCTCTCGAACACGGTCTGCGGGCCGCCGCTCGCATCGTGGTCGACGATGGCCGGGATCTTGTTGTTGGGCGAGATGGCCAGGAATTTCGGGTCGAACTGCTCGTCCTTGCCGATGTTCACCGGATGGACCCTGTAGGGCAGGTCCACCTCCTCCAGCATGATCGAGGCCTTGCGGCCATTGGGCGTGGTCCAGGTGTAGAGGTCGATCATGGGGTCTCCCTGCCAGCTTCGAGGTCAACACCGCGCAGTCTAGCGATCTTGCAGCTCGCGGGTAGGCGTCGGCGCGCGAAAGGGTCTAGACTCCGCGCATGGTTTCCTCATCCGAAGTCCTGTCCGACCGCGCCGTCGACATCCTGAAGACGCTGGTGGCGTTCGACACCACCTCGCGCCGCTCGAACCTGGCGCTGATCCAGTGGGTCGAGCAGTACCTGGCCCACCTGGACGTGCCGACCCGCCGGGTGCCGAACGCCGACGGGACCAAGTCCAACCTGCTGGCGAGCATCGGCCCTGCGGTCGAGGGCGGCGTCGTGCTGTCGGGTCATACCGACGTCGTGCCCGTCGACGGCCAGCCGTGGTCCAGCGATCCGTGGGTGCTGACCGAGCGCGACGGGCGGCTCTACGGCCGGGGAACCTGCGACATGAAGGGCTTCCTGGCCCTGGCCCTGGCCGCCGCGCCGGACCTGGCCCGGGCGACGCTGAGGAAGCCCGTCCACCTGGCCTTCTCCTATGATGAGGAAGTCGGCTGCCTGGGCGCGCCGGACATGATCGAGGTCATCGCCAAAGATCTGCCCCGCCCCGCCCTGGTGGTGGTCGGCGAGCCCACCGACATGGTCGCCGTCCGCGCCCACAAGGGCATCGCCAGCTTCATCGTCACCGTCACCGGCCGCGAAGCCCATTCCAGCCTCACCCACCTGGGCGTCTCGGCCAACATGGCGGCGATCAAGCTGATGGGCCTGCTGGTCGAACTGTCGGAAAAGCTGGAGCGTGAAGCCGATCCCGCGTCGCCGTTCACGCCCAAGGGCGCGACCCTGACCATCGGCCAGGTCAATGGCGGCACGGCGGTCAACATCCTGGCCCGCGAGTGCGTGTTTATCTTCGACCTGCGAACCCCGGCGGGTCTGGACCCGATGGCGATCCTGACCGACGTCTTCGCCGCCGCCGAGGCGATGGACGCGGAGATCAAGGCCCGCGCGCCCGAAGGCGGCGTCAAGGTCGAGCGCCGCTCGCTGACTCCGGCCTTCGCGCCGGAGGAGAACGGCGTCGCCGAGGCCTTCGCCCGCAGGCTGGCCGGCGACAACGGCCCGGCTCGGGTCGTGCCCTACGCCGCCGAGGCCGGGCAGTTCCAGAACGCGGGCTTCTCGACCGTGATCTGCGGCCCCGGCTCGATCGACCAGGCTCACCAGCCCGACGAATATGTCGAGATCAGCCAGATCCAGCGCGGCGCGGCCTTCATGCGCCGGCTGATCGAGGACCTTTCGGTCTAAGGCCGTTTCCCCGGCTTTCGCCGGGAAGATCGGGGGTAGGGTTAGGCGCCTCGCCATTTTCGAATGACGAACCGCCGGCCGATGAACGCGGCCGGGTCTATCGACATCACCCGCAGGATCGCGCCGGGCGAGGCCTTGCGCCTGGCCTGGATCACCTTGCGATCCGCCAAAACCTGGTCGAGATCCTCGCGCTTCAACGCCGCCTTGATGCCTCGGATCGCCGGAGCGACGTCGCCACGCCGCCAGTGCAGCAGAAGCAGGCCCGCCGTCACCGCCACATGCAGCGGCAGGGTGACCGGAAACAGCCAGCCGGGCGTGTTCTTGACGAAGGTCCAGATCCGGTTGCGCGAGCCGTGGAAGATCGAGAAGTCCGACCGCACGCCGGTGCTGGCCGAACCGACGTGGGCGACCTTGGCCTTGGGCAGCAGCAGGGTCGGGTAGTCGTAGAGGCGCAGGCGGTAGCCCAGGTCGACGTCCTCGCAGTAGCAGAAGTAGCGCTCGTCAAAACCGCCGACCGCGAGGAACAGCTCACGGTCGACCAGCATCGCCGCGCCGCAGGCCGAGAACACCTCGCCCTCGGGTAGCACCGGCGGTTCCTTGCGGCCATACCCGCCCCGGAACGGTATGCCCGCGCTGGTGACATTGTCGCCGGCCCCGTCCAGCAGGCCAGGCTGATCGGCCGACAGCTGCAGCGAGGCGAAACTCTTCACGGTAGGGTGGCGCTCGGCGCCGGCCATCAATTCCGCCAGCCACTCGGGCTCGGCATAGGCGTCGGGGTTCAGCAGGACCAGCCATCGCCCTTTGGCGCGCCGGGCCGCGAAGTTGTTGCCGGCCGCGAAACCCAGATTGGCGCCCGCCTCGACGAAATCGACCCACGGGTGGGCCTTGGCCGCCGCCTGCGGCGCGCGGTCGGTCGAGGCGTTGTCGATCAGGATCGTCTCGAAGTCGCGGAAGGTCTGGGCCGCCAGCCTGTCCAGGCACGGCTCCAGGGTCGGGCCGCTCTGGTAGGAGACGATGATCACGCTTACGAGCGGGCCGGTCTTGTTTTCCATCGTCTCAGGCGGCATCGGTGGCCGGTTCGTTTCTCAAGGCAAATACGCGTCATGAAGATCACGCCGCTGGCGATCCCCGAAGTGCTGCTTATCACGCCCGCGCGCTATGGCGATGAGCGGGGCTGGTTTTCCGAGACCTTCCGCCAATCGGCGCTGGAAGAGGCCGGTTTCAAGGCCGCGTTCGTCCAGGACAATCATGTCCGCTCCACGACGCGGGGCATCCAGCGCGGCCTGCACTACCAGAAGCCGCCGCACGCCCAGGACAAGCTGCTGCGCTGCGTGGTCGGTTCGATCTTCGACGTGGCCGTCGATATCCGGAAGGGCTCGCCGACCTACGGCCGGTGGGTCGGGGCCGAGCTGTCGGCCGAGAACCGCCAGCAGCTGCTGGTGCCCAAGGGCTTCGCCCACGGCTACGTCACCCTGACCGACGCCTGCGAGGTGCTCTACAAGGTCACCGGCTACTATGCCCCGGCCGCCGAGGGCGCGGTGCGCTGGAGCGACCCGGCCATCGGCATCGACTGGCCGGTCCCGGTTACGGAGATCACCGCCAACGACCGCGACAACGCCGCGCCGCTGCTGAGGGAGATCGACTCGCCGTTCGTTTATTAATTTCATAACCCGACCTCCCCGGCGAATGCCGGGGCCCAGATTCACCCGGAGAGTTTGGGGTTCTGGCGCCATAGGCCTCGACCAAGCGCACCAAGTCTGGTGGGTTCGATCTGGGCCCCGGCATTCGCCGGGGAAATCGGAGTGTGGAATGACCGCGTTCACCGACCTCTTCTGGACCTCGCACGAAGGCCTGCCGCTGCACGCCCGTGACTATGCGCCAATGGGCGTTTCTGGCGGCGAGACCCAGAAGCTGCCGGTGATCTGCATCCATGGCCTGACCCGCAACGCCCGCGATTTCGAGGACCTGGCCCCGCGCATCGCCGCCACGGGCCGCCGTGTTCTGGCGGTCGACGTGCGCGGCCGAGGGCTGTCGGCGCACGATCCCAATCCGATGAACTATCACCCGGGAACCTATGCCGCCGACATCGTCTCGCTGCTCCAGGCGGCCGGGATCGAGAAAGCGGTGTTCGTCGGCACCAGCATGGGCGGGCTGATCACCATGGTGCTGACCTCGCTGAAGCCCGAGGCCATCGCCGCCGCCGTGCTGAACGATGTCGGCCCCGAGCTGTCGCCTGTCGGCCTGGCCCGCATCGCCGGCTACACTGGCATGGCCGGCCGATTCGAGGCCTGGGACGACGCCGTGGCCTACGCCAAGGCGGTCAACGAGGCCGCCTTCCCCAACTACGCCGCCGAAGACTGGGACGTCTTCGCTCGCCGCCTGTTCGATGAAAAGGACGGCGGCTACGTCCTGGCCTATGACCCCGACATCTCGGCCCCAATCAAGGCCGCCGCCGAGGCCGCCGCGAAGTCCCAGGCCGAAGGCGGCCTAGATGGAGGGCAGGCCCTGGCCCCGCCGGACATGTACCCGCTGTTCCGCGCCCTGGCGAAGGACCGGCCCCTGCTGCTCGTGCGCGGCGGAATCTCGGATCTGATCGACCCCGCCATCGCCGAGCGCATGCGCGCCGCGGCGCCCCACATGACCTATGCCGAGGTCCCCGGCGTGGGCCACGCCCCGATGCTGACCGAGCCGGAAGCCTGGGCGGCGATAGAAAACCTGCTGCGCGAAGCGCCCTAAGGGGCGCGGCCAAGGGGTGTTTTGACGGCTCGACCGTGTTAGACGCCCGCCACGGCTCGTTCCTCGCCGCGACAGAGTGCTGACCCGATGACCCTCGACCTTGCCTCCATCCAAGCCGCCGCCGGCCGCCTGAAGGGTCAGATCGAGCGCACGCCGTGCCGCCACTCCAAGACCCTGTCGAAGATCACCGGCGCCGAGGTGTGGGTGAAGTTCGAGAACCTGCAGTTCACCGCCGCCTACAAGGAGCGCGGCGCGCTGAACAAGCTGATGCTGCTGTCGGACGCCGAGAAGGCCAAGGGCGTCATCGCCGCCAGCGCCGGCAACCACGCCCAGGGCCTTGCCTATCACGGCGCTCGCCTCGGCGTGCCCGTCACCATCGTCATGCCCCGCACCACGCCGTTCGTGAAGGTGCAGCACACCCGCGACTTCGGCGCGACCGTGATCATCGAGGGCGAGACCTATGACGACGCCAACGCCCACGCCCGCAAGCTGCGCGACGAGCAGGGCCTGACCTTCGTCCACCCGTTCGACGACTACGACATCATGGCCGGCCAGGGCACGATCGCCCTGGAGATGCTGGAGGATGCGCCGGATCTGGAAGTGCTGCCCGTGCCGATCGGCGGCGGCGGCCTGATCAGCGGCGTGGCCACGGCGGCCAAGGCGTTGAAGCCCGACATCCACATCATCGGCTGCGAGCCAGCCATGTACCCGTCCTTCACCGCCAAGATGCGCGGCATCACCGCCCATTGCGGCGGCCAAACCATCGCCGAGGGCGTGGCGGTGAAGACGGTCGGCGACCTGACCTATGGCGTCGCCCGCCCGCTGATCGACGACGTGCTGCTGCTGGAGGAGCCGTATATCGAGCAGGCCGTGGCGCTCTACTGCAATGTCGAGAAGACCATCGCCGAGGGCGCCGGCGCGGCGTCGCTGGCGGCGCTGCTGGCCTATCCGGAGCGCTTCCGGGGCAAGAAGTGCGGCCTGATCCTGTGTGGCGGCAATATCGACACCCGCCTGCTGGCCTCGGTCCTGACCCGCGAGCTGGTCCGCGCCCAGCGCCTGATCAGCCTGCGGATCATCGGCGACGATCGCCCGGGCCTGCTGTCGACCGTGGCCAGCGTGATTGGCGCGATGGGCGCCAACATCATCGAGGTCAACCACAACCGCCTGGCCCTGGACGTCCCGGCCAAGGGCGCGGAGTTCGACATCACCATCGAGACCCGCGACGCCCAGCACACCCAGGACGTCATGAACGCCCTGCGCGAGAGCGGCTACCCGCCGCGGGTCGTCTAAGGCGGCCTATTCCTTCGGCTTGCCCGGGCCCAGCCGGTTCACGTCCAGCAGTTCGATCTTGAAGATCATCACGCTGTTGGCCGGGATCGGGCCCTTGTCCTGCGCGCCATAGCCCAGGGCCGGCGGCACGTAGAGGATCCATTCGTCGCCGGCCTTCATGCGCTGCAGGGCGATGACCCAGGCCGGGACCAGGCCGTCCAGCGGGAACACCGCCGGCACGCCGCGCTCGTAGCTGGAGTCGAACACCGTGCCGTCCAGCAGCTTGCCCTCGTAGTGGACCTTGACCTCGTCGGCCTGGGTCGGGTGCAGACCGCCCTGCGGCCCCTCGCGCACCACCTTGTACTGCAGGCCCTGCGGCAGGGTGACGACGCCGGGCTCCTTGGCGTTCTTGGCCATGAATTCGTCGGCGATGGAGAGGTTTTCCTGCGCCTTCTTGCTGGGCCCGCAGGCGGCCAGGGCCAGGCCGGCGGCGGCGAGGGTGACGAGAAGAGCGCGGCGATGCATGACAGACCTCAAACGTTCAGGCCGTCCAGCTAGCACGGACCGCCCGCGATTCCATCTCCGTGCAAGCATTGACCCGCGCGGAAGTTGATTTCACGGAACAGTGGTGGCTTTCGCTGGCCAGCCCTCTTAGAAACGGCCTCCCGAACATCAGGCGAGCCGCTCATGAAACCCGTTCGTAAAGCCGTCCTTCCTGTCGCCGGCTTTGGCACCCGCGTGCTGCCCGGCACGAAAACCACTCCGAAGGAACTGCTGAACGTCGTCGACCGGCCGATCCTGTCCTACATCATCGCCGAAGGCCGCGCGGCCGGCATCGAGCACTTCGTCTTCGTCACCGGCCGCAACAAGGGCGCGATCGAGGACTATTTCGACCACCAGGTGGAGCTGGAAGCCGCCCTGGCCGCCAAGGGCAAGACCGCCCTGCTCGACGAGCTGCTGGCGGAGCTGCCCAAGCCGGGCGAGATGAGCTTCGTGCGCCAGATGGCTCCGCTGGGCCTGGGCCACGCGGTGTGGTGCGCCCGCGACATCATCGGCGACGAGCCCTTCGCCGTCATGCTGCCCGACATGGTCATGCACGCTCAGAAGTCGGCCCTGGCCCAGGCCATCGAGGCCTATGACCAGGTCGGCGGCAACATCGTCGTGGTCGAGCCCTGCCCCGAGGGCCAGGCCCACCAGTACGGCATCGTCGCGCTGGACGGCCAGGACGGTCGCTTGAACCGCATGACCGGCATGGTCGAGAAGCCGCCGAAGGGCACGGAACCTTCGAACCTGTTCATCAGCGGCCGCTATATCCTGCAGCCCGAGATCTTCGACCTGCTGGCCAGCCAGGAGAAGGGCGCCGGCAACGAGATCCAGCTGACCGACTCGATGCTGAAGCTGTTGACCAGCCAGGACTTCCACGCCCTGGAATACGAAGGCGTCACCTACGACTGCGGCGACAAGATCGGCCTGCTGCGGGCCAATGTCGCCCTGGCCCTGGCCAATCCGGAACTGGGCGCCGCCGCCCGCGTCGCCATCGAGGATCTGCTGAAGGCCTAGGCCCACTCGGCCAATACCTTGGGATCGTCCTCGGCGCGCTTCAGCGCCGAGGCGTCTCCGAGCAGTCGCCGGGCGGCCCAGACGGCCGCGCCGCGCACCACGGACGCGGGGTCGGTCAGAAGCGGCTCGACCACCGCCATCAGCCCGACATCGCCGCTGTTGCCGATCGCGTAGAGCACGTTGCGCACGAAACGGTCGCGACCGATCCGCTTGATCGGGTTCTTCGAGAACAGCGCCCGGAACGCGGCGTCATCCAGGACAGCCAGTTCGGCCAGGGTCGGTTGCCGCAGTTCCCGGCGCGCCTGAAGCTTGGCCTCGCTCGACAGCGACGCGAACTTGTTCCACGGGCAGACCGCCAGACAATCGTCGCAACCATAGATCCGGTTGCCGATCGCCGGCCGGAACTCCGCCGGGATCGGACCAGCGAGCTCAATGGTCAGGTACGAAATGCACCGCCGCGCATCCAGCTGGCGCGGCGCGGGAAACGCCTTGGTCGGACAGATATCGAGGCAGGCGCTGCACCGGCCGCAGTGATCGATCTCGGCTTCATCCGGCGGGAGGTCCAGCGTGGTCAGCACGCTGCCCAGGAACAGCCACGAGCCGAACTGCCGCGAGACGAGATTGGTGTGCTTGCCCTGCCAGCCCAGGCCCGCCCTCTGCGCCAGAGGTTTCTCCATCAAGGGGGCGGTGTCGACGAAGACCTTCACGTCGCTTCCGAACCGGCGATGCATCCAGCCGGCCAGCAGCTTCAGGCGCTTCTTGATCACGTCGTGATAGTCGTCGCCCTGGGCGTAGACCGAGATGGCGGCATGGTCGGCGCGCCCCAGCTGCTCCAGCGGATCGAGGTCGGGGCCGTAATTGACACCCAGCACTACCGCCGACTTCGCCTCGGTCCACATGGCCGTGGGGTGCGAGCGTCGCTCCAGCGTCTCTTCCATCCAGCCCATGTCGCCATGGCGCTCGGCCTCGACGAAGGCCTTCAGCCATTCGCCGTTGGGCCAGGCGGCGGCCGCGTCGGCGAAGCCGCAGGTCGAGAAGCCGAGAGTCAGGGCCTCGGCGCGGATCTCGTCCTTGATCGCTTGCGGCGAGAACTCAGAAGTCGAGGTCGTCATAATGCGCGGCCGGCGCGAGGCCGGGCCAGCGGTCGGCCAGGATCGGACGGAAGGCCGGCCTCGACTTCAGCTTCATGTACCAGGTCTTGGCCGTGGAGAAGTCTTTCCAGGGCACGTCGCCGAAATAGTCGATGACGGAGAGGTGCGCGGCGGCGGCGAAGTCGGCAAGACTCATACGGCGACCGGCCAGCCAGTCGCGGGTCTGCAGCAGGCCGTCGATATAGCCCAGGTGCATGCGCAGCGCCTCGCGACCCTGGCGCAGGGCGGCAAGGTCAGGCGCGCCCATGCGAAGGAGGCGCTTCTCCATCTTCTCGTGCAGGAGGAAGCCGTTGACCTCGTTGTCGAACTTGCGGTCGAACCACTGCAGCAGGCGCCGCGCCTCGGCGCGCTCGGCCGGATCGCGGCCCAGCAACGGCGGCTCGGTCTCGGTCTCCTCGATGTGCTCGAGGATCGCGCGGGTCTCGCAGACGACGAGGTTGCGCTGGTGGCGGGTCTCGACCAGCACCGGCGGCATGCCCGACGGGTTCAGCGAGGTGAACTCCGGCGGCATTTCCCAGTAGCGAACCTGGATCTCGAGGAACGGCAGCCGCTTCTCGCCCAGCGCCAGACGCACCTGTCGCGAGGCGGGGTCGAGAGGGAAATGGTGTAGGGTGCGTTCGACGCTCATGCCCAGGTGCGCTCAGGCTGCATCGAAAGAGCGATGCGCCGCTTTGCTTAACAAGAGATTGCCGAACGGGGTTTACCCAAGAAAAGCAGGCCTTTGTGCGGCTCTTTCTCAGATTTAGCTGTTCATCCGAGCAATGAGATTGGTCGTGCTCTGGCCTTGCTTGAGCTCGGCCAGAATAACCTTGCCGCCGTAGCCGAGCACGACATCGGACCCGACCACCGTCTCGACCGTGTAGTCCGCGCCCTTGACCAGTACGTCTGGGCGGAAGGCCTCGATCAGCGCCAGCGGCGTCTCCTCGCCGAACAGCACCACCAGGTCCACCGACGACAGCGAGGCCAGCACCGTGGCGCGCCCCTGCTCCTTCTGCACCGGCCGGCTCGGCCCCTTCAGCTTGGAGACCGAGGCGTCGGTGTTGAGGCCGACGATCAGCCGGTCGCAGGCGGCCTTGGCCTGGCTGAGCAGCGAGACATGACCGGGGTGGAGCAGATCGAAGCAGCCGTTGGTGAAGCCGACCTTCAGGCCGCGCGCGCGCCAGCCCTCGACGATCGCCTTGGCCTGCTCGCGGTCGGCGATCTTGATCTCGCCGGGCTCGCCCTGGATCGAGACCGCCACGGCCGTCAGCTCCGCGGCGGTGACGACGTCGGTGCCCAGCTTGGCGACGACCAGGCCGCCGGCCAGGTTAGCCAGGTGCGCGGCGTCGGCCAGGCTCGCGCCTGCCGCCACGGCGAGGGCCAGGGTCGCGGCCACGGTGTCGCCGGCGCCGGAGACGTCGAACACCTCGACCGCCGTGGCCGGCAGATGAACGTGCGGCTGGCCGCGCACCGACAGGGTCATGCCGGCCCCGCCACGCGTGATCAGGGCCGCCTCCAGGGCCGGCGCCATGGCCAGGATCGCCGCGCCGGCGTCTTCCGAAGCCTCGTCCGAGTTGTCGACGATGCCGGTGGCCTCGGCGGCCTCCTTGCGGTTGGGCTTGATCAGAGTCGCGCCGTCGTAGCGGGCGAAGTCGCGGCTCTTGGGATCGACGATCACCGGCTTGCCGGCCGCGCGGGCGGCGGCGATCGCCCCGCGCACCACCTCGGCGGTCAACACGCCCTTGGCGTAATCGGACAACACCACCACGTCGGCGGCGGAAAGACGAGCCTTGAAGGCGGAGAGCAGCGCCGCGCCGTCACCCGGACCACGATCCTCGCGGTCGACGCGCAGCATCTGATGCGAGCCGGAGATGTAGCGGACCTTCTCGGTCGTGCGCCGCTGGGCGTCGATGACCAGTTCGGCCTCCAGGCCCGGTTCGGCGTCGATCATGCCGCGCAGGGCCGCGCCGGCGTCGTCCTCGCCCACCAGACCGATCAGCACCGCCTTGGCGCCGAGGGCCGCGACGTTGCGGGCGACATTGCCCGCGCCGCCCAGCATGGCGGTTTCCTTCTCGACCGCGATCACCGGCACCGGCGCCTCGGGCGAGATGCGGTCAACCGCGCCGTAGATGAAGCGGTCCAGCATCACGTCGCCGAGGACCAGCACCGTCTTGTCGGCGAAAGCGCGGGGGAGGTGAGAGAGGGCGTCGTCCATACGGTTCCGTACTCTCACCGGCTCGGAGAACTCAACCCTCGACCGTCTCGGCGAAGACGCCGCCGTGCTTCTCGGCCAGCCCCCTGGGGTCGGGGTGAATGATGATGTCGGCCGACGGGAACGCCTCCAGAAGCCGGTTCTCGGCGGCCACGATGATGGTGTGCGCCTCGGCCAGCGAGATGTCGGCGGCCAGGTCGGCGTGCATCTGAATATGGACGTAAGGACCGGAAGCGCGGGTGCGCAACTGGTGAACGCCCAGAACGCGCGGATCGGTGGTGGCCAGGAGCACGATCCGCTCACGTTCGGTCTCGGGCAGTTCCTGGTCCATCAACTGGGCCGAAGCTTCGCGGAAGACACCGATCGCGCCCCAGATCAACCACAGCGCCACCAGCAAGCCGGCGGCGGAATCGATCCAGGCCAGGCCCAGCCATGTCGCCGCGCCGACGCCGACCAAGGCGACGGCGTTCGAGGCGAGATCGGCGGCGTAGTGGGCCCGGTCTCCGGAGATGGCGATCGAGCCGCTGGCCTTCACCACCCGGGTCTGGGCCGTGATCAGGGCCAGGGTCAGGCCGATCGAGACGATCATCACCACCACGCCGGCCAGGCCGTGCTGGACGGGACGCGGATGCAGCAGGGCGCCGATCGCCTCCCGTCCGATCAGGGCGCCGGACGCGAAGACCAGGCCGCCCTGCATCAGGCTGGAAAAGGCTTCCGCCTTGCCGTGGCCGAAGCGGTGCTCGGCGTCCGGCGGCTCGGCCGCGTAGCGCACCGCATAGACCGTGATCAGCGACGCGACCAGATCGAGGGCCGAATCCGACAGCGAGGCCAGGATCGCCACCGAGTCGCTCATCCGCCAGGCGATCGCCTTGACCACGATCAGGATCGCCGCGACCGCGACCGACAAGAGGGCCACGCGACGAGTGGCGGCGCGCGTTTCGGGCGAAGTGGCGGAGAGAGTCATGGCCGCACTTTAGCAAGGCGGTTTCGTCTGCCCAGCGCGAACGACTCGCGAGCGCGCAACGCTCTAAGCGGCGGCGCGCACCTCGGGTCCCACATAGATCGACTGCGGCCGGATCAGGCGACCGCCCGCCTGTTGCTCGCGGGCGTGGGCCAGCCAGCCGGAGACGCGACCCATGGCGAAGACGCAGGTGAAGCTGGACGGCGGCAGGCCCAGCGCCTCCAGCAGCAGCGCCGTATAGAACTCGACATTGGTGTCCAGCGGCCGGTCGGGCTTGTGCTCGCGCAGGATTTCCAGGGCGGCCTGCTCGACGGCCTCGGCGAAGGCCAGGCGACCGGGCAGGCTGTCCGAGGCCGCCGCGAGCTTGCGCACGGCCGTCTTCAGGGCGTCGGCGCGAGGATCCCGGACGCGATAGATGCGATGGCCGAAGCCCATCAGCCGATCGCCGCGCGCCAGAGCCTTCTCCAACCAAGGACGAGCGTTCTCGGGCGTTCCGATCTCGTCCAGCATCTCGATCACCGGTCCCGGCGCGCCGCCGTGCAGCGGGCCTTTCAGGGCCGACAACCCGGCCAGCACGGCCGAGGTCAGGCCGGCGCGGGTCGAGGCCACCACGCGGGCGGCGAAGGTCGAAGCGTTGAGACCGTGGTCGCAGACCGTGACCAGATAGGCGTCCAGAGCGGCCGCCTCGGCGTCGGTGGCGGGCGTCCCGCGCGTCATCCGCAGGATATCGGCGGCGTGCGACAGGGCCGGATCGGGCGCGACCGGGCTCTCGCCCTTCGCGACACGCAGTACAGCGGGGGTGAAGACGGCCGGGGCGGCGATCAGCAGCAGGGCGGTCAGCAGGTCGTCGCCGTCGGGCAGGCGGGCCAGCAGGGCGCGCATGGCCTCGACCGGATCGCGGCGGGCCAGGCCCTCGTCCAGGGCCGCGACCTCAGCGAAGACGCGGACCCGGGCTTCGCCCAGGGCTGGGGCCAGATCGCCCATTCCCACGTCCATTTGGGCGTCCTCGAAGAAGCCGTCGAACAGCAGGTGAGCGGCCTCCTCATAGCGGGTGTGGCCCGACAAATCCTCGACGGCGTAACCTCGGATCACCAGGCGGCCCCTGGCGCCGTCGACATCGGACAGAACGGTGCGGGCGGCGATGACGCCCTCAAGACCATCGGACATGTGCGGTCTCCTTTCGTCGCTGAAAAAGGACGCCCCAGCTTGATCGTCAATCTTGATCAATATAATCAATCTATGTGGCGGATTGGCTCGACGCGGATCAGGTTCTGGAACGGCTGGGGATCCGGCCGCAGACCCTTTATGCCTATGTCAGCCGGGGCCGGATCGAGGCCGCCGCCCATCCGCGCGACCCTCGCCGCAGCCTCTATCGCGCCTCGGACGTCGCCGCCCTGGCCCAGAAGAAGGCCCGCGGCCGCCGCGCCGCCGACGTCGCGGCCGAGGCCATCGCCTGGGGCGAGCCGGTGCTGCCCTCGGCGATCACCACCGTGGCCGGCGGCCGGCTCTGGTATCGCGGCCGCGACGCCGTTCACCTCGCCGAGCAAGGCCAGACTCTCGAGAACGTCGGCCGGCTGCTGCGTGGGGGCCATGGCGCGGCCCTGAAGGCCTCTCGCCGCCCGGAACCGCTCGACGCCGACAGCGCCCGCGCCCGAATGTTCCTGACCCTGGCCGCCCGCGCCGGCCGAGAACCGCCCGCCCGGGGCCGCGCGCCCCTGGCCCTGGCCATGGAAGCCGCCGACCTGCTGGAGGCCGTGGTCGACGCCGCCACCGGCCAGACAGGGGAAGGCCCGGCGCACGCTCGCTTCGCCGCCGCCTGGGGGCTGAACGCCAACGGCGCCGATCTCGTCCGCCGAGCCCTGGTGCTGCTGGCCGATCACGAACTGAACGCCTCGACCTTCGCCGCGCGGGTGGCGGCCTCGACCGGGGCGTCGCTGTCGGCGGCCTGCCTGGCGGGACTCTCGGCGCTGTCGGGACCCCTGCACGGCGGCATGGCCGCCCGGGTCGAGGCCTTCGTCGAGGAGGCCGAGCGGCGGGATGGCGAGCATGCCGTGTCCGCCAGACTCGCGCGCGGCGCCTCGATGCCGGGCTTCGACCATCCGCTGTATCCCGACGGCGATCCACGCGCGGCGGCGCTGCTGGCCGCCTTCGAGCCCCCGCCCCTGCTGGCCGACCTGCGCAAGGCGACCGAGACCGCGACCGGTCTCGCGCCGAATATCGACTTCGCGCTTGTGACCCTGGCCCGGACGCTCAGGCTCCCGCCGGACGCGCCGTTCATCCTGTTCGCGACCGCCCGGAGCGCCGGCTGGGCCGCGCATGCGATCGAGCAGTTGCAGACAGGACGGTTGATCAGGCCAAGGGCGCGCTATGTCGGCGCGGCGCCGGAGGGCTATTCACCCTCCTCTTCGTCGTAGCCGACCAGCCGCAGGGCCCGGGCCGGCAGACCTTCCAGTTCGCACCAGCGCTCCAGCGCTTCCTCGCGGCCGTGGGTGATCCAGACCTCGCCGGGACGCAATTCGCTCAAGGTCGCCGTCAGCTCGTCCCAGTCGGCATGGTCGGAGAGGATCAGCGGCAGCTCGACGCCTCGCTGCCTTGCGCGCGCCCGCACCCGCATCCAGCCCGAGGCGAAGCAGTCGACCGGGTCCGGAAACCGCCGCGACCAGCGGTCGGCCACCGCGCTGGGCGGCGCGACGATGATCTGGCCGGCGAAGGCGTCCTTCGGCCCCGAAGCGGTGGCGGGGGCCAGCGGGCCAAGCTCCATGCCATGCGCCTCGTACAGGGCGTTCAGCCGCTCCAGCGCCCCATGGACGAAAATCGGCTTGTCCCAGCCCCCCTCGCGCAGCAGCCGGATCACCCGCTGCGCCTTGCCCAGGGCGTAGGCCCCGACGATGTGGCAGCGCTCGGGGAACTGCTCGACCGAGGCCAGCAGGCTCCGGATCTCGCCGGCGTCGTCGGGATGGCGGAACACCGGCAGGCCGAAGGTCGCCTCGGTGATGAACACGTCGCACGGCACGGGCTCGAAGCGGGCGCAAGTCGGGTCGCGGCGGCGCTTGTAGTCGCCGGAGACCACCATGGTCAGGCCCTTCCAGCGCACCACCGCCTGGGCCGAACCCAGCACATGGCCGGCGGGCACCAGGGTCACATCGACGCCGTTATGCGTGATCGTCTCGCCATACGGAACGGCCTGGCGCCGGCCCGTGAAATCCTCGCCATAGCGCGTGGCCATGATCGCCAGCGTCTCGGGCGTGGCGGCCACCGTCCCGTGACCGGCGCGGGCGTGGTCGGCGTGGCCATGGGTGATCACGGCCCGGTCCACGGGGCGGACGGGGTCTATGTAAAAGTCTCCCGGCGGACAGTAGAGGCCGTCCGGCCGGGGACAGAGAAGGTCTTCTGGCTTGATCACGTCTGGATATGACAACGCCTATGGCGCTAAGCCTATCCGCATGAGCGATCACGAGCAGACAAAACTCATCGCCACGGCGATGAACGAGGGCAGCCCACAGGCCAAGGCGCTGGGCTTCACCACCCTGGAGATCGGCGACGCGGTCGCCATCCTGAAGGTCCCCTACCGCCCCGAGATCGTCGGCGATCCCGAGACGGGGGTCATCGCCGGCGGGGTGGTCACCACCCTGCTGGACCACGCCAGCGGCCAGGCGGTGCACGCGGCCATGGAGACCTTCACCTCGATCGCCACCCTGGATCTGCGCATCGACTACATGCGCGCGGCCGAACCTGGCCTGGACGTCATGGCCCGAGCCCACTGCTACAAGCTGACCCGCTCGGTCGCCTTCGTCCGCGCCGTGGCCTATGACCGCGATCCCGAGAACCCCGTCGCCACCGCCCAGGCGACCTTCATGCTCGACAGCAGCGCCGGCAAGAAGCCGGGCGCCAACCTCAAGCCGCCGCGCGAGACGCGGGCCAAGACCGGGAGCGCCGGCCAATGAGCGACATCGACACGCGTCTGGTCTCGATGCTGGATTCCATCCCCTATGCCCGCTTCCTGGGGATCAAGGCCGAGCTGGCCGGCGACGAGATGACCGCCATCCTGCCGTTCGCCCAGCACATCGTCGGCAACCCGATGCTGCCCGCCATCCACGGCGGCGTGCTGGGGGCCTTCATGGAGATGACGGCCCTGGCCCAGCTGTCCGTGGCCGCGCCGATGAAGCGCCAGCCGCGCACGATCGACGTCTCGATCGAATATCTTCGCTCGGGCCGGCCGCTGACCACCTATGCCCGCGCCAGCATCAAGAAGCTGGGCCGCCGCATCGCCAACGTCCATGTCGAGGCCTGGCAGGAAACGCGTTCGGCCCCGATCGCGACGATGCGGGGACTCTTCCTCGTCGCGCCCAGCGATGATTAATCGTCAGGGACCGGAACGATGGTCTCAGAGGATAATGTTTCCCAGGAAACTAAATTCCACGACCACATTAATCCTCTGTAATGCCGTTTAGGTGCGACAAAGTTTCTTAAATCGGCGTCATGAAGCATGAGTAACGTGCATTAACGAGGGTCCGCGCCTATATCCCTGATCACCGGACGCCAACGGGCGCCGGACAACAGAAAAACAGGGATCAAGACCATGACCATGAAGACCAACGCCGTCGCCGGTTTCGCCTCGCTCGTTCTCGCGGTTCTGCCGCTCGTCATCATCGCCGGTTCGCTCGCTTCGAGCCTGTAAGTGATCGCCGCTTAACCTCCGTCGGGCCGCCCGCAAGGGCCGCCTCGACGGAGATGGCGACAAACCGAACGACTAAGATACCGAAGAATAAAGAGATTTCGCCGTCCGATGCAGGATGGCGTGGCGGCCCGCCAGACGATCGATATCCGCGTCATAGCCGCCGCCGATGACCCCGACCACGGGGATCTCGAGAGAAAGACAAGCGCCCAGGACATAGGCCTCCCGTCGCCCCAGACCCTCATCGGTCAGCGACAGGCGGCCCAGCTTGTCGTCCGTGTGCGGATCGACTCCCGCATTGAAGAAGACGATGTCCGGCCGGACGCCGCGCAGCAGCGCCGGCAGGATCTCCCCCAGCTTTTCCAGATAGGCCGCGTCGCCCGTCCCGTCGGCCAGTTCGATGTCGAGATCACTGGTGGCCTTGCGATGCGGGAAGTTCTTCTCGGCGTGCATCGACAGCGTGAAGACACTGGGATCGCCCTCGAAGATCCGCGCCGTGCCGTCGCCCTGGTGAACGTCGAGGTCCACGACCAGGGCCTTGCCGATCGCGCCTTCGGCCAGCAGCCGCCGGGCCGCCACCGCCACGTCGTTGAACACGCAAAACCCCGCGCCGCTCTCGGCCGAGGCGTGATGGCTGCCGCCCGCCGTGTTGCAGGCGATCCCCTGCTCCAGCGCCAGGCGCGCCGCCAGAAGCGTGCCGCCGCTCGCCGCCCTCGCCCGTGTGGCGACGCTGTCGGTGTTGGGCATGCCGATCCGCCGGACCACGTCGGCCGGCAGAGACAGCTCGATCACGCCCCGGACATAGTCTTCGGCGTGGGCCAACAGCAGGGTCTCGACATCGATCAACTCCGGCTTCGCGAAGCCGTCCAGGCCCGGAACGCCCTCCGCCTCCAGCACGGTGGCCAGGCGCGAGAACTTGTCCATCGGGAAGCGATGCCCAACCGGCATCTCGGCGCGAAACGCGGGGTGATGGATGACGGGCGGGACGGGACGCATCATCTCACGATGGTGACCGCGACGGCCTGACGCAAGGTGACGTCTTGCAGCGCGGCAAAACGCGGCTTATCGCACTGCGCCATGCAGACGACCGAGAACCTCGCCGATATCCTCGACCTCGAACCGATCGAGGTGAACCTGTTCCGCGGCGTCAGCCCGAACGACGGCTTCCCGCGCATCTTCGGCGGCCTGGTGATCGCCCAGGCCTTGCTGGCCGCCTACAAGACCGTGCCGGACCGGGTCTGTCACTCGCTGCACGCCTATTTCATCCGCCCCGGCGATGTGAACGCCCCGGTGCTCTACGAAGTCGAGCGGGCCCGCGATGGCGGCACCTTCACCACCCGCCGCGTCGCCGCCATCCAGCACGGCGAGCAGATCTTCAACCTGGCCGCCTCGTTCCAGACGCCGGAGGACGGCTTCGAGCACCAGTCGGACATGCCCGACGCGCCCGCTCCCGAGAGCCTGCCGACCGAGGTCGAGTTCCTCAAGAGCCTGGGCGACCAGATCCATCCGAAGATGCTGGCCATGGTCGGCAAGCCGCGTCCCGTCGACATCCGCTGGGTCGACCAGCAGAACCCGGTCGCGCCGGTGAAGAAGTCCGGAACCAAGAACGTCTGGATGCGGGCCAAGGCCCCGCTGGGCGACGACGTGAAGATGCAGCAGGCCGCCCTGGCCTACGCCTCGGACATGGCGTTCATGGAAAGCGCCCTTCGCCCGCACGGCCTGATCTGGACGACGCCGGGCCTGCAGGCCGCCAGCCTGGACCACGCCATGTGGTTCCACCGCCCGTTCGACTTCAACGGCTGGACCCTGTTCGCGCAAGACAGCCCCAACGCTTCGCAGGGGCGCGGCCTGGTGCGCGGCCAGATGTTCAGCCAGGACGGCAAGCTCCTGGCCTCGGTGGCCCAGGAATGTCTGATGCGGGTGCGGAAGTAGGCCTTCAGGCCTGAACCGCCTCGATCCTGGCCACGCCGGCGGCGGCGAGCCCGCGCAACAGCGAGGCCGCCTGCATGCCCACCGTCATCTCGCCGGCCAGCGCCATGCGCAGGGCCTCGGCGGCCGGGACCCAGAGGCTTTCGAGCCGTTCGTGGGGGTCGTCCTTCGGCTCGGCGACCTTCGCCACGTCGCGCGCCAGGATGATGTGGATGCGGTTGGTGTGCGTCCCGGCGTTGGGCCGGGTCTCGCCCAGCAGGGTCAAGGTTCCCGCGCAGCCGGCTTCCTCGAGCAGTTCGCGGCGGGCGGCCTCGACCGGATCGGTCTCGTCGGCGTCCATGCCCCCGGCCGGAAGCTCGGTGGAAATGTCGCCCAAAGCGTGACGATACTGGCGCACCAGCAGGACGTTGTTCTCGGCGTCCAGGGCCACCAGTTCGACCCAGTCGCGATATTCCAGCACGTAGTAGGGCGCGACCACCGCGCCCTCATCGGTCACGCAGTCGTCGGCGCGCAGACTGATCCAGCGGTCCTTGTGAACGACGCGCGAGGCGGTGACCCGCCATTTTCCGTCCGACATCACTGGCTCCTCGCCGAAAGTCAGTCTCGGTCGCCCAGCTCTTCGTCTTCGGCGGAGCCTTCCGGCTCGCCGACCAGGGCGGGCGGATCGGCCAGGATCAGACCTTCGGGGATCTTGACCTCGGGCACGGCCGCCCGCGTGAACGGCAGGTACCAGGTCGGACCGCCCAGGTCCGGGGCGATCTCGAGAATGTCACCGGCGCCGAAATTCTGGACGCTCTTCACGCGGCCCAGCAGGACGTCGGTCTGAATGTGGCGGACGGTCAAACCCACGAGGTCCGTGAGATAGAACTCGTCCTCGTCGGGCTGCGGCAGGGCCGAGCGGGGGACATAGAGACGAAGGCCGCGCAGGGCGTCGGCGGCTTCCTTGGTCTCGATCCCCAAACAGCGGCAGACGACGCCGTCCTTGGTCTTGCGGGCCGAGGCGATGGTCAGGGCGGGTGTGCCGTCCTGGCGCTTCAAGCTCTTGAAGGCCGCGATGCTCATCGGGTCTTCGGTATAGGTCGAAATCCGCACCTCGCCGCGCACGCCGAAGCCGCCGGCCACGCGGCCGACCAGGATCAGCGGATCTTCGGGAGAGGCGGTCATCACGCGGACAGAGTCGCGCCGTCGCCTCGAAAGAGACGACGGCGCTGGAACCCTTAGCCTTCCGAAGCTTCTTCGGCCGGAGCTTCAGCGGCCGGGGCCTCTTCGGCAGCGGCTTCAGCGGCCGGAGCTTCTTCCACGGCCGGAGCGGCGGCGGCTTCAGCGGCAGCGGCGGCAGCGGCTTCAGCGGCGGCGGCCTTCTCGGCTTCGGCGGCGGCCTTGGCGTCGATTTCGGCTTGCTTGCGGTCTTCTTCGCGCTGAGCGCGCTCGGCCGAACGCTCTTGAGCCTTCTTGCCCGGGGCGCCCTTTTGCGGGTTGTTGCCGTGGGCCCAGGTGGTCAGGCCTTGGGCGGCCAGGAAGCGGGCGACGCGGTCGGTCGGCTGGGCGCCCTTCTTGAGCCATTCCTGGATCGACTCGACCTTCAGGGTGACGCGGTTGGCGTCGTCCTTCTTGAGGAGCGGGTTGTAGGTGCCGACCTTCTCGATGAAACGGCCATCGCGCGGCGAGTGGCTGTCGGCGACGACGATCGAGTAGTACGGACGCTTCTTGGCGCCGCCACGGGCGAGACGGATCTTCAGCATTTGAGGTAGTCCTTGGTCTAAAGTTCTATTTCTTGAACGGGTTGAAGCCGGGCAGGCCCAGGCCGGAGAGAGGGTTGGGCTTGGCGTCGCCGCCGCCCCCGAGGCCCGGCAGACCGGGCAGCCCCGAGGGGCCTTGGCCCCCCGCTGCGTTGGGATCGGGCTGGGGCATCCTGCCGCCGCCCAAATTCTTGAGACGGGCCATGTCGCCGCCGCCCATCATCTGGGCCATGCGGGCCATGCCCTTGCCGCCGTCCTTGGACATGGCCTTGAACATGTCGGCCATCTGGCGGTGCTGCTTGAGGAGACGGTTGACCTCGGCGACGTCGACGCCCGAACCGGCGGCGATGCGACGCTTGCGCGAGGCGGCCAGGATGTCGGGCTTCTTGCGCTCTTCCTTGGTCATCGAGCTGATGATCGCCTGCTGGCGACGGAAGATGCTGTCGTCGATGCCGCTCTCGGCGATCTGCTTCTTGACCTTCTGGACGCCGGGCAGCAGGCCCATGATGCCTTCCATGCCGCCCAGTTTCTGCATCTGGGAGAGCTGGGCCGACAGGTCGTCCAGGTCGAACTTGCCCTTGGCCAGCTTCTTGGCCATGCGCTCGGCTTCGGCATGGTCGAGGTCGGCCGCGGCCTTCTCGACCAGCGCCACGACGTCGCCTTGGCCCAGGATGCG
This sequence comes from Caulobacter sp. GW822-FHT01G02, assembly GCF_058802865.1. Lineage (NCBI taxonomy): Bacteria > Pseudomonadati > Pseudomonadota > Alphaproteobacteria > Caulobacterales > Caulobacteraceae > Caulobacter > Caulobacter sp. GW822-FHT01G02. Next base: position 37,872 of record NZ_JBXAON010000005.1, read on the forward strand.
GCCGGCGACGCGGCGGGCGTCGAACACGTCCAGCTGGTCGATCTTCTCGCCGGCGCCGAGGAACTTGATCGGCAGGCCGGTGACGTGGCGCATCGACAGGGCCGCGCCGCCACGGCCGTCGCCGTCGGCGCGGGTCAGGATCAGGCCTGTCAGCGGCAGGCGCTCGTGGAACGCCTTGGCCGTGCGCACGGCATCCTGGCCGGTCAGGCTGTCGGCGACCAGGATGGTCTCGGACGGCTGGGCGATGCGGGCGATGTCCGCCGCCTCGCTCATCATCGCCTCGTCCAGCGTGGTGCGGCCGGCCGTGTCGAGGATCAGGACGTCGTAGCCGCCCAGCTTGGCGGCGCTCATCGCGCGCTTGGCGATGTCCTGGGCGCTCTGGCCGGGGACGATCGGCAGGCTCTCGACCTCGACCTGCTTGGCCAGGGTCGCCAGCTGTTCCATGGCGGCCGGGCGACGCGTGTCGAGCGAGGCGACCAGCACCTTCTTGCGCTCGGTCTTGGACAGGCGCAGGGCCAGCTTGCCGGTGGTGGTGGTCTTGCCCGAGCCCTGCAGGCCAGCCATCAGGATCACCGACGGGGGATTCAGCGCCAGGTTCAGGCCGGTCGGCTGCTCGCCGCCCAGCATGTCGACCAGGCCGTCATAGACGATCTTGACCACCTGGTCGGCCGGCTTGACCGAACGAATGACCGCTTCGCCTGAAGCCAGCTCCTTGGCCTTGCTGATGAAGTCCTTGACGACCGGCAGGGCGACGTCGGCCTCGAGCAGGGCGACGCGAACCTCGCGCAGCGCCTCGTCGATGTCCTTCTCGGACAGCACGCCGCGACCGCCAAGACGTTCGAAGACGTCGGAAAGTCGCTCTGTAAGGCCGTCGAACATGTCGAACCCTGGTTAAATCCCCGCGCATGACGGACGTCATGCTCGACCCCTTAAGGCTCCGCCTGCTCGCGAGCAGGCGGTGGCCAAACGCAATCAGCCCCCATGGACGATCACGTCGATGGGGGTCCTCGCCGTCCTCGTCCGGATGGATCCTGCGCTAACAGGCCGGGGTCGTGACGGTGGAGGCGCTGCTGATAAAGCGCCGGAAGCCGGGGCTTATGTCTCAAAAAGCTGAAAGAGTCAAAAGCACCTCTTCAATCCGTCTTCCCGGCGAAGGCCGGGACCCAGATGGAAGAGCGCCGGGGCGGGCGCTATGAACGCCGCGCCGATCCAATCATCCCCGGCGCTTCGAGATCTAGGCCCCGGCTTTCGCCGGGGAAACGGTTGGGTATTGGGGTGGACTTACGCCGTGCCCAGGAAGTCGCGCTTGCCGACCTCGACGCCGTTGTGGCGCAGGATCGCGTAGGCGATGGTGATGTGGAAGAAGAAGTTCGGCATGGCCTGGGTCTGGAAATAGACCAGGCCCTTGACCACGCTGGTCTCGCCGCGGCGGGTCAGGGTGATGTCGCGATCCTCCGCGCCGGCGAAGGCGGCCGGATCCAGGCCCTCGACATAGGCGATGGCCCGGTCGATGCGGGCGATCAGTTCGGCGAAGCTGGTCTCGACATCATCCCAGGCCGGAACCTCGGCCCCGGCCAGGCGCGCGCAGCAGCCCTTGGCGAAGTCGGTGGCGATCTGCGCCTGGCGGATCAGCGGGAACATGTCGGGATAGAGCCGCGCCTTCAGCAGGGCGTCCGGATCCCATCCCTTGGCCTCGACCACGGCGGCGGCCTTGGTCAGCACGCCCTTCAGACCCTTCAGGCCCTGGGTGAACACGGGCACGCTGGCCTGATGGATAGAGATCGCCATGGGAAGCTCCACGAAAGGGGAAGCGCCTAGATAGGCGCGCCCCGTGACGATCGGAAGCGGAACGGTTGGACCAAGCTGAGGGTTTTACAGCCTCGCAATTCCAACCCACGAGGCTCCCCCATGAAAGTCAGCGACGCCATGACCAGCCAGGTCTCGGTCGCCCGTCCCTCCGATACCATCCGCCAGGTCGCCCAGACCATGGCCCAGGTCGAAAGCGGGGTGGTCCCCGTGGTCGACGACGGCAAGGTGGTGGGCGTGGTCACCGACCGCGACATCGTCCTGCGGGTGGTCGCCGAGGGCCGCAGCTTCGACAGCCCCATTTCCGAGGCCATGTCGGACGGCGAGGTGCTGAGCGTGAAGGAAGACGACGTCCTGGCCGACGCCACCGCCAAGATGGCCAACCATCAGGTCCGTCGCCTGATCGTGCTGAACGACGCCGGCGGCCTCACCGGAATTCTCTCGCTGGGCGACGTCGCCAAGGACTACGGCGCCAAGCAGGTCGGCAAGACCTTGGAGGAGATCTCGCAGGAGTCCGACGAGGCGCAATAGCCGCCCTTGCGTCCTCCCCGTCCTTCGACAAGCTCAGGATGAGGACGAGGGCAGGCGCTCAGCTGTAGAAAACCTCACCCTGAGCCTGTCGAAGGGCGGGGTTTTCGAACAAAGAAAAAAGGGCGGCCCCGCGAGGAGCCGCCCTTCGTCATTCTTGGATCGAGGGTCGCTTAGACCAGCGAGCTGTCGATGGCCTTGCAGGCTTCCATCAGGCCCTTAACCGAGGCGACCGAAGCGGCGAACATCGCCTTCTCGGCGTCGTTGGTTTCGAACTCGACGATCTTTTCGGCGCCGCCGGCGCCGATGACGACCGGCACGCCGACATAGAGGCCGTCCAGGCCGTATTGGCCGGTCAGGTAGGTGGCGCACGGCAGGACGCGCTTCTTGTCCTTCAGGTACGAGGTGGCCATGGCGATGGCGCTCTCGGCCGGGGCGTAGAAGGCCGAGCCGGTCTTCAGCAGGGCGACGATCTCGCCGCCGCCCTTGCGGGTGCGCTCGACGATGGCGTCCAGCTTCTCTTGCGTCAGCCAGCCTTGCTTGACCAGTTCCGGCAGCGGCAGGCCGCCGACCGTCGAGTGACGGACCATCGGCACCATGTCGTCGCCGTGACCGCCCAGGGTCCAGGCGTGGATGTCTTCGACCGACACGCCGGTGGCTTCGGCCAGGAAGTAAGCGAAGCGCGCCGAGTCGAGAACGCCGGCCATGCCGATGACCTTTTCCTTCGGCAGGCCCGAGAACTGCTGCAGGGCCCAGACCATGGCGTCGAGCGGGTTGGTGATGCAGATGACGAAGGCGTTCGGGGCGTGGGCCTTGATGCCTTCGCCGACGGCCTTCATGACCTTCAGGTTGATGCCCAGCAGGTCGTCGCGGCTCATGCCCGGCTTGCGCGGCACGCCGGCGGTCACGATGCAGACGTCGGCGCCGGCGATGTCCTCGTAGGCGTTCGCGCCCTTCAGGGTCACGTCCTTGCCGAACACGGCCGAGGCTTCGGCGATATCCAGCGCCTTGCCCTGCGGGGTGCCTTCGGCGATGTCGAACAGGATCACGTCGCCCAGCTCTTCGCGAGCGGCGATGTGGGCCAGGGTGCCGCCGATCATGCCGGCGCCGATAAGGGCGATCTTCGCGCGAGCCATGGGGTCTCCATCAAGGCTGTGGACAGTGGAATGTCGGGGCGCGGTCTAGACCCGTCGCGGCTCGGCCTCAAGCCCTCTTTCCGGTTTCGCTGCACTGCGGCAAAGATGGCTGAACAGCGATAAGGAGCACCGGGGATGAGCAAGACCGATCCAGGCCATTTCTTCGAGGACTTCCGTCTCGGTCAGAGACTGGTCCACGCCACGCCCCGGACGATCACGGGGGGCGATGTCGCGCTGTACACGGCGCTTTACGGCCCACGCTTCTCGCTGTTCTCGTCGGACGAGTTCGCCAAGGCCTGCGGCCTTATGTCCGCCCCCGTCGACCCGCTGATCGCCTTCCACGTGGTGTTCGGCAAGACCGTGCCGGACGTCAGCCTGAACGCCGTCGCCAACCTGGGCTACGCCGAGGGCCGCTTCCTGGCCCCGGTGTTTCCAGGCGACACGCTGAGCGCCGTCTCGGACGTGATCGGGCTGAAGGAAAACTCCAACCGCAAGACCGGCGTCGTCTATGTGCGAACGACCGGAACCAACCAGCGCGGCGAGGCCGTGCTGAGCTATGTCCGCTGGGTGATGGTCCGAAAGCGCGATCCGGGCGCCGAGATCACCGAGCAGGCGGTCCCGACCCTGTCGGCGGCGGTGGCCCCGGCCGATCTGGCGGTTCCCGAAGGTCTGGACTTCAGCGGCTATGACTGGGCCCTGGCCGGCGCGCCGCACGCCTTCGAGGACTATGCGATCGGCGAGAAGATCGACCATGTCGACGGCATGGCGATCGAGGAGGCCGAGCACCAGATGGCCACCCGTCTGTGGCAGAACACGGCCAAGGTCCATTTTAACCAGTTCGAGCGGGCCAAGGACCCGTCGGGCAAGCGGCTGATCTATGGCGGCGTGGTGATCTCGACCGCCAAGGCGCTGTCGTTCAACGGCTTGCAGAACGCCGGCCTGATCCTGGCGATCAACGGCGGGCGGCACGTGGCCCCGTTCTTCGCCGGCGGCACGGTGTTCGCTTGGAGCGAGGTGCTGGACAAGGCCGATCTGGGCTCGATCGGCGCCCTGCGCCTGCGGCTGGTGGCGACCAAGGACCGGCTTTGCGACGACTTCCCGGACAAGGAGGGCGAGGCCTACAATCCAGGCGTCATTCTCGACTTCGACTACTGGGCGGCGGTTCCGAAACGTGGCTGAGTTCTCGCTCGACCCGGCCTTCGTCGCCACGTCGCACAAGGTCGCCGACCTGCCGCTATGCGAGGCGCGTCTGCACGACGACGCCCGCTATCCGTGGCTGGTTTTGGTCCCGCGCCAGCCCGGCCTGCGGGAGATCGAGGACCTCGAGACGGCTCACCGGATCCAGCTGATGGAGGAGATCGTCCTGGCCGGAACCGCCGTTCGCGCGGTCGGGACGGTGCTGGGCCTGGCGGTCGACAAGCTGAACGTCGGGGCGCTGGGCAATGTCACGGCCCAGCTGCACGTCCACGTCGTGGGTCGTCGAAAGGGCGATCCGGCCTGGCCCGGTCCCGTCTGGGGCCACAGCCCGGCCGCCACCTATACCGCTGAGGGCCTCGCGGCCCCGATCGCGGCGGCGCGGGACGCCTTGAGGCCCTAACGTTTCTTCTTTTTGGCCGAGCCCTTCTTGGCCGCCGTCGCTTTGCCCTTCTTCCCGGTCGTGGCCTTGGCTTTGCCGCCCTTGCCCTTCTTGAGGGCCGAGGCCTTGCCGCCCTTCTTGGCCGCGGCGGCGCACTTGGCCTTGGCGGCTTTCAGGGCCTTGCCCTTCTTGCCCCGGGTCGAGCAGGCCGGGGCGGCGGCGGCCGGGGCCGGCGAACGGGCGACCACGCGCGGCGGCCAGACATAAGGCCCGCGCCCCTGCCCTTCGTAGCCGGGCGGAGCCTGCGGAAGAATGTGTTCGGCGTTGACCGCCTGGGTCGCGCCGTTCTCGACCAGTTCGCCCGACCATCGCTCGTAGCCGGACGGACGCAGGGTCAGGGTCGTGGATTGGCCGCCCTTGGGGCTGAAGCGGACGACGACGACGTCGCCGTCGCGGCGCAGGTCGTCGATCAGCCCCGTCGAGCCGACGGCCCCCGGACGGCGGACATCACGCCAGGCGCCTTCCAGCTCGCCATACCCGCCGGCCTTGTCGACGATCTGCAGGGCGTAGAGCTGGCCGCCGTCGTTGCCGACGATCCGCCAGCCGCCGTCCAGCGGGCCTTGCAGGTTCTGGGCGGCCGCGATCGAGCCCTTGACCCGAAGTTCGTAGACCTGGGCCTTGGTCAGCTCGCCGCCGATCGGCGCCTCGGGCTCCGGCGGCGGGATCGGCAGGACGGCGGCCCGGTGCTTGGCGGCGGGCTTGTTGGCGGCGGTCTCGGCGGTCTCTTCGTCGACCGCCTGGCCGCTCTGCGAGATCAGGTCGGCCATCGGATCGAGAGCCTGCGGGATCTGCGACGAGTCCAGGACAGGCGCTCCGACCGGAGGCGCGGGAGCGGCAGGCGGCGCGGCCTGGGTCCCGAAGGTCGGCACATAGCCCGCGGGCGGGACCGTCGCCGGGGTCTGTTGCGCCAGCGCGGGGCTGGCCAGCAAGACGACGGAAAGAACGATAGCCCGAGCCCGCATACGAAACCTTCTAGCGCCCCATTTCGGCGTCTGCCCCGCGTCCCGCGATGGCCTGCGCCACCGCGACAAGACGCTGCGCCTGCGTCAGATGCAAGCGCTCGGCCATCTTGCCGTCGACCCGCAAAGCTCCTTTGCCAGCATTTTCGGGCGCGTTGAAGGCGGCGATCACCGCCTGGCTCCAGGCGATGTCGTCCGGCGAGGGCGAGAACACCCGGTTGCAGATTTCCAGGTGCTTGGGATGGATCAGGGTCTTGCCGTCGAAGCCGAAGTCGACGCCCTGGACGCAGACCGCCTCCAGGGCCTCCAGGTCCTCGATGTCGTTGTGCACCCCATCCAGGATGTTCAGGCCGTGGGCCCGCGCCGCCGCCACCGACAGGGTCAGCAGTGGCAGGAACGGCGCGCGGTCCGGCGTCTGGCGAGCCCGCATCTCCTTGGCGAAGTCATTGACGCCCATGACCCAGGTCGACAGCCGCGTGCCATGGACCGCGCCGGCGATATCCCACAGGTGAAAGGCGGCCTTGGCGGTCTCGATCATCGTCCACAGCCGGGTCGCGGGCGGGGCGGCGTTCAGGTGCTGGTCGTACAGCCGGACCTCCGCGGCGTCGCTGACCTTCGGAACCAGCACCGCGTCCGGCCCGGCCTCGGCGGCGGCCCGCAGGTCCTCGGCGCCCCACGGCGTGTCGATGCCGTTGACCCGGATCACCACCTCGCGCGCGCCGAAGCCGCCGGCCTTGACCGCCGCCACCGCCGCCTCGCGCGCCGCCGGCTTCATCTCCGGCGCGACGGCGTCTTCCAGGTCGAGGATGATCACGTCGGCGTCCAGGGTGCGGGCCTTCTCGACGGCCTTGGCGTTGGAAGCCGGCATATAGAGGGCGCTGCGGCGCGGGCGGATGGCGGTGTCGGTCACGGAAAATTCCCTGCTCTCTTGTCCTTGGTGCGACCCTAGCATCGCTGCGACGCAGCAAAAGCCTTCCCCGTACGGGAAGCGGCTTGGCGCCGTTCCTCACAGGACTAGGATCGCCCCATGAGCACCACTCGATACGACAAGAGCGCCAGGAACGTCATGGGCGGCGAACTCGTCCCGTGCTCGATGGATCCGGTCACCGGCTTCTATCGCAACGGCTGCTGCGAGACCGGGCCGCACGACCTGGGCCTGCACACCGTCTGCGCGGTGATGACCGATGACTTTCTGGCCTTCTCCAAGAACCAGGGCAACGACCTCTCCACGCCGCGTCCCGAACTGGCCTTCCCGGGGCTGAAGGCCGGCGACCGCTGGTGCCTGTGCGCCGGCCGCTGGAAGGAAGCCCTCGACGCCGGCATGGCGCCCCAGGTGGTGCTGGACGCCACCCACGAGGAGATGCTGGCGGTGGTGACCCTGGGGGTGCTGAAGGATCACGCGGCGGCGTGAGAACGCACGGCTCCGCCGCTTCACGCGGAGACCGCTGAAGGTGTGAAAGGGACCGCGGAGCTCTAGCCGAACCGCGCCTTGAAAAGCGCCGCCGCGTCCGCGCCTGCGGGGAAGCGCAGCCGGCCCTTGGTGTCGGCGACGGCGTCCCAAACAGCTTCGGCGACGTCGATCTCGCGGGTGGTCATCGCCGGCTTGGCGAAGCTCTCGAAGATCGGCGCGGCGAAGTCGGCATAGGCCGGCGGGATCATGTCCTCGACCTTGACGTCGGTGTTCTGGCTGAAGCGGGTCGTCGGGCCATAGCCGGGCTCGACCAGCTTCACGCGCACGCCGAAATGACCCAGCTCGTGGGCCAGCGACCCCGTGAAGCCCTCGATGGCCTGCTTGCTGGCGGTATAGGTGGCGGCCAGCGGCATGGCGGCCAGGGTGACGGTCGAGGTGACGTTGACGATTACGCCCGAACGGCGCGCCCGCATCCCCGGGATCACCGCCTGGCACATGGCCATGACGCCGAAGGTGTTGGTGTCGAACACCTTGCGGATGTGGGCCATCGACGTGGCTTCGAACGCGCCGACGACACCGACCCCGGCATTGTTGACCAGGGCGTCGATCGGACCGGCGGCGACGATAGCCGCGGCGATGCTGTCCGGCTGGGTCACGTCCAGCGGCAGGATGCGCAGGGTCTCGGAACGCGGCAGGGCGCTCAGGTCGGGCCGGCGCATGGTGGCGATGACGCGCCAACCATTGGCCAGAAAATAGCGAGCGGTTTCGAGGCCGTAGCCCGAGGACGCGCCGGTGATCAGGATGGTTTGCATGAGGACCTCCACAGATGGGACGGTCTCCTCAATGCGCCTTCACGCCAGGCCGATCGATAATCGAACGTCCAAGATTAGTTTCCGATCGTCCAGATCAGGCGGCAAGGCTTCGAACGAACCGGCCAGGTGAGCAGCCCTGCCGCTTACGAAAGGCCGTGCTGAAGGCGCTGGCGGACTCATAGCCGATCTCGTCGGCGATCCTGTCGAGGGTCTTGTCTCCGCTGACAAGGGCGGTCCTTGCCAGGGCCATGCGCCAACGCGCCAGATACTCGATCGGCCCGCAGCCCAGCACCTCGCCGAAGCGCGCGGCGAAGGCCGATCGCGACAAGCCGGCGATCTTGGCCAGTCCCGCGACCGTCCAGTGGGCGCGCACGTCGGCGTGCATGGCCCGCAGGACCCGGGCCAGGGCCGGGTCGCGCAGGCCATTCAGCAGGCCGGCCCGGGCGTCATCGCGGACCACGCCCCGCCAGCGCAGGGCCTCGACCAGCAGGACCTCCAGCATCCGCCGCAGGATCATGTCCTTGCCTGGCTCGTCGCGTCCGCATTCGTCCATGATCAGCGCGATCACGCCCGCCAGGCGGTAGGTCCGCCCCTCCGAGGCGGGGATGTGGATCATGCGCGGCAGCAGGGCCAGCAGCAGCGACGCGTTGACCCGCTCGATGCCGAAAGCGCCGCCCAGGGACTCGAAATCGGCTTCGCCCTCCTGCTCACCGTGCCGGACGGGGATGTCCGTGGGTTCGCGCGCCTCGCCCGCCATGCCGGGGCCGCTGCTCAGGGTGAAGGCCGGCGTCGACGGCAACAACAGGAAGTCGCCCTGCCCCATCCGGAAGGCCGGCTGGCCCTCGAAGGCGATCCAGCATTTGCCCTTGAGGACAATCGTGAAGCCCGGCGCGTCGTGGGCGGCGTAGCGCACGCCCCAGGTTCCCCGGCCGGTGATGGGCTTGGAGATGACCGAGTTCGGCCGGAGCAGGGCGATGACGTCGCTGAGCGGATCCATCCGGACGATCGAAACTGAAATCGAGCCCGATGATTATCGATCATCGCACCTGGCTGTCCAGCCGCCCTTACTCCTCCCGCAGCTCCAAGGCCGTGAACGGCGCCTGGCCGCGTTCGATGCGGATCAGGTCCAGAACCCCGACGATCTGGCGCGAGCGCCAGTGGCTCAGGAAATAACCGAGCGGCCCGAGGGTGATCCCCAGGGCGATCTGGATCGCCGGGACGGTGTGCTCGCGCAGGAGACCCATGAGGCTGTCGCCCGCCATGTCGGCCGCCAGCGCCGTGATCGTCAGCGGCAGGGTCAGGTAGATGATGACCACCGCACGCAGCAGCTGCTCCTGGCGGCGCGCGTTGAGATTGGCCAGGGCCGACAGGGCGTCGAAGCGGGCGTCATCGACATCCTTCAGCAGAGCGAAGGTCTTCAGGGTCGAGGGGTTCTTGCGAAAACCGCTGACGAAATCGACGCCCACATAGCCCCAGGCGCCGGGGGTGTAGAAGGCTTCCGGCAGCACGCTCCAGGTCGGGAACAGGCGCTTGAGCTTGTCCCACAGCGCCCAGAGTTCGGCGGCCTCGCCCGTCGCCACGTTTGCCGATGTATTGCTCGCCATACGGTTTCCGCACTCAACCTGTGGGAAGGTCTAAGCAGCCAGGCGCGCGATGTCGATCCCGCTCAGGACTTCGACGACAGGTCCGGGCGCGAGGCCAGGAACGCCGCCTTTTCCTCGGGCGTCAGCACCTTGGCGGTCTGACGCCGCGCCACCTTCGGCGTGGGGCGGGCATAGGTCTCGGCGGTCGACCCGGGCTTGATGTCGGCCAGGCGCTTGATGGGCGGCTTCATGTCTTTCCCCGGCTACGGCGCAAGTCTAGGCGGTGATCCGTGACGCCGGCAAGACAGACCTACCGCGCCACGCTGGCCCGCGCGCGCTTCAGGCCTGGCCGAGCGGCGGGCGCGGTGGCCTCGTTCTGCTCCAGAGCCGCCAGCAGGTCGGCCTTGACGACGGCCACCTTGCGGGTCTCGGTCAGCTTTCCGCCTTCCGGCGTCTGGACGTAGAAGGCGTCGACCGCCCGCTCGCCATAGCCGTCGATATGAGCCGACTGGATGGACAGGCCGTTGTCGGCCAGGGTCTTGGCCAAGGCGTGCAGCAGGCCAGGCCGGTCGCGGCCCGAGGCCTCGACCACCGTGGCGTCGTTGGACGCCTCGTTGTCGATCGTCACGGTCGGCGCGATGGCGAAGGCGGCGGCGCGGGACTGTTCGGAGCCCCGGCGCGGCTCGACGCCCAGAGACTCGCCCTTGCCGGCGGCTTCCAGCGCGTCGGCCAGGCGGCGCAGGGCGCGCGGGTTCTCACAGCCGAACGGCGCGCCGGTCACGTCCTGGACGTAGAAGACGTCCAACGCCTGGCCCTGGCGGGAGGTGAAGACGCGTGCGCCGACGACATTGCCGCCTAGGGCCGAAATGGCCATGGCCAGGTCGGCGAACAGGCCGCGACGGTCCTTGGCGGCGATCACAATCTCGGCGGCGTTCTGGTTAGGGTGCACTCGGCCCTCGGCGGCGGCCCCGCCCTGGATGGCGGCGCGGCGGGCCAGGGCGGCATGCTCGAACAGCTCCTCCTGTGGGAAGGCGCTGAAATAGGCGTTTTCCATCGCCGAGACCCAGCCCTTGGCGGCCGGGTCGATCTCCAGCAGCGTGGCGCGAGCGGCCTCGGCCAGGCTTTCCTGGTGGCGCAGGACGTTGGCGGCGGCGTCGCTGCCGCGCCCGCCCCGGAACACGGCCTCGGTGGCGTTGTAGAGCTCGCGCAGCAGCTGGCCCTTCCAGCCGTTCCACACCCCCGGCCCCACGGCGCGGATGTCGGCGACGGTGATGACCAGCAGCAGGCGCAGGCGCTCGGGGTTCTCGACGATGCGGGCGAAGGCGGCGACGGTGCCGGGGTCGGACACGTCGCGCTTCTGGGCGAAGTCGCTCATCACGAGGTGGTTCTCGACCAGCCAGGCGACCAACTCGACCTTGGTGCGGTCCACGCCCAGGCGCTCGCAGGCGCTGCGGGCGGCGCGGGCCCCGGCCTTTTCCTGGCCGCCCACTCCGCCCTTGCCGGTGTCATGCAGCAGCATGGCCAGGAAAAGCGCCTCGCGGTCCTCGATCAACGGCATGATCGAGACGGCCAGGGGATGGTCCTCCACCAGCCGGCCGGCCGCCATGTCGCCGATCACGCCCACGGCCCGCAGGGTGTGCTCGTCCACCGTGTACGAGTGGTACATGTTGAACTGCATCTGGGCCACGACCCGGCCAAACTCCGGGATGAAGCGGCCCAGCACGCCGGCGTCGTTCATCAGGGTCAGGGTGCGATAGCTGCGCTTGCCGCGCGCCAGCAGGTCCAGGAACGCCCGGCAGGCCTCGGGGGCCCGGCGGACCTTGGACGTGATCAGCGACAGGCCGCGGGTCACCGCCGTGAAGGCGTCCGGATGCAGGTCGAGGTCGCGCTCGTCGGCGATCTTGAACAGGCGGATCAGATTGACCGGATCGGCCTCGAAGACCGCCGGCCCGTCGATGTTCAAGCGGCCGCCGTCCTCGTAGAAGCCCTCGACATCCAGCGCCTTGCGCTTGGGGCGGCCGCCCGGCAGGAACCGCGAAATGCCCTTGGGTTCGTTCTTGAAGTGCTCGGCTTCCAGCTTGGCCGAGAAGGCGCGGGTGAGGGCCCCGACCTCCTTGGCGATCAGGAAGTAGCGGCGCATGAACCGCTCGACCGCCGGCGCGTCGCCCCGGTCGCCATAGCCCATGCGCCGGGCGATCTCGGGCTGCAGGTCGAAGGTCAGCCGCTCTTCGGGCCGGCCCGTCGTGAAGTGCAGGTGGGCGCGCACGGCGTGCAGGAAGTCGAAGGCGCGGATGAAGGCCTTGGTCTCGCGGGTCGAGAACACCTCCATCTTGAAGACGTCCTCGGGCCGGTCGACCGGGTGGAGATATTCGGCGATCCACATCAGGGTATGGAGGTCGCGCAGGCCGCCCTTGCCTTCCTTGACGTTGGGCTCGACCATGTAGCGGCTGGTCCCGGCCCGGGCCTGGCGGTCGTCGCGCTCCTTCAGCTTGGCGGCGACGAACTGGGCGCCGGTGCCCTTCATCACGTCGTCGCGGAAGCGCTTCTTCAGATCGTTGGCCAGGCGTTCGTCGCCGGTCAGCCGGCGGGCCTCCAGGATCGAGGTGCGGATCGTGAAGTCTTCCTTCGAGAGGCGCACGCACTCCTCGATGGTCCGCGAGGCGTGGCCGACCTTGAAGCCCAGATCCCACAGCGCATAGAGCATGAACTCGATCACGCTCTCGGCGTGCGGCGTCTGCTTGTAGGGCCGCAGGAACAGCAGATCGATGTCGCTGAACGGGGCCAGGGTGCCCCGGCCATAGCCGCCGACGGCCAGCAGGCACAGGCGCTCGCCCTCGGTCGGGTTGCGGGCCCGGAAGACGTGGACCGTCGTGAAATCGTAGAGGGCGGTGATCACCTCGTCGGTGACGCCGCTGATCAGGCGGGCGGTCTCGACGCCGCTGGCGCCGTTCTCCAGTCGCTCCTTGGCGATCATCCGACCGCGAAACAGCGCCTGCTTGAGGATGTCGATGGCCCGGGCGCGCTGCTCGGCCTCGTTGCCGATGGAATCCAGAGCGGCGGCGGACAGGCGCGCACGCAGGGCGTGCCCGTCGACGACATGTTCCAGGCGGGTGGGGCGAAGGCGACGGGGCATCAGGGATATATGGTTACTCTCTAGGTCTTGAGCAGACCCTTAAGACGATAGAGGGCCTCCAGGGCCTCGCGGGGACTCATTCCGTCAACGTCCAGATCGGCCAGGGAGTCCTCGACGGCGCTTGGCGCCGCTTTGGCGGGCATCGGGGCGGCGGCCTGGCTGACGGCGAACAGCGGCAGGTCGTCCAGCTTGGCCGGCGACTGGTCCTTGCTCTCCAGGCGGTCCAGAACCTCGCGGGCGCGAACGACCACCGGGCCGGGCACGCCAGCCAGCTTGGCCACCTGCACGCCGTACGAGCGGTCGGCCGGCCCCGGCGCGGCCTCGTGCAGGAAGACGAGGTCGCCGTTCCACTCCTTGGCCCGCAGGGAGAGGTTGGAGACGTGCGCCATCCGCTCCTCCAGCGTCGCCAGCTCGTGATAGTGCGTGGCGAACAGGGCGCGGCTCCTGTTGGTGTCGTGCAGAGCCTCGGCGCAGGCCCAGGCGATGGCCAGGCCGTCATAGGTGGCCGTGCCCCGGCCGATCTCGTCCAGGATCACCAGGCTGCGCGGCCCGGCCTGGGTGAGGATGGCGGCGGTCTCGACCATCTCCATCATGAAGGTCGAACGGCCGCGGGCCAGATCGTCGCCCGCGCCGACGCGGCTGAACAGGCGGTCGACGACGCCGAGGCGGAAGCTGGCGGCGGGCACGTAGCAGCCCGACTGGGCCATGATCGCCAGCAGGGCGTTCTGGCGCAGGAAGGTCGACTTACCGGCCATGTTCGGGCCGGTGACGATCGACAGCCGCGCGCCGGTCTCGCCCGAGGCGTCCAGACAGCAGTCGTTGGGGGTGTAGGGATCCCCGGCCCGCTTGACGGCGGCCTCGACCACCGGGTGGCGGGCGCCCTTGGCGTCGAAGGCGTAGGACGTGTCGACGATCGGCCGCACCGCGCCGGCGTCCTCGGCCCACTCGGCCAGGGCGGCGGCGACGTCCAGTCGGGCCAGGGCCTCGGCGGCGATCTGGATGGCGTCGGCGTGGGCGCGGGCCTGTTCGCGCCAATCCTCGAAGGCGGCGACCTCCATGGCCAGGGCGCGCTCGGCGGCCTGGGCGATGCGGGCGTCCAGATCGGCCAGCTCCACCGTGGTGAAGCGCACCTGGTTGGCCAGGGTCTGGCGGTGGATGAAGGTGGCGTTCAGCGGCGGCTGGAACAGCGGGTCGGCCTTGCCGGCGGTAGCCTCGACGAAATAGCCGAGCACGCCGTTGTGGCGGATCTTCAGCGGCACGCCGCTTTCGGCCATCAACTGGGCTTCCAGGGCGATGATCACCTTGCGGCTGTCGTCACGCAGGCCCCGCGCCTGGTCCAGCTCGGGCCGGACGCCGGCGGCGACGAAGCCGCCGTCGCGGGCCAGGGCCGGCAGGTCGGGACCCAGCCCCTGTTCCAGGGTATTGAGGAATTGCGACAGCCCCTCGTGCAGCGACGGGGTCAGGGCCTTGAAGGCGTGCTCCAGCTCGAACGGCGGCGGCGACAGCGGATCAGGCGAACCGCCCGCCATGCCGGCCAGACGCTCGCCGCACTTCAGGGTGTCGCGCAGGCAACCCAGGTCGCGCGGACCGCCTCGACCGAGGGCGAGACGGGACAGCGCGCGGGCCATGTCGCCCGAACCCTTCAGCACCTCTCGCAGGCGTTGGCGCAGCGGGCGGTGCTCGACGAACCACTCCACGGCGTCCAGGCGCTGATCGATGGCGGCGACGTCCAGCAGCGGCCGGGCCAGGCGCGAGGCCAGCATCCGCGCGCCGCCGGCCGTCACCGTGCGGTCGATACAGGCCAGGAGCGAGCCGTTGCGGTCGCCGGTCTGGGTGCGGTCGATCTCCAGACTGCCGCGCGTGGCCGGGTCGATGGCCATGACGTCGGCGTCGGCGGCGCGGCGCGGGGCGCGCAGGGCCGGCAGCTTGCCGGCCTGGGTCATCTCAAGGTGCGCGGCGATCAGGCCCAGGGCCCCGATCTCGGCCGGGGTGAGACCGCCGAAGCCATCCAGGGTGTCGACGCCGTAGAGGCGCTTGACCCGCGCTTCGGACGCCTGCGGCTCGGACAGGGCCGAGGGCATCGGCTGCACCAGGCCGCCGCAGATCTTCAGGGTCTGAGACAGCGCATCGTCGGACAACAGCCGGTCGGCGACCAGGGTCTCGGACGGGGCCAGGGCGGCCAGGATCGGCGCCACGGCCTCCTTGGCCACCGCGAACACCTCGACCTCGCCGGTCGACAGCTCGACCGAGGCCACCGCCGCCTGGCCCGCGCGGATGGCGACGGCCGCCAGGCGGTTGGCGCCGCGGGCGTCCAGCAGGCCGTCCTCGGTCAGGGTGCCTGGCGTGACGACCCGGACGATGTCGCGGCGGACCACCGACTTGGAGCCGCGCTTCTTGGCCTCGGCCGGGTCTTCCATCTGCTCGCAGACGGCGACCTTGAAGCCCAGGCGGATCAGCTTGGACAGATAGGCCTCGGCCGCGTGCTGCGGCACGCCGGCCATCGGGATCGGCTGGCCGTTGTGGGTTCCCCGGAAGGTCTGGCTGATGCCCAGCGCGGCGGCGGCCTTGTAGGCGTCGTCGAAGAACAGCTCGTAGAAGTCGCCCATGCGGAAGAAGATCAACGCATCGGGCTGCCGCGCCTTCATCTCGAAGAACTGCTGCATCACCGGCGTCGCGCCAGCGGGATCGAGCAGGTGGGCAGGGGTCGGCGTGGCGTGGGCGTTCATGACGCCCGAAACTACAGAGCGTCGCGACTCCCGTTAAGGGGCGGCGTTAAGGAAATGCGGGGATGGAACACCATGCCCGGGGCTTTCGAGCATCTTGACGAACGATCGACGTCCGGTTGAGCTTGGGCCATGACCACCGCCACGCCGGCCCAGCCGCCTCCGCCCCGACCCGCCGTCATGGGTCCCTACAGGCCTGACTGGATGGAGAAGCCGTCCGCCGAAGACCTGGCGGAATACTACCCCGCCCACGCCGCGCGCCTCCAGATCCCGGGTAAGGCGACGATCGTCTGCAAGGTGATGGCGGAGGGCCGGCTGAACGACTGTCGCGTGACGTCGGAAACCCCCGCCGGCGAACAGTTCGGCAAGGCCGCGCTGAAGCTGTCGTCGAAGTTCCGGATGATCCCGCCGGATGACCCGAACGCGCCGCCCGCCGAGGTGACGGTGCCGCTGGTCTTCGAGGTTCCGCAGCAAAGAGTGATGATCAGGCCGGACGACTCGCCCGAGGTCACGCAATGGGTGATCTGGAGCGGCGTGGGCCTGGCCGGCGTCGCGGCATTGCTGTTGGCCGGGATGATCTGGGCGCTAGCCCGCTATCACAATCGCGCGGCCAAGCGATCGGCGACGAAACCCTAGCTGCCCGTGACCTCTTCCCAGAACCTCTTCGCCTTGCCAACGAAGTTGGCGGACTTGGGGTTCTGCTTTTCGCCGCACAGGCCGGCCAGCTCGCGCATCAGTTCCTTCTGGCGCGCGGACAGGTGGGTCGGGGTTTCGACGAACAGTTCGACCACCAGGTCGCCGCGCTGGCGGCTGCGCAGGGACGGCATGCCCTTGCCCTTGAGGCGGACGGTCTTGCCGGTCTGGGCCCCTTCGGGAACCGTGACGGTGATCTTGCACTCGCCGTCGCAGGTTTCGCCGCCCAACAGGCAGGGGGCCTCGATCTCGCCGCCGAGGGCGGCGGTGGTCATCGGCACCGGCACGGTGCAGAGCAGGTCGAGACCGTCGCGCTCGAACAGTTCGTGCGGGGTCACCGACAGGAAGATGTAGAGGTCGCCGCGCGGACCGCCGCGCGCGCCCGCGTCGCCCTCGCCCGCCAGACGGATCCGGGCGCCGTCGTCGACGCCGGCGGGGATGCGGACCGACAGGATGCGCTCGCGGCGCACCTGACCGTGGCCATGGCAGTTGGTGCAGGGATCCAGGACCAGGCGGCCCGATCCGCCGCAGCGCGGGCAGCCGCGCTCGACCGCGAAGAAGCCTTGGGTGGCGCGGACCCGGCCGGCGCCGCCGCACGTACCGCAGACGGTGGGGCTGGTGCCGGGCTTGGCGCCAGAGCCCTCGCAGACCTCGCAGGTCATGGCGGCGGGCACCTTGATCTCGACCTCGGCGCCGGCATAGGCCTGCTCGAGGGCGATCTCCAGGTCGTAGCGCAGGTCCTGGCCGCGCTGCGGGCCGTTCGACTGGCGACGACCGCCGCCGAACATCTCGCCGAACACGTCCCCGAAGACATCGTTGAAGATGTCGCCGGCGTCGAAGCCCTGGCCGCCGAAACCGCCCGCGCCGCCTTGGCCGCCGTTGACGCCGGCATGGCCGAAGCGGTCATAGGCCGCGCGCTTCTGCGGATCGGAGAGGACCGAATAGGCCTCGTTGATTTCCTTGAACCGGCCAGTGGCGTTCTCACAGCCCCCGTTGCGGTCCGGGTGGTGTTCCATCGCCAGTTTGCGGAACGCGGACTTCAGACCAGCATCGTCGATGGTCCGGGTCACGCCGAGAATTTCGTAATAGTCGCGCATAATCAGCGTCTGGCGCCCAAAAGGCCCACGAAAGTGGCGTTGATGAAGGAAGAGGTGGGATAGCACGCGGCCCGGCGCAAGGCGTCCTCGGGCGAAGCGGCAAGAGGTCGCGGCCGCGGAACAGGGCTGTCGCTGATGTTCCGCGGCGCGCGCATGGCGATTAGTTCGCCGGCTTGTTGTCGTCGACTTCTTCGAACTCGGCGTCGACGACGCCATCGTCCGCGGCCCCAGCGCCGTCAGCGCCGTCGGCCGAACCCTGCTGCGAAGCGTACATGGCTTCGCCCAGCTTCATCGACGCCTGGATCAGCGCCTGGGTCTTGGCCTGGATGGCCTCGACGTCCTCGCCTTCCAGGGCGGTCTTCAGCTCGGTGACGCCGGTCTCGATCGCGGTCTTTTCAGTCGCGCCGACCTTGTCGCCATGCTCGGCCAGAGCCTTCTCGGTCGAGTGCAGGATCGCCTCGCCCTGGTTCTTGGCCTCGACCAGCTGCTTCTTCTTCTCGTCCGCGGCCTTGTTGGCCTCGGCTTCCTTGACCATGCGCTCGATGTCGCTGTCCGAGAGGCCGCCGTTGGCCTGGATGCGGATCGAGTGCTCCTTGTTGGTCGCCTTGTCCTTGGCGTGGACTTGCACGATGCCGTTGGCGTCGATGTCGAAGGTGACCTCGATCTGCGGCACGCCGCGCGGCGCCGGCGGGATGCCGACCAGGTCGAACTGACCCAGGACCTTGTTGTCGACGGCCATCGGGCGTTCGCCCTGGAACACGCGGATCGTCACGGCCGACTGGTTGTCGTCGGCGGTCGAGAAGGTCTGCGAGCGCTTGGTCGGGATCGTGGTGTTGCGTTCGATCAGCGGGGTGAACACACCGCCCAGGGTCTCGATGCCCAGGGTCAGCGGGGTCACGTCCAGCAGCAGCACGTCCTTGACGTCGCCTTGCAGCACGCCGGCCTGGACGGCCGCGCCCAGCGCCACGACTTCATCGGGGTTGACGCCCTTGTGCGGTTCGCGACCGAAGAAGTCCTGCACCGCCTGCTGGACCTTGGGCATGCGGCTCATGCCGCCGACCAGGATCACTTCGTCGATGTCGCTCTTCTTCAGGCCGGCGTCCTTCAGGGCCTGTTCGCACGGACCGATGGTGCGGGCGATCAGGTCGTCGACCAGGGCTTCCAGCTTGGCGCGCGACAGCTTGATGTTCAGGTGCAGCGGGCCCGAGGCGTTCATGCTGATGAACGGCAGGTTGACCTCGTACTGAGCCGTCGAGGACAGCTCCTTCTTGGCCTTTTCCGCTTCTTCGCGCAGGCGCTGGAGGGCCAGCTTGTCCTTGCGCAGGTCGACGCCCTGCTCCTTCTTGAACTCGTCGGCCAGGTAGTCGACGATCCGCAGGTCGAAGTCCTCGCCGCCCAGGAAGGTGTCGCCGTTGGTCGACTTCACCTCGAAGACGCCGTCGCCGATTTCCAGGATCGAGACGTCGAACGTGCCACCGCCCAGGTCATAGACGGCGATCTTCTTGCCGTCGTTCTTGTCCAGGCCGTAGGCCAGGGCCGCGGCGGTCGGCTCGTTGATGATGCGCAGGACTTCCAGGCCGGCGATCTTGCCGGCGTCCTTGGTCGCCTGACGCTGGGCGTCGTTGAAGTAGGCCGGGACGGTGATGACCGCCTTGGTCACGGGCTCGCCCAGGTGGGCCTCGGCGGCTTCCTTCATCTTCTGCAGAATGAAGGCCGAGACTTCCTGCGGGCTGTAGTCCTTGCCGTGGGCCTTGACCCAGGCGTCGCCGGTCGGGCCCTTGACGATCTCGTAGGGCACCATGCCCTTGTCCTTTTCGACCACCGGATCGCTGGCGTTGCGGCCGATAAGGCGCTTGATCGCGAACAGCGTGTTGGTCGGGTTGGTCACGGCCTGGCGCTTGGCGGGTTGGCCGACAAGGCGCTCGCCGTCTTCCAGGAAGGCCACGACCGACGGCGTGGTGCGAGCGCCTTCGGCGTTCTCGATCACCTTCGGGTTCTTGCCGTCCATGATGGCCACGCACGAGTTCGTGGTGCCAAGGTCGATGCCGATAATCTTGCTCATTTTGGTACCTGTTCGCTCCTTTAGGCGGACGGTGGTGACGAGGGCCTTCTCGGAAGCGCCCCGGTTTTTCTCGTTCCCGTCCCCGATGGGTTCGTACGCTCTACGGTTAGATCCACATCCTGTTCCGCCGGCGAAAACCGAGCGGGCAAAATGCGTTGTGCGAACTTGACGAGCCCGTCAACCCCGCTTCGAAGCCGGATATGGGGGATGGGTAGCGGGGTGCAAGGCCATAACCCCATACCGCGAGGGGGATTCTGTCCTCAAGACAAAGAAAAATGGCCGCACCCCTGTGGAGCGCGGCCAGGAAATATATCACGTTATCGAGGATTTAGCTGTTCTTGCCTACCCAGGCGGTGATGGCCGGCAGGCGCTGCTGGCGGATCTTGGCGCGGTTCAGCACCGAGGCGGCGGCCTTGTCGGCTTCCTTGCGCGAACCTTCCGCCAGATTGGCCGCGGCCCAGGCCTTGATCTTCTCGGCCATGGCCGGGTTCGACGAGCCGGCGCCCAGACCGGGGATGAACCGGGTGCGCGAGGTGGAGTCGACCTTTTCGTTGACCTTGTCCTTGTTGGCCACGGCCCAGTCGAAGGTCATGTCCGGATGCGCGCCGGCGACGCGTGAAATCATCGTGCTGGACATGGTCTCGCCCGGCTCCGGCGTCAGGGCCAGTTCCAACGCCTTCCTGGCCAGGGTCTCGTCCTCGGCCGAGGCCAGCAGCGAGAACAGCTGGGCGCGGATCAGCGGGGTCTTCTCGGCCAGGGCCTGGGCATGGATGGCGTCCCAGGTGGCGGCGTCGGCGTGACGGGCCACGACGCTGAGGATGGTCTTGCGCAGCGGACCGGGGATGGCCGACGGATCGGTCTTCTCGGCGTTGAACCGGCGGGTGGCCTCGGCCACGACCTCCGGGTCACCCAGGCCGCCCAGCGCGCCAATCAGTTCGCCACGCAGGATGGCGGTGCTGTCGGGCTCGCCCGAGTGGGCGGTCCAGCCCACCTTGGCCAGCAGGGGGCGCAGCTTGGCGACGGCCAGCTTGCGGAACGCCGCGCGTTCGGCCGGCATGCCCTCATAGTAGTTGTCGATGCTGGAATAGACGCCGGCGATCTTCGAGAACACCTGCGGGTCGGCGTCGGCCGGCGTGGCCTTGGCCAGGTCGAGGAAGTCGGTGGCGGGCTGGTAGCCGGCCAGGCCCATCGACCAGGCGTCGCTCATCACGCCCAGCTGGTCGATCGCCGGCAGCTTGGCGAAGCTCTGGACGATGCCGCCGAAGCGCTCGGCGCCGTATTGGGTGCGGAAATAGCCGTTCTGGCCGGCATTGACCACGACCGGGCCGCAGCCGTCGACCGTGACCGAGCCCTTGCCGCCAGTGACCAGCGTCTTGGCCTCGCCGCCGCCGACGGCCTGGACGGTGACGGGCACGCGCCACAGCAGAGGCTTCTTGCCCGGCATGTCCTTGCTGAACTCGCCCTGCGTCAGGGTCAGGGTGGTCTTGCCGGCAGCGCAGGTCGCCGCGTCGACGGTGATCAGCGGCACGCCGGGCTGCAGGGTGAAGTCATGGGCGATGGCGGTGATCGGCTTCCTGGCCGCGCCCTCGACCGACGACCACAGGTCGTCGCTGACCGTGTTGCCGTGGGCGTGCTTCTTCATGTAGGCGCGCACGCCGTCACGCCAGGCGTCGTGACCCACATAGCTTTCCAGCATGCGGATGACGGCCTCGCCCTTCTGGTAGGTGATGCCGTCGAAGGCCTGGCTGGCCTGCTCGACGGTGGTCACGTGCTGGACCACCGGATGGGTGGTCGACAGGGCGTCCAGGCCCATGGCGTATTCGCGGCCGCCCACGGCGTTCAGGTTGGCGTTCCATTCCGGGTGGAAGTGCTCGGTCGCCCGGCCCTCCATCCACGAGGCGAAGCCCTCGTTCAGCCACAGGTCGTCCCACCAGGCCATGGTGACCAGGTCGCCGAACCACTGGTGGGCCATCTCGTGGGCCACGGTGGTGAAGACGGTCTGCTTGTCGCTCTCGGTCGAGATCTTCGGGTCCAGCAGCAGCGCGTATTCGAAGTAGAAGATCGCGCCCCAGTTCTCCATGGCGCTGAAGAACTGGCTGCGGCCCGGAGCGGCGATGTTGTCCAGCACCGGCAGCGGGTACGGGGTGCCGAAATAGTCGTTGTACCAGGGCAGGATGTCGGCGGCCGCCTTCAGGGCGAACTGCGCCTTGGGGGTGTCGCCCTTCTTGGTGACCACGCCAACGTCGGCGCCGGCGGCCTTCACCGAGGCGCGATCGAACTCGCCCAGGCCGAAGAACAGCAGGTAGGTCGACATCTTCGGCGACGTCGCGAACTTCACCAGGGTCTTGCCGTTCCCCAGGTCCTTGGACGCGGCGATCGGCATGTTGCCCAGCGCCATCTGGCCGGTCGGGATCGTCGCCTCGACGCTATAGGTCGCCTTGTAGAACGGCTCGTCCCACGAGGGGATGAAGCGGCGGGCGTCGGAGTTCTCGAACTGGGTGTAGATCGCGCGCTTCTTGCCGGTCTCGGTCTCGTAGTCGAGCGCGAACAGGCCGGCGGCCTGGGTGTAGATCTTGCCCGTGTAGTCGAGAGCCAGGACGTACTTGCCCTTCGGAAGCGGCTTGGCGAACGTGAAGCTGGCGGTCTGGGCCTCGTCGTCGACCTTGACCTTCGCGACGCCCACGCCAGCGATCTCGGCCTTGGAGAAGGCCAGGTCGGCGGCCTGCAGGGTCACGGTCGCGGTCGGCTCGACCACCTCGATGGCGATCTTCACGCTGGCGGCGAAGGTCATCTTGTCGGCGTCGGGCGTGAACGACAGGTCGTAGTGCGTGGGCCGGACGTTGCGCGGCAGCTGGGTCGTCACCGAGGCGAAGGTCGCGCCCTTGCTCCCGGCCTGGGCGGCGGCGACGGTCGGCTTGGCTTTCACGACGGTCGCGGCGGACACGGCGCCGGCGGCGAACAAAATCACGGCGATGGCCGCGGAGGACATAAGACGGCGCATGTACGGTCCTGATATGGAAAAATAGTCCGGCGCCCGCGCCGGAGGCGCAAACCAACACCTTCCGTCCCTATGGCGCGTCTTAAATTTCAGTAATGTTTCAGCCCCTCTCCGTTATTCCCGGTTTCGACCTCTGGCCCGGCCTGCTGGACCTGTCGGCCCAGCGCGCGCTGATCGACGCGGTGATGGCCGCGGCGAAAACCGCGCCGTTCGCGCACTACGACACGGCCTATGGCAAGGCGATGAGCGTGGCCATGACCGCCTTCGGTCCGTTGGGCTGGACCAGCGACAGGGCGGGATACCGCTACGCCGAACGCCATCCGGGCACGGACCAGGCCTGGCCCGAGATGCCGCAAGCGCTGCTCGATCTCTGGAAGGCGCTGGGCGACCCCGACACCCCGCCGGACTCCTGCCTGGTGAACCTCTATCGCGGCGACGCGCGCATGGGTCTGCACCAGGATCGCGACGAGGCCGACCCAGCCTTTCCGGTGCTGTCGATCTCTCTGGGGGACACGGCGGTGTTCCGGATCGGCGGGACGTCGCGCAAGGACCCGACGCGGAGCCTGAAGCTGGCCTCGGGCGACGTCTGCCGGTTGTCAGGCCCCGCCCGGCTGGCCTTCCATGGCGTCGACCGGATCCTGGCGGGATCTTCGAGCCTCGTGCCGGACGGCGGGCGGATCAACCTGACCCTGAGGCGGGCGCGGTAGCGCGCGGCGGGCATGGCCCACAGCGAAAAGGCCGCCCCTTCCGGAGCGGCCCTCTCATTCAACCGTACGGAGGCCGGTGTCCCGGCGGATCAGCCGCGCAGCTTGCGGGTGATGACTTCCAGGTCGTGGTTCAGGGTGCTGTCCTCGGCGCGCAGGGCCTCGATGCGGCGCACGGCGTGCAGGACGGTCGTGTGGTCGCGACCGCCGAAGCGACGGCCGATGTCCGGCAGCGAACGGGTGGTCAGCTGCTTGGCCAGCCACATGGCGGCCTGGCGCGGACGGGCCACGGCGCGGTTGCGGCGCTCGCTGAGCAGGTCGGCCTGTTTCATGCCGTAGTGGTCGGACGTCGCCTTCTGGATATCGTCGATGGTGATGCGCTTCTCGCCCGACCGCAGGTGCGGACGCAGGACCGCCTGCACCTCGTCCAGGGTCATGCGCGACAGGCCCTCGCCCGCGCGGGCCGACAGGGTGTTCAGCGCGCCTTCCAGCTCGCGGACGCTGTCGGTGAAGCGGTCGGCCAGGAACTGCAGCACGTCCGGACGCATGGTCGGCTCGAAGCCGTGGGCCACGGCCAGGGTCTGGATCTTACGCTCCAGGATGCCCAGGCGCAGGTTGCGGTCGGCCGGCTCCAGGCCGCACACCAGGCCCGCCGACAGGTGCGAGCGCAGGTGAGCGTCCATCTCGGTCATGGCCGACGGCGGACGGTCCGCCGAGAACACGACCCGGCCGCCGTCGCCGACCAGGGCGGTCAGGGTGTGGAACAGCTCTTCCTGGGTCGACTGCTTGCCGGCGATGAAATGCACGTCGTCGATGATCAGCAGGTCCGCGGCGCGCAGCTCCTCCTTGAAGGCCGCCGTCTGGCGATCCATCAGGGCGCGCACGAAGGTCGACAGGAAGCGTTCGGCGGTCAGATACACGACGCGCTTTTCCGGTGCGTTGCGCATGGCCTCCCAGGCCAGGGCGTTCAGCAGGTGCGTCTTGCCGAAGCCGTAGGGGCCGTGGAACAGCACGGGATTGAAGTGGCCGTCGGCCCAGTTGGCGATCCGGCGCGCCACGGCGTGGGCGAACTCGTTGGCCGGACCCGGGACGAAGGTCTCGAAGGTGAAGCGCTCTTGCAGACCCTGGGTGCGGGTCGACTTGGTGATCGGGGCCGGCACGTCGCTGGACACCGGCAGAACGATCTCGATGGGCTCGGCGGCCACGGCCTTGGGGGCGGCCTCGACATAGGCGGCGCCGTTACCGGCCAGAGCGGCCTCGAACTCCAGGCGCGACTTCAGATCGATGCGACGCCCGGTCGGGTCGTTGGCGGCCCACAGTTCGCCGATGCGGCGCCAGGCGCTGCGACGGATCCAGTCGCGGGCGATGCCCGTCGACGTGACCAGGACGACGTCGCCGGCCGCGGCCTCGCGCAGAGCCGCCGGAGCGATCCATGACCCGAAGGCCGCATCGCCAAGCTCGCGTTTCAGAGCCACGCAAACCTTCGACCACACACTCGTCGCCGGCTCTACAGCCGCCGCGATCGCTGTCGAGAAGTCCTGGCTGGCCACCCCGCCCTTCATCGTCATTCGTCCACCGCCTTGTACAAAAACAACCGCCGCTACCATTCCTGCCGCCCGCCCCCCATGGCGTACGGCCGGTTCACTCAACGCACACAGGTTCTTACCCGGCGAACACAATGGGTCCGCCGCCGCCTCGTTTTTTCCAAGACTGGAGAAGCGCTGAGACGCTTAAACTAGCCAGCGGCGGGGGCCGGTCAAACGGAAAACTTGCGTCCGAGCCCGGATATTTCTGTTGACTCGCGAGAGCCCCTCGCCCGGCAAGGGAATAGTGAAGTCAGCTACTCAGATCACAGATTGCAACGACAGGAATAGGGCGTTGGATTCAAAGCAAAAGCCGACCAGGCGGACCTGATCGGCTTTTGTAAATACTTGAAATCGTTAGACGAACAGCGTTCGTCTAGAATTTGGACTAGGCGGCGGCCTTGTCCAGCTTCTTCAGACGGGCCGCCAGACGCGACACTTTGCGCGAGCCCGTGTTGGGGTGAACCACGCCCTTCGAAACCGCGCGCATCAGCTCCGATTGAGCCTCCACGAAAGCGGCCTTGGCGACGGCCACATCGCCCTTGGCGATGGCGTCTTCGAACTTGCGCAGGAAGGTGCGCACGCGCGAGCGACGAGCGGTGTTGACTTCGGTGCGGCGAGCGATCTTGCGGATCGCTTTCTTGGCGCCGGGATTATTGGCCATTAGGTCGGACCTTCAAACGGACAGCCACGCGGGCGGCCGCGAAGCAGGGAAAATAGAGCGCGCGGATATACGGGAAGCGCCGGCCGGGGTCAACGGTCCACAGGCGGAATCCTGCGAGCCATCCTGACGCAATCGTTTCTAAGCGTGACAGCCGGAAGGGGAGCCCGGTTCCGGCGACGCCCACGCATAAAAAGGACATGCGGCAGATCACACGCCCTTGAACGCCGGCTTTCGTTTCTCGACGAAGGCGGCCATGCCTTCTTTCTGATCTTCGAAGGCGAACAGCGAATGGAACAGGCGCCGCTCCAGCGCCACGCCCGTCGTCAGGGTCGTCTCATAGGCGGCCTCGACCAGTTCCTTGTTCATGGCCACGGCCAGCGGCGACTGGGCGGCGATCTTCGCCGCGACGGCCAGAACCTCGTCGATCAGCGTGTCGGCCGGGAAGACCCGCGAGACCAGACCCGAGCGCTCGGCCTCCTCGGCGCCCATCATCCGGCCGGTCAGGATCATGTCCATGGCCTTGGACTTGCCGACGAAGCGGGTCAGGCGCTGGGTGCCGCCGATGCCCGGCGAGACGCCCAGCGTGATCTCGGGCTGGCCGAACTTGGCGGTGTCGGCCGCCAGGATGAAGTCGCACATCATGGCCAGCTCGCAGCCTCCGCCCAAGGCGTAGCCGGCGACGGCGGCGATGATCGGCTTGCGGCACTGCTCGACCGCCCGCGCCCCGGCGGTGAAGAAGTCGGCCTTGAACATCTGGGCGTAGCTCTTGTCCGACATCTCCTTGATGTCGGCGCCGGCCGCGAAGGCCTTGGCCGAGCCGGTCAGTACGATGCAGCCGACCGCGTCGTCGGCCTCCGCCGCGGCCAAGGCCTGGGCCAACTCGCCCAACAGCGCCGTGTTCAGCGCATTCAGGGCCTCGGGCCGGTTCAGGCGGATCAGGGCGACGCCGGGCGCGGCCTCGGGCGCTTCGACGATCAGGGTCTGGTACTCGGCCATTGATGGGTCTCTCCTGCTTGAGCGGTGCATTTATAGAGAGCCGGGCGGCGTTGGGGAGGGGCTTGGTGGCCTCATCGGACTCCCTTTTCCTGCTTCCGCTCGGGAAGGGAGCCCCATGCGGACGCGCTCGAACGTATTGATCCGCAGAGCCGCGCGTTCGGATGCGATGGCGATCGAGCAGGTGCTTCTCGATACGTATGAAAGCACCTGGCTTCCTCAGCTGTCGCCCGAAGCCGCTCGCATCTTCGGGGACGAGCGGCCGCCCGCCGCCTATGTCGCCGAGCATGGAGCCCGGTTCTGGGTCGCCGAGCTGAACGACCAGGTCGTCGGCTTCGTGGATTGGGAGGCGGACTTCGTAAACGCGCTCCATGTGCGGACCAGTCATGCCCGCATGGGGATCGGCGCCCGCCTCATGGACAAGGCCGAGGCCGAAATCGTCAGCGCCGGCTTTTTCACGGCGCGATTGGAGACAGACACCTTCAACACCCGCGCACGGGCTTTCTATTTCGCGCGCGGGTACCGCCAAGCCGATTGCTATCCGGACCGGGAATGGAATAGCGGCCTGATGACACTCTTGCTGATCAAGGCTTTGGGCGCCCCCTAGCCCCTCACACCTGGCAGACAGGGCAGAAGAAGGTCGAGCGGCCGGCCTGGACCTGGCGGGCGATGACGCCCTCGCAGCCCGGCGTCGGGCAGGGTTCGCCCTCGCGGTCGTAGACGCGGAAGCGGTGCTGGAAATAGCCCAGCGCCCCGTCGGCGGCGGCGAAGTCCTTCAGGGTGGAGCCGCCGACCTCGACGGCCTCGGCCAGCACCTCCTTGATCGCGAGGGTCAGGGGCGCGAGACGCGTCTTCGCGATCCCGCCCGACGACTTGAACGGCGAGATGCGCGACCGGTGCAGGGCCTCGCACACATAGATATTGCCCAGGCCCGCGACGGTGCGCTGGTCCAGCAGCAGGGTCTTGGGTCCCTGCTTGCGGTTGGCGAACGCCTTTTCCAGCGTTTTGGCGTCGAAGCCCTCGCCCAGCGGTTCAGGTCCCATGGTGGCGAACCAGGGATGATGGCTGACGCGATCGGTGGGGATCAGGTCCATGAAGCCGAACCGGCGCGGATCATAGTAGGTGACCATCGCGCCCTCTTCGGTCTCGAAGACGATGTGGGCATGCTTGTCGTCCGGCTTGACCTCGCGGGCGAAGTCGCCGGGACGGACAGCGCCCTCCGGCGCGGCGATCTCGAAGCGGCCGGTCATGCCCAGGTGCATGACCAGGGTGTCGCCCCGGTCCAGCGGGGCGAGAATGTACTTGGCCCGGCGATCGAGGCGCAGGATCTTCGCGCCCGTCAGCCGCTGGACGAAGCCATCCGGCAGGGGAAAGCGCAGGTCAGGCCGGTTGGCGCGAACACGGGCCAGGCGCGCGCCGGACAGGACGGGCTCGAGACCGCGTCGCACGGTCTCGACTTCGGGCAATTCGGGCAAGGATCATTCCTTAAGGCGATGACGCGGCGCGAGGCGCAAGCTAATAGCGGACGTTCATATAGTAAGAGCGCGGCCCAAGGACGTCATGAGCAACACCTCCGCCAGCTTCGGTTTCAAGGACGTCGACGCCTCGCTGAAGGCCGGGATGGTGCGCGGCGTGTTCGACCGCGTGGCCAAGAACTACGACATCATGAACGACCTGATGAGCGGCGGCGTGCACCGGCTCTGGAAGGACGCCGTGGCCGCGCGCCTCAACCCGCAGCCGGGCGAGGTGATCATCGACTGCGCCGGCGGCACCGGCGACATGGCCCGCCGCTTCGCCAAGATGGCCCGGAGCGCCCAGCAGCGCCGAGGCGGCCCCGACGCCACCATCAACATCATCGACTACAACGCCGAGATGATCATGGCCGGCATCGAGCGTGGCGGCGAACCGGAGATCACCTGGACCGTCGGCGACGCCCAACGCCTGCCGCTGCCGGACGCCTACGCCAACGCCTATGTGATCTCGTTCGGCATCCGCAATGTCACCGACATCGACGCGGCCCTGCGCGAGGCCCGCCGCGTGCTGAAGCCGGGCGGCCGCTTCCTGTGCCTGGAGTTCTCGCGTCCGGTGACCGAGGCCCTGGCCAAGGCGTATGACGCCTACAGCTTCAAGGTCATCCCGCAGGTCGGCGAGTGGGTCGCCAAGGACCGCGAGGCCTATCAGTACCTGGTCGAGAGCATCCGCCGCTTCCCCGACCAGCGCACCTTCGCCGGCATGATGGAAAACGCCGGCTTCAAGCGGGTGACCTTCACCAACTTCACCGGCGGCGTCGCGGCTCTGCACCAGGGCTGGGCGCTCTGATTTGCTGATGGCCTTTTTTTCTCCCGACTTCCCCGGCGAATGCCGGGGCCCAGATCACGGGGCTGAGCTGCGCCAGGTTTGGTCAGCGCTCAGGCTGTATCTGGATCCCGGCATTCGCCGGGAAGATCGGGGTGAAGGGAAGGGGCGCGCCAAGTGACAAACTTCTCCGCGCTTCTACGCCTGACCGGCGCGGGCTGGGCCCTGGTCCGGGCCGACGCCCTGATCCCGCGCGAGGTCGAGCCGCAATTGCCGCCGTCGGCCAAGCTGGCGGGGCGGCTGCTGCGCCTGTTCGCCGGCGGCGCCGCCAGGCGCGGCCGGCCGGGCGAGCGCCTGGCGCGGGTGCTGGAAAAGCAGGGCCCGGCGGCGATCAAGATGGGCCAGTTCCTGTCGACACGGGCCGACATCTTCGGGACCGCCTTCGCCGAGGACCTGTCGCACCTGAAGGACCGGCTGGCTCCGTTCCCGCTGGAAACCGCCAAGGCCGAGATCGTCCGCAACCTCGGCAAGCCGCTGAGCGAGGTCTACCAGGAGATCGGCGAGCCGGTCGCCGCCGCCTCCCTGGCCCAGGCCCATCCGGCCACCCTGCTGGACGGCCGCAAGGTCGCGGTGAAGGTGCTGCGCCCCGGCGTCGAGCGCCAGGTCGCCCAGGACAGCGCCGTCCTGCGCCTGGCCGCGCGCCTGGCCGAGAAACTGGCCCCCGCCGCGCGCCGCCTGCGCCCGACCGAATTCGTCGAGGTCGTGATCCGGTCGCTGGACCTGGAGATGGACCTGCGCTTCGAGGCCGCTGGCTGCGCCGAACTGGGCGAGGCCATGGCGGTCGATCCCTATATGCGCGCGCCGCTGGTCTGCTGGGAGGGCGTCGGCAAGCGGGTCCTGACCCTGATCTGGGCCGAAGGAACACCCCTATCCGACCCCGCCGCGCTGGAACTGCCCGGCCTGAACCGCAAGGCCCTGGCCGAGAACGTCACCCGAGGTTTCCTGGCTCAGGCCCTGGACCACGGCCTGTTCCACGCCGATCTGCACGAGGGCAACCTGTTCGTCGCCGCGCCGGCCGAGGTGGTCGCCGTCGACTACGGCATCGTCGGTCGCCTGGGTCCCGGCGAGCGCCGCTATCTCGCCGAGATCCTCTACGGCTTCCTGAACCGCGACTACGCGCGGGTGGCCAAGATCCATTTCGACGCCGGCTATGTCCCCGCCCATCAGGACATGGACGCCTTCGCCCAGGCCCTGCGCGCCGTCGGCGAGCCGGTCTTCGGCCGCAACGCCCGCGAGGTCTCGATGGGCCGGCTGCTGGCGCAGCTGTTCGAGATCACCGCCCTGTTCGACATGGCCCTGCGGCCGGAGCTGGTGCTGCTGCAGAAGACCATGGTCACGGTCGAGGGCGTCGCCCGCCGCATCGACCCCACCCACGATCTGTGGGCCGCCGCCGACCCGGTGGTGCGCCGCTGGATCGGCCGCGAGCTCTCGCCCGCCGCCAAGGCCCGCGACTTCGCCGAAGAAGCCCTGCGCGCCATCAAGACCCTCGCCCGCCTGGCCGAGGCCCCGCCGGCGCCCGTCCCGGTCAAGGTGGAGCGTGACCAGACCTGGCCGCTGCTGTGGTTCCTGGTCGGCGCGGCGACGGCGGGCGCGGCGTTCGTGACGGGCCTGCTGCTGGCGCGGTAGAGCCCTACCCTTCGGCCTGTTCCCGCCGCTTGGCCGCCGAAGCCCGGCGCGCCTCGCGGGTCTTCTGTTCGTCCCAGTAGGCCGCGCCCTCGTCCGGCTTGAACATCGTGCGCGGCGCGCCTTCGCGCGACACCACCGCGAAGACATTGCCCTTGGGATCGTAGATCAGCAGGTCGCCATTCGCGCGCTTGAGCGTCTCCGCGCCCTTGGGCGGGTCGCTGACGAAGGCGTGGACCTTGGCGACATAGTCGTCGGTCGACCGGGCGTCGAAGGTCTTGCCGTTGCTCTGGAACGAGCGCTCGGCGTTTTCCTCCGCGGTACGGGTGCGATTGGCGGCCCAGTACGGCTTGCCCGCCACCAGCTTGACCGGCGCATCGCGCGGATCGACGCGGCGGACGCCCTCGCCCCTGCCGCCGTCGGTGGTCTCGGTCGGAGACCCAGCCTCCACGCTGGCGCGCTCGCCGGCCTTGGGCGCCTTGACCGCCGACGCCCCACTATCGCAGGCCGAGAGGCTCATCAGGCCGAGCGCGGCCACAACGCCCGCCGAGATATGTCGTACAACCTTCATGATCGCATTCGCCCCATAACTCTATCTATGCGATTACTGAACGAAAGCGGAACGAGAGTCGAGTCCCTATCTTCGCGTTGTGATTGCCGCGCGAATTGCCTCTGGCGCTTTGGTTCGAGCGTGGGCATGTGCAGGGGACGAGACGAACGCGGAAAGCGGAGCGCGACGTGAGCGGAAAACGGGTTCTTCTGATCGTCGGCGGCGGGGTGGCGGCCTACAAGGCGCTGCTGCTGACGCGGCTCCTCCGCAAGGCGGGCGTCGGCGTGCGGCCGATCCTCACCAAGGCCGGCGCCGAGTTCGTCACCCCGCTGTCCCTGGCCGCCCTGGCCGAGGACAAGGTCTATCAGGAGCTGTTCTCCCTGACCGACGAGCACGAGATGGGCCATATCGAGCTGTCACGCTCGGCAGACCTGATCGTCGTGTCCCCCGCGACGGCCGACCTGATCGCCAAGGCGGCCCATGGCCTGGCCGGGGATCTGGCTTCCACCACCCTGCTGGCCACCGACAAGCCGGTTCTAATGGCCCCGGCCATGAATGTGAGGATGTGGCTGCATCCGGCCACCCAGCGCAACATCGCCGCCCTGAAAGCCGACGGCGTCAGCTTCGTCGGGCCGGACGAGGGCGCCATGGCCTGCGGCGAGTTCGGCCCCGGCCGCCTGGCCGAGCCGGAAGAGATTTTCGCGGCGATCATGGCGCTCCTTGAAGGAAAGGCCGCCCGGCCGCTGGCCGGGAAGAAGGCCCTGGTCACCGCCGGCCCGACTTTCGAGCCGATCGACCCGGTGCGCGGCATCACCAACCGCTCCAGCGGCAAGCAGGGCTTCGCGATCGCCGAGGC
This sequence comes from Caulobacter sp. GW822-FHT01G02, assembly GCF_058802865.1. Classification (NCBI taxonomy): domain Bacteria; kingdom Pseudomonadati; phylum Pseudomonadota; class Alphaproteobacteria; order Caulobacterales; family Caulobacteraceae; genus Caulobacter; species Caulobacter sp. GW822-FHT01G02. The sequence continues at coordinate 69,777 of NZ_JBXAON010000005.1, forward strand.
GCTGGCGAAACTCGGCGCCGAGGTCACCCTAATCGCCGGCCCAGTCGCCCTGCCGACCCCGGTGGGGGTCAAGCGGATCGATGTCGAGACCGCCCGCCAGATGCTGGCGGCCAGCCAGGCGGCCCTGCCGGCCGACGTCGGCGTGTTCGTGGCCGCCGTCGCCGACTGGCGGGTGGACGAGGCGTTCGGGACCAAGCTGAAGAAGGAAAAGGGCGGCCCGCCGGCCCTGACCTTCGTCGAGAACCCCGACATCCTGGCGACCCTGTCGGCCACCGGACCCTTGCGGCCGAAACTGGTCGTCGGCTTCGCGGCCGAGACCGACCATGTCGAGGAGCACGCCCGCGCCAAGCTGGCCCGCAAGGGCTGCGACTGGATCATCGCCAACGACGTCACCGAACCGGGCGTGATGGGCGGGACCGAGAACGCCGTGCTGTTGATAACCAAGGACGGGCTTGAGCGCTGGGACCGCGCGGCCAAGGATCAGGTGGCGGCCCAAATCGCGAAGCGGATCGCCGACGCCCTCGCTTAAGCGGCGCTGGCCGGAGGCCCGGCAAATCAGCTACAGCCGGGCGCACCTTTCCCGCGCCTATCCTATGGATAGGCTCACTCTAACATCGAGAGCGTGGCGAACGCCGAAACCGCACACACTTTCGGCTGCCACGCTCTCCCAGGAACCGCCAGCATGTCCGCCATCCCCGCCGGCCTCGCCATCCGCTTCAAGCGCTGGGACGGCAATGCCGACCTGCCGGTTCCGGCCTATGCGACGGCCGGCGCGGCCGGCTTCGATCTTAGGGCCCACGTGCCTGAAGACGAGCCGATCGTCCTGAAGCCGGGCTCGCGCTGCATGGCACCGACCGGCTTCTCGGTGGCTATTCCGGACGGCTATGAGATGCAGGTGCGCCCGCGCTCGGGCCTGGCGTTCAAGAACGGCGTCACGGTGGTCAACGCCCCGGGCACCGTCGACAGCGACTATCGCGGCCAGGTCTGCGTGCTGCTGATCAATCTGGGCGAAGAGGATTTCACCATCCGCCGGGGCGACCGCATCGCACAGGGCGTGATCGCGGCGGCCCCGCAATGGACGCTGGTCGAGGTCGACGACCTGGACGCCACCGACCGGGGCGCGGGCGGCTTCGGCTCGACGGGCGTCTAGACTTTTCCTGGACGCGCGCGGCCGCCAAAAATGGCGGTCACCCTTGGCAATCGCTCAGACGGCCGGGTGGATAGCCCGCAGGCCCAGCATCAGATAGCCGCCAAAGCCGGCCGCGAAAGCAGCCGCTGCCATCCAGAGCACCGGGCGGATCATGTCGAGCGGCGTCTGAGGGTGGGACTTCATCTGAACCTCCTGCGACCTTCAGCGGGGCCGGCGAATACTGACGCCGGAGGAGATACGCGCTCCCGAACCGTTGGTTGCCGTTGGGGAGCGGCTTTTAGTCTGTCGTGATTCCGGCGCAAGAAAAATCGTGGCGTGTCGTCGCAGGGTCAGGCTCACGCGGCTGCCGAGACCGCGACGGCCCGTCGGCTCGACGATGTCCAGGAACCTTTCGTCGATCGTTGATTTTTGGACGAGCGCGTCCATTTATCCCTTGAAGGGCGCGTCGGACCCCAGTATCCGGCGCCTTCGAACTTTCGATCGGAACAGATCATGGCCTCGCCGGAAACCTCCGCGAACAGGAAGAGCAAGCTGGTCCCGATGATCGCCGGGGGGGCCATCCTGGCCGGCGTGGTCGTCGGCGGGACGTTCTGGTTCCTCGACAAGCAGCACTTCGAGAGCACCGACAACGCCTTCGTCCAGGCCGACACCGTGTCGGTCAGCCCACAGGTCTCCGGCTATGTCGCCGAGGTGCTGGTGGCCGACAACCAGCGGGTCGAGGCCGGCCAAGTGCTGGCCAAGATCGATCCGTCGACCTTCCAGGCGCGCCTTGACCAGGCGATCGCCAACGCCAGCGCCGCCGACGCGGCCATCCGCGCCATCGACGACAAGGCCAGCCTGGAGCAGGCGATGATCGCCCAGAAGGCGGCCGGCGTGACCAGCGCCCAGGCCGACGCCGGGCGCGCCAAGGCCGACCTCGAGCGCTACGACGCCCTGGCCAAGCAAGGCTGGGTCTCGCAACAGAAGGTCCAGACCGAGCGCGCCGGCGCCACCCAGACCGCGGCCGGCGTCGCCAGCGCCCAGGCCGCTCTCGAGGCCGAGAAGCGCGCCGCCCAGTCGCTGGGCTCGGCCAAGGCCCAGACCATCGCCCAGGCCGCCGCCGCCCACGCCGCCGTGGAGCAGGCCAAGCTGGACCTGGAGCGCACCGTGATCCGTGCGCCCGCCGGCGGCGTGGTCGGCGCCCGCTCGGTCCGTCCGGGTCAGCTGGTCCAGCCGGGCGTGGCGCTGATGTCGATCGTGCCGCTGGGCCAGGCCTATATCGTCGCCAACTTCAAGGAGACCCAGGTCTCGCGCATCCGTGTCGGCCAGCCGGTCGAGATCAAGGCCGACGCCTTCGGCAAGCAGAAGATCGTCGGCAAGGTCGACAGCTTCGCCCCGGCCACCGGCCAGGAGTTCGCCCTGATCCCGGTCGAGAACGCCGTCGGCAATTTCACCAAGATCACCCAGCGCCTGCCGGTCAAGATCGTGGTCGACCGCAGCCAGCTCGGCCAGGCTCTGCGTCCGGGCCTGTCGGTCGAGATCAAGGTCGACGTCCGCGACCGGTCGGGCCCCTCGTTCGCCGAGGCCGGCCAAGCCACGCCGCAGGTCGCCCGCCAGGGCGTGGATCGCTAGAGCGAAGGAGCGCGTCATGACCGACGCCGCCCTGCCCGCCGCCGCTCCCCAGGCCCCGACAAAACCCGAGGTCGACTGGACCAAACTGTTCCTCGGCTTCGGCGCCATGGTCATCGGCCAGTTCATGGCCATCCTGGACATCCAGATCGTGGCGGCCTCGCTGCCGCAGATCCAGGCCGGCGTTGGGGCCAGCACCGACCAGATCAGCTGGATCCAGACGGCCTATCTGATCCCCGAGGTCGTGATGATCCCGCTGTCGGGATACCTGTCGCGCCTGTGGGGCACCCAGCGCCTCTATCTGATCTCGTGCACCGGCTTCATCGTCATGAGCGTGCTGACGGGCCTGTCCTCGTCGATCGACATGATGATCCTGACGCGGGCCCTGCAGGGCTTCATCGGCGGGGCGATGATCCCGACGGTGTTCGCCGTGGCCTTCACCGCCTTCCCGCCCGAGCGGCGCATCACCGCCAGCGTGATCATGGGCCTGATCGTCACCCTGGCCCCGACGGTCGGTCCCACCCTGGGCGGACACCTGACCGAGGCGTTGAGCTGGCGCTGGCTGTTCTTCATCAACGTCCCGACCGGGTTGGTGGTGCTGTTCGGCGTCTATCGCTGGGCCGACTTCGACAAGGGCGATCCCAGCCTGGCCAAGGGCTTCGACTGGTTCGGGCTGATCGTCATGGCGATCTTCCTGATGAGCATGCAGTTCGTGCTGGAAGAGGGCGCCAAGGACGACTGGTTCGACGACAGCGGCATCCTGTGGCTGACCGTGGTCGCCGTCCTGGGCGGGGTGACCTTCATCTGGCGACAGCTTACCTACAGGAACCCGATCGTCGAACTGCGCGCCTTCGCCAATCGCAACTTCTCGGTCGGCGTGCTGATGACGGCCGTCTCGGGCGCCAGCCTGTTCGGCGGCACCTTCCTGCTGCCGCAGTTCCTGGGCCGGGTGCGCCACTATTCGGCGTCGGAGGTCGGCACCACGATGATCGTCTCGGGCCTGTCGATGTTCCTGACCGGGCCGATCGCCGGCCGCCTGGTGCGTAAGACCGACCCGCGCGTGCCGATGTTCATCGGCTTCATTCTGGCCGGCTGGGGCATGTACATGGCCCATGGCGTGACCAAGGACTGGGGTTTCTGGGAATTCGCCGGCGTCCAGGCTTGTCGCGGCGTCGGAGTCATGATCGCCATGATCGCCACCCAGCAGATCACGATGAGCACCCTGCCCCCGCATATGGTCAAGAACGCCTCCGGCCTGGTGAACCTGTCGCGCAACACCGGCGGGGCCATCGGCCTCGCCCTGCTCGCCACCTCGATCTCCCAGCAGACGGCGCTCTACTACGACGACCTGACCTCGAAGGTGACCCAGGGCGGCGCGACGGCCGGCATGATGGCGGGCCTGATGGAGCGGATGCAGCAGCTGGGCGTCGCCGACCCCGGCGGCGCGGCGCGCAAGGCCATCGGCGGCATGTTGCAGCAGCAGGCCACGGTCATGGCCTTCGGCGACAGCTTCACCCTGCTGGCCATCGGCTGCTTCGTCGCCGCTGGCGTCTCGCTGCTGGCCGCGCCGGTCAAGAACGCCGCCCCGCCGCCTTCGGACGCTCACTGATGCCCGGAGTTTTCTAATGCCAAGGGTGCCCGGACAGATCGACGTCGCCAAGACCGAAGCCATCCTCGACGCCGCCGTCGAGGTGATCGGCGAACGCGGCCTGGCCGCTCCGATGGAGGCGATCGCCCGCCGCGCGGGGGTCTCCAAGCAGACGGTCTACAACCACTACGGCTCCAAGGCCGAGCTGATGCGGGCCTTGATGAACCGGCGGGTCGAGGCCATCACCGCCTCGCTGCGTGAACCGGGGGCGGTGGACAACCCGACCGAGACGCTGGAGGCCTATGCCCGTTCGGTGCTGGAGACGGTGATCACCAGCAAGAGCTACTCGATGATGCGGGTGATCATGCTGGGATCGGGCGAGATGCCCGACGTCGCCAAGGAGGTCTTCGAGGCCGGCCCGTTGAGCGCCCGCCGGCAGCTGGCGGCGTTCCTGAAGACCGAGACCGAGCTGGGCCGGATGAAGGTGGAGAATTTCGACCAGGCCGCGGAGTTCTTTTCCGGCATGGTCATGGGTCACAGCCAGCTGCGCTCGCTGCTGCGCCTGCCGTCCGACAAGACGCCGGACGAATACGGCCGCCTCGCGCGGGAGGCGGCCGTTCGTTTCATGCGGGCCTACGCGCCGTAAGCGCGATTAGCCGAAGTGGCCGCCGGTCTTGGCGGCCATGGCGCTAGAGAAGCCTTAAGCCTCTTCGGGGTCCGGCATGCCCATCATGTGGAAACCGGCGTCGACGTGGACGACTTCACCCGTGGTCGACTTGCCGAGATCCGAGGCCAGCCACAAGGCGCAGCCCGCGACGCCTTCCATCGAGGTGTCTTCCTTCATCGCCGAGAAGGCGCGGCCCTGGGCGATCATGCCGCGGCCGCCCGAGATGCCGGCCAGCGACAGGGTGCGCATGGCGCCGGCCGAGATGGCGTTGGCGCGGATGCCCTTGGGACCCAAGTCGCGAGCGATGTAGCGGGTCGAGGCTTCCAGAGCCGCCTTGGCCACGCCCATGGTGTTGTAGTTCGGGATCGTCCGCTCCGACCCCAGATAGGTCATGGTCACCAGCGAGCCGCCGTTCGGCATGATCTTGCTGGCGCGCTTGGCGACATCCACGAAGCTGAAGGCCGAGATGTTCATGGCCGTCAGGAAGCCTTCGCGGGTGGTGTTGTCCACGAACGAGCCCTTCAGCTCGTTCTTGTTGGCGAAGGCCACCGAGTGGATCACGAAGTCCAGCGTGCCGAACTCCTTCTCGATCAGCGCGAAGGCCGCGTCCATCGAGGCGTCGTCGGTGACGTCGCAGGGGATCATCGTCTTGACGCCGATGCTCTCGGCCAGCGGGCGCACGCGGCGCTCCAGGTCCTCGCCCTGATAGGTGAAGGCCATCTCGGCGCCCTGGGCGGCCAGCTGGCTGGCGATGCCCCAGGCGATCGAGTTGTGATTGGCCACGCCCATGACGAGGCCCTTCTTGCCCCGCATCAGCTCGCCCTTGGGGAACGCGTATTCGTCGGCCATGTGTCGGGCCCTTTCCGGAAGTCGTTGACCGCTGGTTAGCAGGCGGCTCCGCCGGGCGGAACCCTCCCCAACCTAGTCGGCGCGGCTGAAGATCAACGTGCCGTTGGTGCCGCCGAAGCCAAAGCTGTTGGACATCACCGTCTGCAGCGGCTTGTCGACGCGCTGGCGCAGGATCGGCAGGTCGGCGAACTCGGGATCCAGCGTCTCGATGTTGGCGCTCTCGCAGGCGAAGCCGTTGTTGAGCATCAGGATCGAGTAGATGGCCTCCTGCGCGCCGGCCGCGCCCAGGCTGTGCCCGGTCAGCGACTTGGTCGACGAGATCATCGGGGCCTTGTCGCCGAACACCTCGCGCACCGCGCCCATCTCCTTGCTGTCGCCGACCGGCGTCGAGGTGCCGTGCGGGTTCAGGTAGTCGATGGTGCGGTCGCCAGCCTGCGCCATGGCCAGCTTCATGCAGCGCGCCGCGCCCTCGCCCGACGGGGCGACCATGTCGTATCCGTCGGAATTAGCCGCATAACCCACGAGTTCGCCATAGATCTTGGCCCCGCGCGCCTTGGCGTGCTCGTACTCCTCCAGCACCACGACGCCCGCGCCGCCGGCGATCACGAAGCCGTCGCGGTCCTTGTCGTAGGCGCGGCTGGCCACCGCCGGGCGGTCGTTGAAGTTGCTGCTCATGGCGCCCATGGCGTCGAACAGGTTCGACAGGGTCCAGTCCAGCTCCTCGCAGCCGCCGGCGAAGATGATGTCCTGCTTGCCCATCTGGATCTGCTCGGCGCCCGCGCCGATGCAGTGGGCGCTGGTCGCGCAGGCCGAGCTGATCGAATAGTTGATCCCGCGGATCTTGAACCAGGTCGACAGCACCGCCGACGGACCCGAGCTCATGGCCTTGGGCACCGCGAACGGACCGATCCGCTTGGGACCCTTCTCCCTCGTCGTGGCGGCGGCCTCGACGATGACGCGGGTGGACGGGCCGCCCGAGCCGACGATCAGGCCGGTGCGCTCGTTGGAGATGTCGCTCTCCTCAAGGCCGGAGTCGGCGATCGCCTGCTCCATGGCGATGTGGGCGTAGGCCGTGCCGGGCGCCAGGAAGCGGGCGGCGCGGCGGTCGACCAGCGGCTCCCACTCGATCTGGGGCGCGGCGTGGACCTGACAGCGGAAGCCGAGCTCGGCATATTCCGGCGCGGCGATCACGCCGGACTTGGCTTCCTTCAGGGACGCCAACACCTCATTGGCGTTGTTGCCGATGGACGAGACGATCCCCAGTCCGGTGACGACGACGCGACGCATATCGTAAATCCTCTTCTCCCCCTCGAAATCCGCCAGGGGCCAGCTCTCCCAAATCCCCGAGCGCGGCGTCGCCGCTCCCGGAATGGCCGGTCTCGTCTAACGGATCAGGACGCCATCTGTTCGGGCGTGAACAGCCCGACCTTGAGGTCCTTGGTTTCGTATATGGCCTTGCCGTCGGCTTCCAGGACGCCGTCGGCGATTCCCATGACCAACTTACGCATGATCACCCGCTTCAGGTCGATCTTATAGACGACTTTCTTGACGTCCGGCGTCACCTGGCCCGTAAACTTGACCTCGCCGACGCCCAGGGCGCGGCCACGGCCGGGACCACCCGACCAACCCAGGAAGAAGCCGACCAGCTGCCACATGGCGTCCAGGCCCAGGCACCCGGGCATGACGGGATCGCCGATGAAGTGACAGCCGAAGAACCAAAGGTCGGGATTGATGTCGAACTCGGCCTCGACATAGCCCTTGCCGTGCTTGCCGCCCTCGGCCTCGATCCGGACGATGCGATCGAACATCAGCATCGGCGGGGCCGGAAGCTGGGCGTTGCCGGGGCCGAACAGCTCGCCGCGGCCGCAGGCCAGGAGTTCTTCGAAGGTGTAGGCGTTCTTCTGCATGGGGACGCCCTAGCACGGCGGCGGGTCAGGTCTCAACGTTTCCCTGACGGGGGGTGTTCCGACGCCGGGCGGACGGGCGCCTAACCCTTGCGACACTGCACGGCCGGATCCGCGCCCCAGATGTCGCTTTCCTTGGCCCAGCCGGACGAGCCGTCGGCGCGCAGCTTGCACCAGCCCTCTTCGCACTTGTCGAGCTGGGCGACCGAGCGGCCCTTCAGATAGGCGCTGACCTTGGCTCCATCCCGGGGGGCGCCGAGCAGAGGCAGGTTGGTCGGCTGCACGCGCATGGCCGAGCGGCGGCCGTCGGTGGTCCGCTTGTGCACCCAGGCCAGTCCGCCTTCCGGATCGCAGATCCGACGCCACTCGCGGGTTTCGGCCACCACCTGCACCGGCAGGCCCTTGGCATGGTAGATCCAGAGCAGCCGATGGGCCTCGTCCGGGCCGTTGCGCGCGTTGACCTCGGCGTATTTCAGCGACACATAACGTGGCACCTCCAGGCCCGACGGCGTGATCTTGGGACCCTCCGCCAGGGCCGGACCCGCCAGCAGACCGACGATCGCCCCAAGAACGACATGAAACGAACCTTGTTTTGTTTTCGACGGCATGTTGCTTGGCCCCTTCGGGCCCCTTTGCTACAGCTTTCAAACGCCCGTCAGTGAGAGCTTTTCAAACCGCCCATGGCCGCCCGCAAGCTCAAAGTCATCGTCACCCGCAAACTCCCCGATCCGGTGGAGACGCGAATGTGCGAACTGTTCGATACCGAACTGAACGTCTCCGACAAACCCTTGACGGCGGATGAACTGGTCGAGGCCATGAGCCGCGCCGATGTGCTAGTGCCGACGATCACCGATCGTATCGACTCGCGCCTTCTGTCGCGATCCGGCGATCGGCTCAAGCTGATCGCCAATTTCGGGGCCGGCGTCGACAATATCGACGTCGCCACGGCCAATGCGCGCGGCATCATCGTCACCAATACGCCGGGGGTTCTGACCGAGGACACGGCCGACCTGACCATGACCCTGATCATGGCCGCCTCGCGCCGGATCGTCGAAGGCGCCGAGGTGGTCAAGTCCGGCGGCTTCCACGGCTGGTCGCCGACCTGGATGCTGGGCCGCCGCCTGTGGGGCAAGCGCCTGGGCATCATCGGCATGGGCCGCATCGGTCAGGCCGTGGCTCGGCGCGCCAAGGCCTTCGGCATGCAGGTGCACTATCACAACCGCAAGCCCGTCAGCCCGCGCATCGCCGAGGAGCTGGGCTGCACCTACTGGGAAAGCCTCGACCAGATGCTGGCCCGGATGGACTTTGTCTCGGTCAACTGCCCACACACCCCGGCCACCTATCACCTGCTGTCGGCTCGCCGCCTGAAGCTGCTGCGGCCGCACGTGGTGCTGGTCAACACCGCCCGCGGCGAGGTGATCGACGAAGGCGCGCTGGCCAACATGCTGGCCAAGGGCGAGATCGCCGGCGCGGGCCTCGACGTCTACGAGCACGAGCCCGCGATCAACCCCAAACTCCTGAAGCTGCCCAATGTCGTGCTGCTGCCCCACATGGGCTCGGCGACGGTCGAGGGCCGGATCGACATGGGCGAGAAGGTCATCGTCAACGTGAAGACCTTCATGGACGGCCACCGGCCGCCAGACCGGGTGATCCCGGCGATGCTGTAAGGGCTCAGCGGGTCGTCATGTTGGCGGCCATGCGCCCGAAGACGTCGTTGAGCGCCCCGGCCATCTCGCGATCGACCTGAACCTGGTCCAAGGCGCGGCGCATCGCCTCCGTCCATTGCCCCGCCGTGGCGGCGTCGATCGGCATCGCGCGGTGCATGGACATCATGCAGACGCCTGGGTTCGCGACGAACCAGTCGCGCGGGCCGCCCAGCCAGCCGGTCAGCCAACCCTTCAGCGCGGCGCGCACGTTGGTCATGTCGGGCGCGTGCATGGCCCGCAGTCCCGCATAGGCCTGGTCGGTCTCGACGAGGTCGTAGAAGGCTTCGACCAGGGCGTCGACGCGGGCGGCGCCGCCGATCTGGTCGAAGGCGGTCTGTTGAACGGTCATCGAAGGCTCCGGACTCGAAACCGGCAGGATCGACGCGATCGACCGACCGCGCCTTGATCCCCCTCAAGCCCGTCGCGCGAACCTAGCCGCGCATGTCGCCCGTCTCGACGAACCGCTGGTGCCAGGCGAAGGCCTCGTCCAGCAGGGTCGGCGACTGCTGGCCGTACGAGTCGCGGCGGGCGCGGGCCAGGTAATCCTTCAGGGCCGGACGGTAATCCGGGTGCGAGCAGTTCTCGATGATCACCTCGGCCCGCTGGCGGGGCGACAGGCCGCGCAGGTCGGCCAGGCCCTGCTCGGTGACCAGGATCTGGACGTCCTGATTGATGTGGTCGACGTGCGGCGCCTTCGGGACGATGGTCGAGATCTTGCCGCCCTTGGCGGTCGAGGGGGCCATGAAGATCGAGACATAGGCGTTGCGGGCGAAGTCACCGCTGCCGCCGATGCCGTTCTGGATGCGCGAGCCCATCAGGTGGGTCGAGTTCACCGCCCCGTGGATGTCGGCCTCGATCATGCCGTTCATGGCGATGCAGCCCAGGCGGCGGATCAGCTCGGGGTGATTGCTGATCTCCTGGGGCCGCAGCACCAGCCGATCGCGGAAGCGGGCCATGTCGGCGTTCAGGGCGGCGGCCGCCTCGGGGCTCAACGAGAACGCGGTAGCCGAGGCGGTCAGCAGCTTGCCGGATTCCATCAGCTCCAGCATCCCGTCCTGCAGCACCTCGGTAAAGGCGGTCAGGTTGTCGAACGGACCGTGGACCAGGCCCGACATCACCGCGTTGGCGATGTTGCCCACGCCCGACTGCAACGGCAGAAGGCTGGCCGGCAGGCGGCCGCGCGCGACCTCGTGACGGAAGAATTCCAGGAGGTGGCCGGCGATGGCGCGATGGTCCTCGCCCGGGGCGTCGAACGGCAGATTGCGGTCGGGGGAGTCGGTCTCGACGATGGCGACGATCTTGGAGGGGTCGCAGCGGAAATAGGCCTCGCCGATGCGCTGGTCGGGCCGCACTAGAGGGATCGGCACCCGGTTCGGCGGCAGGGCGGTGCCGTAGTAGATGTCGTGCATCCCTTCCAGCGCCGGGTTCTGCCAGCGGTTGACCTCCAGGATCACCTTCGAGGCCCGGTCGATCCAGGTCTTGTTGTTGCCCACCGACGAGGACGGGATCAGCGCGCCGTCGGGGCGGATGCCGCTGACCTCGATGATCGCCGTGTCCAACGGACCCAGGAACCCCTGCCAGGCCATCGGCGCGACCTGGGACAGGTGCATGTCGAAATAGTCCATCTCGCCGCGATTGATCTTGTCGCGGGCGATGGGATCGGAGTTGTACGGCAAGCGGAATTCGATGCCGTCGGCCTTGGCCAGGGCGCCGTCCAGCTCCGGCCCCGTCGAGGCCCCGGTCCAGACTCTCAGGCGGAAGGGGTTTCCAGCCGCGTGCTCGGCTTCGATGCGGCTGGCCAGGGCCATCGGCACGGCCTTGGGATAGCCCGATCCGGTAAAGCCGCTCATGCCCACCGTTTCGCCCGGCGCGATCAGCGCCGCGGCCGCCTCGGCCGGCATGATCCTGGCCGCCAGGCTCTCCAGTCCGATCCGTGATCCGCTCATCTTCAAAGCCTCCGTACAGGACGCCGAGGGCTTAGCTTGGCCGTCGGGCCGGTGTCTGTCCCGTATTAGCCCGCAGCGGTCAATATCTGACGGGGTGCGTCGCCAGCCACGCCTTCAGATCGGCCACCGATCGGTCCGGAATCTGCTCCATCGGCACGTGGCCGACTCCCGGATAGAGGATCAGGGTCGCGCCCGGTATGGCCTTGTGGAATTTCTCGCCGTCCAGGGCCGGGATCAGCCGATCGTCCTGGCCGAACATCACCAGGGTGGGAACATGGATCCGCGACAGCTCGGACGCCGAGGCCAGGCGGCGCGGGCCGGTCTGCAGGCCCAGCAGGATATCCCGGTGACCCGGCGCGCGCGCCAGGTCGACATAGCGATCGATCAGCGCCGGGGTGACCAGCCTGGGATCCAGATAGGCCGCGCGCAGGCCCTGGGCGACCAGCGGCCGGGCGTCGATGTTTCGCAACAGCTTTCGTCCCAGCGGATTGCGCAGGATCGCGAAGATCGAGGCCCCTCCGGCCTTGCTCATTGGCCAGCCGGCCGCATCGACCAGAACCAGGCGCTGGACCTTGTCCGGATGGTTCAGCGCATAGGCCCAGGCCACCCCGCCGCCCATCGAATTGCCGCCGAGGGTGAAGCGGGTCAGGCCCAGCTTGCCCGTCACCCCGTCGACAACAGCGTCGAAGCCGTCCCGCCCGGCCGCATAGCCCGGAGGCGTACGGGTCAAGCCATGGCCGGGCAGGTCGAGGACAACCACGCGATAGTCGCCCGACAGCGCCTTGGCCCACGCGTCCCAGGCATGGGTCGAGGCCGAGAAGCCATGCACCAGCACGATGGCCGGCGCCTCGCGCGGGCCAAGATCGCGATAGTGCGCCCGCACCCCGCCCGGCAGGTCCATATACCGGGAATCCGCGTAGCCATACCGCGCTTCCAGCGCGGCGTAGGGGATGTCCGGCCGCTGCAGCAGAAACCAGCCGGCGGTCGCCAGCACGACGATCAGTCCGAGAGCGATCGCAAGACCCTTCGCCAGCGTCTTCATCCCGCCCTCCCCGACAGTCGAACCCGGGCGCCAGGATTTGGGCGGACGCCGTCGCCCGTCAAGCGCCGCACGAGGGACAATGCGGATCGGCCCCGATTCTCACGGTGCGGGTCTCGGCCGAAAGCGCGTCATAGATCAACAGCTTGCCCGACAAGGGTTCGCCCGCGCCGACGACCAGCTTGATCGCCTCGAGGGCCATCATCGATCCGATCACCCCCGCCAACGCGCCGACCACGCCGACCAGGGCGCAGGTCTCGGCGTCCGGCGGGATTTCCGGAACCAGGCAACGGTAGCAGGGCCTGCCGTGGAAAATTCCGACCTGACCGGTCCAGCGCCCCAGGGCTCCGCTGACCAGCGGCTTGCCGTGGGCCAGGCAGGCGTCGCTGACGGCGAAGCGGGTGGCGAAATCGTCCGTGCCGTCCAGCACCAGGTCATACCGGCCGACGATGTCGCCAGCGTTGGCGGAGTCCAGCCATACCGGATGGGTTTCCACGACCGTGTGCGGGTTCAGGGCGGCCAGACGCTCGACCGCCGCCTCGACCTTGGACCGGCCGACATCGGCGGTGGCGTAGAGCACCTGGCGCTGCAGGTTCGACAGCGAAACGGCGTCGGGATCCACCAGGCCGATCGTCCCAACCCCGGCGGCGGCCAGGTACAGCGCCGCCGGCGCGCCCAGGCCCCCGGCCCCGACCATCAGCACGCGCGCGCCTTTCAGCTTTTGCTGACCCGGACCGCCGACTTCGCGAAGCACCAGATGGCGGGCGTAGCGCTCGACCTCGGCCTCTGAAAAACTCATGGCGCTTGACCCTCCGGCCCGGCCTCGCCACATGCGAAGCCATGCAAAGCAGCAATTCCTTCCCCGACTGGCACGGCACGACCATTCTGGCGGTGCGCAAGAACGGACAGACGGTGATCGCCGGCGACGGACAGGTCTCCATGGGCCCAACCGTCGTCAAGGGCAACGCCCGCAAGGTGCGACGCCTGGCCGGCGGCAAGGTGGTGGCCGGCTTCGCCGGGGCCACGGCCGACGCCTTCACCCTGATCGAGCGCCTCGAGGCCAAGCTGGAGCAATATCCCGACCAGCTGGCCCGCGCCTGCGTGGATCTCGCCAAGGACTGGCGGACCGACCGTTACCTGCGCAGGCTGGAAGCCATGCTGCTGGTGGCCGACAAGACCGCCATCTACACCGTCACCGGCGTCGGCGACGTGCTGGAACCGGGCGAGAGCGCCGACGGCAACGCCGTGGCGGCGATCGGCTCGGGCGGAAATTATGCCTTGGCGGCGGGTAAAGCACTGCTCGACCAGGACCTTTCGGCCGAGGAGATCGCTCGCAAGGCGATGGCCATCGCCGCCGAGATCTGCGTCTACACCAACGGCAATCTCACCGTCGAAGCGCTTTAGGGCGAGGCCCAGCGGGTTTTCGTCGCAAACGAGATGCGCGGCGAATTCTCCCGGCGCTTGGCTAGGCGCGGGGAGGATCCCGCCATGCTGAAGACCCTTTCGATCGCTTGCGTTGCGTTGGCCGGCGCCGGCGCCGTTCAGGCTGAGCCCAGGAACCCCGCCGACCAGGTGGAGGCCGCCGAGCGCGCCTTCGCGGCCGACGGCCTGGCCTTGGGCGTGAAGCGCGCGTTCCTGAAGCATATGGCCAATGACGCCATCATCTTCACGCCCGCCCCGACCAACGCCCGCGCCTTCTACGAAAGTCGGGCGGGCGACAGTGGGCCCAAGCTGGAATGGTGGCCGGCCTGGGTGGTCGCCGCCAGGTCCGGAGACCTGGCCCTTTCCACCGGTCCGTCCTTTTTCGACGGCAAGCCGGGCGGCTGGTACTCCAGCATCTGGCGCAAGGACGCCGACAATGTCTGGCGCTGGATCTATGACGGCGGCAGCGCCGCCGACCCGGTCTCGGCTCCCGTCCAGACGACGCCCGCCCGGAAAGGGCCAATGTCCAAGACTGGCGAAGGCTCGGCCGCCAAGGCCTTCGACGCCGTGCGGGCGGCCGAGACGATGCTGAGCCAATCTGCTGAGAAGGACGCGCCCCAGGCTTACAAGGCCGTTCTGACGGCCGACGCCCATTTGATCGGTCCGCGCGGAACCCGCGCCTTGCTCCCAACGGCGATCGCGGAACGCTTGGAACAGCGTCCGACGGCCATGACCCTGACATTACGGGGCGGCGGCGCCTCCAAGGCCGGCGATTTCGTCTGGACTCATGGCGAAGCCGCGTGGTCGGAGGGTCAAAAAGCCGTCGCCGCGCACTATATGCATGTCTGGCAAAGGCGGCCCAACGGGTGGCGCCTGATCTTCGAGACCCTGATCAACGACCGATGACCGAGTTTTCCCCCCGCGAGATCGTTTCCGAACTGGACCGCTACATCGTCGGTCACGCCGAGGCCAAGAAGGCCGTCGCCGTGGCCCTGCGCAACCGCTGGCGCCGCCGGCGCGTGCCGGCTGATCTGCGTGACGAGGTCACCCCCAAGAACATCCTGCTGATCGGCCCCACCGGTGTCGGCAAGACCGAGATCGCTCGCCGCCTGGCCAAGCTGGCCCAGGCGCCATTCCTCAAGGTCGAGGCCACCAAGTTCACCGAGGTCGGCTATGTCGGCCGCGACGTCGACCAGATCGTCCGCGATCTCGTGGAAAGCGCCCTGGCCATGGTCCGCGACAAGCGCCGCGCCGCCGTGAAGGCGAAAGCGGAAGCCGCCGCCGAGGAGCGCATCCTCGACGCCATGACCGGCCCCGGCTCGACCGCCGCCCGCGACAGTTTCCGCAAGAAGCTCCGCGCCGGCGAGCTGGACGACAAGGAGATCGAGCTGCAGCTGGCCGACACGGGCGGCGGCGCCAGCTTCGAGATCCCCGGCCAGCCCGGCGCACAGGTGCTGAACCTGTCGGAAATGATGAAGTCGTTCGGCGGCGGTCGCACCAAGACCCACAAGACCACCGTCACCGGCGCCTGGGCCCCGCTGATCGCCGAGGAAAGCGACAAGCTGCTCGACCAGGAAGCCCTGACTCAAGAGGCCCTGGAGCTGACCGAGAACCACGGCATCGTCTTCCTGGACGAGATCGACAAGGTCGCCAGCAGCGCCCAGCGCTCGGGCGCCGACGTCTCCCGCGAGGGCGTGCAGCGCGATCTGCTGCCGCTGATCGAGGGCACGACGGTCTCGACCAAGTACGGACCGGTGAAGACCGACCACATCCTGTTCATCGCCTCCGGCGCCTTCCACGTCGCCAAGCCGTCGGACCTGCTGCCCGAGCTGCAGGGTCGCCTGCCGATCCGCGTCGAGCTGAAGGGCCTGTCGCGCGACGACATGCGCCGCATCCTGACCGAGCCGGAGGCCAACCTGATCCGTCAGCACCAGGCCCTGATGCTGACCGAGGGCGTGACCCTGACCTTCACCGACGAGGCCATCGACGCTCTGGCCGACGCGGCCGTGGCCGTGAACAACTCGGTCGAGAACATTGGCGCCAGGCGTTTGCAGACGATCCTGGAGAAGGTGGTCGAGGAGATCAGCTTCTCGGCGGCCGATCGTAGCGGCGAGACCGTGGCGATCGACGCGGCCTATGTCCAGGAGCGGATCGGCGCCCTCGCGGCCAACGCCGACCTGAGCCGGTTCATCCTTTAGGGCGACCGAAAACCCCGCCCTTCGACAAGCTCAGGGTGAGGTTTTCTGCTGATCGGCGGCAAGAGTAGTCCTCACCCTGAGCCTGTCGAAGGGCGAGGACGGACCCTGGGTTTCATGAGGCGACTGCGACCGCCTCCATCCCGAGGATCGCCGCCTTGCGGGCCAGGCCCCAGTGGTAGCCGGTCAGCTTGCCGCTCTTGCCGATGGCGCGGTGGCAGGGGATCAGCAGCGAGATCGGGTTGGCCCCGATGGCCCCGCCGGTGGCCTGGAACGCCTTGGGCTTGCCGGCCCAGCACGCCACTTGTCCGTAGGTGGCGGTCTCGCCGGCAGGAATCCGCAGCAGCGCCTTCCAGACCTGCACATGGTAGGGTGAGCCGATCAGCACCACCGGCAACGGCCCTTCCCCGCCCGTAAAGGCGTGGATCGCCGTGGCCTGGGCGGCTTCGTCGTCGCGCAGCCAGTCGGCCGCCGGGAAACGGCGGTGCATGTCGGCGAAGGTCGCCTCGTCGTCGCCGTCCGAGAAGGCCAGGCCCGCCAGGCCGCGATCGGCCATCACGAACAGGCCCTTGCCGAACGGCGTCGGGGCCCAGCCCCAGCGCAGCCGCATCCCCGCCCCGCGCCGGCGCACCTCGCCGGGGGTCGCGGCCTCCTGGGCGATGAACAGGTCGTGCAGCCGCGAAGGGCCTGACAACCCGGCGTCGAAGGCCGCGTCCAGGACCGTGCCGCCGGCTTCCAGCGAGCGTCGCGCCTCGGCATGGGCGATGGCCGAGACGAAGCTCTTGGGGCTGACCCCAGCCCAGCGGGTGAAGACGCGCTGGAAGTGGAACGGCGACAGGCCCACGGCCTGGGCCGCCTCGTCCAGCGAGGGATGATCCGACCACCGCTCGGCCAGCCAGTCGAGCGCCTTGGCCATGCGGTGGTAGTCGACCGAGCGTTCGGCCAGACGAACCAGCTCCTGGCTGGCCGTCTCCGGGATCGCGGTCGCGATAGGGGATGCGTCGTATGCCATGCTCATAGGCTATGACCCGCGGAGAACAGTGTCCGCCCGGTTCTTGCTGTCGGTTTCGGGGCGGTCGGTTTCGGGGCGGTCATGACCAGCGCTCGTTTCGGGCCGCGCGGATGGCGTCCTGCAAGGCGTTGGCGAAGCGGGTCCGCTCGTCGGGACTGAGCGACCGGGCCAGGGTCAGGCGCTTGCGATAGATCATCAGGCGGACGCGGGTCTCGTGCTCGCCAAGATGGTCGACGCCGACGCGGGTGAAGGCGGTCGGCGAGGTCCAGACGGTGCGTGCGCCCTTCTCGTCCTCGCGGCTGACCGTGACGGCCTCCGCCGTGACCTGGACCCGCTCCACCCGCCGAGCGGCGCGGTCCGAGGCCCGCAGCGCCAGCCACAGGGCCAGGACGTCCAGTCCCAGGAACGGCAGGACCGGCGGCGCGCCGACCACCAGCAGGAAGATCGCCACCATCACGTTGAAGGCCATGACCACCGCCAACAGCACCACGGCGCCCCGCGGCGTCAGCGAGCGGTGGGGCGCGATCACGCGGTCCATGTAGATCGGTAGGGCCATGGCGGGATTTTAGGACCGTCCCTGGCGCTTGGCGAGCCGTCCTTCTTGGCGTTTCAGGCGCATCACGGCATGGTCCGCGCCATGGCCAAGCCCGTGCTCGCGAAGAAAAAGAAGCCCGCCCAAAAGCGCATCAGCCCCGCCGAACGCGAGCGGGTCGAGATCCTGTTCAAGCGCTTCGAGAGCCTGGAGCCGCATCCCAAGACCGAGCTCAACTACGCCAACCCCTACGAACTGGTGACCGCCGTGGCCCTTTCGGCCCAGGCCACCGACGTCCAGGTTAACAAGGCCACCGGCCCGCTGTTCCAGGTCGCCGACAGCGCCGAGAAGATGCTGGAACTCGGCGAGGATGGGCTGATCAAGTACATCGCGTCCATCGGCCTGTTCCGCACCAAGGCCAAGAACGTCATCGCCGCCGCCCACATCCTGATGGACAAGCACGGCGGTCAGGTCCCGCTGAACCGCGAAGATCTGGAAGCCCTGCCCGGCGTGGGCCGCAAGACCGCCAGCGTGGTGCTGAACGAGCTGGACATCGAGCCGGCCATCGCCGTCGACACCCACGTCTTCCGCGTCTCGCACCGCCTGAAGCTGTCGGCCGGCAAGACGCCCGACGCGGTCGAACAGGACCTGATGCGGATCGTCCCCCCGCCCTACCAGACCCGGGCGCACCACTGGCTGATCCTGCACGGCCGCTATGTCTGCGTGGCGCGGCGACCCAAGTGCGAGATCTGCAAGATCAGCGATCTGTGTCCCTCGCGGGAATTGTTCCTGGGGGCCTAGCCGAGCGCCCTGAGCACCGCCCGGGCGAAAGCCTCGCCGTGGTCATGCGCATGTTCGAGGAACAGGTCCGGCTCGATGGCCTCCAGCTCCATCAGCTGCGGGGTGTGCTCCAGGCCCCGGATCAGATCCACGCGGGCATAGGTCAGCGGCGCGCCGGCCGCCTCCAGCACCATCTCGGCCGCGCGCAAGGCCTCGGGCTCAGGCGCGATCTCGGTCACCCTGCCGCCGAACTGCGGCTGGACGCGGAAGTCGCCCTCCACGGCGACCTTGGCCACGGCGTGGCTGAAGACGCCGTCGAAATAGAACAGGGAAAGCTCGCCCTCTTCCCCGACCGCCGGCAGGAACGGCTGGATCAGGGCCGGACCCGTGGGTCCGCCTTGAAGCGAACCGTGGCGCTTGACCCGGATGGTCTCGTGCGAGCCGGCCGAGATCTGCGGCTTGACCACCACCTCGTCCACCCCGAAAGCGTCGAAGGCGGCCTCGACATGCTCCAGCGTCAGAATGTCGTGGGCGTGGGTCGGCACCACCGGCGCGCCTTTCTCCGCCAGCTCGACCAGATAGGTCTTGGTCGAGTTCCAGCGTAGCACCGATGGCGGATTGACCATGCGCAAGCCGGCGGCTTCGAACGCATCGAGTTGGGCGAACCAGTCGGCCTGGCGCGCATGATAGCCCCAGGCCAGGGACGGCATGACCAGACGCGCCTGATCCTTGCTCACCGGATCCGTCCATGGCTGGGCGGCGATGGTCAGACCGTGGCGGCGCAGCGGCGTCGCCAGCCGCTCCAGCAGCGACGCCCAGCTGTCGCCGTAGCGGTGCTCGTCGCGGGCGGGGACCAGGATCAGGACGTCGGCCATCGGCATACTCGCGTTCAACGAAGCCTCGCAGCTAAGATGTCGCGACACGCGCGGCAAGCCTTGCGTTGCCTTGAGCCCCCACTTCCTTTAATCGCCAAGTGTTTGTGGCTTCCCCGCCCTGTTCTTTCAAAGGTTTGTTCCGCTCCATGACCGCGCTCTACGACGTCGCCGGCATCGGCAACGCCATCGTCGACGTCATCGCTCAGTGCGACGACGCCTTCCTCGCCCAGGAAGGCCTGACCAAGGGCTCGATGGCCCTGATCGACCCGGCGCGGGCCGCGAGCCTCTATGACGCCATGGCCTCCGGCATCGAGGCCTCGGGCGGCAGCGTCGCCAACACCATGGCCGGCATCGCCAGCTTCGGCGGCAGAGCCGCCTATATCGGCAAGGTCGCCGATGACCAGCTGGGCCGCGTGTTTCGCCACGATATGAAGGCGATCGGCTGCGTGTTCACCACGCCCTCGCTGGCCGAAGGTCCGGCCACCGCCCAGAGCCTGATCAACGTCACCGCCGACGCCCAGCGCACCATGTCGACCTATCTCGGCGCCTGCGTCGAGCTGTCCAGCGCCGACGTCGATCCCGAGATCATCGAGGCCGCCCAGGTCTCTTATCTGGAAGGCTATCTGTTCGATCCGCCGGAAGCCCGCCGCGCCTTCGCCAAGGCCGCCGCCCTGGCCCACGGCGCCGGCCGCAAGATCGCGATCACCCTGTCGGACAGCTTCGTGGTCGAACGCCACCGCGCCGGCCTGCTGGGCTTCATCCAGACCCAGTGCGACATCGTCTTCGCCAACGCCGCCGAGGTCTGCGCTCTGTTCGAGACCGACGACTTCGACGCCGCGACCAAGGCGCTGACCGAGATGGTCGAGATCGCCGCCGTCACCCGCAGCGAAAAGGGTTCGGTCGTGGCCTCGGGCGGGCAACTTCACGAAATCTCGGCCTACCCCGTGGAAAAAATCGTGGACACGACCGGCGCGGGCGACCAATACGCCGCAGGTTTCCTCTACGGCCTCACCCAGGGTCTCGCGCTGCCGGTCTGTGGCCAGCTGGGCTCCCTGGCCGCCGCCGAGGTGATCGATCACTACGGTCCGCGCCCGCAGGTTTCCCTGCGCGAGCTGGCCGCCCAAAACGGTCTTTAGGCAAGAACGGACTGTAGGATTTCAATGGCCCGCACCGCTGAAGTGGTCCGCGAGACGAAGGAGACCCAGATCCGGGTCTGGATCGATCTCGACGGGACCGGCGCCTCGACGATCTCCACCGGCATCGGTTTCTACGACCATATGCTGGAGAGCTTCGCGCGCCACGGCGGCTTCGACCTCAAGGTCGAGACCAAGGGCGACCTGCATATCGACATGCACCACACGGTCGAGGACACGGGCATCGTTCTCGGCTTGGCGATCAAGCAGGCGTTGGACGGCTTCAAGGGCGTCCGGCGCTTCGGCCACGCCTATATCCCGATGGACGAGACCCTGACGCGCTGCGCCATCGATCTCTCCAACCGGCCGTATCTGATCTGGAAGGTCGACTTCAAGCGGCCCAAGGTCGGCGAGATGGACACCGAGCTCTTCAAGGAGTTCCACCACGCGTTCGCCATGAACGTCGGGGCGTGCGTCCATCTGGAGACCCTGTACGGCGATAACACCCACCATGTGGCCGAAAGCGGCTTCAAGGCCCTCGCCCGGGCGCTGCGTCAGGCGGTCGAGATCGACCCGAAGACCGGCGGCCAGGCTCCGTCCACCAAGGGCGTGCTGTAAGGATCCTCCATGCAGACCGTCGCCCTGATCGACTACGGGTCGGGCAACCTGCGTTCGGCCGAGAAGGCCCTGCGTGAGGCGGCCCGTCGCCGCGCGCTCGACGCCGAGATCGTCGTCACCGCCGACCCCGACCTCGTCGCCGAGGCCGACCGTGTCTTCCTGCCCGGCGTCGGGGCCTTCGCCTCGTGCCGCGCGGGCCTGGACGCCACCGGCGTCTACGAGGCGATGAACCACGCCGTGCACGGCCGCGGTGTCCCCTTCATGGGCATCTGCGTCGGCCACCAGCTGCTGGCGACCGAAGGCCTGGAGTTCGGCGTCACGCCGGGCCTGGACTGGATCGCCGGCCAGGTGAAGAAGCTCGCGCCGAACGATCCTTCGCTGACCATCCCGCACATGGGCTGGAACGCCATCAGCTTCGTCCGCCCTCACGCCCTGTTCGCGGGGATCGAGGACGGCGCCCACATGTACTACGCCAACTCCTTCGCCCTGGACGCGGCCGACCCGGCCGATGTCGTGGCCACCACCGACCACGGCGGCCCGTTCGTCGCGGCGGTGGCCAAGGACAATGTCGCGGGCGTACAGTTTCACCCCGAAAAGTCACAAGCCTCAGGGCTCGCCCTGCTCGCCAACTTCCTGGAATGGCGCCCATGATCCTCTATCCCGCCATCGACCTGAAGGACGGCCAGTGCGTGCGCCTGCTGCACGGCGACATGGAGAAGGCCACGGTCTTCAACACCTCGCCCGCCGACCAGGCCCAGCGCTTCGTCAAGGACGGCTTCTCGTGGCTGCACGTCGTCGACCTGAACGGCGCCATCGAGGGCAAGTCGGTCAACACCGCCGCCGTCGAGTCGATCCTGGAGTCGATCTCGATCCCCGTGCAGCTGGGCGGCGGCATCCGCACGCTGGAAGGCGTCGAGGCCTGGATCGAGGCCGGCGTCAGCCGCGTCATCCTCGGCACAGTGGCCGTCCACGACCCGGACCTGGTCCGCAAGGCCGCGCGCCTGTGGCCCGAGCAGATCGCCGTGGCCGTCGACGTGCGTGACGGCAAGGTCGCCATCGACGGCTGGACCGGCCTGTCGGACCTGTCGGCGATCGACCTGTCGCGCCGCTTCGAGGACGTCGGCGTCGCCGCCCTGATCATCACCGACATCAGCCGCGACGGCGCCCTGACCGGCGTCAATGTCGAGGGCGTGGGCGAACTGGCCGACGCGGTCTCCATTCCCGTCATCGCCTCCGGCGGCGTGGCCGCTGTCGCCGACATCGAGCGCCTCAAGGCCCGTCCGGGTGTCGAGATCGCCGGCGCCATCCTGGGCCGCTCGCTCTACGCCGGCACGATCAAGCCGTCCGAAGCCCTGATCGCGGCGGCCGCCTGATGCTGAAGACCCGGATCATTCCCTGCCTCGACGTGAAGGACGGGCGGGTGGTCAAGGGGGTCAACTTCGTCTCCCTGCGCGACGCCGGCGATCCGGTGGAGCAGGCCCGCGCCTATGACGCGGCCGGCGCCGACGAGCTGATGTTCCTGGACATCACCGCCTCCAGCGAGGGCCGCGGCCTGATCCTGGACGTCATCTCCCGCACCGCCGAGGTCTGCTTCATGCCTGTCTCGGTGGGCGGGGGCGTGCGTCAGGTGTCGGACATGCGCCGCCTGCTGCTGGCCGGGGCCGACAAGGTCTCGACCAACACCGCCGCCGTCGAGAACCCCGACCTGATCGCCGCCGGCGCCGACGCCTTCGGGGCCCAGTGCGTGGTCGTGGCCATCGACGCCAAGCTGCGCGAGGACGGCTCGGGCTGGAACGTCTGGACCTATGGCGGCCGCAAGGACACCGGCCTCGACGTGGTCGACTGGGCCGCCAAGGTCGTGGAACGCGGCGCGGGCGAGATCCTGCTGACCTCGATGGACCGCGACGGGGCCAAGATCGGCTACGACATCCCGCTGCTGAAGGCCGTGACCAGCGCGGTGTCCGTGCCAGTGATCGCCTCGGGCGGCGCGGGGACCACCGAACACCTGGTCGAAGCCGCCCGCGACGGCCACGCCGCCGCCGTGCTGGCCGCCTCGATCTTTCACTTCGGCGAGATCAGCATCGGCGAGGCCAAGCAGGCCATGGCCGACGCCGGCATCCCCGTGCGCCTGGACCGGAGCGCCGCATGAGCCAGCGCCTGACTGACGTCCTGCAACGCCTCGCCGCCACGATCGCGGCCCGCAAGGGCGGTGATCCGTCGGTGTCCTACACCGCCAAGCTTCTCAACGACCCCGCCCTGGCCGCCAAGAAGCTGGGCGAGGAAGCCGTCGAGACGGTGATCGCCGCTGTGGCTCAGGATCCGGACGCCCTGGCGGCGGAGAGCGCCGACCTACTCTACCACTGGCTGGCGCTGATGGCGGCGTCGGGGGTGTCCCTGGACGCCGTGGCCGAGAAGCTGGAGGCCCGCGAAGGGACCTCAGGCATCGCGGAAAAAGCTTCGCGGAAGAGCTGAGGGGCCCGAAGCCTCGCGCTAACCCTTGCGCTTCAGCGCCACATACAGCGCCCCGTCACCGCCGTGCCGCTGATCGGCGGTCGAGACCCCGGCGATCATCTCCCGCACGGCCGGCCCCGCCAGCCACTCCGGCGTTCGCTGTTTCAGCACGCCGTGGCCGACCCTGCCCTTGCCGGTGATGACCAGCACCGCCCGGTGGCCGTCGTCATAGGCCCGTCGGATGAACCCCTCGAGCGTGGCCCTCGCCTGGTCCTGGTCGAGGCCATGCATGTCCAGGCGCGCGCCGATCGGGTCGTGCTCCTTGGCTATGCGGCGCTTGCGGTTGGGCTCGATGCGGTGGGCGGGGCCTTTCAGGGCCTTGGCCGGAGCGGGCTTGAGCTCCTCGGGACTGACGCGCAGCGGCGCGATCGAGGCCAGGTGCGTGGGCTGCTCCACCGGAATGGCCGTGTCGCTCTTCACCGGCCGGATCCGCGCCTTGGAGCGCATCTTCTCGGGTTTTTCCGGCGCGCGCGGCGTCACGGTCGAGGCGACGAGCTTCCAGAGGCGCTTATCGTCCTCGGGCCCGGGCGGCGGCTTCCTGACCATGTCAGCGCGGTACGAGCCGGTACAGGCGCAGGGCGTGGCGCACGCGCCCAGCCTCGGCCCCGGCGGCCGCGCCCGTGCCCATGTAGAGATCGGCGCGGACGTCGCCCTTGATCGCCCCGCCGGTGTCCAGCGTCACCACCAGGCGGCGATAGGCCGGGAAGGCGCCCGCCAGCTTCGGCGCGGCGGCGTCCAGCCAGTAGAGCTCGCCCATGGCGTGGCGGCTGGGATCGATGGCGATGGCCCGCCCCGGCGGCAACGGCACGCCGGCCGAGCCGACGGGTTCCTTGCCGTCATCGGGGAGCGTCTTGAAGAACACATAGCGCGGGTTCAGCTGCATGATCGCGTCGGCCTCGGGCCCGCGATGGTCGGCCAGCCAGGCGCGGATGGCGTCGCCGGAGGTGTTGTTGTCGGGCAAAAGGCCCTTGTCGCGCATGGCGTTGGCCACGCCCACGAACGGTCGGCCATTCGTGCCGGCGAACACGGCGCGCACCCGGCGGCCATCGGGCAGGACGAGCACCCCCGAGCCCTGGATCTGCAGGAAGAACAGCTCCTCCGGTCGCATCCACGCCAGGGGTCTGTCGGTCGGGGTCGCCTCGATCTCGGCGCGGTCCGGATAGGGTGCGAAGGTCGCGCCCTCGACGTGGCCGGTGATCTTCTTGCCGACGAAGCTGGGCTCGAACGCGCCCAGGTCCAGCACCACCAGATCGGCCGGCAGGCCGCGCACCGGGACGGTGAACTCGGCGTTGCGCGACATCCGCGCCTCATATTGGGGGGCGAAATAGGCGGTCAGCAGGCCCTCGTCGCCCCCTTCCTTCTGGCGAACCGGCTCGACCCGGAAATTGGCTTCCAGGAACGCCCGCGCGCCGGGCTCGTCCTGGACGGTGGCGTTGCGGGCCAGGCCGCAGACGCGGACCGTGGCCGGTGCCCTGGCGACGCCGCAGCCGGCGCGGAAGGCGTCGAGGGCCGCCACATGATCCTCTTCAGCCCAGCCGGCCAGGCTGGCGAAGGACAGCGCCGACGCGGGCGGGGTCGAAGGCGAAGGCGTGGCGCCGGTCGCCGGCGGCGAGACCGTCGGCCCGGTCGGGACGGGCGGCGCCGTCGTCGTCGTGCTGGCGCAGGCGCTCAGCAGCAGACCCGCCAGGGCCAGGGGGGCGAAGGCGGTCGGGGCGCTGCGGATCTTGGCCATTACGCCTCGGCGGCGGCGACGAAGGCCAGGCGCCAGTTGGGATTGACGCTCTTGACCTCGCGCTCGAAGGTCCAGAGCTCGGCGGTGCGGCGATCGTCGACGCCTTCGCCGCGCTCGTCCTTGGTGCGGGTGCGCACCTCGGCCAGGATTCGCACCACGGCCTTGGCCAGGTCATCGACCACGTCGATCCGCTCGAGGTCCAGGCGCGGCGGGGCCATGAACTCGACCTTCTCGCTGCGACCGGCGGTCTCGCGCGCGGCCATGGCCTGCTCGAAATTGGCCATGACGTCCGGGGCCAGCAGCGGCTTCAGCGTCTCGCGGTCGCCTTCGGCGTAGGCCTTGACGATCTGCTCATAGGCCGAGCGGGCGCCGGCCAGGAACTTGGTCGGGTCGAAGTCCGGTTGCCTCGACTTCAGGGCGGCCAGGCCTTCGGTGCGCAGGATCGGATGCGTATCGGCCGGCGCCGGGGCCGCGCCGGGCTGAGCCGTCACCACGTCCTCGGGCTGACGGCCCGTGCGGCGCCCCAGGGTGGCGTACAGCTGATATAGGACGACCGCAGCGACCGCGGCGAGGAACAGGATCTGGAGCACTTCAAGGTCCGGCAACGGGCTTTGGGCCCAGGATATCATCTCTATATAGGTGAGACGCGTTCTCCCGTCAGGCGCCCAGCGTTGCGCCGGACGGGCCCTCATGGTAGCAGCGCCCACCTTTCTTAGGCGTTTTAGACGCCGATTACGGATTTTATCCTAATGACCGACACCACCGCCCCCAATGGCGCCCCTGGGGCGACTTCGGACGACAACGCCGCCGCGCAATCGGGCATCCGTATCCTGGCCCAATTCGTCCGCGACTTCTCGTTCGAGAACCCGCTGGCGCCCGACAGCCTGCGGGCCGGCGCGGCCCAGCCCGCCATTGACATGGGCGTCGAGATGAACGCCCGCGGTCGCCCGGATGGCCTGTTCGAAGTCGATCTGAAGCTCTCGGCCCGCGCCACGCGCGAAGAGCAGGCGGTGTTCCACATCGAAGTCGTCTATGGCGGCCTGTTCCACATCGCCGGCGTCGCCGAGGAAGACCTGGAGCCGGTGCTGTTGATCGAATGCCCGCGCTTCCTGTTCCCGTACGCGCGTCGCCTGATCTCGGACGTCACCGCCGAAGGCGGCTTCCCGCCCTTCCTGATCGATCCGATCGACTTCGCCGGCGTCTACGCCGCGCGCAAGGCCCAGGCCGAAGCCGGCGGCGTGATGGGCAACGCCTAATCATCTGGGCGTAGGTAGTTTTGAGAAGGGCTCGGCTGAAAGGCCGGGCCCTTTTCATGTCAAAAACAGCTTGTCATCCCGGCCGCAGCGAAGCGGAGAGCCGGGACCCAGGGGCAGCCGCATTGCGCCGGCCCCTGGGTCCCGGACAGCGCTGCGCGCTTCCGGGATGACAAGGTTTTTATGTTTTACAGCATGTTACGGTTGCAGGCGGTAGCCGCCCATCTCGGTGATCAGGATCCTGGCCGCCGCCGGATCCGGCTCGATCTTCTGGCGCAGGCGGTAGACGTGGGTCTCCAGCGTGTGAGTGGTGACCCCGGCATTGTAGCCCCAGACCTCGGTCAGCAGCTCCTCGCGCGACACGGGCTTGGAGCCGGCGCGGTAGAGGTACTTGAGGATGTTGGTTTCCTTCTCGGTCAACCGCACCTTCTTCTGCTTCTCGTCGACCAGCAACTTGGCCGAGGGGCGGAATTCGTACGGACCGATGCGGAACAGCGCGTCTTCCGACGCTTCGTAGCTGCGCAGCTGGGCGCGGATTCGGGCCAGCAGAACGCCAAAGCGGAAGGGCTTGGTGACATAGTCGTTGGCCCCGGACTCCAGGCCCAGGATGGTGTCGCTGTCACTGACCGCTGCCGTCAGCATGATCACCGGGGCCGTGACCCCGTTCTTGCGCATCAGGCGGCAGGCCTCGCGACCGTCCATGTCGGGCAGGTCGACATCCAGCAGAATCAGGTCGGGCTTGACCTCGCGCGACATCTTCACGCCCTCGCCGGCCGTCGCGGCCTCGGCCACGGCGAATTCCTCGTGCAGGGCCAATTGCTCGGCCAGGGCGCCGCGCAGGTCCTCGTCGTCGTCGATCAGCAGAAGCGTCTTGCGTTGCGCCATGAGGCGGAACATGCACCGCTGCGGCCCTCGGGGACAACCCCGAGCGGGGCCTTAAGCTCAATAGCCGAAAGTGGTAGCGGGTTTCGGCGGCCATTGAGCGCCAAACGGGAATGTCTAGGAGACACCTTCGATGCTGTTTCGAGCCCATGCCGATGGCCGCTTCGAGTTGAACGGGCGCACCGTGCGCTGCGCGATCGGCAAGGCTGGCGCGATCGCCGCCGCCGACAAGCGCGAGGGCGACAACAAGAGCCCGGCCGGGACCTGGGTCATGCGCGAGGTCTGGTACCGGCCCGACGTCTATAAAGGCGGTCCGAAGACCGCCCTGCCCGTCCACGCCACCCGGCCCGACGACGGCTGGTGCGACTCCCCGGGCGATCCGAACTACAACCGCCCTGTCCTGCTGCCTTACCCGGCCAGCGCTGAACGGATGTGGCGTGACGACCACGTCTACGATTTGGTCGTTATCCTGGGCCACAACGACCGTCCGCCCGTGCCAGGCATGGGTTCGGCGATCTTCATGCACCTGGCCCGCGACGGCTATCCGGGCACCGAGGGCTGCGTGGCCCTGGCGCGACCGGACCTCGAGGCGGTGTTGGCGATCGCCAAGCCCGGCGACGCGGTCCAGATCGTGGCCGACTAACCGTAATTGCGGCCGCCGAACAGCGCCGATCCCACCCGGACCGAGGTCGCGCCTTCGGCGATGGCGATCTCGAAGTCGTCGCTCATGCCCATCGACAGCTTCTCCACGCCGTTGCGCGCGGCGATGGTCCGCAAGGACGCGAAATAGGGCGCGGGATCGGCGCCGACAGGCGGGATGCACATCAGGCCCTCGATCGTCAGGCCGTAGGCCTCGCGGCAGGCGGCGAGGAAGGCGTCGGCCTCCGCGGGCGCGACGCCGGCCTTCTGGGCCTCCTCGCCGATATTGACCTGGACATAGAGGCGCGGGGCCTTGCCCGCCCGCTGGATTTCCTCGGTCAGCACGCGGGCCAGTTTCTCGCGGTCGAGCGTCTCGATGACGTCGAAGAAGCCGACCGCCTCGCGGGCCTTGTTGGTCTGCAGCGGACCGATCAGGCGCAGCTCCAGGCCTTCGCGGCGCGGGCCCCAGCGATCCATGGCTTCCTGGACGCGGTTCTCGCCATAGACTTTCTGTCCCGCCTCCAGCACGGGCGCGATATGCTCCCAGGGCTGGGTCTTGGACACCGCCACCAGAGTCACCGAACCCGCCGGCCGGCCGGCGCGCCTCTCGGCGGCGGCGATGCGGTCCTGGATCCGAGCGAGGGCGTGGGACATTGGGGGTGGCCTTGGACGAGAACGTGAGCGAACTGGAAGTCCTGTCTAGTGCGGCCGCGGCCTTTCCGCCAAGGACCGTGCGCGGCCGGACCCTGCCCAGCCTGCTGTTCCTCACCGATCCGCAGCGCGTTCCCAACCCCGAGGCCGTCGCCGAACGCCTGCCGGCCGGCGCGGGCGTCGTCTACCGGGCGTTCGGCGCCGAGGACGCCATCGAGCGCGGACGCCGCCTGCGGGCCATCGCCACGGAACGCGGCCTGCTGCTGCTGGTCGGCGCCCATCCGGGCCTGGCCGAGGGCGTCCGCGCCGATGGACTGCACATGCCGGAGCGGCTCTCGGCCGAGATCCCTCGCCTGCGGGCCGAGCACGCCCGCTGGCTGATCACCGTCGCGGCCCATGATCGCGGCGCGCTCCAGGCGGCCGAGCGCGCGGGCGCCGACGCTGTCGTCGTCTCGCCAATCTTTCCCAGCAACAGTCCGTCGGCCGGCGAACCGCTGGGCGCGGAGGGCTTGAAGGATCTCGTCGCGACGACGTCGCTGCCCGTCTATGCGCTGGGCGGCGTACGTGCGCGCACGGTTTCACGGCTGTTCGGCAGCGGGATTGTCGGGATCGCGGCCGTGGAGGCCCTCTCCGACCCTAGAACTTGAAAGCGGTCTCGAGGCGGACGCGCGGGGCCGGATCGGGCTGCTGAGCCTTGCGGGCGGCGAGCGCCGGGTTGGATTCACCCAGGCTCACGGCGCCGCCGACGCGGATCGACGGGGTCACCTTGAAATAGGCTCCGGCCTGCACGTCCTGCATTTCCATTTCACGGCTGGACGGTTGGTCGAGATCCAGCTTCAGACCCCAACGGCCCTTCTTGGCGTCCCAACGCAGGGTGCGCTTGTCGTCCTGCGGATACTGGACGCCGGCGGCGGCGCTGGTGAAGTCGTTCTTGACCGAGAAATCGGGGGTGACGGCATGCGGCTTGGCCTGGGCGAACGCCATCGACGCCGATCCCGTCAGGATCAACGCGGCGGTCCCCGCCAGAAAGAAACGCGTCGCGGTCATCACCACTCGCCGCCTATACTCAGTTGTCCCCACCCATCCCATGTAGGAACGAGCCCCTTACATTGCGATTAAAGGCTGGAGCAGAACGCGGTCAACCTCGCTTCGGTCGCACCGAGGGCCAAATTGGGCGATTCAATCGAGTCCTGTTGCCACGAGGTCACGCGATTCCTGTTTTGAGGCGGCGCAGCCATGCTATAGACCGGCTCCCGGCCGCGGGGGCGCGCCAGGGTGCGCGCGAGCGCCCGCGAAATATTGGAGCGAGGTACTATGGCGTTTGAGCGTGGGTCTGTGATGCGCGGCGTCGCCGCGGGCGTCCTGGCTCTGTCGATGCTAGGCGTGTCGGCCTGCAGTTCGACCCCCCCGAAGACCTTTTCGACCCAGACCCCCGACGAGCCGGGCTTCAACCCCTTCAAGCGTCTCGGCGGCGGTAACAAGGCTCCGACGTCGGAAGGCTCCATCGGCGTCAACGGCTATCTGTGGCGCGCCAGCCTCGACACCCTGGCCTTCATGCCGCTGGCTTCGGCCGACCCATACGGCGGCGTGATCATCACCGACTGGTACGTGAACCCGGAAACCCCGGCCGAGCGCTTCAAGGCCACGGTCTACATCCTGGACACCCGCCTGCGCGCCGACGGCCTGAACGTCACGGTGTTCAAGCAATCCAAGGACATCAACGGCGCCTGGGTGGACGCTCCGGTCGCCGACCAGACCGCCACCGACCTCGAGAACGCGATCCTGACCCGCGCCCGTCAGCTTCGACTTTCGAACATCAAGGGCTAAGGTCCTTCCAAGGGTTCTCGTCGACGCGGCGAGGACCCTTGTGACACCCTATATTTCCTGCGCGCTCCAACCGCGAAACCGCTTAATTTGTCGCGGACGCGCCTTTGGGGCGCGTTCCTGCATCCAAGACCCTGGTTTCCGATGGCCCGCTATAATCCCAAAGACACCGAGCCCAAGTGGCGTGAAGCCTGGGCGAAGGCCGACGTCTTCAAGACCGGCGAGATCAACGACGGCCGTCCGAAATACTACGTGCTCGAGATGTTCCCGTATCCGTCGGGCCGCATCCACATGGGCCACGTCCGCAACTACGCCATGGGCGACGTGGTGGCCCGCTACAAGCGCGCTCAGGGCTTCAACGTGCTGCACCCGATGGGCTGGGACGCCTTCGGCATGCCGGCCGAGAACGCGGCCATGGAACGCGGCGTCCACCCCAAGGGCTGGACCTACGACAACATCGCCGCCATGCGCGAGCAGCTGAAGTCGCTGGGCATTTCGGTCGACTGGTCGCGCGAGTTCGCCACCTGCGATCCGGAATATTACGGCAAGCAGCAGGCCTGGTTCCTGCGCCTGCTGAAGCGCGGCCTGGTCTATCGCAAGGAAGCCTCGGTCAACTGGGATCCGGTCGACATGACCGTCCTGGCCAACGAGCAGGTCATCGACGGCAAGGGCTGGCGCTCGGGCGCGACGGTGGAGAAGCGCAAGCTGACCCAGTGGTTCCTGCGCATCACCGACTACGCCGACGCCCTGATCGACGGCCTGAAAACCTTGGACCGCTGGCCCGACAAGGTTCGCCTGATGCAGGAGAACTGGATCGGCCGCTCCAAGGGCCTGCGCTTCAAGTTCCAGTTCGACGGCGAGGTCCCGGACGGCATGGCCGAGGGCCTGGAGGTTTACACCACCCGTCCCGACACCTTGTTCGGGGCCAGCTTCGTCGGCATCGCGCCCGAGCATCCGCTGGCCGAGCGCCTGGGCATCGAGAACCCCGAGGTCCAGCGGTTCATCGCCGACTGCCGCAAGGGCGGCACCTCGGAAGCCGAGATCGAGAGCGCCGAGAAGCTGGGCTACGACACCGGCCTGCGGGTCAAGCACCCGCTGGATCCGTCGATCACCCTGCCCGTCTGGATCGCCAATTTCATCCTGATGGACTATGGCGCCGGCGCGATCTTCGCCTGCCCGGCCCACGACCAGCGCGACCTGGACTTCGCTCGCAAGTACGGCCTGCCGGTCAAGCCCGTCGTCCTGCCGAACGGCGAGGATCCGGCGACCTTCCAGGTCGGCAAGGAGGCCTATGTCGGCCCCGGCAAGATCTTCAATTCGGAATTCCTGGACGGTATGGACGTCGAGACCGCCAAGGCTGAAGCGGTCGCCCGCATCGAGGCCGCCGGCCAGGGCCAGGGCGCGACGGTCTATCGCCTGCGCGACTGGGGTGTCTCGCGCCAGCGCTACTGGGGCTGCCCGATCCCGGTGGTTCACTGCGAGGCCTGCGGCGTCGTGCCCGTGCCGGAAGACCAGCTGCCGGTCGCCCTGCCCGAGGACGTCACCTTCGACAAGCCGGGCAACCCGCTGCTGCGCCACCCGACCTGGCGCCACACCACCTGTCCCTCGTGCGGCGGCAAGGCCGAGCGCGAGACCGACACACTGGATACGTTCATCGACTCCAGCTGGTACTTCGCCCGTTTCGCCGACACCCACGCGGCCGAGCCGGTGGGCAAGGACGCGGCCGACCACTGGCTGCCGGTGGATCAGTATATCGGCGGCGTCGAGCACGCGATCCTGCACCTGCTCTATGCCCGCTTCATCACCCGCGCTCTGAAGGACGAGGGTCTGCTGTCGGTCGAAGAGCCGTTCGCGGGCCTGTTCACCCAAGGCATGGTCACCCACGAGGCCTACAAGAACGAGGCCGGCGAGTGGGTCGAGCCGTCGGACATCCGCATCACCGTCGAGGGCAATAACCGCTCGGCGGTCCACGCCACGACCGGCGCCCCGATCATCATCGGCGACGTCGAGAAGATGTCGAAGTCCAAGAAGAACGTCGTCGCCCCCGAGGACATCTTCGAGGCCTATGGCGTCGACAGCGCGCGCCTGTTCGTGATGAGCGACAGCCCGCCGGAACGCGATGTCCAGTGGACCAATTCGGGCGTCGAAGGCTCCTGGCGCTTCACCCACCGTCTGTGGAACGAGTTCGACAGCCAGCCGGCCGGCGACTTCGCCCACGACGACGGCGACGAAGCGGCGCTCACCCTGCGCAAGTCGGCCCACAAGCTGATCGGCTTCGTCACCGACAGCATCGAGGGCTTCCGCTTCAACAGCGGCGTGGCGCGCCTGTACGAGTTCCTGAACGCCCTGAAAGCCGCTCCGGCTGAAGGCGCTTCGGACGCCGTCCTGGCGGCCCGCGCCGAGGCCCTGAACATCCTGGCCCGCCTGGTCGCGCCCTTCACGCCGCACCTGGCCGAAGAAGCCTGGGCCCGTATCGGCGGTGAAGGCATGGTCGTCGACGCGCCCTGGCCCAAGGCCGATCCGGCCCTGGCCGCGGACGACGAGCGCGTCCTGCCAATCCAGATCAACGGCAAGCGTCGCGGCGAGATCAAGGTCAAGGCTGGCGCGCCGGAAGACGAGGTCCAGAAAATCGCTCTGGCGGATCCCAACGTCCTGGCCCACCTTGAGGGCGTCACGGTCCGTAAGGTGATCGTGGTCAAGGACCGCATCGTCAACATCGTGGCCAACTGAGACCCCAAGGGACCTCTATGAAACGCACCCTGGCGGCTGGCGCTTTCGCGCTCTCGACCCTCGTCCTCTCGGCCTGCGCCGGCTTCACGCCGCTGTACGGCCGGCCGGGCGTCGAGGGCGGTCTCTCCAGCATCGAGACCGTCGCGGCCGAGGGCCGGGGCGGCTACCTGCTGCGCGAGCAGCTGGACGACGCCCTGGGCCACAAGCAGGGCGACACCCCCGCCTACAAGCTCTATTTCTCGGTCAAGGAGTTCCGCTTCGCCCGGGGCGTGCGTCTCGACAACGTCGCCAACCGTTACGAACTGCGGATGACCGTCGGCTGGCGCCTGATGGACGCCAAGACCGGCAAGGAAGCCACCAACGGCAACACCGAGGTCTCCGTGACCTACGACTCCGCCGACCAGCCCTATGCGGCCATCGCGGCCCAGAACGACGGCCAGGAGCGGGCGGCGACCGAGGCCGCGCGCAAGATCCAGCTGGATCTCGCCACCTGGCTGGCGGCGGGCAAGAAGAAGCCGGCTTAAGGGCCGCGGCCGATGATCCTCTCCAAGCGTCCGGACGTCGAACGCTTCCTGCGGGAGCCGGCCCCGGACATCCGGGCCGTAGTCATCTACGGCAAGGATCGGGGCGTGGTGCGTGACCGCGCCAACGCGCTGGCCAAGCGCGTGGTCGCGCGGCCGGACGACCCCTTCGACACCGCCATGCTCACCGACGGCGACCTGGACGCCGATCCGGCCAAGCTGGAGGACGAGCTGTCGGCCATGTCGCTGATGGGCGGCCGGCGTCTGGTGCGCCTGCGCCTGGCCGGCGAGAAGGCCGGACCCGACAAGCAGGCCGCCGAGGCCCTGACCCGCCACGTCGAGGGCCAGCTCAATCCCGACGCCTTCTTCCTGGTCGAGGCGGGGGCGCTGGGTCGCGACTCCCAGCTGCGCAAGGTCGGCGAAAAAGCCAGTGGCTGCGCCGTCATCCCCTGCTACGAGGACGAGGCCGGCGACCTGGCCCGCCTGACCCGCGACACCCTGGCCAACGACAAGGTCGGGCTGAACAGCGAGGCCCTGGACCTCTTCGTCTCGCGTCTGCCTAAGGAGCGCGGCGTGGCCCGCGCCGAGATCGAACGGCTGGCCCTCTATCTCGGCCCCAATAGCGGCGTCACCGCCACCGCCGCCGACCTGACCGATTTCCTGGGCGTCGAGCCCGAGGCCTCGCTCAGCGACGCCGCCGCCGACGCCTTCGGCGGCAAGGCCGGTCCTGCCCAGCAGGCCCTGCGCCGCGCCGCCGCCGAGGGCGAAGGCGGTCCGGCCGCTGTCCGGGCCATGAGCTACTATCTGGGCCGCCTGCGCCGCGTGCTGACCCTGCACAAGAACGGCGTCGACCTGCAGGCCGCCGCCAAGGCCTCGGGCGTCTTCTGGAAACAGGAGCGTGAGTTCCTCCGCCAAGCCCGCGCCTGGAACCTGGAGGCCATCCTGGAGATCCAGGGCGAGGTTCTCAACGCCGACCGCGCCTGCAAGACGTCCGGCTCGCCCGATCAACTGATCTCCGAGCGCCTGGCGCTGATGATCGCCGGTCGCGCGCGGCGCTTGGGCCTCTAAGCCCGAAAGCGCCCAAAAACAGGGCCTTTGCGCGCCTGTGGACGTTTCTTAAGAAAGCCTTTTGACAGAAGGGTTTGCGGTGGAAATCGCTGTGAACCGATCTCCTCTCACGAAAGCGGCGCCTCCGCGGGTACGGAAAGGCGCCGTTCGGTGCGCGACAGGGGCGATTTTAGACGGGCCTAAAATCCGCTCATCCACACGCTTTTAGGTGCGACTGATCAGATCCCGCGCGTCAAGCGGTTGCAGAGATCGTCGAGCTGCTCGAGCGTCGCGTAGGTGATGGTCAGAGCGCCTCCCGCCCCGCGATGGTCAATCGAGACATCGAGGCCGAGCACCGATGAGAGGTCCGCCTCGAGCGCCTGGGTGTCGGTGTCCTTCACGCGCGGCGGACGGCCGCCCTTGTTCTTCGACGGCGTGGCGGTCGGCGCCTTACGCGCCAGGGCTTCGGTCTCGCGAACCGATAGGCCGCCGTCGATGATCTGCTTGGCCAGGGCCACGGGGTCGGCCGCCGCGGCGATGGCGCGGGCATGACCGGCCGAAAGCTCGCCGCTGACCAGGTAGGACTGCACCTCGTCCGGTAGGGCCAGCAGGCGCATCGTGTTGGCGACGTGGCTGCGGCTCTTGCCGATGGTCTGGGCGATGGCCTCCTGGGTGCGCTCGAACTTCTCCATCAGCACCTTGTAGGAGAGCGCCTCCTCCAGCACGTTCAGGTCGGCGCGCTGAACATTCTCGATGATGCCGATTTCCAGCACCGCCAGGTCGTCCAGCTCGCGCACCATGATCGGCACGGTGCGCAGGCCGGCGCGCTGAGCCGCACGCCAACGGCGCTCGCCGGCGACGATTTGATATTCTCCGGGCGCGCCGGGCGCCGGGCGGACCAGGATCGGCTGCAGGACGCCCTTCTCGCGGATCGAGTTGGACAGTTCCTCCAGGTCTTCCTCGCGGAAAGTGCGGCGCGGCTGGTCGGGATTGCGCTTCAGAATCTCGATCGGCGCTTCGCGCGAGCCGGGAGCGTTATCGCCCGGCGCCTGGGCCGGCGCGTTCTCGACCTCGCCCAGCAGGGCGGAAAGCCCCCGCCCCAGACCACGACGCCCTTCGGAACCACTCGCCTCAGCCACCACTGACTCCATCTTCTTCTCGTTCTAGTTCGGATCAATATTCGAAAAAGGCTTAGGCAGCCTGGACCTGGCGGTCGCGCTCGCGGCTGATCACCTCTCGGGCCAGCTTCAGGTAGGCCTGGCTGCCGGCGCATTTCAGGTCATACAGCAGCACGGGCTTACCGAATGACGGCGCCTCCGAGACCCGGACGTTCCGCGGGATGACCGCGTCATAGACCTTGTCGCCGAAATAGTCGCGGACATCGCGCGCCACCTGCTCGGACAAGCTGTTGCGGCGGTCGTACATGGTCAGCACCACGCCCTGGATCTCCAGGCGCGGATTGAGACTGCCTCGGATGCGCTCGATGGTCCGCATCAGCTGGGTCAGGCCCTCCAGCGCGAAGAACTCGCACTGCAGCGGCACGAACACCGCGTCGGCGGCGGTCATGGCGTTGACGGTCAGCACGTTCAGCGACGGCGGGCAGTCGATCAGCACATAGGTGTAGGGCCCGTTGGCGCGGACCGTCTCCAGCGCGTCGCGCAGACGGTACGACCGTCGGGCGGTCTGACCCAGTTCGATCTCGATGCCCGACAGGTCGGCGTCGGCCGGTATGACGTCCAGGCCAGGCAGCTCGGTCTTCACCGCGGCGTCGATCACCGGCGACTCGCCCATCAGCACGTCATAGAGCGTGGTCCGGCGCTGGATGCGGGTGATGCCCAGGCCCGTCGAGCAGTTGCCCTGCGGATCGGCGTCGATCAGCAGCACGCGCTCGCCGCAAGCCGCGAGGGCGGTGCCCAGGTTGATAGCCGTCGTGGTCTTGCCGACGCCGCCCTTCTGGTTGGCGATGGCGAAGACGCGGAGAGGATTAGCGGGCACGGGAAAGCCTCTTCACTTGAACGATGCGGCCGCGAGGGTCGCTTTGACTGGGGAGCAGCTCGCTGGCGAACGACCAGGCCTTGCGGGCCTCCGTCAGCTCGGTCGCGACATCCTGGCCCTTGAGGAACAGGCCGGTCGCGCCGCGATAGAGATAGGGCTCGGCGAAGCCCAGCAGCCTGGTCATCGGCGCGCAGGCGCGGGCAGTGACCACATCGACTTTCAGCTTCAGCTCTTCGGCCCGGACATTGTGGATCTCGGCGGGCAGATCCAGCGCCTTGGCCGCGACCTCGAGGAAGCGGCAACGCTTGGCCATGCTTTCCACCAGATGGACCTTGGCCCCATCCTGGCCCTTCAGCAGTATGGCCAGCACGACGCCGGGCAGACCGGCGCCGGCTCCCAGGTCGGCCCAGGTCCGCGCCCCCGGCGCCAGGGCCAACAGCTGCGAGCTGTCCAGCGCATGGCGGGTCCAGTAGGTGGCGATGGTCAGCGGCCCAACAAGGTTCATGACCGCGTTCCATTCCGCCAGCAGGTCCTGGAAGCGCGTCAGGTCGGCCATCTGGGCGTCGGACGCGCCGGTAAGGGCTTGGTAACCAGCCGCGTCCAGCACCGGAGGTTCAGCAATCATGGCTTCAGGCTGCACGGCTGCGCCTCACATGGGCTAGCAGCGCGGTCAACGCGCCGGGGGTGACGCCCTCGATGCGGGCCGCCTGTCCCAGGGTCAGCGGGCGCACGCGGGTCAGCTTTTCGCGCACCTCGTTCGACAGGCTGCCGATGTCGGCATAGTCCAGATCGGCGGGCAGGCGCAGATCCTCGTCCTTGCGCAGCGACTCGGCGTCGGCGCGCTGGCGGTCGAGATAGCCGGCATAGGCGGCCTCGATCTCGATCTGCTCGCGGACGTCGGTGTTCCACGTGAAAACCTCCGGCCATACGGCGCCGAGGTCGTCCAGCGTCACCTCCGGATAGGCCAGCATGGCGAACAGGTCGCGGCGCACGCCGTCGCTATTGACCTTGAAGCCGGCCTTCACGGCCTCGTTCGGCGTCAGGCTGACCGAGCGGGCAAAGGCTCGGGCCGTTTCAAGACGCGCCTTCTTCTCGCCCCAGGCGGCGGCGCGGCGCTCACCGACCACGCCCAGCGCGATCCCGCGATCGGTCAGGCGCTGGTCGGCGTTGTCGGCGCGCAAGGTCAGACGGAACTCCGCCCGGCTGGTGAACATTCGATAGGGCTCGGTGACGCCCCGGGTGACCAGGTCGTCGATCATCACGCCGATATAGGCCTCGTCGCGCGCGAAGACGGCCGGCTCCCTGCCCTGTACGGCCAGGGCCGCATTCAGGCCGGCGACCAAGCCCTGGGCCCCCGCCTCTTCATAGCCGGTGGTGCCATTGATCTGGCCGGCCAGATAGAGACCCGGCAAGCGCTTGGTCTCCAGCGTGGCGTACAGCTCGCGCGGATCGACATAGTCGTACTCAATCGCATAGCCGTAACGCTTGACTTCCACGGCCTCCAGGCCGGGGATGGTGCGCAGGAACAGCAGCTGGGTCTCTTCCGAGACCGAGGTCGAGATGCCGTTCGGATAGACCGTGGT
The DNA here is from genome assembly GCF_058802865.1 of Caulobacter sp. GW822-FHT01G02. Lineage (NCBI taxonomy): Bacteria > Pseudomonadati > Pseudomonadota > Alphaproteobacteria > Caulobacterales > Caulobacteraceae > Caulobacter > Caulobacter sp. GW822-FHT01G02. The sequence continues at coordinate 108,169 of NZ_JBXAON010000005.1, forward strand.
GTCGTCCAGGCCTTCCGGCTCGAGGAACACCTGGTGGCTGGTCTTGTCGGCGAAGCGGACGACCTTATCCTCGATCGACGGGCAATAGCGCGGGCCGATCCCGGTGGCGCGACCGCCATAGACCAGCGACTCGCTCAGTCGGTCGGCGATGATCTGGTGGGTCTCGGCGGTCGTGAAGGTGATGCCACAGGCGATCTGCGGGGTCTCGATCCGATCGTTCAGGAACGAGAATGGCACGGGTTCGTCGTCGCCGGGCTGCATCTCCAGGCGATCCCAGGCGATGGTCGAACCGTCCAGGCGCGCGGGCGTGCCGGTCTTCAAGCGACCCATCTGGAAGCCCAGCCCATAAAGTCGATCCGACAGGCCGATCGCCGGTTGGTCGCCGACGCGGCCGGCCGGGATGCGGGTTTCACCCAGGTGAATGACGCCCTTCAGAAAGGTGCCAGTGGTCAGGATGACCCGCGGGGCGCGGTATGACCGCCCTTCCCCGTCGATCGCGCCAGCGACCTTACCCTCCTCGACGATCAGGTCCTCGGCGGCGGCGGCGATGATGTCGAGGTTTTTCGTGGCGGCCAGTTCCGCCTGCATCGCTTCGCGATAGAGCTTGCGGTCGATCTGGGCGCGCGGACCGCGGACGGCCGGCCCCTTGGAGCGGTTCAGCATCCTGAACTGGATGCCGCCCTTGTCGGCCATGCGGCCCATGACGCCGTCCAGGGCGTCGATCTCACGCACGAGATGACCCTTGCCCAAGCCCCCGATAGCCGGGTTGCAGGACATCTCGCCGATGGTTTCCAGCTTGTGGGTCAGCAGCAGGGTGCGCGCGCCGGCGCGCGCCGAGGCGGCCGCCGCCTCGCAGCCGGCGTGACCGCCGCCGATGACAATGACATCCCAGGTGTTGGACAACGGACTCGCCTCAATGCGAACGCCCCCGGGATACTGCGGGGGCGTTGGACTCGATCTATACGCCAATCAGGCGAGGCGGTCGATGTGACTCAGCGGCGTTCCACGTGAAACACCCCCACCCCAGCTGTGAGCGCGCTGTGGATACTATAGGGGATGTTTCACGTGGAACATCATTTGCCGATGCAGAAGGTCGAAAAGACGCGACCGAGCACGTCCTCCGGATCGACGCGCCCCGTGATCTTCTCCAGCGCGCGGGCGGCAAGCCGCACGTCTTCAGCGGCCAGTTCGACCTCCAGACCGACTTCGGACAGAGCCCTAAGGAGATGACCTTGGGCCTCCCTGAGACGTTCCGCGTGACGCAAGCGGGTGGCGGCTGGGAACTCGGCGCCGGAGAGGGCCTCGGCGACGTGCGCGGACAACGCCTCTCGAACTTCGCTCACCGCGGCCGCCGAGCGCGCGGACAGACGAACGACTCTCAGCCCCTCCCCCGCCCAGCGCGCGGCCGCCTCATCGAGCGCCGAACCCTGGGCGATATCGGCCTTGTTCAATATCAGCCAGTCCCCAGGCCGAACCGCCTCTTGAAGCTTCACCGTATGTTTCACGTGAAACCCATCGACGACCCAAAGCCTTAGGTCAGCTTCTTCAGCCCAGGCTCGCGCGCGGCGGACGCCCTCAGCTTCGATGGCGTCGCTCGTCTCGCGAAGACCTGCCGTGTCGGCGACCAGAACCTTGTAGCCGGCGAGAACCAGAGGAACCTCGATGACGTCCCGGGTCGTACCCGGTGTGTCCGTCACGATCGCCGCTTCTCGCTCGACAAGCCCGTTCAGCAATGTGCTCTTCCCGGCGTTCGGCGCGCCGACCAGCGCGATGCGGAAGCCGTCTCGCACCCGCCGCCCACGGGAGACATCGGCCAGCGCTGTGTCGAGCTCGGCGCTGAGGGTGCGCAGTCCCGGGCGCGCACGTTCAGCCACCGCTTCCGGCAAATCCTCATCCGGGAAGTCGACGGCCGCTTCCAGCATGGCCAGAGACTGGATCAGTAGATCACGCCAGCGGTCATAGCGCTGACCCAGCGCCCCGCCGACCTGGCCGAGCGCCTGCCTGCGCTGAGCCTCGGTTTCGGCGTCGATCAGGTCAGCGACGCCCTCGGCCTGGGTTAAATCGAGCTTGCCATTCTCGAAAGCCCGACGAGTGAACTCCCCGGGCTCAGCCAGGCGCAGACCCAGGTCCGATAGCGCCGACAGCAGCGCCTCGACCACGGCGCGACCGCCGTGCACGTGAAACTCGGCGCTGTCCTCACCGGTATAGCTGGCCGGTCCCTCGAAGCGCAGGACGAGAGCCTCGTCCAGATCCACCCCACCGTGACGCAGGGTGCGCAGCGCCGCCATCCGCGCCTTGGGCGGGCGGCCGGTCAACGCCTCGACCACCGACAAGGTCGCGGGACCCGAGACCCGCACGACGGCCACGGCCGCGCGCCCCGCCGCGGTGGCGGGCGCGAAAATCGTATCCGTCATGGCTTAGTCGCGCTTGCCGGCCGCCGCGCCCGCCGCCGCCGTCATCAGTTTGCGGAACTGCTCCTGGGCGCCGGTGCCGAACGCCATCCAGTTCTTCATCAGCTCCTCGGGCGCCAGCATGGCCATGTTGGCGTCCATGCGGTTCTGCATCTCCTTCACCAGATGCTCGTTCAGGGTGCTGACGTCGGGCAGGCCCAGGAAGCTTCTGGCTTCGACAGGGGTGCAGTCGATCTCGATGGTCATCTTCATGCGGAGGTTCCCTTCGGGTAGGGCACGATATTGTTATGGGCCAAGGCCCGTCGGCTCAGGTTAGAGCGCTTTGGTCGAAAGTCACATCGGTCTGACTTGGGACACAGTAAGGACGGAGACCCGCGATGAGTGAGACCCTCACGATCACCACGCCCGATGGCGACTTCTCGGCCTATGTCGCCCGGCCCAAGGCCGAGAGCGCGCCGGCCATCGTCGTGATCCAGGAGATCTTCGGCGTCAACAAGGTGATGCGCGACATCGCCGACGGCCTGGCCGCCCAGGGCTATGTCGCGATCGTGCCCGACCTGTTCTGGCGGATCGAGCCCGGCATCGACATCACCGACCAGTCCGAAGCCGAGTGGAAGCGGGCGTTCGAGCTGTTCAACGCGTTCGACGTGGACGCTGGTATCGGCGACATCGCCGCCACCATCACCAAGGCCCGCGAGCTGCCGGGCGTCAACGGCAAGGTCGGCGCCGTCGGCTACTGCCTGGGCGGCCTGCTGGCCTTCCTGACCGCGACCCGCACGGACGTCGACGCCAGCGTCTCCTACTACGGCGTCGGCATCGAGAAGCACGTGAACGAGGCCGAGAAGTTGACCCATCCGCTGCTGATGCACATCGCCGAGAAGGACCAGTTCGTGCCGCCTGAAGCCCAGCAGCTGATCCTGAGCGCCTTGAAGGATCACCCCCAGATCGAGCTGCACACCTACGCTGGCCGCGACCATGCCTTCGCCCGCGAGGGCGGCGCCCACTACGACGCGACTGACGCGGCCAAGGCCAATGGCCGCAGCCTCACCTTCTTCCAGAAGGCGCTGGGCTAATGCTTGCGATCCAGGCTGTTCGCACCGGCGGTCCGGAGGTTCTGGAAGCCGTGGAGCTTCCCGTCCCCTCGCCTGCCGCCGGACAGATTCTCGTGCGTCACCAAGCCGTGGGCCTGAACTACATCGATACCTACCACCGTTCAGGCCTCTACCCGCTGAAGATGCCGGCGGTGATCGGTCTCGAGGCGGCCGGTACGGTCGAGGCTATCGGCGACGGCGTCACCCGGTTCCAGATCGGCGACCGCGTCGCCTACAACGGAACCCTCGGGGCCTATAGCGAAGCGGCGGTCGTTCCGGCCGAGCGCGCGGTGAAGGTACCTGACGACGTCGGCCTGGAGACCGCCGCCGCCGTCCTGCTCAAGGGCATGACCGCCGAGTTTCTTGTCCGGCGATGTTTCCACGTGAAACCTGGCGACCTTGTCCTGGTCCACGCGGCCGCCGGCGGCGTCGGCCAGATCCTGGTCCAGTGGTGCAAGGCCCTGGGCGCGACGGTGATCGCCACGGCTGGCGGCCAGACCAAGCTGGCCCTCGCTCGCCAGCTCGGCGCGGACCATGTCATCGACTATCGCCACGAGGATGTCGCCGCCAGGGTCGTCGAGATCACCGGCGGAAAGGGCGTGGCGGTCGTCTATGACGGGGTCGGCAAGGACACCTGGGACGCCAGCTTCAAGAGCCTGGCCAGGCGCGGGATGCTGGTCACCTTCGGCAACGCCTCTGGCCCGGTCCCGGCCTTCGCGCCGCTGGAGCTGTCGGGCAAGTCGCTGTACGTCACCCGACCTCGCCTGTTCGACTACATCGCCACGACCCAGGAACTGGATGAGAGCGCCCAGGCGCTGTTCGCCGTCCTCGGCTCCGGCGCGGTGAAGATCGACATCGGCCAGACCTTTCCGCTGGCCGAGGCCCGCGCGGCGCATGAAGCGCTCGAAGGCCGCCGTACGACCGGCGCCACCGTGCTCATTCCGTAGGGCCGAACCCGGCCTGACCGAACTAGTATGGCCCAACAAAAAAGGCCCCGGGTAGCACCGGGGCCTTTCTCGTATCGGCCAAAGGCCAAAATGTGAGTCCGTTTGGACTCAGGTGTTCATCGACTGGAAGAAGTCGCCGTTGGTCTTCGACTGACGCAGCTTGTCGAGCAGGAACTCGATCGCGTCCGATGCGCCCATCGGGTTGAGGATGCGGCGCAGCACATACGTCTTCTGCAGCTGGTCGCGCGGCGTGATGAGTTCTTCCTTGCGGGTGCCGGACTTGAGCACGTCGATGGCCGGGAAGATGCGCTTGTCGGCGACCTTGCGATCCAGGACGATTTCCGAGTTACCGGTGCCCTTGAACTCTTCGAAGATCACTTCGTCCATGCGGCTGCCGGTGTCGATCAGGGCCGTGGCGATGATCGATAGCGAACCGCCCTCCTCCACGTTGCGCGCCGCGCCGAAGAAGCGCTTGGGGCGTTGCAGGGCGTTGGCGTCGACACCGCCGGTCAGCACCTTGCCCGAGGACGGGACGGTGGTGTTGTAGGCCCGGCCCAGACGCGTGACCGAGTCCAGCAGGATGACGACGTCGCGCTTGTGCTCGACCAGGCGCTTGGCCTTCTCGATGACCATCTCGGCCACCTGCACGTGGCGCGTCGCCGGCTCGTCGAAGGTCGAGGCGATGACCTCGCCCTTCACCGTGCGCTGCATGTCGGTGACTTCTTCCGGGCGCTCGTCGATCAGCAGGACGATCAGGTAGCACTCGGGGTGGTTGGTCTCGATCGACTTGGCGATGTTCTGCAGCATGACCGTCTTACCCACGCGCGGCGGGGCCACGATCAGGCAGCGCTGGCCCTTGCCGAGCGGAGCGACGATGTCGATGACGCGGCCCGAGCGATCCTTGATGGTCGGATCGGGCAGTTCCATGTTCAGGCGCTCGTCGGGATAGAGCGGCGTCAGGTTATCGAAGTGGATCTTGTGCTTGACGTTGTCAGGCGCTTCGAAATTGATCTTCGCCACACTGGTCAGCGCGAAGTAGCGCTCGCCTTCGCGCGGCGAGCGGATGGCGCCGTCGACGCTGTCGCCGGTGCGCAGGCCATACTTCCGGATCTGCGAGGGCGAGACGTAGATGTCGTCCGGGCCCGGCAGGTAGTTGGCTTCCGGCGAGCGCAGGAAGCCGAAGCCGTCCTGCACCACTTCCATGGTGCCCGAGCCCGAGATCTCCACGCCTTCTTCGGCGAGGGTCTTCAGGATGGCGAACATCATGTCCTGCTTGCGCATGGAGTTGGCGTTCTCGACCTCGAAGGTCTCGGCGAACGCCAGCAGGTCGGCCGGGGATTTCTCCTTCAGCTCCTGCAGGGACATGGACTTCAGGCCCAGCGCCGCGACGGCTTCGGCGATCCCGGAGCCATCGTCTTCGCCTTCGGCCTCGGCTTCCGCGTCGGCGGACGCGGCCTCCACCGTCGTATCGATATCGACGGAGCTCTCTTCGGGGGTCGCCTCTTCGGCGGTCCCACCATCAGAGGCGAGAATTTCGTTTTCGGTTTCTTCGGTCATGACAAGACTCAAGAGTGGGCGCGGACCCCAAGACGGAGTCCGGCCAGTAAGACTTCGATGGTCACACCGGTCCGCCCATGCGGACGGACCAGGCGAGCGCGTCGATTGACGATGACGCGGATCGTTCGGGGGACGGACCTTGGAGCGGATCGCTCGCGGGGCGCGCCAGGACGGGCGCCGGTCCGTAGAGAAGGAGTTCGGAAAATCCGAACTTCCCTGGATGCAAACCACGCGGCGAACCGGCGGTCAAGCCGCCGGCCGGACTCAGTGGTTCAGGAACTTGGTCGTCACCGACAGGACGATGACGATCGCCAGCACGAACGGGATCTCGTTGACCATCCGCCAGAACTTTTCGGACCGGGGATATTCGCCCTTCTCGAACTTCTTGCGCGAGGCCGACAGAAAGCCGTGGAAGCCGTAGAGCCCGACGAGGGCCACCAGCTTGGTCGCCATCCAGGGCTCGACCAGGAAACTCCAGCCGCGGATCTGGGCGTCGGCCAGGATCAGACCAAGACCGAACAGCGCCGTGGCGATCGAGGCCGGATTGATGATGCCGCGTAGCAGACGCCGCTCCATGACCGTGAAGGTCTCGTGCATCTCCGAGCCCGGCGTCGCCTTGCTGTGATAGACGAACAGGCGCGGCAGGTAGAGCATCCCGGCCATGAAGGCGATGACCGACAGGATGTGCAGGCCCCGCACGACGTTGAAGTGCGCCACCAGGAAATCGGTCATGCCGAGGCCGCCTCTTTGCACGGACAGTTGAACGCGCCGCAGCGCCAGTCGCCGCCGGGAACGACGCCATTGCTGGCGAGGGCCTGACGGACCATTCCGGCCAGGCTGGCTATGAACTCCGGCGCGACGCCCAGGGCCGGTACGCGGATATAGGGCACGACGCCGACCGCCGTCGCCAGCTCGGCGTATTCGTGGTCCAGTTCGACCAGGGTCTCGACGTGCTCGGAGACGAAGGCGATCGGGGTGACGATCAAGCCCTTGCCTTCGGCGCCCGCGCGGCGGATCTCGTCGTCGGTCGAAGGGCCGATCCACTTCATCGGCCCCACCCGGCTCTGGTAGCTGACGGTCCAATCCAGGCCCGCCGGCAGCCTGGCCGCCACCGCGGCGGCCGTGGCCTCGATCTGCTTCTGGTAGGGGTCGCCGCCCAGGATGACCTTCTCCGGCAGGCCATGGGCCGAGAACAGCAGGCGGACATTCGCCGGCGAACCGGCCTTCTCCCAGGTGTCGCGGATCAAGCGGGCATGCGCTTCGACGAGCCTGGCCTCGTTCGGATAGCAGCAGACCGTGGTCTGACGCCCGGGACCCGAATAGCTCTTCGCCCAGGCCTTCAGCGACGAGCCGGTCGTGGTCTCCGAATATTGCGGATAGAGCGGCAGCAGCACGATCTCGTCCGGCGCGAAGGCCTTCACCTGCCTGGCGGTCTCAGTCGTCAGCGGGTTCCAGTAGCGCATGGCGATGAAGCACTTGGCCTCGACGCCCGGCAAGCTCCTGGCCAGTTCGGCCTCCAGCGCGCTGGCCTGCTTCTTCGTCTCCGGCAGCAACGGCGAGCCGCCGCCCATGATCGCGTAGTTGGCCTTGGCCATCTTTTCACGGCTGGTCGAGATCAGCGCCGCCAGCGGATAGCGGGCGATGGCCGGCAAGCCAATGATGGCCGGGTCTCGGAACAGGTTGAACAGAAACGGCCGCACCGCGCGCGGACCGTCCGGCCCACCGAGATTGAACAGGACGACGGCGAGCTTGCGGGTCATCCGCCGACCTTATGGCCGGTCACCCGCTCCAGCACCAACTCGACATTGGCGATCGGCGTGTCGGGCAGGATGCCGTGTCCCAGATTAAAGATGTAGGGACCCTGGTTCCACTGTTCCAGCAACTGGTCGACGCGACGCAGCAGCGCATCGCCACCGGCCCGCAGCAGCAGCGGATCGAGCGCCCCCTGGATGGTCTTGGTCTTCTGGATCGCTTGACCCAGCTTGGCCGAGGCCGAGGTGTCGAGCGCCACGCCCTGCACGGGAACCTTGGCCGCGTAGTCCTCGACCAGGGTCCCGGCGCCGCGCGGGAAGCCGATGACCGGCACGGTCACGCCGCGCGTCCGCAAGCCCTCGATGATCCGGATGTGCGGCTGGGTGACCAGCCGATCGAACAGCGGCTCGGAAAGGCCCTCGGCCCAGCTCTCGAACAGCTTCAGGGCCTGGGCCCCGGCGTCGACCTGCATGGCCAGGTAGTCGACCGTCGAGTCGACCAGCACCTGGATGAGGGCGTCCAGCTTTTCAGGGTTCTGATAGGCGTAGGTCCGCGCGCCGCTGCGATCGCTGGAGCCGCCTTCGATCATGTAGGTCGCCACCGTCCAGGGCGCGCCGGCGAAGCCGATCAGGGCCTTGGACGGATCGAGCTCTGAGCGAACCCTCGTCAGCGTCTCCCCGACGAGCTTGAGGGCCTCGCCCGCATTCCCGGCCTTTTCGGCCATGGACTCGATCGACGGCATCTCACCCAGCTTCGGGCCTTCGCCGGCCTCGAACCAGACCTTCTGGCCCAGAGCGCCCGGGATCAGCAGGATATCGGCGAACACGATCGAGGCGTCGTAGGGAAACCGGCGCATCGGCTGCAGGGTGACTTCCGCCGCCTTCTCCGGATCGAAGCAGAAACTGATGAAGTCCGGAGCCGTGGCGCGCACCGCCCGGTACTCCGGCAGATACCGTCCCGCCTGACGCATGAACCAGATCGGAGGATTCGCGTGCTTCTCGCCAGACAGCGCGGAGAGAAACTTCGGGGTCCCATTTTCAGGGCGTTGGGTCGGAGACGTCATGGAACGGGTTAAAGCCCGGCGAGCGTTCAGGCTCAAGCCCGTAAGGCCCTTAAGACCCTCCTCTCATATCTTAATAAGAAATTAAGTTTGAAAGAGGGGGTGGGAGGGCAACTGCATAGTGGGGAAAACGCCTGACGGGCGAGTGACTCGCACAGCCGATCCCTCGTTACCCCCAGCCCTTCCCACATGGGGTTAAGGATCTGTTAATCATGTGGACAGACCCGTAAGCGCCTTGAAGGTCTTAATGAATTCTTAACACGCCCAGGCGGGAGAAAGACCCTTCGCGAGACTCTGTCCCGAGCCTTGGACAGTTGGGATTCACTTATCGGGGGATGCGGGGCGAGCCTGGGGATGGTACGCGGGCAATGCGACCGTTGATCACAGCGGCGCTATGACACGACGTCTCTTGGGCCATTCGGCGCCCGGGCGTCCCCAGAGGCAGGACAAGTGGTTAAGCAACCGTTAACGGATGATCCACAGGAGAGTCTGGCTCGGGGGGAAGCGGAACGGCTGCCACCGCGCTTCGCCACCTACTTCCATATCCACCTGGTGTCCGATTCCACCGGCGAGACTCTGAACGCCATGGCGCGCGCGGTCTGTGCTCGCTTCACCGACATCCTGCCCATCGAACATATCTACGCGCTGGTTCGCTCCACGCGGCAGCTGGATCGGGCGCTCGAGGAGATCGGCGGCGCGCCTGGCGTGGTGATGCACACCATCGTCGATCCGGGCCTGCGGGCGGCGCTGGAAGAAGGCTGCCGCAAGCTGGAAATGCCCTGCATCGCCGCGCTGGATCCGGTGATCAGCGCTATGTCCCGCTATCTGGGCGCGCGGATTTCGACCCGGGTCGGGGCTCAGCACGCGCTGACAAACGACTATTTCGACCGTATCGAGGCGCTGGACTACGCCATCGCCCACGATGACGGCCAGGGCGGCCAGGATCTGACCCAGGCCGACGTCATTCTGGTCGGCGTGTCACGGACCTCCAAGACCCCGACCTGCATCTATCTGGCCCACCGCGGCGTGCGCGCCGCCAATGTGCCGCTGGTCCCGGGCCGGCCGCCGCCGCAGGATCTGTTCGAGCTTAAGAACACCCTGATCGTCGGCCTGATCACCTCGCCCGATCGCCTGATCCAGATCCGCCGAAACCGCCTGCTCTCCCTCAAGGAAAACCGCGAGAGCGACTATGTCGACGGCGACGCCGTTCGCCAGGAGATCATCGCCGCCCGCCGTCTGTTCGAGCGGATGAACTGGCCGGTCATCGACATCACCCGTCGCTCGGTCGAGGAGACGGCGGCGGCGGTCATCAACCTCTTGTCGGGCGGCCGCGGCAAGGTCGAGGTCCTGAGATGACCCCCGTAACGCTCGCGTCCAAGAGTTCGGCGCGACAGATGATCCTGAAGAACGCCGGCGTCGCCTTCGAGGCGGTCAGCCCCGGCGTCGACGAGGACGCGGCCAAGGCCGGCCTGCTGGCCGAAGACGTCACGCCGCGCGACATCGCCGACGCGCTCGCGGAGATGAAGGCGGTCAAGGTCTCGACCAAACGCCCGGGCCTGGTGATCGGCGCCGACCAGACGCTCGACCTCAAGGGCCGGCTGATCGACAAGGCCAATTCCCTGGAAGAAGCCCGCGAACGCCTGCTGGAACTCCGCGGGACAAGCCATAAGCTGCGCTCGGCCGTGGTCGTGGCCCGCGACGGCCAGCCGATCTGGCGGATCGTCGAGAGCGCCAAGCTGTCGGTGCGGCCGTTCAGCGAGGCCTGGCTCGACGCCTATATCGAGCGTCGCGGCGAGGCCCTGCTGTGGTCGGTCGGCTGCTACGAGCTGGAGAGCGAAGGCGTGCAGCTGTTCGACGCCGTCGACGGCGACTATTTCACCATACTGGGCCTGCCGTTGATCGGGCTTCTGGACTTTCTGCGTCTTCACGGAGCCCTGGCCGCATGACCTCCCAACGGGCTTCGGGGATCTCGGGAGCCGCTATCGTCGGCGGCGTCTGCGGCGCGCCGATCAAGCATTCGATGAGCCCGCTGATCCACAATGCCTGGATCCAGGCGGCGGGGCTCGACGCGGCCTATGTTCCGTTCGCGCCCGGCGTGGACAATTTCGAGACCTTCGTGAACGGCTTCCGAGGCGGCGCCATCCGGGGGCTCAACGTCACCATCCCGTTCAAGGAACGCGCGCTCGCGGTCGCCGACCACGCCAGCGACCTCGCCAGGATGGCGGGCGCGGCGAACCTGCTGATCTTCGAGGCCGACGGCTCGATCCATGCCGACAACACCGACGGGCCTGGCCTGTTGGGCGCGCTCGCCGAGCAGGCGCCAGGCTTCGCCGTCTCGGCCGCGCCGGTCGTGATCCTTGGCGCCGGCGGCGCGGCGCGTGGCGCGACCGCCGCCCTGCTGCTGGCCGGCGCGCCCACGGTCCGGATCGTCAACCGCACCGTCGAGAGGGCTCAAGAGCTGGCCGACGCCTTTGGCGAAAAGGTCGTGGCGGCCGGAGAGCCGGACCTTTCGGTCCTGCTGGCCGATGCGGGCCTCGTCATCAACGCCACCTCGCTCGGCCTGGGCGGCGGCGAAGGCCCGGCGGCGGATCTGGCCCTGACGCCGGAGACGGCGGTGATCATGGACATGGTCTACAAGCCGCTGCGAACCGAATTTCTCCGTCGCGCCCAGGCCGCCGGTCGCCGCACCGTCGATGGCCTGGAAATGCTGCTGCGCCAGGCCGTCCCAAGCTTCGAGCGGATGTATGGCGTGGCGCCGCCAGCCGAAGTCGACGCGCGGGGCCTGTTGCTGCGCCTTCTCGGAGAGGCCTGACATGTTGATCCTGGGTCTCACGGGCTCCATCGGCATGGGCAAGTCGACGACCTCGGCCCTGTTCCAGGCCGAGGGCGTGCCCGTCTACGACTCTGACGCCGCCGTCCACGCGCTCTACGCCAGCGGCGGCGCGGCGGTCGGGCCGGTGGGAGAGGCCTTCCCCGGCGTCGTCGTCGACGGCGCGATCGACCGGGCCAAGCTCAGCGCCCAGGTGGTCGGCAATTCCGAGGCCCTGGCCAAGCTAGAGGCGATCGTCCACCCGCTGGTCGGCGCCCATCGCATCGGTTTCTTCGAGAAAGCCCAGGCCGAGGGCCACGAGATCGTGGTGCTGGACATCCCCCTGCTGTTCGAGACCGGCGGCGAGAAGAAGGTCGACAAGGTGGTGGTCGTCTCGGCGCCCGCCGAGGTCCAGCGGCAGCGCGTCCTGGCCCGTCCCGAAATGACGCCGGAGAAGTTCGAGGCGATCCTGGCTCGCCAGACGCCGGACGCCGAAAAACGCGCCCGCGCCGATTTCGTGATCGATACCAGCCAGGGCGTCGAGCACGCCCATGCCCAGGTCCGCGACCTTCTGACTCTGTTGAGAAGTCCCGGCCCCGCTTGAAGCTCGCCACGAACGGCGGCATTGAAGGATCATGGCCCGGGAAATCATCCTCGACACCGAAACCACCGGCTTCGATCCGAAGACGGGCGACCGCCTGGTCGAAATCGGCTGCATCGAGGTGGTCGACTTCATGCCGACCGGCCGCTCGTTCCATGAATATTGCGACCCGTTGCGCGACATGCCGGCCGAGGCCGAAAAGGTCCACGGCCTGTCGTCGGCCTTCCTGACCGGCAAGCCGAAGTTCCACGAGATCGCCGACAGGTTCATCGACTTCGTCGGCGACAGCGTCGTGGTCGCCCACAACGCCGCCTTCGACCGCTCGTTCGTCAATTTCGAACTGGAGAAGTGCGGTCGCGCGCCGATCCATGAGGAGCGCTGGATCGACACCCTGGCCATGGCCAAGAAGCGCTTTCCGGGCATGTACAACTCGCTCGACGCGCTGTGTAAGCGGTTCAAGATCAGCCTGGACAGCCGCGACAAGCACGGGGCGCTGATCGACTCGCACCTGCTGGCCGAAGTCTATCTGGAACTGCAGGGCGGCAAGGAACGCGCCCTGGAACTGACCCACGTCGAGACCCTGTCGGTCTCGGCCGCGATCCAGGGCTCGTACGGCGCCCGGCCGCGTCCGCTGGCGCCCCGCTCGACCGACGCCGAACGCGAGGTCCACGCCGCCTGGATCCGCAAGAACCTCAAGGACTCGGCGCTCTGGATCAAGCAGGGCATCGTCGCGGCCGAGGGTTAGGACCGCGCGTCTCTAGAAGCCGTACTTGGCGAACGCCTGGACCCGGTCGAGCGCGCCGTCGGTCCCGCTTTCCAGAACCCGCCGGCCCTTCATGTACTCGATCCCCACGTCGAAGCCCGCCACGGGCGTCCAGATCAGGTTGCCGTGCAGACTTTCGGCCCGACGGTTGACGTTCAGGCCCGAGGCGGCCGGATTGTCGACGACCTGGGTCGAATAGAACAGGCTAGACCGCAAGGCCGGGCTCCACAGATGGCGGTAGGCGACGAACCCGGCCGTGACGCCGACCGGCCGGATGGCTCCGGCGCCGTCCGCGGCGACGTCGTTGGCGAAGTTCAGACCGACATAGCGTCCGATCCCTCGACCGCGCGTCAGCATCAGCCGGATATCGTCTCGCCCGCCGACCTTCACGCGCGCCGCGGCCGAGAGACCCCAGCCGAAAGCGGCGTCGCGAAGCCCGCCCTGGTCGACCGAGAGCCGGCGGCCCAGGGCGGCAAGCGACCAGTCTCCCCACGGGCGGCGACCGTCGAGACGAACCACCAGGTCGGGCAGGCGATTGTCGTCGGCCACGAGGCGGGCGCCGCCGCCGGCGGGCGTGACCGTCGTCTCGGGATTTTCCAGGGCCAGGGTCAGCGGTCCGCGCGTGCGCCGGATCTGCGCCTGACGGACGAAGACGAGGCCCTCGCTCGGGCCGAGATAGTCGGCGGTTTCCGGCAGGACCGCGACGTTCTGGAACGTCGACCAGTCCTGGCCAAACAACCAACCGTCGACCGACACATAGGCCCGCCGCAGCGCGAAGGTCGACGGATTGGTGGTGCGCGCGTCGCCGCCGCCCGGCAGGGTCTGGAAGTCGCCCTCGATCCTGGCCTGGATATCGTGACCGCCCAGTCGGCGGCTGGCGCTCGCCCAGAGACGGGTCTGGCGGGCGTTGAAATCGACCTTCGCGCCCTCTCCCGCCCCGGCGACCGGGATCGCCCCGGGCGAATAGAAGTCGCGAATCGGATCGCCCAGCGCCGGATCGGCGCGCTGGAACCGGGTGGCCATGGCGTCCAGCTTCACATAGCCGCCGAAACGCAGCTCGAGCCGGTCCGTAGCCGTCGAAGCCGTCGGATCGGACGGCGGCCGAGCGGCGGGAACGATAGCTGGCGGCGCGGCCTGGGCGTCCCGGGCCGCCATCTGGGCCTTGAGGTCGGCGAGGGCGCTTTCGAGTTCGCGCACCCGGGCCTCCAACTGGGGGTCGGCGGCCCGGGCCAGGGACGGGACGGCAAGCATCGCCAGCATCGCGGCCAGGGCGGCGCGGTCGCGGAACATGGCGCGGCCCAGGGTTAGCCGGCCGCCCGTAGGGCGGGCCCGGCCCGTCCGGCGGCGCGCCCGACTTGTTCGCCCAGACGGAAACGGCCCATCAGCCGCACCAGCTCGACGGTCTCGTTGCGCAGCGAGTGCACGGCGGCCGTCGATTCCTCGACCATGGCGGCGTTCTGTTGCGTCGTCTGGTCGATCTGGCCCATGGCCATGTTGATTTGGCCCAGGCCGTGGGACTGTTCCTGGGTCAGGTCGGCGATCTCTCGGACGACGGTGTCGATCTCGGCGACCTTGGAGACGATGTCGCCCAGGGCGGCGCCCATGACGCGCACCTGGTCGACCCCCTCGGCGATCTGGGCCGTGGTCGAACCGATCAGGCTCTTGATCTCGCGGGCGGAATCCGCCGAGCGCTGGGCCAGGGCGCGGACTTCCTGGGCGACGACCGCGAAGCCTCGGCCGGCTTCACCGGCGCGGGCGGCTTCGACGCCGGCGTTCAGGGCCAGCAGGTTGGTCTGGAAGGCGATCTCGTCGATGACGCCGATGATCTGATGGATCTGTTGCGAGGAGTTCTCGATTTCGCTCATCGAGGCGATCGCCCGTTCGGCCACGCCGCCGCTGTATTCGGCCTGCTTCTGGGTCAGGGCCACGGCGGCGCGGGCTTGGCCCGCGCCCTTGGCCGAGCGGCTCACCGCGTCGGTCAGCTCACCCAGCGCCGCGGCGGTCTCCTCCAGGGTCGCGGCCTGCTGCTCGGTGCGCCGCGACATGTCGTTGGACGCCGAGGCGATCTCGTCGGCGCTGCTGCTGATGCCGGCGGAATTGTCCTGTACCACCTTCATGGCGTCGGCCAACTGGTCCAGGGCGGCGTTCAAGTTCTCGCGCAGCACGGCGTATTGCGCGGGGAAGTCGGCGGCCAGCCGGATCGTCAGGTCTCCGTCGGCCAGGCGGGCGGCGACGGCGGTGACATCGGCCACCACGCGCTCCTGGATCCTCGCCGCCGCGAGGTTCTCGGCCTCGCGTTCGTGGCGAGCGGTCTCGGCGGCCGCCCGTTGCAGCGCGGCTTCCGATTCCAGCCGGTCCTTCTCCACCGCGGCCTCGCGGAAGACTTCCAGGGCCTGCGCCATCTGGCCGACCTCATTCGAGCGATCGACGAACGGCACCGGGCTTTCCTTGTCGTTGCGGGCCAGGGCGGTCATTCGCAGCGTGAGGGCCTTGACCGGGCGCGAGATGGTTCCGCCCAGCAGGCTGGCCAGGGCGGCCATGGCCAGAAGGAGAACCAGGCCCACGGCCGTGAGCTCCAGCGCGGCCTTGTTCACGGCGGCCTCGATGTCATCGACATAGACGCCCGAACCGATGACCCAGCCCCACGCCGGCAGCAGCTTGACGTAGGAGATCTTGGGCTGGGGCGTCTGGTGGCCGGGCTTGGGCCACTGGTAGTCTACGAAGCCTTCGCCCTTGGTCTTGGCCACCTCGGTCATCGCCGCGAACAGCGCCTTGCCATTCGGATCGCGCAGGTTGGACACATCCTGGCCATTCAGCGCTGGCTTGAACGGGTGCAGCACCATTCGCGTGTCGAGGTCGGTGATCCAGAAATATTCCTGGTCGCCATAGCGCAGCGCCGACACGGCCTCCCGGGCGGCGGTCTGGGCCTGGGCGCGGGTTATGCGCCCGGTCCGGGCCTCGGCCGCGTAGTGCGCGACGATCGAACTGGCGGTCTCGACCTGGCTTCGGGTTTTTTCGGCGATGTCGGCGTGCATGGTCGCGCCCAGCTTCACCAGGCCCAGGCCGATCGCCACCGCGAGGCCCAATCCCGTGAGCAGGATAACCAGTCGCAACCTGGCCATGATCGAGAAATCGCGGAATTTTCGCACACCGTCCCCCTGGAGAGGATTGACCAAGTTAACCAAGGGTCATCGGGCGCTCAAAGCAGTTAAGCAAAGATGGTCGGAAGGCTCTCGCGGCTGCGACAACTTGTCTTGGTTTCGACCTCAACAAGAATGTTACCGGTATCATTTCCCGGATTTGGGTAAAGTGTACTCAAATCCGGGAAATAGTACTTTTGGCTAGGTCGGAACCGCGACGACAGCTTTACAGCCGCAAATCGGCCGTCACCGGGGCATGGTCGCTGGGTCGCTCCCACTCTCGGACGGTGTCGTGGACCCGCGAGGAGACCTTGCCGTCCACGATCGCCGCGTCGCGCAGGCCGGGGCTGGCCAGGATGTGATCCAGGCGCAGGCCGCGGTTGGACTTGCGGAAGTCGGCCGCGCGATAGCTCCACCAGGAGAACAGTTTTTCCGGCTCCGGCGTCGCCAGGCGCGGCAGGTCCAGCAGGTCCATCGACTTCATCATCGCGTCAAAGGCCTCGAGCTCGACCGGGGTGTGGCTGACCACCTTGAGCATCTGGCGGTGGCTCCAGACGTCGTTCTCGCCCGGCGCGATATTGAGATCGCCGGTGACGATCAGCGGCGCCTTGGGGTCGCGCTTCTTCAGGGCGGCGGTCAGGGTCTCGTAGAAGTCCAGCTTGTGGTCGAACTTCGGGTTGCCGATGCGGTCGGGCGTATCGCCGCCGGCCGGGATGTAGAAGTTCTGGATGTCGACGCCGGCCACCTTGACCGCGACGCACCGGGCATGGCCCTCGCGGCAGTTCATCAGGGTCGGGACATCCTCGAACGGCAGGCGCGAGGCGATGGCCACGCCATGCCAGCCCTTCTGGCCCGCGATCTTGAGGTGCTTCAGGCCCATGGCTTCGAAGGCCTCGCGCGGGAACTCGCCCTCCTGGCACTTGATCTCCTGCATGCACAGGACATCCGGCGCCTGCTCGTCGACGAAGCGGGCGGCCTGTTCAGCGCGGAGGCGGACGGAATTGACGTTCCAGGTGGCGATACGGAGGCGCATGGCTTGGCTTTAGGGGGTTTGCCGACGCCTGAAAAGAAAAACGCCCCAACGCAGGGGCGTTGGGGCGAAAGTCTAGTCTCTCATGCCGCCGCCGGGAGGGGATAGGATCCGGCACGGTTTGCGAAGAGCGGGTCGGTCGCTCATCGCCATGCGTGTTAAATATGCCACTTCAAAACTTTAAGTCAACCCTGGATCAGGTTGATTCTTGCCTGTTGTGAGAATGTCACATTTCGGCGGCGCTAGGGTTTGCCGACCTTGCGGCGGGGGTCGGTCAGCACGAAGAGCTTGGGATCGAGGTCCGAAGTCTCGGCGAAATCGATCAGGCGCACGCGGATTTGACCGCCCTTGATGTCGGTGACCGTCCAGCCCATCAGGCCCACGGGCGCATTGGAGAAGTCCATCGAGATGCGGCCCAGCGCCTGGCGCTTGGCGTCCTGGGCCACGATGGTGAAGCCGTCGGCCAGCGGGCGAATGTCGGTGATGGTCACGCCGCGATCCAGGCGCACCTCGCGGGCCAGCAGCAGGTTCAGCGGAGTCTTGCTGAGCGGATAGCTCTCATAGGTCTTCAGCCGGCTGTCGAAGATGTTGACATTATTGCCGTTGCTGACGACCAGCAGGCCCGCGGGCGGGTCATAGGCGAACCGCGCCTTGCCCGGGCGCTGCATATAGAAGGCGCCCTGCGTCTGGGTCCCGCGCGCGTCGGTCTGCACGAAGCGGCCCTTGGCCGAGCCCAGGCCCTGGATATAGGCGGTGGCCTTGTCCAGCAGGGCCTTCTGTTCGGTGGTCAAGGCGGCCGGGACGGGCTTGGCGTCCTGCGCCAGAACCGGAGAAGCGATGGCGGCGGCCAGGCCGGCCGCCAGAAGAATACGGCGAGTGGTCATGCGATCTCCTTAGCCTCAACCTTGGCCCGCGCGAAGGCCGCCGCGAGGCCATTTTCCGGCGCCCCGATGAAGCGCCGTTCAGGTTGGGATGCTGGGAACGCGTCCAAACGGCCAAGGTTTCCCCTCATCCCGCTCTCCCCGGCGAAAGCCGGGGCCCAGATTCATCCTGAGCGTCAGATGTTGAAGCGCCCTCCGCCGAGGGTCGACGAAGGGCGCTCTGGGTTCGATCTGGACCCCGGCTTTCGCCGGGGAGAGCGGAGTAGAAATCACATCGGCGGTGGCGGCGGGGCCAGGATCTCGCGCTTGCCGGCGTGGTTGGCGGCGCCGACGACGCCTTCCTTTTCCATCCGCTCCATCAGCGAGGCGGCGCGGTTGTAGCCGATCTGCAGGCGGCGCTGGATGTAGCTGGTCGAGGCCTTGCGGTCGCGGGTGACCACGGCCACGGCGTGGTCGTAGAGGTCGTTGGACCCGCCCTCGCCGGCGAACGCGCCCTCGATGGCTTCTTCCTGTTCCTCGTCGCCGCCGGCGGTGACTTCTTCCAGATATTGCGGGATGCCCTGGTCGCGCAGGAACTTGGCGACCTGCTCGACCTCGCCGTCCGAGACGAACGGGCCGTGCAGGCGGGTGATACGGCCGCCGCCGGCCATATAGAGCATGTCGCCCTGGCCCAGCAGCTGTTCGGCGCCCTGCTCGCCCAGGATGGTGCGGGCGTCGATCTTTGAGGTGACCTGGAAGCTGATCCGGGTCGGGAAGTTGGCCTTGATGGTGCCGGTGATGACGTCGACCGAGGGGCGCTGGGTGGCCATGATCAGGTGGATGCCGGCGGCGCGGGCCATCTGGGCCAGGCGCTGGACGGCGCCTTCGATGTCCTTGCCGGCCACCATCATCAGGTCGGCGACCTCGTCGATGACCACGACCAGATAGGGCATGGCCTCGGGACGGATCTGCTCGGTCTCGTAGATCGGCCGGCCAGCGTCGTCGAAACCGGTCTGGACCGTGCGCTCGAAGTGCTCGCCCTTGTCCAGCGCCTCGTTGGCCTTCTCGTTATAGCCGCCGATGTTACGCACGCCGATCTTCGACATGCGGCGATAGCGGTCCTCCATCTCGCGCACGGTCCATTTGAGGGCCACGACGGCCTTCTTCGGATCGGTCACGACGGGGGCCAGCAGGTGCGGGATGCCGTCATAGACCGACAGTTCCAGCATCTTCGGGTCGATCATGATGAAGCGGCACTTGTCGGGCGGCAGCTTGTACAGGATCGACAGGATCATGGCGTTGACGCCGACCGACTTGCCCGAGCCGGTGGTGCCGGCGATCAGCAGGTGGGGCATCTTGGCCAGGTCGGCGATATAGGGTTCGCCGCCGATGGTCTCGCCCAGGGCCATGGGCAGGATCTGGCTGGCCTTCTCGTAGTCGGCGCTCGAGAGCAGGTCGCGCAGATAGACCGTCTCGCGCTTGGAGTTCGGCATCTCGATGCCGATGGCGTTGCGGCCTTGGGCCACGGCCACGCGGCAGGAGATCACGCTCATCGAGCGGGCGATGTCGTCGGCCAGGGCCACGACACGGGCGGTCTTGACGCCCGGCGCCGGCACCAGCTCGTACATGGTGACCACGGGGCCGGGACGGATCTGGTCGATCTGGCCCTTCACCCCGAACTCGGCGAGTACGCTTTCCAGCAGGCGGGCGTTCTGGCGCAGGGCGGCGGCGTCGACTTCCGACGAGCGTGGCTTGGACTTGGCCAGCATCGCCAGCTCCGGCAGCTGGAAGCCCGCCTCGTCGTCGAAGTCGAAGGCCTTCTGCTGCTCGCGCGCCTCGCGACCCGATTCCTTGGGTACGGTCTTGGGCTTGGCGATCGCCATCGGGCGGGCGTCCAGCGAGTCCTCGAAGGCGTCCTCGTCGTCCTGCGGGGGCGGGGTGTAGGCGCGCTCCGTCGCGCGCTGCGACACCAGGGTCGGCGCAGCGGCGACCACGGCCTCGTCGTCATCGGTGTCGATCGGCGGCAGGCGGCCTGGCCGCTCGCGCTGGGGCGGGGCCTCGGCCTTTTCCCTCTTGGCGCGGGCCGGCTTGGGAGCCATTTGGGGCGCCGGCTCGGGCATGGGCTCCGGCTCGGCGCGGACCCGCGGCTGCAGGGCGTTGCTGACGGCGGTGTGGATGGCGTCGGGATCAACCTCGCGCACGCCGATGGCGAAGCCCAGGGCGACGATGGCCGCGACGGCGAACAGGATGGCGGCGACGATCGTCGCGCCGGGAATGTGGGCGAAGCGCAGGACGCCGGCCACCATGTGCAGCAGGGCGTCGCCCCAGAAGCCGCCCAGGCCCTTTTCCAGCTGCCAGATCGCCGGCGGCGGCGGAGCCGCGAGGGTGGCGGAGAGCGCCAGCAGGCCCAGGGCGCCGACAAGAGCGCGCTGGCGCAGATCCTTGCGCTCGGCGTCCGGGTCGGCCTGGGCCACGCGGGTGACGCCGAAAACGAGCATGAACAGGGCCACGCCCCAGCCAGACAGGCCCAACGACTGCATCAGCAGGTCGGCGATCGCCGCGCCGGGCGCGCCCAGGGCGTTGCGGGCGGGCTCGCCGGTGGCGGCGTTCAGGCTGGGGTCGGTGGCGTTGTAGGTGGCGATGGCCAGCAGCAGGACGGCCCCGATCACGGTGATGATCCCGCCCCGGAACCGGGCGGTCCAGGGCTGGACCCAGCCGTAACGGATCGCATCCCAGAGGAGCTCCGTCGTGGATCGCCGCGCGGCTCGCGCCATGAAAGTCTCCGAACTCAACTTCGCCGTCTGACCCTCAGAATGGGTCGAACCGCGATGTTGTGCCCGAAGAGCGTTAAGAGGCGTTTACGGCGTTCGTCAGGACATGATTCACAACGTCGCGGATGCGCCGGGATGCAGGGCGCTATTCGGGCAATGCTCAGGCCGCCTCGAACGTGACCGGTCCGCCCCAGAACCCTTGAACCAGTCCGTTCTGCGGTCCCGGCGTTCCGGTGGTCAGGAATACCCGCCCGCCCTTGGTTCCCGTGGCATAGTCCGGATGGCGCTGCAGATAGAGCTCCAGCGCGTCGGCGGTGGCTTCGGGCTGCTGGATCAGCGGCGTGCCGGCCGGCAGGGCGGCGCGGAACAGGTCGGCGATGATCTCGTAGTGGGTGCAGCCCAGCACCACGCGGTGCGGATAGCGGCCGATGCGGGTCTTCAGGGCCTCGACGTGACTCTCGACCGCCTTGGCCAGCTCGACCACCGAGGCGTCGCCCTCGATCAGAGGCACGAGCTCCGGGCAGGCCTCGGAGAACACCGCCAGGTCCTGTTTGCGCTTGTCGATCTCGATTTCGTAGACGCGCGAGCGGACCGTGGCCTGGGTGGCGAAGACCCCCAGGATGTCCAGCTGCTCGACCTTCTCGCCGCGCCGCTCGGCCTCGTGCTCCCACGGCAGGCCGGTGGCCTTCTCAATGGTCGGCACGATGATGCCCAGGATGTTGACCGGCCGGCCGATGTCCTTGCGGTAGCCCGGAAGCCAGGTCTGCTGCAGGCGGCGCAGGGCGATGGCCGAGGCGGTGTTGCAGGCCAGGACCACCAGGCTGGCGCCGCGGTCGAACAGGCGGATGCAGCCGGCCTTGGTCAGCTCGACGATGTCCTCGCCGGTGCGCACGCCATAGGGCGCATGGGCCTGGTCGGCCAGATAGGTGAAGTCCGCCTGGGGCAGACGCTGCACGAGGGCGCGGTGGACCGTAAGGCCGCCCACGCCGGAGTCGAAGACGCCGATCATGGGCCAAGCTGTAGCCGCCAAAGCGGGCGTCGTCCACGGACTGGGCGCGGTTCCTGAAAGGTTACGCGCCTGTCATGTGACACGCCCCGGAACCTTGTTAGGGTCGCTGCCAAATCTTCACCGGAGACACTCCGTGCAACGTCGTACATTCCTGGCCTCGGCCGCCGCCACCGGCGCGGTCGTCGCCCTCAATCCGAGTTTGTCCATGGCCCAAGGCGCGAACCCCATGACCCAGAAGTGGGTCGGCCCCTATGGCGGCGTGCCGGCTTTCGACAAGGTCAAGGTCGCCGACTTCAAGCCGGCCCTGGAAACGGCCATGGCCAAGAACCTGGCCGAGATCGACGCGATCACGGCCAACAAGGCCGCGCCGACTTTCGACAACACCATCAGCGCGCTGGAAGACGCCGGCCGGATGCTGAACGACGTCTCGACCTACTACGGCGTCTGGGGCTCGACCATGAGCACGCCCGAGTTCCAGAAGGTCGAGGAGGAGATGGATCCGAAACTCTCGGCCCACGGCGACAAGGTCAACCAGAACGCCGCGCTCTTCGCCCGCATCGAGGCGGTCTACAATTCGCCGGACAAGGCCAAACTGACGCCGGAACAGCAGCGCGTGCTGTGGATCTACTACACCAACTTCGTGCGCTCGGGCGCCAAGCTGTCGCCCGAGGCCAAGGCCCGCGTCGGCGCGATCAACACCGAGCTGGCCGGCCTCTACACCAAGTTCAGCCAGAACCTGCTGGCCGATGAAAGCACCTGGATCGAGCTTTCCGACGCCGATCTCGCCGGCCTGCCCCAGGGCCTGAAGGACGCCGCCGCCTCGAACGCCGCCGCGCGCAAGCTCCCGGGCAAGTTCGTCGTCGTCAACACCCGCTCCAGCGTCGACCCGTTCCTGGCCGCCTCGCCGGTCCGCGCGGCCCGGGAGAAGGTCTGGCGGGCGTTCGTCAACCGCGGCGACAACGGCGGGGCGACCGACAACAACGCCATCATCAGCAAGATCCTGAAGCTGCGCGTCGAGCGCGCCAAGCTGCTGGGCTACAAGACCCACGCCCACTGGCGCCTCGAGAACGCCATGGCCAAGACGCCCGAGAACGCCATGGCGCTGATGGAGGCGGTGTGGACCCCGGCCATCGCCCAGGTCGCCATCGACGTGGCCGACATGCAGGCGATCATCGACAAGGAAGGGGGCGGTTTCAAGCTGGAGCCGTGGGACTACCGGTACTACGCCGAGAAGGTCCGCCTGGCGAAGTACGCCCTCGATATGAACGAGGTGAAGCCGTACCTGCAGCTGGACAAGCTGCGCGAGGGCATGTTCTGGGCCTCGGGCCAGCTCTACGGCTTCCAGTTCAAGAAGCTGGACGGCATCCCCGTCTACCACGAGGACATCACCGTCTATGAGGTGACCCGCGCCGGCAAGCATGTGGGCCTGTGGTACTTCGACCCCTATGCCCGCCCGGGCAAGCGTTCGGGCGCCTGGATGAACGCCTACCGCACCCAGGAACGGTTCAAGGGCGAGGTCACCACGATCGTCTCCAACAACTCCAACTTCATCAAGGGCAAGCCCGGCGAGCCGTTGCTGATCTCTTGGGACGACGCCACCACCCTGTTCCACGAATTCGGCCACGCCCTGCACGGCCTGAACGCCAACGCGACCTATCCGTCGGTGTCGGGCACCAACGTGGCGCGCGACTATGTCGAGTTCCCCAGCCAGCTGAACGAGCACTGGCTGCCGACGCCGCAGGTGCTGAACCAGTTCGCCCTGCACTACCAGACCGGCAAGCCGATTCCGCAGGCCCTGGTCGACAAGATCGAGGCCGCCGGCAAGTTCGGCGAGGGCTTCGGTACGACCGAGTACCTGTCCAGCGCCCTGATCGACATGAAGCTGCACCTGGCCGGCGACGTCGACATCGATCCGGACAAGTTCGAGCGCGAGGAGCTGGCCAAGCTGAACATGCCGCACGAAATCGTCATGCGTCACCGCACGCCGCAGTTCGGCCATGTGTTCTCGAGCGACGGCTATTCGGCCGGCTACTACAGCTATCTGTGGGCCGACACCCTGACCGCCGACGTCGCCGAGGCCTTCGAGCAGGCGCCTGGCGGCTTCTATGACAAGCCGACCGCCAAGCGCCTCTACGAGACGATCATGTCGAAGGGCAACGCGGTCGACCCTGTCGACCAGTTCCGCGCCTTCCGCGGCCGTGACGTCAAGATCGGGGCTCTCATGCGCAAGCGCGGCTTCCCGGTCCCGGCGGGGGCTTAGGCGCCTGACCCACGCCCTTCTCCCGCCACGGGAGAAGGGCTAAATGGGCTCGGGGGCTGAAGGAGTATCTATGGCTGCGTCCAAGCTCGTACCTCTGGCCCTTTGCTTGGCCCTCGCCACCCCTGCCCTCGCCCAGACCGCGCCTTCTCCGCCCGTGGTCGAGCTCGGCCAGGCCCCGGCTCAGGACGAGAGCGCGGTGGTCGCCGAACTGACCGTGGTGGCCAAGCCCAAGGGGCCGGCGATCTGGCTGGTCGAGAAGGACGGGGCCAAGCTCTATATCCTCGGCTCGGCCGCGCCCCTGCCCCATCAGCTGAAATGGGAAAGCCCGCGCCTGAACAGGGCCTTGGACAAGGCCAGCCTGGTGCTGGTCCCGCCTCAGGCGGCGGTCGGCGTCACCCAGGCGGCGGGTTTCATCCTCAGCTTCGGCGGCGGCCTGCGCCAGCCGATGGGCAAGAACCTGGAAGACCAGCTGCCGCCCGACCTGAAGGCGCGCTTCGTGGAGTTCCGCAACCAGGCCCGCAAGGGAGCGGGCGAGTACAAGAACTGGAAGCCGGGCGTGGCCGGCTTCCTGCTGCTTTCGGATTTCCGCCAGGCGGCGGGTCTCTCCGAAGCCAAGCCGGTCAGCACGGTCGAGCGCATGGCCAAGGCCCGCAAGCTGAAGGTCAAGTCGGTCGGTCAGTACCGAATGAGCGCGGTGACGTCGATCATCTCGAAGCTCTCGCCCGAGGACCAGCTCTACTGCCTGCGGGTGGCGCTGGACGAGATCGCCTATGACGGGGCCCATTCCACCACGATCGGCCAGGATTGGGCGCAGGGCGACCTCGGCTCGGTGCGCGCCCGCTACCGCGCCAGCGGCGCTCAGCGCTGCCTGCAGCGCGCGCCGGGGGGGGCAGCCCTGCTGGAGAAGGGTGTCGACCAGACGACGGACGCCATGACCGACGCGCTGAAGCGTCCCGGCGTCACGGTGGCGGTGGTCGATCTCGGCTTCCTGCTGCCGGCCAACGGCGTGCTGGACAGGCTGAAGGCCGGCGGCGCGACGGTGAGCTCGCCCGTCGAATAGGACGACGAAGAGCGGGCGTTGACGCCCGCCCGCCCCTGCCCTCAACCTTGGCCAGGGAGGGACCCCTCATGAAGACGAAGATCGCCGCCATCGCCCTTGCGCTGCTGGTCGCCGGCTCGGCGCGCGCCGAGGTTACGGACGCCCAGCCCAACGGATTCGAGGTCCGGCGTCAGGTCGTGATCGCCGCGCCAGCCAGCGCCGTCTGGGCGACGCTGGTGCAGCCTGCGAAATGGTGGGCCTCGGCCCACACCTGGTCGGGCTCGGCCGCCAACCTGTCGCTGGGCGCGGCCTCGGGCGGCTGCTTCTGCGAGCGGCTGCCGAACGGCGGCTCGGCGCTGCACATGACCACGGTCAACGCCGCGCCTGGGACGAAGCTGGTGCTGGTCGGCGCGCTCGGTCCGCTGCAGAGCTCCGGCGCCAGCGGGGCCCTGACCTTCCTGCTCGCCGAGAAGGACGGCCAGACGACGGTGACCGTCACCTACGATGTCGGCGGCTATTTCAAGGGCGGGCTCGACAAGATCGCCGCGCCCGTCGACGGGGTGCTCGCCCAGCAGGTGGCCGGGCTGAAGGCGGCGGCGGAGGCGAAGTAGCCCGCCCTCCTCCGATCTCCTCGGCGAAAACCGGGGCCCAGATCGCAGGGCTGTGAGGCGAACGCAGAAACGCCCGCGATCCTGTCTGGAACGCGGGCGCTTTCGCATCTGGGTCCCGGCTTTCGCCGGGAAGATCGGACGTCTGAGTTAGGCGCTTTCCGCCATGCCGTCGTCCGAGGCGCCCAGCAGGGCCATCTGCAGGCGCGATCGGTCGCGGCGGGCCGCTTCCAGGGCGCCTTCGGCCAGGGCGGCTTCCGAGGTGAGGCGCTCGATCGTGGCCTGGAGTTCGGCGACCTTGTCCTCGTGTTCGCGACGGAGCTGGTCCTGGGCTTCCTGCATGCCGTCGAGGCGCGAGCGCAGTTGCTGAGCCCGTTCCTCGGCGCGCCTCATAGCCTTTTCCTGGGCGACGGCGCTCTTGGCCAGCTGGTCGGCGCGCTCGATCGCCGTGGCGCGGGCGGTGTCGACACCGGCGTGGCGCTGACGCAGGCCTTCGGAATCCTCCTCCAGCGTGCGGATGCGTTCCAGGGCGCGTTCCAGGGCGACGTTGAGGTCGCCGGCGCGGCGCTCGACCGCCTTCTGGTGCGCGGAAGATTCGGCGAGACGGGCCGAGATCTGGCCGTTCATCTCTTCCAGCTTGTCGGCGCGGCCGGTGGCCGTCTCCAGCCGGGTTTGCAGGGCCGAGATCTCGGCGCGGGCCGCTTCGACCTGGCTTTCCAGGTTGCGGATGGTGCGGCCGCTGTCGGTCTGGTGGGCCGAAAGGGCGTTCTCGATCGCCTGCACGCGGGCGCGTTCGCCGGCCAGCTGGGCTTCGAGGTCGGTTTCGATGCGCGACAGGCGGGCGACGTCCAGGCCGGCCTGGTCGACGCGCTTCTTCAGGGTCGCGACTTCGTCGCCCAGCAGGGCGTTGTCCTGGTTGGCGCGGGCGAGCGCCGCCTCGGCGTCGCCGCGGCGGGTGTCGATGTCCTGGGCCTGAAGGCGCAGGCCCTCGACGTCCTGCACCAGGTGCTCGATGCGGGCGGTGGAGTCGCGCAGGCTGGCGTCGAGGCTGGAGACCTTCAGATCCGACTGCAGCAGGGCGTTGCGCAGGCGGTCGATTTCGAGGGCGTTGTCTTCCAGCGCCGCGTCCTGGGTCTGGCGGCGGGCGTCGGACTCTCCCAGAGCGGTTTCGGCGGCGGCCAGGCGGGCGCTGACCTCGCGTTCCTCGGCCTGAATCTGGGTGACCTGGCGCTGGGCGTGCTCGTAGTTGGCGCGTAGGGCGATCAGCTCGGCGTGTTCGGCGCGGCGGGCTTCGAACTCCTGGGCGACCGGACCACGGATCTCGGCGATCAGCGGCTCGATGGCTTTCAGGTGCTCCATCACGCGGCCGATGCTGTCGAGACCGCCGTGAATGGTCTCGTAGCGCTGGCCGATCGCCTGGGTGGATTCGATCTGGTGCTGTACGGCCTCGACCCGGGCCTCTTCACCCAGAACGGCCGGCTTGGCGTTCTTGTTATCGCGAGGATTCTTCGACAGCAGTCTCATATCGCCCACCTTCACCCCGTGCGACCCCATCGCGACCTGAAAGGCCGCCTTGCGAACGCCGCGAATCTCTTACCCAGAGGTTAACAACCTAGTTTATTGGCAAGGTGAATGTCGAGGGGCGGACGCCGCGACCTGGCGTCGCGCATGGGCCTCAGAAGCCCGAAAACTGGGGACGATCCGCCGTTTCGACCGCCAGCACCCGGCCGACCCCGTGAACCACGGCGGCGATGCGCAGGGCGGCCTGGACCTGGACGGGCTCCACGCCGCGCTTCCGCAGTTCCGTCTCATGGCTTTCGAGGCAGGCGCCGCAACCGTTGATCGCCGACACGGCGATACACCAGAGTTCGTAATCGACCGCCGCCACGCCGGAATGGGTCAGGCGGTTCATCCGCAGACGCGAGGCCAACGCACCGTATTCGGGCGCTTTCATCAGGTGAACGGCGCGAAAATAGACGTTGGTCATGGCCATCATCGCCGCGGCGGTCTTGGCCGCGGTGAAGGCCTCGGACGAGAAGCCGGCCTCATGCGCGGCGATGGTGATCGCCTTCAGGGTCTCTGGCTCGCCGACCGCGCAGGCGCTGGCGACGAAGCAACCCCAGCGCGCCTGGTCGCTCAGCACGGTCTCGCCGGCCAGGGCGCCCAGATTGGTCCCGATATCCTTGGCGTAGTCGGGCAGCTGGGCGCGTAGGGCCTCGATCGACATGGGGACGCTCCGTGAGATCTGGAGCGGGCTTAGCATCGCGGGAAAGGTTCGTCCCGGTCCGCGCCGCTGGGAGGGGGGAGACGCGGGCGGACCGGGTTCAACGGGTTGGGGCCCGGCGTCGGTGGGGGAGACACGCCGGAACTTCACCGTGAGACAGAGGTATGCGCTGACCGATCAGATAGCCAATCGATAGTTTTTGGCTTTCCGATAGATCACGCCTATATCCAGGCCATGCTTCTCCCGACCCTTCGCCAGCTGCAGTATCTGAAACTCCTCTCGGAGCACGGCTCGTTCAGCCGGGCCGCCGAGAGCGCCTATGTCACCCAGCCCACCCTGTCGGCCGGCATCCAGGAACTGGAAAAGATCCTGGGCGCGCCGGTGGTCGATCGCGCGCGCTCGGGCGTGATCCTGACCGCCGCCGGCCAGGAGGCGGTGCGGCGAGCCGAGGATATCCTCGCGCGGGCCGAGGACCTGGTGCAGGCCGCGCGCGGGGCCGGCCAGCCTTTGGCCGGTCGTTTCCGCCTGGGCGTGATCCCGACCGTGGCTCCGTACCTGCTGCCGCGCGCCCTGCCCGTCCTGCGCGACAGGTTCCCGAAGCTGAAGCTGTTCCTGCGTGAGGACCTGACTCAGCGGCTGATCGCGGCCCTGAAGAGCGGGGCGCTGGACGCGGCGCTGATCGCCCTGCCCTACGACATGTCCGGCCTGGACTGGGCTCATGTCGAGGACGACGAGCTGCTGGCCGCCGCGCCCGCCAACCACCCGATGGCCGCCTCGACCCGGGTCGATCCCGACAGCCTGCGTGGCGACGACCTGATCCTGCTGGAGGATGGCCACTGCCTGCGCGACCATGCCCTGGCCGCCTGCGGCCTGGAGCCGCCGCGCGGCGTCGGCGACGACGAGACCTTCGCCGCCACGTCGCTGCCGACCCTGGTGCAGATGATCGGCTCGGGCTTGGGCGTTTCGTTCCTGCCGGCCATGGCGGTGCACGCGGGCCTGACCGACAAGACCGCGCTGACGATCCGTCCCCTGGCGACCGAGCATCCCAGCCGCGAGATCGTGGTGGCCTGGCGGGCAGGCTCCAGCCGTGGCGTCGAAGGGCGGCTGCTGGCCGAGACCCTGCGAGAAACCGAAGCTTAACGCGCCGCCGGCCTGGCGGCGCGCGACATCCTAGTGTGCTGGATTTGAAGTTCGCCCGCACTTGGATCATGCTCCGAGCGAACTTCAAATTCAAAAAAGCACACTAGAAACATAAGCTTACTAGTGTCCTTATCGATTCCGAAGTTCGTCGGAGCTTGCCACAAACGCTTGCGAACTTCGGAATCGGGACACTAGACCGCGTGCGAGATCGGACCCTCGGCGCGGCCTTCGACGAACTGGCGGACATATGGATTGTCGGTCGTGCGCAGCTCGGCGGCCGGCCCGCGCCAGATGATCTTGCCGCCGTGCAGCATGGCGATCTCGTCGCCGATGGTCTGGGCCGAGGCCAGGTCGTGGGTGATCGACACGGCGGTCGAGCCCAGGCGCCGCACCTGGTGGGAGATCAGCTCATTGATCGCCGCCGCCGTGATGGGGTCCAGGCCGGTGGTCGGCTCGTCGAAGAACAGGATCTCGGGCTGGGCGACGACGGCGCGGGCCAGACCCGCGCGCTTCTGCATGCCGCCCGACAGTTCGGACGGGAAGCGGTCGGCGACGTCGGGAGACAGGCGCACCTGCTCCAGGGCCTCGATCGCCCTCTCCCTGGCCGCCTTGCGGTTCAGGCCGTCGGCGTTGATCAGGCGGAAGGCGACGTTTTCCCAGACGGTCAGGCTGTCGAACAGGGCCGCGCCCTGGAACAGCACGCCGACGCGGGAGAACAGCTTGCGGCGGGCGCCTTCCGACAGGGTGACGGTGTTCTTGCCGTCCAGCTCGATCTTGCCGGCGTCGGGGCGCATCAGGCCCAAAGCGGTCTTGATCGTCACCGACTTGCCCTGGCCGGAGCCGCCGATGATGACCAGCGACCGGCCCGGCGCGACGGACAGGTCGAGTCCGTCGAGGACCGCGCGGCCCTCGAAGCGCTTGGTGACGCCCTTCCAGGCGAGTTTCGGGGTCACGTCGGTCATGAGGCGTGGGTGAAA
Organism: Caulobacter sp. GW822-FHT01G02; assembly: GCF_058802865.1. Lineage (NCBI taxonomy): Bacteria > Pseudomonadati > Pseudomonadota > Alphaproteobacteria > Caulobacterales > Caulobacteraceae > Caulobacter > Caulobacter sp. GW822-FHT01G02. Next base: position 138,218 of record NZ_JBXAON010000005.1, read on the forward strand.
AGGGTGGTCAGGAGGTAGTCGGAGCCGAAGATCAGGATCGCCGACGAGACCACCGCGTGGGTGGTGGCCCGGCCGACGCCCCGCGCCCCGCCCTTGGCGTTGTAGCCGTGGTAGCAGCCCATCAGCGCCACGATGAACCCGAACACCGCGGCCTTGATCAGGCCCGAGACGATGTCCCAGCTCTGCAGGAAGTCGATGGTGTTGCGGATGTAGACGGCCGAGCTGAAGTCCAGCACCCGCGTGGCGACCAGCCAGCCGCCGGCGACGCCGATGGTGTCGGCCACCGCGGTCAGCAGCGGCGTCATCAGGACGCCGGCCAGCAGGCGCGGGCCGACCAGATAGCGGAACGGGTCGGTCGACAGGGTGCGCATGGCGTCGATCTGCTCGGTCGCGCGCATGGCGCCGATCTCGGCGGCGATGGCGGCCGAGACTCGGCCAGCCAGCATCAGCGCCGCCAGAACCGGGCCCAGCTCGCGGGTGATCCCCAGGGCCACGATCTGCGGCATCACCTGCTCGGCGTTGAAGCGTCCGCCGCCGGTGAAGATGTTCAGGGCCAGGGCCGCGCCGGTGAAGATGGCGGTCAGGCCCACCACCGGCAGCGAGAAGAAGCCGATGGCCACGAACTGGCGCCACAGCTGGCCGAGGAACCAGGGCGGGGTCAGGGCGGCGGCGACGCCGCGCACGGCGAAAACGCCGACCGACCCGACCATGCGCACGGCGGCCAGTGTCGAGCGACCCAGAGCCCGGACGGGGCTGGCAAGAGAACGAGGGGCGACCTGCCGGGCCGCCTCGGCCGCGGCCATATCAGTAGCTCGCGGCGGGCTGCGAGGCGTCCGGCGCGGGTGCGTCCGACGAGGCCGCCGCATCCGAACCACCCTGCGGACGGATCACCGAGCCGATCAGGCCGAAGATGTCCACGGCGCCTTGCGTGTTCTCGATCTGGCCGCCCGGCTTGATGTCGTCCATGGCCGCGCCCGGCGCGATCGAGACGTGCGCGCCGCCCAGCAGGCTGTCGCTGGTGATCTTGGCGGTCGAGTCCGACGGCAGCTTGACGGTCGGATCGATGCTCAGCTTGGCCACGGCCAGGAAGGTCTTCGGCTCCAGCGTGATCTGCGAGACCGTGCCGACCTTGACGCCGGCCACGCTCACCGCCGCGCCCGGGGCCAGCGAACCGGCCTCGCCGAACTTGGCGTTGATCTCATAGTTTCCGCGCTTCATGTGGACGCCGCCCACGCTCAGCGAATAGGTCAGAAACCCCGCCGCCAGGGCGAGGACGACGACGCCCATGGCTGTCTCGGCCCATTGTTCGCGCAATGCCAAATCCCCTTGGTCCTTAACGTGTCGTCCCGTCGCTACTTGCGACGGCCAGAAGGCGCCGCGCCGCCCTTCTGGAGTTGATTGATCAGCACGTCGATGTTGCCGCCGGCGTTGTCGATCGTCGAGACGAAGTCCTGCTGCTGGGTGATGGCCAGCCAGATCCCCTTGAACTGGACGTCGACGACCTTCCAGGTCTGGCCGCCGCCCAGCACGCGCCAGGAGACCGGCAGGGGCTGGGTGATCTGGCCGCCCGAGATCACGGTCTTGACCGTCACGTCGCCCGGCTTGTTGACCACCGAGCCGACCACCTTCAGCTGCTCGCCGCGATAGTCGTCGATACGGCTCTGATAGACGTTCTCGGCATAGGTGCGGAACACCGGCGTGAAGCGCGCGCGCTGCTCAGGCGTGATGGTGCGGGCGTACTTGCCCAGAACGAAGTTGGTGATGCGCGGCACGTCGGCCAACTCGTCCACCGCCTGGTGGAAGACCTGGGTCTTCTGGGCGTCGCTCATGCTCTTGTTGGCCAGAACGGTGATCACGCGCTGGGCCTTGGCCTGGACGAAGGCCTCGGCGCCGGCGTCGCGCGCGCTGTTCTGGGCCAGGGCCGGGCCGCCGATCGCGACGGCCCCGAAGAACGCCAAAAGCGCGGCGTTGGCGCCGCGCCGGGTGGAGGTGGTGTTGGTCATGGTCTTACCGGTCATGGTTTGGGCGTCGCGGGTGAAGCGTCCTGAGGCGGAGCTTCCGGGGGCGGCGCGTCGAAGTCGGGCAGCACCTCGGCGTCGCCCGTGGCGTCGCGGACGAAGGCCTCGCGATACTGGGTATAGGCCGAACGGGTGGTGACATAGGGGTCGGCGGCGTCCTTCAAGGCCTGGAACGCCGGGTCGGTGTTCGAGCGCAGATCGACGATGGTCACGCCCGCACGGGCCTTGCCGAAGTCGGTGGAGAGGCCGCCGACATACAGCGAGACGGGGTCGGTGACGAAGTCGAGCGCGCGGCCGACGCCGTCGCGGACATTCAGCGGACCCATCAGCGGCACATAGAGATAGGCCCCGGGCTTGGCGCCCCATTTGCCGAAGGTCTGGCCGAAGTCGGCGTCGCGACGCGGCAGATTCATCTTGGCGGCGACGTCGAACAGGCCCAGGACGCCGAAGGTTGAATTGACCACGAAGCGGGTGGTCGAACGCATGGCGCGCTTGGGCTTTCCTTGCAACACCATGTTCATGACGGTGTTCGGCTCGCCCAGATTATAGACGGCCGAGCTGACCCGGTTGCGGACCACGCGGGGCGTAACCGCCATGTAGCCGTGGGCGATCGGCGCCAGGATCACGTGATCCAGGCCCATGCCCAGCTTGAAGGCGCCGCGATTGAAGCCTTCCAGCGGATCGTTGGGCGCCTCGACGTTCGCGGTGGTGCCGACCGACTGGCCCTTAACGCCCTGTTCCCGAGCGAGGGCCGGCGAGAACGTCGCCAGGCTGGCGGCCGCGGCAAGCCCCATGGCGGCGATACGCCGACCGGTCGCCCTGCGGCGGAGGCCGTTATCCTGGTCGTTCAAGCCCGTGCTCCTACGTCTACACGCCGGCATGTATTCACGCCGCAATCCGTATCAAGACTGATTACGTTGTATTTCGGCCACGTTGGGTCGGCCTTGCTTCAAATCGCCCTGACTTGAAGCGGCGGGCCGCGAAAAGGGCGCCGCCGCGCCGCCGCGTTCTTCGACATAATCAGATATATCGAAAATAGCTCTTGACCCAGCCGCAATCCGATATATCTATAAATCCGATATAACGAAACAGGATCTAAAAACACAATGTTTGGACGACATCACCATCACCGCGGTCACTGGCGCGGCCACGCCGACGAGCATCACGGCCGTCATCCCTTCGGCTTCCATGGCGGTCCCGCCGGTCATCATGGCGGCCCGCGCGGTCGCGGCGGCCGTATGGGCCGGTTCTTCGATCATGGCGACCTGCGCTTCGTGGTTCTCAAGCTGATCGCCGAGAAGCCCAGCCATGGCTACGAGCTGATCAAGGCCATCGAGACCGCGGCCGGCGGCGCCTATACGCCCAGCCCCGGCGTGGTCTATCCGACCCTGACCCTGCTGGAAGAGTTGGGCTACGTCACCGCCAGCGACGCCGGCGGCGGCAAGAAGCTCTACACGATCACGCCGGAAGGCGAGGCGTTCCTGGCCAGCAACGACGCCCCCGTCCGCTCGCTGTTCGAGCGCATGGCCGAGGCCGCGTCCGCCAGCGCAGCCTTCTCGCCGCAGATCATGCGGGCTCGCGAGAACCTCAAGACCGCGCTGCGGCTCAAGCTGCACGGCGGCCAGCTGAGCGCCGAGCAGATCGCGGCCATCGCCAAGGCGATGGACGACGCCGCGGCGGTCATCGAGACCATCTAACCGGAAGGAGGGACGGCATGGAAAGCCACGCTCGCGTCGCCACCGACAAGGCGGCCCGTTACATGACCCAGCTGGCCAAGCACTGGAGCCACAAGTTCGAGGTCGCCTATGACGAGACCTCGGCCCTGTTCCCGCTGCCGTTGGGAACATGCCGGATGGTTGCTCATCCCGATGGCCTCGACATCACCGTCGAGGCCGCCGACCTCGAAGGCCTGGCCCGGCTGGAGGACGTGGTGGCCAAGCACCTGGACCGCTTCGCCTTCCGCGAGGGCGAGCTGAAATACGGTTGGACCCGAGCCTGGGCGGCCGGTTCGGTTGATCCGCGGGCCATGCGGATCAACGCCCTCCACTAGGGATCCGCCAAGGATCAGTGCAGGCCGCGCAGCAGGTCGATGCGGCGCATGGCTTTGCCGGGGATTTCGGAGATCCGGCCCAGCGGCAGGGATTCGGCGACGCTGCGCATGCCGTAGGCGGCGTGGCGGACCAGGGTCGGCAGCGAGGGCGAGCCGAGGAAGCCGAACACCACCGTCTGACGGGCGTTGGACAGCTCACGCTTGAACCGGTAGTCGCCGGTGCCGAGGTCCAGGCGCGAATAGTCCGTGCCGTCCATGCTCTTCAGGATGTCCTGAAACAGCAGCATGCCGGGCGAATAGCGCTCGAGCTCTGGATTATAGGCGATCAGCCAGCCGTGGAGCGTGTGCTCACCGCGCAGGTGCAGGTGCACGGCCGCCAGCTGGTCTCCCAGATGCAGGGTGTAGAGCCCGCCGCCGAAGTGGGGGGCGCGGTTCTGGAACAGCGCCTCGACGAGGTTATTGACCCAGGGCGTCTTGAAGAGGTCGGTCTGGCCGGTGGCCAGCAGTTGAGCTCGCTTCCAGGCGATCAGCTGGTCGAAGTCGCCGCGGCTTTCCGACATGGCCGTGTAGCGCGAGGGCCCGACCTCGCGCTCGGCCTTGCGGCGCTTTTTGTCGATGTCCTTGAGCACGCCGACATTGGCGGCCTTGCGCTCGGCGGCGTAGGCCTCGTAGCCGTCTGGCAGTTCGATGATCCAGGAGTCCGCCTGCCCACGCCCGTGGCGGGCCAGGGTCTCGTCGTCGGCCAGCATGTGACAGAAGTCGATGCGCGAGGCGTGCAGGGCCGCCAACAGGTCGCGCGGATTGACCGCGACGCCCGGGGCAGAGACCAAGGCCTGATAGTCGCACATCGGAGCGCCGGCCGGCATGGCCACGCCGTGACGGATGCGGGCCGGCAGGAAGGCCAGGGCCTCGCCCTCGGCGCCGCGCACGATCGCGACCTTGACGTCCTCGCCCTTGTCGCCCTGGGCGCGGGCGACCGATAGGGCCCAGTGCGGCGACAGGAACGGCGAGTCCAGCCGCGCCTGGCTGCGCTGCAGCTCCATCCACCGCGCGATATCGGCGGGGAAAAGGTCCAGGGCTTTGACGACTTGGATGGGCACTGTGACGGGTCCGGCAGCTTTGTCGGAGCGCATCTTGGCGTCGATAACTTTCGTTTGGGTTGACGGCGCGGCGTTATCCGAAACGCCGCGCCGTTTTGCTCAATCCATCAGCTTGCGGCTGAGATAGACATATTCCAGCGCCTGGCGGCGGGCGGTCTCGGCCAGGTTGGCGCTAGCCGCGTGGCCGCCGTCGATATTCTCGTAATAGAGCACCGGATAGCCCAGTTCCTCCAGCTTGGCGGCCGCCTTGCGGGCATGGGCCGGGTGGACACGATCGTCCTTGGTCGAGGTCTCGATGAACACCTCGGGGTACTTCTGGCCGGCCTTGAGGTTGGAGTAGGGGTCATACTTGGCGATCACCGCCCGCTCGGACGGGATGGCCGGGTCGCCATATTCGCCCACCCACGAGGCGCCGGCCCCGATCTGGCTGTAACGGATCATGTCGAACAGCGGCACCTGAACGACGATGGCGTTGTAGAGTTCGGGCCGCTGGGTCAGGGCCACGCCCATCAGCAGGCCGCCGTTGCTGCCGCCCATGACGCCCAGGCGGCGCGGCGAGGTGATCTTCCGCGTGATCAGGTCCTGGGACACGGCGAAGAAGTCGTCATAGACCTTCTGGCGGTTGGCCTTCAGGCCGGCCTCGTGCCAGGCTGGGCCGAATTCGCCGCCGCCCCGGATGTTGGCCACCACATACGTGCCGCCGCGCTCCAGCCACAGCTTGCCCATCACGCCCGAATAGCCCGGGGTCAGCGGCACCTGGAAGCCGCCATAGGCGTAGAGCAGGGTGGGGGCCTGGCCGTCGTACTTGAGGCCCTTGGGCCGCACGACGAAGTAGGGAATCTTGGCGCCGTCGGTGCTGGTCGCCTCGAATTGCTCGACCACGTGGGTCGAGGCGTCGAAGCGCGCCGGCGAGGCCTTGACCTGTTCCAGTTTCAGCGAGCCGGCGTCGGCCAGCCAGTAGGTGGTCGGAGCCAGGTAGCCGGTGACGGTGACGAACAGGCGCTCGTCCTTCTCGGCGGTCGAGCCCAGGCCGATGGCGCTGTTGGCCGGCAGGTCCAGGGCCTGCGAGGTCCAGCCCTTCGGGCCGTGGGTCAGCACGAGCGCCGCGCCCTTGACGTTATCCAGCAGACCCACGACCAGCTTGGTTCGGGTGGTGGTCACCTGTTCGACCGATTGGCGGGCCGTCGGGCGCAGCACCAGCGTCGCCACGGCCTGGTCCGGCGCGGCCTTCAGCCTGGCCAGGTCGAAGCTGACCAGGTCGCCGGTCTTGAAGCCCTTCCAGTCCTGCTCCATCAGCACGATCATCTGACCGGCGACATAGCCCTGGACCGAGCTCTTCAGCGGCAGGTCCAGCTTCACGGGCTTGTCGCCCTCGATCAGATAGGTTTCGGCCTCGAAGAAGGTCACGCCTCTGCCGGCCATCACCGCCACGGCCTTGCCGTCGGCGTCGCGCAGAACGAACGGATTGACCGAGACGTCGGTGTCGACGCCCCGGAACACCTCGACTGCCTGGTCCAGGGTCTGGCCGCGCTTCAGGGTCTTCAGGACATAGGCATAGCCGGACTTGGTCAGCTCGCCCGGCTTCCACTCGCGGCCGACCAGCAGGGTGTCCTTGTCGAGCCAGGTGTAGTTCTGCTTGCCCTCGGGCAGGGTGAACCCACCCGGGACGAAGCTCTTCATGGCGGTGTCGAACTCCCGGACTGTCACGGCGTCCTTGCCGCCGTCCGACAGGGTTACGAGGCAGCGCGTGTCCTCGGGCGGCAGGCACGAGGCCCCCTTGAACACCCAGTTGGCGTTCTCCGCCTTGGACAGGGCGTCGATGTCGAGGATCGTCTCCCAGGCCGGCGTCTCGGTGCGATAGCTCTCCAGCGTGGTCTGGCGCCAGACGCCGCGCACGTGGTCGGCGTCCTGCCAGAAGTTGCGCAAGAATCCATCGCCAGCGAACGAGACCCCCGGCACGCGGTCCTTGGCGTTCAGGATCGCCAGGGCCTTGGCCTCCAGGTCCGCATAGCGCTTGTCGCCCTGCAGCACCGGCAGCGTCCTGGCGTTCTGGGCCTTGGCCCAGTCCATGGCGCGAGCCCCTTCGATCTCCTCCATCCAGAGATAGGGATCGTTCTTGCCCAGCTCGGTCAGCGGGGTGCGGGCTTCTTCGGCGGCCTTGGGCTTGTCGGTTTCGGCGGCGATCGCGGGGGTTATGGTCATCAAACTCGTGGAGGCCATGAGAACGGTCAGCAGCTTACCCACTTAGTGATCCATCAGCTGGCGCGACAGGTAGGTGTAGTGCAGCGCCCAGCGGCGGGCGTTGTTCTTGGGGTCGGCGCCATTGGCGTGGCCGCCGTCGGTGTTCTCGAAATAGAGGTGGTCGACGCCCAGATCGTCCATCCTGGCGGCGAACTTGCGGGCGTGGCCGGGGTGGACGCGGTCGTCCTTGGTCGAGGTGGTGATGTAGGCCAGCGGGTATTTCACGCCCGCCTTCAGGTTCTGGTACGGGCTGTACTTCTCGATCCAGGCGCGCTCGGCGGGGATGGCCGGGTCGCCATACTCGCCGATCCACGAGGCGCCGGCGGGCAGGTAGGTGTAGCGGATCATGTCCAGCAGGGGGCTCTCGACCACCACCGCGTTCCACAGGTCCGGACGCTCGGTCAGGGCCACGCCCATCAGCAGGCCGCCGTTCGAGCGGCCATAGGCGCCCAGGTGGCGCGGCGTGGTCGCCTTGTCGGCGATCAGCGTCTCAGCGACCGCGAAATAGTCGTCATAGGCCCGCTGGCGGTTGGCCTTCAGCGCCGCCTCGTGCCAGGCCGGTCCGAACTCGCCGCCGCCGCGGATATTGGCCACGGCGTAGGCGCCGCCGCGCTCCAGCCACAGCTTGCCGATCAGGGGGTCGTAGACCGGCAGCTTGGAAAGATTGAAGCCGCCATAGGCGTGCAGCAGGGTCGGGTTCTGGCCGTCCAGCTTCCAGCCCTTCTTGTGGACGAGGAAGTAGGGGATGGCCGTGCCGTCCTTCGAGGTCGCCGACTTCTGCTCGACCACCAGGTCCTTGGTCTCGAACTGGGCGGGCAGGGCCTTGACCGTCTGGGCGGTGGTCCCGGTAGCGTCGGCCAGCTTCAGCTCGGTCGGCGTCAGGAAACCCTCGTTGGTGTAAAAGACCTCGTCGCCCTCGTCCGAGTGCGAGACCAGGGCCACCGAGCCGTTGTCGATCACCGGCAGGGCCTGGGATTGCACGCCGAACTCGCCGCGCAGCCGCAGGCTGACCAGACTGCCGCGCACATTGTCGTAGACCACGGCCACCACGCGGTGATCGGTCACGGTCACCTGATCGATCGACTGGCGCGGACCCGGCGCCAGCAGCTGGCAGGGATCGCAGTCGTTGCTGATGACGATCTCGGGGTCCTTTGCCTTGGTCAGGAACTTCGTCGAGGCCGCGACGATCGAACCGGCCGGATAGGTGTAGGGGTGCGCGCCGATGGTGACGGTCCACGGCTCCTCGATCTTCAGGACGAGCTTGCCGTCGATTAGGCCGCGCACGCCGACCTTTTCCGGGATCGGCAGGCGCTTGGCGTCCTTGCCGTCCCAGATATAGGTCTCGTCGTGGAAGAAGTCGGTGGCGCGGGTCAGCAACACCACCGTGTCGCCAGCCGCGTCGTGCAGCACGTTCGGCCCGGCCGAGACGTCGGACTTCTGGCCGCGGAAGACCTCGACGGCCTGATCGAGGGTCTGGCCCCGCTTCAGCGTCTTGATGACGAAGCCGTAGCCGCTGTCGGTGGTCGTGCCTCCACCCCAGTCGCGCGTCAGGATCAAGGTGTCGGGGTCCAGCCACTCGATCGACTGCTTGCTCTCGGGCAGCACGAAGCCGCCCGCGCCGGGGTCGACGAAGCTCTTAGTGGTCAGGTCGAATTCGCGGACCGTGACGGCGTCCTTGCCGCCATTGGACAGATTCACCAGGCATCGGTCGTGGGTCTTGGGACGGCAGTCGGCGCCTTTCCAGATCCAGTTCTTGCCCTCGGCCTTGGCCAGGGCGTCCAGGTCGATGACAGTCTCCCACTGCGGGGCGGCGGTCTTGTAGGACTCCAGGCTGGTGCGCCGCCAGACGCCGCGCACGTGGGTCTCGTCCTGCCAGAAGTTGAACACCGTCTTGCCGATGAAGGTCGGCATGGCGATCCGGTCCTTGGTCGACAGGATCTTCAGGGCCTGGTCCTGCAGGCCAGCGAAGCGCTTGTCGTTCGACAGGATGGGTAGTGTCTTGTCGTTCTGGGCCTTCACCCAGGCCAGGGAGTCAGGGCTTTCGACCGCCTCCAGCGCCAGGTGGGGATCGGCCTCCTGGGCGTACGCTGCGGCGGAGAGCATGGCGGCCAGGGCCGCGGCGGAACAGGTGCGGAGCAGGGTCATGGCGCGGGACGGTATCGGAAAATTTCCCCCGCGCCAGAGCTAGGCCGAGCCGATCACGCCCCATCGTCCGGAATGTTCAGCAGGACGCCGCAGGCCTTGCAGTGGACGGCGTCCGGATCGTGCCGGCGCAGGCCGCAGGCGTGGCACTGATAGACGACCTTGTGCGGCCGCAGGATCGACTGGATCAGGCCGATGAACAGCGACACGCCGCCCAGCATCACCGCCATGGACAAGAGCTTGCCCCACACGCCCGGCAGGGTGACGTCGCCATAGCCGGTGGTCGTCAGGCTGGTGACGGTGAAATAGAGCGCGTCGACATAGCCGGCGATGCCCTCGTGGCGGCCGGCGAAGCTCGTATAGACGAAGCCCGTGACCACGAAGACGAAGGTGACCAGCGAGCTGGCCGCCCGGGTGATGTCCTCGATCCGCGTGTCGTCATAGCGCCGTCCGACCGTGCGCCAGAAGAACTCGCTGTGGATCAGGGTCCACAGGCGCAGCACCCGCAGGAAGCCGAAGTTGAACAGCCAGGCGGGAAACAGCAGGGTGCCCAGCACGAACAGGTCCAGCCAGACGATGGGCTTCCTGAGCCAGGACTTGATGTCCCCGTGCGCCACGGCGCGGGCGCTCAGGTCTAGGGCCAGGAACGCCGCCACCCCGTAGTCGATCAGATAGAAGGTCAGGCCGTGCCGCTCCATCAGCGGGGCGGCGATGAAGAAGGCGATGATCGCCAGGTCGATCAGGATGATCCCGTAGCGGAACCGCACCGCCGTCGGCGAGGCGCCGTGATAGAGGGCCCGCAATCGGGCGCGCAGGCGAAGGCCGGCGTGGTCCTGTTCGTCGCGGTGCATTTCGCTCTGCTTTCCACTATATAGCCCGGCTATGAGCCGCACCTTCCTGAAGATGAACGGGCTGGGCAACGACTTCGTCGTCATCGAGACCCAGACCCAGTCCTTTGATCCGACCCCCGAGGAGATCCGCGCGATCGCCAAACGCGGGGACGGCGGCGTGGGCTGCGATCAGGTCATCGCCATCGATCCGCCGAAGGCGGAGGGCGCGTCGGCCTATGTGCGCTTCTGGAATTCGGATGGCGAGGAGACCGGCGCCTGCGGCAACGGCACCCGCTGCGTGGCGTGGCTCCTGATGCAGTCGTCCGGCAAGGACGCCGTGGCGTTCGACACCGTCGCGGGCCGCCTGTCGGGCGTCGCGGCCGGCGAGAAGCTGGTGACGGTCGACATGGGGGTCCCGGGCCTGGACTGGACCCAGATCCCGCTGTCCGAAGAGATGAACACCGAGCGGGTCGAGCTGCAGGTCGGTCCGATCGACGCGCCGCTGGTGCATACGCCGGTCTGCGTCTCGATGGGCAATCCGCACGTGGTGTTCTTCGTCGACGCCCCGGTCAGCGACGCCTTCGCCACGGGAACCGGCTCGCTGGTCGAGCATCACCCGCTGTTCCCGGAAGGCGTCAATGTCGGCTTCGCTCACATCGCCGCTCGCGATCACATCCAGCTTAAGGTCTGGGAGCGCGGCGCGGGCCTGACCGCAGCCTGCGGCACCGGCGCCTGCGCGGCCCAGGTCGCCGCCGTGCGTCGCGGCCTGACCGACCGCAAGGCGCGCGTCCAGTTCGAGACCGGCTCGCTGGTCATCGAATGGCGCGAGAGTGACGGTCACGTGATCATGACCGGCCCGATCACCATGGAATATGCCGGCAAGCTGCCGGAGACGGTCGCGGCCTGAGGTCATGGCCAGCTACACCGTTATCAATGCGACGCCGAAGCCCAGGCCGGAAGCGGGCGAGGAGGGCGGTCCGGCCACGACCATGTCGGGCCCGGACGGCGTCGACGTCGTCACCTTCGGCTGCCGCCTGAACGCCTATGAGAGCGAGGCCATGCGAGCCCGCGCCGCCGCCGACGGTCTGTCCGACGCGGTGGTGTTCAACACCTGCGCCGTGACCAACGAGGCCGTGCGCCAGGCCCGCCAGGCGATCCGCAAGGCGCGCCGCGAGCGGCCGGACGCGCGGATCATCGTCACCGGCTGCGCCGCCCAGGTCGATCCGGCCGCCTTCGCCGCCATGCCCGAGGTCGATCTGGTGCTAGGCAACGCCGAAAAGGCCGCGCCGGGCGCGATGACGGACACGACCGCCCGCGTGCGGGTCAACGACATCATGTCGGTCAAGGAGACCGCCGGTCACCTGATCGACGGCCTCAAGGATCGCGCCCGGGCCTATGTCGAGGTCCAGAACGGCTGCGACCACCGCTGCACCTTCTGCATCATCCCCTACGGTCGCGGCAATTCACGCTCGGCGCCGGCCGGCGAGGTCGTCGAGCAGGTCCGCAAGCTGGCGGCCGAGGGCTATCGCGAGGTGGTGCTGACCGGCGTCGACGTCACCTCGTGGGGCGCGGATCTGCCGGGCCAGCCGACCCTGGGCCAGCTGGTCGGCCGCATCCTGCGCATGGTCCCGGACCTGCCCAGGCTGCGGCTCTCGTCGATCGACGCGGCCGAGATCGATCCGGACCTGTTCAAGCTGCTCGAGACCGAGCCGCGTCTGATGCCGTACCTGCACCTCAGCTTGCAGGCGGGCGACAATATGATCCTCAAGCGCATGAAGCGCCGCCACAGCCGCGAGGACGCGCTGAAGCTGGTGGCCGAGGTGCGCCGCGTGCGTCCCGACACCGCCTTCGGCGCCGACCTGATCGCCGGCTTTCCCACCGAGACCGAAGAGGCGTTCCAGAACACGCTGGACTTGGTCGAGGAGGCGGGTCTGGCCTTCCTGCACGTCTTCCCCTACAGCGCCCGCCCCGGCACCCCGGCCGCGCGGATGCCGCCGGTGAAGGGCCCGCTGATCAAGGCGCGCGCCAAGCGCCTGCGCGAAGCCGGCCAGCGCGGCCTGGAGCGCCACCTGCAACGCCAGATCGGCCGCACCCTGCCGGGCTTGGTCGAACGGGAAGGCGTCGCCCGCGCCGACGACTTCACCGAGATCCGCTTCACCGGCGCCGCGCCGCTGGGCGAGATTGTAACCTTCACGATCACCGGTCATGACGGGGCTCACGTCATCGCGGAGCGTGCAAACTGATCCGGTCGGCCTGGGCCCTTCTGGCGCTTTGCCTGCTGACGGCCGCGCCGGCGCGCGCCGACGAGCCCAAGCCGGTGACGCTCAGCGTCATGACCTACAATGTCGAGGGCCTGCCCTCGCTGGTCCGCAAGGGTCGCGGGACGGCGCTGAAGCAGATCGGCCACGAGCTGGCCGCCATGCGCGCCAAGGGCAAGGAGCCGGACGTCGTCCTGATCCAGGAGGGCTTTCGCGACGAGACCTGGGATCTGATCGACGAGAGCGGCTATCCGTACGTCGCGCGGGGGCCGCGCAAAGGCCAGCGCGACGAAAACTACCTGAAGAGCGAGAAGACCGACTACCGGCGCGTGAAGTATCGCCGCCAGGGCGAGGGCTGGGGCAAGTGGGGCTCCAGCGGCCTGTGGGTGCTGTCCAACCATCCGATCGACTGGGTCAAGTCGCACGCCTACCGTTACTGCGCGGGCCTGGACTGCCTGGCCAACAAGGGGGTGATGCTGGTCTCGATCCAGGTCGCCGGCCTGCCGACCTCGGTCGAGATCGCCGACACCCACATGAATTCGCACGGGGCTTCGAAGGTGCCGCGCAAGCGCTACAACGAGGCCCACGCCCTGCAGACCCAGGAGCTGGGCCGTTTCCTGTCGGCCAGCCGCACGCCCGGCGCGCCACTGATCGTCGGCGGCGACTTCAATGTCCGCCGCTCGCCCGATCGCTTCGACAAGATGATGAGCGACTACCCGTTCATGGTGGTCAGCCGGTGGTGTCACGAGAACCCGGGCGCCTGCGACACCCAGATCTCCTACACGGGCGAGGCGCCGTGGCTGAACACCCAGGACCTGATCGGCTTTCTGGGCGGCGATGCGGTCGAGGTCACCCCCAGGGCGGTCGAGGCCACCTTCGATGGCGCGGACGAGCCGGTGCTGTCCGATCACAACGGCTACAAGGTCACCTTCAGGCTGACTCCGAAGAGGTAGGGACATCCTGCTTCAGGTCTTGCTCAAGGCGGTCGAGGCCGCCAGAGGTCAGGCGTCGTGGGCCTCTTCTTCTCCCGCGAAGCCTGGCAGGCTCCAGCCGAACTTGATCGCGCAGGCCCGCAACCCGAACGCGGCGACGAACCCCGTGACGCCCGCCGGCCAGAACGGCGCGCCCAGCAGTTTCAGGACCGCGAAGACGCTCGCCCCCAGCAGCGCCGCGGTGATGTAGATCTCGCGGCGTAGCAGCAGGTTCGGCTCCTCGGCCAGGACGTCGCGGATCACGCCGCCGAAGGCGGTGGTCAGCACGCCCATGACCACGGCGCTGAACGGGTGGACGCCCAGGCCCAGGGCCTTGGCGGTGCCGACCACGGCGTAGGCGGCCATGCCCAGGGCGTCGAGCCAGAGGAGGGCGCGGAACCGCCATCCGCGTTTGCCCAGCAGCCAGACCACCGTGGCGGCGGCCAGGCAGGCGATGATGTAGCCCGGCCGCTGCACCCAGAAGACCGGCGCGCCGATCAGCAGGTCGCGCAGGGTGCCGCCGCCCACGCCGGTGATGGCGGCGAAGAATCCGAAGGTGATGATGTCATGCTTGCGTCGGGCGGCCGCGAGGGCGCCCGTTGCCCCGAAAACGGCCACGGCGGCGTAGTCGAGCCAGAAAAGCGCCGCGCCCAGTGGGTCAAGTTGCAAGTCCATGCCCTTTCTTCGCACGCGTCGCGCGACCGCGCTAACCTCGCGCCGGTAATCTCCGATTTACACTTTCGCCCGTTCCCCTAAAGGAGCGCGGATGAGCGAGAAGCCCGAACAGAAAAAAGGCTGGTTCCAGCGCCTGACCTCCGGCCTGACCCGGTCGTCCCAGCAGATGACGGACCAGGTCACCGGGGTCTTCACCAAGAAGCCCTTGGACCAGGAACAGCTGGACGCGCTGGAAGAGATGCTGATCGAGGCCGATCTCGGTCCGCAGATCGCCGCCCGCATCACCGAAGCCTTCGGCAAGGCGCGCTTCGGCAAGTCGTCGACCGACGACGAGGTCAAGGAGGCCCTGGCCGAGTTGATCGCCGCCGAACTGGCCGATCGGCAGGGCGACTTCGACCCGCTGAGCGGTCCGCGCCCCTATGTGGTGCTGTTCATCGGCGTCAATGGTTCGGGCAAGACCACCACCCTGGGCAAGATCGCCGCCGACCTGACCGAGAAGGGCGCCCGCGTCCTGATCGCCGCCGGCGACACCTTCCGCGCCGCCGCCGTCGAGCAACTTAAGGTCTGGGCCGATCGGGCCGGGGCCGACTTCATGTCCAAGCCCACCGGCTCCGACGCCGCCGCCCTGGCCTATGAGGCCGTCGAGCGGGCCAAGGCCGAGCACTACGACGTCGTGCTGATCGACACGGCCGGCCGCCTGCAGAACAAGCAGGGCCTGATGGACGAGCTGCTCAAGGTCATCCGTGTCGTGAAGAAGGTCGATCCCGACTATCCGCACGAGACCCTGCTGGTGCTGGACGCCACGGTCGGCCGCAACGCCCTGGCCCAGGAGAAGATCTTCGGCAACCAGGTCGGCGTGTCCGGGATTGTCATGACCAAGCTGGACGGCACCGCGCGCGGCGGGGTGCTGGTGCCGGTGGCGCGCGCCTCCGACAGCCCGATCAAGCTGATCGGCGTCGGCGAGGGCGTGGAAGACCTGCAACCGTTCGACGCCCGCGCCTTTTCGCGCTCCCTCGTCGGCCTGAAGGACTGATCCGTGAGCGAAGCGTCCGCAGAGACTCCGAAGAAGAGCAACGGCTGGGTCCGGACGGTCGTCGACTACGGCGCGGCCATCGCCTTCGGCGTCGCCTATTTCGTCACCAAGGATTTCCAGAAGGCGACCTGGGTGCTGGTCGCCGCCTCGGCCGCGGCCCTGGCCGTCGGCTTCGCGGTCGAACGGCGCCTGGCCCTGCTGCCGCTGTTCTTCGGCGGCATGGCGCTGATTTTCGGCGCGCTGGGCCTGATCTTCCATTCCGACGTGTTCGTGAAGATCAAGGTCACGGTGATCAACCTGGCCCTGGCCGGCTTCCTGTTCGGCGGCGTCTTCACCGGCCGCCAGCCGCTGAAGCTGATCATGGGCGAGGCCCTGCACCTGTCCGACGCGGCCTGGCGCACCCTGACCCTGCGCTACGGCGGCTATTTCGGCGTCGTGGCTCTGTTGAACGAGATCGTCCGCAACACTCAGGACACTGAAACCTGGGT
Organism: Caulobacter sp. GW822-FHT01G02; assembly: GCF_058802865.1. NCBI lineage: Bacteria > Pseudomonadati > Pseudomonadota > Alphaproteobacteria > Caulobacterales > Caulobacteraceae > Caulobacter > Caulobacter sp. GW822-FHT01G02. Next base: position 154,024 of record NZ_JBXAON010000005.1, read on the forward strand.
GAAGTTCCGCCTCGGTCTCTTGCCTTTGGCGCTTGTGTTCGTCGCCACCCAGGTGCCGTTCATGATGAAACACATGGCCAAGGGCGACGAGCCGGCGGCGGTCGAGCCGCCGGACGCCGGTTTCTAGAGGCGCCGTTTCCACCGTCCACGGACCGTTGTCGTCAAATCGACGTGTAAAGGTGCTACCGTTCGTCCGTCGGCCGAGCACGGCCTGCGGAAACGGGGGCGCGAGCATGGCCAAGAGCAAGGGCGAAAAGACGGTCGGGGGTCTCCTGGAGCGCTCGCCCAGCCACCTGCTTCACCGGGTCCTGCAACTGGCGCTCGACATCTACGCCGAGGAGTGCGGCGAGGCGGGGGTCACCCAGCGCCAGTTCGCCGTGCTGGCCGCCGTGGCCGAGAACGAGGGCGTCACCCAGACGGCCCTGGTCCGCGCCACCGGCATCGACCGCTCGACCCTGGCCGACATGGTCGCCCGCATGATCACCAAGGGCCACCTGGAGCGCCAGCGCTCCAGCGAGGACGCTCGCGCCAACAGCGTCCGCCTGACTGACGCCGGCCGCGAGGCCCTGGAGGCCATCCGTCCGATGGTCGGCATGGCCGACGCCCGCATCCTGGCCCTGCTGAAGCCCGGCAAGCGCGAGGGCTTCCTCGACCTGCTGTCCGACATGGCCGGCGCCGAGCTGCACCCGGCCGAACCGGAGCCCAAGGCCAAGAAGCCGAAGGCCGAAAAACCCAAGAAGGACAAGAAGCCCAAGAAGGACAAGGCCGCGAAGAAGGCGGCCTGAGCCTCTCTGGGCTAGACCACGATATTCAGCAGCGAGCCGGGGCGCAGGATCCTCGTGGGCTGGGCGTCCGGCTGCACGAACGGCTTCTGCGGCGCCTGGCGCTGTTGCGGCTGGGCCATGGTCTGCATTTGCACGGTCGACGGCGCGATGGCCGGACGGGTCGGGGCCGCGTCGCCCAGGGCCTGCTGGAAGAAGGCCGCGCGCGTCTGAGCGGCCGGACCCGTAGCGGGGGCGGAAGCGGGCTTCGACGGGACGGACGGCCAGCCGGCCGGGCGAACGTTGCTCATGACGCGAACTGTAACATGGTTAACGGAGGTTCGGCGAGTATGGTCAACGCCGCGTTAACGCGATAGCTCCGCGACCTGAGAGCGCACCCGCGCGCGAGACTTGACGTCTGGAGACCCCGTGAGCCGGCAGAAGATAATCTTCCTGATCGTCCTGGTCGCGGTCGGGCTGTTCATCGCCTCGATGGTCGGCTCGATGATGCCGAGCAGGCAGGTCCTGCCGAACGGCTACCAGGTCTCGGTCGGCGGCAAGGGCGAGACCTGGATCCGGTCGCCTGACCGCCAGACCCTGGTGACCGACGTGAGTTCGGTCTGGACCTCCGCCGACCGGATGCTGGTGGAGCGGCATGCGACCGACGAGAAGCCGCCATTCGAGCTTCTCGATTGCGACTACCAGGTCGCGGAGGGGCGCGGCGCCTTGCATCCGGTCGCCAAGGCCGAGGCGCTGGCCATGCTGGCGGGCCTGGAGCGTCAGGCCGTGTCGCCCAAAACCTGCGTGAAATAGCGCCTGGAGCCCTTTAGCTTCAGGTGGCGTCACCTAAAACTAAAGGGATATAAATATTTGATTCTATAGCCTTTTGTCCCGTTAGGCAGTTCCGCTAAACGGGACAGGCCTTAGGTGCGCGGCGGCCTGCTAAAGCCGCTCCGGGATCCGCACCATCATCCGCTCGTAGCCCTTCACGAAGGTCGAATAGACTCGCTTGGGCTCTTCCAGCACCTCGATCCGGGGGAAGCGCTTGAGGATCTCTTCCCAGACGATCTTCAGCTGCATCTCGGCCAGGCGATTGCCGACGCAGCGGTGGATGCCGAAGCCGAACGACAGGTGGCGGCGGGCGCCGGGCCGGTCGATGATGAAGGCGTCGGCGTTCTCGATCACCGTGTCGTCGCGGTTGCCCGAGACGTACCACATGACGACCTTGTCGCCCTTCTTGATGGTCTTGCCGCCCAGCTCGTAGTCCTCCAGCGCCGTGCGGCGCATGTGGGCGAGCGGGGTCTGCCAGCGGATGATCTCCGAGACCATGTTCGGGATCAGGCTGGGGTCGGCGCGCAGCTTGGCCTCTTCCTGCGGATTCTTGGACAGGGCGTAGAGGCCGCCGGTCAGCGAGTTGCGAGTCGTGTCGTTGCCGCCGACGATCAACAGGATGACGTTGCCCAGATACTCCATCGGCGGCATGTCGCGGGTGGCCTCGCCGTGGGCTAGCATCGAGATCAGGTCGTTGCCCGGCTCGGTCTGGTTGACCCGCTCGTTCCACAGATTGGTGAAATAGCCCAGGCACTCCAGCAGCTCGGCGCGGCGGGCGTCCTCGCTCTCGACGATGCCGCTCTCGGGCGAGGCGGTGGCCACGTCCGACCAGCGGGTCAGCTTGCGGCGCTCTTCCCAGGGGAAGTCGAACAGAGTGGCCAGCATCTGGGTGGTCAGCTCGATCGAGACCTTGTCGACCCAGTCGAACGGCTCGTCGATCGGCAGGTTGTCGAGGATCTGGCAGACCCGTTCGCGGATGACGCCTTCCAGCCGGCCCAGGTTCTGCGGCGAGACGATCGGGCTGACCGTCTTGCGCTGGATGTCGTGCTTGGGCTGGTCCATGGCGATGAACATCGGCAGGACGAAGTCCTCGTCGAAGTCGCGGATGGTGATGCCGCCCAGGTGCGCGTCCGACGAGAAGACCTGATGGGTCGTGTCGACGGTCATGATGTCGTTGTAGCGGGTGATCGACCAGTAGGGGCCGGTCTCCTCGTCGCCCTTGGAATAGTGGACGGGGTCCTCCTTCCGCAGCCGCTCGAAATAGGGCCACATGGCGTCGGCCTGGAACAGGGCCGGGCTGGCCACGTGGATGTCTTCCAGGGGCATCGCGTAGGCTTCAGCCCGCGCGGCTTCCTTCAGGTCAACCGAACCATCGCTCATCTTCAGGATCCTCCCGCGGACCATTGTTATTCCGCCATACCGCCAGAAAATGACGCCTGTGTCACTTTTAAAATTCGCCGGTCTACGGTCTTGTGAACGCGGCGGCCGGTCTTGCGTCACGACCTCGCGAGGTCCATTTCAGAGTCATGTTCATTCAGACCGAAACCACCCCGAACCCCGAGGTCCTGAAGTTCCTGCCCGGCCGCGAAGTGCTGGGCTCAAATACTTCGGGCGGGGGCGCGCGAGAATTCCGCACCCCGGAAGAGGGCGACGCCTCGCCGTTGGCCAAGGCCTTGTTCGACCTGGGCGACGTGACGCGGGTGTTCTTCGGTCCCGATTTCCTGACCGTGACCAAGGGCGAGGACGCCCAGTGGCCGCACCTGAAGGCGCCGATCCTGGCGGCCATCATGGACCACTTCACCAGCGGTCGGCCGGTCCTGCTCGACCAGAGCGCCAGCGCCAATGGGGGTGGCGGCCACGACGAGGACGGCGTCTATGACGAGGAGACCTCGCAGATCGTCGCCGAGATCAAGGAACTGCTCGACACCCGCATCCGTCCCGCCGTGGCCCAGGACGGCGGCGACATCGTCTTCTCGCGCTTCGAGCCGCAGACCGGCGTGGTCTGGCTGCACATGCGCGGCGCCTGCTCGGGTTGCCCGTCCTCGTCGGCGACCCTGAAGGCCGGCGTCGAGAACATGCTCAAGCACTATGTGCCGGAAGTGACCCGGGTCGAGCAGACGCTCTGAGCGCGAAGGGTTGATCCCGTCGCGCGGGCGGCTATATCGTAACCCATAGAGTTACAGATAGCCTCCCGAAGGATTGATCATGGCCAAGCTCGAAGACGGCGCGCTCGCCCAGCTGTTCACCGAAGCCCGCACCCGCAACGGCTGGGACCCGACCCCCCTGCCGGAAGAGACGCTGCACGCGCTGTACGAACTGGTGAAGTTCGGCCCGACGGCCGCCAACGCCAGCCCGGCCCGCTTCTATTTCCTGACCTCGCCGGAAGCCAAGGAGCGCCTGGCCAAGCTCGCGTCGGGCTCGAACGCGCCGAAGATCCTGCAGGCGCCGGTGACGGTGATCGTCGGCTACGACCTCGATTTCCCGGAAACCCTGCCGAAGCTGTTTCCGCACGCCCCGGGCGCCAAGGACTGGTTCAGCGACATGACGGCCCGTGAGTGGGGCGCGCTGCGCAACAGCTCGCTGCAGGGCGGCTATCTGATCCTGGGCGCGAGAGCCCTTGGTCTGGACGCCGGTCCGATGTCCGGCTTCGACAACGCCGGCGTCGACGCCGAGTTCTTCGCGGGCACCAACATCAAGAGCAACTTCATCGTCTCGATCGGCCACGGCACGGACGAGGGCCTGTTCCCGCGCAATCCGCGTCTCGCCTTCGACGAGGCGGCGAAGATTCTGTAACGCACCCAGCCTTGTCATCCCGGAAGCCTCGCAGAGGCTGTCCGGGACCCAGGAGCCGGCGCGGTGCGGCTACCCCTGGGTCCCGGTTCTCCGCTTTGCTGCGGCCGGGATGACAAGCATTTTGTGCGTGTTGCGAACATTCGCTAGAAGAGGGTTATGCCCCTCCGCCACACCCTCCTCGCCCTGCCGCTCGTGCTGCTCGCCGCCTGCGGGCCGGCCAAGAAGGACGAGACTCAGCCCGCTCCTGGCGCGACGCCCGCCGCCGAGACTGGCGCGAAAGCCCCCGTGCGTGTCGCCATCGCGCCCTATGCCGGCGGCCCGCTGAAAGTCAGCAACGACGGTGTCGGTCCGATCAACAGCTCGGTCGCCTTCGATCTGGCCACGTTGAAGGTGCTGTTCCCCAAGGCCAAGGTCGAGCAGGCCTTCATGCACTTCGGCGAAGGCCCGGCCCAGCCGATCATCACCGTCGAGCAGGACAACACGCCCTTGGCCGAGATCGGCAAGAACGACGAGGCCGAGATCGCCTATGTCCTGGTCGACGCCGGCGATGCGCGGGGCCCCAAGGATGAGCAGCTCCTGGCCAAGTGGGCCGGCCTCGGCTTCACCGTCGACCAGTGCCGGGCCGGCGAAGGCCGCGAGATCAATCAGACGATCTGCGTCCGTCCCGAGGCCCCGAACGTCTCCTACGTGTTCGGCGTCCCCGGCTACACCGGCAAGGCCGTGCCGCCCGAGGCGACCCTGAAGGCCAAGGGCCAGCTGAATGCGTTCATCTGGCGTCCGGCCGAAGGCGCGGTCGTCGGCGCCGGCTGATCCATGATCCTGTCGATCGACACCTGTCTCGGCGCCAGCTCGGTCGCCGTGCTGGACGGCGAGCGCGTGCTGGCCGCCCGAAGCGAGCCCATGACCCGCGGCCATCAGGAGCGGATCGGCGTCCTGGCGCGCGAGGCGGCCGCCGAGGCCGGCGTGGCCTTCGCGGATCTCACCCGCATCGGCGTGACGGTCGGCCCCGGCTCGTTCACCGGACTGCGCGTGGGCCTGGCCTTCGCCAAGGGCCTGGCCACGGCGCTGTCGATCCCGTGTGTCGGCGTCAACACGCTGGAGAGCCTGGCGTTCGGCCACAAGGGCTTCGTCGCCGCCGTCATCGATGCGCGGATGAACCAAGTGTATATCCAGGTCTTCGCCGACGGCGTCTCGCTGATGGCGCCGGACGCCCTGGGCCTTGGCGAGGCCGCCGCGCGCCTGGCCGAGCTCTATTCCGGCGGTCCCGCGACCCTGGTCGGTTCCGGTGCGCCGCTGCTGGCCGACACGCTGAGCGGCGTCACCGTGCTGGCCCCGGCCGCGCCGGATCCCGTCGCCGTCGCGGGCCTGGCCGCCGCCAAGCCCACGCCGAGCCATTCGCCCCGGCCGCTCTATCTGCGCGCGCCCTATGCGACCTTGCCGGCCGCCCAATCATGAACCTGCGTCCCGTCGGCTCCGAGGCCGCTTTCGATCTCGCCGATCTCCACGACAAGGCCTTCGACCGGCCCTGGACGGCGCCGGAGTTCGACGACCTTTTGAAATCCCCCGGCGTCTTCGCCGTTCTGGGCGAGGCCGGTGAGCCGGCCGAGGCCAAGGGCTTCATCCTGTGCCGCTCGATCGCCGGCGAGGCCGAGATCCTGACCATCGCCGTCGATCCGGCCGCCCGCCGCCGTGGCTGGGGCGCGGCGCTGGTGGAAATCGCCGCCGGAATCGCCGCCGAGACGGGGGCCGAGGCGATGTTCCTGGAGGTCGCCACGGACAATCTGGCGGCCATCGCCCTCTACCAGACGACCGGTTTCGCCAAGGTCGGCCTGCGCAAGGGCTATTATCCCCACCCGGATGGGGCCAAGGACGCTCTTGTCATGCGGCGGGCGCTTAACACTTAAGGGCCGACCGCCTATCTTGCCGCGACTCAGACGGAGGTTCCGCCGTGGATCGACTCGAAAAGGCCTGTATCGAAAAGGGCATGCGCATGACGGACCAGCGCCGCGTGATCGCGCGCGTGCTGTCGTCGGCCGACGACCACCCGGACGTCGAGGAACTGCACCGCCGGGCCCACGCCATCGATCCGCACATCTCGATCGCCACGGTCTACCGTACGGTCCGCCTGTTCGAGGAAAGCGGCATCATCGAGCGCCACGACTTCCGTGACGGTCGCTCGCGCTACGAAGAGACGCCCGATCACCACCACGACCACCTGATCGACATGAAGACCGGCAAGGTCGTCGAATTCGTGGACGAGGAGATCGAGGCCCTGCAGAACGCCATCGCCCGCAAGCTGGGCTACAAGCTGATCGACCATCGGCTGGAGCTCTACGGCGTTCCGCTGGAGGATTGATCCGGCGAGGGTGTGGCCCTGGCGAACTTGCGCCAGGGGCCGCGTGACCCCATAACCTCGCCCATGAGCGAGACCCCGCAAAAGCGCCTCTATATCAAGACCTACGGCTGTCAGATGAACGTCTACGACAGCGAGCGCATGGCCGATGTCCTGCGCCCGCTGGGCTATGGCGTGGTCGATGACCCGGAAGGCGCGGACCTGGTGGTGCTGAACACCTGCCACATCCGCGAGAAGGCGACCGAGAAGGTCTATTCCGAGCTCGGCTACATCAAACAGATGAAGGATCGGAAGGCCGAGAGCGGCGGTCGCATGACCATCGCCGTGGCCGGTTGTGTCGCCCAGGCCGAGGGCGTTCAGATCATGCAAAGGCAGAAGGCGGTTGATCTGGTGGTGGGGCCGCAGGCCTATCACCAGCTGCCCGAGCTGATCGCCCGCGCCCACCGGGCGACCGGCGAGCGCCTGGCCGCCGATTTCGCCGCCGACGAGAAGTTCGACGCCCTGCCGGCCGAGCGCCACGTCACGGGGGTGACCGCGTTCCTCACCGTGCAGGAAGGCTGCGACAAGTTCTGCACCTTCTGCGTGGTGCCCTATACGCGCGGCGGCGAATGGTCGCGGCCGGTCAACGACATCGTCGAGGAAGCCAAGCAATTGGCCGGAAAGGGCGTGCGCGAAGTCACCCTGCTGGGCCAGAACGTCAACGCCTATGACGGCGACGGCTCTTCCTTGGCCAAGCTGGTTCGCCAGCTGGCCAGGATCGATGGCCTTGACCGTATCCGCTACACCACCAGCCACCCGCGGGACATGGGCGATGATCTGATCGAGGCCCACGGCGAGCTGCCCGAGCTGATGCCCTACCTCCACCTGCCCGTGCAGGCGGGCTCGGACAAGATTCTCAAGGCCATGAACCGCGATCATACGGCCGAGAGCTATGTGAAGCTGATCGAGAAGATCCGCGCGGCGCGACCGGACATCGCCATGAGCGGCGACTTCATCGTCGGCTTCCCCGGCGAGCGCGACGGCGATTTCGACAAGACCCTGGAGCTGGTCCGTGAGGTCGGCTTCGCCAGCGCCTTCTCGTTCAAGTATTCGCGCCGTCCGGGGACGCCGGCCTCGGCGATGCCCGGCCAGGTCGACGAGGCGGTCAAGGCCGAGCGCCTGGAGCGCCTGAACCAGCTGCTGGACGAGCAGCAGCGCGCCTTCAACACCAGCCAGGTCGGCAAGGTGATGCCGGTGCTGTTCGAGAAGTCGGGCCGCCACCCTGGCCAGATCGTGGGGCGCAGCCCATATCTGCAGGCCGTCCACGCCGAGGGCCCCGAAAGCCTGATCGGGACGATCGCGCCCGTCCGCATCGAGAGCGCCGCCAAGATGAGCTTGGGCGGCGTCCTGGAAGCCAATCCCGACACGATCCAGCCCATTTGGGAGACCGCTTGAGCCGCACCCCTGAGTTCCTGCCGCTGTCCGACGACGCCGTCATCGCCGTTACCGGCCAGTCCGGCCGTCACGCCGCCCTGATCGAAGACGCCTTCAAGGTGCTGATCGAGACCCCGGGCGGCGGCGTCACCATCACCGGCGACGCGCGCGGCCGCACCGGCGCCAAGCGGGTGCTGCAGAGCCTGGCCGCCCGCGCCGACGCCGGCGAGGAGGTGGTCGAGGCCGACGTGCGCATCGCCATTGGCCAGGCTCACGAAACTGGCGGCCAGGCCTCGCCCCGCGCGGTGCGCAAGGGTAATGTCTCGCCCAAGACCAAGGGCCAGGCCCGCTACATGGAGGCCATGGCCAGCCATCCGCTGAGCTTTGGCCTCGGTCCCGCCGGCACCGGCAAGACCTTCCTGGCCGTGGCCCATGGGGCGGGCATGCTGATGCGCGGCGAGGTCGATCGTCTGATCGTCACCCGCCCCGCCGTCGAGGCCGGCGAGAAGCTGGGCTTTCTGCCGGGCGACCTGAACGAGAAGGTCGATCCCTACATGGCCCCGGTCTGGGAAGCCCTGACCGACATCATGGGGGCCGATCAGCTGCGTCGGCGTCGGGAAAAGCTGGAGATCGAGGTCGCCCCGATCGCCTTCATGCGCGGCCGCACGCTGGCGCACGCCTTCGTCATCGTCGACGAGGCCCAGAACTGTTCGCGCCTGCAGATGAAGATGGTCCTGACGCGCCTGGGCGAAGGCGCGCGCATGGTGGTGACCGGCGATCCGACCCAGGTCGATCTTCTGAACCCGCGGGATTCGGGTCTGGCCCATGCCGTCTCGATCTTGGAGGGGGTCGAGGGCGTGTCGGTGTCGCGCTTCACCTCGGCCGACGTCGTCCGCCATCCGCTCGTCGAGCGGATCGTCAAGGCCTATGACGCCGACGCGGCCCAAAGCACGCCCCGGTAAGTGAGTACGCCCCTTTAGATGACCATCACCGTCGACATCGAGATCGAAGACGAGGCCTGGACCCGGGCCGAGGCGGATACCGAGGCTCTGGTCTGGCGCGCGGCCCAGGCCGTGCTGGACGCGCACGAGGACATCGAAGGCCAGGGGATCGTGATCCTGCTGACCGACGACGACAGCGTCCAGGCCCTGAACCGCGACTTCCGCCAGAAGGACTACGCGACCAACGTCCTGTCCTTCCCCTCGCCGCAAAATCCGGAAGCCAACCCCGAGGGTCAGATCGGCGACATCGCCCTGGCTTATGGCGTCTGCGCCCGTGAAGCGGCCGAGCAGGGCAAGCCTCTCGCCCACCACCTGCAACATCTGGTGGCGCATGGCGTGCTTCATCTCCTAGGATACGACCACGAGGACGACGAAGAGGCGGAGGCCATGGAGTCGTTCGAGCGCGAAATTCTGGCGGGTCTGGACGTTCCGGATCCTTATGCCGGTGATGAAGAGGGGCGCTGACAGGGGCCATGCCCAGCGACGAGCCTAGTCAACAGCCCGCCGGTCCGGCTCGCAGGAGCCGGGGCGTGCGGGCGTTTTTCCGGCGTATGCGCCGACAGCTGACCGGCGGCGAGCCCTCGCGGCCGCCCGAACCCCCGGCCGCGACCGGCGTCATCGACATCGTCGACCAGGCCGAGGCCTTCCAGACCCTGCGGGTCGCCGACGTCATGACTCCGCGCGCCGACATCGTCTCGGTCGAGCTCTCGACGCCGTTCGAGACGGTCGTCGCCCAGTTCGCCGAGGCCGAGCACTCGCGGATGCCGATCTATCGCGAGACCCTCGACGATCCCGTCGGCGTCGTCCACGTCAAGGACATCTTCCGCCTGCTCTCCGACGAGGCCAGACGGCCGGCGGCGGGCGATCTGGTGCTGAACAAGCTGCGCCGTGACGCGTTGTACGTGCCCGCTTCGATGAAGGCCGCCGATCTCCTGCTCCGCATGCGCACCAGCCGTATCCACATGGCCCTGGTCATCGACGAGTTCGGCGGCACCGACGGTCTGGTCTCGATGGAAGACCTGATCGAGGCGGTGGTCGGCGAGATCGACGACGAGCACGATGACGCGGCCGCCGTCGCGATCGTGGCGCGGCCAGGCGGGGTTTTCGACGCCGACGCCCGCGCGCCGCTGGAAGAACTGGAGGCCGCCCTCGGCCGCGAGCTGGCCCCCTCGGACATGGAAGAGGACATCGATACGGTCGCCGGCCTGGTCGTGGCCCTGGCCGGCCGCGTGCCGCAGCGGGGCGAGGTCATCGCCCATCCGGACGGCTACGAGTTCGAGGTGGTCGAGGCCGATCCGCGCCGGGTGCGCCGGGTGCGTGTGCGCGGCGGTTCGTCGCCGCAGTCAGCGCTGGCCGGGACCGTCTCCGAGGGCCTTGGAGCCTCGTGACCGCGTGGACGGACTTCCGCGCGAAGGCCTGGAGCGCCCCGCTTCTGGCGTTGATCGCCGGCCTTGCCGCCGCCCTGGCCCATCCGCCGTTCGGCGTGCTGCCGGGGCTGCTGGGCTATGCCGTTCTTCTTCATCTTCTGGACGACGCCAATCCGGCCAAGCCGCTGCGCTCGGCCTTCTGGCGCGGTTGGCTGGCCGGGGTGGGCTATTTCAGCCTGAGCACCTGGTGGATCGCCGAGGCCTTCATGGTCGACGCCGCCAACCAGGGCTGGATGGCCCCCTTCGCCGTGGCGGCCATGGCCTCGGGCCTGGCGCTGTTCTGGGGCCTGGCGGCGCTGCTCTACCGCTGGGTTCGGCCGGCTAGCGCCTGGCGGGTCCTGACCTTCGCCGGGGCCTTCGCGGCGCTGGAGTGGGCGCGCGGCCACGTCCTGACCGGCTTTCCCTGGAACCTCCCGGGCGAGACCTGGCGGGCGGGATCCTTCCCGTCCCAGGCCGCCGCCCTGGTCGGCGCCTACGGCCTGACCTGGATCACCCTGGCCATCGCCGCCGCTCCCGCCGCGTGGCGCGAGGGCAAGGCCGGGAAGGTCGCGCTGGGCGCGGCGGGCGCCGGCCTCGTCGCGCTCTACGCCTACGGCGCGGTGGCGCAGTCGCGACCGCTGGCCGAGGGCCCGCCGACCACCGTGCGGATCGTCCAGGCCGACATTCAGCAGGACGCCAAGTGGGACGCCGAGCGCTTCTCGCGGATCGTACAGTCCTATGTCTCGCTGACCGCGGCGCCGTACAAGGACAGGCCCGCGGACATCGTGATCTGGCCCGAGGGCGCCTTGCCGGCGGCGACCAACGATTATCTCGCGCCGGGGACTTGGGTCCGCCAGGCGATTGTCGACAGTCTCCAGCCTGGGCAGCTGCTGCTGATCGGCGGTTATCGTTACGAAGGGCCGGTCCAGGCGCCAGTCTATTATAATAGCCTGATCGCCCTGCGTCGCACGGCCACGGATCTCGCGGTGGTCGGGATCTATGACAAGCATCGGCTGGTGCCGTTCGGCGAATACCTGCCGGCGGAGAAGTTCCTCACCCTCATCGGCTTCAAGAGCCTGACGCATCTGGGCGACAGCTTCGCCACGGGTCCGCGCCCGGCCCCCCTTCGCATCGCGCCCGACCTGCTGGTCCAGCCGCTGATCTGCTACGAGAGCCTGTTTCCCGGCTTGGCCAAAAGCGATCCGAACGTCCGCGCCCTGATCAATGTGTCGAACGACGCCTGGTTCGGCGTGACGTCCGGACCTTTGCAGCACCTCAATCTGGCCAGCTATCGCGCCATCGAGAGCGCCAAGCCGATCCTGCGCGCCACGCCCACCGGAGTAAGCGCTGTCATCGACGCGCGTGGTCGGATCATCCCGGGGGCCCGGCTTGATTTAGGCAAAAGCGGCGTCGTCGATGCGCAAATACCGGGGATGGGTGAGATTACACCCTTCGATAACTTCGGAAATCTCGCGTTTCTTGCGCTTCTACTGATATCTGCGGTTGCGTCAGTTCGCCTGCGAGCAGGTAAGTCCTTTTCCTCTATTGCGCGCCTGTAAGACTTAGGCTGAATTAAAACCGCAATTTCAGCTATCAAGCGTGGGTATGAGCGACCTGCCGCACACCGAGCGCCACCCCAACCCCATCGACCTGCACGTCGGGGCGCGTATCCGCATGCGCCGGAAGATTCTGGGCGTCAGCCAGGAGCGACTGGCCGAGCATCTGGGTCTGACCTTCCAGCAGATCCAGAAGTACGAGCGCGGCGCCAACCGGGTCAGCGCCAGCAAGCTCTATGAAATCGCCAAGAGCCTGCAGTCGTCGGTGGCCTATTTCTTCGAGGGCCTGGCCGATACCGCCAGCGAGGGCGTGGCCGAGGGCGGCGAGGTGTTCGTCCACGATTTCCTGATGACGCCCGAAGGCCTGGAACTGGCCAGCCTGTTCCCTCGGATCACCAAGCCGAAGGTGCGCCGGCGGATCCTGGAGCTTGTTCGCTCGATGGCCGAGGAAGAGGAACCCGGCGACGACGAGTCGTAAGTCCCTCAAGCGCCGCTTGATCGCATAAACATATCTTTATATGGTTCCGGTCTAACTGACGCCGTACCGGGCGCCTGTCCGCCTGCGCGGAATTTCATGACCGGAGCTGTCTCTTGAGCCGTTCGTCCTACATCTTCACCAGCGAGAGCGTCTCTGAAGGTCACCCCGACAAGGTCGCCGACCGTATCAGCGACACCGTCGTCGACGCCTTCCTGACCGTCGATCCCGAGGCGCGCGTCGCCTGCGAGACCCTGGTGACGACCAACCGCATCGTCCTGGCCGGCGAGGTCCGCGCCGGCAAGCCGGATGGCGACAAGAAGGCCAACAAGCAGCTGACCAAGGACATCCTCGCCTCGCTCGAGCCCAAGGTTCGCGCGGCGATCAAGGATATCGGCTACGAGCAGAAGGGCTTCCACTGGCAGAAGGCGAAGTACTCGAACTTCCTGCACGGCCAGTCGGCGCACATCGCCCAGGGCGTGGACGCCACCGAGAAGAAGGACGAAGGCGCCGGCGACCAGGGCATCATGTTCGGTTACGCCAGCACCGAGACCCCGGAGCTGATGCCGGCCACCCTGCAGTACAGCCACAATGTGCTGAAGCGCCTGGCCGAGCTGCGTCACAGCGGCGAGCTCTCGGCGCTGGAGCCGGACGCCAAGAGCCAGGTGACCCTGGAATATGACGGCAATGGCCGTCCCGTGCGGGTCGTCTCGATCGTCGTGAGCCATCAGCACAAGAAGAAGATCGACGGCAAGGCCGCGACCTCCAAGCGCGTGCTGGACCTGATCAAGCCGCACATCCTGCCGGTGTTCCCGGACGGCCTGATCACCAAGAAGACCCAGTGGCTGGTCAACCCGACCGGTCGCTTCGAGATCGGCGGCCCGGACGGCGACGCCGGCGTCACCGGCCGCAAGATCATCGTCGACACCTACGGCGGCGCGGCTCCGCATGGCGGCGGCGCGTTCTCGGGCAAGGATCCGACCAAGGTCGACCGCTCGGCGGCCTATGCCTGCCGTTACCTGGCCAAGAACGTCGTGGCCTCGGGCCTGGCCGACCGCTGCACCATCCAGATCGCCTATGCGATCGGCGTGGCCCACCCCGTCTCGTTCCACGTCGACCTGCACGGCACCGGCAAGGTGGATCCGGCGGTGCTGGAAAAGGTGCTGCCGCAGCTGATCGGCGGCGCTACCCCGCGCGCCATCCGCGAGCACCTGCAGCTGAACCGCCCGATCTACGCCCGCACCGCCGCCTACGGCCACTTCGGCCGCACGCCGGATAACGAAGGCGGCTTCTCGTGGGAGAAGACCGACCTCGTGGGCGAACTGAAGGGCCTGGCGTAAGCCTCACCTTCGACCCCTCGCGAAGCGGGCTCCGATCCATCCGGGTCGGAGCCCGTTTTCATTTCGCTTTCAAAGCTCTAAGACGCCGCCCATGACTTCCGCTCCCATTCCCCACGGGCCGCTGCGCTCGTTCGGCCGCATCAAGGCGCGCCCGGTGAAGCCGCGCCAGCAGGCTCTGCTCGACACCCTGCTGCCCGAGATCGCCGTGCCGCAGGGCCCGTTCCTGCCCCTGGATCTGATGCCGGGCGCCAAGGCCGTATGGCTGGAGATCGGCTTCGGCGGCGGCGAGCACATGGCCGCCCAGGCTGGTCGCGTTCCGGAGACCCTGGTCATCGGGGCCGAGCCGTTCGTCAACGGCGTGGCCAGCGCCGTACGCCATGTGGAAGAGCAGGCGCTGAAGAACGTGCGCATTCACGAGGGCGACGCTCGCGACGTGGTCGACTGGCTGCCCGACGCCTGCCTCGATCGCGTGTTCATCATGTTCCCCGACCCCTGGCACAAGGCGCGCCACAACAAGCGCCGTCTGATCCAGCCGGAGTTCGTGGCCAAGCTGGCGCGCGTCATGAAGCCGGGCGCGGCCCTGCGCTTCGCCACCGACTGGGCCGACTACGGCGAGTGGACCACCGAGCGGGTGCTGGCCGATGCGAATTTCCGCTTCGCCGACGCCGACGCCGACCGCAACGCGATTCCGGCCGACCACGTCACCACGCGCTACGAGGAAAAGAAGCTGGGCGACTGCGCGCCGGTGTTCCTGGATTTCGTCAGGGCATAGGCGCTGACCTTCCCTCCCCACGAGGGGGAGGGGCGTCATCGTCTGGCCTAGTACGTTTCGTTGTAGCGCTTGATCGCCGTGCGGATGATGTCGGCGGTCTCCTCGATGTCCGCCCAGCCGCTGATCTTGGTCGACTTGCCCTTTTCCAGATCCTTGTAGTGCTGGAAGAAGTGGGCGATCTGCTCGGTCAGGATGGTCGGCAGGTCGCGCCAGCTGGACACGCCGGTATAGAACGGGTGCAGCTTGTCGACCGGCACGGCCAGGATCTTCTCGTCCGAACCGGCTTCGTCGACCATCATCAGGGTGCCGATCGGGCGGCAGCGGATGATCGCGCCCGGCACCACCGGAGTCGGGCCCACGACCATGATGTCGGCCGGGTCGCCGTCGTCGGCCAGGGTGTGCGGGATGAAGCCGTAGTTGGCCGGATAGAACATCGCCGTGTGCAGGAAGCGGTCGACCATCAGAGCGCCGCTTTCCTTGTCGATCTCATACTTCACCGGCTCGCCGCCCTGCGGGATCTCGATGATGGCGTTGAGGTCGTAAGGCGGGTTGGCCCCGGTGGGGATCTTGGAGAGGTCCATTGTGACTCTTCGTCTTATGAGGTCCGCGGGGAGGCGGCCTGCGCGGGCTGGCTTATAGAGCGTGATAGCCAAAAGTGTGAGCGGTTTTGGCGGCCATCACGCTCTACTTTTTTAAAACGAGCCTGTTTATCCATTTTGGATGCAGGCATCCAAAATGGACAGGCTCTTCCTAAAATTGCTGCGGCGCGGAAGGGGCGTACGCCGATGGAGTCGACAAGGTTTTTCAATTCGCCTATAAAGCGTCCTACATCGTCCGTTAGCGCTAGATGGCGCTTTCGAGCGGCGGCCGAAAGGCTGCCGCTTTTTGTTTGGCTGAACGGGAGTTTTCCCGCCAGCCGTATCGAGTTGAGAAGAACGTGCGCGGCAAGACGCAGGAAGACCGTGATCTGATCGACATGCTCGATCCCGTGGCCGAAACCCTTGGCTACGAGATCGTCCGGCTGCGCCTGATGGGCGGCGCCGAGCAGCGTCGCCTGCAGATCATGGCCGAACATCCGCTGCGGGAAGACGGCAGCGGCGGCGACATGAACGTCGAGGACTGCGCGAAGCTGTCGCGCGGGATCTCCGAAATCCTCGACGCCGCCGACCCGATCGCCGGCGAATATACGCTGGAGGTCTCCAGCCCCGGCATCGACCGGCCGCTGACCCGCCTGAAGGATTTCGCCGACTATGCCGGCCTCGAGGCCCGCATCGAACTCGACCGCGTGGCCGAGGGCCGCAAGCGCTTCAAGGGCGAGCTGGCCGGGATCGAAGACGACCAGGTCGGCCTGAACATCGAGGGCGAGGACGACGTCACCGTCTACTTCCCCTTCGCCTGGATCATCGACGCCAAGCTCGTCATGACCGACACCCTGATGGAGCGGGGCGCGAAGCAGCGCGCCGCCCGCATTCAATCCGACAACGACGACCTGTCCGAAAGTGAAGAGGACTGACCATGGCCATCGGCATCTCCGCCAACCGGCTCGAACTCCTGCAGATCGCCGACGCGGTCGCGCGTGAAAAGAGCATCGAGAAGGAAGTCGTCATCGAGGCCATCGAGGACGCTCTGCAGAAGGCCGCCCGCGCCCGCTACGGCGCCGAGCACGACATCCGCGTCAAGATCGACCCGCGCACGGGCGAAATGACGCAGAAGCGCGTGATCGAGGTGGTGCCCGACGACGCCGAGCTGGAAGGCGAGATCGGCAAGATGCAGCTGTCGATCGCCAAGCGCACCTGGCGCGACGCTGAGGTCGGCAAGATCTACGAAGAAGTTCTGCCGCCGTTCGAGATCGGCCGCGTCCAGACCCAGATGGCCCGCCAGGTCGTCATGCATAAGGTCCGCGAAGCCGAGCGCGAGCGTCAGCACGAAGAGTACAAGGATCGCGTCGGCGAGATCGTCAACGGCAGCGTCAAGCGCGTCGAATACGGCAATGTCATCGTCGACCTGGGGCGCGGCGAAGGCATCATGCGCCGCGACCAGTCGATCCCGCGCGAGAACTTCAACGTCGGCGACCGCATCCGCGCCTACATCTACGACGTCCGTCGCGAGACCAAGGGCCCGCAGATCATGCTGAGCCGCGCGCACGGCGGCTTCATGGCCAAGCTGTTCGCGCAGGAAGTGCCGGAAGTCTATGACGGCGTCATCGAGATCCGCGCCGTGGCCCGCGACCCGGGGTCGCGCGCCAAGATGGCCGTCATCTCCAACGACAGCTCGATCGACCCCGTCGGCGCCTGCGTCGGCATGCGCGGCTCGCGCGTGCAGGCGGTCGTGGCCGAGCTGCAGGGCGAGAAGATCGACATCATCCAGTGGTCGGAAGACGAGGCCACCTTCATCGTCAACGCCCTGGCCCCGGCCGAAGTCTCCAAGGTCGTCATGGACGAGGAAGACGAGCGCGTCGAAGTCGTGGTGCCGGACGAGCAGCTGTCGCTGGCCATCGGCCGCCGCGGCCAGAACGTCCGCCTGGCCTCGCAGCTGACCGGCTGGCAGATCGACATCATGACCGAGAGCCAGGAGAGCGAGCGCCGTCAGCGCGAGTTCGCCGAGCGCACGACCCTGTTCCAGGAAGCGCTGGACGTCGACGAGGTCATCGCCCAGCTGCTGGTCACCGAAGGCTTCGCCGCGGTGGAAGACGTGGCGTTCGTCGAACCGCACGAGATCGCCTCGATCGAGGGCTTCGACGAGGAAACCGCGGAGGAGCTGCAGGCCCGCGCTCGCGAATTCCTCGACAAGGAAGCCGCCGCCCTGGACGCCAAGCGTCTGGAGCTGGGCGTGCAGGACGAACTCCTGGCCGTCGAGGGCGTGACCCTGGCCATGGCCGTGGCCCTGGGCGAAGGCGACGTGAAGACGGTGGAAGACCTCGCGGGTCTGGTGCCGGACGACATGCGCGGCTGGTTCGAGACCAAGAACGGCGAGCGCGTGCGCGAGCCGGGCATCCTGGAAAGCTTCAACCTGTCGCCGGAAGACGCCGAGGCCCTGATCATGCGCGCCCGCGTCGCCATGGGTTGGGTCGAAGCGCCGCCGGAACCGGAATACGAAGCGGAAGCCGAGTATGAGGCCGAAGCTGAAGCTGAAGCTGAAGGCGAAGGCGAAGCCGTCGCCGAGGCCCCCGCGACCGAAGAAGCCGTCTCCGAAGAAGAGGCCTAAGCCCTTCGGAGCGTGAAACGACGGCCTCGCGGAGCGATCCGCGGGGCCGTTCGCCATTCCGGAGCGCGGCGTTCGCCTCGCTCCAAGCAAAAGACAAGATGACCGAGACCGACCCCAAAACCCACGCCGAGGCCAATCGTCTGCGCAAGGACATCGTCCTGGGCGAGGCGACGGACGAAGCGCGCCTGGTCCGCTTCGTGGCGGGGCCGGACGGGACGGTCACGCCCGACGTGGCGAGAAAGTTGCCGGGCCGAGGTATCTGGGTCGGCGCCGACCGGGACTCGATCGCCACGGCGGCCAAGAAGGGCCTGTTCTCGCGCGCGGCCAAGACCAAGCTGACGGTTCCGGCGGATCTCGCCGACCAGGTCGAGGCCTTGCTGGTTCGCCGGCTGCTGGACAGCCTGGGCCTTGCGCGCAAGGCTGGAAGCATTATCTCGGGATACGAAAAGGTGGTCGCCGCCCTGGGAACGGGCAAGGTGGCCTGGCTGATCGAGGCGTCCGACGCGGCCGCCGATGGTCGCCGCAAGATACTTAACGCCGCCCGAAAGGCCCCCACGCCGCCTCGTTTGCTGGGCGCCTTCAATTCGGATGAATTGAGTTTGGCCTTGGGCGGGGAGAATGTGATACACACCGCACTCCTCGCCGGGCGCGGCGCCGAACGTTGGACATTGGATGTCGAGCGTTTGTCAGGTTTCCGCCCGCTTTTGCCTCCCGAATGGTCGGCGAACGGACGTGAGGACGGCTAGCGGCCTTCCCGCCCTCGGCGGATGAGAAGGTCACTGGACTAAGAGGGCGGGCCTGTTCGCCCTGGTCGGTCAACCGGCCGGGACAGGCTCTAGAGCTTTTGCATCCCACTGGATCCGCTTCAGTGCGATGGAAAAGCTCTAGAATCTTAGACGTTGGGCGCGGCTATTCGGGTCGCGTTCGTGAGTGAAGGGTCGGGAAACGCGCTTGCCTCGGCAGGTACGTCCAGGCCCCTTTCTCACATGGAAAATGCGGTTTTTTAGCCAGGTACCGCCTGGCGGAAGTACAAGCGAGCGCATGAGCGACGAGAACGAAAACGGCCGACCCGGCGGACGAGCCCCCATCACCCTGAAGCCCCGCCAGGGCTCGGTGAGCGCCGGGGTCGTGAAGCAAAGCTTCAGCCACGGCCGGACCAAGACGGTGGTGGTCGAAACCAAGCGCACGCGTCCGCACGCGTCCGCGACGGGCAATCTCGCCGCGCCGTCTTCGGCTGAGCGTCGCCATGACGCGCCGCCGCCGCGCCAGCAGTCATTGCAAGGCGGCGGCCACGCCCCGTCGGGCGGCGGTTCGGCCGGTGGTCTCTCGCAGGAAGAACTGCGCGCTCGCCAGCGCGTCGTCGACGCCGCGCGCGAAAACCAAGCGCGTCAGGCGGCCGACCAGGCCGCCGCCGAGGCCCGCGCCCGCGCCGCTCAGGAAGCCGCTCAGCGCGAAGCCGCCGCTAAAGCCGCGGCCGAACGCGCCGCCGCCGCGCCGCCGGTTCAAGCGCCCGCCGCTCAAGCACCGGCTCCGGCGCCGGCTCCGGTCGCGCCCGCCGCACCGGTGACGCCGCCACCGGCCGCGCCGGTTCAGCGTCCCGTGGCCCAGGCTCCGGCGGCTCCGCGCGCCGAGGCTCCGCGCCAGGACGCGCCCCGTCATGAAGGTCCGCGTCATGAAGGTCCGCGTCACGACGGGCCTCGCCCGGCGGCTCCCGCTGGCCAGACCCGCACCTACGAGCCTAGCCGCGAGCGTCGCGACGATCGTCCGAGCACGACGACCTATCGTCCGGCCCCGCAGGGCGACCGTCCGTTCAACCAGCGCGCCCCGCGCCCCGACGCCGGCGCCAACTTTGGTCAACGCGCCCCGCGTCCGGAAGGCGACCGCCCGCGCGGTCCGCGTCCCGACGGCGATCGTCCGCAGGGCGACCGCGGCGGCTATCGTGGCGACCGCCCGCAGGGTGATCGTCCGCAAGGCGACCGCCCGCAGCAGACCGTCCGCTATTCGGCCCTGGCCCCGCGCCCGGCGCCCGGCGCCCGCACGGGTCCCGGCGGTCCGCCGCGCGGTCCGCGTCCGGGCGTGCCGGCTCAGGCTCCGGCCACGCCGGAAATCCAACGCGCCATGCGTTCGGCCCCGCGTCCCGGCGGCGAAGTCAGCCGCCGTCCGGACGACGACGATGATCGCCGCAAGGCCGCCAACGCGCCCAACAAGGCCGTCTCGCGCGTCAAGGGCGCTCCGCAGCGCCGCGAAGGCCGTCTGACCATCCAGGCCGTGGCCGGTGATGGGGATTCCGCCGACCGCATGCGCTCGCTGGCCTCGGTTCGCCGGGCCCGCGAACGTGAAAAGGAAAAGCGTCGCGGCGGCGTCGCCGAACAGACCCGCGTCGCGCGTGAAGTCGTCATTCCCGACGTCATCACCGTGCAGGAGCTGTCCAACCGGATGGCCGTGCGCGGCGTCGAGATCATCAAGTTCCTGATGCGTCAGGGCGTGATGCTGAAGATCAACGACGTCATCGACAACGACACCGCCGAGCTGGTGGCGACCGAATTCGGTCACACCGTGCGCCGCGTGTCGGAAGCCGACGTCGAAGAAGGCTTCATCGGCGCCGAGGACATCGACGATCACCTGGAGCCGCGCCCCCCGGTCGTCACGATCATGGGTCACGTCGACCACGGCAAGACGTCGCTTCTGGACGCCCTGCGCTCCACGGACGTGGCGGCCGGCGAACACGGCGGCATCACCCAGCACATCGGCGCCTATCAGGTTCGCCTGAAGGACGGCCAGCGCGTGACGTTCCTCGACACGCCCGGCCACGCCGCCTTCTCGGCGATGCGCGCCCGTGGCGCCAACATCACCGACATCGTCGTGCTGGTGGTGGCGGGTGACGACGGCGTGATGCCCCAGACGATCGAGGCGATCAAACACGCCAAGGCCGCCAACGTGCCGATCATCGTCGCCGTCAACAAGATGGACAAGCCGGGCTCGGATCCGACCCGCGTGGTCAATGAGCTGCTGCAGCACGAGATCGTCGTCGAAAGCCTGGGTGGCGACACCCAGATTATCGAGGTCTCGGCCAAGGCGCGCACGGGTCTCGACGAGCTGCTCGACGCCATCCTGCTGCAGGCCGAAGTGCTGGACCTGAAGGCCAACCCCGACCGCACCGCCGACGGCGTGGTGATCGAGGCCAAGCTGGACAAGGGTCGCGGCGCGGTTTCGACCGTGCTGGTCAATCGCGGGACGCTGAAGCGCGGCGACATCGTCGTCGCCGGCGCCCAGTTCGGCCGGGTTCGCGCCCTGCTGAACGAGCGCAACGAGCAGCTGACCGAGGCAGGACCAGCCACCCCGGTCGAGATCCTGGGTCTGGACGGCGTCCCCTCGCCCGGCGAAGCCTTCGCCGTGGTCGAGAACGAAGCCCGCGCCCGTGAACTGACCGAGTACCGCATCCGCCAGAAGCGCGAGAAGTCGATGGCCCCCGTGGGCGCCGGCGCCTCGATGGCCGACATGATGGCCAAGCTGCAGGACAAGAAGCTGAAGGAACTGCCGCTGGTCATCAAGGCCGACGTGCAGGGTTCGGCCGAAGCGATCATCGGTTCGCTGGACAAGATGTCGACCGACGAGGTCCGTGCGCGGATCATCCTGTCGGGCGCCGGCGCGATCAGCGAAAGCGACGTCATGCTGGCCAAGGGCGCCGGCGCGCCGGTCATCGGCTTCAACGTCCGGGCCTCGGCCCAGGCGCGGGCCCTGGCCGAACGCGAAGGGGTCGAGATCCGCTACTACGCGATCATCTACGACCTGCTGGACGACATCAAAGGCGTGCTCTCGGGCATGCTGGCCCCGATCCAGCGCGAAACCTTCCTCGGCAACGCCGAGGTCCTGCAGGCCTTCGACATCTCGAAGATCGGCAAGGTCGCCGGCTGTCGGGTCACCGAGGGCGTGGTCCGCAAGGGCGCCAAGGTCCGGATCATCCGCAACGACATCGTCGTTCTGGAACTGGGCACCCTGGCGACGCTCAAGCGCTTCAAGGACGAGGTCAACGAGGTCCCGTCCGGTCAGGAGTGCGGCATGCTGTTCGCCGGCTTCCAGGACATCAAGGTCGGCGACACCATCGAGTGCTTCACCGTCGAAGAGATCAAGCGCCAGCTCGACTAGGGCTGATCGCGAGATCGAAAATTCGAAGGGCGCGGATCGCGAGGTCCGCGCCCTTTGTCTTTGTCTGGGTATTGCTTGGGGACTCGAAGCGAGACTGGAAATCGCCCCAATCCGGCGCTACCCCTTTCGTATGCGTATCAAGGCCCTCCTCGCTCTCACCGCCGTCGCCGCATCGCTCGCGGCCTGCGCGACCGTGAATCGTCTCGACGCCGGCGGCGACGTGCACGACCTGCTGGTCGCCATCCGCGACAACGACCGGGCGACGTTCGAGGCGCATGTCGATCGCCGGGCGCTGAAAGCCCAGATCGAGACGCGGCTGATGGAAGAGGCGCGTCAGCGCGGCGGGCAGAGCAGCGGGGTCATGGCCCTGGCCGCCCTGGCGGCGGGCCCGTTGGCCGACGCGGCCGGCGAGGCGCTGATCCGGCCGGAAACCTTCCACGCGGCCGCCAACTACTATGGCTACACGCCTGATCGGCCGATCCCGGGCCGGGTGGCGATCGCCGGCGCGCTACGCCCCGTCGGCGACGGCCGGGTCTGCGCGGCCAAGAAGGACGGCCCCTGCCTGCTGACCTTCACTCAAGAGGGGGCGACCTGGCGCCTGACGAGCTTCGACGCCGAGGCCGCGAACCTGCATCTGAAACGATGAAGCCAGTCGTCTGGGGGGGCGTCGCCCTAGCCTTGCTGTCGGCCACCGCCGCCCGGGCCGAAACCCGGCTGTTCTCGTACGACCCGATCTCGGCCGACGCCAAGCGGCTGACCGGCGCTGGCGTGACCATCCTCTTCAACCAGGGCTTCATGGGCGCCAGCCGGCCGATCAAGGTGCTGGCCACCGGCGTGCCGGCCGAGGCGCGGCTGAAGGACGGCCGCCAGAAGGACCTGGGTCCAGGTGGCCTCTCGGGCATGGAGGGCGTCGACGCCGACGCCTCGCTCTATGAGGTCGACGCCACGGCGGCCCAAGGCAAGATCTATGTCCGCGCCTTCTGCCCCGGCTCGACGCGGCTGTGGCTGTCGTTCAGCACCATCGCCCTGCGCCGCGACCTGCGGATCCAGGCGTTCGGCGACGATCCGAAGGCGGAGGGGAAGGCGCGGCTCTGTGGCACGCTGGATTTCTCGTATCGCGGCGAGTGGCGCCTGCCGCGCGGCCGCGACGGACCGGACCCGATGTCGGACTGGACCGACAATCCCCAGCATCCCGACACAACCAACTAGGCGATCGTTCAAGAATTTAGCCGCCGCATGTCGCAACAACAGGGGCTGGCGCGTCTTTAGGATGAGGCCGGCGATTTCCCGGCGGGAGACGCGCGATGCGGTTCATGGTGTTGCTGAAGGTCGAAACCGACGTCGGGCCGGAACTGGGCCAGGCGATGCGGGACTATGACGCGGAACTCGTCAGGGCCGGCGTGGCGGACCGGGCGAGGCTGTCGGCCCGCGGCGCGCGGATGGAAGCCGACGCCTCCGCTGAAGGTCGAACCCTGGCCGGCTTTTGGGTCTTCGATGTCGCCTCGCGCGAGGACGCCGCCGCCTGGGTGCGCCGTTGTCCCGCGCCGGCTGACGGTTCGGCCGAGATCGAGATCCGCCTGCTGCTTGAGCCGGGCGATCTCTCCGAACGTCCCGAGCCGGGCAGGCCGCGGCCCGCCTGGAAGCGGGCGATGGCCTTCTGATCCTGACCGGGAGCCTTTTGCTTTGACGCATTTTCCGACGCCGAACCGGTATCCACTTCGTCGGAAAATGCTCTAGCCTTCTCGAAACAAAGAGGGGGCGGGCATGGCTGACGACGGGCTGTCGGGATTCGAGCGCTTCGAGTTCGACGACGGGCGCTGGACGCGCGAGGTCTACAAGATCGGCTCCGGGCCGGCGGTGATCGTCATCCACGAGGTGCCGGGCCTGCATCCGGGCGTGCTGGCCTTCGCCCGCGACCTGGCCGCCTCGGGCCTGACCGCCTATTGCCCCAGCCTGTTCGGCAAGCCCGCCAAGCAAGTCACGCGCGGCTATGCGATCGGGGTGATCCTCAAGAACATCTGCGTGCGGCGCGAGTTCAGCGTCTGGAAGGACGGCCGCTCCAGCCCGATCGTCGACTGGCTGCGGGCCCTGGCCCGCCAGGCGCACGAGGACTGCGGCGGCAAGGGCGTCGGCGCGGTCGGCATGTGCTTCACCGGTGGCTTCGCCCTGGCGATGATGACCGAACCGGCCGTGGTGGCGCCCGTGCTGTCCCAACCCTCCCTGCCGCTGAAGGACAAGGGCGGCCTGGATTGCTCGGCCTCGGAGCTGGCCTGCGCCAAGCGGCGGTTCAAGGACGAGGATCTGTCGCTGCTGGCCCTGCGCTTTTCCGCCGACAAGCTGGTGCCCGACGCCCGTATCGCGCGGCTGAAGGCCGAGTTCGGCGACAAGGTCGAGGTGGTCGAGCTGGATGACGCGGACGCCGCGCCGGGCGTGCCCATGGCCCCGCACTCGGTGCTGACCCTGCACCTGCACCGCTCGGTCCCGGACAGCGGATCGATGAAGGCGCGGGACAAGGTGATCGCGTTCTTCAAGGATCGGGTTGGCGCCTAGGGAAGGGGGCGGGGCTGGACTTCCGCCGCTTACGCGCCTAGACACCCGCCTCCGATTTTCCCCGCGCACCGGCGTTCGATCCGCCGGCCGGGCCACAAGGATTCCGCGCCATGAAGCGCCTCTCGGGCCCCAAGAAGGCCGAAACCAAGAAGGCCTCCCCGACGGGCCCTTCGCAACGCCAGCTCCGCGCCGGCGAACTGATCCGCCACGCCCTGGTCGATGTCTTCCACGAGGAAGGCCTGGCCGATCCGGTGCTGGTCAACGTCTCGTTCACGGTGTCGGAGGTGCGGATGAGCCCCGATCTGCGCCACGCCGTCTGCTTCGTCGAACCCCTCGGCGCTGGCCTGAAGGGCGAGGCTGGCCGCGGGGACGAGGACATCAAAGAGGTCATGAAGGCCCTGAACCGGGGGGCCAGTTTCCTGCGCGGGCGCCTGGGCAAGGTGATCGACATGAAGTTCACGCCGGACCTGAAGTTCATCCACGACGAGAGCTTCGGCGCCGCCGCCTACATGGACCGCCTGTTCGACGACCCGCGCGTGCAGCAGGACGTGCGCACCCTCTCGGACGTCGCCGGCGAAGACGATCAGGGCCATGGGGACGAGCATTAGGCATGGCCCGCCGCAAGAAGGGTGACGCCGTCTCGGGTTGGATCTGCCTGGACAAGCCCTACGACCTGACCTCGACCACGGCGGTCAGCCGGGTGCGCCGGGCGTTCAACGCCCAGAAGGGCGGCCATGCCGGCACGCTGGACCCGCTGGCCACGGGGATCTTGCCCATCGCCCTGGGCGAGGCGACCAAGACCGTTCCGTTCCTGATGGACGCCGACAAGGCCTATCGCTTCACCATCGCCTGGGGCCGCGACACCACGACCCTGGACCGCGAGGGCGAGACGACCGGAACCTCCGACGTGCGGCCGACCCGCGAGCAGGTCGAAGCCGCCCTTCCCGCCTTCATCGGCGAGGTCGACCAGGTCCCGCCGAACTTCTCGGCCATCAAGGTCGACGGCGAGCGCGCCTATGACCTGGCGCGTGACGGCGTCGAGTTCGAGCTGCCGACCCGCAAGGTCAACATCTTCGACCTCAAGGTTGTCGAGCAGGCCGACGCCGACCACGTCACGCTGGAGATGGAATGCGGCAAGGGCACCTATGTGCGGGCCGTGGTCCGGGACCTGGCCAAGGCGCTGGGAACCTGCGGTCACGTGGCCGAGCTGCGCCGGACGCGGGTGGGCGACTTCGCCGAGGCGACCGCGATATCGCTGGAAACCCTTGAGAATTTGAGCTATGAGGCCCGGCTGTCGGAGGCATTGCTTCCGGTCGAGACCGCGCTGGACGACATCCCGGCGTTGGCCGTGACCGACGAAGACGCCTTCCGGCTTGCACAGGGACGCGCCATCGTCCTGCTTCCGAGGCAGGTTGAAACGCTGAAAGCCGAGCTCACGCCCGGCGATCGCACCGTTTCCGCCATGTCCGGCGACAGGTTGGTGGCCCTGTGCGAGATGCGCGCCGGGAAGCTCAATCCGGTGCGGGTCTTCCAACTCACCTGAGCGGAGACAACCCGATGTCGATCACCATCGAGCGCAAAGCCGCTCTTATCGCCGAACACGCCCGCACCACCGGCGACACCGGCAGCGCTGAAGTCCAGGTCGCGATCCTCTCGGAACGCATCTCGAACCTGACCGAGCACTTCAAGACGCACAAGAAGGACAACCACAGCCGTCGTGGCCTGCTGAAGCTGGTTTCCCAGCGTCGCCGGCTTCTCGACCACCTGAAGAAGTCCGACGCCGGTCGCTATCAGGCCCTGATCGAAAAGCTGGGTCTGCGTCGCTAAGGCACAATTCGGCCGCTCTGCTTTCGTAGAGCGGCCGAACGTTTTTCTGAAGCGTGCCGGTCGAAAACGGTTTGCCGAAAGTGGTTTCCGGTTTCGGCGCCCGTCACGCGAAAAAGTCCAAGCCTTCGTTTCGAGACAGGCCGAAACGAAAGGTTGCCGCGGGTCCGCCATGCGCGATCCGAACACGTAAGCCGGAGATCACTGTCTTCGGACGTCTGTCGAACTGGATGAGGAAATCTCGGGACCGCCCTTCGGCCGCCCGCCCCTGTCCGTCCTGAAGGAAATGGGTCCTTCGGAACCGAAAGAAGAAAAAATGTTCGATATCAAGCGCAAGACGATCGAGTGGGGCGGCAAGACGCTGGTCCTCGAAACCGGTCGCATCGCCCGTCAAGCCGACGGCGCCGTTCTGGCCACCATGGGCGAAACCGTCGTCCTGGCCACCGCCGTGTTCGCCAAGAGCCAGAAGCCCGGTCAGGACTTCTTCCCGCTGACGGTCAACTATCAGGAAAAGACCTTCGCGGCCGGCAAGATCCCGGGCGGCTTCTTCAAGCGCGAAGGCCGTCCGTCGGAAAAGGAGACCCTGGTCTCCCGCCTGATCGACCGTCCGATCCGCCCGCTGTTCGTCAAGGGCTTCAAGAACGAAGTCCAGGTCGTCGTCACCGTGCTGCAGCACGACCTCGAGAACGATCCCGACATCCTGGGCATGGTGGCCGCCTCGGCCGCCCTGGTCCTGTCGGGCGCCCCGTTCATGGGCCCGATCGGCGCGGCCCGCGTTGGCTGGATCAATGACCAATACGTGCTGAACCCGACGCTCGACGAGCTGAAGGACAGCAAGATGGACCTCGTGGTCGCCGGCACCACCGAAGCGGTGATGATGGTCGAAAGCGAGATCCAGGAGCTTTCGGAAGAGATCGTGCTGGGCGGCGTCAACTTCGCCCACAAGGAAATGCAGACGGTGATCGACGCGATCATCGACCTGGCCGAGCACGCCGCCAAGGAGCCCTTCGCGTTCGAGCCGGAAGACACCGACGCGATCAAGGCCGAGATGAAGGGCATTGTCGGCGCCGACATCGCCGCCGGCTACAAGATCACCAAGAAGCAGGACCGCTACGAAGCGATCGGCGCCGCCAAGAAGAAGGCCATCGAGGCCCTGGGCAAGTCGGACACCAATCCGGCCGGCTACGACCCGCAGAAGCTGGGCGCGATCTTCAAGGAACTGGAAGCCGACGTCGTGCGTCGCGGCATCCTGGACACCGGCCTGCGCATCGACGGCCGTGACGTCCGCACCGTCCGTCCGATCCTGGGCGAAGTCGGCATCCTGCCGCGCACCCACGGCTCGGCCCTGTTCACCCGCGGCGAGACCCAGGCGATCGTGGTCGCCACCCTGGGCACCGGCGACGACGAGCAGTTCATCGACGCCCTGGAAGGCACCTACAAGGAATCCTTCCTGCTGCACTACAACTTCCCTCCCTACAGCGTCGGCGAAACCGGCCGTATGGGCAGCCCGGGCCGCCGCGAAATCGGCCACGGCAAGCTGGCCTGGCGCGCCCTGCGCCCGATGCTGCCGAGCAAGGAAGACTTCCCCTACACGATCCGCCTGGTCTCGGAGATCACCGAGTCGAACGGCTCGTCCTCGATGGCCACGGTCTGCGGTTCGTCGCTGGCCATGATGGACGCCGGCGTTCCGCTGATCCGTCCGGTCTCGGGCATCGCCATGGGCCTGATCCTGGAAAAGGACGGCTTCGCGGTTCTGTCGGACATCCTGGGTGACGAAGATCACCTCGGCGACATGGACTTCAAGGTCGCCGGCACCAGCGAAGGCCTGACCTCGCTGCAGATGGACATCAAGATCGCCGGCATCACCCCGGAGATCATGAAGCAGGCCCTGGCCCAGGCTCACGAAGGCCGCGCTCACATCCTCGGTGAAATGAACAAGGCCATGGACGCGCCGCGCGCCGACGTGGGCGACTTCGCGCCGAAGATCGAGACCATCACCATCCCGACCGACAAGATCCGTGAAGTGATCGGCACCGGCGGCAAGGTGATCCGCGAGATTGTCGCCACCACCGGCGCCAAGGTCGACATCAACGACGAAGGCACCGTGAAGGTCTCGGCCTCGGACGGCGCCAAGATCAAGGCCGCGATCGACTGGATCAAGTCGATCACCGACGAAGCCGAAGTGGGCAAGATCTACGACGGCAAGGTCGTGAAGGTCGTCGATTTCGGCGCCTTCGTGAACTTCTTCGGCGCCAAGGACGGCCTCGTCCACGTCAGCCAGATCAGCAACGAACGCGTCGCCAAGCCGTCGGACGTGCTGAAGGAAGGCCAGATCGTCAAGGTGAAGCTCCTGGGCTTCGACGATCGCGGCAAGACCAAGCTGTCGATGAAGGTCGTCGATCAGGAAACTGGCGAAGACCTTTCCAAGAAGGAAGCGGCGGCCGAAGAAGCGTAAGCCTCTTTAGCTTCCATTCCGGACGCTATCAGGCGGGCGGTTCCGAAAGGGGCCGCCCGTTTTGCGTTTTGGCTTTTCATTGTTCTCTCTTTGTTCCATTCTGAGTTGCGGAACAGGAGGCGAGCGATGGCCGACCATGTCGTGCAGTGCGGAGCGTGCCGCGTCGATGTCCAGGTTGTGCGAGAGGGCGATGGTTTTGCCGCGCGCTGTCCGGCCTGCGCCCGGACCGCGCCCAAGGATGAGGCCATCCGGGTGGCCCGCAGTTCTCTGATCGACGTCATCATGCGCGATCTCGACGAGAACCTGCGGGAAATCGTCCGCGCCAGCCCGATCGTCGGTTACCAGCCGGCCCAGCGTTACGACTGGGTGCTCAAGGGCGTCGGCGGATAAAGTTCCAAATTGGAAACAATGGATTTCCATAGTTTCCATATCCGTGATGATTGTCCGCGTTCATTCTCTCCTCATCGGGACAACGGGACGGGCCAGACGGCCTCCCAGCCAGAGGGAAAACGGACATGAGCAGCGGCTATTTCACCACCAGCGACGGCGCCCAGATCTTCTTCAAGGACTGGGGTTCGAAGAGCGCCCAGCCGATCGTCTTCCACCATGGCTGGCCGCTGTCGTCGGACGACTGGGACGCGCAGATGATGTTCTTCCTGGGCAAGGGCTATCGCGTCATCGCTCATGACCGTCGCGGCCACGGCCGGTCCAGCCAGACCGACACCGGCAACGAGATGGACACCTACGCCGCCGACGTCATCGCCCTGGCCAAGCATCTGGACCTGAAGAACGCCATCCACATCGGTCACTCGACCGGCGGCGGTGAGGTGGCCCACTACGTGGCCCGCGCCGAGCCGGGCCGCGTCGCCAAGGCCGTGCTGGTCGGCGCCGTGACGCCGCTGATGTTGAGGACCGAGGCCAATCCTGGCGGCCTGCCGCTGGAGGTGTTCGACGGCTTCCGCAATGGCACGGCCAATGACCGCGCCCAGTTCTTCCGCGACGTCGCCGCCGGCCCGTTCTACGGCTTCAACCGCGCGGGCGCGCGGGTCAGCCAGGGCGTGATCGACAACTGGTGGCGCCAGGGCATGATGGCTGGCGTCAAGGCGCTGTACGACTGTGTGGCGGCCTTCTCGGAAACCGACTTCACCGAGGATCTGAAGGTCATCGATGTGCCGGTGCTGGTGCTGCATGGCGAGGACGATCAGGTCGTGCCGATCGACGCCTCGGCCCGCCAGGCGATCAAGCTGCTGAAGAACGGTCAGCTGATCACCTATCCGGGGTTCCCGCACGGCATGGCGACCACCGAGGCCGAGACGATCAACAAGGACCTGCTGGCCTTCATCCAGGGCTGAGGCCGACGCTCTGGGCCGCGTCCTTCCTTCGGGAAGGGCGCGGTCTAGCGGGCTTTCTTCAGCAGGTCCTCGGCAGCGTCGGGCGTCAGCGGGCCGGTGTGCTTGGCCAGGATCGTGCCGTCCGAGCTCACCAGATAGGTCTCCGGCACGCCGGTGACGCCGAACTCCAGGCCCGCGCGGCCGTCGCGGTCGACCAGCCGCTCGGCGAAGGGATCGCCCAGGCGGGTCAGGAAGGCCTGGGTGTTGGCCGGGGCGTCCTTGTAGGCGATGCCGACCACCTTCACGCCCTGGGCCTTGAGGGCCATCAACTGCGGGTGCTCGACCTCGCAGGGGGCGCACCACGAGGCGAAGAAGTTGACCAGGATCGGGCCGTCCGTTGTGGCCCGGATCGGGGCCGGGCGGCCGCTGTCCAGTTCGGGCAGGGACAGGGCCGGCATCGGCTTGCCGACCAGGGCGTGCGGCTGGACGTGCGGATCACGCTTCAGGGCGAAACCCGCGAACAGGGCCGCGAGGGCGATCAGGATGATCAGCGGCGCGAAGGCCAGCCAGCGCCTCACGGCCCGACACTTTCTTGGCCGACCTCGTTCAACTCGGCCTGCAGGCGTTCGGCCTCGCGCTTCCACCGGCGGGTCGTCAGCAGGCTGTCGGCGATCATCCAGGCGAAAGCCGCCGCCGAGATGGCGAAGGCGGGCCACAGATAGACGGCGTACTTGCCGGCGTCGAAGTCGAAGCTCATCGCGCGCCCTCCGCCAGCTTCATGGCCAGGCTCCGGGCCTTGCGCCGCCACACCAGGCCGCGGATGCGGACCAGCCACAGCGCGCCGAAGCCGCCGAGATAGGCCAGGCCCATCAGGACGGCCGGCCAGGCGTAGATGGCCGGCAGGCCGTCGCCGTCCTTGGCCATGAAGGTCGAGGAGCCCTGGTGCAGGGTGTTCCACCACTCGACCGAGAACTTGACGATCGGCAGGTTGATCAGGCCGACCAAAGCGAGGATCGCGGCGGCGCGGGCGGCCTTCTGCTCATCTTCCAGAGCGCCGCGCAGGGCCATGTAGCCCAGATAGAACAGCAGCAGCACCAGCACCGAGGTCAGGCGCGCGTCCCACACCCACCAGGCGCCCCACATCGGCTTGCCCCACAGCGAGCCGGTGATCAGGGCCAGGGCCGTATAGGCCGCGCCGATCGGGGCGCAGGCCTGGGCGGCGAGGTCGGCCAGGGCCTGGCGGAAAACCAGGGCCAGGAAACTGGCCGCGCCCAGACAGACATAGATGAAGATGGCCAGCGAGGCGGCCGGAATGTGGATGAACATCATCCGCACCGTGTCGCCTTGCTGATAGTCCTCGGGGACCAGGAAGGTCATGACCAGGCCGGCGATCCCGGCGAGGGCCGACAGCGCGCCGAGCCACGGCGCGGCCCACCGCGAGAAGGCCATGAACCGCTCGGGGTTGGTCAGGAAATCGAACGTGTGGCGCGCGTCCATATCGGCTGCTTAGAGCGCGGCGAGAGCGCGGGCAATGGTCGTATCGCTACTGAAGAGGAGAAGGCGCGTCGGTTGCAGGCCCGACGCGCCTTCGTGCTCGGTCGGGGTCAGCCGACCTTGCGCTGGATGACGACCCTACGGTCGTCGCTTTTGATCATCGGGCCGCGGGTTTCGAAGCGACGCACGAAGACGCGCTGGTCGCCTTCGCCCTCGCCCATGCCCAGGATGTCGAAGGTCTTCTGCTGGGCCGGAGTCAGGGCGGTGTAGAAAGCGCGGGTGGCTTCCGCGCGCGTCTTCATGGCGTCAGCGGCCTTGGTCACGCGGTCCAGGCGCTCCAGGGTGGTCAGCGGCTTGCGCTCGGCCCATTCGCCTCCGTCACGCTTGGAGTCGCCATCCTTCTTGTCGTCCTTGGAGACTTCGCGCTTCTCGATGACGATCTTGGGCGTGGTGGCCTCGACATAGGCCTTCAGGGCGCCGTCCTGGTCGCCGCGCAGCTGCAGGATGTCGCGCAGACGCTGGGCGCGTTTTTCCGGGTCGGCGTGGCGATCCTGGCGCATGAACATCATGTCCGGACCCATCGCCATCATCATGTCCATCGGGGGCATGGGAGGCATGGGGGGCAGGGGCGCTTCCGGCGGCGGCGGCGGGGCGGGCGGGGCCGGAGGCGGCGGAACCTGGGCCAGGGCCGCGCCGGCGAGAAGGGTTGTGGCAGCCCCTGCAAACGCCAGGCGGGTAAGGGTTTTACGCATGGTTGTGAGCTCCCTGTCGTATGAGGACGAGAGCTTGGCCATCGGGATATGGCGCGAAAATGTCAGAAAACATGAACAATGTTCCATGTTTGACGAAGTCCGCGAAAGGTTCCGTGTTTGCGCTCAAGCGGGCGTGCTTTATGTCAGCTGCCAGTTCCGGGATCGTCGTGATCTAGAGGACGCCGGTCCCGCCGTGCGTCCGCGCCGGTCTGCCCGCGTTTCCGGTCCGGAGTCTTTTCATGAAGTCGATCGCTTTCGTCGCCCTGGCGCTGGCGGGACTGTGCTGGGGCCTGGGCTTTCCGACCGGCAAGTTGATCCTGACCGAGATGGACGCGGCCCATATGGTGCTGCTGCGCTTCGTGGTCGCCGCCCTGGCCGCCGCGCCGTTCGCCCTGCGCTCGCCCGAGGTCCGGGCCCTGTTCAAGTCGCCGGTCGTGCTGCTGGCGGGCGTGCTCTACGGCGTGGCCTTCATGGTCCAGTTCGAGGGTCTGGCCCATGTCAGCGTCACGGTCGCGGCCCTGCTGGTCGGCGCCATGCCGGCCCTGATCGCGGTCAGCGCCAAGGTGCTGGGCGAGACGGTTTCGAGGATGTCGTGGATCGGGGTGGCGGCGGCGACCCTGGGCGCGGCCCTGATCGCCGGCAAGCCTGACGGGGCCAGCTCGCCGTTGGGCGTGGCGTTGTCGCTGGGCGCGCTGTTCCTGTTCCTGGCCTGGCTGCTGACCCTGCGCCGCGCGCCGAAGGCCCCGAACGCCATGGCCATCCCGGCGGTGTCGATCATCATCGCGGCCGCGACCGTCCTGCCGATCGCCTTCGTCATGCACGGCCCGCCGAAACTGACCCTGAGCGCGCCCGTCTGGGCCGCGATCCTGGCCCAGGGCGTCCTGGCCACCCTGCTGGCCACCGCCGCCTGGCAGTACGGCGCGGCCCGGGTCGGGGCGGCCAGCGCCGGGGTGTTCATCAATATCGAGCCGCTGATCGGCGCCTGCTGCGGCGTGCTGCTGTTCGGCGACCACCTGACCGCGGCGTTGTTCGCCGGCGGCCTGCTGATCATCGGCGGTTCTCTGGCGGTGGTGCTGGGTGAGAAGAAGGCCGCGCTGGGCGACATCCAGGCGACGGTGGCGCCAACCCCTTGATATGGGCGGCTCAGTCCAGCGCGTTGCGGCAGGCCGCGCCCATGGCCAGCGGCGACAGGGCGATCGCGCCGACGCAGTAGGCCAGCAGCAGCAGCAGCCCGCCGGTCCACGGCAGGCCGGCCGAATAGCCGTCCAGCGCCCCGGCTCCGAAGATCACCGGCGGGGCGAACAGCGGCAGGACGATCACCGCCACCAGCAGGCCGCCGCGCTTGCTGCCCAGGGCTAGCGCCGCGCCGAGACCGCCGAGGAAGGCGAAGGCCAGGCCGCCGGCCAGGGCGCACAGCACCAGCAGCGGCATGACCTTGAGATCCGCGCCCAGCATCAGCGCCGCGACGGGCGCGGCCAGGGCGAGCGGCGCGCCGGTGGCCAGCCATTGGGCCAGGCACTTGGCGACCGCGACGGCCTCCAGCGGCGCGGGGCCCAGGGCCAGCAGGTCCAGGGTCCCATCCTCGTAGTCGCGCTCGAACAGTCGCTCCAGCGACAGAAGCGCCGCCAGGGCCAGGGCCAGCCAGGCGATCCCGGGCGCGATGGCGGCCAGGCGCTCGGGCGCGCGGCCCGAGGCCATTGGCAGCAGCACCACGACGCAGGCGTAGAAGGTCAGGGCCAGCAGCGGCCCGCCGCCCTTGCCCCAGGCCAGGGCCAGTTCCCGCCGCAGGAGGATGCCGAAGCCTTTCATCGCCCGGCTCCTTCCATTCCAATGGGCACCGACCGGGTCGGGATCGGCAGCGGATCGTGCACCGAGGCCAGGATCATGCCGCCGCCGGCCAGGTGCTCGGCCATCACCTGGCCGAACGCCGCGCGCTGGCCCGCGTCCAGCGGGGCCATCGGCTCGTCCAGCAGCCATAGCGCCCGCGGACTGGCCGCCAGTCGCGCCAGGGCCAGGCGACGGCGCTGGCCGGCCGACAGGCGGCGGACTTCCAGGTCCAGCAGGCGATTGAGGTCGAAGCGCTTGGCCGCCGCCCGGGCGTTATCCTCGGTTCCGCCGGTCCACAGCGTCTGGAAGCGCAGCTCCTCCCAGGCCGTCCGGCTGGACTTCAGCCCGTCCTGGTGGCCCAGCAGGTGCAGGTGCTCGGCCCGCGCGGTGTCGGCCTCGATCGGTCCGGTCTCGCTCTCGAAGGCGATCGTTCCTTCGGCGGGGCGCAGCAGGCCCGCCACGGCCCGCAAAAGGCTGGTCTTGCCGGCCCCGTTGCGGCCCGTCAGCACCGCCGCCTCGCCGGCGCGCAGCGTCAGATCCAGGCGCGAAAACAGCGTGCGCTCGCCCCGCGTGATCGCCAGTTCCTTAATGAGAACAACTCTCAACACGTCAAGACCCCGTGCGCGACATGGACGTTCGACGACGGCGGCGCTAATAAGCGCGCGGTCGTCCCCCTCCAGTCGTTTTGGGTGGTACGCGGCGCGGAGGCGGAACCTGTGTGTCCCTTCCGATCAGCGCGTGATCCCGGGAGCGGTTTTCGGGCGGCCGTGGACAGAGAAGGATCCTCAAGAATGGCGTCTGTTGACAGCCTGAAAGCCCGCCGCGAACTGAAGGTCGGCAACAAGTCCTACGTCTATTACAGCCTTCGCGCCGCCGAGGAAGCCGGTCTGACCGGAACTTCGTCGCTGCCGGTGTCGATGAAGGTGCTGCTGGAGAACCTGCTTCGCAACGAAGACAGCGTTTCGGTGTCGGAAGACGACCTGAAGGCCGTCGCCGCCTGGCTGCAGAACAAGGGCTCGGTCGAGCACGAGATCAGCTTCCGTCCGGCCCGCGTGCTGATGCAGGACTTCACCGGCGTTCCCGCCGTCGTCGACCTGGCCGCCATGCGCGACGCCATGGTCGCCCTGGGCGCCAACCCGGCCAAGATCAACCCGCTGAACCCCGTCGACCTGGTCATCGACCACTCGGTGATGGTCGACAACTTCGGCAACCCGAAGGCCTATGACGACAACGTCAAGCGCGAGTACGAGCGCAACATCGAGCGCTACCGCTTCCTGCGCTGGGGTTCGTCGGCGTTCAACAACTTCCGCGTCGTGCCGCCCGGCACCGGCATCTGCCACCAGGTGAACCTCGAATACCTGGCCCAGACCGTGTGGACGAACGAAGTGGACGGCGATGAAGTCGCCTATCCCGACACCGTCGTCGGCACCGACAGCCACACGACCATGGTCAACGGCCTGGCCGTTCTGGGCTGGGGCGTGGGCGGCATCGAGGCCGAGGCCGCGATGCTGGGCCAGCCGATCCCGATGCTGATTCCGGAAGTCATCGGCTTCAAGCTGACCGGCGCCATGCCAGAAGGCGCGACCGCGACCGACCTGGTGCTGACCGTCACCCAGATGCTGCGCAAGAAGGGCGTGGTCGGCAAGTTCGTCGAATTCTACGGCGACGCCCTGGCCAACCTGACCCTGGAAGACCAGGCGACGATCGCCAACATGGCCCCGGAATACGGCGCTACCTGCGGCTTCTTCCCGATCTCGGCCTCGACCGTGGCCTATCTGAAGGGCACCGGCCGCACGCCCGAGCGCGTCGCCCTGGTCGAGGCCTACGCCAAGGAACAGGGTCTGTGGTGGGAGCCGGGCACGCCCGAGCCGACCTTCACCGACACCCTGGAACTCGACCTCTCGAGCGTCCAGCCGTCGCTGGCCGGCCCGAAGCGTCCGCAGGACCGCGTCCTGCTGGCCGAGGCCTCGTACAAGTTCCAGGAGTCGCTGGTCGGCGAGTTTGGCAAGGCCGATCAGCCTGACCTGCGCGCCCCGGTGGAAGGCGAGAACTTCGACGTCGGCCACGGCGACGTGGTCATCGCCGCCATCACCTCGTGCACCAACACGTCCAACCCCTCGGTCCTGATCGCCGCCGGCCTGGTGGCCAAGAACGCGGTGGCCAAGGGCCTGAAGGTCAAGCCGTGGGTGAAGACCTCGCTGGCCCCCGGCTCGCAAGTCGTCACCGACTATCTGGCCAAGGCTGGCCTGACCAAGCACCTCGATGCTCTCGGCTTTAATCTTGTTGGTTATGGCTGCACCACCTGCATCGGCAATTCGGGCCCGCTGCCGGAAGCCATCAGCAAGACGATCAACGATAACGACCTGGTCGCCTGCTCGGTGCTCTCGGGCAACCGCAACTTCGAAGGCCGCGTGAACCCGGACGTCCGCGCCAACTACCTGGCCTCGCCGCCGCTGGTGGTGGCCTACGCCCTGGCCGGCACGATGAAGATCGACCTGGCCACCCAGCCGATCGGCCAGGACAAGAAGGGCAACGACGTCTTCCTGAAGGACATCTGGCCTTCGAACGAAGACATCGCGACCCTGCAGCGCAAGGCCATCAACGAGAAGATGTTCGCCACCCGTTACGGCGACGTCTTCAAGGGCGACAAGAACTGGCAGGGCATCAAGGTGACCGGCGGCCAGACCTACGCCTGGGAAGGCGACTCGACCTACGTCCAGAACCCGCCGTACTTCCCCAACATCTCGATGACCCCCACCCCGGTCACCGACATCGTGGAAGCCCGCATCCTGGCCGTGTTCGGCGACTCGATCACCACCGACCACATCAGCCCGGCCGGTTCGATCAAGACCTCCAGCCCGGCCGGTCAGTACCTGATCGACCACGGCGTCCAGCCGGTGGACTTCAACGGCTACGGCGCCCGCCGCGGCAACCACCAGGTCATGATGCGCGGCACGTTCGCCAACATCCGCATCCGCAACAAGATCACCCCGGAGATCGAAGGCGGCGTGACCAAGCACTTCCCGACCGGTGAAGTGATGCCGATCTACGACGCGGCCATGAAGTATCAGGCCGAAGGTCGTCCGGCGGTCGTGTTCGGCGGCAAGGAATACGGCACCGGCTCGTCGCGCGACTGGGCCGCCAAGGGCACCAAGCTCCTGGGCGTCCGCGCGGTGATCTGCGAAAGCTTCGAGCGCATCCACCGCTCGAACCTGGTCGGCATGGGCGTGCTGCCGCTGCAGTTCGTCCAGGACGGCTGGCAGAAGCTGGAGCTGACCGGCGAGGAGATCGTCTCGATCCGCGGCCTCACGGACCTCGCGCCGCGCAAGCAGCTGATCGTCGAGCTCTATCGCCCGACCGACGGCCGCATCGCCCGCTTCCCGGTCCGCTGCCGCATCGATACGCCGACCGAGCTTGAGTACTTCAAGAACGGCGGCGTGCTGAACTACGTGCTGCGCAACCTGGCCAAGTCGGCTAGCTAAGCGAAGCGTTCAGGCGCACGAAAAAGGCGGCCGGCTCCCTCGGGGGTCGGCCGTTTTCGTTGGAGGAGCGCGTGACAACGATGTCTCCACCTTTTCTCCCCATGACCGACGCTATTCACGGCCTCGTGAACGGCTATCTCGGGCGTTCTTGGCTTAAGTGACCCGCAATGCGTAAGGCCGCCCTCTCCCTGCTCGCCCTGGCCCTGTCCGGCGTCGCCATCTCCCTGTCTTGGGGGCCCGCCGCTTGGGCCGCCAAGCCGCCGGTGGTGGTCGAGCTGTTCACGGCCCAGGGCTGCTCGTCCTGCGGCAAGGCCAACCAGCTGGCGGCGGATCTTTCCAAGCAGGACGGCGTCCTGGCCCTGACCTATTCGGTCGACTACTGGGACTATCTCGGCTGGAAGGACACCTTCGCCAAGCCGAGCTTCGCCGAGCGCCAGCGCGCCTACGCCAAGAAGTTCGCCCTGCGCGACGTGCCCACGCCCCAGATGGTGGTCGGCGGTCGCGTCCAGGTGTCGGGCGCCAAGGCCGAGGCGGTCGAGGACCTGGTCAAGACCGCCAGGCGCTCGCCCATCGATCCGCCGGACATGCAGTTCGTCGGCAAGACGCGCGTCGCGGTCGGTTCGGGTCCGGCGCCGCGCGGCGGGGCCGAGGTCTGGCTGGTGCGCTACGACCCGCGCGAACAGGACATCGCCGTCAAGCGCGGCGACAACAAGGGCCAGACCCTGGTTCACCGCAATGTGGTGCGCGAACTGGTCAAGCTGGGTCCCTGGGCAGGCCGGCCCAAGCTTTATCGCCTGCCGGCCTCGACCGACGACGGTCTGGAGAGCGTGATCCTGGTGCAGGGCGCCAAGGGCGGCCGCATCCTGGGCGTGCTGGAAACCACCACCCCCGAGCGCTGAGGTCTCTGAACTTCAGGAGCCCGTCAAAAGAAAACCCGCGTGGCCGGAGGGGACGGGCCACGCGGGTTCCTTTGCATGCCGACGAGAAGCGTCTCGTGACCGGGCGGGCTGGGGGGGCTGGACAGGAACCCGGTCCGCTCTTCGTCGACACATCCCTTATCGCCGCCCAAACAGGCGAGGACTGGACCAAACAAAGGTCGTTTCTGGGCGGGCTGTGTCATGGATGAGACACGTCATGGATGAGGCGCACGCGCAAAAAAGCCCGCGCGGTAGGGGGATCCGCGCGGGCTCATTTGGGGGAGGGGATATAGAGTTTGTCGGCTGACCGGCCCGCGATCTGGGGGGCTGGGGGGGCTGTTCAGGATCCTGGACCACAGGGTGTCCGATCAGCCGACAATCACTTTATCGACCCGCAAACAGGCGGGCGAACGACCGAAATAAGGTCATATCGGGGCGCAGCATGGCCGTGGCGTGTCTTTTTGGCCGGGCGTGACCGGCGTGACACGAAGGCCGGGGTTTCGTGGCGCCAGGCTGTTCCAATCGTCCGATTTGGGATTAGATTCCGCCGATGGCCCTGGAATCCCAATCCGCGCCCGTCGGCGGCGTTGTCTTCTTCGAACGGCGTGAGCTGGACCAGCTGATGCGCCTCTACGGCCGCATGGTGGCGGCCGGCGAGTGGCGGGACTACGGCATCGCCGGTCTCTCCGACCACGCCGTGTTCTCGATCTTCCGCCATACCGCCGAGGTGCCGCTCTATCGTGTCGAGAAGCGTCCGGCCCTGGCCCGCAAGCAGGGCGCCTGGGCGGTGCACGGCCAGGGCGGCCAGATCCTCAAGCGCGGCCACGAACTGGCCCAGGTGCTGCGGGTGTTCGAGAAGGGCAAGTTCTCGGTCGTAGACTGACCGCTAGAACGAGAAGCCCAGCTTGGCGCCGACGAAGCGGCCTTCGTTGTCGTAGCCGCGCGCGGCGCCCACCCCGCTGGTGTCGGCGCTGGGCTGGATGCCGCACAGCACCCCGATCCCGCCCGAGACGCCGCCCTCGCGCCGCTCGATCGCCGTCCGGGCCACGCCGCGCGGGAGGGGCGGCCGCGCCTGGGCGTAGCGCAGCTCCACCGGACCGACGGGCTTGAGGTTCAGGGGCGTGGAGAGGTTCGGGGTCTTGGCGACCGGCGGATAGGCCGGGAGCGTCGTCTCGGCGTGGGCGCCGACGGCGAACAGCAGGCCAGCGGTCAGGGCGAGGGCTCGGATCATCGTCGTCTCCATCCCCGACAATGTGGGCGCGATGCGGTCAAAGAAAAAGCCCCGGCGGTTTCCCGCCGGGGCTTCGTGGTTTCGACCTCGGTTCTTTCCAGTCTCCGGTCCGCCCCTTCGGTCGGACCGGTGGCCGTCTTAGCGGCGGCTGCCCAGGATGCTGAGCAGGAATTGGAAGAGGTTGATGAAGTTCAGATAGAGGTTCAGCGCGCCATAGTTGGTGGCCACGGCCATCGACTGCTGCTCGCCGCCCAGCTGGTAGTAGGTCATCTTCAGGCGCTGGGTGTCATAAGCGATCAGGCCCGCGAAGATCAGCACGCCCAGGACGCTGATGATGAAGCTGAGGCCCGGCAGGTGCAGGAACATCTGGACCAGCGAAGCCAGCACCAGGCCGATCAAACCCATGATCAGGAAGCTGCCGAGACCGGTCAGATCCTTCTTGGTGGTGTAACCCACCAGGCTCAGACCGCCGAAGGCGATGGCGGTGATCAGGAAGGTCGAGGCCACCGAAGCGCCGGTATAGGCCAGCAGCCACACGCCCGCGCCGGCGCCGATCGACGCGACCAGGGCCCAGTAGAGGATGCCCGACGAACGCGCCGTCGGGTTCTTCATGGCGAACATGGCCACCAGCATCATAGCCAGCGGCGCGAAGCGGACGATGGTGCCCAGCATGGTGAAGCCGGCCAGGCGGCCGTCCGGGGTCAGCACGTACAGCTGGCTGGCGACCGGCGTATAGGCGCTGGTCAGGAAGGCCAGGCCGGCCGACAGCAGGAGGCCCAGCGCCACCTTGTTGTAGACGCCGAGCATGAAAGTACGCAGGCCGGCGTCAACCGACATGTCGGCGCGATCCGCCGGGATCGAGCGCGCGTAGCCGCGGTTGAAGTCGTTCATCGAAGTAAGCCCTTGAGCTAGAGCGTCCACGGTGGACGCTAGACGAATATCGGGTGTCGCGACCGGTCGCGCAATCCCCTCACGAAAGTGTTCATGGTATGCGTTCGTGAAGTGGCCGGCTCCGGAACGCGCCCGCCGACCCGCCTTGCGGTGACGCAACGACAGCCCTTAGAACGCTTGCCTGACAAAGCTTGCCCATTGGGGCGAAAGAGGGGCTGGCCCATGGAGTACGTCAAGCTCGGCCGCACGGACGTGTCGGTGTCGCGCTGCTGCCTGGGCACCATGACCTGGGGCTCGCAGAATACCGAGGCCGAGGCTCACAAGCAGATGGACTACGCGCTGTCGCGCGGCGTCAACTTCTGGGACACGGCCGAAATGTATTCCAGCCCTCCCAATCCGGAGACCCAGGGCCGCACCGAGCGGTATATCGGCACGTGGCTGGAAAAGACCGGCAAGCGCCACGAGATCGTGCTGGCGTCCAAGGTCGCCGGCCAGGGCGCGGCCTTCGGCGGCTTGTCGTGGATGCGCAAGGACGGCGCGACCACCCGCCAGACCAAGGCCCAGATCGACGAGGCCGTCGAAGGCTCGCTGCGCCGCCTGAAGACCGACTATCTCGATCTCTACCAGCTGCACTGGCCCGACCGCAAAGTGCGGGTGTTCGGCGGCCAGTCCTACCGCGACTACGACCAGGATTTCGAAGCGTTCGGCGACATCCTCGAGGCGCTGGACGCCCACGTGAAGAAGGGCTCGATCCGCCATGTCGGCGTCTCGAACGAGTTCCCCTGGGGCGTGATGAAGTTCCTGGCCGAGAGCGACACCAAGGGCCTTCCCCGCATCGCCTCGATCCAGAACGCCTATCATCTGGCCAACCGCACCTTCGAGTTCGGCCTGGCCGAGATCGCCATGCGCGAACAGGTCGGCCTGCTGGCCTATTCGCCCCTGGCTCAAGGCCAGTTGACCGGCAAGTATCTGGACGGCGGCCTGCCCGAGGGTTCGCGCAAGGCGCTCTACAACCGCATGCAGCGCTACGAGGGTCCGGGCGCGGTGGAGGCGTTCCGCGCCTATGTCGCCTTGGCCAAGGCCAACGGCCTGGACCCGGCCCAGCTGGCGCTGAAGTTCTGCGACACGCGCCCGTTCGTGACCGCCACGATCATCGGCGCCACCTCGATGGCCCAGCTGAAGACGGACATCGACGCCTTCGACCTGGCCTGGACCGACGACCTTGAGAAGGCCGTCAACGACATCCACGCCCGCCAGCCCAATCCCTGTCCATAGGCGTTCTTCCCGGATGATCCGCCTGTTCACCGCCATCGCCATCCCGCCGGAGATCGGCCAGGGCCTGCTCTCGCGCCAGCACGGGATCGAGGGCGCGCGCTGGCGGCCGCTGGAGGCGTTCCACATCACGCTGAAGTTCATCGGCGATGTGCAGGAGCCCGTGGCGGCCGAGCTGGACGAGGCCTTGGCCGAGATCGCCGCGCCGGCCTTCGACCTGGAGCTGACCCGCGCCGGCTGCTTCGGCGAGGGCGCGGATATCCACGCTGTCTGGGCCGGCGTCGAGGACAGCGCGCCGCTGCGTCGCCTGCAGAAGGCTAACGAGAGCGCCGCCCGATCGGTGGGGCTCAAGCCCGAGAGCCGCCTCTACACCCCCCACGTCACCCTGGCCTATCTGAAGCGCGCCTCGGTCCAGGAGGTCGGGGCCTGGATCCAGGCCAACAACCTGCTGCGCTCGCCGGCTTTCACGGTGGATCGCTTCGGGCTCTATTCCAGCTGGCGGACCAGCGAGGGCTCGGCCTACCGGCTGGAACGGGAATATCCGCTGGGGTGAGGTTGGTCGGTGATCGCCTGGGGCTATCTCAAGCGCCAAGAGCGGACATGTTGATTGTCCGAGAAGGGTGGTTGTCGGACTTTAAGTGCGCCCCGTCATGGCGAGGACTGCGAATGAGAGCCACGCCGCAAACGCGATGCTGCTGAGCAGCTGCAATCGCTTGGTGTGGCGCGTCAGATCGGCGTCATCCAGCCCTCTATCCCGCCGGAAGAGCGCGAACCAGATCAGCTTGTTCCAATAAGATAGGCCGCGCATTCGACCGTATATTCCGGGATGTCGCGCAGCGAGAGCTGAGGCCACTTTCGGCACGAACCAAAATTGCGCCACGCAGCAGCACGCAAATATCGAGAAGGGGAGCCATGCCATCAGGGCGAATGGTATCTCGGCTCCATTTTGCCGACAACCAGACCTCGATTGGTCCGACTTAGGGTCGAAAGCCGACCTCCCGGGTCGGTGCGACCCTTAAATCTCTTGGAGGCTGCAGCGTGCAGGGCTGTCCAGGTCAGTCAAGGCTCGCCTCTGGCGACCGCGCGCGGCGACGCGGAGCGTCGGCCTTGAGTGACCTGGACAGCCCTGCGATCGTCTCGCCGTGAGATGTAAGGCGGGCGCTCTTCCGGGGCGGAAGGGCTTTTCCACCGATCCAAAAAACATCCACCGTCATTCCCGCCACAAGGGCGGGAATGACGGTTGTTTGTGGGGATTGGCGGGTCTCTATCCCCGGCGTTCGCGGCGCCGAACCCCGCGAAATCAACGACTTCTCACTTTTCCACGCCCCTGAATGATCCGCGTTGAATCCGCCGCGATACTCAATGCGTCCCCGTCGCGGGGGAGGGCGTTTGGATCCGGCCCAATACGGCGGCGGGGATAGGTTGAGCGGGGCCGCTGGCGGTTCCCGGCGGAGCCATCACGCCACGTCGCTTACTCTTTAGGAGCGCACGCGGGTGATGGGATCG
This sequence comes from Caulobacter sp. GW822-FHT01G02, assembly GCF_058802865.1. Classification (NCBI taxonomy): domain Bacteria; kingdom Pseudomonadati; phylum Pseudomonadota; class Alphaproteobacteria; order Caulobacterales; family Caulobacteraceae; genus Caulobacter; species Caulobacter sp. GW822-FHT01G02. The sequence continues at coordinate 197,607 of NZ_JBXAON010000005.1, forward strand.
TCCGGGACCAAAACCATCAGCGGATCGACAGGGCGGTGATCGTACAAGCCGCCTATCGTGGATCGTCGGGGTCGAGACGGATGTAGCCGATCGACTTGGTCCGCGCCCGTCCGGGGGCTAGTGGGGTCCCGAGCTGAAAGACGCTCACGCCCCCCATCCTCACGGGCAAGAACAACCTGGCGGAGCGGTCAAGCGAGCCGAAACACAACAAACCCTCACGGTCTCCGGGTTCGCCCGGCCGCTCCGTCGCCTCCCCACAAGCCTTCAGCGGCTCGGCCGCGTGAAGCCGCCAAGCCGCGCCGGCTCAGCACAGGCCCCCACCTGACCTGCTCACGCAGGTCTGTCCGCCCCCAAGCGGGGCGGAGAAGAGAGCTGGGACCCCTTCTCTCCTCCCCCCTGTTGGGGGAGGAGGACCGGCGGAGCCGGTGGAGGGGGGGGCAGCGCCGCCCTTGACGCCCCTCGCCCGAAACCGCAGAAGCCGTTGGTGACCGACGCCGTTCCCCCCGCCTCAGCCGATACGCCGCCCCCCGCGCCCAAGACGGGGGGGCTGCTCAAGTCGTCGGCGATCTATTCCGGCCTGACCCTGGTCAGCCGGTTCATGGGTTTCGCGCGCGATCTGGCCGTCTCGTACCGGATGGGGGCCAGCGCCACCCCGGCCGCCGACGCCTACAACGCGGCCCTGGCGTTCCCGAACCTGTTCCGCCGGTTCTTCGCCGAGGGCGCCTTCGCGGCGGCCTTCGTGCCGGCCTACGCCAAGTCGCTGCAGCGCGACGGCGAGGAGAAGGCCGACATCCTGGCCGCCGACGCCATGGCCACCCTGGCCGCCTCGACCATCCTCATCACCGTCGTCTGCCAGCTGGCCATGCCGTGGCTGATGATGCTGATCAGCCCGGGCTTCGGCTGGGGCACCGAGAAGTACAAGCTGGCGGTGCTGCTGACCCAGATCACCATGCCCTACCTGCCCTGCATGGCGATCGTTGCCCACCTGTCGGGGGTGCTGAACGCCCGCGACCGCTTCATCCTGTCGGCCGGCGCGCCGATCCTGCTGAACCTCTGCACCCTGGCCTTCATCCTGCCGCAGAGCACCGCGATCGACGCGGCCCGCTGGGGCTCGATCGGCGTCGTGGTCGCCGGTGTCGCGCAAGCCGCCCTGCTAACCTGGGGCGTCAACAAATCCGGCGCCAAGGTCCACTGGCGGCTGCCGCGCCTGACGCCGGAGGTGCGCGAGCTGATCGGCAAGGCCATTCCCGGCGCCCTGGCGGCCAGCGCCACCCAGGTCAACATCTTCATCTCCGGCAACCTGGCCAGCCACGTGCCGGGCGGCCGCACCTGGCTAGCCACGGCCGACCGGCTCTACCAGCTGCCCTTGGGTCTGGTGGGCGTGGCCATCGGCGTGGCCCTGCTGCCGCGCCTGTCGCGGGCCGTCCACTCGGGCGACCGCGCGGACGCCCAGAGCGCCATGGACCAGGGGATCACCCTGGCCATGGCCCTGACCCTGCCGGCCGCCGCCGCCCTGATCGCCATGCCCGGCTTCCTGTCGGATGGCCTCTATACGCGTGGCCAGTTCACCGCCTTCGACGCCAGCCAGACGGCGGCGGCGCTGTTCTTCTACGGCCTGGGCACCCCGGCCTTCGTGCTGCAGCAGCTCTATTCGCGGGCCTTCTTCGCGCGCGGCGACACCAAGAGCCCGATGCGGTTCGCCCTGATCTCGGTGGCGGTGAACATCGCCTTCGGCGTGGTGCTGTTCCAACTGGTCGGGGTCAAGGGCATCGCGGCGGCCACCGCGATCGCTTCCTGGATCAATGTCGGCCAGATGGCCTGGGCGCTCTCGGCCAAGAAGCACTATGGCCCCTCGTCGCGGACCTGGTCGCGCCTGGCGCGGATCCTGGCCGCCAGCCTGGGCATGGGCCTGTTGCTGGCCGCCGCCTCGCACTATCGCGACCTGATCGAGGCGCCGCTGCGGGGCCTGGGCCTGACGGGCCACGCGATCGGCGCCAAGGAGTTCGCCCTGGCCCTGACCTGCCTGGCCGGCGTGGCGGTCTATCCGCCGCTGCTGTTCCTGTTCGGCGGGGTCAAGCCGGCCGAACTGAAGGCGGTGCTGCGACGTGGCAAGGCTTGATCCATGCCCGCGAGGAGGCTAACCAGCGGGGCATGGCTCCGATCGGTCCCCTCGCGCCGCGATGGCGCGGCTCTTTCTGATCTCGATCCTCGCGCTTCGGCGCGAGCGCGCGACCGCGCCCTAGCCACATCCTTCGAATTCCGCAGCCAAGGCTGAAGCCATGACCGATCAAGCCCCCGTCGTCTATGCGGGCCCCAAGCGCATCCTGTCTGGGATCCAGGCCTCCGGGGCCCTGCACCTGGGCAACTATCTCGGCGCCCTGAAGCGCTTCGTCGATATCCAGGACGAGAAGCCCTTCATCTTCGTCGCCGACATGCACGCCATCACCGTCTGGCAGGATCCGGCCGTTCTGGCCGCCCAGACCCGCGAGATCGCCTGCGCCTACATCGCCGCCGGCCTGGATCCGCGAAAGGCGACGATCTTCCCACAGTCGGCCGTGCCGGCCCATGCCGAGCTGGCCTGGATCTTCAACTGCGTCGCCCGCCTCGGCTGGCTCGACCGCATGACCCAGTTCAAGGAAAAGAGCGGCAAGCACAAGGAGCGCAGCTCGGTGGGCCTCTACACCTATCCGGTGCTGCAGGCGGCCGACATCCTGCTCTACAAGGCCACGCACGTTCCCGTCGGCGAGGACCAGAAACAGCACCTGGAGCTGACGCGCGACATCGCCCAGAAGTTCAACAACGACTTCGGCGCGCCGGGCTTCTTCCCGATCACCGAGCCGGTGATCGAGGGGCCGGCGACGCGGGTGATGAGCCTGCGCGACGGCTCGGCCAAGATGAGCAAGTCCGACCCGTCCGACGCCTCGCGCATCAATCTCATGGACGACGCCGACACCATCGCCGCCAAGATCCGCAAGGCCAAGACCGATCCGTTGCCGCTGCCGGAAACCGTCGAGGGCCTGAAGGAGCGTCCGGAAGCCAAGAACCTGGTCGACATTTTCGCGGCCCTCTCGAGCCAGACCCGCGAGCAGGTGATCGGCGAATATGGCGGCAAGGGTTTCGGCACGTTCAAGCCGGCCCTGGCCGAACTGGCGGTCGAGGTGATGGGTCCGATCGGCGCGCGCATGCGCGAGCTGACCGGCGACCCAGGCCAGATCGACGCCATCCTCCGGGACGGCGCCGAGCGGGCCCGAGCCGTCGCCGATCCGGTGATCGCCGAGACCAAGAAGCTGGTCGGCTTCTGGGGGGCTTGAGGTTCGGATTGAAGCGGCGTCATCTCGCGCGATGACCGACGCCGCTTCATCCAACGCCTTGGGCAGCCGCCGCAAGTTCCTGGTCGTCGCCGACGACTCTCCGGAATTCGCGGCGGCGCTGAAATATGCCTGCCGCCGCGCCCGCTCGACCGGCGGTCACGTGGCGCTGCTGAAGGTGATCTCGCCCGCCGAGTTCGAGCACTGGAGCGGCGTGCGCGAAGAGATCGAACGCCAGGAGCGCGAGGAGGCCGAGGCCCTGCTGCAGAGCCTCGCCAGCCAGGTGGTCGCCGCCACGGGCCTGCCGCCCGAGTTCATCATCAAGCACGCCGACAGCGTTCGCGCGGCGTTGAAGCAGGTCATCGCCGCAGACCCGGCCATCAAGATCCTGATCCTGGCGACCTCCACGGCCGGCCGGGGCCCCGGCCCCCTGATTTCGGCCATCGCCAAGGAAGGCGTCGGCTTCGCGGGGCGGAAGCTGCCCGTCACCGTGGTGCCGGGCGACCTGACCGACGCGGAGATCGAGGCGCTGGCCTAGAGCCCGTCCCGTTAGGCGGCTCCATCTGAACGGGCTCTAGCCCCGCGGCGTCACCCGCACCGGCGAGGCGTCCGGCGCGCCGTTGCCGCCTCGGCAGGCGGCGGGCTTGAACTTCAGGTCCAGGCAGACCCAGACCTCGGTCAGGCGGCCGTCCTTGACTCGGATATTGAGACCGTCGCGGGTCATGCCCCTGTTGCGCTTGAGAAAGGCGTCGCGGATCTGGCCGGCGGTCATGGTCTCGCCGACGGGCGTCAGGTCGGGGACGTTCAGGCCCTTACGGACCTTCTGGGCTTTCCGGAAATAGGCCTCGGGGCTGTCCCAGTTGCACGTGCCGTGCGCCTGCCACTCGTGCTGCAGCAGCCAGGGCGACGGGGTCATGCAGAGATTGGCCTTCACCGTCGCCGGGCTCATCGGTGGGCTGGGCTTGCAGTAGCGCGGGTGGACCTTGTCTGGCCCGTTCGGCCACAAGCCGTGCACCGTGAAGCCGAAACGGTTGTTCTGGCACTGGATGACCTTATCCGACTCCGGAATGCCGGCGCGGCAAGCCTCGGGCGACCAGAACAGCGCCAGCAGATAGGCGGCGATCGGCACGTTGGCGTGGATCTCGTCGGCCGGAGGAACCTCGGCCGGGGCGGGGGTCACAACGGGCGGGACCGCGCAGGCCTTCAGGTCGGAAGCCTGGACGCCGGTCGCAAGCGTCAGGACGGCGAAAGCGGTGGCGAGGGCGGTCTTCATCATGAACTCCGGAACGGCGGCGCGGATAGGGACCCGCGCCGGCGCCGACGTCAAGAAGCCCTTTGGCGACGCCCCGGGGGGGCGCGTCTCGATGGCCCGCGCGGCCAGGACGCCCGCATTTTGCCATCTTTGCCGCGATTGAGAACGATTATCATTGCGACTGCATCGCAGGATCGCTAAGAACGCCTCGCAATTTCAGGAGGGGCTCTCACGGCGAGCCCTCGGGGAATAGGGACGATCATGCGTAATTTGAACTCCGCCGGCGTTGTCAGCCGGCCTCGTCGCGCCCTGGGCGCCGCCGCCGTCGCCGGCTTGGCGGGTCTCGGCTGGGCCCACGCCGCCGCTGCCGGCGAGGCGGCCGCCGCCATCGCGACCGCGCCGGCTGTCGCCTCGCCAACGGCTGACGAAGACAGGACCGAGGTCTCGACCGTCAAGATCGACGCTCGCCGCGTCGCCGACCCCTCGTCGAGCAAGTTCACCGCGCCGCTGGTCGACACCCCCAAGTCGGTGACGGTCATCCCATCGCGGATCATCGAGCAGACCGCCGCCACCTCGCTGCAGGACATCCTGCGCACCTCGCCGGGCATCACCTTCGGCGCCGGCGAAGGCGGTCAGCCGCTGGCCGACCGTCCGTTCATCCGGGGCTCCAGCTCGGCCAACAACATCTTCGTCGACGGCGTCCGCGACAGCGGCGGCCAGACCCGCGAGATCTTCAACCTCGAGCAGGTCGAGGTCGTGAAAGGTCCGGACAGCGCCTATAGCGGCCGTGGCTCGGGCGGCGGCAGCATCAACCTGTCGTCCAAGACCCCGAAGGCCGACACCTTCGCGCGCGGCTCGGTCGGCATGGGCACGGACGCCTATGTCCGCGCCACCGCCGACCTGAACTACGCGATCAACGACAGCGTCGCGGTGCGCCTGAACGTGCTGGGCACGCAAGGCAATACGCCGGGCCGCAAGGCCGTCGATTTCGACCGTTGGGGCGTCGCGCCCTCGCTGGCCATCGGCCTGAACGGCGACACCCAGATCACCATCGCCTACTACCACCTCGACACCAACCAGACGCCCGACTACGGCATCCCGTTGATGACCAAGACGACCGAGCCGCGTACGGCCTCGGGCATCCTTAACGTCGACCGTCGCAGCTTTTACGGCATCAAGAGCCGCGACTTCCAGAAGACCAGGTCGGACATCGCCACCTTCGCCATCGACCACAAGATCGATGACGACCTGAACGTCCGGCAGGTGGTCCGCTATTCGAAGAGCGTGAACGACTATCTGGTCACCAACCCCGGCGACGGCGGCGCGGCCCAGTTCGTTCAGGGCCAGTGGTGGATGAAGCGGGGGACCAAGAGCCGCTGGAACCCGACCGAGACGGTCGCCGCGGTCACCGACCTGCACGGCAAGAAGGTCTTCGCCGGCCTGGAACACAGCTTCGATGTCGGCATCGAGTTGAGCCGCGAGGAAAACCGCAACGCCGCCTACCTGCCTTACGGTACGACGACCTCGGCCTGCCCGACCGGCTTCGTGATCGCCGCGACGGCCCTGACCAGCGTCGGCGGCGGGGACTGCACGCTCGTCTACAAGCCCAACGCCAACGACGTCTGGGTCGGCACGCTGAACAAGGGGCCGCTCACGCGCAACCTGACCAAGACGGCCGCGATCTACGGCTTCGACACCATCAAGCTCGGCGACAAGGTCCTGCTGAACCTGGGTCTGCGCCACGACAGCTACGAGAGCCGTGGCGTTGACGCGTCCTCGACCAGCGCCAACGGCGTCGTCACCTCCGTGACCTACACGCCGCGCGGCGGCTCGTGGGACTTCACCAACTACCAGGTCGGCCTGGTCTACAAGCCGACGACCAGTTCCAGCCTGTATGTCTCGTACGGCACCTCCTCGACGCCTCCGGGCATTTCGGGCGGCGACCAGAACAGCAACACCTCGACCGGCACGGGCAACCTGGCCACGGTGCAGCTGGAGCCGGAAGACAGCGAGAGCTTCGAACTGGGCGCCAAGGCCAATGTGTTCCACGACACGCTGGCGCTGTCGGCGGCGGCCTTCAAGACCACCCGCAAGAACGCCCAGATCCTGATCGACGCCAACACCTACGCCCAGGTCGGCGAGGTCGAGGTGAAGGGCTTCGAACTCGGCTTCTCGGGCAACGTCACCCCCAAGTGGCAGGTGTTCGGCGGCTATACCTACATGGACAGCGAGCTGGTCCGCGGCGCCTATACCAGCGTCAACCAGGGCGACCCGCTGGCCAATACGCCCAAGCATACCTTCTCGACCTTCACGACGTACAAGATCACCCGCCAGATCGCCCTGGGCGGCGGCGCCTACTACGTGTCGACCAGCTTCGGCGGCAACCAGGGCGGGGCCGGCGGCGGTACGAACCGCATCTATGCGCCGTCCTACACGCGCTATGACGCCTTCGCCTCGTGGAGCATCAACCCGAAGGTCGACCTGCAGCTGAACATCCAGAACTTGACGGATGAACGCTACATCGCCCGCACCAATGGCGTGCACCACGCCGACCCGGCGCCGGGCCGCCAGGCGATCCTGACCGTCAACGTGAAGTACTAGGTCTCCCCTGAACAGGGTGACGGCGTCACGGGTTCTGGCCCCGGGAGGAAAGGTTTGAAACCTTGCCTCCGCGCCCCGTCCGGCCTCTCCATGGCCGGGCGGGGCGATTTGGTTTCGGCCTGATCCGGATCAAACAAGACGCGGCGCGGCGTGGTAGGAACGAGTCGCAACAAGGACGTCCCCATGATGCTGCAGATTCCCGAGGTGCTGACCAAGGCCCAGGTCGCCGAGTGCCGGGCGATCCTGGACGCCGGTCCGTGGGTGGACGGCAATCTGACCTCGGGCTTCCAGGCCGCGCGGGCCAAGACCAATGAGCAGCTGCCGCAGGACTGCGAGGCCGCCCTCCGGGTCGGCGAGGCGATCCTCCAGGCGCTGGAGGCCAATCCGCTGTTCGTCTCGGCCGCCCTGCCGCAGTTCATCCTGCCGCCGATGTTCAACCGCTACGGCGAGGGCATGGGCTTCAAGGATCATGTCGACAACGCCATCCGTCGCGACCCGGTCAGCGGCCGGCGCCTGCGCACCGACCTGTCGGCCACCCTCTTTCTGGAGGAGCCGGAGAACTACGACGGCGGCGAGCTGGTCGTGAACGACCTCTACGGCGATCACGTCGTCAAGCTCTCGGCCGGGGACATGATCCTCTATCCCAGTTCCAGCCTGCACCACGTCACCGCGGTGACGCGCGGTAGGCGCACAGCCAGCTTCTTCTGGATCCAGAGCCTGGTCCGCGACGACGCCAAGCGCACGATGCTGCTGGAGATGGACGTCGCGATCCAGCGCCTGGCCCGCAAGGTCGAGGCCGGCGACGAGGGCGTCCTGTCGCTGACCGGCGTCTATCACAACCTGTTGCGCCAATGGGCCGAGGTGTGAAAATCGATTGAAATAGCGTGTTCGCGGAACGCGGGTCCTTCTTGCGAACCATAAGTTTACGGTTGCGTCCCACGATCCGCCCAACTTGGCGGAGACCTGATGTCCCAGGGGCGAGATAACGAAGGGGTCGCGGACGCGCCATCGCCGTTTGGCGAGGCCGAGGCCGCGCGCTGGCTGTTCGAGAACGCCAGCGATCTCTTCGCCGTGGTCTCGCCCGAGGGCCGCTTCGTCAGCGTCAACGGCGCTTGGACGGCGCTAACGGGCTGGACCCCCGAGGAGCTGATCGGCCAGCCCACTCTGAAGTTCGCCCATCCCGACAGCCAGGCCGAGCTGATCGAGAGCGGCTCTCGCCTGCGCGCGACCGGCGAGACGATCAACGAACTGAAGATCCGCTGCAAGGACGGCCGTACGATCTGGGTGCAGGGCCGTTCGCGCCTGGGTCCGAACGGTGAGCTGATCGGACTGATGCACGACATCTCGGCCGAGGTGGCGGTCCGGGCCGGACTGGAGTCGGCGCGCCGCACGCATCAGATCCTCGCCGAGGAGGCCGGCGTCGGGATCTGGAGCTACGAGCCCGAGGGCGAGCGCATCGACTGGTCGCCCGACGTGCTGGCGCTGCTGGGCCTATCGCCGGCCGACGTGGCCACGGCGGATCTGTTTCTGGCCCGCCTGCCCGACAACCAGCGCGAGACGGTGCGCGAGGCCTTCGGCCACGCCGCTCGCACCGGCGAAGGCGGCGCGATCGAGTTCCGCCTGCGCGGCGCCGACGGCCGGTGGGAGACCTTCCGCAGCACCTATCGGGCCGCCGACCGGCGTGGCGCGCTGTTCGCCTTGAAGGGCATCACCCAGAACATCACCGACGTGGCGCGCAGCCGCGACAAGGCCATCTGGAGCGAGCGCCGGGCCCGCCGCCTGGTCGAGGACGCTCCGTTCGCGGTCGCCGTCTACGACCTAGACATGCGCCTGCGGCTGGTCAGCCCACGCTTCCTGGAGATCTTCCGGTCGACCGAGGCGCAGGTCATCGGCAAGACCCTGACGGAGCTGACCAACAGCGGGCGCGGCCGCTTCGTGGCCGGGGTCGCCCGGGCCCTGTCCGGCGAAGTGGTCTCCCGACGCGAGGATCGCTTGTTCGACGCCGAGGGCGTGGAGCGCGCCTTCCGCTGGGAGGCCCGGCCTTGGCTGGACGCGGCCGGCGAGATCGTCGGCGTCATCACCTATATGGACGACATCACCGCCCTGACGGCGGCGCGGCGCGAGGCGCGGATCAACGCCCGCCGCCTGAAGGTCGCCCTGGGCGCGGCGCGGGCCGGCGTCTACGAGATCGACCATGAGGCCGAGAGCTTTTGGGGCTCGCCGGAGTTCCACCGCATCATGGGGCGCCGGGTCGTCTATGACGATGTTCGCGAGGCCATCTTGCCGATGGTCCACCCCGAGGATCGCGCCCACGTCTACAAGGCCGCCGCCGAGTGGTGGCGCGACGATCTCGGCGGAACCCAGGAATATGACGTCCGGGTGCTGTCGCCCGGCGGCGAGACGCGCTGGGTGCGGATCTTTCACGACGTGCGCCGCGACGCCCGCGGCATCGCCCGCAAGGCGGTAGGCCTCGTCCTCGACATCGACGAGAAGAAGAAGGCCGAGCTGGCCCTGGTGGCCGCCGAGCGCGCCGCCCAGGCCGCCAACGAGGCCAAGGCTCAGTTCCTGGCCAATATGAGCCACGAGATCCGCACGCCGATGAACGGGGTGCTGGGGGTCATGCACGTGCTCCGCCGCGAGCTGCCGGCCGGCGATAGCGCCGATCTCTTGCGAGAGGCCTTGGCCGCCGGCCAAATGCTGTCGACCTTGCTGGACGACGTGATCGACATCTCCCGCATCGAGGCCGGGCGCCTGGATCTGAACCGGGAGCCGGTCGATCCGCGCGAGCTGACCCGGGGCGTGGCCCGGCTGCTGGCCGGCCAGGCCTCGCACAAGGGCTTGCGACTGGAGCTCGATCTCGCCGACGACCTGGGCTGGATAGAGACCGACCCGACCCGCGTCCGCCAGGCCCTGTTCAACCTGATTGGCAACGCGGTGAAGTTCACCCTGAAGGGCTCGGTGACCGTCCGGGCCCGCAAGGCCATGACGGCGGAGGGCCAGCGTCTGGTCTTCGACGTGATCGACACCGGCATCGGCGTGCCATTGGAGGCGCAGGCCAGCCTGTTCGAACGTTTCCAGCAGGCCGACGCCAGCACCACCCGCCGCTTCGGCGGCTCGGGTCTCGGTCTGGCCATCACCCGAAAGCTGGCCCAGATGCTGGGGGGCGAGGTGTCGTTCCGCTCGACGCCGGGCGAGGGTTCGACCTTCACCCTGACCATCGCCGGCCCGCCGGCCGTCGCGCCCGCCGCCATCGAGGCGGCGGCCGACGACCTGCTGGCGGGCCTCAAGGTATTGGTGGTCGAGGACAACCCGACCAACCAATTGGTCGCTTGCCGGATCCTTGAGCAGTTGGGCGCCCGGGTGAGCGTCGCCGACGACGGCGCGGCGGGCGTCGAGGCCGCGCGCATCGGCGCCTTCGACCTGATCCTGATGGACGTCCAGATGCCGGGCATGGACGGCTTGGAAGCCGCCCGCCGCATCAGGGCCCTGCCGGGGGCCGCGGCGCGCGCGCCGATCATCGCCCTGACCGCCAATGTCATGGCCCACCAGCGGGCCTCTTACCGCGCCGCCGGCATGGACGGGGTCGCCGCCAAGCCCATCGCGCCGGCCGCCCTGGTCGCCGAAATCCTGCGCCTGTCGCGGGCCGACGACGACAGCCAGGGCGCCGTCGCCTGACCCCGCGCTTTCCCCGCCCCCTTTTCGCCGGGCCCTGAACCACGCTAAGCAGGGTCAAAATACGGGGGAATACAGATGGCCGAAGCCGATCAGGAACGCGCCTCGATGCGCACAGTGGTGGCGGCTTCGTCGGCCGGCACGGCCTTCGAATGGTACGACTTCTTCATCTTCGGCAGCCTGACCCAGGTCATTTCCAAGACCTTCTTCGCCGGACTCAATGACACCGCCGGCTATATCGCGGCGCTGGCCCTGTTCGGGGTCGGCTTCGCCTTCCGGCCGCTCGGCGCTCTGGTGTTCGGCAAGATCGGCGACCAGGCGGGCCGTAAAGGCGCGTTCCTGGCCACGGTGCTGCTGATGGGCGGCGCGACCTTCGCCATCGCCTTCCTGCCGACCTATCAGCAGGCTGGTATCATCTCGCCGATCCTGCTGATCCTGATGCGTTGCGTGCAGGGCTTCGCGCTGGGCGGCGAATACGGCGGGGCGGCGATCTATGTCGCCGAGCACTCGCCGCCGAACCAGCGCGGCTGGTCGACCTCGTGGGTGCAGACCTCGGCCGCCTTCGGCCTGTTCGGGGCCTTGCTGGTGATCATGGGCGCGCGCGCGGCCGTCGGCGTGGAAGCCTTCGACGCCTGGGGCTGGCGCATTCCCTTCGCGGTTTCGATTGGCCTCCTGGGCGTGTCGGTCTGGATGCGGATGAAGCTGACCGAGAGCCCCGCCTTCGCCGCCATGAAGGAAGAAGGCCAGGCCTCCAAGGCGCCCTATGCCGAGGCGTTCGGCCAGTGGAAGAATCTGAAGCTCGTCATCCTGGCCTTCCTGTCGATGATGTGCGCGCAGGGGGCGGTCTGGTACACCAGCTTTTTCTACGTCCAGACCTTCATGGAGAAGTTCCTGAAGGTCGACGCCGCGACGATCAACGGCGTGATGATGACCGCCACGGCGATCAGCGCGGTGTTCTATGTCGTCTTCGGCTGGCTGTCGGACCGGATCGGCCGCAAGCCGGTGATGCTGGGCGGCATGACCCTGGCCCTGCTGTTCTATTTCCCCGGCTTCCACCTGCTGGAAAGGGCCGCCAACCCGGCCCTGGCCGAGGCCTCGGCGAAATCGCCGGTCGTGGTCGTGGCCGATCCCAAGGACTGTTCGCTGCAGTTCGATCCGGTCGGCAAGACCGCCTTCGTCAGCTCGTGCGACATCATCAAGAGCGCTCTGGCCAATGCGGGCGTCTCCTACGCCAACCAGAAGGCCCCCGCCGGCTCCGTGGCGGTGATGAAGATCGGCGGCGCCGAGATCGCCTCCAGGAGCGCCAAGGGCCTGCCCAAGGCCGAGGTGAAGGCGGTGAAGACCGGCGTCGAGACCCAGATCAAGGCCGCCCTGGCCGAGGCCGGCTATCCGGCCAAGGCCGATCCGGCGCGGATGAACAAGCCGCTGATGCTGGGCGTGCTGTTCGTCTTCGTGCTCGGGGCGACGGCCCTGTTCGGCCCGCTGGCGGCCTGCCTGGTCGAGCTGTTCCCGACGCGGGTGCGTTACACGGCCCTGTCGCTGCCCTACCACATTGGCACGGGCTGGGTGGGCGGCTTCGTGCCGTTCTTCGCCTTCGCCATCGTCACGGCAGTGGGCAACATCTATGCCGGCCTCTGGTATCCGATCGCCTTCACCCTGATCAGCGTGCTGACCACGGCCTTCCTGCTGCCGGAGACGAGGGGACGGTCGCTGGACTAGGCGGTCGCCGCCGGCAGCACCTCGACCGTGACGCCGGCCTGGGTCAAGGCATGGACCAGGGCCGGGTCGATGGCGTGGGTGATCAGCCGCACGATCTGGCGACCTTCGCGCGCCAGCTGCACCAGGCGATCGGCGTCGGCTTGCGACGGGTCGAGCCGCTCGACGTCGCGGCGGGCCATCTTCACGACCTCCGGCTCGGCGTCGCCATCCAGGACCAGCACGTCTGCCGCGCCGAGGGCCCGGCTGGCGCGTAGCGTCAGCAGATCGGCGGGACCCTTGCCGGCGATGAAGCGCACCACGCCCTTGCGGGCCGAACCCTTGGCCAGGGCCTCGCGGAACAGCTGGCCGGCCCTTTCCATGTCGCCGTCGCGGGCGGCCTGGGCGGCTTCGCCCAGCACCGCGTCGCGCAGGAAGGCCCGGCGCTCGTGCAGGGCCGGCAGCGCCCCGCGCACCTCGCTCTGAAACTTCCGCAGCAGGGCGGCGACACGACCCATGCCCTCGGGCACCTGGGCCTCTATGTCGTTGCGCAGCATGGTGGCCAGCACCGGTGCCGAGCCGCCGGTGCCGACCGCCGCCACCACCTCGCCGCGGTCGATCACGGCGGGGGTGTTGAAGTCGCAGAGTTCGGGCCGGTCGACGACATTGACCAGCACCCGCGCCGCCCGCGCCGCGCTGGCGGCGGCCTGGACGAACACCTCGTCCTGGCTGGCGACGAAGGCCAGGATCGCGCCGGTGTAGGACCCGGGGAGATAGGCCTCATGGCCGTCCAGGCGGATCACCGTGGCGGGCGAGCCTTCGAACAGGCGGGCCTTGGCGTCGGCGGCGTCGCCCGAACCGGCGATCACCACCTTGCGGCCGGCCAGGGGGAAATAGGCGGGGAAGGAATCCAACGGGAACCTCGGTACTATTGCGAGCGGCAATCGGCGTAGGGACCGCCGGGGAAGCCCTTGAGCATGGCGTCGGCGCCCTTGCTCCACAGCTCGGCTTCGCCGGCCGCGTAGCGCGCGCCGGAGGCCGAGCGGGCCAGCTTCAGGGTCTTGGTCGCGCCGCCGGCGGTGACCACCACCGTCTTGCCGTGCAAGGCGTAGGCGCTGGTGAACCGCTTGCCGGCCTTGCAGCTGTAGCGGATCGGCGCGTCCGTGGAGTCCATCGGGGCCACGGTGGCGCAGCCGGCCAGGGTGACGGCGAGGACGGCGAAGGAAACGAGGACGCGGCGCAAGACGAAGATCTCCACACGGTGCGGTCAAAGCATAGCGGGTTTCGAAGACGGCGCCCGCCCGCCTTCGCATCCGCGGAAGCGTTTTTACAATGTCGTGCGTTCTCCGCCCGAACACCCCTGGCGAAATCCCCTGGTCAAGCCCGGAGTGAACGGTGTTAGGTTTCGATATCGGCGAGACCTTATCGTTCGGAGACGAAGACGCATGGCCGTGACGCTCGACATCAATGGCAAGACGACCGCGATCCAGGCCGCGCCGGAGACCCCGCTGCTGTGGGTTCTGCGCGACGAACTGGGCATGACGGGCACCAAGTTCGGCTGCGGCATGGCCCAGTGCGGGGCTTGCACCGTTCACCTCGACGGCCAGCCGATCCGCTCGTGCGTCACGCCGATCGCGGCCGTCGGAGCCGCCAAGATCACCACCATCGAGGGCCTGGGCGGCCAGCATCCGGTGCAACAGGCCTGGGTGCGCCACGACGTGCCGCAGTGCGGCTACTGCCAGTCGGGCCAGATCATGTCGGCCTGCGCTCTGCTGGCCCAGAAGCCCAAGCCCTCCGACGAGGACATCGACAACGCCATGGCCGGGAACATCTGCCGCTGCGGCGCCTATCAGCGCATCCGCGCGGCGATCAAGGACGCGGCCGACTTCGGTCCGCCGCAGGGTGATAAGCACGCCGACATCGATGAGGCCATCGTGGCCGCCTCGGGCGCGACCAATCGCGGAGTCGGCCGATGAACGCGCCCGTCAACCCCAAGGACCTCGCCCAGGCCCAGCCGAGCCGCCGCGACGTGGTCGTCGCCTCGGCCCTGGTCGGCGGAACGCTGCTGGTCGGCTGCTCGCCGGCCGACATCATGAGCGCCGGCTCCAAGGTCGAGGTCGGGGCCTTCGGGCCTTTCATCAAGATCGCGCCCGATGGCGTGGTGACGGTGATCTCCAAGCACATCGAGTTTGGCCAGGGCAATCACGCCGGTCTCGCGGCCATCGTCGCCGAGGAGCTGGACGCCGACTGGACCAAGGTCCAGGTCGAGCAGGCCCCGGCCAACGCCAAGCTCTACGCCAACGGCGCCCTGGGCGCGCAGCTGACCGGTGGTTCGTCGGCGATCGCCAACTCGTGGGACCAGCTGCGCAAGGCCGGCGCCGGCGCGCGGGCCATGTTCGTCCAGGCCGCCGCCAACAAATGGAACGTCGCGGTCGGCGAGATCACGGTCAAGGACAGCGTCCTCACCCACGCCTCGGGCAAGACCGCAGGGTTTGGCGAGCTGCTGGCCGACGCCGCCAAGGTCCCGACCCCGACCGACGTCAGGCTGAAGGACCCCAAGACCTTCACCCTGATCGGCACCGACCGGGTGCGCCGCAAGGATTCGCAGGCCAAGAGCGACGGCACGGCCCGCTACACCCAGGACGTCCGCCTGCCCGACATGCTGACGGCGGTGGTCGCCCATGCCCCGCGCTTCGGCGCCAAGGTCAAAAGCCTCGACGCCGTCGACGCCAAGAAGGTGCCGGGCGTGGTCGACGTCTTCGAGATTCCGACCGGCGTGGCGGTGGTGGCCCAGACCACCTACGCCGCCCGCATGGGCCGTGAGGCGCTGAAGCTCGAGTGGGACGAGGACAAGGCCGAGAAGCGCGGTTCGGCGGCGATCGCCCAGCTTTTCCATGATGTCGCCGCCGGCAGGAACACCGAGACCAAGTGGGAGGCCTTCGACCAGCGCGGCGACGCCACGGCGCTCGCGTCCGCCAAGGGCGAAAAGGTGTTCGAGACCACCTACGAGTTCCCCTACCTGGCCCACGCGACCATGGAGCCGATGAACTGCGTCGCGGCCGTGGACGGCAGCAAGGTCAAGCTGACCTTCGGCTCGCAGGGGCAGACCCTGGATCAACTGGCCGCCGCCAAGATCGTCGGCTGCCTGCCGGGCTCGGTCGAGATCGAGACCCTGTTCGCCGGCGGCTCGTTCGGCCGGCGCGCCAACTTCCAGTCCGACTATGTCGCCGAGTGCGTCCACATCGCCAAGAAGGTCGGCAAGGGCCGGCCGGTGAAGCTGGTCTGGACCCGCGAGGACGACATGCGGGCCGGCTATTTCCGGCCGCTGACCATCCACGCCGTCAAGGTTCAGCTGGACAAGGACGGCTATCCGGCCGCCTGGCGCCATCGGATCGTCAGCCAGTCGATCATGAAGGGCTCGCCGATGGGCGGCAAAGGCCCCGACCAGACGGCGATCGAGGGTACGGCCGGCTCGCCGTACCTGAAGGCCACCCCGATCGTCGACGCCCAGGTGGCGCTGCCCGATGTCGGGGTGCCGGTGCTGTGGTGGCGCTCGGTGGGCGCGACCCACACCGCTTTCGTCATGGAGCACACGATCGACCAGCTGGCCGCCAAGGCCGGCAAGGACCCGATCGAGTACCGCCGGGCGCTCTACACCAAGGCCGGGGCCGACCGGCATCTGGCGGCCCTGAACCTGGCCGTCGAGAAGGCCTCGGCCCCGACGGTCGGCTGGACTCGTGGCGTGGCGGTGCATGAGAGCTTCGGCTCGGTCGTCGCTCAGGTGGCCGAGGTCAAGCTCGAGGACGGCGTCCCGCGCGTCGGCCGCGTGGTCACCGCCATCGATTGCGGCGTCGCCGTCTCGCCCGACCAGATCGCGGCGCAGATGGAGGGCGGGACCTGCTACGGCCTCTCGGCGGCGCTGTTCGGCGAGGTGACCCTGACCGACGGTCAGGTCGACCAGACCAATTTCGACCGCTATCGCGTGTTGCGCATCAACGAAGCGCCGATGGTCGAGACCAACATCGTGCCGTCCGGCAATCCGCCCAGCGGGGTCGGCGAGCCTGGCACGCCGGTGATCGGTCCGGCTGTGGCCAACGCCCTGTTCGCCCTAAACAAGACGGCGACCACCCGCCTGCCGTTCGTGCGCTCGGAAACCTGACCCACTGCAATTACCCGTTTCGCTCGCTAGACGGGAACAATTGGGCCGCCCATCCTAGGCGCATGGTTCAGGGCGTCAGTACCGCGTTCGAAAAGCTTACCCCGCGCGAGCGGGAAATCCTGCGGTTGGTCGCGGGCCATCTCCAGTCCAAGGAGATCGCCCGCGCGCTGGGCCTGTCGCCCAAGACCGTCGAGATGCACGTGCTCAGCGCCCGCCGCCGCCTGTCGGGCCTGAGCCGCCGCGACGCCGCCCTGGCCTTCGTGGCCTGGGAGGGCGGCGACCCCGGCAATGACTACCGTAAGCAGCCAGACGATCTGGCAGCGCTTGCCGGCCTGCCGCCTTCTGAGCGAGAGGCAGGGAGCGGCGATGCACGACCAAGACCTGAGTTTTCTAAGCCCTCGACACGCGGCGAACACGACCGGCTTCGTGGCCAGCTGGGTGTCGCTGGAGGCGTGCCTGACCTTGCTGGCGGTCACGGCGGAGCGAGGCGCCCTGGTGCCGGGGACGGTGTCGGCGCTGCGCAAGGCCCAGGCGACTGGCGAGCCGTCTTCGCGGACCTTGTTGAGGGTCCTGGCGGCGACGGCGTTCCTGACGGACGACCGGCCGCTCGGCGGGCCAATGGGCGGGCCAATGGGCGGGATTGGCGCCATGAGTTGACCACCGTCCAATGGCTCGGCCTGATCCTCGTGGTGACGGCCGTGACCGCGGTGTTGCTGGCGGTGACCACCATCGGGCTGCACCAGTTCATCAAGGCGGTCGAACGGATCATGGCGCCGCACTACAGCTAGGCGCCTGTCTGGTCGTCTCTCCGAAATCCCAGCGTCCCCAACGCGCGGCCGGCGCCGCGCGACAGGATTTCCTTTGCATGAAACGGTCTAGCGCCAGATCATCGGCCCTCCGCGACCACGGGGCGTGGTGCTCTTCGGGATCAGCGTTTGTTCGAATATCTCGCGTCAGTCACCTACGTCCTCATGTGGGCGATCTGCGGCGTGGCCTTCTGGCTGGGCGACCGACCGCTCAAGGCGACGGCGGCGGTCAGCATCTTCTTCTGGAGCATCACGCCGCTGGTCAGCCACTGGTGGCAGGGCTGGAACCTGCCGACCATCGTCGTCGACCTGAACGCCACGCTTGCCTTGGCCTGGATCTCGCTGCGGTGGCGGCGATTGTGGAGCACCGTGATGGTCGCTCTGAGCTTCCTGCAGGTGTTGACGCCGTTTGTCGCCTACCCGGCGCATTTCCACCGGTTCTACTGGCAGAGCGCTTACAATGTGCTGGGCTACCTGCTCCTCGCGGTCATGGTCGTCGCCACTGTGCTGACCGTGCGCGCCCGGGGACGGGCCGATGAGGGAGCAGTTCGATCCTGACCTCGACGCGATCGCCGACGCCGAGGACACCGCCGAGTTCAAGCGCAACCTGGTCGGCGTCAATGCCGACCATCGCCGGATCCTGCGGGTGCTGCTGCCCAGGCTGGCCGCCCTGCAGGAGCGCGGCGACTGCGCGGCCGCCCTGCGGCTGATCGCGGAGATCAAGCGCATCGTCATCGGCGAGGAGGAGCCGCTGCACTGAACCTGACGGGCGAAGGTCGTGGCCGGGCCCTAGGGGAGGGCCCCGGCGTCAGCGGCCTTCGACGGCGCGGGCAAGGTCCTCGGGTCGATCCACGTCGAGGTGGATCCCCGGATCCTGCACGGGAATCCGCGCCAACCGGGCGCCCGCGTTCTCCAGGAGGGCGCGGGCGCCTCCGTCTCCGGACAGCGCCCGCAGGGCCGGCAGCCAGGTCGCGCCGAACAGCACCGGATGGCCGCGACGGCCCAGATGCGCGGGCGCGACGATGTCGTACGGGCTCCTCAGGGACCGGGCCAGCAGCGCCGGCGTGGCCGGATCGACGGCCGGCATGTCGCCCAGGAACACGAAGACGCCCGCCGTGTCGTCGGGCAGGGCCGACACGGCCGCCCTCAGCGAAGCGCCCATGCCCTCGTCCGCGTCCTCGACCTGAACCATCACCAGCCGCTCCGAAGCCTTGAGCCGCCGGGCCGTCGTCTCGACCGCCGCGCGCACGGCCGGATCGGCGACGGCCACGAACACCCGCCGCACGGGCGACAGCAAGGCGGTGCGCAGGGCGTGGGCCACCAGCGGCGCGTCTTCCAGCATGGCCAGCAATTTGCCGCCGCCAAAGCGCACGCCGCGGCCGGCCGCCAGCACGACGGCCTCCAATCCGTTCGTATCGCTTTGCGTCATGGGCTCCAGCGCCTATTCTTACAGACAGACATGACGCCTTATGACGACAGTCCCGCGCAAGCGGTTCACGCGCCCACCCCCTCGCCGAGCCCGGTCTTGATCGACGGGTTCGGGCGCGCCGTCACCTATCTGCGCGTCTCGGTCACCGATCGCTGCGACCTGCGCTGCCTCTATTGCATGTCCGAGCATATGACCTTCCTGCCGAAGGCCGAAGTGCTGACGCTTGAGGAGCTTGATCGACTGGCCTCGACCTTCGTCGGCCTGGGGGTGCGCAAGCTGCGGCTCACCGGCGGCGAGCCGCTGGTGCGCAAGGGCTTCATGACCCTGGTCGCCGGCCTGTCGCGCCACCTGCGCAGCGGAGCGCTGGACGAGCTGACCCTGACCACCAACGGCACCCAGCTGGAAGGCTACGCCGCCGACCTCGCGCGTCATGGGGTGCGCCGGATCAACGTCTCGATGGATACGCTGAAGCCCGACCTCTTCCGCACCCTGACCAGGGGCGGGGACCTCGACGGGGTGATCGCCGGCGTCGATGCGGCCCTGGCGGCCGGGATCGCGGTGAAGATCAACGCCGTGGCCCTGAAGGCCGACAACGCCGCCGAGCTGCCCAGCCTGATCCAGTGGGCCCACGCGCGCGGCTGCGACATCACCCTGATCGAGACCATGCCGATGGGCGAGGTCGATCAGGACCGCACCGGCCAGTATCTGTCGCTGCAGGATGTGCGCCGCGATCTGTCCTCCTTCTGGACGCTGGAGGACATTCATCACACCACCGGCGGTCCGGCTCGCTACGTCCGGGTGGCCGAAACCGGTGGGCGGTTGGGCCTGATCACGCCGCTCAGCAACCACTTCTGCGACACCTGCAACCGGGTGCGCCTGACCTGCACCGGCACCCTGCATACCTGCCTGGGCCGCGACGACGCCAGCGACCTGCGCGCGGTGATTCGGAGCGGCGCGACGGACGCGGAACTGCGCGCGGCGATTTTCGCGGCGATCGGGTCCAAGCCCAAGGGTCACGACTTCCAGATCGCCCGTCCCGCCGTGGCGCGCCACATGTCCCAAACGGGCGGTTAGACGATGGCGCGGGTGCTGCTGTTCGGACGCCTGGCCGACCAGGCCGGCTGGCGCGAGCGCGTGGTCGAGGCCGGCGATCTGGCTAGCTTGCGCGCGACGCTTTCGGCCACTGACCCCGAGTTGGGCGAGGCTCTCTCCGGTCCCGGCGTCCAGGTCGCCGTCGACAAGACTATCGTGCGCGGTGAGAGCGTGCTGACCGCCGCGACCGAGGTGGCCTTCCTGCCCCCCATGAGCGGCGGATGAGCGTCACGCCCACGATCACCTTGGCCGACCAGCCATTCGAACCCGGCGCGCTCGTCACCGCCTTTTGCGCGGATCGCCAGGAGACCGGCGCGGTGGCCACCTTCGTCGGCCTGGCCCGCGCCGAGCAGGGCGCGGCGGCCGCGCTGGAGCTTGAGGCCTATCCGGGCTTCACCGACGCGGCGATCGGCGAGATCGCGAAGGACGCGATCGACCGGTTCAAGCTGCAGGACGTCCACATCGTCCACCGCACCGGCCGTATCGCGCCGGGCGAGGCCATCGTCTTCGTCGCCACGGCCGCCGGCCATCGCCGCGCGGCCTTCGAGGCCTGCGACTTCCTGATGGACTATCTGAAGAGCCGCGCGCCCTTCTGGAAGAAGGAGCATGGCCCGGACGGCGCGCGCTGGATCGAGCCGACGGACCGCGATAGGACCGACGCCGAACGTTGGGACGGATAGGAGAGACGGAATGACCGAAGCGCTGAAGCCGGGCGGCGGGATCAAGCCGGACCTTCCGTTCAAGCCGGTCCGCGTGGCCGTGCTGACCATCTCCGACACCCGCGACGAGGAGAGCGACACCTCGGGCCAGATCCTGGTCGACCGCGTCAAGGCCGCTGGCCACGACCTGGGCGGCCGGGCGGTGGTCCGCGACGATGTCGAGCAGATCCGCCGGCAGGTCCGCGACTGGATAGACGCCAAGGCCGTCGACGCCATCGTCACCACCGGCGGCACCGGCCTGACCGGCCGGGACGTCACCCCCCAGGCCCTGGAGCCGTTGTTCGACAAGAAGATCGACGGCTTCTCGGTGATCTTCCACCTGGTCAGCTACGCATCGGTGGGTCTGTCGACCTTGCAGTCGCGGGCCACGGCCGGGCTGATCGACGGCGTCTTCGTCTTCTGTCTGCCGGGCAGCAACGGCGCGGTGCGCGATGGCTGGGACAAGGTCATCTCCGCGCAATTGGACAGCCGCCACAAGCCCTGCAACATGGTCGAGCTGATGCCGAGGCTTCTCGAGCAGTGAGCAAGCTCACCCACATCGACGAGCAGGGCCGAGCCCGCATGGTCGACGTCTCCGACAAGCCGGCGACGGCGCGCGAGGCGGTGGCGACCGGCTTCGTGCGGATGCGCGCGGAGACCCTGGCTCTGGCGGTGTCGGGTTCGGGCCGCAAGGGCGACGTCCGCGCGGTGGCCGAACTGGCCGGGGTGATGGCCGCGAAGAAGACCTCGGATCTGATCCCGTTGTGCCACCCGCTGGCGCTGTCGAAGGTGGTGGTCGAGGTCGAGCCGGCCGAGGGCGGATTGTCGGTGACGGCGCGGGTCAAGACCACGGGACCGACGGGCGTCGAGATGGAGGCCCTGACGGCGGCGTCGGTGGCCTGCCTGACGATCTACGACATGCTGAAGGCCGCCGAGAAGGGCATGGTCATCGAGGCCGTGCGACTGCTCGAAAAGACCGGCGGCAAGTCGGGAGACTGGGCGGCGGACTCGCCGGCTTAAGCCGCCCGACGCTCCGCCGTCTCATCCGCGATCCGCAGCTCGCCCATCCGCTGGGCCAGGCGCGTGGCCTCCTGCGCCAGCGCATGGCTCGCCGCCGTCGTCTCTTCCACCATGGCCGCGTTCTGCTGGGTCACCTGATCCATCTGGTTCACGGCCACATTGACCTCGGCCAGGCCCCGGGCCTGTTCCTGGGCCGAGGCGGCCATGGCGCGAACCAGGCCGTCAATCTGCTCGACCTCGGCGGCGATGGCGCGCAGGGCCTCGCCGGCCTTGCCGACGAAGTCAACGCCCTGGTCGACCTCGGCGGCGCTGGCGGCGATCAGGCTTTTGATCTCCTTGGCCGCGTCGGCCGACCGCTGGGCCAGCGCGCGGACTTCCTGCGCCACGACGGCGAAGCCGCGGCCAGCCTCGCCCGCGCGGGCCGCCTCGACCCCGGCGTTCAGGGCCAGCAGGTTGGTCTGGAAGGCGATCTCGTCGATCACTCCGATGATCCGGCCGATCTGGCTGGAGGACTTCTCGATCGCGCCCATGGCCCCGACGGCCTGGTCGACGATGTCGCCGCTGGCCCCGGCCGCGTCCCGGGCGCGCTGGACCACGGCGCGGGCGCGGTCGGCGCCCTCGGCGGTCTGGCGTACGGTCGAGGTGATCTCGTCCAGGGCGGCGGCCGTCTCTTCCAGGCTGGCGGCCTGTTGCTCGGTGCGGCGGGACAGATCGTCGGCCGCGTCCGTGATCTCGCGCGCGCCGCCGTGGATCATGCTGGTAGCCTCCAGGGACGCCGCGATCACGCCCGACAGCTTCTCGACGGCGATGTTGAAATCGACGCGCAGCCGTTCGTAGCCGGCCGGAAACGGACGCTCCAGGCGTTGCGTCAGGTCACCCTCCGACATCGACCTCAACGCGCCGGCCAGGCTCTCGACCACAGCCTTTTGAGTGGCTTCGGCCTCGTCGCGGCGCGCTTCGGCTTCGGCGCGCTCGATCTCCAGGGCGTCGCGGACGTCTGCGGCTTCCAGCTCCTTGCGGCGGGCCTCGACGGTGTCGTGGAAGGTCTGGAGGGCCTCGGCCATCTGGCCGATCTCGTCCTGGCTGCGCTTTTCGGGCAACACTACCGACAGGTCGCCGGCCGCCAGACGGCGCAGGGCGCGGGTAATCTCGACCAGCGGCGCGACCAGACCCTTCTGGGCGGCGATCATCAGGATGGCGGCGAAGGCGGCGGCGACCAGCAGCAGCGCGCCCATCACCACCTGGCCCAGCAGGCCTATCGTCTTGGCGGCCTTGGCGTCGCGGATGGCGGCGGTCTCGATCTTGGTCGAGGCCTCTTCCATCTTGGTCTCGAGGGCGGAGAACTGCCGGGAGAAGTCGGGCAGCCCGGCGCGCGCGCCGGCCGCATCGGTGTCGGCTCGACCGACGATCGCGTCGGCCGAGGCGATGTAGGTCGCCAACGGGCCCTCGACGTCCGCGAGGGCGGCCTTGATCGCCGGATCGCGGGCCAACTGGCCACTCGCGGCGATGTCGCTCTCGAAAGCCTGGATGTGCTCGGCGAGATCCGCTTGGACGGCCTTGATGTCGACGCCCAGGGCAGGGTCGGAGGACATGATCCCGCCCATGACGTCAGCGCGCAGAGCGTCGTGCATCATGTCGGCATGCATGTGCAGGCGCAGGATCTTGGCCGAGGTCTCGGAGCGGGTGAGGGCAGAGTCGAGGCTCATCGCCACCCAAAGGCCCGTGCCGGCGGTGGCCGCGCACAGCAGCGCAGCGCCGGCGGCCGCTCCTATGACCTTCTGACCCAAGGACGCCATATCGGTATCTCCCCCGCGACGCATCGCAAATTCGCGGGGCAGGATGCGGGGATAGTTATCTAACGGCCCTTAACCTTGGCCGTATCGAGCCGGCGACATAGTGTCGCGTACCGGCGATATCTAGCGCGGGATTTCGGCGGTCTTGACCAGGGCGACCTGACGATAGACGGCCGCGACCTCGAAATAGCGGCCGAAGGCGGCGTGGAACTGATCGACGGCCTGCTTCACGCCCGGTCCGCCGATCTCGCTGATGTCGTGCCAGTAGTCGTCCAGCACCATCATGCCGCCGACGTAGATCAGGTCGAACTGTTCACTCCGCTCCAGCATCTGGGGCAGGACGTAGGTCGAGAAGCCCTTGTGGGTGTCGAGGCTCTTGAAGCCGCACTTGGCCAGGTTCGAGGCCAGGCGCGGATTGATCTTGGTCTGCGAGCGCAGCTTGGCGAGACCGGCGCGGTGGGTGACCGTCTCGGCGTCGAAGTGCATGTCGGCGGCGGCCATGATCCGGTTCCTCGCGATCGTTGGCGAGACCGTACCGGAAAGGTCTTAAGCGACGACGATCTGGCCGTCGCGGACCTCGACCGGCCAGGGGAACAGCTTGTCGCCGGGGCAGGGGCCCGCCACGCAGGTCCCGTCCTCGATCTTGAACAGGGCCGCGTGACCCGCGCACAGGATCAGGTCGTTCTCGCGGGTCAGGTAGCGGCCGGCGAAGCCGGCCAGCGGCCAGCCGGCGTGCGGGCAGCTGTCCAG
The DNA here is from genome assembly GCF_058802865.1 of Caulobacter sp. GW822-FHT01G02. NCBI lineage: Bacteria > Pseudomonadati > Pseudomonadota > Alphaproteobacteria > Caulobacterales > Caulobacteraceae > Caulobacter > Caulobacter sp. GW822-FHT01G02. The sequence goes on from NZ_JBXAON010000005.1 coordinate 221,882, forward strand.
ATAGCCGACCACCCGTTCGTCCTTGCGGACCACGAACCCGGCGAACATCGCGTCGCCCTCGCGCCAGCGGAAGCCCTTCGCGCCGGGCGAGGCGATCTCGTCCAGCGCGCAGAGCACCGTGCCGGCGGCCGGGCGGGCGGGGTTGTCCGGGTCGGCGCGCAAGCTAGCCGAGCGAGCCGACGCCGACGCGCCAGGCCTGGATCTCGACGCTCTCGAAGATACCGGCCAGGGTGTAGGGGTCGTTGTCGACGAACGCCTGCGCGGCGGCGCGATCCTGCGCCTCGACGATCAGCATCGAGCCGATCGGGGCGCCGGCGTCATCCAGCAGCGGGCCGGCGGCCTTCACCAGGCCCGCGCCGTTCAGATAGTCCAGATGGGTCGGGCGAGTGGCCATGCGCGTCTCCAGCGCGCCGGGCTTATCCTTGCAGTAGATGACGAAGAGGGCCATGCGGCGGTCCTTTTTAGGTTTCTGATAGCTCTTAAATTTCAGACTTCAGGGGGCGAGACAGCAGGCGCGCGATGGCGGCGTCGACCTCGATCTCGCCGTCCAGGATGGCGGCGACGGCCTCGCAGATCGGAACCTCGACCCCGACCTTGCGGGCCAGGGCGCGGACGGCGGGGGCCGAGGCGACGCCTTCGGCCACGGATACCTTGCCGGCCAGGGCCTGCTCCAGGGTCAGGCCCCGGCCCAGCGCCAGGCCGACGCTCATATTGCGCGACTGCGGGCTGGAGCAGGTCAAAACGAGGTCACCCAGGCCGCAGAGACCCGACAGCGTCTCCGGCTTTGCCCCCAGGGCCACAGCCAGGCGGGTCAGTTCGGCGAAGCCCCGGGTGATCACCGAGGCGTGGGCGTTGCGGCCCAGACCCTTGCCCTCGACCACGCCGCAGGCGATCGCCAACACGTTCTTGACCGCCCCGCCCGCCTCGGCGCCGATCAGATCGCTGGCCGTATAGGGACGGAAGGTCGGGGTGGCGATGGCCTCGGCGATGGCGCGGCCCAGGGCCTCGTCCGCGCAGGCCAGGGTGACGGCGGCCGGAAGGTTGCGGGCCACCTCGCCGGCGAAGCTGGGTCCCGACAGGACCGCGATCGGTGCGCCCGGCAGGGTCTCGGCGGCGACCTCCGTCATCAGTTTCAGCGTGCCCTGCTCGACGCCCTTGGCGCACAGCACGATCGGCGCGCCGGCCTGACGATGCGGGGCGAAGGCCGCCAGCGCGGCGCGCAGGTGCTGGGCCGGGGCCACGGCCAGGATCAGGTCGCAGTCGGCGAGGGCGGCCAGGTCCGTCACGGCCGTGATCCCAGGCTCCAGTCCGACGCCGGGCAGGAACACCGCGTTCTCGTGGCGCTCATTGACGGCCGTCACGACCTCGGGCTCGCGGGCCTGCAGGGTGACCTGCAGACCGGCGCGAGCGCAGACCTGGGCCAGGGCGGTGCCCCAGGCGCCCGCGCCGATGACGCCCACGTGCTTAAAGGTCATGCCTTGGCTCCCTTGCGTCCGTAGGCGTTGGCGGGGTTGGCCAGCGCCGCGGCCTCGTCCAGCGGCCAGCGCGGTCGAGCGACCGCGTCGAGGTCGTCGAAGATCCCCAGGGCCAGCCGCTCGGCCCCCGCCAGGGCGATCATGGCGGCGTTGTCGGTGCAATAGGCCAGCGGCGGCGCGGCGAAGGAAAAGCCGTTCTTCTCGCAGTCGGCCAGCAGGGCCGCGCGCACCGCGCCATTGGCGGCCACGCCGCCGGCGACGACAAAACGCAGGTCGTCCGCGCCGTGGCTATCCCTGTAGAGCTTCATCGCCCGGTCGACCCGCTCGGACAGCTGGCGGGCGATGGCGCCTTGGACGGCGGCGGCCAGGTCGCGGCGCTCGTCGTCGGTGGTCAGGGTCTCGGCGATCCGCGCCGAGGCGGTCTTCAGGCCCGAGAACGAGAAGTCGCAGTCCTTGCGGCCCAGCAGGGCCCGGGGGAGGCTATAGCGGGTCGCGTCGCCGCCGACCGCCAGTTTCTCCAGGGCCGGACCGCCCGGATAGGGCAGGCCCAGGCTCTTGGCGATCTTGTCGAAGGCTTCGCCGGCCGCGTCGTCGATCGTGGTGCCCAGGCGCTTGCAGGCCCCGACGCCGGAGACCTCCAGCAACTGGCAGTGACCGCCCGAGACCAGCAGCAGCAGGAACGGATAGGCGATGTCGGCGCCGAGGCGGGCCGAGACCGCGTGGCCTTCCAGGTGGTTGACGGCGACCAGCGGCACGCCCCGCGCCAGCGACACGGCCTTGCCGAACGCCAGGCCGACCATCACCCCGCCGACCAGGCCTGGACCGGCCGTGGCGGCCACGCCGTCCAACTGGTCGAAGGTCAGGCCCGAGGCGCGCATGGCCTCGGCGGCGATGGCGTCGATCGACTCCACGTGGGCGCGGGCGGCGATCTCGGGCACGACGCCGCCGAACGGCGCATGCTGCTCGAACTGGGTGCCGATGACCGACGACAGCACTTCAACCGTCCCGTCCGGCGCGCGCCGTACGACCGAGGCCGCGGTCTCGTCGCAGCTGGTTTCCAGGCCGAGGATGGTGAGTGTTGAATCCGTAAGGACAGTCATTCGTTGCGGGCTTCCCGCCGCTCCTGTAGCAGCGAAGGTGAAATCTTGTCTCCGCAGGTAACGTTCCGACCGTGTCCCGGCAACCTCCCATCCGTATCGGCGCGCGTGGCTCCAAGCTCTCCCTGGCCCAGTCGGGGCTGATGCAGGCGCGGATCGCGCACGCGCTGGGTGTCCCCAAGGGGGCCTCGCAGGCCGAGATCGAGGCCGCCGCTCCGCTGATCCCGATCATCACCAGCGGCGACCGCATCCAGGACCGCCGCCTGATGGAGATCGGCGGCAAGGGGCTATTCACCAAGGAGATCGAGGAGGCCCTGCTGGACGGTCGCATCGACTGCGCGGTCCATTCGCTGAAGGACATGCCGGCCGAGCTGCCGCCGGGCCTGATCCTGGCCGCCACACCCGAGCGCGAGGATCCGCGCGACGCCTTCATCAGCCATGTCGCCGAGCGGCTGGAGGACTTGCCCAAGGGCGCGCGCCTGGGCACCGCGTCCTTGCGTCGTCAGGCCCAGGCGTTGCACGTGCGGCCCGACCTCGAGATCATCATGCTGCGCGGCAATGTCGACACCCGCCTGGCCAAGCTGGAGCGCGGCGAGGCCGACGCCATCCTGCTGGCCCAGTCGGGCCTGAACCGCCTGGGCCTGGGTCACCTGACCCGCAGTTGGCTCGACCCGGAGGCCGCTCCGCCGGCCCCTGGACAAGGCGCGTTGGTCATCGAGACCCGCCTCGAAGACGCCCACGCGCCCTGGCTGCAGGCCGTCAGCTGCCGCGAAACCACGCTCGCCGTCGCCGCCGAGCGCGGGGCGCTCTACGCCCTGGAAGGCTCGTGTCGCACGGCCATCGGCGCCCGCGCGGTGCTGGATGGTTCACGCCTGACCCTGATCGTCGAGGCCCTGACTCCGGACGGCGCGCAGCGCTTCCGCCGGCAGGGCGAGACAACCCTTTCGGGGGTGGATGATATCGCCGACGCCCGCGCCCTGGGCCTGGAGCTGGGCGCCCAGGTCCGCGTCGCGGGCGGCGACGCCATCCTGCTGCCGGAATAGCGCGGTGGACGCGGGCGCGCCGGTCTGGATCACCCGCGCCCGCCCCGGCGCCCTGGCCACCGCCGAGCGCGTGCGGGACCTGGGCTTCGAGGCCATCGTCGATCCTCTGCTGGCCGTCGAAATCCTGGACGCCGAGTTGGACCTCGCCCACGTTACGGCGCTTGCCTTCACCAGCGCCAACGGGGTCGAGGCCTTCGCGCGGCTGTCGGACGAACGCGGCCTGCCGGTGTTCGCGGTCGGTCGGGCCACGGCCAAGGCGGCGCAGGGCGAGGGCTTCGCGTCGGTCTCCAGCGCCGACGGAGATGTCGAGGACCTGTGCGCGCTGATCGCCGCCGGGGCTTCCGGACCGGTGCTGTGGGCCGGGGCCAAGGAACCGGCCGGCGATCTCGTCGGCATGCTGCGCGGCCACGGGGTGATGGCCAGAGGCGTGGCCGTCTACGAGACGCTGGAGCGCGCCCCTTCCGATGACACTCTGGCGCGGCTGGACGCGCCAGCGGCGGTGCTTGTGCACTCGCCCCGCGCGGCCCGCGCCTTGGCGGCGATCCTGCGTGAGCGGCCCGCGCCGGCCGTGCGATTCCTGTGTCTCTCCAAGGCCGTCGCCGCCCCTCTGCGCGACGCCGCCGAACCCGGGTCTGTGACCTTCGCGCCGCGTCCGGACGAATCCGCGTTGCTGGATCTGCTCAACGCCACAGGTCTGTCTGTTCAGACAGACTTGATTTCCTAGGGAGAGCGCGACGGTCGCCAAAACCGGACGCCACTTTTGGCTGTCGCGCTCAAGCGCGCCGTTGCGAAGCGCGGCGGCGTGGGGCACGAATGGACGTCATGAACGCCGCTCCCGATCCCGCTGAAATCGTCGCCCCCAGCGATCCGGCGCTGTATGCCCGCCGCCGCGTGATGGGACCCGGCGTCTGGATCTGGCTGATCCTCTGCGTGCTCTGCATCGCCCTGGGCGCGGGCGTCGCGCATTACGGCCCGACTCTGTTCAAGATCAAGGCCGCCCCAACTGACGGCGTGGTCTCGGCCGAGCCGAGCCCGCACGCGGTCGCCGATCGCGTCGCTACGGGCTTGGCCCTGCCGGTCGACGCCGGGACCAGCGCCGTGGCCCCGCCGGCCGCCGATCTCGAGCGCCTGGACGGCCGAATCGCCGCCCTCGAATACAGCCAGAAGGGCGTAACCGCCGCGGCGGCGGCGGCCTTGGCGGTTTCCGCGCTCGCGGAGGCCACCGAGACCTCGCGCCCGTTCGGCCAGGAGCTGGCCGGCCTGCAGCGCGTGCTGCCGCCCTCGCCCGACCTGCGGGCGCTCAGCGAGCTGGCCGACAAGGGCGCGCCGACCCGCGCCGGCCTGGCCGTGCAGTTCAGCGCCCTGGCTGGCCGCGCCGCCAGCGCTTCGCGCAATCCCGGTCCGGACGCCGACTTGTTCTCGCGCATCCGCTACGCCCTCTCCAGCATCGTCTCGATCCGCCACGTCGGCTCGACCACCGGCTCGACGCCCGACGCCATGCTGGCCCGCGCCCAGGCCTTGCTCGACGACGGCGATGTCGAGGGCGCGGTCCAGGCGCTGGACCCGCTGCCCGACGCAGCCCGCGTCGTCCTGGCCCCGTGGATCAACGCCGCCAACCGCCGCATCGAGATCGACCGCCACGTCGCCGCCATCCGCGCCGACGCCCTGACCGGCCTGTCTCGTGTCACGCGGACGGGCTCCGAGGGGCTGCCATGACCCGCGTCGCCTTCGCCCTCTTCCTCGTCGCCGCCGTCGCGGTCACCGTCCTGGCCCTGACCGGCGAGCCGGGTCGCGCCGCTCTGGAATGGATGGGCTGGCGCATCGAGATGACCGCCGCCGCCGCGGCCCTGCTGACCCTGTTCTCGGCGTTGGCGTTCACCCTGCTGTGGCGCGGCGTGATCTGGATCGTCGAGGCGCCGCGCCGGGCCGCCCGCGCTCGCGCGGAGGCCAAGCGCAAGTCGGCGATCGAGGCTCTGTCGCGCGGCTTCCTGGCGGTCGCCGCCGGCGACGGCTCCGAGGCTCGCCGACTGGCCCAGAAGTCGGCCGAACTGGCCGAGGACGCTCCGGCCCTGGTCCGCGTGCTCGCCGCCCAGGCCGCGGAGGCGGCCGGCGACCTTGGCGCGGCCAAGAGCGCCTACAACGCCATGCTCGGCTTCCCCGAGATGCGTCTGGCCGGCCTGCGCGGCCTGATTCAGGCGGCCCAGGCCGAGGGCGACCGGCCGACGGCCCTCCGTCACGCCGAGACCGCCTACGGCCTGGCGCGCACCGCCCGCTGGGCCTGGCGCGCCCTGCTGGAAGCTCGGCTGGAGGTCGGTGACTGGGCCGCGGCCCTGGATCTCGTCCAGGGCGCTTTGGAACGCAAGATCGTCTCGCCGGTCGTCGCCGATCGCAGCCGCGCCGCGCTCCTGGCCGCTTCGGCCGCCAGCCTGGAAGACAGCCCCGAGCCCAAGGCCCGCGTCCAGGCGCTCGACTTCGCGACCCAGTCGGTGAAACTGAAGCCCGACTTCGCACCCGGCGTGGTGATGGCCGCCCGCCTGCTGGCCGACGATGGCAAGGTCGCCAAGGCGGGCCAGCTGATCGAGACCGCCTGGAAGGCCGAGCCGCACCCGGCGCTTTGGCTAGCCTATCGCGACCTGAAGACCAACGAGACTCCCAAGGTCCGCGCCCAACGCCTGACCGCCCTGGCCGCGATGAAGCCCGAGCCGCGCGAGAGCCGCATCCTGCGTGTCGAGAGCGCCCTGATTGGCGGCGACCCCATCGCCGCCCGCGCCGCCGCCCGGCTGCTGGACGCCGAGGCCCCGACCGCCCGTTTCGCCGGTCTTATGGCCCGCGTCGCCGCCGCCAACGGCGAGGCCGACGAGGCTCGCGCCTGGATCGCCCGCGGCGTGGAGGCCCCGCAGGAGCCCGACTGGTCCGACCTCGACCCCGAGGGCCGCGCCTTCGCCTATCGTCGCGAGGACTGGGCCCGCCTGGTGGGCAGCTATGGCGAGACCGGCCAGCTGATCCACCCACGCCACGAGCGCCGCGAGCGGACGATGAACGACCTGCCCGAGCTGCCTTCGGCCTATGCCGACTACGCGGCGTCGACGCCGTTCATTCGCGCGGCCGAGACCGGCGGCGCCCTGATGCCCGTCCCTGACGATCCCGGCGTCTTCGACGCGCCGCCGATTTCGGACCCGCCGGAAGGGCCTCTTGGGGGAGGGCCGGCGCCTCGTCGCAATTCTGGTGCAAGACGGCGCTTGGCAAGCGGCTCGCGCGCCGCTAAATAGGCGCTCCCTTCGCCCTGAAGCCCTGCTTCGGGGTGCGTGGGCCGCCTTAGCTCAGCCGGTAGAGCGGCGCATTCGTAATGCGTAGGTCAGGTGTTCGAGTCACCTAGGCGGCACCACTTCTTCTTTCCTTTTTGAAATCAGGAACTCTCGCCACGACGGCTTCGTTCGTGTCTCGAAGGAGTTCCGCATGCCCAACCGCGTCGACGACGATACCGCCCTAGAGGAAGTCATGAGCTTTCTCGACTCACCGCCAGAGGAAGGCAGCGCCGACGACGAGCGGTTCGGGGAGCGGTTGAGGCAGGTGATCGCGGCGGCGATTCCATTGGATGAGGGCGAGGATCCGGCGGACGGGCCGACCTTGCAGCTGGACGACAGCCTGCGGGGTCGCCTGGAAGCGCTGGCGAAAAAGCGGGGCGGGAGCCACTATTTTGGCGACCATCCGGACGGCATCGGCCCGACCCTGGGCATGGATGTGAGCAAGTCGTAAGCGCCGCTCAGTCGTCCCAGCCCTTGCGCTTCTTCTTCTTGCCCAGGGCGAAGATCCCCGGATAGGGCCCCTTGCCGACGCGGTAGAGGCACCAGTCGTCGTCCTTGGCGCAGTCGCCGTCGAAGGCGGCTTTCTTGTCCGGGTCGATGGCGGCGTACATCGGGGCGGTGCGCGAGCGCTGGCCGTCGGCCTCGGCGCAGGCGGCCTTCTGGTCGCGGTTCAGGGCGACGGTCTTCTCGTGCCGACAACCGAGGCTTTTGCGCAGGCTCTCGCGGGTCTGATCGCTCTGCTCGACCAGCTTGCGGGCGGTGAAGCCGGGCGGGGCGACGATGGTTGGCGGGCCTGAGGGCCTGGCCGCCACGGACGGGGCCGGAATGATCGTGGGCGAGGACGGCAAGGGCGAGGCGGCGCTTGGCCGGACTTGGACCGGCGCGACCGGGGCTGGCGTGGACGTATCGACAGGGCGGGACGGCGCGTCCAGCAGCTGCGCCTCGATGATCGGCGGCTCGACCAGCTGCGGCAGCCAGCGCGCCCCGGAGACCAGGGCCAGCAGCACCAGGATGTGAGCGGCCAGAACCGCGCCCAGGGCCGTGAGGTTGCGCCGCAGATCCCGTCGTGAGGAGCGCCGCCAGGTTCCGATGGCGATCGCCGTACTCATGATGTCTCCAGGCGCTGCGGCGCTGGATATGGGTATGCGTGCGATGCGGCGCGAGCGTGGCCGTACGGGACAAGAAAAAGGCCCGATGTTTCCACCGGGCCTTTGCCTGTTTCAGCGATGAGGCTGGAAGCTTTACGCCGCCGCCTTCGCCTTGACGCCGAAGCGACCGTAGAAGGTCTCGCCCTTTTCGGCCATCTCGCGCAGCAGGGCCGGCGGCGCGAAGCGCTTGCCGTACTTCTGGGCGAGGGCGTCGCAGGTCTCGACGAAGGCCTTGGCGCCGACGCCGTCGATCAGGCTGATCGGGCCGCCAGTCCAGGGCGCGAAGCCCCAGCCCAGGATGGCGCCGACATCGGCCTCGCGCGGGTCGACGATGACGCCTTCCTCGAAGCAGCGGGCGGCCTCGACGGCTTGGCGATACAGCAGGCGGGTGCGGATCTCTTCGATCAGCTTGGCGTCGGCGTCCTTGATGGTCACCGGCGCCAGTTCGGCCAGACCCGGCCACAGCTTCTTCTGACCGCCTTCCGGATAGTCGTAGAAGCCCTTGCCGTTCTTGCGGCCGAGGCGGCCCAGCTCGACGACCATCTTTTCCAGAACCGGGGCGAACGGACGCTCCTCGTACTTATCGCCGAGGTCCTTCTTGGTCTGCTCGCCGATCTTGTAGGAGAGGTCGAGGGCGACGTCGTCGTTCATCTCCAGCGGACCGCGCGGCATGCCGGTGGCGCGGCCGACATTGTCGATGATGGCGGGGGCGATGCCCTCGGCCATCATTTCCAGGCCTTCCTGCACGAAGGTGCCGAAGCAGCGGCTGGTGTAGAAGCCGCGGCTGTCGTTGACGACGATCGGGGTCTTCTTGATCTTCAGGACGTAGTCGATCGACTTGGCCAGGGCTTCCTGGCTGGTCTCCTGGCCCATGATGATCTCGACCAGGCCCATCTTGTCGACCGGCGAGAAGAAGTGGATGCCGATGAACGAGGCCGGACGCACCGAGGCCTTGGCCAGGCCGGTGATCGGCAGGGTCGAGGTGTTGGAGCCGAAGATGGCGGTGTCGGCCAGTTCGGCCTCGGCCTTCTTGGTCACCTCGGCCTTCACGTCGCGGTTCTCGAACACGGCTTCCACGACCAGGTCAGAGCCCTTGACCAGGCTGTAGTCGGTGGTCGGGGTGATCAGGGCGAGGATGGCGTCGCCCTTTTCCTGGGTCATCTTGCCGCGCGAGACGGCCTTCTTGACCAGGCCCTCGGCGTAGGATTTGCCCTTGTCGGCGGCTTCCTGCGTCTGGTCGATCAGCACGCTCTCGATGCCGGCCATGGCTTGGACATAGGCGATGCCCGCGCCCATCATGCCGGCGCCCAGGACGGCGACCTTCTTGACGTCATAGTGCGGGACGTTGGCCGGACGGCCCGAACCCTTGCCCAGCTCCTGCAGGGAGAGGAACAGGGTGCGGATCATGCCCTTGGCCTGGGGCGTCATCATGGTCTTGAGGAAGTAGCGGGTCTCGATCCGCAGGGCGGCGTCGAACGGCACCTGCGTGCCCTCATAGACCGCCTTCATGATGTTCAGCTGGGCCGGGTAGTTGCCGTAGGTCTGCTTGCGCAGCATGGCGTTGCCCATCACGAAGACCTGGCTGCCGGTCGGGGTGTAGGGACCGCCGCCCGGAAGCTTGAAGTCCTTCTTGTCCCACGGGGCGACGGGATCGCCCTTGGTCTTGACCCAGGTCTTGGCGGCTTCCACCACCTGGTCGGCCGGGACGACCTCGTGCACGACCTTGTTGGCCAGGGCCTCGGCCGGCTTCATCGACTTGCCTTCCAGCAGGTACGGCGCGGCGGCCATCACGCCCATCAGGCGCGGCAGGCGCTGGGTGCCGCCGGCGCCCGGCAGCAGGCCGACCTTGGCTTCCGGCAGGGCCAGCTGGATCTTCGGATTATCGGCGACCACGCGATAGTGGCAGGCCAGGGTGATCTCCAGGCCGCCGCCCATGGCCAGGCCGTTGATGGCCGCGGCCACCGGCTTGCCGCAGGTCTCCAGGGCGCGGAACGCCTTGTTTAGCGCGAAGCCGGCCTCGAAGGCGGCTTTCAGGCCCTCTTCGCCCGGCTTGCCGCCACCCAGGCCGCCCGAACCACCGAGCTCACCGAGGTCGGCGCCGGCGCAGAAGCCGGTCGTCTTGCCCGAGGTGATGACTGCGCCCTTGATGGCGGCGTCCGACTTGATGGTCTCGACCACCTCGCCGATTTCCTTGATGACCGAAGCGGTCAGGGTGTTCATCGAGCGGCCGGGCACGTCGAAGGTGACCAGGGCCACGCCGTCGGAATCGACCTCGATCTTGAAGTTTTCCATGGTGTTAGCTCCTCAGCCTTAGACGCGTTCGATGACGGTGGCGGTGCCCATGCCGGCGCCGACGCACAGGGTGATCAGGGCGGTTTCCTTGTCCGAGCGTTCCAGCTCGTCGAGCATGGTGCTGATCAGCATCGCGCCGGTGGCGCCCAGGGGGTGACCCATGGCGATGGCGCCGCCGTTGACGTTCATCTTGTCGTGCGGGATGTCCAGCGCCTGCATCATGCGCAGGACGACGGCGGCGAAGGCCTCGTTCAGCTCATAGAGGTCGATGTCCTTGACGCTCATGCCCAGGCGCTTGAGCAGCTTTTCGGTGACCAGCGAGGGGCCGGTCAGCATGATCGAGGGTTCGCTGCCGATCGAGGCCGCGCCTTTGATGCGGCCGCGGGCCTTCAGGCCCAGGGCCTCGCCCATTTCCTTGGTGCCGATCAGCACGCCCGCGGCGCCGTCGACGATGCCCGAGCTGTTGCCGGCATGGTGGACGTGGTTGATCTTCTCGACCTGCGGATAGCGCTGGGTGACCACGGCGTCGAAGGCCATTTCGCCCATGCCCGTGAACGACGGGTTCAGCGAGGCCAGGGTCTGCATGGTGGTCGAGCCGCGCACGGTCTCGTCGTGGTCGAGGATGGTCAGGCCCAGCTGGTCCTTCACGCCGATCACCGACTTCTTGAAGCGACCATCGGCCCACGAGGCGGCGGCGCGCTTCTGGCTCTCGACGGCGTAGGCGTCGACGTCGTCGCGGCTGAAGCCATAGAGCGAGGCGATCAGGTCGGCCGAGACGCCCTGTGGGGCGAAATAGGTCTTGAAGGCCGAGGACGGGTCGGTCGGCCAGGCGCCGCCGTCGCTGCCCATGGGCACACGGCTCATGCTCTCGACACCGCCGCCGATGGCCATCTGGGCTTCACCCGAGGCGACCTTGGCCGCGGCCATGTTCACGGCTTCCAGGCCCGAGGCGCAGAAGCGGTTGATCTGCACGCCGGCGACGCTTTCGGCGTAGTCGGCGGTCAGGACGGCGGTGCGGGCGATGTCGCTGCCCTGCTCGCCGACGGGGGCGACGCAGCCCAGGATGACGTCGTCGACCTTGCTAGTGTCCAGGTTGTTGCGGTCACGCAGGGCTTCCAGCACCTGGGAAGCCAGGGACAGGGACGTGATCTCGTGCAGAGACCCGTCCTTCTTGCCCTTGCCGCGCGGGGTGCGCACGGCGTCGAAAATGTAAGCGTCAGCCATGGAATGGCTCCTTCCTGCGAAGTGGTGTTCGTGTCGTTGAAAGCGCGGTCGTCGGGGACCGGCCTTAGGGTTTCCAGTTGCCGATCGGGTACTTGCCGATGGGCTCGCACTTCAGGCCGCTGGCGCCGGCCTTGGCCCGGTAGTAGAGGCGCGAACCGAACTCGGGCGGCGGCAGCGAGCAAGCGGTGAAGCCAGAGGTCGTGACCTCCAGCTTCCACTCGGCGATCTTCGAGCGCAGCAGCGTGTTGCAGACGTCCTTGCCGGGCGGCGTCAGCGGCAGCTTGAAGGCGCCAGGTTGCGGGCGTTTGCCGACCAGCTCGCCGGAGAAGGTCAGGGGGCGCGGACCGGGCGCGGCGCGCACGCAGACCACGGCCGAACGGGCGTCGGCCTGAGCGGAAGCCGGCGCGGCGGCGGGACCGGCCAGCAACACGATGAGAGGCAGTACGATCACAGCGTCCTCGCGATCAGGAGTTTCATGATCTCGTTGGTGCCGCCGTAGATGCGCTGGATGCGGCTGTCCTTGTACATGCGCGCGATCGGGTACTCGTTCATGAAGCCGTAGCCGCCGAACAGCTGCAGGCAGCGGTCGACGATCTTGTTTTCCAGGTCCGAGACCCAGTACTTGGCCATCGAGGCGGTGGCCGCGTCCAGCTTGCCGGCCAGGTGCTGCTCGATGCAATGGTTGGTGAAGACGCGGGCCACGGTCGCCTCGGTCTTGCACTCGGCCAGGACGAACTGGGTGTTCTGGAAATCGATGATCGCCTTGCCGAACGCCTTGCGGTCCTTGACGTAGGCGATGGTCAGCTCCAGCGCGCGCTCGATCGTCGCCATGCCCTGCACGGCGATGTTCAGGCGTTCCTGCGGCAGCTGGCCCATCAGCTGGAAGAAGCCCTGGCCCTCGTCGGTTCCCAGCAGGTTCTCGGTCGGGACCTTCACGTCGTTGAAGAACAGCTCGGAGGTGTCCTGGGCCTCGTGACCCAGCTTGTCGAGATTGCGGCCACGCTCGAAGCCTTCGGTTCCGTCGGTCTCGACGATCAGCAGGCTGGTGCCGCGCGCCCCGCCGGCCGGGTCGGTCTTGGCGACGACGATGATCAGATTGGCCGTCTGGCCATTGGTGATGAAGGTCTTGGAGCCGTTGATGACGTACTGGTTGCCGACCTGCTTGGCGGAAGTCTTGATGCCTTGCAGGTCCGAACCGGCGCCCGGCTCGGTCATGGCGATGGCGCCGACCAACTCGCCGGTGGCCAGGCGGGGCAGCCAGCGCTGCTTCTGCTCTTCCGTGCCGTAGTGAAAGATGTACGGCATGACGATGGCGTTGTGCAGGCTGATGCCGAAGCCGTCGACGCCCTTGCGGCCCAGCATGTCCATCAGCACGACCTCGTGGCGATAGTCGCCGCCGGCTCCGCCGTACTGATCGGGCGTGGAGAGGCCGAGCAAGCCGGCCTCCCCCGCCTTGGTCCACATGTCGCGGTCGACGCAATGGTTCTTGCGCCATTTCGCGACCGTCGCTTCCGGCGCGTGCTCATCGAAGAACTTGCCCACCGCGTCCTCGAAGATCGCGATGTCCTCTTCGGCCATGAAGGCGGGCTTTTCGACGTTGAGCACGCTCATGATCAGAAGGCCTCCGCGGGCAGCGTCATCAGGGTCGCCGAACCGGTCTTCAGCTTGGCCAGGTGTGCCCCGGCGTCAGGCAAGATGCGTTCGATGAAATAGCGGCCCGTGACCAGCTTGGTCGTGAAGAACGGGTCGGACGAGCCGGCCGCGATCTTGGCGTTGGCCGCCTTGGCCATCAACGCCCACATGTACGCCAGGCCGGTCAGGCCGAAGAGGTGCATGTAGTCGGTCGAGGCCGCGCCGGCGTTGTCGGGGTTCTGCAGGCCGTTCTGCATCAGCCACATGGTGCCGTCCTGCAGCTGCGCCTTCACGCCCGCCAGGGCTTCGATGAAGGGCTTCAGGCTCTCGTCGGCGTCGTTCTCGCCGATGAACTGGTCGATTTCCTGGAAGAAGGTCATGACCGCGCGGCCGCCCTTGGAGGCCAGCTTGCGGCCAACCAGGTCCAGGGCCTGGACGCCATTGGTGCCTTCGTAGATCAGGGCGATGCGGCAATCGCGCATGAACTGGCTGACCGGGAAGTGCTCGGTGAAGCCGCTGCCGCCGTGCACCTGCACCGCGTTGGAGCAGACCTCGAAGCCCTTGTCGGTCAGATAGCCCTTCAGCACCGGCGTCATCAGGCCCATGTAGTCGGCCGACTTCTCGCGCACCGCCGCGTCCGGGTGGACGTGCGAGAGGTCGCCGTGCAGGGCGGTCCAGAACAGGAAGGCGCGACCGCCCTCGATCAGGGCCTTGCTCTCCAGCAGCATGCGGCGGACGTCCGGGTGGACGATGATCGGATCGGCCGGGCCGTCGGCGTTCTTCGGGCCCGTCAGCGAGCGGCCTTGCAGGCGGTCCTTGGCGAAGGCGACGGCGGCCTGGTAGGCGGCCTCGCCCTGGGCCACGCCCTGCATGCCGACGCCCAGGCGGGCCTCGTTCATCATCACGAACATGATCTTCAGGCCGGCGTTTTCCTCGCCGATCAGATAGCCCTCGGCGTCGTCGTACTGCATGACGCAGGTGGCGTTGCCGTGGATGCCCATCTTCTCTTCCAGGCCGACGCACTTGACGCCCTGGTTACGCTCGCCGACCGAGCCGTCGGCCTTGGGGAAGAACTTCGGCACGATGAACAGGCTGATGCCCTTCACGCCGGCCGGAGCGCCCTCGATACGGGCCAGGACGAGGTGGACGATGTTGTCCGACATGTCGTGCTCGCCGGCCGAGATCCAGATCTTCTGGCCGGTGATCTTGTAGCTGCCGTTCGCCTGCGGGACCGCCTTGGTGCGCAGGAGACCCAGGTCCGTGCCGCAGTGGGGCTCGGTCAGGTTCATGGTGCCGGTCCATTCGCCGCTCACCATCTTGGGCAGGTAGGTCTGCTTCTGTTCGTCGGTGCCGCCCGTATGGATGGCCGAATAGGCGCCGTGGGCCAGGCCCGGATACATCGAGAAGGCCATGTTGGCCGAGCTCGACATCTCGCTGAAGGCCAGGTTGACGACGTAGGGCAGGCCCTGGCCGCCATAGGCGGGATCCGAGCCCAGGCCGGTCCAGCCGCCTTCGCACAGCTGCTTGTAGGCGTCCTTGAAGCCCGGCGGGGTGGTGACGAGGTTGGTGGCCGGATCCAGCTTGCAGCCGGTCTTGTCGCCGACCGTGTTCAGCGGGGCCAGGACTTCGCCGGTGAACTGGGCGGCGGCCTCGAGGATCTGCTCCACGGTCTCGAAAGGCGCGTCGGAGAAGCCGGGCAGATCGCCGTGCTGATCGATGTTGAGCACGTCACGCAGGATGAAGGCGTGGTCGCGAACGGGCGGCTGGTAAGTCATGAAACGGTCCTGGCTAGGATCGGGAGGAAAAACGGATGTGCGGTCGCCGTCTCTCGCGCGTCTTGCACGGAGGCGGCGTCGCGGAAGGTCTTACTTGCCCAGCATGGCTTCGGCGTGACCGTCGAGGCGGGCGCGCAGCACCTGTTCGTAGTCGGCCGCGCGGGGCAGCAGGTCGGGTCGGATCTCGGCGAGGCGACGTTCCAGGCGGTTGCAGGCTTCGCGCAGCTCGATCAGGGCGTTGTCGATGTCTTCGCGCTGTTGCTCCAGTGCGTTGGCGCGTTCACGGAACTTCTTCAGCGAGCGGGCCATCTGCGCCGCGCCCTCGTCGTTCTCGTCATAGAGGTCGAGCAGTTCGCGGATCTCGGTCAGCGACAGACCCACGCGCTTGCCGCGCAGGATCAGCTGCAGGCGGACGCGATCCTTGTGGGAATAGACGCGGTTCAGGCCCTCGCGGGCCGGATTCAGCAGGCCCTTGTCCTCGTAGAAGCGCAGGGCGCGCGGCGTGGCTTTGAATTCGTTGCAGAGCTGGCGGATCGTGAAGGTCCGCTCGGGGCGTCGCAGGTCGGCCATGGATGGAAACCTCCCAATGAAGAGGGCCTGGCTACCGCGGCCGGGCCGCTTTATTATCGCTGATCACCCTAAACCCGATCCCAGGCAGACGTCAACGCTTACGTAAACGTCAATCCGAGGATCAGCGATAGGTTTACTTTCCTAGCCCGCGAGGCGTATTTTCCTCGGTAAGACAGCGCTCAAGGAGGCGTCAGTGGCGACCCTCTCTCACGGCGAAATCTGGCGGGCCATCGACGCCCTGGCCGAGCGTTTCGACATGACGCCCTCGGCCATGGCCCGCATGGCGGGCCTGGATCCCACCAGCTTCAACCGCTCCAAGCGCGGCTCGGCCGAAGCCGATGGCCGCGCGCGCTGGCCCTCCACCGAGAGCCTGGCCAAGCTGCTGGAAGCGACGGGGGTCAATTTCTCGGAGTTCGCGGCCCTGACCGAACGCACGCCGGTGCGGACGCCTAGCGGGATGCTTGGGCGCGCGCGCGGCGCGCCGCTGATCGGCCTGGCCCAGGCCGGGCAGGACGGGTTCTTCGACGATGCAGGTATGCCGGTCGGGGCCGGCTGGGACGAGGTCGCCGCCCCGGATCTGGGCGAGGGCCTGTTCGCGCTGGAAGTGACGGGCGCCGAGCTCGCGCCGGTCTATCGCGACGGCGACCGCCTGCTGGTCTCGCCTAATCAGGAGCCGCGCAAGGGCGACCGCGTGGTGGCGCGGACGAACGCTGGCGAGGTGCTGGTGCGGGAGCTGGGGCGGGTGACGGCCCGAACCCTCGAACTTGTCGCCCTGGACCACTTGGGCGCACCCCGCCTGCTTTCGCGGGACGAGGTCGCCTGGGTCGCGCGGATCGTCTGGGTCAGCCAGTAGGGCCGACCCTATAGTCGCATTTTTGCTTGGCGCGCGACGGCCGCCGAAACCGGCGACCACTTTCGGCTATCGCGCTTACGTGCGCGGGCAGTTGGCGTGGCTGTCGAGCAGCCAGGCGATCAACGGACCGGCCGAGGGATCCTCGCACGACACGTCCAGGCGGTACGACGCCCAGGTGTCGTTGTGCGCGGCCTCGACATGGGCGTCGGGGAACTGCTGGATGATCCCGCCCAGAAGGGAATCGAATTCCTGACGGTCGGCGGGGCGGAGAGTGAACGAAGCCATGGTCCTAAACCTTGATGACTGATCTTGGTTCTGATGGTCCGAACCTAGACTCCGAAAGGTGGTCGGACCCTTAACCGCGTTTTCAGACTTCGTTCATTTTCAAGGACATGGTGTCGCAGGGCGCGCGGATTCACCCGGCGCGCGCAAGCAGCGCCGTTGACGCCGCGCGACGCGGGAGCGGGATTAGCCCAGCTTCTCTTCGATCAGCGCGATCGTCCGGTCGATGCCGAAGATCGCCGCGAACGAGCCGAAGCGCGGGCCCTGGCTCTGACCCAGCAGCACCTCGTACAGCGCCTGGAACCAGGCGCGGAGCGGGTCGAAGCCGTGGGTCTTGCCGACCTCGAAGACCTCGTTCTGGATCAGCTCCGCGTCCGGCGCGTCGGCTGGCATGGCTTTCAGCTTGGCCAAGAGGTCCAGCATCGCGGCGCGCTCCTGGTCGGTCGGGGCGCGGAAGGACTTCGTCGGTTTGACGAAGTCCTCGTAGTAGTTGATCGCGTAGCCGGCCAGGCGGTCCAGCAGCGGCTGGGTTTCCGGCGAGGCGCCCGGGATGTAGCGCGACAGGAAGCCCCAGAGGATCTCCTTGGTCGAGGCGTCGGCGGCCGAAACCAGATTCAGCATCAGGCTGAACGACACCGGCGAGCCGTGTTGCGGCGGGCGGCCCGAGTGGATGTGCCAGACGGGATTGTCCAACTGCTTGGCCGGCTCCTGGCGCTGGAAGGCGTCCAACTGCTGCAGGTACTCGTCGGTCGCCTTGGGGATGACGTCGAAATAGAGCTTCTTGGCCGACTTGGGGCTCTGGAACATGTAGTACGACAGGCTCTCCGGCGCGCCGTAGCGCAGCCAGTCCTCCATCGACAGGCCGTTGCCCTTGGACTTGGAGATCTTCTGGTTGTTCTCGTCCAGGAAGAGCTCGTAGTTGAAGCCTTCCGGAGGCACGCCGCCCAGGGCCCTGCAGATCGCGCCCGAGGCCTTGACCGAGTCGATCAGGTCCTTGCCCGACATCTCGTAGTCGACGCCTAGAGCGGTCCAGCGCATGGCCCAGTCGGGCTTCCACTGCATCTTCACGTGGCCGCCGGTGACCGGGACCTCGACCTTGCTGCCGTCCTCGTCCTCGAAGACGATCGTGCCCTTCTCGACGTTGCGCTCCAGGGTCGGAACCTGCAGCACCTTGCCGGTGGTTGGGCTGACCGGGAGGAACGGCGAATAGGTCGCGCGGCGCTCTTCGCCCAGGGTCGGCAGCATGACCTTCTGGATAGCGTCGAAGCGCTCCAGGGCGATCAGCAGCGTCGCGTCGAACAGGCCGCTCTTGTAGCACTCGGTCGACGAGACGAACTCGTACTCGAAGCCGAAGCCGTCCAGGAACGCGCGCAGGCGGGCGTTGTTGTGGGCGCCGAAGCTGTCATGGGTGCCGAACGGGTCGCGGACGACGGTCAGCGGCTTGCCCAGGTCCTCGATCAGCGGCTGCTTGTTCTCGATGTTGTCGGGGACCTTGCGCAGGCCGTCCATGTCGTCGCTGAACGCGATCAGTCGCGTGGGGATGTGGTCGTCGACCAGCGCGCGGAAGGCCTGGCGCACCATGGTCGTGCGCGCCACCTCGCCGAAGGTGCCCAGGTGCGGCAGGCCCGAGGGACCGTAGCCGGTCTCGAAGATCACGGCCTTGGAGAGGGCCGGATAGGCTTTCACCGCCTCGTCGGCCTTGCCGGCGTCGATCAGGGCCTTGGCGGCTTCCTGGTCGGCGCGGTCGGGAAGGCGCACGCGCAGGACGCGGGCGATGGTGGCGCGCGCCTGCTCGAACGGCCAGGAGCGGGCTTCGCGGGCGAGGGGGGAGAGGCCTTCAAACATGCGGGGCGGTATAAGCGGTGTGGGCGCGAAGGGCCAGCTTTGCGTCAGCCCTTCAACGCCCCGGCCACCACCTCACGCGCCTCGGCCTGGACCTGCTTCAGGTGATCCGGCCCCAGGAACGACTCCGCGTAGATCTTGTAGACGTCCTCGGTGCCCGAGGGGCGCGCGGCGAACCAGGCATTTTGCGTCACAACCTTCAGGCCGCCGATCGCCTCGCCGTTGCCGGGGGCGTTGGTGAGGATGTCGGTGATCGGCTCGCCGGCCAGAGTCTTGGCGCTGACGTCACTGGGGCTGAGCTTGGACAGGCGCGCCTTCTCCTCGCGAGTCGCCGGGGCGTCTACGCGGGCGTAGGATGGAGCGTCGTACTTCTTGGTCAGGTCGGCGTAGAGCTGGCTGGCGCTCTTGCCCGTTCTGGCCTGGATCTCGGCGGCCAGCAGGGCCAGCTGGATCCCGTCTTTGTCGGTGGTCCACACCGAGCCGTCGTGGCGCAGGAAGGCCGCGCCGGCCGATTCCTCGCCGCCGAAGCCGACCGAACCGTCCAGCAGGCCGGGCACGAAATATTTGAAGCCGACCGGCACCTCGAGCAGGCGGCGGCCGAGCCCGGCCACCACACGATCGATCATCGAGGACGAGACCAGGGTCTTGCCGACAGCGACGTCCGCGCCCCAGCCTGGGCGGTGGGTGAACAGGTACGAGATCGCCGCGGCCAGATAGTGGTTGGGGTTCATCAGCCCGCCGTCGGGCGTGACGATGCCGTGGCGGTCGGCGTCGGCGTCGTTGCCGGTGGCGACGTCATAGGCCGCGCCGCCCTTCATGATCTCGATCAGGTTGGCCATGGCCGACGACGACGAGCAGTCCATGCGGATCTTGCCGTCGGTGTCGAGCGGCATGAACGCCCAGCGCGGATCGACCGCGGCGTTGACCACCGTCAGGTTCAGCCCGTGGCGTTCGGCGATCTCGCCCCAATAGGCCACGGCCGCCCCGCCCAGCGGATCGGCGCCGATGCGCACCCCCGCCGCGCGGATGGTCTCCACGTCGATGACGCTGGGCAGGTCGTCGACATAGCGGGCGAGGAAGTCATACCGGCCCGCGGCCTTGTGGGCCTCGTCGAAGCTGACGCGCTTCACGCCCGCCAGGCCCTGGGCCAGCAGGTCGTTGGCGCGGGCGGCGATGGCCGAGGTCGCGTCGCTGTCGGCCGGGCCGCCGCTCGGTGGATTGTACTTGATGCCGCCGTCGCGGGGCGGGTTGTGCGACGGCGTCAGCAGCAGGCCGTCGGCCCGCGCCGCGTTCTTACGGTTGTGCGTCAGGATGGCGTGCGAGACCGCCGGGGTCGGGGTGAAGCCGTCGCGGCTGTCGATCAGCGCGGTGACGCCGTTGCCGGCCAGGACTTCCAGCACCGAGCGGAAGGCCGGCTCCGACAGGCCGTGGGTGTCGCGGCCGACGAAGATCGGGCCGGTGATCCCCTGGGCCGCGCGATGCTCGACCACGGCCTGGGTGACGGCCAGGATGTGGTTCTCATTGAAGCCGCCGTCCAGGCTGGAGCCGCGGTGACCCGAGGTGCCGAACACCACCTTCTGGGCGGGGTTGGCGACATCGGGCTTGATCTCGAAATAGGCGCTGGTCAGCGCCTCCAGGTCGATCAGATCCTCGGGAAGAGCGCGAAGGCCGGCGCGGCTGTGCATGAAGACCCCAGGTTATGGTTCGACGTCGGACGGCGACGGCCAACCCCTAGAGGCGGTTCAAGACGATTTCATCAACTATCTGCGGCTTCAGAACGCTTCGCTGACGATCGTTCCGTCCAGCAGCAGCGCCGCCCGCTTCAGGCCGCTCGACGCGAACGGCATGGCGATATCGCCTTTCCGATCCACGCAGACCAATCCGCCATGGCCGCCCAAGTCCGCCACGCCCTGGATCGCCGCCCGCGCCGCGCTTTGCAGGCTCTCGCCGCCGAACCGCACCCTGTGGGCGATCTGGGCGGCGACGGCCGTGCGGATGAAATACTCGCCCTGGCCGGTGCAGGAGACCGCCGCATGGCCATCGGCCCATGCGCCGGCCCCGATGATCGGCGAATCCCCGACCCGGCCCGGCCGCTTGCCGAACACCCCGGCCGTCGAGGTCGCGGCCGCCAGCCGGCCCTCGGCGTCGCGAACCACGCAGCCGACGGTGCCGGTCGGCAAGGCGTCCGGCGGATGATTGTCCTCGAACGCCCCGGCGCGGGTGAACCAGGCTTCCGGATCCTCGACCCTTTCCAGTCCCCGGTCGCGGGCGAAGTCGATCGCGCCCTGGCCGGCCAGCATCACGTTGGGGGTCTCTTCCATCACCGCTCGGGCGGCCAGGATCGGGCTCTTGAAGCCCTGCAGGGCGGCCACCGAACCGGCCCGCAGGGTGGGGCCGTCCATCAGGCTGGCGTCCAGCTCGTACGCGCCATCGGCGTTGGGCGATGCGCCCTTGCCGGCGATATAGAGACCGCTGGCCTCCAGAGCGACGACGGTCTCGACCGCGACGTCCAGGGCGCTGGCCCCAGCGGCCAGCCGGTCGCGGGCCGTCTCGACCAGGCCGCGCATATGGGCGATCTCGACGGTGTAGTCGTGGCCGCGCTTGGCCCCCGCGCCACCGTGCAGGGCGAGACTAAAACGGTTGTTTGACATTCTGCTTCCTTGGCCCGGCGTCCCGCGCTAGCGTCCGGCCCTCTTAATCAAGAAACCTGGGAGAGGCGATATGAAGGCGGTGCTCAGCAAGGAAGTCGGCGGTCCCGAGACCCTGGTGCTGGAGGAGCTGCCCGATCCTGTCGCCGGCCCCGGTCAGGTGCTGATCGACGTCAAGGCCTGCGGGGTCAACTATCCCGATGTCCTGATCATCGAGGACAAGTACCAGTTCAAGCCGACGCGGCCGTTCGCGCCGGGCGGCGAAGTGTCGGGCGTGATCGCCGCGGTCGGCGAGGGCGTCACCCGCTTCAAGGTCGGCGACCGTGTGCTGGCCTCGACCGGCTGGGGCGGTTTCGCCGAGAAGCTGGCCCTGGAAGAGCAGCGCTGCACCCCCATTCCTGACAACATGCCGTTCGACGAGGCCGCCGCCTTCGTCCTGACCTATGGCACTTCTTACTACGCCCTGAAGGACCGCGGCGCGCTGAAGGCCGGCGAGACCCTACTGGTTCTGGGGGCCGCCGGGGGCGTGGGCCTGGCCGCCGTCGAACTGGGCAAGGCGGCGGGGGCGCGTGTTATTGCCGCAGCCTCCAGCCAGGAGAAGGTCGATCTGGCCATCAAGCACGGCGCCGACAGCGGCGTCGTCTATCCGCGCGGCCCGTTCGACAAGGACGGCCAGAAGGCGCTGGCCAACCTGATCAAGGACGCCTGCGGACCCAATGGCTGGGACGTCGCTTATGACGCCGTCGGCGGCGACTATTCGGAGGCGACGATCCGCGCCGCCGGCTGGAACGGCCGCTTCCTGGTTATCGGCTTCCCGTCGGGGATTCCGAAAATCCCGTTGAATCTCACGCTGTTGAAGTCTTGCGACATCGTCGGGGTGTTCTGGGGCGCGGCGGTGGCGCGCGATCCCAAGGGCCACGCCCAGAACCTCAAGGACCTGATGGGCCTCTATGCCGAGGGCAAGATCAAGCCCTACGTTTCCGAGCGCTTCCCGCTAGCCCGGGCGGGCGAGGCCATCGCCCACCTCTCCAGCCGCAAGGCCATGGGCAAGGTGGTGATCACGGTTGAATAGAATGGTTGCCTAGAATGGTGAACGCCGTCGTGGTTAAATCTCGCTAAGTATCCTTTTTAGCAAAGGAAACACGACATTCCCGCAGAGTGCTCCTCAAGACTAGGAGACTCTGCGGCGATGTTCGTCCCCCAGGAACAGAGCGGAATGAACGACGCGGCGCCCGCCGCGCCGCGCCGACCCTATCGCCTGACGCGCCGCCCCGAGGAGCGTGTGCGCGTGCTCGGCGGGGTCATGGATCTGGTGCGCCCGGAAGAGGTGTTCCATTTCGTCACCGGCAAGCTGGAAGCACGCCAGAGCGTCATCGTCGCCAACCACAACCTTCACAGCCTCTATCTGATCGGCAAGGATCACCAGGTCGGCGCGTTCTACAAGCAGGCCGACCTGATCGAGGTCGACAGCGTGCCACTGATCTTCTGGGCGCGGCTGGTGGGCCGGGCCAGCCGGCGCTTCCACCGCTGCACCTATCTGGACTGGCGTGACGACTTCTGGTCCCTGGCCACGCGGAAGAACTGGAAGGTTTTCTTCGTTGGCGGCGCCCCAGGCGTGGCCGAGAAGGCCATCGAGCGCATCCATCAGGACTATCCGACCGCCCAGATCGCCAGCCATCACGGCTATTTCGACGTCAAGCCCGGCTCGGCCGCCAACGACGCGGTGATCGAGGCCATCCGCGACTACGCGCCGGACATCGTACTGGTCGGCATGGGCATGCCGCGCCAGGAAATCTGGACGCTGGAGAACCACAAGGCCTACGGCCCGGCCGCGACCTTCACCGTGGGCGGCGCCTTCGACTACGAAGCCGGCGTCCAGAAGGCCGCGCCGCGGTGGATGGGCCCGATGGGCATGGAATGGTTGTTCCGGCTGATGGTCGATCCGCAGCGCCTGTTCTCGCGCTACTGCGTCGAGCCCTGGTCGCTGGTCGGCCTGGCCTGTCACGATGTGGTCCGGGCGCTGGGCAGGCGCGCGGCGAGCGATACCCGCGCGGCGGAAAACGCCCGGTGGGAGCAAATGCGTGCGCGCAACGAGGGAGCGCGCTAGAATGATGTGGCCTGTGGGGGCCGAGATCACCGTTACGGTGATCTCGAAAGAGGGGCTTGGGGGATAATGGGTCTGGATATTCGCGTCATGACGCTGGAGGCCAACGAGCGCTCCGGCTTCGCTCACCGCGCCGTCGCCGGCGTGGGCCTGGTCGGGCTGGGTCTGGCGTGGGCCGTTCTGCTGATCCCGTGCATGATCTGGCTGGCCGCCAGCCACCTGGGGCGCCGCCTGCAGCCGCTGGTTCGCCGCCCGGCCTGATTTCATCTCCCGTCCGGGTCCAAGACCCCTAGCCAACGACCGTTTGCTCCGCGAATATGATCATTGATCACTGACCCGCGAAGAGGTCGGGGACGCGGAGGAAATTTCCATGGTCGGACGTCTGGACGGCAAGGTCGCCGTCGTCACCGGGGGCTGCTCGGGCATCGGGCTCGGCGCGGTCGAGTTGTTCGTGGCCGAGGGGGCGAGCGTGATCGCCGCCGATCTGCAGGCCGAAAAGGGCGAGATGTTGGAGAAGCGTTTCCCCGACAGCGTCCGCTTCTCGCGCTGCGACGTCACCTTGGAAGACGATCTGGCCAGGACCATGGCCATGGCCGAGGAGAGCTTCGGCGGCCTCGACATCCTGTTCAACAACGCCGGCCACGGCGGCACGCCCGCCGCCGTTCCCGAACTGACGGTGGAGGGCTGGGACAAGACCTTCGCCCTTCTGGTGCGCGGTCC
The DNA here is from genome assembly GCF_058802865.1 of Caulobacter sp. GW822-FHT01G02. NCBI lineage: Bacteria > Pseudomonadati > Pseudomonadota > Alphaproteobacteria > Caulobacterales > Caulobacteraceae > Caulobacter > Caulobacter sp. GW822-FHT01G02. The sequence continues at coordinate 245,892 of NZ_JBXAON010000005.1, forward strand.
GGCCATCGGCATGAAGCACGCCCTGCCGCTGATGCTGAAGCGCGGCGGCGGCTCGATCATCAACACCGCCTCGATCGCGGGCCTGCAGGCCGGCTTCGGACCGCTGGCCTATTCGGCGGCCAAGGCGGCGGTGATCCACATGAGCCGATGTGCGGCGGCCGAGCTGTCCCCGCTGAAGATCCGGGTCAACGCCATCTGCCCGGGCCTGATCGCCACCTCGATCTTCGGGGCCTCAATGGGTCTGCCGCGTGAGGTCGCCGACCAGATGGCCGCCCAGATCGCCTCGATCGGTCCCAAGATCCAGCCGATCCCCAAGTCGGGCCTGCCCGAGGACATCGCCGCCGCCGCCCTCTACCTGGCCAGCGATGATTCCCAGTTCGTCACCGGAACCCACATCGTCGTCGACGGGGGCATCACGGTTGGTCCGCGCAGCGCGTGGGACAAGAACACGCCCTCGCCGATCCTGGCGGCCATGGGCATCACGCCCGAACAGGCCGAGGCGATGCGCGCCCAGCTGGTGGCCTCCGGCGCGGCGGGGTGACCCTCACGCCGAACCTGCGCGGCGCGCTGTGGATGCTGGCCTCCGCGGTCGGCTTTACGGCGATGACCACCCTGATCAAGTTCCTGGGACCCGGCTATCCGGCCGCGCTGCAGACCTTCTACCGGCAGCTGGCGGGGGTGCTTGTGCTCCTGCCGCTGATGGCCCGCGACTGGCGCGCGGCGTTCCGGACGACCCGGCCGGGCATCCTGATCTTCCGATCCAGCGCCGGAGTGCTGGCGCTGATCATGGGCTTCTACGCCTATCAGAAGCTGCCGCTGGCCGACGCCAACGCGCTGTCGTTCACGCGGACGCTCTGGCTTGTCCCGCTGGCCGCCTTCGTGCTGCGCGAGCCGATCGGACCCTTGCGGATCGGCGCGGCCCTGGTCGGCTTCGCTGGCGTGCTGATCATGCTGAGGCCCGGCTCGGGCGGGGCCGCCGCCTGGATCGGCTGGCCCCAGGCCTGCGCCCTGATCTCGGCCTTCCTGTTCGCCCTGACCATCACCGGCATGAAGGTCATGACCCGCGACCACAGCCCGTTCGTGTTGCTGGTCTACGCCGCCGTGCTGGGCCTGGTGTTCGCCATCCCTCCAGCCCTGTTCGTCTGGCGGTGGCCGACCCTGCCGGACCTGGGTCTGCTGGCCGCCATGGGCGTGATCGGCACCTTGACCCAAGGCGCCTACATCAAGGGCATGGAGGCCGGAGAGGCGGCGGTCATGGCCCCGATCGACTATACCCGGCTGGTTTTCGCCGTGGGCGCGGGCTTACTGCTGTTCCACGAGGTTCCCAAGCCGGCGGTGATCGTCGGCGCGGCGATCGTGGTCGCGTCGACCCTGTTCATCTCCTGGCGCGAGCACCAGCTGTCGAGGCGGGCGATGCTTCAGCCGGCGTAGCTTCTCCGCCATTGGACGAACCTGGCCAGGCCTTCGGCCAGCTTGACCTTGGGTTGGTAGCCGCAGAGAGCCTGGAGCTTGTCGATATTGGCGAAGGTCGCTGGCACGTCGCCGGGCTGCATTGGCAGGAAGACCTTCTTGGCCTCGATCCCGAGCGCGGCTTCCAGCGTCGAGATCATGTCCAACAGTCCGACCGGATCGTTGTCGCCGATGTTGTAGACCTCATGCCCGCCTTGGGCCGGCGGATGGTCGAGCACGCCCAGGATGCCGTCGACGATGTCGTCGATATAGGTGAAGTCGCGGGCCATCTTGCCCTCGCCATAGACCTCGATCGTCTCACCCTTCAGCATCTTCTCGGTGAAACCGTAATAGGCCATGTCCGGCCGGCCCCAGGGGCCATAGACGGTGAAGAACCGCAGGCCCGACTGCGGAAAGCCGTAGAGCTGGGCGTAGCTCTGGCTCAGCAGTTCGCACGAACGCTTGGTGGCGGCGTACAGCGATACGGGGGTCTCGGCCGGGTCGGTTTCGCGGAAGCCGTCGCCGTTCAGCGGCCGGTCGCCATAGACGCTGGACGAGGAGGCGTAGACCAGGTGCTCGGCCCCGGCATGGCGGCAGGCTTCCAGCACCGACAGGTGGCCGGCCAGGTTGCTGCGCTCGTAGGCGAACGGGTTCTCGATCGAGTAGCGGACCCCGGCCTGGGCGGCCAGGTGGACGACCCGCTTGGCGCCCGAGGTCTTCACCAGTTCGGCGAAGGCCTCGTGCTCGGCGATGTCCATGCGGACCATCGTGAAGCCGTCGCGGCCTTCCAGCCGCGCGGCCCGGGCCGCCTTCAGCGCCGGGTCGTAATAGGTGTTGAACACGTCGACGCCGATCACCGTCTCACCGCGATCCAGCAGGCGCTCGGCCACGTGGTAGCCCACGAAGCCCGCCGCGCCCGTGACGATGATCGGAGTCTTGCCCATGCTCAGCCGCGCCCGATGGAAGCGTAGGTGAAGCCATGCCGGACCATCTCCGCGGGCTTGTAGACATTGCGCAGGTCGACCACGACCGGGGCCGCCATCAGGAGCTTGATGCGGTCCAGATCCAGGGCCCGGAACTGGTCCCACTCGGTGATGATCACCAGCGCGTCGGCGCCCTCGGCGGCTTCATAGGCGCCTGACTTGAACTCGACGTCCTTGAGCATGTGGGCGGCTTCCTTGGCGCCTTCCGGATCGAACGCCTGCACCTTGGCGCCCAGGGCCTGCAGGGCCGGGACGATGTCCAGGCTCGGCGCGTCGCGCATGTCGTCGGTGTTGGGCTTGAAGGTCAGGCCCAGCACGCCGATCGTCTTGCCGGTCAGGTCCTCGGCGCCGATGGCCTTGGCCACCTTGCCGGCCATGGCCTTCTTGCGCGCGTCATTGACCTCGACCGTGGTCTCGATCAGCCGCACGGGCGCGCCGTACTGCTGGGCCGTGCGCACCAGGGCGATGGTGTCCTTGGGGAAGCAAGAGCCGCCATAACCGGGGCCGGCGTTCAGGAACTTGCCGCCGATCCGCTTGTCGAGGCCGATGCCCTTGGCGACCTGCTGCACGTCCGCGCCAACCGCTTCGCAGAGGTCGGCCATCTCGTTGATGAAGGTGATCTTCATCGCCAGGAACGCATTGGCCGCGTACTTGATCAGCTCGCTGGTCCGACGGCCGGTGAAGACGATCGGGGTCTCGTTCAGTGACAGCGGGCGATAGAGCTCGCGCATCACCGCCTGGGCCCGCTCGTCATCGGTGCCGACCACCACGCGGTCGGGGCGCTTGAAGTCCTCGATCGCCGCGCCCTCGCGCAGGAACTCGGGGTTGGACACGACCGCGAACTGGGCGTCGGGCCGCGTCTTCTTGATGATCGCCTCGACCTCGTCGCCGGTGCCGACCGGCACGGTCGACTTGGTGACCACCACGGTGAAGCCGTCGATCAGGCCGGCGATCTCCTCGGCCGCGGCGTAGACGTAGGAGAGGTCGGCATGGCCGTCGCCGCGACGGGTGGGCGTGCCCACGGCGATGAACACCGCGTCGGCGTCCTTGATGGCCTGCGCGCCGTCCAGCGTGAAGAACAGCCGGCCCTCACGGACGTTGCGGGCCACCAGGTCATCCAGGCCCGGCTCGAAGATCGGGATCTCGCCCTTCTCCAGGCGCTCGATCTTGCTCGGGTCCTTGTCGATGCACGTCACCACGTGACCAAAGTCGGCGAAACACGCCCCAGACACCAGGCCCACATAACCCGTGCCAATCATCGCTACGCGCATCGATTCTTCCCGATCCGAACGAGCGCCTCGCGCGGCGCTCCCGCCTAATCCAGCAATCGCGACGCCGAGGCAAGCCGCCCCGGCGCCCACCGTCAAAACGCTCGGTCCCGTGACATCTTGATGACCTTTGCCGGGTAGCGCCTTCCCTGCGTCATGCAAAGTCGCTAGCGAGAAGCGACGGCGTGGAGATTCCGATGCAAACCGTACTCGTGGCCGGCGGCGCCGGATATGTCGGCTCGCACTGCTGCCTGGCGCTCGCCGCGGCCGGTTTCCGGCCGGTGGTGTTCGATGACCTGTCGAACGGTCATCGCGAGCACGTCCAGTGGGGACCGCTGGAGGTCGGGGACATTCGTGACGCCGCGCGGCTGGACGCGGTGTTCGCTCAGCACAAGCCGATCGCCGTCCTGCACTTCGCCGCCCGCATCGAGGTCGGGGAGTCGGTCAAGAACCCTGGCGCCTTCTTCGACAACAATGTCGGCGGGACGATCACCCTGATCGAGGCCGCGCGACGGGCCGGGGTCGAGGCCCTGGTGTTTTCCTCGACCTGCGCCACCTTCGGCGACCCGGTGACCCTGCCGATGGCCGAGGATCACCCGCAGGCGCCGCTCAATCCCTATGGCCGCAGCAAGCTGATGGTCGAGCAGGCCCTGGCCGACTACGACCGCTATGTCGGCTTCCGTAGCGCCGTGATGCGCTACTTCAACGCCGCCGGCGCCGACCCCGAGGGCCGCATCGGCGAGTGGCACGAGCCGGAAACCCATGCCATCCCGCTGGCGATCCAGGTCGCCCTCGGCCAACGCTCGCACTTCACGATCTTCGGCGACGACTACGACACCCGCGACGGCACGGCGGTGCGCGACTACGTCCACGTACTGGACCTAGCCGACGCCCACGTCTCGGCGCTGAAGCGTCTTCTGGCGGGCGGCTCGTCGGAATCCTACAACCTGGGCACCGGGACGGGCACGACGGTGCGCGAGCTGGTCGATGGCGTCGGCCGCGCCGTGGGCAAGCCGCTGGCCGTCCAGATGGCGCCGCGACGCCCAGGCGACGCCCCGATCCTGGTGGGCGATAACACCAAGGCCCGCGCGCAGCTGGGCTGGAGCCCGTCGCGGGATCTCGACGCCATCCTGTCCAGCGCCTGGAAGTGGCATCAGGCTCAAGCGAACGGCTGAACGCTGGTCATCGAGCGGGCAAATTCGACCCGTGCCGCCCGGCCGTTCTGACCAGATGTCGCCGGAACTCGCGCGAAACGCTTTATTTGCAACTCTCGCTGTAGCTCTAGAGGGATGTGACCCTCGGGGGGCGTGCGTGCTCAAGTTCCTGACCTGTCTGACGACGCAACACGACCTGCGCCTGGTGCTCGTCGCCGGCCTCGTCTGCATCGCCGGCTGCTTCACCACGTTCCGCCTCTATTCGCGGATGCGCGGCGCCCGGGGTGTCGTGCGCGCCGCGTGGTTGCTGCTGACCGGTCTGGTCGCCGGCTCCAGTGTCTGGGCCACTCACTTCATCGCCATGGTCGCCTTCACGCCGGGCCTGAAGACCGGCTACAGCCCGACGGGCACCTTGCTGTCGCTGATGATCGCGGCCGTGTTCATGGCCAGCGGCTTCGCCGTGGCCTCCGCCCAGCGCTCGACCACCAACGACTTCGCCGGCGGCGTCCTGATCGGCCTGGGTGTCGCGGCCATGCACTATACCGGCATGTCGGCCTTCGTGACCCAGGGCCACCTGGTCTGGGAACACGCCACCGTCGGGCTCTCGGCGATTCTTGGGGTCTGCGGCGCGACGACCGCCTTGGTGCTGGCCGGCCAGGCCCGGACCGTCAAGAAGCAAGCCATCGGCGGCGGCCTGCTGTGCCTGGGCATCGTCGCCCTGCACTTCACCGGCATGTCCGCGATCACCATCATTCCCGACGCCGGGGTCCAGGTGCCCGACCAACTGCTGTCGGGCGGCTTCCTGACCCTGGCCGTCGGGTCGATCACGGCCATGATCATCCTGGGCGGCCTCGGCGCCGTCGCCATTGAATCCCAGACCTCGCGCTCGGCCCTCGAGCGCATTCGCCGCCTGGCCAACGCCGCTTATGAAGGTCTGGTCGTGGTTCAGTCGGGCAAGATCAACGACGCCAACGCCGCCTTCTGCGAGCTGGTCGGCGCCGAACTCCCCGAACTGGTCGGCCGCCCGCTGGTCGGTTCGATCCTGACTTTCGACGAAGCCGGTCCGACCCGCGAGGGCGTGCGCCGCGAAGGCAAGATCCAGCCGATCACCGGCGGTCGCGAGATCCCGGTCGAGGTCTTTTCGCGCCTGATGGACGATGGCGCCCGCGTGGAGACCTCGGGTCTGACCGTCCTGGCCGTCCGCGATTTGCGCGAGCGCCGCGCCGCCGAGGAGAAGATCCGCTATCTCGCCGAGCACGACGGTCTGACCGGTTTGCCAAACCGCAATTCGCTGCAAGCCCGCCTGGGCGCGGCCCTCGATCGCGTCGAGGCTTCGGGCGAGACCCTGTCGGTGATCTGCATCGACCTGGACCACTTCAAGGAAGCCAACGACCAGCACGGCCACCTGGCCGGCGACGCCATCCTGGTGGAGACCGCCCGCCGCCTGCAGTCGGCGGTCCAGGCCCCTTCGTTCGCCGCGCGTCTGGGCGGCGACGAGTTCATCATCGTCCAGGTGGCCGGCGGCGATCAGCCGACCGCGGCCGCCGAACTTTCGGGCGGCCTGCTCGAACTCCTGTCGGCCCCCGTGGTCTATGACGGCCAGGAGCTGGCGCTCGGCGCCAGCCTGGGCGTCAGCCTCTATCCCGACGACGGCCGCACGACCGAGGCTCTGATGGCCAATGCCGACATGGCCCTGTACCGCGCCAAGGAAAGCGGCCGAGGCGTCTACCGCTTCTTCAAGCGCGAGATGGACGACACCATCCGCGAGCGCCGCAATCTGGCCCGCGACCTGCGCCAGGGCATCGCCGAAGATGAACTGGTGGTCCACTACCAACCCCTGGCCCGCGCCACCGACGGCGAGGTCTGCGGCTTCGAGGCCCTGGTCCGTTGGCAGCACCCGACGCGCGGCATGATCCCGCCGTTGGATTTCATTCCGGTCGCCGAGGAGAACGGCCTGATCGGCGCGCTGGGCGACTGGGTCCTGCGCCGCGCCTGCGCCGACGCCGCCTCATGGGAGAAGCCGCTGCGCATCGCGGTCAACCTCTCGCCGATCCAGCTGCACAATCCGGCCCTGCCCAGCCTGGTGCACGAAGTGCTGATCGCCACCGGCCTGTCGCCTTCGCGCCTGGAACTGGAGATCACCGAGAGCGCGCTCTTCAAGGACTATCAGCGCGCGCTGGACAATCTGCGCCGCCTGAAGGCCCTGGGCGTGCGGATCGCCATGGACGACTTCGGCACCGGCTTCTCGTCGCTGTCGACCCTGCAGTCGTTCCCGTTCGACAAGATCAAGATCGACAAGAGCTTCGTCGAGAATATCCACCGTCACGACCGCGCCACGGTCATCGTGCGGGCCGTGCTGGGCCTGGGCCGCAGCCTGGAGATTCCGGTCGTCGCCGAGGGCGTCGAGACCGAAGAGCAGATCATCTTCCTGCGCGGCGAGAACTGCACGGAGCTGCAGGGCTACGCCATCGGTCGCCCGGCCCCGATCGACACCCTGTCGGCCTGGACCCTGGTCGGCGCCGCGCCAGCCCGTCTTGAAGGTCCCGTCGACCTGGGTCAGGCGCCGGGCGAGGCCAAGCGCTCGGCCTGAGCCGATCAGCCGGACATCGAACGCTTTCCACGGCGCCCCGGAACCCTCCTAGGCCCTGAGCCGTTAGACGGTCCCAAGCGGGGCCGTAGAGCCGACATCGGGGCGAGCGCGTGCTGGGACGGACCGCCATCAAGTTCGTAACCGCGGCCGATCGGCGCGAACTGCGCTATGGCTTCGCGCTGCTGGCTGTAGGCGTGGCCGTCGTCGCCCGCTTCGCCGCCGTCTCCGTGTTCGGCGTTCCGATCTATTTCCCGACTTTCTTCGTCGCGGTCATGGTCGCGGCGATGGTCGGCGGGCTGGGGCCGGGATTTCTGGCCCTTATCGTCTGCGCCCTGACGGCCTTTCGGTTCTGGATGACCCCCGACGGCGCGTGGGCCCCGCAATCCCGCGAAGCGGCCCAGCTGATCATGTTCCTGCTGTGCGGCGGGCTGATCGTGATGCTCGTCGAGGCTCTGCGTCTGGCCGTGCGGTCGGGCCTGGCGGCCGAGGCGCGCTTCCGTTCGGCGCAGGAGGTGTCGCTGGACGCCTTCGTGATCCTGGAGCCGGTTCGCGAGGCCGGACGGGTGATCGACTTCCGCTGGACCTACGCCAATCCGATGGCCGAGACCATGAGGCCGAAGGGGACTTCGACCCTGCTGGGCAGGCGGGCTTTGGATGTCTTTTCCGACGAGACTGGCCGCGACATGGTCGATCGCCTGGCGCGCCTGCTGGAGAGCGGCGGCCCCGACGACATCGACGTGCGGCGGGTCATCGACGGCGAGGAGCGCTGGATCCGCTCCAGCGGCGTGCGGCTGGGCGAGGATCTGGCCGTGACCTTTCGCGACGTGACCCAGGAGCGCCGCGCGGCGGCGGCGCTGCGCGGCAGCGAGGAGCTGTTCCGAGGCGTCGCCAATACGGCGCCGGTGCTGATCTGGGCGACAGCGGAGAACGGCCGGGCCGACTGGTTCAACCAGGCCTGGCTCGACTTTCGCGGACGCTCCCTTGAGGCCGAACTGGGCGCCGGCTGGCTGGAGGGCCTGCATCCCGAAGATCGCCAAGCCGGGTTCGAGATCGCCAACGCCGCGGCCAGCCGACGCGAACCTTTCAATGTCGTCTTCCGCCTGCGCCGCGCCGACGGCGCCTGGCGCTGGATCAACAGCGTCGGCGCGCCACGCTTCGATGAGGCCGGGGCCTATCGCGGCTATATCGGTAGCTGCTTCGACTTCACCGAGACGGTCGAGGCGCGCAAGGACCTGGAGGATCGGGTCGCCGAGCGCACGGCGGCGCTGCAGGCCAGCATGGCCGAGACCGCTCGCGCCCAGGCGGCGCTGGCCCAGGCTCAACGGCTGGAGACCGTCGGCCGGCTGACCGGTGGGGTGGCGCACGACTTCAACAACCTGCTGACCGTGATCGTCGGCGGCCTGGACATGATCCTGCGCAGACCCGACGACACGCCGCGTGTCACTCGCCTGGCCGAGGCGGCCCTGGCGGCCGGTCAGCGGGGCGAACGCCTGACCCGCCAGTTGCTGGCCTTCTCGCGGAATCAGGAGCTGAAGCTGGAGGTGGTCGAGATCGGGGCGCTGCTCGACCAGGCCGAGCCGCTGCTGCGCCGGGCGGTGGGTGAAGGCGTGACCCTGACGCTGCGCCGTGACCCGGCCGCCTGCTGCGCGCGGGTCGACGCGGCGCAGTTCGAGGCGGCTCTGCTGAACCTGGTGGTCAACGCCGCCGACGCCACGGCGTTCGGCGGCGAGATCAGCATCGCCGTCGCGCCCATGACTCTGGCCGTGGACGAGGTCGCCGACACCGCGCCCGGAGACTATGTCCAGGTGGCGGTCAGCGATACCGGCGCGGGTATGCCGCCCGAGGTTCTGGCCCGGGTGTTCGAGCCGTTCTTCACCACGAAGGAGGTCGGCAAGGGTACGGGTCTGGGCCTGGCCCAGGTCTACGGCTTCCTGCGGCAGTGTGGCGGCGGGGTGGCCATCGACAGCGTCGAAGGCCACGGCACGACCGTCGTCCTCTACCTGCCGGCCACGGACGACGCCGCGACGCCGGCCGGGATCCCGGTACAGCCGCCGGCGCGCGACCGGCTGAAGGGCGTGCGGGTGCTGCTGGTCGAGGATGACGCGGCCGTGCGCGAGATCGCTGGCGGCCTGCTGCGCGATCTGGGTTGCGAGGTCGCCACCGCCGAGAACGGGGCCTCCGCGCTGGAGGCGCTGGCGGAGGGCGTGGCGTTCGATCTTCTGATGTCCGACGTGATCATGCCCGGCGGCGTCAGCGGCGTGGACCTGGCGCGATCGGTCTCGGCCCATCGGCCGGACATGGCCGTGCTGCTGACCACCGGCTACGCCGGCGACCGCATGGACACGGCTCCGGCCGAGCTGCCATGGCCGATGCTGCGCAAGCCGTTCCAGATCGACCAACTGGCCGAGATCGCCGCGGCGCTGTTGGGCGACCGCGCCCCGCCCGCGACGAAGCTCTAGCGCCGCCGGCGCCGGGTAGTCGTTCCCCCGACCAGACCGCCCAGCAGGCCTCGGATCAGCTCACGTCCGGCGGTGGACGCCACGGTGCGGACCAGGGTTACGGCGAAGGCCTCGGTCATGGTCTGGCGGCCCGACGCCCGGGGTCGGCTCTCGCGCTCCCGCTGGGCTTCCTCGCGCTCGCGGACCTTGGCCTCGACGGTCTCGCGCTTGTTCTCCTCGGCCTGTTCGCGCGCGTTGTCGGCGTCCTGCTGGGCCTTCTTGGCGCGGCCCTGCAGGATCTCGTAGGCGGAATCGCGATCCTCGGCGGTGTCGTAGACTCCGGCCACGGGGCTTTGGGCCTGGAGGGCCGCGCGCTCCGGCGGCGTCAGCGGTCCCAGGCGCGAGGCCGGCGGCCGGATCAGGGTCTTCTGCACGACGTTTGGCGCCCCCTTCTCGTCGAGGGTCGAGACCAGGGCCTCGCCGACGCCCAAGGCCTGGATGGTCTCGGCGGTGTCGAAGTTGGGATTGACCCGGAACGACTGGGCGGCCGCCCTCAGGCCCTTCTGATCGGCGGGGGTATAGGCGCGCAGGGCGTGCTGCACCCGGGCGCCCAACTGGCCCAGCACCGCGTCGGGAATGTCGGCCGGATTCTGGGTGACGAAGTAGATCCCGACGCCCTTGGAACGAATGAGGCGCACGACCTGCTCGATCTTTTCCAGCAGCGGCTTGGGCGCGTCGTTGAAGAGGAGGTGAGCCTCGTCGAAGAAGAACACCAGCTTGGGCTTTTCCGGGTCGCCGACCTCGGGCAGCACCTCGAACAGCTCCGACAGCAGCCACAGCAGGAAGGTCGAATAGAGCTTGGGCGACTGGATCAGGCGGTCGGCGGCCAGCAGGTTGACGTAGCCGCGGCCGGCCGCGTCGGTGCGCATGATGTCGGAGAGATCGAGAGCCGGCTCGCCGAAGAAATGCTCGGCGCCTTGCGTCTGCAAGGTCAGCAGCTTGCGCTGGATCGCGCCCACCGTGGCGGCCGAGACATTGCCGTACTGCGTGCCGATCTCGTCGGCATGGTCGGCGACATATTTCAACGCCGCCTGAAGGTCCTTCAGGTCCAGCAGCAGCAGGCCGTCCTGGTCGGCGACGTGGAAGACGATGGTCAGCACGCCCTCCTGCACGTCATTCAATTCCAGGAGACGCGACAGCAACAGCGGCCCCATCTCCGAGATGGTCGTGCGAATCGGGTGGCCCTTCTGGCCGAAAAGGTCCCAGAACATCACCGGCGGCGCGGCCGGCGAGAGCACGAGGCCCATCTGATCGGCGCGGGCCTGCATCTTCTCGTTCGGGGTTCCGGGCATGGCCACGCCGGAGAGGTCGCCCTTCACGTCGGCGGCGAAGACGGGCACGCCGGCGTCGGAGAAGGCCTGCGCCAGAACCTGCAGGGTGACGGTCTTGCCGGTGCCGGTCGCCCCGGCCACCACGCCGTGGCGGTTGGAGCGATCGAGCCGCTGTGTCACCGGGCCTTCGCCCAAACCGACTAGGATCTCGTTTTCGCCAATCGACAGCGGCATGACCAAACTCCTTCGAACGCGTTGACCCTAACCGGGGCCTTGCGCCGCGCCAATCTGCGCGGTCAATGTCGGGCTCGCCTCTGGAGATATTTTACAAATGACGGCCACTGACCCGCCCCGCGCTCCGCCGCCGGTCACGACGCGCAATGCGGTGGTCTTCCTGGCCGTCATCGCCGGCGGCGCGACGCTGAAGTGGATGCAGGACATCCTGACCCCCCTGGCCCTGGCCGTGTTCCTGGCGGTGATGATCGACAGCTTCGCTCGCGTGCTGACCCTGCGCACGCCGGGCTTCCCGCGCAAGCTGGCTCTGCCGACCGCGGTGGTGCTGTCCCTGGCGTTGTTCGGCGTCTCGATCTGGATCGTCGTGGTGAACAGCAAGACGTTCTTCGACCACTCCTCGGAGTATGTCGCCAGCCTGAACGCGATCATCGCCAAGTTCACGCCGCTGGCCGGCAGGCTGTTTCCCGGCCTGCAGCTGCATGGCGTTCCCACCATCACCGACCTGGCCAAGCTTTTGAACCTGCAGAGCTACATCGGCGATGTGGCCCAGTCGTTCAAGAATTTCGGCACCAGCGCCGTGCTGGTGCTGATCTATCTCGGCTTCATCCTCGCCTCGCGCCGGGGCTTCAGCCGAAAGATCGTCGCCCTGTTCCCGCATCATGCCGAGCGCGAGTCGAACATGACCATGTTCCAGCGCATTCGCGACGGGGTGGAGCAGTATCTTTGGATTCAGACGGTCACCGGCCTGATGATCGCCGCCGCCGCCTGGGCGGTGATGATGCTGGTCCGCTTGGACAACGCCTTCTTCTGGGCGTTCCTGATCTTCCTGGCCGCCTACATCCCGATCCTGGGCGGGGCGATCGGCTGCTTCTTGCCCCCCTTGTTCGCGCTGGTCCAGTTCCCCGACACCCTGTGGCCGGCGATCATCCTATTCGCGGCTCTGCAGGGAATCTTCTTCGTGGTCGGCAACGTCATCTATCCGCGCATGCAGGGCGACAGCCTGAACATGGATCCGACGGTGATCCTGCTCTCGCTGGCGGTCTGGGGCGCGCTGTGGGGCGTGCCGGGCATGTTCCTCTCCACGCCATTGACCGTGGCGGCCATGGTGATTCTGGCGCAGTTCGAGGGCTCGCGCTGGATCGCCATCCTGCTGTCCGAGGACGGCGACCCGCAGGGCGGGCAAATGCTGTCGGGGCGGGGTCACGGGCCGGCGCCCGACGCTCCGCCGCGGCGGACGCGAAAGAAATGAACACGCCCCTTAAAATAAACTGGCTGGCTCCTATCTATGCCTTGTCCGGCTCCCCCCACCCGGACGCCCCGCAGGTCCCGGCTGGCAAGGCCGCCGCGATCGAAGCGGAAAACGCCCGCCTCTCCCCCCGGAGCGGGCCCGCGCCGCCGGCTTCCCCCCAGCCGGCGGCGCTTCCGTTTCAAGCCGAATTTGGCCGAAAACAGCAGGAATTCTTTCCACTTCCAGACGTAACGGTTGAAGTGACGCCCGAAAGGGCTAGGTTCCGGCCAAAAATTCGCGAGGAAATCGAATGATCGGTGAAAAAAAAGACCTCATTTCCGCTGAGGCTCCGATCGGTCCGCTAGTAAGCGCTTTCGCCCAGGCTCTGGGGGTGTCGGCCGAGTCCCTGTCAGTCGCCGCGCGCGGCTTCGCCACCCAGGCCCAGGACGACTGGTCGGCTGAGGAACTGCCCGGTCTGGACGTCGCCGACGTGGCGCGCGCCCTGGCCGATTTCTGGCGTTTCGGCGAAAGCGCCAAGGACGTCTCCGAACCTGTCATCCGCCTGCGCCGCACCGAGGGTGGAGAGCCCCCGTCCGATCTGCTTGAGATCGTGCAGCCCGACCGACCGTTCCTGGTCGACAGCATCATGGGCGAGGTGACCGAGGCCGGCTTCTCGGTCCGCGCCCTGTTCCACCCCGTCGCCGACTGCGGCGGCGTCCGCCGCTCGATGATCCAGATCTGGCTAGCCCCGGTCGGCGAGGACCGCGAGGCGGCCCTGCTGATAAGCGTTCGCGAAGCGCTCGCCGACGTCCAGCTGGCCGTGCAGGATTTCGAAGCCATGCGCGGGCTGATGCGCCGCACGATCGACGAGCTGAAGGCCGCCAAGGCGCCGGTCTCCGCGGACGAGAAGGCCGAGGACCTGGCCTTCCTCGACTGGCTGGAGCGTGACCACTTCGTGTTCCTGGGCGCGCGCCTCTACGAATATCCCCGCACCGCCGATGGCGGCTATGCGGCCGAGGAGCCCCTCTATCAGCCGGAAGGCAGCCTGGGCGTCCTGCGCGACCAGGCTCGCACGGTCCTGCGCCGGAGCAGCGAGCCGGCCATTCTATCGGCCCAGATCCGCAGCCATATCGACATCGGCGACCCGATCGTGGTGGCCAAGTCGAACCTGCGTTCGCGCGTCCACCGCCGCGGCTACACCGACTATGTCGGCGTCCGCCGCTACGGCGCCGACGGCAAGGCCTCGGGCGAGGTCCGCTTCGTGGGCCTGTTCACCGCCGAGGCCTATGAGACGCCCGCCCACGAGGTGCCGCTGATCCGTCGCAAGGTCGGCCACATCCTGGAGCGCGCCGGAAAGGATCCCGAGAGCCACAACGGCAAGCGCCTGCGCAACATCCTCGAGACCTGGCCGCGCGACGAGCTGTTCCAGACCGACGAGGCCCAGTTGCTGGCCACGGCCATGGGCGTGCTGCACCTTTATGACCGTCCCCGCGTCAAGCTGTTCGCCCGCCGCGATCCCTTCGACCGTTTCATCTCGGTCCTGATGTTCGTGCCGCGCGATCGCTACGACTCCGGCGTCCGCACCCGGGCCGGCCACATCCTGGCCGAGGCGTTCCGGGGCCGGGTGTCGGCCTACTATCCGAGCTTCTCCGACGCCCCGCTGGCCCGTGTTCACTACATTCTGGGCGTGACGCCAGGCGATCACGCCGAGCCGGACATGGCCGCCGTGGAGGCCGCCATCGCCGAGACCGCCCGCACCTGGGACGACCGCTTCGAGGCCGCCGTTCGCGAGGGCTCCACGGGACGCGTCGCCCACCTGCTGGCCCGCTATGCCGGCGCCTTCCCGCCCGGCTATCGCGACCAGTATGACGCCGGCGAGGCCTTGGCCGACATCCAGGTCATCGACGATCTGGCCGAGGACGAGGCGGTCCGGGTCCGCGCCTTCCGCCGCGACGGCGACAGCGCGGTGACGTTCCGCTTCAAGCTCTATCGCCCGGGCGCCGCCGCCCCGCTGGCCGACGTGCTGCCGATCCTGGAGCATATGGGCCTCAAGGCCTTGATCGAGGACGGCTTCAAGGTCTCCCCAGACGGCAAGCCGGTCTGGGTTCACGAATTCGTCCTGCGGGACGAGGCCGGCGAGCATCTGGTCTTCGGCGACATCAAGCAGGCCTTCGAGGCCGCCTTCGTCGCCATCTGGACGGGGCGCGCCGAGAGCGACGGCTTCAACCGCCTGGTGCTGGAACTCGGCATCGGCTGGCGCGAGGCGGCCCTGATCCGCGCGCTCGCCCGCTATCGCCAGCAGTCGGGCCTGGATCCCAGCCAGGGCGTGCAGGAGCGGGCCCTGGCGGATCACCCGGGCGTCGCGCGCCTGATCCTGGATCTCTTCCAGACCAAGTTCGATCCGGCGGTTCGCGCCGATCTCAAAACCCGCGAAGAGCAGGCCAGGGCGGTCGAGGGCAAGATCACCGAGGCCCTGCAGGCCGTCGAAAGCCTCGACGCCGACCGCGTGCTGCGCCGTCTGGCCGCCCTGGTCGGCGCGATCCAGCGCACCAACTTCTATCAGCCGGCGGCCGACGGGGGTCCAAAGCCCTACATCAGCTTCAAGATCGCCTCGCGCGAGCTGGAAGACCTGCCAGCCCCCAAGCCCTATCGCGAGATCTACGTCTCGGCCCCGCATGTCGAGGGCGTGCACCTGCGCTTTGGCCCCGTCGCCCGCGGCGGGCTACGCTGGTCGGATCGCCGCGACGACTTCCGCACCGAGGTGCTCGGCCTGGTGAAGGCCCAGCAGGTCAAGAACGCGGTCATCGTGCCGGTCGGCTCGAAGGGCGGTTTCTATCCCAAGCACCTGCCGCGCGGCGGCGATCGCGACGCGATCCAGGCCGAGGCGATCCGCGCCTACAAGACCTTCCTGTCGGGTTTGCTGGACCTGACCGACAATATCGACGCCGACAACCAGGTCGTGCCGCCGCCCTCGGTGGTCGTGCATGACGGCCACGACCCTTACCTGGTGGTCGCCGCCGACAAGGGCACGGCCACCTTCTCCGACATCGCCAACGGCGTGGCCGAGAGCTACGGCTTCTGGCTGGGCGACGCCTTCGCGTCCGGCGGTTCGGTCGGCTATGACCACAAGGTCATGGGCATCACCGCCCGCGGCGCCTGGGAAGCGGTCAAGCGCCACTTCCGCGAGCTGGGCAAGGACATCCAGACGGAGCCCTTCACCGTGGTCGGCGTGGGCGACATGTCGGGCGACGTGTTCGGCAACGGCATGCTGCTGTCCAAGCAGACCAAGCTGCTGGCCGCCTTCGACCACCGCCACATCTTCCTCGACCCGAACCCGGATCCGGCCGTGTCGTGGGAAGAGCGGGACCGGATGTTCAAGCTGCCGCGCTCGTCGTGGGACGACTACGACAAGTCGAAGATCTCGGCCGGCGGCGGCGTCTTCGCCCGCGGCCTGAAGAGCATCCCGCTGTCGAAGGAAGTTCGCGAGCTGTTCGAGATCAAGGCCGAGGCCGTCTCGCCGGCCGAGCTGATGACCGCGATCCTGAAGTCGAAGGCCGAACTGCTCTATCTCGGCGGCATCGGCACCTATGTGAAGGCCAGGGGCGAGAGCAACGCCGACGCCGGCGACAAGGCCAACGACGCCATCCGCATCAACGGTTCGGATCTGCGCGTGAAAGTGGTCGGCGAGGGCGCCAACCTCGGCCTCACCCAGGCCGGTCGGATCGAGTTCGCGCAGAGCGGCGGCCACATCAACACCGACGCCATCGACAACTCGGCGGGTGTCGACAGCTCGGACCACGAGGTCAACATCAAGATCCTGACCGGGATCCTGGAGCGGGGCGGTGAGCTGACCCGTGACAGCCGCAACACGCTGCTGACCTCGATGACCGACGATGTCGGCCATCACGTGCTGGAGCACAACTACGATCAGACCCTGGCCCTGACCCTGTTGGAAAGCGACGCCGTCAGCGAGGTCGACGCCCAAATCCGCTACATGGTTGATCTCGAGCAGCGCGGTCGCCTGGATCGCCGCGTCGAGGGCCTGCCGACCAATACGGCGCTGCTGGAACGCAAGGCCGCCGGCAAGGGCCTGACCCGGCCGGAACTGGCGGTGCTGCTGGCCTATGGCAAGCTGGACCTGTTCGACGACATCGTCGCCAGCCCGGCGCCGGACGATCCGTGGTTCGAGGCCACCCTGCGAAGCTACTTCCCCAAGGCGCTGGACCGGTACGCCGACGCCATGCAGAAGCACCGCCTGAAGCGCGAGATCATCGCCACGGTGGTCGGCAACCAGATGGTCAACATGTGCGGCCCGACCTTCGCCAGCCGCCTGAAGGCCGCCGCCGTCGCCGATGTCGGCGCGGTGGTCGTGGGCTTCACCGCCGCGCGCGAGATCCTCGGGATCGACGGCCTGTGGGACCAGGTCAACGCGCTCGACAACAAGGCCTCGGCCAACGGCCAGACGGCGCTCTACAAGGCCCTGGCCTACGCCCTGCGAAGCCTCAGCTTCTGGCTGGCTCGCCGCGCGGTCCGCGACAAGGCGACCGTGCAGCAACTGGTCGAGGCCTACGGCCCAGCGGTGAAGACGCTGACCGGCATGGCGCCGGCGATCCTGTCGCCGTTCGAGCAGAAGACCGTCGCCAAGCGGGTGAAGGCCTATATCGTCGACGGCGCGCCCGAAGCCCTGGCCCAGTCCGTCGCGGCTCTGCAGCCCTTGACCACGGCCGCCGATCTCGTCGACCTGGCCAACGCCTCCAGCTGGAGCGTCGAGAACGTCGCCCGTCTGTACCATCAGGTCGGCGCGGCCTTCGGTTTCGACCGCCTGCGCGGCGCGGCCGGCGCCTTCGTGGGCGGGGACGCCTTCGAGCGTCTGGCGGTCCGTCGCCTGATCGAGGACATGCTGACCGAGCAGACCTCGATCACCCAATCGGTGCTGAAGTTCGCCGCCAACGCTCAGGCCGGCGAGGACGAGAGCGCGGCCAAGTCCGCCATCGCGTCCTGGGCCGCCCTGCGCGGCGATCGTCCCCGCGCGGTCAAGCGGACGATCGAAGACATCGAACAGGCCGGCGGCGGCTGGACCTTCGCCAAGCTGACCATCGCCAACGCCGCCCTGCGCGAACTCTCGACCGCCGCTTAAGCGCTGGCTCATCCTCCACCTCTCCCTTACGAGGGAGGGGTGGAGAAGGGACTCCGAATGGATCAGGGCGATCGTCGGCGTTTGGCCTGGACCCTCTATGAGTGGGCCCAGCAACCCTATTGGGCGCTGATCGCGACCTTCATCTTCACGCCCTATTTCGCGTCCGGCTTCGTTGGCGACGCCGTCCGGGGGCAGAGCCTCCTGGGCTATGCCGGGGTGGTGTCGGGCTTGGCCATCGCCATTCTGAGTCCCCTGCTCGGGGCGACGCTGGACGCCCGGCGCAATCCGCGCGCCTGGCTGGTCGGCCTGGCCTTTCCGTTCGTCATCGCCAGCGCCGGGCTGTGGTGGGCCGCGCCCAGCGAGACGGCCCGCATCCCGCTGATCCTGGCCTGCCTGGTCATCGCCAGTGTCGTGGCCGAACTGGGCGTGACGGTGATGAACGCCCTGCTGCCGGTGGTTGCCAAGCCGGGCCAGATCGGGCGGCTGTCCGGCACCGCCTGGGCCCTGGCCTATGTCGGGGCGCTGATCACCCTGTTCATCGTCCTCTTCTGCTTCTCCCTGCCCAAGGTTCCGCTGCTGGGCCTGTCAAAGGCGCTGCACGAGCCGGACCGGATCGTCGGACCGCTGGTGGCCGTGTGGTTCCTGGCTTTCGCCTGGCCGCTGATGCTGATCGCCCCCAAGCCATCGGAAGGTGCGGGCGACAAGCCTCTGGCCGAGCTGTGGGCGACGATCCGCAGCCTGCCCCGCCAGCCGCACATGCTGAAGTTCCTGATCGGCCGTATGCTGCTGGGCGACGGCATCTCCAGCTTCATCGCCTTCGGCGGGGTGCTGGCGGCGGGCCTGTTCGGCTGGACGACGACGCAGCTGGGGCTCTACGCGATCATGCTGTCGGTCGCGGCCGGCATCGGGACGTTCATCGGCGGGCGGGTCGACCAGAAGATCGGTTCCAAGGCCACCGTGCTGATCGCCACGGGCGTGATCCTGTTCGGCGCCACGGGCGTGGGGATGGTCGGCCGGGATACGGTCTTCTTCCTCGTTCCGGTCACGCCGGCTCAGGCCGATGAGGCTTTGTTCTCCAGTACGCCAGAGCGGATGTTCCTGGTCTTCAGCCTGTTCGTCGGCCTGACCTTCGGGCCGGCGCAATCCAGCCTCCGCGCCTGGATGGCCGAGCTGGCCCCGGCCGGCGAGACCGGGCGGTGGTTCGGGCTTTACGCCCTGTCGGGCAAGGCCACGGCGTTCCTGGCTCCTCTGGTCATCGCCGTCGGCACCCGCCTGGCCGGCGACCAGCGGATCGCCGTCGTGGTGTCGGCGGGGTTCATGGCGCTGGGCGCTCTCGTTCTGACCAGCGCCCCCAGACGCGCCCCGGTTGTCGGCTGACGCGGAACACGTCAGGCTCCTTCCCGAGGGGGAGCTCATGACCAAGGATCGCATCGTTCTGCTCGACTCGCTGAGAGGTCTCGGCGTGCTGGGCATCCTGCTGTGCAACATGCCGGACTTCTCGGTGGCCCCGCCGCTGTCGGAGTCGGTGGTCAACTGGCCGCACGGGACCGGCCCAGCGACGCTGGGCGTCTGGGCCGTCACCCAGTGGCTGTTCCAGCGCAAGTTCGTGACCCTGTTCGCCATGCTGTTCGGCGTCTCGATCTTCCTGGTCGGCGGCGAGCGATCGGACCAGGAGCGCGGCGCGATCCTGAGGAAGCGCCTGGCCTGGATGGTCGTCTTCGGCCTTCTGCACGGCTTCGCGATCTGGTTTGGCGACGTGCTGCTGAGCTATGCCCTGGCCGGCTTCGCGGTGATGCTGACCCGGTCCTGGGCGCCCCGGAGGCTGATCCGCACCGGGGTCACCATCTGGGTCGTGTTCTCGCTGCTGATGACGGCCGGCATGACCGCCGCCGCCGTCATGCAGCACGATGCGGCCCAGGCCACGCTGGAGACCGCCAAGGCCGTCGCCAAGTCCAGGGCCGCCGAGGTCCAGTACGGCGGGACGTTCCTGCAGTCGATGATCCAGAACGCCAAGGATCGGCTGGGCTACCTGCAGGGCGAGCCGTTCATCTTCGTCATGACCTCGGCCCTGATGATGATCGGCCTGGGCTGCTTCAAGCTGGGGGTGCTGACCGGCGAGGCGAGCAGGCGGACCTATGTCACCCTGGTCGCCGTCGGCCTGACCGCCTCGGCGGCGGTCGGCGGCCTGTTGGTCGCCCAGATCGTTCTGGGCCTGCCGAGGCCGCTGTCGATGATCTTCCAGGCCGTGCAGTGGATGACCGCGCCCCTGACGACCCTGGCCTATGTCGGCCTGATGGTCTTCGCCGCCCGGTCGAAGGGCTCGTGGAGCGCGATCCCCAAGGCCCTGGCGCCGGTCGGGCAGATGGCGTTCACCAACTATCTGACGCAGTCGCTGATCATGACCTCCATCTTCTATGGCGGTCGGGGCCTGGCCCTGCACGGCAAGGTCGACCGGCCGGTGCTGGCGGCCCTGACCGTGGCGACCTGGACCGTCCAGATCCTGTGGTCGCGCTGGTGGATGGACCGGTTCGAGATGGGGCCGCTGGAGTGGGTCTGGCGCCGCCTCTATCGCGGTCCGACCCGCCTGCGCCGGGCTCAGCCGCAGGCCGTCAGCGCCCTGGCGAAATAGGTCTGCATCTCCTGAAAGAGGTCGGGCCGGTAGCGGGCCCGGGGATCGTTGGCCTTGTCGTCGTCGAAGGCGTGGGTGGCGTCGTCGAACATCACGCGATCCACGCGCAGGCCGTCGCTCGCCAGGCGGTCCAGCGCCTTGCCGGGCAGCTTCCAGCCGACCACGGCGTCCTTGCCGGCCAGCACCGACCAGACCGGCGGCGCCCCCTCTCCCCAGCCCCGTCGCGAGGTCAGGGAGGGATAGCCGGCGTAAGGATAGACCAGCAGCGCCCCGCGCACCCGCTGGCGCAGCCGGGCCGGATCAGCGTCGGCCAGCTTCGTGGCGCGGGCCGCGTTCTCGCCGATCGCGTAGCTGTCCATGATCGTCCAGCCGCCATGGCTCCAGCCGGCCAGGAAGACGTGCTCCGGATCCGCCCAGCCTTGAGTCTCCAGCCAGGCCAGCATGGCGAAGACGTCGGCCGCGCGGGTCAGGCCGCGCAGCGCCACGCCGGTGCAGACCAGCAGCTTGGCGTCCAGCGAGGACATGCCGCGGGGTTTCAGCGAATCGACCACGACCGCCGCCCAGCCGGCCGCGACGGCGGCCCGGGCGTAGGCTTCGAGGAACGGCGTCTTGCCGCCGCAGCCGTGCAGGATCAGCGCCACCGGAAACGGTCCCGGACCGGCGGGCTTGAAGACCCGCGAGTGCTTGGCGACCTTGTTCCCCCAATCCGCGCTGTTCATATAGCTCCTCGTGGTCCGCCCCCGTCCTTCGACAAGCTCAGGATGAGGGCTACTGAGCGTCAGTAGAAATCCTCACCCTGAGCCCGTCCCCCGGGACCGACCTTGGTCGGCCCGAGGATAAACTCCGGGCGAGGGTTTCGTGCCTCAATCAGTGCCGGAACACTCGCACGCCGGTGAAGGCCATAGTGAGGCCAAGCTTGTCGGCCGCCTCGATCACTTCGCCATCGCGCATCGAGCCGCCCGGCTGGATGATCGCCGTGGCGCCGGCTTCGGCCGCCTGGATCAGGCCGTCGGCGAACGGGAAGAAGGCTTCCGAGGCGCAGGCGCATCCACGGAGGTCCAGGCCAAAATCAGCGGCCCGGAGGGCCGCGATCCGGGCCGAGTCCTTGCGGTTCATCTGGCCGGCCCCGACGCCCAGGGTCTGGCCGGCGCGGGCGTAGACGATGGCGTTGGACTTGACGTGCTTGCCGATGGTGAAGGCAAACAGCATGTCGCGGATCTCGTCCTCGGTCGGCTGGCGCCTGGTCACGATCTTCAGGTCCGAGGCCGTGATCCGTGCGTCGTCGCGGGACTGCACCAGGAAGCCGCCGGCCACGCTCTTGAAGGTGTCGCCGGTCGACAGTGGGTCGGGCAGGCCGCCGGTGACCAGCAGGCGCAGGTTCTTCTTGGCCGCGAACACGGCGACGGCGTCGTCGTCGGCCTCGGGGGCGATGACCACCTCGGTGAAGATCTCGACCATCGCTTCCGCCGCCTCGCGGGTCAGGCGCGAGTTCACCGCCACGATGCCGCCGAAGGCCGAGGTCGGGTCGCAGGCCAGGGCCCGCTCATAGGCCTCGCGCTGGCTGCCGCCGACCGCCACGCCGCACGGGTTGGCGTGCTTGATGATCGCCACGGCCGGACCCTGGGCCGGGTCGAACTCGGCGATCAACTCGAAGGCCGCGTCGGTGTCGTTGATGTTGTTGTAGCTGAGTTCCTTGCCCTGCAGCTGGCGGGCCGTGGCCACGCCCGGACGCGGGTTCGGGAAGGTGTAGAAGGCCGCCTTTTGGTGCGGGTTCTCGCCATAGCGCATGGTCTGGCGAAGTTCGCCGGCGATGGCCTTGCGGGCCGGGAAGTCCTGGCCCAGCGCGGCCGCGAACCAGGCCGAGATCGCCGCGTCATAGGCCGCCGTGCGGGCATAGGCGCGGGCCGCCAGCCGCTGGCGCAGCTCCAGCGTCGTCCCGCCGGCCTTCAGGGCCTCGAGCACGTCGGCCAGGTCGGCCGGGTCGGTGCAGACGGCGACATAGCCGTGGTTCTTGGCCGCCGAGCGGATCATGGCCGGGCCGCCGATGTCGATGTTCTCGACGCACTCGGCATAGCTGCCGCCCTTCGCGACCGTGGCCTCGAACGGATAGAGGTTCACATAGAGGATATCGATGCCGCCGATGCCGTGGTCGGCCATGGCCTTGGCGTGGTCGGGCGCATCCCGAACGCCCAGCAGGCCGCCGTGCACCACCGGGTGCAGGGTCTTGACCCGGCCGTCCATCATCTCGGGGAAGCCCGTCAGGTCCGAGACGTCCTTGACGGGGATCCCGGCCGCGGCGATCGCGGCCTTGGTGCCGCCGGTGGAGACCAGCTCGACGCCGGCGGCGTGCAGCACCTGGGCGGCCTCGACCAGGCCGGTCTTGTCGGAGACCGACAGCAAGGCCCGCTTGGGGGCGACGAGATCGGGGGCGGACGGATAATCGGGCGCTGCGGGCACGGCGGACTCCAGGTCTGTGGTTGTCAGAAGGGAGCCCAGGCGCGCGGCATATGCGATCGAGCTCCCCGGTGGTCGCCCACCTTCAACGCCAGTCACTCGAACGCGCGGAAAATACGGGGGCGGGCGGGGGAGTCAATGCGTGGCGCTGCCCCCTCCACCGGCTTCGCCGGTCCCCCTCCCCCAACAGGGGGAGGAGAGAAGGGGACGTGGTTCCCTCTCCGCCCCGCTTGGGGGCGGACAGACCTGCGTGAGCAGGTCAGGTGGGGGCCTGTGCTGAGCCGGCACGGCTTGGCGGCTTCACGCGGCGCGGCCGCTGAAGGCGTATGGGGAGGCGACGGAGCGGCCGGGCGAACCCGGAGACCGTGAGGTTTGTTTTTGTTTCGGCTCGCGAGTCCGCTCCGCCAGGCTGTTCTTGCCCGTGAGGATGGGGGGCGTGAGCGTTGTCTGCTCGGGACCCCACTAGCCCCCGGACGGGCGCGGACCAAGTCGATCGGCTACATCCGTCTCGACCCCGACGATCCACGATAGGCGGCTTGTACGATCACCGCCCTGTCGCTCCACTGATGGTTTTGATCCCGGACGATCCCATCACCCGCGTGCGCTCCTAAAGAGTAAGCGACGTGGCGTGATGGCTACGCCGGGAACCGCCAGCGGCCCCGCTCAACCTACCCCCGCCGCCGTCTTGGGCCGGATCCAAACGCCCTCCCCCGCGACGGGGACAGCTATGATTGTGCAGGCGGATTCAACGCGGATCATTCAGCGGCGCGTAAAAGTGAGAAGTCGTTGATTTCGTGGGGTTCTGTTCCGCGAACGCCGAGGATCCAGCGCCCTCAATCCCCTCTCTCTTAGAGAGAGGGAGGGGCCCATCGCGAAGCGATGGGAGGGTGAGTGGTTACACCGCCAACCGGCGTGCCGGCACATCGCTCGCAGCGGAGCCAAGATCGTCCACGGGCTTCGCCTACCCACTCACCCTCCCACGCCTGCGGCGCGGGCCCCTCCCTCTCTCCATGAGAGAGGGTTCGGGTTGGGCGATCCCCGCTCAGTGAGAATGCCCTTTTGCCTCGGAAGAACGCCCGCCTTATATCTCACGGCGAGACGATCGCAGGGCTGTCCAGGTCACTCAAGGCCGACGCTCCGCGTCGCCGCGCGCGGTCGCCGGAGGCGAGCCTTGACTGACCTGGACAGCCCTGCACGCTGCAGCCTCCAAGAGATCTAAGGCGGGCTCTAGGCTCTTAAAAGAACGCGCCGAATGCCCTGCTCAAGAGACGTTACGGGGACGAGCGTGGCTACCTGAGTAATTAGTGCCACGTCGTCCGTCTCAAGCTTGCGCCCGTAAACAGCAAATTTCTCAATGCCCCGGTCATTTGCAGGAAGATCCGCAAAAGCAACGTACTTTGCACTGATTGATACGTGATGTGGCGTTACGGCATTTACTAAGAGAAGGTGTTCCGGTGCTGTTGCCGCGTAGTCATATCGCCAGCGCTTTCCACTCGCGCCTCTATGTTCATATTCTCTGGCAATGCTTGACTTAGGCACCACGTGCGTTAGGGCATCGTATATTTTATCACCAAGTACACGTTCAGCAGCTACAGCAGCTCGTTCTAGTGCGGCGGCAGCGGCTGACGCAGAGGCATTAGCAACGCCAATGATTGCGGATCTGAGCCATTCGATACTCGGCACGCGAGATTGGATTACCCCATCGTTTGCAGTAACGCCGTAGCGTGCACTCTCTCGTTCAACGAGTTTTCGGATTTCATCACGGCCGTGCAGCCAAGCAGAGTTAACGGCACCGCCGCCATCGGTAATGATATAGCCATCACCAAACTTGGCTACGAATACTTCAACTGGCTCAAAAGACGGGTAAAGACAATGGGTTGCGACCCTTGCTCCATTTTCCGTCTCCTCGCAAAATTCGCCCTCCGCTAGAGAAAGGCGGATATCTTCGCAGATCATTGCTCACCTCCCACTAGTAGGTAGCCTTGCGGCGGAACGTCGAATGACAACTGTTGCGGGGTCAACACCAGATTGGTGGCTTGTGCAAGTGAGGCGAGGGCATGTGGTAGCCTCGATAAGTGAACTGGCGTGGGTCGACGATATGGCAAGGAGCCGGGTCCCACTCTAAGCGCATAATCTCGGTTGTCGTCCCACCTATGAAAATGTGAACCGGAGACGCGGGAAGGCAGTCCAAAACGCATCGCATCCGGAGGATTCGGTTTCGTCTCCTCGGGAACAACCAAGTCTATCCCGTAGATCTGCTGGCCTCGTAGAAGCAGCCTGATCGAAACGAGATCGGTTCGTTGCTTTCGGCAAGAGAACACCAGTCTCGTGCCCTCCCGCGCAATCCCATCTTGATCGAGGACAGGCCATTCGGCTTGCCAACGGCCCAGATTTTCACCGTCTTTCCATTCTGGCAGTGCATCGGTCACCGTCTTTTGTTCCGCTAGAAAGCGGTCAATCTCGGCAACCTCGTTGGATCGACTGATAGCTGTCATGCAAGCTTAAGCTAACGCCGAAATTGAGGTCGCGTGAAGCCCTAGCTTAGCGGGTGGTTGCGCCAGTGTCGGACGCAGGCCCCTGCGCCCTGCATCAATGTCAGATTTCGACGGGTCTCCGGCCGCACCTAGTGCCCGCTACCGCTCAACCCGCTCCCGCACCGCCCGAAACACCATCGCCATCTCGATATGCGTGTGCACGTACCCATGCTCGAACAGGTACGTCAGCATCCGGTCGTAGGCGTCGTCATAGTCCCCCGACGCCACGCTTCCGGGCGCCCGGGCCTCGCGTTCCAGCACCGCCAGGATCTCCGGCGCGTCCGCCGTCAGGGCGGCGACAACCTCGGACACCTCGTCGGCCGTGTACTCGGGCGCCTGCCGCGCCCGACCCGGATCAATCGGCGGCCTGCGCTCAAAGCCCATCGGCCCTACCCCTCCGCCCGGGTCAGTTTCCAGCGGATCTTGGCCCCGACCTCCGGGCGCACCTGGCTCTTCAGCACGATCTGGCCGGCCTTGCGGGCCAGGCCGTGGTCGAAGTGGGCGGTGGGGGCGATCTCGACGTCGACGGCGTCGTTGCGCAGCCACCAGCCGATGTTGCTGGGCCCCCGGATCAGCACGCTCTTGCCGTCGCGGGCGATCGAGGCGCGGGCCTCGGGGTGCAGGTGGAAGCGCACCGCGAAGGGCAGGTAGCGGCGCGGGCCGCCAATTCCGTCTCGGGGGTCGGCGGGGCCGGCGAAGGGGGTCAGGCTGTCCTCGCCGCGCAGCTCGTCATTGACCGCGTCGAGGAACAGGCGGCGGGCGTGTTGCAGGCCCACATGGCGCCAGCCGTCGTGGACGATGTCCAGCCACACCCCGCCGACGTCGTCGTGGCGCTTGGCCTCGACCGCCTGCGCGCCGTCGACCAGCCAGGGGCCGAGCGCGCGGGCGCGGAAGCCCGACAGCGGCCGGCCGGCCGAGCCGTCGCCGACCGAGACCGTGGAGGCCGCGTCGGAGAGGCGGAAGGCGTTGGCGCCGGCGGCCTCGGGGCTCCAGCCGCAGCTGGTGATCAGGCGGTCCTTGGCGCAGACGATCTCGACGGCGGCCGGCTGGGCGCAGGCCGCGACGCTCAAGGGGCCGGCCGGGGGCGGGCCGCAGTCGGCGATCAGCTCGATGCTGCCGCCGATCATCTTGTGATAGCCGCTGTGCGGCGCGGCGTTCAGCGGGCGCGGACCGGCGTCGTCGTGGGCCAGGGCGGCGGCGATGCGCGGCTGGGCGATGGCCTCGCCGCCGTGGAAGGCCGCCAGATGGCCGTCGCCGAGGGTGAAGAACCGCGTGGCGCTGGACAGGCGGTCGATGGCGCGGGACAGGGCCTCGGGGCTGGGCCGGCCGCGCTGGCCCAGGGCGTCGTCCAGCGTCAGCAGGTCGAACAGCAGCTCGACCCCGGCCTCGGGCGAGCGCGTGGCGTGGCCGCCGTCGGCCAGCACCATCTGGTCGAGGTGGCGCAGCAGGACCTTGAGGCCCTTGTCGATCAGCCGCTCGCCGGGCTTGCCGGCCAGGACGCAGCCGGCCAGGGTGGCGACGGCGGCGCGCTCGAGGATGCGGGCGGGGGCGGCGGCGATCTCGAGCAGGTGGCGGGCCTGGCGGGCCAGGTCTCGGGTCAGGTCGGCGATCTCGGCGTCGCTGCCCTCGGCGGCCAGGGTCTTGGCGGCGCAGGCCAGGTGGAAGACCCGGCGCTCCAGGCACTCGGGGGACCACGAGAAGGCGTTCCACTTGCCGAACACCCGCCGCCAGTCGTCGATCAGCCGCAGGGAGCGGCGGGCGCCGTCCGAGCCGGCGGCGGCCAGGTCCGGCAGCCAGTCGAAGCGGTGCAGGCTGACGGCGAAGCGGCGCGAGGGGCTGGCGGTGTCGAACGGGTCGCCGTCGGGGGCCAGGCGCAAGGATCCGCCGTCCAGGGTCAGGGTTCCGGCCAGGATCTTCGATCCGCGCCCGGGATCGACCGGACGCGGGTCGTGCGGCCGGGCGGAGAGGCCCTCGGGGCGCGGGAAGGCGATCAGCAGGCGATGCGGGCCCGAGCCGTACCACTCGCGGGCGACGTGGCTGGCCAGTTCGGCGCCGACGGCCTTCCACAGGACGCCGCCGCCGCGTGAAGAGGCGGGGAACTTCGAGCCGCTGGCGGAACGCTTGACGGCCATGGTCTGGGGTCAGCCGCCCTTCAGCGCGCGGATGTTGTCGGCATAGGCGTCGGGGCCGCCCTTGAACACCGCCGAGCCGGCGACAAGCGCTGTAGCGCCCGCCGCGACGCATTGCGGGGCGGTCGCCGGGGTCACGCCGCCGTCCACCTCGATGATGATGTCGAGGCCGGCCTTGTCCACGAGCTCGCGCAGGGCCTCGACCTTGCGCAGCTGGCCGGGGATGAAGCTCTGGCCGCCGAAGCCGGGATTGACCGACATGACCAGCAGCAGGTCGACGTCCTCCAGGATCCACTCGACGTGGTCCAGGCCGGTCGACGGGTTGAACACCACGCCGGCCTTGGCTCCCAGCTCGCGGATGCGCTTCAGGGAGCGGTGCAGGTGCGGGCCGGCTTCGGGGTGGATGCTGATCAGGTCCGCGCCCGCGGCGCGGAAGGCTTCAAGATAAGGGTCCGCCGGGCTGATCATCAGGTGCACGTCGAACGGGATCTTGGCGTGCGGCCGGATGGCTTTGACGATGTCGGGGCCGAGCGTGATGTTGGGCACGAAATGGCCGTCCATCACGTCGACATGCACCCAGTCGGCGCCGGCCGCCTCGATGGCGGCGACTTCCTCGCCCAGCTTGGCGAAGTCGGAGGCGAGGATCGAGGGGGCGATAAGCGGCGCGGTCATGGTCCTGGGATAACCGCGTCCGCCGCTTCTGTCATCTCTACTTGCCTGGGTCCCGGCTTTCGCCGGGATGACAACTACGTTGTCACTTTCCTGAACCTGGCCGCGAAGAAGCCGTCCTGGCCGCCGTCGCGCTGATGCGGCAGCAGGCGCAGGGTCCCCCGCGCGGTCAGGCTGGCCTCGGGGGAGCCGCCTTCGCCGGCGGCGATCGGCTCCAGGGCCATGTCCTTGCGGCGCGCCAGGAAGGCCTCGACCTGGGCCTCGCCCTCCTCCGGCTCCAGCGAGCAGACGGTGTAGACCAGCCGCCCACCGGGCTTGAGGCGGTCGGCGGCGCTGTCGAGGATCTTTGACTGCACGCCGGCCAGGCTGGCCACGTCGCCGGGGCGGGCGGCCCACAGCACGTCCGGATGGCGACGGAAGGTGCCGGTGGCGCTGCACGGGGCGTCCAGCAGGATGGCGTCGAAGGTCCGCGCATCCTCCCAGGCGGCCGCGTCGGCGGCGACGATCTCGGCGGTCAGGCCCATGCGCTCCAGGTTCTCGGCCACGCGCTTGAGCCTCGCGGCCGAGCGGTCCAGGGCCACGACGCTCGCGCCGGTCGCGGCCAGCTGCAGGGTCTTGCCGCCGGGCGCGGCGCAGAGGTCCAGCACCTGCTCGCCGGCCTTGACGTGCAGCAGGCGGGCCGGGACGGCGGCGGCGGCGTCCTGCACCCACCAGGTTCCGTCCTCGAAGTTCGGCCAGGCGGCGACATCGCCCTTGCGGCGCACGCGCAGGGTCCCGCCGTCCAGGATCTCGGCCTCCAGCGCCTCGGCCAGGGCGGCCGCGTCTGCGGAGGGCTTCAGGGAGAGGTCGGTGGCCGGCTCGATGGCGATCTGGGCGGCGATCTCGCGGGCCGTGGCCTCGCCGAACGCGGCCACCCAGCGCGAATAGAGCCAGGGCGGGGCCAGCAGGGTCGGGTCCTTGGCCGGCTCGCCGTCGCGCAGCAGGCCGCGCAGCACGGCGTTGACCAGGCCCTTGAACGGGCGGCTGGTCTTGTTGGCCCCGGCCAGTTCGACCGAGGTCGCCACGGCGGCGAAGGCCGGGACCTCCAGATAGAAGGCCTGGGCCGCGCCGAGGCGCAGCAGGTGCATCACCCGATCCGGCGGGGCCTTTTGCAACTTGGCGGCCAGGGCGCGGTCGATGGGGCCGAGGTGGCGCAGCACGGCCATGGCCAGGGCGCGCGCGAAGGCCCGCTCACGCGGCTCCAGGAAGCGGAAACCGTTGGCGGAGGCGGCTTCGTCGATGCCGCCGCGGCGCGAGAGGGCCGCGTCGATCAGGGTCAGGGCGGCTTCCCGGGCGGGGAGGCCGTCGTTCAGTTCTTGAGTCACCGCCTCGCCGTGCCCCAAAGGCGAGGGCCAGCGCAAGCGTCTTGCGGAAAAATCGCGCGGCGCGGCGGACGAAAAATGCTAGAATCCGCCCATGTCAGAGCCGTCCACCCCGTCCGCGCAGCCTGAAATCGCACGATCCGACGTCCCCGGCGCGGCGCCCGGCAAGGATCTGAGCCCGGCCGCCCGCCGCGCGCTGGAGGAGGCCGCCGCCCGCCGCGCCGCTGAACACGCCGCCGCCCTGCCGACGGAAAAGGGCGGCCGCGAAGGCCCCGAGCCGACCCGCTTCGGCGATTGGGAGAAGAAGGGCGTGGCGGTCGACTTCTGAGGCTGGCAGGCTCCTCCGAAACAGGAGGAGGAACGGGCCATGGAAGACCTCGCGACCAATCTCGCGGAACGCCGCATCCAGGTGGTGCGCGACCACATGGCGCTGGAGTGCGTCCACGACTGGGACGGGGTGATCGCCACCTTCGAGCATCCCCGCTACGAGATGTACGGCGGCGGCGCGGTGTTCGACGGCGAGGCGGCCGTGCGCGGTTATTTCGCCGCCTCGCGCACGCCGTTCCCGGACCAGGGCAACGAGATCATCGCCATCGCCCACGCCGGCGACACGGTGCTGGTCGAGTTCTGGCTGACCGGCACGCATCTGGGGCCGCTGAAGATCCCCGGGCGCACGGTCGAACCGACCGGCAAGGCCTTCCGCATCCGCATGGCCGCCAGCTTCGAGTTCGCGCCCGGCAGCGACAAGATCATCTGCGAGCGGCCCTATTACGACCAGTTCGCGGTGCTGCGGGCGCTGGAGCTGGGGTGAGGGCGGGGTCTGCGACTTAAGGTTTCATTGAGCGCCGTCCTCGCATACCAAGACAGGGCCGCTCACTTCGCCGGACGGGACGCACGACATGGAATGGCTGGTGATCCTGGCCCTGGGCGCCTGGATCTATCGACAGGGCCAGAAGATCCGGACGCTCGAGCGACGGCTGGACGCCGCCGACTTAGCGCCGCGCATGGCTCACCAGCCCGCCGCGCCGGCCCCGGAGACGTCGGCGATCGCCGAGCCGATGGCGGCGCGCCCGCCTGGGCTCGCGCCGGACCCCGTTGCCGAGTCGCTTGAGTCCAGCGCTCCGACGCCCGAGCCGGCTTTCGCGCCCTTGCCAGCCGCCCCCAGCGCTCAGCCTCAGCCCGCCCCGCCGCCGCCCAGGATCAACCGCGAGTCGGTCTCGACGTGGCTGTCCGAGAACGGCCTGGCCTGGATCGGCGGCGGCGGTCTGGCGCTGGGCGGCCTGCTGCTGGTGGCCTATGCCGCCCAGCGCGGGCTGTTCATTCCCGAGCTCCGCATCGCTCTGGCCGTGGTCCTGGGCGCGGCGATGCTGGGCGCCAGCGAGTGGATGCTGCGCCAGACACCGTCGATCGCCGGCGGTCGCCACCTGCTGGCCGCCGCCGTCTCGGCCGGGGCCGGGGCGGTCACCCTGTACGGCGCCGTCTGCGCGGCCCACGGGCTCTATCACCTGATCCCGCTGGGCGTGGCCGCGATCCTGGCCGCGGGCGTCTCCCTGGGCCTGCTGGGCTTGTCACTAAGACACGGTGAGCCGCTGGCCCTGGTGGCCGTTGTCGGCGCCGTGCTGACGCCGGCCTTCACCGGCCTGCCGGACTGGTCGCCGCTGGCCTTGACGGCCTATGCGGCGCTGATCGGCGCGACGGGGTTCTCGATCTCGGCGCTACGGCGCTGGGGCAAGGCGGGCGCCGCCACGATCATCGGCCTGCTGCTGCTCAGCGGGGTCCCGATCGACCAACACCAGACCCTTCCGGCGGTGATCATCCAGATCCTGGCCGCCGCCGGGCCGTTCGCCGCGACGCTGTGGCGACGCCGCTTCCGTCGCGACGACGCGGGAGAGTCGGCCGGCGACGATTTCCGAGGCCTGCCCGCCCTGGCGCTGGTGCTGGCCAGCCTGGCGTCGGTCGGCCCCTGGTTCTCGGCCCCGATCGGGACGGGACACCTGCCGACCGCCATCCTGCTGTCGGGATTTCTGATCGTCCTGGCGGCGGCCATGGCGATCCGCGACATGATCCGCCCTGGCCTGTTCGCCTTGCCCGTCGGCATGGCGATCCTTTGCCAGCTCGTGGCCATGGCCATCGCCGTGCGCGCCCCCGCCTTTGCCGCGCAGCTGCCGTGGCAGCACGCTCTGACCGCCCTGATCCCGGCGGTCACACTCTGGCTGGCGCTGGGCCTGCCCGCCGTCGAGCGCACCCGCGTCCTGGCCATCGGCGGCATCGGCGTGGCGATCCTGGCCAGCCTGACCTGGCCGATTCTGCAGGCGGCGAAGATCGACTTCGGCTGGGCGCCGGCCGCGATCCTGGCGGCGGCCCTGTTCGGCGCGGCGGCCCTGATCGCGCGCCGGGTGGAACAGGCCTCGACGGATCGAGGCCTGGCGCTGTGGCTGGCGGCGGCCGCCGAGATGGCCTTCCTGGCCACGCACGCCGCCGTCGCGCCGCGTCTCGAGCCCGCCGCCTTCGGCCTCGCCGCCCTCGCCCTGGCCGTCGCCGCCTGGCGTCTGCCCTGGCGAGGCCTGGCCCCCGCCAGCGTGGTGGGCGGCCTGATCGCCTTCATCGCCATGCTGCAACCGGACTTCATCGGAGCGGCCCTGGACGGGCGTCTGCCGCCGGCGACCCTGCTGGCGGTCAGCGCCGTGGCCGCCGGCTTGCTGGTCGTCTCTTCGGCCCTGATCTGGAAGAGCGGCGGCGAGAGCGTCCGCACCGAGGTCGAGGCTCAACGCGCCACGGGCCTGCTGATCGTGCTGCTGGCGCTGTTCGCGGCCTTGCATGTCGTGATGGCGGGACCCCGCGATCAGGGCGGCGACGGCTTGCTGGAAGCCTCGCTGCGCACCCTGGCGCTGCTGAGCACGGGCCTGCTGCTGGTGCTGCGCCAGCGGCCCGACGATGGCCCGATCACGCGCTGGCGCACGGTGATCGTGGTCAGCCTGGGCGTCGCGCACGGCGTCCTGCTGCAAGGCCTGGTCTGGAACCCGTGGTGGGGCGCGGGCGAGCCCGTCGTCGGACCGCCGGTGCTGAACACCCTGATCCTGTCCTATCTGGCGCCGGCGGGTCTGCTGGCGGCGATCGCCTGGCGACGCCGGCCGGCGGAGGATCGCTGGACCAAGGCCTGGGTCCTGGCCATCCCGCTTTTCGCCCTCCTGTGGGCCCTGCTGGCGCTACGCCACCTTTTCCACGGCGCCGCCATGGGTTCCGCGCCGATCGGCCGGGCCGAGGGCGCGGCCTATGCGATCCTCGGCCTGCTCGCCGCTCGTCAACTGAGCGCGCCCAGCCTGGCCGGGCGCGCCGGCGCCGCCTGGCTGGCTCGGGTCGGGCCGGCTTTCGGCTGGCTGGCGCTGATCGTCGCCGGCCTGGTGTTCGGCGTCCGCGCCAGCCCTTGGTGGGGGCCGATGAGCCAGCCGCTGGCGCCGGTCGGCGCGGCGCTGCTGCTGTTCGGCCTGTACGGTCTGGGCGCGGCGGCGATGCTAGGTCTGAGGCGGGCTGACCGGCCGTTCGACAGGACCGCCCTGGCGGTCGCGGTCGGGACGCTGTTCGTGCTGCTGACCCTGCTGATCCGCTACGCCTTCCACGGCGGCGACATGCGCGCGGCGACGGGGAACGCGGGCCTGGAGACCTGGACCTTCTCGGCGCTCTGGGCGGTGTTCGGCCTGGCGGTGCTGGGACTAGGCGCGGCGCGCAAGGATATCGTCCTGCGCTGGGCGGGCCTGGCGGCCCTGCTGTTCACGGCGGCCAAGGTGGTGCTGTTCGACCTGGCGCGGCTGGAGGGCGTGACGCGCGCGGCCTCGTTCCTGGCCGTCGGCGCGCTGTTCATCGGCGGCGCCCTGCTGGCCCGTCGCCTGAACGCGCGGCGCCGGCCGGCGGAGGATCTGGAGACCTAGACGCGTCTCAGGCCTTCTTCTTCGGCTTGGCCTTGGCGGCGTTGAAGGCCACCGCCTCGCGGAACAGGGCCTTGAAGGGCTCGGTGGGGATCTCGGCGCCTTGCGGAAAGTCGATGGCGCGGCGGACATTGCCTTCCAGGCTGGAATTGAACAGCTTGGTCGGATCTTCCAGCGCCGCGCCGTGGGCGAAGGTCGTCTTGACCACCGCCTTGTAGACCTCGCCGGTGCAGATCAGGCCGTCGTGCGACCAGACCGGCTTGCCCCACTTCCATTCCTCGACGACCTCGGGATCGGCGTCCAGGATCAGGGCGCGCAGGCGGGCCAGGGTTTGGCCGCGCCAGTCGGGGATCGCGGCGATGGCGCGGTCGATCAGGATGGAGGCGGGAACGCCGACGTCCTCGGGGCGGGTGCTCTTCACGGCGTTCCTCCAGAAAACCCGCCGATCAGCAAGACCAGGGCGAGGAGGCCGTCAAGAACCATTGTTCCGCGAATGGTATCGGCTAGCGTGGCCGTCTCATCTCCGGAGACTTCCCTTGCGCCTGTTCGCCAAGTTGCTCGCGACCGCCCTGCTGCTGTTCGCCCCGCCCGCGCTCGCCCCGGCGGCCTTCGCGAAACCGGCCACGCCCGTTCCGGTGCTTACCGCCGGGGCCGTGGCCTCGCCGGACCGCCACGGGGCGCTGGCGGCGGCGGAGATCCTGAAAGCGGGCGGCAACGCGGTCGACGCGGCGGTGGCGACGGGCTTTGCCCTGGCCGTCACCTACCCGGAGGCCGGCAATCTGGGCGGCGGCGGGTTCATGACGCTGTATGTGGGCGGCAAGCCCTACTTCCTCGACTATCGCGAGACGGCGCCGGCGGCGGCTTCGGCCGACATGTACCTGGGCAAGGATGGCGAGCCGGTCGAAGGCCTGTCCCTGTACGGCAATCTCGCCTCCGGCACGCCCGGCACGGTGCGGGGTCTGGCCATGGCCCACAAGCGGTTCGGCAAGCTGTCCTGGGCGCGGGTCCTGGCCCCGGCCATCCGCTACGCCCGCGACGGCTTCACGGTGAACGCCCAGTTCTCCGGAATGCTGGCCGGCGAGGTCCCGCCGCAGTTCAAGGGCACGAACTTCCGGACCTATTTCGGCTCGCACAAGGCCGGGACGCTGTTCAAGCAGCCGGACCTGGCCGCCACCCTGGAGCGGATCGCCCGAGGCGGCGACAAGGCGTTCTACGAGGGCGAGACCGCCGACCTGATCGTCGCCCAGATGGGGCGCGGTCCGGTCAAGGGTCTGATCACCAAGGCCGACCTCGCCGGCTACAAGGCCGTCTGGCGCGCGCCGGTCACCGCCAAGTGGCGCGGCTATGACGTCATCACCGCCCCGCCGCCCAGCTCGGGCGGGATCGCGCTGATGCAAATGCTGTTGATGAAGCAGGACCTGGCCCCGAGCTTCAAGGGCGTGGGCCTCAATGATCCCCAGTACGTCCACCTGCTGGCGGAGATCGAAAAGCGCGTCTACGCCGACCGCGCGGAATATCTGGGCGACCCCGACTTCGTGAAGGTCCCGGTGTCCAACCTGATCGACCCCGCCTATGTCGCCCGGCGCGCCCGCGAGGTCGATCCGGACAGGCCCTCGCCGACCAAGGCGGTGGTCCCGGGCCTGGAGAAGCCGCAGACCACCCACTATTCGATCGTCGACAAGTGGGGCAACGCCGTCTCCAACACCTACACGCTGAACGGCTGGTTCGGGTCGGGCGTGGTGGTCGAGGGGGCGGGCTTCATCCTCAATGACGAGATGGACGATTTCTCGGCCAAGCCGGGCGCGCCCAACATGTTCGGCGTGGTCGGCGGGACCGCCAACGCGATCGCGCCCCACAAGCGACCCCTGTCGTCGATGACCCCGACGATCCTGGTCAAGGACGGCAAGCCGGCCATGGTCATCGGCACGCCCGGAGGCTCGCGGATCTTCACCTGGGTGTTCCAGGTGCTGGCCAATGTCTATGACCACGGCCTGACCCTGAAGGCCGCCCAGAAGGCGCCGCGCTTCCACCACCAGCTGCTGCCCGAGAATGTGATCTTCTACGAGCCGTCCGCCCCGCCCTCCGCCGCCCTGAAGACGGCGCTGGAGGCGCGTGGCTACAAGTGGCTCGAGGACTTCAGCGGCGACATGGAGGCGATCCAGGTCGTGGACCGGACGCCGGTGCCCGAGGCCGATCCCCGGGCGCGCGGCGTGGCGCTGGTGGTGAAACCCTAGAGCCCCGCGATCTCCGCCGCGACCTTCAGCGCCGCCTCGCGCGGGTCGTTGGCCGCCGTGATCGGGCGGCCGCAGACCAGGTGGCTGGCGCCGGCGCGGATGGCGGCCTCGGGGGTGGCGGCGCGGGCCTGGTCGTTCTTGGCCGACCAGAAGGGGCGCACGCCGGGGGTGACGATCAGGAAGTCCGGGCGTCCGGCCTCGTTGGCGATCTCGCGGGCCAGGGCGGCCTCGTGCGGGCTGGAGACGATGCCGTCGACGCCGCATTCGACCGCCTGGCGCACCCGGCGCTCGACCAGGTCGCGGGCCCCGAAGGCGTAGCCCATCTCGATCAGGTCGGCGTCGGTCAGGCTGGTCAGCACCGTCACCGCCAGGATCTTCAGGCTCGAGTCGCCCCGCGCCTTGACGGCCGCGTTCATCACCTGCGGCTCGGCGTGGACGGTCAGCAGGTCGCAGCCGCTTTGGGCCAGCACCCGCGCCGAACGCTCCACGGTCGCGCCGATGTCGTGCAGCTTCCAATCGAGGAAGATCGACTTGCCCGAGGCCTTCAGCTCATGGGCCAGGGCCATGCCGTCGCTGGCCAAGAGCTCCAGGCCGATCTTGTAGAACGACACCGCGTCGCCCAGGCGCTGGACCATGTCGCGGGCGTCGTCGACGGTGGGCAGGTCCAGCGGAACGATCAGGCGCGGATCGGCGGTCATGTCTTTGCCCCCAGGGGTTGGCGCGCGAAGCCGTCCGCCCTAGGAGATAGGGTGAAGGTTCAGGCGCTTTGATAAAGGTAAGGACGTCGAATGACCGAGGCCAAACTCGCCGTCAACTTCTTCGTCGCGCTGTTCGCCCTGATCGACCCGATCGGCAACGTGCCTTTGTTCGCCGCCGCCACCCTGGGCGCGGCCGCCGCGGGCCGGCGGATGGTGGCCGTCTATATCGGCCTGTTCGTCGCGGCGTTCCTGATCTTCTTCTTTTTCACGGGCGTGGGCCTGCTGGCCTTCTTCGGCATCTCGATGCCGGCGTTCCGGATCGCTGGCGGCATCATCCTGTTCATTCTCGGCCTCGACATGGTGCGCGACGACTTCACCACCATGTTCGCCGACGCGGCCGAGGGCATCGAGGGGCAGTCGGCGCGGGTCTACGCCAAGCAGCGCTTCGAGCGCCTGATCGTGCCGTTCGCCATGCCGCTGCTGATCGGTCCGGGCGCGATCTCGACGGTGATCATCTACGCCGCCGAGGCCAAGCCGTTCGGCTGGGCGGGCCTGGGTCTGGGCGTGGCGGTGATCTCGGCGGTGTCGCTGGTGCTGGTGGCGGTGTTCTGGGCCGCGCCGCTGATCAGCCGGGTGCTAGGCCGAATCGGCATGAGCATCGTGGTGCGGGTCCTGGGCCTGATCCTCTGCGCCCTGGCGGTGCAGTTCGTGCTGATCGGCGTCGGCGACGCGACGCGCGGCCTGGTGCGCCAGGACGCCAAGGCCCCCTACGCAGCCGCTAAGTAGCCGCGCGGTCTGGACAGCCTCGGCCGCACGCGCCCATATCCCGCCATGCGCGCTTCCGCTCACGATGCCGACGTGATCATCGCCGGCGCCGGCATGGCCGGCTCCACCCTGGCTCTGGCCCTGGCGTCGGGCGGCTTGAAGCCGCTTCTCATCGATCCGCAGCCGTTCGAAGCCCAGTTGGCCCCGACCTTCGACGGGCGCAGCTCGGCCATCGCCTATTCCTCGTTCCGCCAGTGGCGCGCTATCGGCGCGGGGGAGGCGCTCGCGCCGCACGCCCAGCGCATCGAGCAGATCCTGGTCACCGACGGCCGCACGCCGGGGGCCGCGGCCCGCAAGGCCTCGCCGGCCTTCCTGCGGTTCGACAGCAGCGAGATCTCCGGCCGCATCGATGGCGAGCCGCTGGGCTATCTGATCGAGAACCGCCAGACCCGCGCGGCGCTGTCGAAGGCGGTAATCGACAAGGGTATTCCGGTCATCGCTCCGATGGCGGCCAAGGCCCTGGCGGTCGAGGCTGGGGCCGCGAAGCTGACCCTGTCGGACGGCCGGGTGCTGTCGGCCCCGCTCGCGGTCAGCGCCGAGGGACGCGGCTCGGTTCTGCGCCGGGCGGCCGGCATCGGCGAGATCGCCTGGGGCTACGGCCAGAGCGGCGTCGTCGCCACGGTGCGGATGGAAAAGCCGCACGAGGGCGTGGCCCACGAATATTTCCTGCCCAGCGGCCCGTTCGCCATCCTGCCGCTGACGGGCAACCGCGCCAGCCTGGTCTGGACCGAGAGCACCGCGCGCGGCGAGGCCCTGCGCAACGCCTCGCCCGAGATTTTCCACGCCCACCTGATGCGGCGGTTCGGCGACTTCCTGGGCGCGGTGACCGTCGAGGGGCCGACCTTCGTCTATCCGCTGTCGCTGCTGCTGGCCGAGCGGATGACCGCCCCGCGTCTGGCCTTGATCGGCGACGCGGCTCATGGCGTGCACCCGATCGCCGGGCAGGGGCTGAACCTGGGCCTGAAGGACGCGGCGGCGCTCGCCGAGGTGCTGGTCGAGGCCGTGCGCGGCGGCGAGGACATCGGCGCCGAGGCGGTGCTGGAGCGCTACGCCCGCTGGCGGCGGTTCGACACCGTGACCAACGCCCTGGCCTTCGACGCCTTCGTGCGGATCTTCTCGAACGACAATCCGCTGCTGCGCGTGGCGCGCGGGGCGGGCCTGGCGGTAGTCAACCGCATCGCCCCGGCGCGACGCTTCTTCATGCACGAGGCCGGCGGCGGGGTGGGGGATCTGCCGAAGCTGCTGCGGGGCGTGGCGCTTTAGTCGAGCGGATCTTGGCTAGTCCGCTGCCTTGCTGGCGCGCCTAATAGACGTAGCTACGAGTACGATGACTCCGGCAACCAGCGCGATGTCCGCCAGCAATATCAGTCCCAACATCCAGCTCGGATGGGTTTCATCCGGCCAAGGATAGAGCGAGACGACCGCTGCGTGCGCCGCGCCTATGCAAATCATGGTCACCCAGAACCACGGTTCTCGTCGCAAGGGCCAGAAGATCCGACTGGCGAAACCGATGGAAACGGCAGAAGCCCAAGCCATTCCCCCTGCGCCGGGGAAGCCAAGCCTATCGAAAATGATCAGCAAGGGTGCGGTGAGGAAAACGATTACGAGACCCTGCCACTTGGGGAAGGCCTCGAAGATCGAGTCTGTTTGCAGATCGAATGGCTGTTCGGACATGCAACCCGTATTCTGGCCCAGCTCGGGGAACCGAAGCGCCTTGGCGCTTCACGCTACTCGCTCAGTTCCCGCGCCTCTTCCGGCAGCATGATCGGCACGCCGTCGCGGATCGGATAGGCCAGCTTGGCCGAGCGGCTGATCAGTTCGCCCTTGGCGCGGTCATATTCCAGCGGGCCGCGGGTCACGGGGCACACCAGCACTTCCAGCAGGCGCGGATCGACATCGATGGTCGGGGTGGGAGCGTCTTGGGTCATGGGCCGTGTCTACTGGATAGAATGGGGTTCGTCATCGTCCCCGGCGGCGGCGTCGATCTCCAGCAGCGCCGTCAGGGTCGCCTTGCGCTCGAAGATGGTCTCGGCCTCCAGCAGGGCCTGCTTTTCCATCGGGTCGAACGGCAGGGCCATGGCCAGACTGTTGATCAGGGCGTCGGAGGGCGCGCTCTCGGCGTCGGTCCAGTCGATGGCCAGGCCCCGGTGGTCGAGATAGCGGCGCAGGGCCGACAGCAGGCGGTCGATATCGGCGGCGGTGCGCGTGCCGCCGGGGCCGTCCTCGCGCAGGTCCGGCTCGTAGGGCGCGAAGTCGGCGCGGACCTGACGATAGGGCGTGCGCACCGGCAGCTCGTCGCCGGTCCGGAAGCGGCAGACCCCGGTCAGGGTGATCAGGTAGCGGCCGTCGCTGGTCTCGGCGAAGCTGGTCACCCGGCCGGCGCAGCCGACGGGGGCCAGGGGCGGTTGGCGCGGGTCGGCCTCCTGGCCGGGCGCCCGCTGGCGGGTCTGGATCATGCCGATGATCCGCTCGCCCGACATGGCGTCATCCAGCATGTTCAGGTAGCGCGGTTCGAAGATGTTCAGCGGCAGATGGCCGCCGGGCAACAGCAGGACGCCATCCAGCGGAAACACCGGGATCACCAGAGGAAGGTCGCTGAGCTTTCGGTAGGCCGCCGCCATTCGGCGCTCCCCTTTTTCTCTAGCTGAACAGGATCGACGACAGCTTGCGTCGACCCTGCTTGGCGACTTCGGAGGTCGGTCCCGCAGCCTCGAACACCGTCAGGAGTTGCTTGCGGGCCGCGTCATCGTTCCAGGCACGGTCGCGTGCGATGATGGCCAGAAGGTGGTCGGCGGCGTCCTGCAGGCGACCGGCACCGGCCAGGGCCTTGGCCAGCTCCAGGCGGGCCTCGTGGTCGTCTGGGTTGGCGGCCAGGCGCTGTTCGAACTCGGACGTCTCGGACGGGGCGTCTTCCGCGAGCGCGAGCGCGGCGCGGGCGGCGTCCAGGTCGGGATCCTTGGCGTCGGCCGGAGCCATGGCCACCACCTCGGCCGCGCCCTCCAGGTCGCCGCCCAGCAGATAGGCGCGGGCCATGCCGCCCAGGGCCTTGATGTTCTCGGGATCGGTCTGCAGAGCCTGGGCGAAGGCCTGGGCCGCGCCGCCGATGTCGCCGATCTCCAGGGACTCCTTGCCCAGGGCGATCAGGTCGTCGATGGCGCTGGGGCCGGCCGGGCCGCCCAGCTTCTCGACGAAGGCCTTGACCTGGCTCTCGGGCAGGGCGCCCTGGAAGGCGTCCACCGGACGCCCATCCACGAAGGCGTAGACGGTCGGAATCGACTGCACGCGCAGCTGGCCGGCGAAGCCGGGATTGGCGTCGACGTCGATCTTGACCAGCTTCACCGCGCCCTGGGCGGCCGTGACCACCTTTTCGAGGGCGGGCGTCAACTGGCGGCACGGGCCGCACCAGGTGGCCCAGAAGTCGACGATGACCGGCTGGATCTTCGAGGCCTCGATCACGTCGGCCATGAAGCTGGCGTCCGTGCC
Source organism: Caulobacter sp. GW822-FHT01G02 (assembly GCF_058802865.1). Lineage (NCBI taxonomy): Bacteria > Pseudomonadati > Pseudomonadota > Alphaproteobacteria > Caulobacterales > Caulobacteraceae > Caulobacter > Caulobacter sp. GW822-FHT01G02. The sequence continues at coordinate 286,643 of NZ_JBXAON010000005.1, forward strand.
GTCCTTGATGTGTTCACTTTTCGCCGGTGCGGCGGGCTTTTCGCCGATCAGGGACATCGGGTCTCTCGTGTACTCAAGGTGGGAACGCTCGAAGCCGCAAGATGGTCCTTCAAGGGCCGCCGCGCAATGTCCCGTTCGCGTATCAGGCGAAGCTTCAGACCACTTCCATCGCCGCGAAATCCACGATCATCGGCTCGACGCCCAGCGCCGCCAGGAACTTGCGGAAATCGGCCTGGGACACCGCCGTGGTGGCGTCATTGCTTAAGGGGTGGAAGTTGACCGGGTCGCTGTCCGCCAGGGCCTTGTCGAGCACGAAGCGCACCCGCCGCCCGGCGTCGTTGATCAGGCCGAAGGCGGTGACCGAGCCGGGCGTCACGCCCAGGGTCTCGACCATCATCGCCTCGGGACCGAACGACAGCCGGCCCGAGCCGATCACGGTGTGCAGGCGCTTGAGGTCGATCGTGGTCTCGCCCAGGGCCGAGATCAGCCACAGCTGGCCCTTGGCGTCCTTGAGGAACAGGTTCTTGGTGTGGCCGCCGGGCAGGGCCTGCTTGATCTCCAGCCCCTCCTCGACGCGGAACACCGGCGGATGGTCGAGGGTCGAGTGCTTGACGCCGTGCGCGTCGAAGAAGGCGAAGAGGTCGGTTCGGGTCTTCATGAGAGGCAGTTTAACGGCCGAATGGAACACCTCCAATTCCAAAAAGCCGACCTCCCCGGCGAAAGCCGGGGTCCAGAGTCATCCGGATCGGCTTGGGTGTTCGCGCCTTTCTCCAGTGCTCAGGCGATCGACGTTTTGGGTTCGATCCGGGCCCCGGCGTTCGCCGGGGAGATCGGTTGGAGGTGTCATCAGTTCGCGACGCTGGACGGCCTCGCCTCGCGAGCGCTAGACCAGACGATCAGGGTAGGAAAACAAGGACGAAGGCCGGCATGGAACTGGAGTGCTATCCCACCGAGAACCGTCCGCCGGAGATCGTGCCGGGGCGGCCGCAGCGCGCCTGGATGGATCATTTCGCCGACCGCCACCCCTATCGCTGCCTGCCGCTGACCATGGCCAACACCACCGGCTGGGACATCCTCTGTCCGGTCGGCTTCTCGATGAGCTGGGACGGCGGGGCGCACCAGGAGTGCATCAAGTTCCAGCCCGACCACCCGTATCCGGGCTTCACCGACTTCGTGAAGTCGCACTTCACCCGGGGCGTGGTGACTTTCCACACGGGCTATCTGTTCCGCACGCCGCCGGGCTGGTCGCTGATGGCGATGGGACCGCCCAACCACATCAAGGACGGCATCCAGCCGCTGGCCGGCGTGATCGAGACCGATTGGCTGCCGTTCCCCTTCACGATGAACTGGATGTTCACCCGCCCCGGCACGGTGCGGTTCGAGAAGGGCGAGACCTTCTGCTTCATCATGCTGATCCAGGACAAGCCGATGGAGGCCTTCCAGCCGGTGATCAAGTCGATGAACGCCAATCCCGAGCTGCGCCGCCAGTACGACGTCTGGGCCGAGAAGCGCAGCGAGTTCAACAAGCTGATCTTCAAGCGCGACCCCGAAGCCACCAAGGAGGCCTGGCAGCGCTTCTACTTCAAGGGCGAATACCCCGAGGAAATCGCCGCCGAGGCCCCCAGCCACCACGTCAACAAGCGACGGATGAAGGCCCCGAAGGTGGGTGTCTAAGCCGCCTTCACCGCGCTGACGATCGACTTCACCACCTTCTTGACCAGGGCCGGGTCATCGCCCTCGGCCATGATGCGGATCAGCGGTTCGGTGCCGGAGGCGCGCACGACGATGCGGCCGGCGCCGTTCAGCTGGCTCTCGCCGTCGGCGATGGCCTGCTTCACCGCCTTGGCCTCCAGCGGCTTGCCGCCGGCGAAGCGAACGTTTTCCAGGAGCTGCGGCACCGGCTCGAACTGGCGGCCGAGCGCGCTCATCGGCTGGCCGGTCTGGACCATCACGGCCAGCACCTGCAGGGCGGCGATCAGGCCGTCGCCGGTGGTGGAGAGGTCCGACAGGATCAGGTGGCCCGACTGCTCGCCGCCGAGGTTGAAACCGCCCTCGCGCATGCGCTGCATGACATAGCGGTCGCCCACGGCGGTGCGCTCCAGGCTCAGGCCCAGGGCGTTCAGCTGGCGCTCGAGGCCCAGGTTGGACATGACGGTGGCCACGACACCGCCGCCCTTCAGGATTCCGGCGCTGGCCAGGGCCGCGGCGATGATCGCCATGATCTGGTCGCCGTCGACGACCACGCCCTTCTCGTCGCAGATCACCAGGCGGTCGGCGTCGCCGTCCAGGGCGATGCCGATGTCGGCGCGATATTCGCGCACCATCCTGGCCATGGCCTCGGGATGGGTCGAGCCGCATTCGGCGTTGATGTTGGTGCCGTTCGGGGCCACCCCGACCGGGAACACCTCGGCGCCCAGTTCGTACAGGGCGTCGGGCGCCACCTTGTAGGCCGCGCCGTGGGCGCAATCGACGACGATGCGCAGGCCCGACAGGTTCATGTGGCGCGGGAAGGTCGCCTTGACGATCTCGATATAGCGGGCCTGGGCGTCGTCGATGCGCTTGACGCGACCCAGGTCGCGGGGGGCGGCCAGGCCTTCCTGCAGGCCCTCATCCATCAGGGCCTCGATCTTCAGCTCCTGCTCGTCGGAGAGCTTGTAGCCGTCGGGGCCGAACAGCTTGATGCCGTTGTCGGCGAAGTCGTTGTGGCTGGCCGAGATCATGATCCCGAGATCGGCGCGCATCGAGCGGGTCATCATCGCCACGGCCGGCGTCGGCAGGGGACCAAAGAGGCGCACGTCCAGACCCACGCTGGTCAGGCCAGCGACCAGGGCCGGCTCGATCATGTAGCCCGACAGGCGGGTGTCCTTGCCGATCACCACCAGGTGGCGACGCTCGTCCTGCGAGCGGAACAGCTTGCCGGCGGCGAGGCCGACACGCAGGGCCACCTCGGCGGTCATCGGATGCTTGTTGGCCTGGCCCCGGATGCCGTCGGTGCCGAAATAGGCGCGCTTGCTCATGGTCGCTTTGTCGTCTCTTTGAAGCCATCGTCGGACCGCGAAACGATCCGAAATGCAGATTTACGGGAGACGGCCTTGAGCGAGTGCTAAAGGCCGACTTCGAAATCCTCGCGCGGCTAGGGATAATCCTGTCGGCGCGTTCTACAAGGGATCATGGCCCATGTGCGGCATTATCGGCATCGTCGGAAAACAACCCGTCGCCGACCGTCTGATCGAGAGCCTCAAACGCCTCGAATATCGGGGCTATGACTCCGCGGGCGTCGCGGGCGTCGTTGGCGGCTCCAATGGCGAAACGAGGGTCGAGCGCCGCCGGGCCAAGGGCAAGATCAAGGCGCTGGAAGCCCTGCTCGCGGAAGACCCGCTGGTCGCCTCCGTCGGCATCGGCCACACGCGCTGGGCGACCCATGGCGCGCCCAACGTCCAGAACGCCCACCCGCAGACCGCCGGCCGCGTCACCCTGGTCCACAACGGCATCATCGAGAATTTCGCCGAGCTGAAGGCCGAGCTGGCCGCCGCCGGCCGCGCGTTTTCCAGCGACACCGACACCGAGGTCATCGCCCACCTGATCGACGCCGAGCTGGCGACCGGCCTGGCGCCGCTCGAAGCCTTCAAGGCGACCCTGGACCGCCTGACCGGCGCCTACGCCCTGGCCGTGCTGATCGAGGGCGAGGACAACCTGATCCTGGGCGCCCGCCGCGGCAGCCCGCTGGTCGTCGGCGAGGGCCAGGGCGAGATGTTCCTGGGCTCGGACGCCCTGGCCGTCGGCCCCTTCACCAACCGGGTGATCTATCTGGACGAGGGCGATTACGTGGCCCTGGACCACGACAGCCATCGCATCTTCGACGCGTCGGGCGCGGCCGTGACGCGGCCAGTCCGCGTGGTGCCGACCTCGTCGGTCATGCTGGAGAAGGGCAACTACCGGCACTTCATGGAGAAGGAGATCCATGATCAGCCCGAGGGCTGCCAGCGCACGATCGCGGCCTATGTCGACACCCTGACCTCGAAGGCGGCCGTCCCGGGCGACATCGACTTCGCCAAGCTCGAGCGCATCCAGATCGTCGCCTGCGGCACCTCCTACATCGCCGGCGTCGTGGGCAAGTACCTGATCGAGCAGCTGGCCGATCTGCCGGTCGATGTCGAGATCGCCTCGGAGTTCCGCTACCGCACCCCGGCCCTGCGGCCGGGCTCGCTGGTCGTCGCCATGTCGCAGTCGGGCGAGACCGCCGACACCCTGGCGGCCCTGCGCTACTGCAAGGCCAAGGGCATGAAGAGCGCGGTGGTGGTCAACGCCCAGGAGTCGACCATGGCCCGCGAGGTCGACGTGGTCTGGCCGATCCACTGCGGTCCCGAGATCGGGGTCGCCTCGACCAAGGCCTTCACCGCCCAGGTCAGCGTGATGATCGCCCTGGCCATCGCCGCGGCCAAGGCGCGGGGGACGATCGGCGACGCCGAGGAGCAGCGCCTGGTCAAGGTGCTGCTGGAGGCGCCGCGCCTGATCGCCGAGGCCATCGGCCTGGAAGACGCCATCAAGGAGATCGCCGCCGACGTCGCCAAGGCGCGGGACGTGCTCTATCTCGGCCGTGGCCCGATGTCGGCCCTGGCGCTGGAAGGCGCGCTGAAGCTGAAGGAGATCAGCTACATCCACGCCGAGGGCTACGCCGCCGGCGAGCTCAAGCACGGCCCGATCGCCCTGGTCGACGACCAGACTCCGATCGTCATCCTGGCGCCTTACGACAGCTATTTCGAGAAATCGGCCTCGAACATGAGCGAGGTGATGGCCCGGGGCGGCCAGGTGATCTTCATCACCGACACCGAAGGCGTGAAGCACGCGCCGGCGGGGGCGAAGGTGGTGGTCACCGCCCCGGCCTCGGACCCGCTGGTCTCGACCCTGGTGATGTCGGCCCCGATCCAGCTGCTGGCCTACCACGTGGCGGTGGTGAAGGGCGCGGATGTCGACCAGCCGCGCAACCTCGCCAAGTCGGTGACGGTGGAGTGAGGCTGATCCTCCCCGCCGGGGAGGATCAGGCTTTCAGCAGGTAGTCCCGTGTCAGGGGCGTGGCGTCGCGCTTCTTGGCCAGCTGGATCTGGAAGACCATGTGGCCGCCGTGCCGGAAGCCCAGTTCGGCGCCGGCCAGGTAGAACTCCCACATCCGCCGGAAGCGGGCGTCGAACATCGTCGGGATGTCCGGATCGGCCATGAACCGCTCGCGCCAGATGCGGCAGGTCTCGGCATAGTGCAGGCGCAGGATCTCGATGTCGGTGATCCACAGGCCCGCGTGCTCGATGGCCGCGACGATCTCCGACAGGCCGGGGATGTAGCCGCCCGGGAAGATGTACTTCTGGGTGAAGGCGTTGGTCGCGCCTGGTCCGTGCATCTTGCCGATCGAGTGGACCAAGGCCACGCCGTCGTCGTCCAGCAGCTTGGCGATGGTCTCGAAATAGGTGCGGAAATTCGGCGCGCCGACATGCTCCAGCATGCCGACCGAGACGATGCGGTCGAACTTTTCATCCAGGTCGCGATAGTCGGTCAGGCGGAAGTCGGTCTTGTCGGCCAGGCCCGCCTTCTCGGCGCGTTCCTTGGCCAGGGCCAGCTGCTCGGTCGACAGGGTCACGCCCGTCATCTGGGCCCCGAAGTCCTTGGCGAGCGTCATGGACAGCCCGCCCCAGCCCGAGCCGATGTCCAGCGTCTTCATGCCCGGCTTGATCAGCAGCTTGCGGCCGATCAGGGCCTTCTTGGCGGCCTGGGCCTCTTCCAGCGTCATGTCCGGACGCTCGAAATAGGCGCAGCTGTACTGCATGTCGGTGTCGAGGAACCGGCGATAGAGGTCGTTCGACAGGTCGTAGTGGTGCGAGACGTTGCGGCGCGAGGCCACGCGGTCGTTGACCTGCTGGATCCGCCGCTTCAGCGCCTTGCGGAAGCGGGTGAAGGCCGAGCCGCGCTTGGGCTTGCGACCGCCGCTCTCGCCGACGATGGTCAGGAGGTCCGAGATCGAGCCCTGTTCGAAGACGATGTCGCCTTCCATATAGCCTTCGCCGAGGCCCAGGCTGGGATTGGCCAGGCGGCGCAGACCCCGGCTGTTGATCCGGATGGCCACCGGCGGCCCCGTCCCGTCCCCCGCCTTGATGACGCGACCTCCCGGCAGGTGCGCCGTGAAATCGCCGGTCTTGATCATTTTGGAGAGCAGGGCTTCGATCATGGGACCAACTTAAGCTCAAGTTCGGCCGCGACAACCTGTCGCATACGGAGCAAGCGCCATGTCGATCGTGATGACGCCGATCGGGCAGGTCCGGGGCGGCGGGCCGCTGGAGATCGTGGAGGCGTCCCGGTGAGCCGCGCGGATCTCGTCGTCTCCAAGGCCGGCCCCGAAGAGGCGTCGATCATCGCCAACCTCATGCAGCTCTATATCCACGACTTCTCGGAGCTCTGGTTCGACCGGGAGGTCGAGGGCGAGCTCGGCGCGGACGGCCGTTATACCGACTATCCGGGGCTGGACGCCTATTGGACCGACCCGACGCGCGAGGCCTGGCTGTTCCGGATCAAGGGCCTGCCGGTCGGTTTCGCCCTGGTCAACGACGTCGCCCATTCGGCGACTCCGGTCGACCGCGCGGTGGCCGAGTTCTTCATCGTCCGCAAACATCGCCGGCGCGGGGTGGGGCTGGCGGCCGCCCACGCCCTGTTCGGCACGGCCTGGGGCGTCTGGGAGGCGGCGGTGGTGCGCCGCAATGTCGGGGCGCTGGCCTTCTGGCGCCGCGCCGCCCAGAGCTACCCGGGCGTGCGCGACGTGGTCGAGGAGGACCACGACGACGCGCTGTGGAACGGCGCGATCCTGCGGTTCCGGGTAGGCTAGAGCTTCCTCAGCTCCGGGCAGGCGTCGGGTTCGGCGGTCCAGCTGATGCTGTCGATCTTCCAGGCGCCGTCGGCCTTGGCGAGCGTGAAGATGTCGATGCCGCAGTGGACGGTCTTGCCGTCCTTGCTGGCCTCGTAGGGGGCGGTGACGGTGGCCAGGGCGCCGCGGCGGATGATCACCGGCGACCACATCCATTCCTTGAACCCGGTCGGGGTCCGCTTGCCGAAGCTGTCCTCGAAGCTGAAGCGCCGCATCACGACGTCGCCGTCGGGCTTGCTGGTCAGCGACATCAGGCGGGCCTCGGGCAGCAAGGTGGCGCGCATGGCCGCCGCGTCGCCAGCCTCCAGCCCGTCGAAGAAGGCCTGGGCCGTGGCCAGCACCGCCCGATCCTCGGCGTCGGCCGAAGGCGGCGGGGCGGGGTTCTGGGCCAAGGCGGCGGCGAGCATCAGGGCGGGCAGCAGGGGCATGGCGGAACCTTGGCTCAGGCGTCGTGGGACAGGCGCTGCAGGAAGGCTTGGGCCGCCTCCTTGTGGCGCGGCTTGACGGTCTTGCCGAGGATGGCGACCAGGGCCGCGATCACGGCGGCGTCGTCGGTGAAGCCGATCACCGGCAGGATGTCGGGAATGGCGTCGGTCGGCAGGACGAAATAGGCCAGGGCCGCCAGCATCATGCCTTTGGCCGCCGTCGGGGTTTCGGGATCGCGGGCGGCCCACCAGACCGACAGGGCGTCGGCGGCGAACGGCACCTTCGTGGCCATCTTGCGGATCTTGGGCAGGAAGCCCTTCTCGACCCGCTCCTCGTTCAACTGCACGGTGACGGGCGCCAGAGCCTTCTTCGGATCCAGCACCTCGTTGACGTTTACGTCGGGGGACGGTTTGGCGTCGCGGCTCATCGGTTTAAACCTTTGCTCAACAGCGAGCTTAAACGCAAACCCGCAGGAAACGTCCATGAAACTCGACAACACCGTCGCCGCCGTCGTCACCGGGGGCGCCTCGGGCCTCGGCGAGGCCACCGCCCGCGCCCTGGCCGCCCAGGGCGTCAAGGTCGCCATCTTCGACATGAACGAGGCCCGCGGCGAAGAGGTCGCCAAGGAGATCGGCGGCGTGTTCTGCAAGGTCAACGTGACCAGCGACGCCGATGTCGATGCCGGCTTCGAAAAGGCCCGCGCCGCCCACGGCCAGGAGCGGATCCTGGTCAACTGCGCCGGCACCGGCAACGCGGCCAAGACCGCCAGCCGCGACAAGGCCACCGGCGAGACCAAGCACTTCCCGCTCGACGCCTTCGACCGCATCATCCAGATCAACCTGGTCGGCACGTTCCGCTGCATCGCCAAATCGGCCAAGGGGATGCTGGATCTTGAGCCGCTGGAAGACGGCGAGCGCGGCGCGATCGTCAACACCGCTTCGGTGGCGGCCGAGGACGGCCAGATGGGCCAGGCGGCCTATTCGGCGTCGAAGGGCGGCGTGGTCGGCATGACCCTGCCGATCGCTCGCGACCTGATGGGCGAGGGCATCCGCGTCAACACCATCCTGCCGGGGATCTTCAACACCCCGCTGATGAACGGCGCGCCCGAAGCGGTGAAGGCGGGCCTGGCGGCCTCGGTGCCGTTCCCCAAGCGCCTGGGGAATCCCGAGGAGTACGCCCAGCTGGCGGTGACCATGATCACCTGCGGCTACTTCAACGGCGAGGACGTGCGCCTGGACGGCGGCATCCGCATGGCGCCGCGGTAAGAACTCTCCTCCCCCGTCTGGGGGAGGTGGATCGTCGCGAAGCGCGACGAGACGGAGGGGGCTGGTACGGCCCAGTTGGCGCGGCGCTGACCCCCTCCACCGCCGTTCGGCGGTCCCCCTCCCCCATAGGGGGAGGAGAGAGGCGGGTTGGCTACTTGCCCGGCGCGGGCCGCTGGATGCTGCTGGCCAGGTTGGTCATGATCTCGCGGGCGTCGTAGGCGCGCGGGTCGCCTTCCGGCTTCTTGCCCTTGTGCATCACGATCTCGGCCCCGGCCTCGAAGCGCTCGACGGTGCGGATCTGGGCGCGGTCGGCGAAGAAGGGGTCGCCCCAGAAGGGGTCCCAGCTGCGCCAGCCATAGGCGCCGCCGTAGTAACGCCAGGACGGGCGCCAGTAGCCGTAGGGATAGCCGTAGCCAAAGCCCGGACGCATGAACGGATCGGGCTCGACATAGGAGCGCGAGGTGCGGTCGGTGCGGTGGTCGGCGGTCTCGAACCAGTCGTAGCCCTGCTGCACGGTCAGCTCGGCCGACCGATAAAGCAGATAGCGCTCGACCGTTTCACGCGAGGTCAGGCTGTTGCCGGCGAACGACACGCGGTAGCGGTCGCCTTCCAGCTTCTGCTCGGAGAAGCCGCCGGCGGACGAGCTGGCGGACATCTTGGGCTGGTACGGCGTCGGCGTGGCGCAGGCCGACAGGCCGGCGGCTATGACCAGCGCCGCGGCGATGGCGACCTTCTTCATGGACATGATCTGCTCCTTCAAGCGGAGTCCTCGGTACTTAAGACAACTCTGGCGAGGCTTTGTGGTTTCGCCAAGGCGAAGTTTGCGACGCCACGGAAATCTTTCAACCTCTCGACACGATAAGTACGGCCGCCGTGATCAGAAGGACGCCGACCAGGATCGCGAATCCGCGCCGAAATCCCGGCTCGTTCATGCGCGTCGACAGGGCCGCTCCGCCCAGGCCGTAGGACGACATGCTGATCAGGTCCATGCCGATGGTGGCGCAGGCGAACATGATCAATTGCGGGGCCAGCGGCCGCTTGATGTCCAGGAACGGCGGCAGCACGCCCGAGAAGAACAGCAGGATCTTCGGATTGGCGATCTGGACCATGAAGCCGTCGAGGAAGGCCGAGCGTCCCGCCCGCACCGTGGCCGTGGCGTGGCTTTCGATGTTCCTGATCCCCGCCCATAGCGATTTCAGCCCCAGCCAGACCAGATAGGCCGCTCCCGCCCAGGCCAGGAGGTGGAAGGCCTTGGGGAAGGCCAGGATCAGCGCGCCCAGGCCCAGGGCCGAGCCGCTGAACCAGACCAGGGTGGCGGTGTTCATGCCCACCACGCTGATCAGCGCCGCGCCCTTGCCGCGCTCCATGCCGGTGGCGATGGCGAACAGGTTGGCCGGCCCCGGCGTGATGGCCATGACGAACATGGCGACCAGGAAGGCGCCGTAGCGGGCGGGATCGACGGGCAGGTGGTCCATGGCGCGGGTATAGCGCCCCGCGCCATGGCCGAGCTAGGCGCCGACGACGGCGAGAACGTAGATCGCCCGGCCCAGGGCGCCGAACAGCAGCACGGCGGTCGCCAGCGCCTGGATGGTGAAGCCGAGCTCGCGCTTCTTCGGATCGGCGGCGTAGCCCAGGGCGTAGAGGATCCGGCCGATGATCCAGACCACGCCCATGGCCGCCGCGAACAGGTCGTTCCAGTAGATCGCGAACAGCCACAGCGAGGGCAGGTAGATGACCAGCCACTCGACGGTGTTGGCCTGGATGCGCAGGTGGCGCTCCAGTTCGGGATGGCCGGTCATGGCGGGGGCGTCGATCCCGGTCCGGCGGCGCGCGCCGGGGATGCGCAGGATCATCCAGACATAGACCAGCAGCGAGACCAGGGTGACGATGGCCACGAGCGCGTGGGACTGATGCATTTCTTGGGTCCTTCCGCGGACTCATGCCGCCTCGGGGGAAACCCTAACCGTATTCGTCCTGAGTTTGCACGCGTCCCGCCAACCCTTAGAGCACGGCCGTCGCCTTCGCCGCGCGTGGCGCTCTGGAACCCTCCTGGAGCCTATTCGCTCCTAAGGCTGACGATCCTCATTCGCGGAGGCTTGAAGCCATGCGTGTGGACTCCACGGCGATCGCCGAAATCGACTACACCCCCGAACACGGCAAGCTGTTCGTTACATTCCGCGATGGCGACGCGTACGTCTATGTCGGCGTCCCCGAGCGGATCAGCCAGGCCTTCCTGCGGGCCCCGTCGAAAGGCCGGTTCTTCCAGCGGATCATCCGGGACCGGTATCCATACAACCGGGTGTGAAACGAAAAACGCCCCGACCGACGGCCGGGGCGTTCTCGTTTTTCCGAAGTCGGAAGTCCCTAGCCGCGCCGATCGCGCTTGGCCAGCACGCGCAGGCGCAGGGCGTTCAGCTTGATGAAGCCGCCGGCGTCGCGGTGGTCGTAGGCGACCTTGCCCTCCTCGAAGGTGACCAGGTCCTGGTCGTACAGCGAGTAGGGGCTGGTGCGGCCGATGACGGTGACATTGCCCTTGTAGAGCTTCACGCGCACCTGGCCGGCGACCTTGTCCTGGCTGTAGTCGATGGCGGCCTGCAGCATCTCGCGCTCGGGCGAGAACCAGAAGCCGTTGTAGACCAGCTCGGCGTACTTCGGCATCAGCTCGTCCTTGAGGTGCATGGCGCCGCGGTCAAGCGTGATGCTCTCGATGCCGCGGTGGGCGGCCAGCAGGATGGTGCCGCCGGGGGTCTCGTAGACGCCGCGCGACTTCATGCCGACGAAACGGTTCTCGACCAGGTCCAGCCGGCCGATGCCGTTGTCGCGGCCCAGCTCGTTCAGCTTGGTCAGCAGAGTGGCCGGGCTCATCTTCACGCCGTCGATGGCGACCGGATCGCCCTTCTCGAAGTCGATGGTGATGACGGTCGCCTTGTCCGGCGCGTCCTCGGGCGAGATCGTGCGCATGTGGACGAACTCGGGGGCCTCGACCGCCGGGTCTTCCAGGACCTTACCTTCCGACGAGCTGTGCAGCAGGTTGGCGTCGACGCTGAACGGGGCTTCGCCGCGCTTATCCTTGGTGATCTGGATCTGGTGCTTCTCGGCGAAGTCCAGCAGGGCCTCGCGGGACTTAAAGTCCCACTCGCGCCAGGGGGCGATCACGGTGATGTCGGGCTCCAGGCCATAGTAGCCGAGTTCGAAGCGGACCTGGTCGTTGCCCTTGCCGGTCGCGCCGTGGCTGACGGCGTCGGCGCCCATCTTGCGGGCGATCTCGATCTGCTTCTTGGCGATCAGTGGACGCGCGATCGAGGTGCCCAGCAGGTACTGGCCTTCATAGACCGTGTTGGCGCGGAACATCGGGAACACGAAGTCGCGGACGAACTCCTCGCGCACGTCCTCGATGAAGATGTTCTCGGGCTTGACGCCGGCGGCCAGCGCCTTGGCGCGCGCCGGTTCGATCTCTTCGCCCTGGCCCAGGTCGGCCGTGAAGGTGATGACCTCCGCGCCGTACTCGGTCTGCAGCCACTTCAGGATGATCGAGGTGTCGAGACCGCCCGAATAGGCGAGCACGACCTTCTTCACGGACTTGTCGGCCATGGGCGGGTCCTTTCGGAGAGAAACACAAAGTCGCGCGCCTTCAACGGGATCAGGGCGAGCCGGTCAAGAGCCAAATGGGGCGGTTCTACAGCTGACCTTCGTCTTGCAACGTCCTGATGACGAAGCGCAGGTGGAACAGCTGGCTCAGCGCCAGGCTGGCGGTGAGCGTGGCGCGGACCAGGAAGATGAGGATCGCCTGGGTCGGATCGTCGGTGAACGTCGCCTGGGTCGCGGTGAACGACAGCAGGACGAGGATCGACAGCAGCGGAATGCTCAGCAGGCCCACGCCCTTGGGCGCGCGGACGGAGGGCTTGCCGTCGCGCCCCCACAGCATGGGGACGAGGACGTCCTTGGGGATCCGCTTCCACGCGCCCTGGGCGGTGGCGGCGATGATGGCCAGGGCGGCGATCGACAGACCGTCGCCCAGCACGCGCAGGGTCGTTTCCATGCCGGATACTAACTCTTAAACCGTGACCTGGGCGCCCAGCTCGACCACGCGGCCCGGCGGGATCTTGAAGAAGTCCGTCGGGTTGGCGGCGTTCTTCATCAGGTAGATGAACAGGCGGTCCTGCCACAGCGGCATGCCGCTGTTGGCCGACGGCACGATCGAGCGGCGTCCCAGGAAGAAGCTGGTGGCCATGATGTCGAACTTCAGCCCCTGCTTGCGGCAGACCGCCAGCGCCTTGGGGATGTTGGGGCTTTCCATGAAGCCGTAGTTGACGATGACCTTCTTGAAGTCGTCGTTGACCTTCTCGATCGTCACCCGGTCCTCTTCGCGGACGCGCGGCGTCTCGGTGGTGCGGACGGTCAGGATGACGTTGCGCTCGTGCAGCACCTTGTTGTGCTTGAGGTTATGCATCAGCGCGACCGGGGTCATGTCCGGGTCGGAGGTCAGGAAGATCGCGGTGCCGGGCGCGCGGTGCGGGGCGCGGGCGCGCAGGATCTCCATCAGGTCGACCAGGGGGACGCTGTCGCGGCGGGTCTTGGCGGTGAGGATGTTGGCGCCTCGCGTCCAGGTGGCCATGATCAGGACGAGGGCCGCGCCGAACACCAGCGGCAGCCAGGCGCCGTCGGGGATCTTCAGCATGTTGGAGGCGATGAACACGCTGTCCAGCGCCACCAGCGGGATCAGCAGCAGGCCGGTCTGCCACAGCGGCCACTTCCACACGCGGCGGATGACGACATAGGCCAGCAGGGTGTCGACGAACATCGCGCCGGTGACGGCGATGCCGTAGGCCGAGGCCAGCTTGTGCGAACTGCGGAAAGCGAACAGCAGCACCAAGACGCCGATCAGCAGGAACTGATTGACCGCCGGCACGAAGATCTGGCCGGCCTGGGTCTCGGACGTCCGCTTGATCTCGATGCGGGGCAGCAGGCCCAGCTGCACGGCCTGCTGGGTCATGGAGAAGGCCCCGGTGATCACCGCCTGGCTGGCGATGACGGTGGCGACGGTGGCCATCAGCAGCACGGGCCAGTAGGCGAAGCTGGGCACCATCTCCCAGAACGGATTGTGGCGGGCGGACGGGTGATCGAGGACCAGCGAGCCCTGGCCCAGATAGTTCAGGGCCAGGCACGGGAACACCAGGCACAGCCACGCGGCCTGGATCGGGCGCTTCCCGAAGTGGCCCATGTCGGCATAGAGCGCCTCGGCCCCGGTCACGACCAGGAACACGCTGCCCAGGATCACGAAGCCCAGGAAGCCGTTCTCCAGCAGGAAGCGCACGCCGTACCAGGGATTGAAGGCGCGCAGGATCGAAAGATCGTCGGCCAGGTGGTAGGCGCCCAGCGCCCCCAGGATTAGGAACCAAACGGCCGTGAACGGTCCGAACAGCGAGGCCATCCGGTGGGTGCCCTTGGCCTGGACGGCGAACAGCAGGATGAGGATGCCGGCCGAGATCGGCAGGATGTAGGGCGTCAGGGCGTGGCCGACGCCGGGCGCGTCCTTCAGGCCCTCGACCGCCGACAGCACCGAGATGGCCGGGGTGATGATGCCGTCGCCATAGAACAGCGCCGCTCCGACCACGCCGAGGAAGAAGACCACCATCGAGCGCTTGCCGCCGGTCTTGCCGAGCGCCTTCTGGGCCAGGGCCATCAGGGCCAGGGTGCCGCCCTCGCCCTTATTATCGGCGCGCATGAAGAAGATGACGTACTTGATCGTCACGAACAGCGTCATGGTCCACAGGACCAGCGACACGACGCCCAGCACCGCGTGCTCGGTCGCCGTGGTGCTGCGCGAATGGGCCAGGGCCTCGCGCAGGGCGTAAAGCGGGCTGGTGCCGATATCGCCGAAGACGACGCCGATCGAGCCCAGCGCCATGGCCAGGAAGCCATGGCCCTTCGCGTCATGGCCGTGACCATTGCCGTTCGGCGGACCGCCGTCCTGATGAGGGATGTCGGTGGACGTTGGCGCGCAATCCAAATTGGACGCGCTGGCGGAGTTGGAAGCGCCGGGGGCTTCGGAAGCCATTCAATCCCTCCGGGCGCCCTCGCAAAACGCCAGGAGCCGACCCATATCGCGATCAAGCGCGGCGCGATACACCCAAACCGCGGCCGATACAATGATCACCCGACGTCGCCCTGAGGACTCCCTCAAGGAGATTTTGCTTCGAGGCTGAACCAGTTTTCAGTTGAACGCGCGGGCGGCCACCTTACGTTCCCGGGTAGATATGTCTGACAGCCAGAAATTTCCCGTCGCGGCTCACGCTCTCGCCTACTTGGCGCACAAGGAGGCGTTTTCGGCTGACCGCGCCGTGGCCAGCGCCGAACTGGCCGCCTCGGTCCCGACCAATCCGGTCGTGGTCCGTCGTGTCACGGCCATGCTGGGCAAGGCCGGGCTGATCGGCGCGCGGGCCGGGGCCAATGGCGGGGCCTGGCTGCTGAAGCCCGCCGACACCATCACGCTGGACATCGTGCTGAAGGCCGTCAACGGCTGCGCCCACCTCGGCGTCGCGCCCAAGGGCGTCAAGGGCTGCCCGGTCGGGGAGAAGATCCCCGACGCCGTCCGCGCCGCCATCACCGCCGCCGATCGCGCGGCGCACGACCGCCTGAGTCAGATCACCGTCGCCGACCTGCTGCACGGCGCTCACGCGGCCATCGAGCCCTGCTGAGCCTATCCGGCTAGCGCTCTATCAGCAGCGCTAAATTCGACTTACAGAAAAATTGCACCTGCTGTTGTTGCTGATCCTCTGGCGGGTTCGTTGGGCGATGTTACGTAATCGCTACCGTTTCAGTTTCGAAACGACATCCATTCGAGATCGAGGGATCCAATGACCACCGTCGCCATCGTCTATCATTCCGGTTACGGCCACACCGCTGTCCTCGCCGACAAGGTCGCCGAGGGCGTCCGCGACGCCGGCCAGACCCCGGTGCTGCTGAAGATCGAAAGCGCCGCCCAGGACTTCGCACCGCTGATCGAGGAGATCACCAAGGCCGACGCCGTCGTGTTCGGCGCCCCGACCTACATGGGCGACGTCTCGGGCGTGTTCAAAGTGTTCGCCGACGCCACCGCCAGCGCCTTTTTCACCGGCGCCTGGAAGGACAAGCTGGCCGCCGGCTTCACCAACTCGCACAGCTTCGCCGGCGACAAGGGCCACGCCCTGGCCAGCCTGGCCATCCTGGCCGCCCAGCACGGCATGAACTGGGTCAACCTGGGCATCGCCCCGCCGAACGTGACCGCCGCCGAGCGTGGCCCCGACACCCTGAACCGCGTCGGCTCTTTCATCGGCCTGGCCGCCCAGTCGGACAACGCCTCGCCGGAGATCACCCCGCCGGCCGGCGACCGCGAGACCGCCCGCCTGCTGGGCGAGCGCGTGGCCAAGGCCGCCGTCCGCTGGACGGTCGGCGCTCGGGCCGCCGAGCTCGACAAGGCCGCCTAGGATCCAGGTCCCCAAGGCCGCGGTGGTCTCCCTCCCCAACCGCGGCCCGGAAGAGGCGCGCCCCCAGCCGAGCTGGCGCGCCTCTTCCGCCCCTCAGGCTCGAGGGCTGCTTGAACCAAATCACGGGCCGTGCTCGACTCCGGCGGAGTTTCGTCTTCTTCCGGATCACCCCCGCATGGCCCGCCGCCTCGCCCTGATCACCGGCGCCTCCGCCGGCATCGGGGCCGCCTCCGCCCGCATCTACGCCAGCCACGGCTATGACGTGGCCTTGACCGCGCGCCGGGCCGACCGCCTCGAGAGCCTGGCCGCCGAGATCAAACTGCGCTCGGGCGTCGAGGCCTACGCCATTCCCGCCGACCTGGCCGAGCCGACCGGCGTCGACACGGTGCTGGCCGCCATCGCCGAGCAGGGCCGGGTGGTCGACGCCCTGGTCAACAACGCCGGCTACGGCCTGCCTGGAACCTATGATTCCACGACCTGGGCCGACCAGGCGGCCTTCCTGCAGCTGATGCTGACCAGCGTCTGCGGCATGACCCACAAGGTGCTGCCGGGCATGGTCGAGCGGAAGTTCGGCCGTATCGTCAATGTCGCCTCGCTGGCGGGCCTGGTTCCCGGCGCGGCTGGCCACACGCTCTACGCGGCGACCAAGGGCTTTCTCGTGAAGTTCTCCCAGAGCCTGCACCTGGAGAACCTGGCGACCGGCGTGCATGTTTCGGCGCTGTGCCCCGGCTTCACCTATTCGGAATTCCACGACGTCAACGGCACCCGCGGCCAGGTCAGCCAGGGCGTGCCCGAATGGATGTGGCTGGGCGCCGACGAGGTCGCCGCCGCCGGCTACGAGGCCGCCGAGGCCAATCGCTCGATCTGCGTCCCCGGCGCCCCGAACAAGGCCATCGCCGCCATCGCCAAGATCGTGCCGGACGACTGGGCTCTGGCGTTGATGGCCAGCCAGGGAAGCCGGTTCCGGAAGGTGTAGGGGGCGCGAAAACCTCGTCCTTCGACAAGCTCAGGATGAGGTTTTCGGTCGAGACCGGGGCGTTGCGGTAGGCCTCAACCTGAGCCTGTCGAAGGGTAAGGCCGCACGTCGCGGACCGGCCCTTTTGGAAAACCGCCCCGGACCTGCTATATGTCCGCCTCGACCCCCGAGCATCCGGACACCCCCTTGAGCGTCACCCTCGACCTGTCGCGCGTCTCTTCAGAGACGACGCCCGCCCAACCCGTCGCCAAACCCCTGGTCAACCTCTCGGGCCTCACGCGCCCGCAGCTGGTCGCGGCCCTGGTCGAGAGTGGCGTGGTCGAGCACGGCAAGGCCAAGATGCGCGCCACCCAGATCTTCCGCTGGATGCACCATCGCGGCGTCACCGATTTCGCGCTGATGAGCGACGTCGCCAAGGAGACCCGCGCCCGCCTGGCCGAAGCCTTCACGCTGAACCGCCCGGAGATCGTCGAGCGCCAGGTGTCCAAGGACGGCACCCGCAAGTGGCTGATCCGCATGGCCCCGGGCATCGAGGTCGAGAGCGTCTACATCCCCGGCGTCGGCCGCGCCGGCGCCCTGTGCGTCTCCAGCCAGGTCGGCTGCACCCTCAACTGCAGCTTCTGCCACACCGGCACCCAGCCGCTGGTCCGCAACCTGACCGCCGCCGAGATCGTCGCCCAGGTCCAGGTGGCCAAGGACGACCTGGCCGAATGGCCGTCGGACAAGGAAGACCGCGTGCTCTCGAACATCGTGTTCATGGGCATGGGCGAGCCGCTGTACAATCTGGGCCAGGTGGCCGACGCCATCGAGATCATCAGCGACAACGAGGGCATCGGCATCTCGCGGCGCCGGATCACGGTCTCGACCTCGGGCGTGGTTCCGATGCTGGAAAAGCTTGGCAATACGACCCAGGCCATGCTGGCGATCAGCCTGCACGCCACCAACGACGCTCTGCGCGACGTCCTGGTGCCGCTGAACAAGAAGTATCCGATCGCCGAGCTGATGGCCGGCGTCCGCGCCTATCCGGGCCTGTCCAACGCCCGCCGCGTGACCTTCGAATATGTGATGCTGAAGGGCGTCAACGACAGCCCTGACGAGGCCCGCGCCCTGGTCAAGCTGATCAAGGGCATCCCGGCCAAGATCAACCTGATCCCGTTCAACCCGTGGCCGGGCAGCGACTATCTGTGCTCGGACTGGTCGACGATCGAGGCCTTCGCCGCGATCCTCAACAAGGCCGGCTACTCCTCGCCGATCCGCACCCCGCGCGGCCGCGACATCCTGGCGGCCTGCGGCCAGCTGAAGAGCGAGAGCGAGAAGGTCCGCGCCTCGGCGATGCGCAAGCTGTCGATGGCGGCCATGGCCGGGATGCTCGGCGATGACGAGGACGAGGCGGCTTAGGGCGCATCCAGAAACAGGCGACGACTCCCCCGACGCGGGCGCCCCCTACGCAAAACTTGTCGACCCGTGTTAGTCAGGGGGCCGCAAGTTCATCGGGGTAGTTCGCGTCCATGCCGTCCCAGCTCCAGTCGCCCGAGGTCCAGGCCTTCGCCACCGGCTTCCCGGTCACCCTGCTGCATGCCAGCGTGACCCTGGTCATGCTGATCCTGGGCACGGCGCTCTACGCCCTGTTGACCCCGCACAAGGAAATCACCCTGATCCGCGAGGGCAACTCGGCCGCCGCCCTGTCGCTGGGCGGGGTGATGGTCGGCCTGGCCATTCCGCTGGCCATCTCGCTGACCGCCTCGACCTCGGTGATCGAGATCCTGATCTGGGGCGCGGCGACCATCGCCGTGCAGCTCCTGGTGTTCCGCATCACCGACATGGTGCTGCAGGGCCTGCCCGAGCGGATCCACGAGGGGGAGGTCGCCGCCGCCGCCCTGCTGGTCGGCGCCAAGCTGGCCACCGCCCTGATCCTCGCCGCCGCCGTGGCTGGCTGAGCCGGCGGCATCGGGGGGCGTACCGTGCATTTCCCCAAGCTTCCCGACTGGCTGGTCTATGCCGCGGCGGTCAGCGCCCTGCTGATCGTCGCCGTCGGCCGGCAGGAGCGCTCGGACGCGCCGCCGCCGCCGCCGCCGGTGCCGGGCGAGGAGGGGCTGCCGCTGGGACCGTCCTCGCCGTTCGATCCCTCCATCGTGGTCCAGGTGCCCGACAAGCCCGAGCCTGGCTCCGGCACGGCCTTCTCCATCGGTGACGACGGCGCCTGGTTGACCGCCCGCCACGTGGTCGACGGCTGCAAGCAAGCCGCGATCGTCGTCGCGGATGGTCGCGGCGTGGCGGCCAGGATCCATGTCGATCCGAACGCCGACGCCGCCATCCTGACCACCGAAGGGGGCGCCCCGTCGGTGCCGCTGGGTCTGGACACGCCGCTGCGCCGGGGCGCGCGCGCCTATCACCCGGGCTTCCCGCAGGGCCATCCTGGCGAGGCCGCCTCGCGCCTGTTGGGCCGCGAGAACCTGGTCGTCCACGGCCGAGGCGCTCGCACCGAGCCGGTGCTGGTCTGGGCCGAGGTCGGTCGCACCGACACGCTGAAGGGCACCCTGGCCGGCCTCTCGGGCTCGCCGGCCCTGGACAGCGCCGGGCGGGTGATCGGGGTGACGGTGGCCGAGGCTCCGCGTCGCGGCCGCATCTACACGACCGCGCCCGAGACCCTGAAGACCCTGCTGGGCCCGCGCCGCCGGCCCGCGCCGTCGGAGTTCGCGCCCAGCGAGCCGATCACCACCGAGAACTACGGCCGCGTCGCCGACGGCCTGCGCCGCGATCTGCGCGTGGCCCAGGTGGTGTGCCTGAAGGTCTAGGCGGGACCGAAACCTCGTCCTCCGACAGGCTCAGGATGAGGTCTCTACTGAACCGGCCCTGATCCTCATCCTGAGCTTGTCGAAGGACGAGGATCACGCACGACGCCTAGGTGGTCGTCGCCTCGGTCTCGACCGGCTTCTGCCGCGCCGCCACTAGGAACGAGAGCACGATCGCCACGACGCCGATCAGGGCCGTGTAGATGAAGAACGCCGTATAGCCCGCCGCCAAGGCCGGACCGCTGACGCCCAGCTTGGCGCCGGCGGCGGTGAAGCTCTCAGGCGGCAGGCGGGTGAAGAGGGCCTTCAGCGGCGCGGTGAACCCGCCGTGCTCGGCCGCCAGCGCCGAGCCCTCGACGATGCGCCCCGACTGCGAGGCGATCAGCTTGCCGGGCAGGGCATAGAGCGACGAGAACAGGGCGTATTGCGTGGCCGTGAACCCGGCCGTGGTCAGGCTGGACATGTAGGCGATCAGGGCCGTGCCCGCGACTCCGCCCGCCAGGTTGTCGATGCAGATCGCCCAGAACAGCACCGGCACGCTGTGGCCGTTCATGGCCAGCCAGGCGAAGAACAGGTTACTGATCGGCTGGGCGAAGGCGCCGATCACCAGGGCTTTCATCAGGCCCAGCCGCGCCACGATCACCCCGCCCATGAACACGCCGATCATCGAGGCGATGATGCCGAACACCTTCCGGATCTCGGCGATCTCGGTCAGCGAGAAACCCATGTCGCGGTAGAACGGATTCATGATGTTGAGCACGAAGTCCGAAACCCGATAGACGCAGATCGCCGCCAGGATCAGGCCGGCCACGCCCTTGAAGCGCTTGGCGAAGTCGATCAGAGGCTCACCGAACGCCGCGGACATATAGACGCCGGGCTTGGTGCGGACCTTGGGGATCGGCCAGGCCGCCACCACCACGATGGCCAGGCCGGTCAGCACGCCCAGCAATTGCAGCCAAACGCCATTGGGCTTGGCCTTCCAAGCCTCGGCCAGGGCCTCGCCGCCGACCAGCTTGGACAACAGGGACGCGTCGCCCGACAGGCCCGAGCCCAGGACCAGGGCGCCGACGAGCAGGATGGCGAGGCGCGCGAGCCATTCCAGGGCTTCCAGCGAGCGGGGCTGATGGACGTCGCCGGTCGGGATCGGCCGGATGGTGTGCTCCATCTCGCGCGGCGCCCACAGGGTGGCGAGGACGCCGATCCCGACCACGAAGCCCATGACGGCATAGGAGAAGTTCCAACCGAACCGTTCGGCCAGCAGCAGCGGCCCGGCGCCGGCGGCGATCATTGCGCCCCGAAAGCCCCATTGATAGGCGACCGCCATCGGCCCCTGTTCTTCCTTGTCGGCGACCTCGATTCGCCAGGCGTCCAGGACGATGTCGTGCGAGGCCGTGGCGAAGCCCACCGCGACGGCGGCGGCGGCCAGGAGCGGGAGCTGCGTGGCCGGATTGAGTGTCGAGATCGTCCACAGCCCCAGGATCATGGCGGTCTGGAACACCAGGATCCATGCCCGCCTGTGGCCGAGCAGGCCGTGCAGCACCGGCACCTTGGCCCGGTCGATCAGCGGGGCCCACAGGAACTTGAACGAGAACGACAGGGTGGCCAGGCTGAAGAAGCCGATCACCGCCAGCGACAGGCCCGCGTCGCGCAGCCACAGCGACAGGGTGTCGAAGATCAGCATGAAGGGCAGGCCCGACGCGAAGCCCAGGCCCAGCATCACCAGGCTGCGCCGCTCGCCGAAGAAGGCGAGGGTCTGGAGAAGAGTCTTCTTCTCGGGCGCGGCCTGCGCCTTCGTTTCGTCAGTCATCGCGGCGATCCCCTGTCCGGGGCGCGCCCGGATCTAGCCGGCGACCTTGGCTCGCGTCGCGGTTTTCGTCCAGCCGCCGCCAAGCCCATTCGCGACGCCCGAGGTGGTCCAGCGCTTGAGGGCGTCACGCAAGGCTTCCTGGGTGAGGGGCTTGACCAGGAAGTCGTCCATGCCGGCGGCCAGGCAGGTGCGTTTGTCCTCGTCGAAGGCGTCGGCGGTCAGGGCGGCGATCGGCGAGGCCACGCCCTTGGCGCGCAGGGCCTTGGCGGCCTCGACGCCGGACAGGCCGGGCATCCGCAGGTCCATCAGGATCAGGTCGTAGGCCCCGGCCGAGGCGGCGGCCACGGCCTGCTCGCCGTCGGCGACGCGGTCGACCTTGCAACCCTCGCGCTCCAGCAGGGTGCGGGCCAGCAGGGCGTTGATCGGATTGTCCTCGGCCAGCAGCACGCGGACGCCCTGGGCCACGGCCCCGGAGATGCGGTCGTCGTGCGCCGTCTCGGTGGCGGGCGTCGCTTCGGTCTCGCCGGCCTGCAGCACCTGGACGACCAGCGAGGCGGCGCGCAGCGGCTTGATGAGATAGCCCGAAAAGCCGACGGCCTTGAGCGGCTCGATGCGGTCGCGCTGCTCGGGTGTCAGCAGCACCACGGCCTTGCGGCCGGTTGGGGGCTTTAACGCCCCACGAGGCCCCGAAAGCGCCGCGTCGATCAGCAGCACGGCGTCGGCCGGCGCGCCCGACAGGGCCGAGGCGATGTCGACGGCGGCGAAGGCTCGGCCGCCAGCGGCCTCGATCTGCCGCGCGGTGGCGGCGCGGACGATGGCGTTGGGCGAGGCGATGGCGACGGCGCGGCCGTCCAGCGGAGCCGCGCGGAGGGCGGGAGCGGCCACGTCAAAGGGCGCCTCGAACCAGAACTCGGCGCCCTGGCCCAGCTCGCCGCCGACCCCGACTTCGCCGTTCATGGCCTTGGTCAGCGTGGCCACGATGGCCAGGCCCAGGCCCGCGCCGCCCAGCTGGGTGGCGTGGGTGATGTCGGTCTGGACGAAGGCGTCGAAGATCCGCCGGCGGGCCTCGGGCGCGACGCCGGGGCCGGTGTCGGCGACCGAGAAGCGGATGCGACCTTCCGTGGTGGCCGTGGCGGTCAGCAGCACGCCGCCGGCCTCGGTGAACTTCACGGCGTTGCCGGCGAAGTTCAGCAGGATCTGACGCAGGCGACCCTCGTCGGCCTGGATGGTCGGCAAGGGCGTCGGGACGGCCCAGGCGATCTCGACGCCCTTTTCGTGGGCGCGCGGGCTCATCAGCTCGGCGACCTGGCGCAGCAGGCCCTCGATATCGACCGGGGCCAGGCTGAGCTCGATCGAGGCCGCGCCGAGGCGGGCGAAGTGCAGCACGTCATTGACCAGCGACAGCAGGTGGTCGCCGCTCTCGCGCAGGGCGGTGACGTAGGACCGCTGCTCGGCGGTCAGCTTGGTGTTTTCCAGCAGGCGCGCCATGCCCAGCACGCCATTCAGCGGAGTGCGGAACTCGTGGCTCAGGGTGGCCAGCTGCTCGGGCGTGACGCCGGGGCGCTTATCGTCGGGTCTGGGATCGCTCATGGAGATCAAGCTTACCCGCCGCGGCTTAACGGGCGGTCAAACGCGAACCGGTTCTTCACCCGGCGTCGTGGTCCGCCGATAGGCCAGGGCCTCGGCGACGTGGACGCGGCGGACGGCGTCGGCGCCCTCCAGGTCGGCGATGGTGCGGGCCAGGCGCAGGGTGCGGGTCCAGCCCCGGGCGCTGATCCGGCCGGCTTCGGCCGCCTGGGCCAGCAAGGCGCGGCCGGGGGCGTCGAGGTTGGTGATCTTCTCCAGGAAGGCGCCCTCCGCGCGGCCGTTCAGGCCGTCGGCGACCTCCAGCGCGTCGGCGCGATCCTGCTGCAGCGCCCGCGCCCTGGCCACCCGCGCGGCGGCCTCGGCCGAGCCTTCGGCGGGCGGCGGCAGGGACAGATCGGCGGCGGTGACCGCGGGCATGTCGACGGTGAGGTCGATACGGTCCATCAGCGGGCCCGAGACCCGGCCCTGGTACTCGCGCTGGCACCGGGGAGCCTTGCCGCACGCGCCGCGCCCGGCCCCGCCGTGGCCGCAGCGGCAGGGGTTCATGGCCGCCACCAGCTGCACCCGGGCCGGGTAGCGGATGTGGGCGTTGGCGCGAGCCACCATCACCTCGCCGGTCTCCAGCGGCGCGCGCAGGCTGTCCAGGGCCTGGACGCCGAACTCGGGCAGCTCGTCGAGGAAGAGAACGCCGTTGTGGGCCAGCGACACCTCGCCTGGCTTGGCTTTCAGCCCGCCGCCGGTGTGATTTCTCGGAGATAATGAGATGAAATGCCGGTTTGTTCTCCTAGCGGGCGGCACAGAGCCCCCAAGATTTTTTCAAAGAAGGCGAGACTCGTTCGTCGTTTTTCGTAGATATTGCGACATGATTGGAGGTCGCCGATGACCCGCACTATCCCGCCCAGCCATCGGTCGATCACCGGCTCACTGCCGACGCGGTATCCTCCTCGGCAGCTTCATTACGAATCCAAGCTTGAACGGGATTTCCTGATTCTCCTGGAAATCGATCCAGGCATCGAGACCGTGGTAACGCAGCCGATCACCATCGATCTGGTCGTGGATGGCCGTCGACGGCGATACACGCCCGACGTCCTTGCCGTCTGGTGGGATGACGTGGCCCTCCCGCATGGCAGGTCCAGGGTTGTTTTCGAAGTTAAGCCCTACGCCATCTTGAAGCGCGATTACGCGGACCTGGCCCCGAAGTACCGGGCGGCGAGGAGCTATTTCGCCGCGAAGGGAGTCGGTTTCCGCGTGATCACCGACCGCAGCATCTATTGCGCCAGGCAAGCCAACGCCGCCCTGATCGGCCCAGCGATGCGCCGGCCTCTCTCACAAGACATCATTTCCACGGCTCGCGCGATCCTTACCTACCCCGGAGTGGAGAGCCGCTCGTTCGGGGAGGTGAAGAGGCTACTCATCGCCGATGGGCTGCTGCGTGACACCGCCCACCAGGCGCTGCTGCACATGTTGGGCGTCGGATATCTGGTGGCGGATCTTGATGCGCCAATTAGCGATGACATGCGAATGAAGTGGTGGGCGGATGTAGCCGCTGAGGAGGGGGCGATTGAAACCGGCTAACTTCAGCGTCGGTGAGGAGGTCACGATCAGCGGACGCGCCGCCCGTTTCGTGAAAATCCTCGATTTTGACCTGTTCCTTGTCCGATTTGAGAACGGCGACACCCGTGCGGTGACATCGGGTGATGTCGATCGGGTGGACGCCGTAACCCGCTCAAAGCGGCACTTCGACGATTGCAGTCCCGCTGAAATCGAACTGGCCTATAGATGGCGGGAGGTTTTGGGCCCGCTCCTGGATCAGACAGTCGAGCGCGGTGAACGCGACGCGATTATTGCCGCTGCCGCGAAGACCTTGGCCGTAAGCAGGGCGACGATCTACAGGCGCCTGGAACAGTGGAACGGCGACCCTGTGAGCTTGTTGCCGGGCAAGAGATCGGGCGGTCGCGGCCGGAGCAGACTTGGTGATGAACGGGTCGCCTTGCTCAGCTATCTGATCGACAAGGAGTACCTCAATCGCAAGCAGCGCAACGTCAAAGAGTTCTACGACAATTTCGTGCTGCCTGCCTTCGCGGACGCCAAGCTGCCTTTTCCGGGCATCCCGACCGTCTACCGCCACATCGACGCTCTTGACCCAATCCTGGTGATTGAGCGCCGCGTCGGCAAGCGCGCGGCTCGCGATGCGAAAGCCAAGATGATGGGGAAGTTCCCCTTTGGCACGGCGCCTCTTTCCTGCGTGCAGATCGACTACTGGCCCTATGACGTAGAGATCGTAGACGACGTCTACCGTATTCCAATCGGGCGGCCATGGCTTGCCATGGTCATCGATACCCATACCTGCATGCCCACGGGTTACGTCCTGACGCTAGACGACCCTTCAGCCAGCGTCGCCGGCGCCGCGATCTTCCATTCAATCACCCGCAAGGAGCCCTGGCTGAAGGTAATCGGCGTCGACATGATTTGGCCGGTCTGGGGCCTGCCCCTGATCGTGATGGCCGATAACGCCAAGGAGTTTCGCGGCACTATGCTTCGCCGCTTCCTCGCTCAGGAGGACCGTGAGCTCCTGAACAGGCCTGTGAAGCGACCCCAGTTCGGTGCCCATATCGAACGCTTCTTCGGGACTCTCGCCAAGAAAGTGAAATCGGCGCCGGGGGCGACTGGCTCGAACATTAATGAGCGCAAGAGCAGAGACAGCGCCAGGACCGCAAGCCTCACGCTCCGAGAGCTTGAGCTGCACCTGCTCAGCATCTTGAAGGAATATATGAACACGCCGCACTCATCCCTCGGGGGACTCACGCCCCTTGAGAAGTGGAGATCGTGCTTTTTCGAAAATGGCGCCCAGGTTCGAGAATTGCCGGAAGAGCCATCTAACCTTGAGCAAATACGTCTTGAGCTTCTGCCGCTGAAGATGCTCACGCTCCAGGCTTACGGAGTTCGCTGGGACAAGATTAGCTATGACTCCGACGAGTTGGTGGCGATGCGCCATCGCTACGCTCGCCAGAAAGGCAAAACCTTTACCGTGCGGCGTGACCCTCGCGACATAAGTCGTGCCTACGTCTGGGACCCCGACAATAAACGCTATCTGACAGTTCCGTATCGGCACGCCGAAGGGCCGCCGATGAGCGTTTGGGAATTGCGCGCGGTGCGGGCCGAACTGAAGAACAAGGGCCAGCGAGCCTATACAGAGCTCGAAATCTTTGATGCCTACCATGAGCGGCGCCAGCGCCAGGCGCTACTTGAGGAGGCGGGCAAGCTCACGCGGAAAGCACAGCGTGAGAACCAGCGTAGACGTAGCCAGGGCGCGGCGATCGCGCGCGAGCAGAGCGTCATAGCCGCAGCCACACAGTCGGCGTCGGCCATCCCCATAGAGCGTAACGGTCCATCGCCCCACGAGCCGACGAGTACGGCAGTGGTGCTGACACCCGCAGGCTCAGTGGCCGAGGTCGGCGAAGACTACGATGATCTGGACATCTGATGGAGCGCCCCCCGATCACCAGCGAAGTGGCCGCCCAGCCCGGTTTGGATCACCTACATCCAAAGGCTCAAGCCCTTGTCCACCTGCCTGTGGAGGAGCGGATCATCGCCCGGTGGCAGAGCCTCTGGATCGGACATCGAGCGGCTGACAATGTCTTTCAAACCTTGGACCGCTACCTTGTTACGCCGCCGTCGATCCGCCCGCGAAACCTACTGATCTTTGGCGAGTCCGGCGTCGGTAAATCAACGATCCTGAATCGTTGGGAGAGCCGCGTCCGCGCCGAAAACGCCAAGAAAGCGGAAAGCGAAGATGACGATGGCGTCGGTGGGTGGGCGGTCCTCCCAGCGATCCGGTTTCAGACGCCCCCAGCCGGCGATGAGGCAAAGCTCTACAACAACATTCTGATAGAATTCGGTATGCGGGTCTCGCCGTCCATGGCGTTGGCGCAGAAGGAGCTTATGGTCCGCCGGCTGATCGCCAGATGCGGTGTGAAGGTCATCCTCATGGACGAGTTTCACAATGCCCTATCCGGCCGCTTCGATAAGCGCCTCCACTTCAATGTCCTGATCAAGAATCTTACCAACGAGACTGGCGTTCCCATCGTTGCCGCCGGTACCGAGAGCGTCGACCAGGTGTTCGCTAAGGAAGATCAGCTCAACCGGCGCTTCAACCGCATCAAGCTGGAGCGGATGAAAATGGACGGCGAGTGGCGCAAGATCCTCCGCGCCTACGGCAAGATCATCCCGCTCCGACTACCTAGCGATCTGACAGAGGCTGGGCTTTCAGAACGGCTTTATGCGCTGTCCAAAGGCGTGATCGGCGAACTATCCAACATTCTCTTTGACGCTGCGGTGGCCGCGATCGACAGCGGCGAAGAGCGCATCACAGAGCAGCTCATTCGAGCGATCCGATGATCGAGGAGGTCGAGGCCGTCTTCCGCACCTGGAAGGAAAGCCCCGACTCCACCAAGTCTCGCCCTTGGCCCTTCCGACCTCAACCGCGTCCTGACGAGCTGCTCTCGTCTTGGTTCTTGCGGGCCGCTTATGGACTGAAGCTAAAGCCCTACACCCTCGCGCATATGACCTGGCGGTCTACGCCCCCGCTGTTGACGCGGGATATCGACAATCTCGCGGATCCTAGGGTGGTCGGCGGTATGGCCGCCAAGGCTGACACATCGGTTCAGAGGGCTTGGGAAACCACGCTCGCGGCGTTCGATGGCCTTCTCGTCGACAACTACGTGCCCGGGGGCCGCAATGCCTGGATTCTCCAACTTGGGGTTCGCCACCGCATTCGCGCCCTCGCTGGCCTGCAGTACTGTCCTATCTGCCTGGGCGAGGCGGCTTACTTCAAGCGCGCCTGGCGCTTAGGGTTCGTAACAAGCTGTCCTGCTCATGGCGTCCAGCTTCTTGATCGTTGCACAAGCTGCGGTGCCACGGTCGAGCCCCATCGATCTCCAGCTTTGTGGATTTGCGCCCGCTGCGGCGCCGATCTGCGTGGGGTGCAGGCCTGCAAGGCGAGCCGGCGCGTTATTGAACTCCAGACGAGGGCGATGGCGGTGCTGGCTAGAGGTTGGGGCCATCTCGGAGAAGCCATCTTCAGCTGGAGCCACCTCTATTTCGCGACGCTACGGATCATCGCAAAGGCGCTTGCCCATGGCCCGCGCGCCGACGCATTTCGCCGGGCAGTTGTCCGGCGGTTTGGTGGCGATCCTTCACCCTATCCCTGGAGCAGTGGTCGAAGCTTGGAGCACTTCGGCGTCGATGACCGCCATCGGCTCATGGATTTACTGGCGCCGCTTCTGAAGGAATGGCCGTTCCGCCTCGTCGAGGCGTGCCGCGAAGCCAGGATGTGGCGCAGCTGGCTCGTTCACGACGATCTCTGCCCACCCTACGCCATAGCAAGCCTGGTCGACGAGCATCTGACCGTCGGCTTCTATAAGCCCTCCGAGCTCGAAATACGGGCGGCCATCTCCTATCTGCGGCGTCAGGATGGCACCGTCACAAAGGCGAAGCTGATCAGGCTGATTGGTGAGTGCGAAGCCTCTGCGGCGTTACTACAATCGGAAGCCAGCCTGAACGGGCGTCCAGATGCATAACGCCAACCTGTTGTCACCCGCTAAAGGCACGGACGAAGCTGTGCCCGGCCACTGTCCAGCTGACCGTCGGCCCGCTGGGTTGTCAGCTCCGTGATCGCCGGACGGGACCGCAGAGCGGGTGCAGCTTGAGCATTGCAATCCGCTGTAGCACTGTCCTGGCCTCGTCCACGCACCGGAGATGTCCGAATGTGTCGTAGACAGCCGCGAAGGTGGAGTTGACCGCGAGTGCCGTCGGCCTGGGACATCACGATTTTGGAAACCCTCCACCTCCTCGACGACTCGCTCAGGGAGTTTTCCGAGGGCGTGGCTGACGACCGCTATGCCATTTGGCTAGGCGCAGGAGTCTCTTCTGGGAAGCTGCCCGGTTTGCGCGGCGTCGTCGAAGCGGTGCTTGAACATGTGCGGGCCAGGATCGATCCCGCGAACCCTGCTTGCGCGTTCAAGACCAGCCTCGACCGAATGCTCGGCCTAGTCGCGCTAGACGCAGGTCAGCGCGCCGCTGTCGACTATGCCCAACCTGTCGCAGCGTGGCCTCCGCTTGAGCAAGTGACGCTTCAGTTGGTGAGCCGCTATGCCGTGATGCTCGACCAATCACCCCCGGGTGAACTGCCGGATTACCTCGTGTGGAACGGTGTCGACGTCGTCAGCCGATATGCTAATCCCGCGACCACGCCCGGCCCAGAACACCTTGGCTTGGCCGCCCTAGTGGCCGAAGGCGTCGCGTCGGACTGTGTTAGCGCGAACTGGGACGATCTGATCGAGAAGGCCATGCGCCTGCTCGACGGACCCGGGTCAGGCGTTCTGCAGGTTCGGGTGCTGCCTGCCGATGTCCAAAACAACGTCCCGCGTGCGCGCCTCTATAAGTTCCACGGCTGCGCCGCGAAGGCGGGCGACAACGAAGGAGTCTATCGCGACCGGATCGTCGGGCGCCAGTCACAGATCAACGGTTGGGCGCAGAAACCGGAAAACGTCGTCATCGCAGGCAAGCTGGTCGACTTGGCCATCTCCAAGCCGACGCTGATGCTTGGGCTGTCCGCGCAGGACGCCAACATCCAGGACCTGTTTGTCCGGGCGCAGACACAGCTCCCGGCGACGTATCCGACACACCCGCCCTTCGTAATGGTCTCGGAAGACGCGGTCGGCGCGCACCAGGACGGACTGTTGCGGAACTTCTATCGGTCCGACTACGCCGCGCATGCGCAGGAAATCCATACGGCGTCGCTTGTCCGTTCATACGCGAAGAGCTTGCTTCCCGCCCTATGGCTCCATGTTTTGTGCGCGAAGCTCACTGCGCTCATTGACAAAGCGGCGCCTGGCCTACCCGCAGGGGAACGCGACAGCCTGCGGGAAGGGATCAAGCGCCTGCGCGACCTGTCGGCGGCCGTAGCCGATCCCGCGGATCAAGAAGGCTACATGCATGCCGCGCTCGGCTTCGCTGGACGCGCGCTCAGCCTGTTCCGTCGAGGGCGCGCCCGAGCGGCGGGCGAAGGAATCTACGCCCCGCTCACCGACGTCGGCGTCACCCGGACGGTAGATGCGCCTCATGTCGATGCAGATGGGGTCGTTCAGCTCGCGCTCGCCTTCGCCCTCGTCGGGCGCGGGGAACAGGAAGGACATTGGACCTGCGCGACAGGCGATCCAGCGCAAGCCAGCACCGGCGCGGTCCGACTGGTGGGTGCCGTGAGGCAATCGGAAGTTTTCTTCGCAGCGAGCGCGCACGCGGCTGCGCAGCTCTTCGCCAGCGGCCATGTGACCGAGGAGGACGACGCCGTCATCGTCCAGAGCTTCGACGTCGCCCCTAGATCGGCGCGCCATCCCACGAGCGCGCCTGGGCGCACGGGCAAGCTCGGTTTGCGCGAATTCGGCGTATTCTCGATGGCCGATGGCGCGGTGAGTCTCGAGGAGCTCCTGCAGCGTTTCAAAGCGGAGGTGGCGGTTTGACCGAGACGACCCCTGTCGAGCGCGTCGCGAAAGCACTGGAAGCCGCGAACTTTCGGCGCATGGCCCATCCCCTGCAGATCGCCGGCCTAACCTTCAACACGCCCGCAGCGTTCGTCGGGGCGCCACCATCGCCCGACCTCGTCGTTGTGGGCGACAGCACCGTCCAATCCGCGAAGGAGATCCAGAGGACGGTCGAGGGTGTCGGCCGCGCGCTCGATGTCATGCAGTCGCGCCGACCTTTGACGCTTGTGCTAGTGGGTCCGCGGCCGGAGTCAAAAGCGATCAGCGCCCTGTCGCGATTCGCGCGCGTGCTGCCAGTTGGCGAGTCGGCGGACACCGCCAGCCTCGACAACTGGCTAGCTGTTCTGTTGCCGCTGCGGCTTCCCAAGCCCGTTGACGCGCGTGGGATCGACAGCCTGGACGAGCTACGGGTCGAGGCCGACCCCCTGACCCACGAGCTGATCGACCTCGCAGCGTACGGGGCGGAGGCGGTGGCCGCGCGGTTCGCCGAGCTGGTCGAACAACCGTTCGCCGAGTTCGACGAGGACGGGGAGGAGGCCCAGTGAGTACCCGCTTGTCCTCGATCTTTATCGAAGACTTCCGCAGCATCCGCGGCCCGCAGCGCATCTCGCTCGATGCGCCTGTGGTCCTCATCCATGGGCCAAATGGGACGGGTAAGACCAGCCTGCTGTCGGCCATCGAATTTGGCCTGACGGGGACAGTCGGGTCACTTAGCCGGCTAGACTCTGGTTTCCTCAAGCATCTTCCGCACAAGCGGAGCCCCTCGAATGAATGCAGGGTCATCATAGAGGCTGAGGGGTTTCCAGGCGGCGCGCCGTCGGGGCGCGCGGAGGTTTCTTCGGACGGACTGACGGTGAGGGGCGGGGGCCTTCTCAGCCCGGATCTAGGACGCTTCTTCAGCGAGCGATGTTATCTGCCTCAGGCCGCTCTCGGGCGGCTGCTCGAAATATACGAGCATCAAGACAGTCGGCGCTCGGACTCGCCGTTGACGCGCTTCGTAAAAGAGCTGCTGGGATTGGAGGCGCTCGACGCCCTAATCGACGGACTGCATGCGAGCGGTGACGTCCGCCGTTTGAAGGCTCCGGCGCCGCTGTTCACGGCCGCCCGTTCCGGAGCCGCCGCCCTGTCCGCGCGGGTCGAAGCGGCGACGAAAGCAGCGGCGAGCGCCCGCGAGGCGGTGTCCGCGCTTGAGGTTGAGCTTCGCGATAAGCTGAAGGACCTCGCGACGGCGGAGGCGCCGATCGACGCCGCCGTGCTCGAGGCCGGTCTTGAGGCCGAAGCCAACGAGCTTGAAATCCGCTTGCAGGATCTTGCGCGCCGCCGCCGTGATCTGCGCAGCGCCGCTGACCAGCTGACCGCCGCTCTGGCGGCCGAGGCGGGGGGGCAGGTCGCTACTGCGGAGACGGCTGCTAACACCGCCCGGTCTGCGCTCGAGACGTGGCAGGCCGATCAGGGGCGGCAGCTCCAATCCCTCTTCCAAATCATCAGAGCTCACTTCCCGACCTTGGCCGATGTTGCAAGCGGCGTCGCCGCCACGCACCGACAGGCCGCCGACTTGGTCCAGAAGGAGATCGTCCGTCTCCAGGACACGCTGGATCGCGACGCCAAGGACGCGAAGGCGCTGGCGGAGGTCAATGAAGCGATCAGCCAAGGCAGCGCTCGTCTGAAGAACATCGATGAGGAATTAGCCCGAGACAAAGGTGCGAACGACGAACTTGCGCGCGCTCTCACGGCTATCGCAGCCTATATCGACGACGAAGTTTGTCCGGTCTGCCAGCGGGATTTCCGCGAGGTGTCCGAACAGCCGCTCGCCTCACACGTCTCGGAGGAAGTCGGGCGCCTCGTCGAAGCGGCCGGACGGGTTCAGGGGCTTGTGCGCGACCGCTCGACGACGTCCTCAGCCGTGGAACAAGCTCAACGTCGCAAGAGCGAAATTCTCTCGCGCCAGTTGGTCGACAAGCAGCGGGATGCTTTCAAGGTCGAGCTTGCGCGGCTGCTCGAATGGCGGACCGGCCTCAACGAACTTGCCGACGCCGCTGCGCTTGGAACTCGACTGCAGACGGAGGCCTCCGCCGCAGCGGGCGCGCTCTCCGCGCTTGTGTCGCGTCGGTCGGGTCTCAGCGGAATGAGGGCCGAACTCGATCGTCATGCGCAAGAGATGGGACTGCCGATCGTGCCCAGCGACGTGCCGCTGCAGACCGTAGTCGACGACCTGTTGGCGTTCGTCCAGCGTGACGAGGACGGTGCGAAGGGGCGGCAAGCACAGATCGCCCACATCGGCGAGCTTCTGGACAGTTTCCCGACGCTTGGCGACGAACTCGTCAAGGCCGAAGACGAGCTTAAGGCCGCGCTGGAGGAACAAAAGACCTCCACGGCACAGAGAGAGGAAGCAGAACGCCGCATAGCCGCCTCTAAAGCCTTGGCCACACGTGCTCAGACGCTCCGGACGGCGAAGGTCCGTCAGGTGTTCAATGACGAGCTCAACAGCGTCTGGCGCGAGCTGTTCATCCGGCTCGCACCCGACGAGGAATTCGTACCCGCCTTCGCGCTCCCGCCGGCGAATGGTGGCCCTGTCGAAGCCGTCTTGGAGACGCTTTACCGGGCCGGCGGCAAGGGCGGCAATCCGAAGTCGATGCTGAGCGCCGGCAATCTCAACACCGCAGCGCTGACCCTCTTTCTCGCATTGAACCTCTCGGCGAAACCGCTCCTACCTTGGCTCATCATCGACGACCCTGTGCAGAGCATGGACGACGTCCACATCGCGCAGTTTGCAGCGCTGCTTCGGACGCTCAAACGTGAAGGCCGACAGGTCTTCCTTGCGGTCCACGATCGCCAGCTGTTTGACTATCTCGCCCTGGAACTGAGCCCCGCCGTCAACGGTGACCGCCTCATCACAATCGAGCTGGGTCGCACCGCCGAAGGTATAACGACGTCGCCTTGGGCGCTGACTGTCTTTGAGCCGGACCGCGCCGTCGCCGCTTAATAGGCTAGGCCGACCGATCCGCGATCTCGAAACTTAGTCAGAAGCAAACCGGCATCGCGGGCTACAGAACAGCAGATTCCGCCCCTGGAGCGTCTGCTCCCCAGCGCGATTTCAACGTCAGCGCCTGACTCTTCTTTCACCTTGGGAAGGGCCGCATTCTGGTAGGCGCCTGTCGCCGAGGGCCGGGAGCCAGACGGTGTGGCCGTCGCCGCCACATTGGCGCTGTCGATATCTCGCCGGCAAAGCTACGTAGGATTGCGCGTCTCGGTGCGGCGCGCGGGGAGAAGATGGCGAATGGCGTACGCGGCCAAGGTCTTGGAAGTGATGATCGCGTCACCAGGTGACGTCGTTGCTGAGCGACAGGTGATCCGCGAGGTTCTCAACGATTGGAACATTCTGCACAGCCGGACCCGCAAGGCGATGCTCGTCCCGGTCGGATGGGAGACCCACTCGGCCCCGGAGCTCAGCGGTCGCCCTCAGCAGATGATCAACGATCGCTTGCTGGTGCATTGCGATTTGCTGGTCGGGATCTTCTGGACGCGTCTGGGCAGTTCCACGGGCGTGGCGGCCAGCGGCACGGTCGAGGAAATCGAAGAGCATATCAAGGCCGGTAAGCCGGCCATGCTGTACTTCTCGCGCGCACCCATCATGCCCGATAACCTCGATCAGGAGCAGTACGCCAAGCTCAAGGAATTCAAGGCCTGGGCGATGCCCAAGGGCCTAGTGGCCGAGTTCGACAGTCCCGACAATTTCCGGGACAAGTTCAGGCGCGACCTCGAACTGAACCTACGCGACAACGCCCACCTTGCCCGCGAACTGGCGCCAGCCCAGCCCGAACAGACGACGCCGCCAGCGGAGAAGCGCCGCGTCACCCTCAGCGATGAAGCAGTCAAGCTCCTGTCGGCGGCCGCTGACACGAAAGAGGGTATGATCATGACGCACCGCACCCATAGCGGCGCGATCATCAAGGCGGGGCGGGTAGATATGCTGGGCGAGGATCGCAGTGCCCGGGCTGCGGCGCGCTGGATCGCCGCCATCGAGGAGCTGGACGCCTACGGCCTGGTGCAGGCCACATCGTCCAAGCGTGAAATCTTCCGGCTTGCCCACGCGGGCTGGGAAGCGGCGGCGTCTCTGAAGCCGGAAGATCCGCATGGACCTGACGCGTCCAGCCCAGAGCTCACCCAACGGCTGCGCGACCTCTGGGCGACCACTCAGAACAACCGTATCGCCAACAATCCGCCCTGCCTGGTCTCGCTGCCGTCAGCCTATATCTACCTCGTCCCCGCCCAAGCGCTGGAGGCCCCGCGTCTCGACCTTAGCAAAATCCAGGCCCACCGTGGCCTGCTTGCACCCGAAACTTCACCCCACGTCATAGCCAACCAAGACAATACCCAATGGTGGGCCCACGGCCCGACCCGCTCCATCGTCGACCGGCTCAATCCCGAAGCGGACTGGAGTGGACGCTTGCTAAGGCCTGGAGTTATCGAGCAGCTCTTCACGCTAGGGCGGCCGGTTGGGGATGATGAGGAAATCCTCGTCGACGGTGTCGCGCTCGAACACCGTATCGTAGACACGATCGACCGTAGCCTCAGGCTCCTGCTCAAGATCGGACTGAAGGGGCCGATTCTGGTGGCCCTGAGCCTCCACGAGCTCGCCCCTATCCGCCTCGCCGGGTTCGGCCGAAGCGGCCGCTTCCGGCAGCCTAGCCTGGGAATCTCGCCTGTATTTCTCCCCGACGGAACGACCCAGTCGGCCGCGCGGATGCGCGACGCCTTTGACGATCTCTGGCTGGCGGCCGGGTTCGCGGAGGGATCGCCATCACGTCTCGGCGACGCGGGCTAGGTGAGCCGCCCTCAAGGATCTGCGGCGGGCGCGTAAAGCGAACAACGGCGCCGAGCCCGCACTTTATCGCGATGGCGAAGCTGTGGCGCGCCCTACGAGCCAGCTTGTCGTTCCGTGCGGGGCTTTACGACATCTAGTTGCTTGGAGGCCTTGAAGCGCTCGCTAACCCGTTTCCTGGCAGCGGAGATGGATTCCGACTTGGTGGTCGGAAATCCGGCGGCGGTGTAGGCGGCAGACATGCTTCCGAACCTGTCAGTGAATATCTTGGCGGCCGGCAAGCTCCGGTCGGAGTTCACAAGGGCGATAGTGACATAGCCGTGCTTCTCGTGGATCTGTCGAATGCCCGCCAGAAGCGCTTCATCTGAGAAGTACGGCCGCTTGTTCCGGGGCGTTCTGTTGCCCTCGTAGCCGACAAGTTCGTAGGCGTGATGCAGCGACCCGAAGTGCGCCGCATATGACGCCGCACACGGCGTGTACGGACACGCGTCGATGACCGCGACCGATAGGCTCTTCTTCTCCCGATAGAGCCGCTTCAGGTTTTTGAGCATCTCGGGCTTGGCGTAGCAGTAGCCCCGCTTATAGGCCAACTCCGCTTGGGCGCGTTGGAATAGGGAGGTGCTGATGATGGGGTCCATGACCCTGACTCTAATCCAGCGCTCTTCGGGGTTCTGGCTTAACGGTCTGTGCAGGCGCCGCGAGGTTCGATTGAAGACGTAGTAGCCGATCATCAGCTCGCTGCTGAGCACCGTCCTCACCCTGGACGCACTCCAAATTTCCCCGCCGGTGGACGGAATGCCCTCCTCGTTCAGGATACGGGCGATCGAAAGCATGCTGGTCCGCCTATCCACGAACATTTTGAAGATGCGACGGATGACGCGAATCTCCTCGGCGGTCCCCGGCGCGAAGAGGATGCGATCGGTATTGAGCCCTTTCCGTTGCCCCGGAGCGAGGTAGAAGCGGGGCTCTCGATCTTCATCGACCAGAAGCCGTCGGATGCCGTAGGGGATATTCCCGCCCTGTTTGAATCCTAACCGCGCTTGGCGCATCTGCGCCCGCGAAATTTTGACCGATAGCTCGCGGCTGAACTCGCCGGCCATCACCCGCTTCATGTTCTTCAAGATGGCGGAGACCATGCTGCCGTCGTTTTCGAACAGTTCGCCTACGTACTGCACACTGACGCCGGCGCTGCGGCAGAGAAATTCATAGTGGGCGGGCTCATCTGTGTCCTGGAAGCGACCCCACCGGCTGACGTCCAAAACCAGGATGGTCGAGAAATCAACGCTACCGGCCATCACGTCGCTGATCAGGCTGCGCAACCCTTGGCGCCCCCGAAGGCTGACGCCGCTTTTGCCCGCATCCTTGTAGGTCTGGGTGATGACATACCCGCGCGCCTCCGCATATTCGGCGATAGCAGCGGTTTGGTTGTCCAGGGAATACCGCTGGTGCTCGGTCGACATGCGAAGGTACTGCGCCGCACGCACGCGCGGCGCCAACTGCAACTCAAAACTCATATGAACTCCAAAGGCGCTCGTTGGCTTCTAGCAGCTCGCCAACAGTGGGCAGCCTAACCGCGGCTGCTTGAGGAGTTCCGAAGCAGCTGCTTGTGCGGAGCGAGCGTGGGGAGATTCAAAGGCGGTAGGCTTTGCTCAGGGTGCGGCATGGCCTACCATGCCGACAAGGCTGAGAATTCCTTTCGCTGGCGCCGATGCGCGACCTCGTGGTGAGCCCATGACGGAAATACTCCCTCCAGACCTTCACAAGAAGGTCGCTGTGCTGGCAGCCGAACTCGAGATCAGTGTCGAAGAGTTCATCGTGCAGACGGTCAATGAGCGCGTTGAGGTGACGGAGTTTTTCAGGAGCCGAGCCGGCAACTCAAAGCCCGGCGATCTGACAAAAATCCTTCGAGCGGGGCCTAATAGGCCGCCCTTTCCAGGAGACGAGCTTCCGCCCGACGTGGCTGAGAAGTGGGCTGCGGAAAAGAAAATGAACGACGATCGCGATTGACGCGATGCTGCTGGCGTGGGGCGTTGATAGCCCGGCGCCGGCCTAGCTCAAGAGCTTATCGGGCCCTGTCTCGAGTCGCACGATGGCGCGTAGAATAGCTCTTGCGTAGGCGCCATGGTCATGAAGCCAGGCGCTATTTCGGCGCACGGTTGTCATGGGAATTTTCAACGACCGACGCCATACGCCGCGAGCGATGGCGTTTATTCGTAGAATGTCACTTATCATCTCGCCCGAGAGCAAATCCTGGCCCGGCGGGAAGAGCAGGCAGAGCGAGGAATAGCCATCCTGGCTTATCGCGTCCTGATCTGCCTCGTGTGCGCCCTCAGGGGGCTCGATCTCAAGATGTTCGGTGTCGAAGAAGTAAACCCAGCCTCTGTCACGCTGAAGCCGCGCCACGAGCGCTCGCCTTTGCCGGCCTTCCTTCGTCGTCGCCCATCGGACGGCGCCGCCATCAAT
Organism: Caulobacter sp. GW822-FHT01G02; assembly: GCF_058802865.1. NCBI lineage: Bacteria > Pseudomonadati > Pseudomonadota > Alphaproteobacteria > Caulobacterales > Caulobacteraceae > Caulobacter > Caulobacter sp. GW822-FHT01G02. Next base: position 324,692 of record NZ_JBXAON010000005.1, read on the forward strand.
CGGATAGCGCCAGAGCCCATCGATGAGATCGCAGCCGGGTTGGTCGCCCGGTCGCACGATCTCCAACTGGCGTCCAAGCTCCGCCGCCAGCGTTTGAAGCGCCAAGATCGTGGAAGCGACGCGGGTCAGCGGGGGGCGGGCGGTGTCCATTTTTGCCTGCACCTTGTCCTTGATGTTCATTCGGATCGCTAAGCGGCCGCCACGCTCGCCGCTGGTCCCATGGCCGGCCGTTGTGGCGATGCGGATCTCCTCGTCGACAAAGATCACCTGTGTCGCGCTGGTCTGAGGTTCATCGGTCGCTACAGCAATATGCTCCACCGTCCAGGCCGCCGACGTGCGTGAATGGGCCGACGGCTTCTTGAGGGTGCCGAGGGCGCTCCAACTGGCTTGCCCGCTGATCACCCTCACCTCGTCGGCGATTTCGCCCTTGGCGCGTAAGCGGTGGCGGCCGGGGCCCACCTCTTCGGCAAGATCTTCGTCTTCAGATTCTACGGGACCGGGATGGAACACGCGGATGTGGTCCACGCCAAGGTCATACTCGACGTCCAATATCCGAGTGATTAAGCGTCGCTTTGTGATGTGGCCGCGTACGCCTTCAGTCCCGATCCAGCATTCCTCGATCGTCCATGTGCTAGGGCGCCGGAAGGGAAATGGCGTGCGCACGTGCGCGGGGCCTCTGCCAAAGCCGTTGCGTACCAAGCCCGCATTGACCTCATCGAAGCTCACCCGAAGGCCATTGTCAGCGCAAACCCGTGCTGCGGCCAGAACGTCCAGCTCATCTAAATGACGATGAGCCCATAGCTTGAGGGATCGCGAGTCTCGCATACGGCCCGACCGTGCTGGATCGATGACCTTGCCCTTCTCGTCGGGCCAAAAACGCATGCGGCCTTCCACCATCAGCCGCAACCACTGGCTCGTTACGCCAAAGGTCGCCCTGGCGACCTCGAGAGGCGACACCCACAACGCGCCACCGTCGTCGGTCGTGACGCGAAATAGCGGTATGTCGTCGCCCGCCCCGATCGGATAGGCCGGGGTCCAGGGTGCGCGCGGACTGGTTTGATAGGCGATCGTTTTGCCCAGCTCGGCGTCGGGCCAGAGCCTACTGGCGCCCGTTATGGTTACGCGTTTTCGTTGGCGCTTGGAGTCCGCGGCCCAGACGCCCTGTCGCCATGTGCTGCCAATTGGGATGAGAGGCAACTGCCCCAGGCCAAGCCAGACCGCTCGCGTCTCCACCGGCGTCGGCGCGGCCCACGAGGGCTTGCCCCAGCCAGCTTCAGCTAGGAAGACTTCAACAGTCGCTTCGTCTACCTCGGTTGGCGCTCGGATTTTCCCGTGTCCGACCACCTCCCACGAGCGCTCATCCTGCGGAAGAGCGGAAAGCACCAGCTTGGGAGCGGCATCTTTCATGGGACCGACACTCGACGTGACCATGTTCGTTGGAGTCGAGTAGCGGCACTCTTCTAAAGGCTGAGTTACGAACGAATGCGCGCCAGGGATTCATTTCCCGTGGTGACGCCGTCAGCCCTTACCTACCATCGCGTCGATCGCCCGCAGCATTTGCATAACATGCATACGCTGCTCCGCCGGTGTCGTGCTCAGCCTACGAATGAGAAATTCCAGCTCAGCGGCAGTGGGCGGAGGGGCCGAGCTGCTCGCGCTAGATATGGGCTGACCTGCCATCCATTTTTCAAGCTGCGAGCGAGTTTTCTTGCCAGCTATCAACTGCTTGCTTAGCACGCGGCTCAGGTGTGGCTGGGATACGCCGATCACTCGCGCCAAGGCGCTCTGACTGATCTCTAGGGCGGTCATTCGAGCAAGGATTTCGTCAACAAATTCAGCCGACGCCATTGACAAGCCATGCATAAATTACATAGATTATCATGTAATACATAGGTCGAGATTTCAATGCAACAGGTCATTGCCGGTGTCGACGGCCGCTATCGCTTTCTGGAGCTGCCGAGCCCGGAAGACGAGATTATGCCGGGCATCCAGTGGGGCAGGTTCGAGCACATGCTGTCACCTGCGTTCTGGGTTAGTCAGTCATGGATGCAGGATGACGGCGGCCAGATCGACTTCACGCTGACCCAGACGCTTCGCGACGAAGTTGTCACCTGTCTGCTCGGCGGGCACGGGGCACCTGCGGAAGTGGGGCTGGCAGCATCGGCGCGGGTTCTGGGCGCCCTCGCCAGTCAGGATTCTGGGCATCTATCCCAGGAGCGATTGGAGGCGTTGCTGCTTGAACCGCTCATCGTAAAGGGAAGGCCTGTTCGCTATCGCTTCGCCCGACAAAGGGCAAAATATCTGGCCGGTGCGCTCGTTGGACTGGATGCGATCGATGAGGCCGGCCTGACAGATGTTGAGTTCCGCGACGCGCTTCGTGGATTGCCCGGCATTGGACCCAAGACAGCGTCGTGGATCGTAAGAAATCGGCGCGCCAGTGACGCTGTGGCGATCCTTGACGTTCACATCATTCGCGCATGTGAACACATGGCGGTTTTCCCAAGCGGCTCTGATCCAGCGCGTCACTATCTCGACCTTGAAAGCAGGTTCCTAGACTTCTGCTCTGCAGGAGGAGTGCGGGCGTCGGTCGTTGACGCAGTAATGTGGCAAACCATGCGATCCATGGGGCGCAGGCTACTGAGTTCGCTCATTGACACCTCCAATTGCAGTGGCGAAGCTTTACCCCTTTTGCGCTGGGGAGAGCAGCAGTGTCAGGATCAGGCGGCAACCGCAGCGACGGCTACTTCGGTGGCGGGTCGGGAGGCGGTAGCTCGGGCGGCGGCGGGTTAGGCCAGGGTGGCGGCGGTTCCGTCGATCCTTGCTCGATTTCGTATAAGGGACCGATCAACAGCCCCAAGGCCGCTGCGCTGGCTAGTGTCAAGATTGGAGACAAGCTCACTGTTTCGGTTGATAAGACCGGTCGGTCGCCAGTCTTGGTGGTCAAAACGCCGGCAGGGACTGAAGCCGGCTCCCTGACATTCAATGGCTACCTGAACATTATCAAATGCATTGATAGCGGCGCGGGCTATTTAGCTACAATCACCAACATCGCTGGGGGAGTTTATCAAGTCACGGTGGATCCCCAATGACCAGAAGCCTAACCATTGTAGGTGGTGTCTACGGCGAAACCTGCATCGAGCCGGCTTGGGATGCGGTCTTCGGCTCCGCCGGCCGTGCCGCTCACGCAGTGGAAACGTTGCTTGCCGGTCCTGTAGAGCTTGTGACCTACGTCGCCGAGGAAGCCGCGACCACGGTTGAGGATCTCGCGAAGCGGTGCGGCGCCATCTTGAAGTCGCATCCCGCGAAACAGTTTGTCAGCTTCAGTTATTTGCACCCGCTGTCGACACCTGCGATCCACCCACCGCCAGCGCTGATCGAACAAGCAGCTACCATCACCATTAAAGGTGACGTCGTCCTTCGCTACGGGATGATGGAGGGAGATGCGATCATCGACGCTGATGTCGCGGTGTATGATCCCCAATCCGCCTTTGACCCGCGTCCCTTCTCGGAAAATGGCTCAAAGGCGAGGCGCCTTGCGCTGGTACTCAATCGTCAGGAAGTCCAGGCAATGTCCGGCATCGAGGATCCGATGCTGGCCGCCCATAGGCTGCTGGAACTAGAAGGCGCAGAGGTGATCGTGCTCAAACAAGGCAGTCACGGCGCCGTCGTCGTCACCGCCTCGGGTGAGCACCCAATCCCCGCCTACCAGACCGAGTATGTATGGAAAGTGGGATCGGGGGACGTCTTTTCGGCGACGTTCGCTGCTCTTTGGGGATGTCACGGTATGTCGCCCGACCAAGCGGCGGACCTAGCGTCACGAGCTACAGCCAACTACGCCAACACCAGACATCTCCCCGCACCTGACATAGCTACGCTCCAGGCGTTGCAGATGGCCCCGATCAAGCCCGGCAAGGGCAAGATCTATCTAGCCGGCCCCTTCTTCGACATCGGCCAACGTTGGCTCGTCGAAGAGAGCTTCAGTCTCCTCAAAGAACTTGGCGCATCGGTATTCTCGCCCGTTCATGAGGTGGGGCCTGGCCCTGCCAACTACGTTGCGCCCAAGGATATTGAAGGCTTGGAAGGTAGCGACGTTGTCTTCGCCATTCTTAATGGTCTGGACCCCGGCACGATCTTCGAGATCGGGTATGCGATCAAAAAAGCGATCCCCGTAGTGGCGCTGGCGCAGAATGTGAAGGAAGAGGATCTGAAGATGATCGTGGGCACCGGCTGCGAGGTGACAGACGATTTCGCGTCGGGCCTATACCGCGCTGTCTGGAAGCTACCCTGACATGCGCGCCATCCTCATGTCTGGGGGCATGGACTCGATCAGTGTCGCTTGGTGGCGTCGTCCCGACGTCGCCATCTTCGTGGACTATGGCCAGCGCGCTGCTCAGGCAGAATTTGACGCGGGCGTGGCGGCCTGTGCGGCGATGGGGATCGAGCACCAAGCTATAAAGGTTGATTGTTCGGCCTTGGGCTCTGGCGACATGGCCGGAACTCCTGCCTCTGCCGTCGCTCCCGTTCCGGAGTGGTGGCCGTTTCGAAATCAACTCCTACTGACCCTGGCCGGGATGTTCGCGATCAAGATGGGGGCCAAGAGTTTGGCGATCGGCGCCCTACGCACAGATGGCGAGCACGCCGATGGTCGGCCGGAGTTCATCGAACGGATTTCGGGCCTAATGGCGATGCAGGAGGGAGGTCTTACCGTAGAGGCGCCGGCCATCCAGTTGGATGCCGTGGAGCTGGTAACGACGTCAGGAATTCCTCGCGAAGTGCTGGGCTGGGCCCACTCTTGCCATACAGGCAACTTGGCCTGCGGCCAGTGCCGCGGTTGCATCAAGCACTATAAGACGTGGGAAGCCCTCGGCTGGGATGCTCATTAAAGAGCCCGCTCCGCGTGACGAACCGGGTGTGTGGTCGGACTGCTGGCCGCTAGCGACCCACTCTGTGTCGTTGCGAGCGCCAATTGGCCCACCGCAACGGTCTTTTCTCGACGTTTTGCAGTCCCGCCAATCCTCCGTCGGTAGTCGGGTTCAGATCCAAGAAATAGCGGACCTGCTTTGGTACGCGATGGCGCCAACCCCCGTAGGTCGGGGGCGAGCGGGAATGCCGGTCGAACATCGGCCCTATCCTTCTTTTGGGGGCCTCTGCTGCGTTCGCGTACTTGTCGTTTGTCGCGATGAGCAACTCGTTGCTCTGTATGAGCCTAGGGAGCATCGCTTAGACGTTATCGAAGTTCCCGGCCTGATCGCAGAGAATAATGACGATGTGGCGCTAGTTCTGGGTCATGCCGTCGGCTGTACTCTGCGTTTCGTCGGCGACCTGAGCAAGGCTCAGGCTGCCTATACCTCTCCCGAGACGCTTCTATTGCGCGAGGCCGGTGGTCTTTCAGCAACCATCGGCCTTTGTGCCGAGTGGCTGAGCCTGCGTTCCTGTCCTCTCGGGTCTCTCGGCAGCTCACTCTGCGATCTGCTGGGGAATTCACACGGCCTAATAGGCCTTGGGGGCATTCAGATCAGCAGTGAAGCCATGGGTGGGTAATGTCTTGCCTACACTTGATTTAAATCTCGGCCGACAAATTCCGCCGATCCGCTCCACGCATTTCTGATCTCGCCGGTGTCAGGGTCGCGATACCAAGCCTCGCCCCAAACCCGATCCATGTTCCACTCCCACGTAAGGTTCATGCCTGGGCGCAGGTTCGATTGAGTGGTGGGGAAAATGCGCGTCATCTCTTTACCGTCATAGACGGTCTTAATGATCACAGCCTTGCCCTCCATCAGTTGAGTAGCTGCAGCGTCACCGAAGATGTCGACGTCGGTGTGCAGGACGGTGTTCCGCTCGTAGGGAACAGAGTCCAACGCAGAATAGAGAGCTAGACCGGAGTCTATCGCGCTCAAAATTTCGTTGTCGGACGCATCAACACCGTGAACGATGCTGTTTCTAACGCGGGAGAAGAGTCTATATGCTAGAGAGATGTGCGGTGGCAAAGTTGCGCCCCAGATATCAAGCTGCTCCCGCAAAGTTGATCTCGTCCTATGGCCTGTCGCAGCTGCCAAACGTCGCGCCAAGCGGTCAATCTCCGCACTCAACATCATCAACGCGAGGCGAGGTGATCGCACAGTCTCGGCGAGAACTTTGGTCTGAATAGTATCGGGAGATTCGACGCTCCTGCTTTCGGCCCCTTGTCTTTCCGCGACACCAGGTGCTGTGGCCTCTGACTCTTCAACCGCCTTTTTTACCTCGCGATTCAGAGCTTCAAGATCCTGGTCAAATTCAGCCTCAGCGCCGAACGCCTTTCCTCGCCGAATGCGCTTTGCTAACGACACAATGTCCTGCCGAAAGAGGATGAGGGCTAGGCCAATAACTAAGGGCCATGCAAGAGCTGCAAAGGCGTTGATAATATCCGCAGTACTGTCCTTCCGTACCGGTGGCGGGGCCGGAATATTAACAACCACTTGGGGTAAACTCTCGGGTGCCCCTTTAGGTGCCGTATCTCCGATTTGCGGCGGAGGAGTCGATGCCGATGGCGAATTCTGTGTTACCGACAGTTGCTTAGGCTGATCCGGTGCTGCGGTGGGCGAAGCTGGCATAGTGAGTGTTTCGCCTGGGTTTGTCAGAGGCGTCAATGCTCCGTCTTAAGCTTTCGGAAAGCCCTAGGCGATGCCGACCGGAGGAAAAGCCGCATCGATCCCAGATGCGCACATCTCCAGGATCTGAAGCGACATTCCCGGCCGGTGGATAACAGCAACGCCCAAGGCGGCCACAGTCAGCGATTGGCGTTGCGTTCCCCGCGTCCCGCTAAGGTATGCGTATTTGACATCTCATTTTCTTCGATAATTCTCATTATCTTTGAGAGTTCACAGCCGGTCAGGGCGGCCATGCTGGCGCTGTGATGTGGCGCGCGAAAGGGGCGGTCGCGGGTCAGGGCGCCGCGCGCGATCAGCCCGGCCACCGAGTGGACCATCGAGGTCTCCAGCAGCTCCTTGGAGCTCAGCGGCGGCAGGAGGCCCGGCAGGCGCTGGGCCAGCATCGACTTGCCCGAGCCGGGCGGACCGACGAACAGCAGATTGTGGCCGCCGGCCGCGGCGATCTCCAGGGCCCGCTTGGCGTGCTCCTGGCCCTTGACGTCGCGCAGGTCCTTGGGCCGCTCGCCCTCGACGATCGGGCCGGGCGCGGGGGCCGACAGGATCTGGCTGCCCCGAAAGTGATTGATCAGCGCCACCAGCGAGCGTGGCGCCAGAATCCGGGTCTCGCCAGCCCAGGCCGCCTCGGGACCGGACGCCTCCGGACAGATCAGGCCCAGGTCCATGGCCCCGGCCGCCATCGCCGCCGGCAGGGCTCCCGCCGCCGGTACGATGCGGCCGTCCAGCGAGAGCTCGCCCATGGCCGCCCAGCCGTCGAGCGCGTCCATCGGGATCACGCCGATGGCGGACATCACCGCCAGGGCGATCGGCAGGTCGAAGTGCGTGCCTTCCTTGGGCATGTCGGCCGGCGCCAGGTTGGCGACGATGCGCTTGCCGGGCAAGGACAGGCCAAGGCCCGCGAAGGCTCCGCGCACCCGCTCACGGCTCTCGGCGACGGCCTTGTCGGCCAGGCCGACAATGACGAACACCTGAGCGCCGGTCGTCAGCTGCACCTCGACATCGACGCGTCGGGCCTCGACGCCCTCGAACGCGACGGTGACCACCCTGGCGGCCATTCCAACCCCTTGCGGATATTTGATTTATCCACAAGTCACAGCATAGCGCGTGAAATGGAGCAAGAACGAAAAACGAACGTTTCGCGAAACATCCACGTTTCCGCAGAGTTACCCACCGTTTCGGCGAATGTCCTCGATGCGGTCCCAAAGTACAGACGCCGCGTCGATCCCGGTAAAACGCTTCAGCTGTTGGGCGCCAGTTGGTGACGTGACGTTGATTTCGGTGAGGTACTCGCCAATGACGTCGATGCCGACAAAGATCAGTCCACGGCGCTTCAGCTCGGGGCCGATGATTCGGCAGAGCTCCAGGTCGCGCGGGGTCAGTTCGACGGCCTCGGCGCGGCCGCCGACCCGAAGGTTCGAGCGCACCTGGCCGTCGGCCGGCACCCGGTTGATGGCCCCGACGGGTTCGCCGTCGACCAGCAGAACGCGCTTGTCGCCCTTGCTGACGGCCGGCACGAACTTCTGGGCGATGACCTGCTCGCGACCGATCATGGCGTGCAGCTCCAGCAGGGCGTCGAGGTTGGGATCGTCCGCCAACAGACGGGCCACGCCCGAGCCGCCGCCGCCATAGAGGGGCTTCAGCACGATGTCGCCGTGCCGGGCGCGGAAGTCGTAGATCGCCTCGTGGTCGGAGGTGATCAGGGTCGGCGGCTGCACGCCCGGGAAGTCGGTGACGAACAGCTTCTCCGGCGCGTTGCGCACCTCGGCGGGGTTGTTCACCACCAGGGTGTGGGGGTGCACCTTCTCCAGGAAGTGCGTGGCCGTGATGTAGGCCATGTCGAACGGCGGATCCTGGCGCATCAGGACGACGTCGATGTCGTCCTTCATGTCGAGGACCACGAGCTCGCCCAGATTGGCGTGCGCGCCGTGGACGGCCGAAAGCTCCAGGGACTGGGCGCGGGCGAACACCCGGCCGTCTTCCTGCGACAGCTTGTCGGGCGTGTAGAACCACAGCTTGTGGCCCCGAGCCTGGGCTTCCATCATCATCAGGAAGGTCGTGTCGGTTTCGATGTTGATCCCCAGGACGGGATCCATCTGGACGGCGACTCGCAGCGACATGGGGGCTCCTGGGGTTCTTCCTGGCGTTTGGACGCGACGGCTTAGTTAGGCGTTCTCGCGCCCAGGTCCAACGGCGGACGCGTTCTAGTTCAGCCTTAGCCGCATCCGTTCGCGGGCGGCTCGGGCGGCGATGGCCGCGCCGCCGTCCAGGATCTGGGCGCGCGAGAGGGCCTGCAGGGCGCCGGCCAGGGCGCCCTGGCCTTCGCGGGCGGCGGCGACGTCGAGCCAGGGGCGGTGGTCGGCGGGGTTGAGCAGGGCGCGGCGCAGGGCCGAGCGCTCGGCGCGGACCCAGTCCTTGGCCTGCTGGGCGCGGGCGAAGATGTTGTTCTGCAGGCGGATCAGCACGGCGCGGTCCGAGATCGGCGCCATCAGGAGCTCCAGCCGCGAGGCGACGTCGGGCATCAGGCCCGTTCGCAGCGCCCGGCGCGACAGCTCCGACGGCAGCACCACCCGGCCCTCGCTGAAGGGATCCAGGGCCAGCGGACCCTCTTCGGTCTCGATTCGCAGCAGGAAGTGGCCGGGGAAGTCGACGCCGTAGAGCTCCAGCCCGACCTGCCGGGCGGCGTGCAGGTAGAAGACGCCGAGCGCCACGGGCAGGCCCTTGCGGCGCTCGGCGATGGCGATGATGTCGGCGTTGTCGGGATGGTCGTAGGTCAGCACGTCGCCGGTCAGGCGGAGATCCCCGGCCAGGGTCTCGGCCACGGCCTCCTCCGGCGACTCGGCCTCGGCGCGCCGGCGCAAGCGCTCGACGGCGTCGCGGGCCAGGTCCAGGGCCGGTTGGGTGTCGCGGCTGGGATCGTCATGGACGGCGCAGGCCAGGGCCGCCTCGAACAGCGGGAAGCCCTCGTCGGGGCCTTCGCCGGCCTTGGTCAGGATCGCCTCGGCCTCGTCGCGCGTCATGCGGCCCCCCAGGCGTTGGGAAGGTGGCGCGGCGCGCGGCCGGGGGCCAGGGCGATGAGATCCAGGCGCACGAAGAGATCGCGCAAGGCCACGCGGTGCGCGCTGACATGGGCGGCGGCGCGGCGCAGGCGGTCGCGCTGGGTGGGCGTCACGGCGTCCAGGGCGTCCTCGATCGTTGATCTCTGCTTGACCTCCACAACGGCCAGCACCTTGCCGCGTTGCGCCAGCAGGTCGATTTCGCCGAGCGGGGTGGCCAAGCGGAAGCCCAGGATGCGGTAGCCCTTGGCCATCAGCCACAGGGCCGCGACCACCTCGGCCCTACGGCCCAGCTTGCGGGCCGCGGCGCCTCTCTCCTGCCGAGCTTTGGCCTGGCGAACATGCGCATGGCGACCGCCGGGGACCATCAGGTCTGCTCCTTCAAGGCCAGCGCCTGGCGGTAGAGATCCTTGCGGGAGAGGCCCAAGGCCTTGGCGACTTCCGAAGCGGCCTCGCCCAGGGGCAGGCGGGCCATAGCCTCGCGCAGGGCGGCCTCGGCGTCGTCGGCGGTGGCGAGTTCCTCGGCTCCGGGACCGACCAGGATGACGATCTCGCCCTTGGGCGCCGCGAAGCGCGGATCCGCGGCCAGTTCGGCGAGCGGCCCGCGAATGCAGGTCTCATAGAGCTTGGTCAGTTCGCGGCACACCGCCGCCGGCCGCGTTCCGCCGAACACGGCGGCCATGTCGGCCAGGCAGTCGTCGACCCGCGAGGCGCCTTCGTAGAAGATCAAGGTGGCGCGGGTGTTGGCGAATTCCTCGAAGAAGGTCCGCCGCGCGGCGCTCTTGGGCGGCGGAAAGCCGGCGAACAGGAAGCGGTCGGTCGGCAGGCCGGCCAGGGTCAGGGCCGCCAGGACCGCCGAGGCTCCGGGGATCGGGATCACTGGATGGCCGGCGGCGATCGCCGCCTTGGCCAGGCGATGGCCGGGGTCGGAGACCATCGGGGTGCCGGCGTCGGAGACCAGGGCGACGCGCTCGCCGGCCTCCAGCCGCTGCAGGACGCCGGGAATGGCGCGTTCGGCCACGTGTTCGTCGTGGCGCTCCAGCTTGGTCTTGATGGCATAGGCCGCCAGCAGCTTGCCGGTGACGCGGGTGTCCTCGGCCAGCAACACGTCGCAGGCGGCCAGCACGTCCAGGGCCCGCAGGGTGATGTCGCGCAGGTTGCCGATCGGCGTCGCCACCAGATAGAGGCCGGGCGCCAGGGGCGCGTCGGACAGGGCTGGCGGGGGAAGCTGACGGCTCAACGTGCGGGTGTCCTTGAGTTAGCCGAAACAGGCATATCAGGTCGCGAGCGCGCCTGTCAGCCGGTCCAGCACCAGGCGACCGGCGCGGGTGGCGCGCAATCGGTTGCGATCGTCGCCCAGCAGGCCGGCCTCGACGAGATCGCGGACCTTGGGCAGGTCAGGAGTCAGGCCCAGCGGGGTCATCTCGTCGAAGCTGACGCCATCGTCGATGCGCAGGCCCAGGACCAGGCGCTCCTCGGCCGCTTCCTTGGGGGTGAGCATCTCGCGCTCCAAGCCGACGCCGGTCTCGGTCACGGCGGCGATGTAGTCCTTGATGGCGCGGTGGGCGACGGTCGCCGCGCGGCCTTCGGGCAAGGCGAGGCGGCCATGCGCGCCCGGCCCGACCCCGACATAGTCGACGCCGCGCCAGTAGACGAGGTTGTGCCGCGATCGCGCCGCCTCGCCCCGGGCGTGGTTGGAGACCTCGTAGGCGTCGAAGCCGGCGGCCTCCAGGATCTCCTGCGTGGTCTCGAACAGGGTGGCGGCCAGGTCCTCGTCGGGGACGACCAGGGTTCCGCGGCCGACGGCGCGGTCGAAGGCGGTGCCCGCTTCGATGGTCAGCTGGTAGGGCGAGACGTGCTCGGGGCCCAGGGCGATGGCCTCGGAAAGCTCGGCGCGCCAGGCCGCGTCGGTCTGGCCGGGACGGGCGTAGATCAAGTCGATCGACAGGCGGGGGAAGGCCTTGGTCGCCGCCGTGATCGCCCGCCGCGCCGCGCCGGCGTCGTGGTTGCGACCCAGGGCCCTCAGGGATTCATCGTCCAGCGCCTGGACGCCGAGCGACAGGCGCTGGATCCCGGCGTCGGCCAGGGCTTTGAACCGATCGGCTTCGGCGTCGGTGGGATTGGCCTCGAGGCTGATCTCCAGGTCGTCGGCCGGCGACCACAGGCGCCTGGCGGTGTCGATCACCCGGGCGACCTCCCCCGGATCCATCAGCGAGGGCGTGCCGCCGCCGAAGAAGATCGAGAGCAAGGTTCGCTCGCCGGTCAGGGCGCGCTGGGCCTCCAGGTCGGCCACGATGGCGTCGGCCAGCGCCGCCTGCTCGTCGGTCTTGCCCCGGTCGCGCACGACGTTGAAGTCGCAATAGGGGCAGATGCGCGCGCAGTACGGCCAGTGGGCATAGACGCCCAGCGGGGCCCTGGAAGGATCAGTCAATCAGCGCCGCCTTCAGCTTAGCGAAGGCGCGGGCGCGGTGGCTAATGGCGTCCTTGGCGGCCGGCTCCATCTCGCCGAAGGTCAGGCTTTCGCCCTCCGGCAGGAAGATCGGGTCGTAGCCGAAGCCGCGCGCCCCACGGCCGGGGAACACCAGGATTCCGTCGACGCGGCCCTCGACCACCACGGCCGGGCCGTTCGGCCAGGCCACCGCCAGGGCCGAGGTGAACCAGGCCGAGCGGTCGTCGGAACCCGTCTCCTCCAGCCGCGTCTCGACGTTTTTCATGGCCGCGACGAAATCCTTGGAGGGTCCTGCCCAGCGGGCCGAAAAGATCCCCGGCGCGCCGTCCAGCGCCTTGACCGACAGGCCGCTGTCGTCGGCCATGGCCGGCAAGCCCGAGCGGTCGGCCGCGTGACGCGCCTTCAGCAGGGCGTTGCCGACAAAACTACCTTCTGTTTCCTCCGGCTCGGGCAGGCCCAGCTGGCCGGCGGTGACGATCTCGAAGCGGCCGTCCAGCAGGGCGGCGATCTCGGGCGCCTTGCCGGGATTGTGGGTGGCCAGCACAAGCTTCGCGCCCGATTCAAGCTTCAGCGCCATCCGACATCTCCTAAGCACGGCAACGCGCTTCCTTACCCTGGCTTGGAGACCGCCGTCGACACCACTGTGACCTTACGGCAACTGTTCCGCGCGACCGTGCATCATTACCAGAGTTTAATATCGTTTCTCGATAAACAACATTGGCGGAACCGGAAACGCGCTCTATCTGTTGACCTGTGGATAGAGGCCGAATGGCTCGACCCCGTCCACGTCTCTCAAACTGGAAACACGATGTCCGCCGCCCGCCTGTTCCGCATCGCCGACAAGGTTCTCATGACCGTCATCACCGCCGCGCTCATCGTGGCCGTGCCGGTGTCGGCCGTGGCCTTCGTGGTGCAGACTCTCTAGGCGGGTAAGGGTTTCCAGAGCCGAGACTGGGTTTTTTGACGCCCGCCGCGACGCGGGGCAATTTGCTTAGCGTCGCTGTCGGGGGGAAGCAGCCATGCGCGCCTTGGGCCCAGGCTCCGTATCGAGTTTTCTGAAGATCATCCTCGACGTGATCTATGTCGGGCTGTGGATCTTCGTGAGCCTTCTGTCGCTGTTCACGCTGGTCGCCCTGCTGTTCAGCTTCAATCCAGAACTTCTGGCCTCGATGTTGCCGATCAGCGACGCCGTCGAGGCGGTCAGCCGCGACGGGCCGCTGTTCGCCGGCGCCCTGGCCGCCTGGGCGCTGCTGCTGGGCGGCTGGATGGTCATCGTCGAGCGCCTGCGCAAGATCTTCGCCACCCTGACCGCCGGCGATCCCTTCCATCCCGACAACGTGGTGCGCCTGCGCCTGATCGGCCTCGTTCTGGCGGGCCTCGAGGTTGGGCGCTACGTCTTCTCGGGCATGGCCCGCTGGCTGGCCCCCAAGGCCAAGGTCATCGACGACAGCTTCACCCTGACCGCCTGGTTCTCGGTGCTGGTCGTCTTCGTCCTGGCCGAGGTTTTCCGCGAGGGCGCCCGCCTTCGTCGCGAAGCCGAACTCACGATCTGAACCGGAGCGATCCAAGCATGCCTGTCCGCGTGAACCTCGACCGCGTGCTGCTCGACCGCCGAATGTCGCTGACGGAGCTCTCCGACCGGGTGGGGGTGACGATCGCCAACCTGTCGATCCTCAAGACCGGCAAGGCCCGCGCCGTCCGATTCTCGACCCTGGACGCCCTGTGCCGGGAGTTGCAATGCCAGCCCGGCGACCTGCTGACCTTCGAATACGGCCCGGCCGGCGGGCATGACGACGACGAAGACGACTAGTTCGCGCGCCCGAGGAAACCACCGACGGGGCAGGACGTTTCAGGGGTGAGGCGGGGGCGCCTCGACATCCTGGGAAAATCGAATTGACCGTGACTCGCGTAATCTTCGCTTCTGTCTTCGCCGTCGGCGCCCTAGCGTCCGCCGTCTCCGCCCAAGCCTCCAGTCCGGGCGCCTGGGCCGAGTTCAATCAGCGTGTCACCCGCAGCTGCGTCGCCGCCTCGGGCTACCGCAACGCCCGGCCTTCGCCGATCATCGGCTTCGACGACCGCGTCGGTAAGGTCGCGGTGCTGGTCTCCGACCGTTCGCGCGGCTCCAACAACGCCAAGCTCTGCCTCTACGACAAGGCCAGCCGAAAAGCCTATATCGACAACGCCGACGGCTGGGTCGCGCCGCCGCAGCCGCGCTAGGCGCGGGCTTGCCGGGAGGGGCGCGCCTAGTAGGCGCGTCCTTTCTCGTCCTCGCGCCACTTCAGGATCATCTGGCGGTCGCGGAATTCGAAGGCGTCCAGACGCTTGAGGAAGCTCATCCCCAGCAGCGAGCCGTTCATCGGCGCCTTGTTGACCATCACCCGGAAGCCCTCGAGCTTGATCGAGCCGATCTCGAGGCTCGTGGCGTCGTAGGCGGCGCTGTAGCCCTTGCCGTTGGCGGTCTCGGTCTCGTAGCCGTAGTTCAACGTGTCGACGGCGATCCCGAGGCGGCGGGCGTCGTCGGGGCTGAGCACGGTCTCGGTCGCGCCGGTGTCGACCATGAAGCGCACGCGCTGGCCGTTGACCAGGCCGTCGACGACGTAGTGGCCGCCTTCGCCTTGCGGAACCATCAGGGTGCGCTCGCCGACCGCCACGGGCGTGCCGACATTGAAGGCCAGCTTGAGCCGTTGCGGGACGTCGGCCAGCTCGGCGCGGTAGGCGTAGCCCAACGCCAGGACCGCGATGATACCGCTCCAGATCGCGACATATTTCAGGTGCTGGCTGATCGAGCCCTGCAGGCCGCGCAGCAGCGCCGTCGAGACCAGCACCACCAAGCCGATCTGGTAGACGAGGTCGGCCTTGTCGTCGCCGGTCCGCATCGCTTCGGGAAAGGCGCGCCAGAGCGCGAACGCCAAGGCGCCGATGGCGGCCAGCACCCCCAGCCACAGCCAGAGCCGATGACGCGGGATCCCTGGCGGCCCTGACCTGACCGCCGCCGGCGGCGCGTCGGGTTGGTCCCATGGGCCTTTCATTGGGCGGCCGCTATCATTTGGCGAAGGCGTCAATTCAGCCGCCGCTTTTTCAGCAGGCTGGCGCGGTCCATCGAGCGGATCTCGACCTCGAAGGCGTCGCCCTCGCGCAGGATCTTCAGCGGCACGCCGACGCCGGCGTCGCCGAGGCTCCACATCGTCTCGTAGAATTCGGCCAGGGTCGAGACCGGCATGCCGTCGACGGCGAGGATCAGATCGCCGGCTCTCAGCTCGGCGCGGGCGGCCGGGCCCTTGGGTGAGATGCCGACGATGACGACGTGATGGTCCATCTCCTGGGCGAAGACGCCCAGCCACGGCCGGGGCGGGTGCGGGCTGCGGCCGCGCGCCAGTTCGTCCAGGATGGGCGGCAGCAGCTCGGCCGGCACGAACATGTTGATCGGACGGGCCAGACCTTCATTGTCGCGGCCTTCCAGGGTCAGGGAGCCGAGGCCGACGAGGTCGCCCTTGGGGCCGATCAGGGCCGCGCCGCTCCAGTGCGGGTGGGCCGGGCCGGTGATGATGGCGTCGTCCAGCAGGTATTCCCAGTAGCCGGCGAACGGCATGCGGGCCAGCACCTTGCCGGCCACGGCGTGGGCGCGACCGCCGGCCCCGGCGGCGATGATCGGCGCGCCGGTGTCCAGGTCCTTGGCGCTGCCGATGGTCATGACCGGCAGGTCCAGCGGTTCCAGCGCCTGGACGAGGCCCAGGCCCGAGCGGACATCCAGGCCCAGCACGTGGGCCGGCACGCGGCGGCCGTCGTTGCGCGTGAGCACAACCTCCTCGGCCTCGGTGATCAGATAGGCCATGGTCAGCACGAGGCCGCCGGGGCCGATGACAACGCCGTTGCCGACGCGCTCGGTCCCCAGAATCCCGGCCGTATAGGCGTCGGGGGGCACGGTGGCTTCCAGCGCCACCATGGAGGACAGCGCCTGGTCGAGGTCGAAGCGATAGGCCTCCGCCGACGGGCGCAGGCGGGCTTCGACTTCATGGCCTTCGAACGGGGTGGTCACGCGAAACTCCTGAAATCCTTAAGATAGGAATCTGGGACCGTTACCCCGTTCCGGCAAGTGCGACCCGAACGTGATGGCGCGGCCACCACGTTCTTCTCGCGAGTTGGAGATGGAAGCTCCTAGGCTCCGATCGCCGCGCGTTGCATCACGAACAGCTCGTTGACGCCCTTCTCGGCCAGGCCGAACAGGCTCTGGAACTCGGACTTGGTGAAGCCGCGCTTTTCGCCGGTGGCCTGGATCTCGACGATGTCGCCCACGTCGGTCAGGACGAAGTTGCTGTCGGCCTCGGCGCTCGAGTCTTCTTCGTAGTCGAGGTCCAGGACCGGGGTGTCCTTGAAGACGCCGCACGAGACGGCCGCCACCTGGCCCTGGATCGGGTCGGTCTTCAGCACGCCCTCTTCCAGCAGGTAGTTGACCGCCAGGCGAAGGGCGACCCAGGCGCCCGTGATGGCGGCGGTGCGGGTGCCGCCGTCGGCCTGGATGACGTCGCAGTCCAGGCTGATCTGGCGCTCGCCCAAGGCCTTGAGGTCGACGACGGCGCGCAGGGAACGGCCGATCAGGCGCTGGATTTCCTGGGTGCGGCCGGTCTGCTTGCCGACGGCGGCCTCGCGACGGCCGCGGGTGTGGGTCGCGCGCGGCAGCATGCCGTACTCGGCCGTGACCCAGCCGGCGCCCTTGTTGCGCATCCAGCCGGGAACGCTCTCCTCGACCGTGGCGGTGACCAGCACCTTGGTGTGGCCGAAGCTGATCAGGCAGGAGCCCTCGGCGTAGCGGTTGACGCCGGTTTCCAGCGTGACGGCGCGCAACTGGTCGGGGGCGCGTTCGGACGGACGCATGAGGAAACTCCTGATCTCAGGGATATTTGAATGTGTGTGAGGGGCCGCTTATCCTATTGATAGCCGTAGTTGAAAGAGGCCGACCGCTTTTGTCCGCTGACCGGGTCCCAAACGACACGCCCTTCATGGCCTTTTAGAGCATGACTCATCTGTTCCCTGGTCCGATCGTCCCCGCGCCAGGCCTTGGCGAGATGGACAGCCGCGCCCGCGACATCTTCCGCCGGGTCGTGGAGTCGTATCTGGAGACCGGCGAGCCGGTCGGGTCGCGGACTATTTCCAAGGGCGGCCTGGCCTTGTCGCCGGCCTCGATCCGCAACACCATGCAGGATCTGGCGCAGCTGGGCCTGCTGGACGCTCCCCACACCAGCGCCGGCCGGATGCCGACCCACGCGGGCCTGCGCATGTTCGTCGACGGCTTCCTGGAAGTCGGCGACATCGGCGAAGGGGAAAAGCGCGCCATCGAGGCGCGGCTGGCCGTGAAGGGCCGCTCGTTCGAGGAAGCCCTGGGCGAGGCCTCGTCCATTCTTTCCGGCCTGGCCGGCGGGGCCGGCATCGTCGTCACGCCCGTCCGCGAGGGCGGGGTCAAGCATGTGGAGTTCGTGCCGCTCGGCGGCGGCCAGGTGCTGGCGGTCATGGTGTTCGAGGACGGCCAGGTCGAGAACCGGCTGATGCGCCAGGCTCCCGGCGTGACGCCCTCGGCGCTGCAGGAGGCCAGCAACTTCCTCAACGCCCGCCTGCGCGGCCGCACGCTGTCGGAGGCGCGGAGCGAGATGGGCGGCGAACTGGACATCGCCCGCCGCCAGCTGGACGAGACCGCCGCGCGCCTGGTCGAGGACGGCCTGGCGGCCTGGAGCGGCGGCGAGGGCGACGCCCGCTCGCTGATCGTGCGGGGGCAGGGGAACCTGCTGGTCGACGCCCGGGCGCGCGAGGACATCGACCGCGTGCGCCAGCTGTTCGACGACCTGGAGCAGAAGGGCCAGCTGATCGGCCTGCTGGATGACGTTCGTGACGCCGAGGGCGTGCGCATCTATATCGGAGCGGAGACGCGCCTGTTTTCGCTTTCGGGTTCCTCGGTGATCGCGGCGCCCTATATGACGGGCCGGCAGAAGGTGCTGGGCGCGATCGGCGTGATCGGGCCCGCCCGCTTGAACTACGCCCGTGTCATTCCGTTGGTGGACTATACCGCCCGGGTGCTCGGGCGGATGATGGATGGATAAGGACTGTAGGATATGACCGACGAGCAAACGCCGGCTGAAGACGTCGCCTTCGAAGCTGACGACGCGTCGCAGGAGATCGAGGCGCTGAAGCTGGAAGTGGCTGCTCTGAAGGAGCAGGCCCTGCGCTACGCCGCCGAGGCCGAGAACACCAAGCGCCGCGCCGAGCGCGAGATGAACGACGCCCGCGCCTACGCGATCCAGAAGTTCGGCCGCGACCTGCTGGGCGTCGCCGACAACCTGTCGCGCGCCACGGCCCACAGCCCCAAGGACTCGACCGACGCGGCGGTGAAGAACTTCATCATTGGCGTCGAGATGACCGAGAAGGAGCTGCAAGCCGCCTTCGAACGCAATGGCCTCAAGCAGATCGCGCCCGCCAAGGGCGAGAAGTTCGACCCGCACCTGCACCAGGCGGTGATGGAGCAGCCGGCGACCGACGTCGCCGCCGGCGGCGTGATCACCGTCCTGCAGGCCGGCTACGAGCTGATGGGGCGCCTGGTGCGTCCGGCCATGGTCGCCGTGGCGGCCAAGGGCTCGACCGGACCTTCCACCAACGAGTCGTCGGCCGCCAATCCGTATGCCGGCGCCGGCGCGGACGGCGACAACGCGGGCGGTTCGTTCGATCAAAAAGCCTGACGAGGCGGAAAGCTTCGTTTTTCGGACTCCGGGGCGCGCGAATGACGGGCGCGCCCCCTTTCCCCCTGCGCGCTTTGCGATAATGTCGGCGGTCCATTCTCAACGGGGGTAGCGGGCGATTCCTTGCATTCCGCCCGCACGATCTGGACCGGACTATGAAGCTTACAATCGAACGGGCGGCGCTCCTGAAGGCGCTGGGTCACGTGCAGAGCGTCGTCGAGCGCCGCAACACCATCCCGATCCTGTCGAATATCCTGCTGTCGGCCGAAGGCGACCGCCTGTCCTTCTCGGCCACCGACCTGGACATGGAGATCATCGACGAGGGCTTCGCCCAGATCGACGTGCCCGGCCAGATCACCGCGCCGGCCCACACCCTCTATGAAATCGTCCGCAAGCTGCCCGACGGCGCCGACGTCTCGCTGAGCTTCAGCGGCGATGATCCGCGCCTGGTGATCCAGGCCGGCCGCTCGCGCTTCAACCTGCCGGTGCTGCCGGCCGGCGACTTCCCGGTGATGAGCAGCGACGGCCTCTCCAGTCGGATCGCGGTCGACACCAACGAGCTGATCCGCCTGATCGACAAGACCCGCTTCGCGATCTCGACCGAAGAGACCCGCTATTACCTGAACGGCCTCTACGTCCACACGGTCAACGAGGGCGGCGAGACCAAGCTGCGCGCCGTGGCCACCGACGGTCACCGCCTGGCCCTGGCCGAGATGCCGGCCCCCGAGGGCGCGGCCGGCCTGCCGGGCGTGATCGTGCCGCGCAAGACCATCGCCGAGGCCCGCCGCCTGATGGAATCGGCCGGCGAGACGGTCGACCTGCAGGTCTCGCCCCAGAAGGTCCGCTTCGAGTTCGGCCAGGCCGCCCTGACCTCCAAGGTCATCGACGGCGCGTTCCCGGACTATCTGCGCGTCATTCCGCGCGACAACGCCAAGATCCTGACCCTGGACAACGATCTGTTCGCCAAGGCCGTCGACCGCGTGGCCACCATCTCGGCCGAGAAGAGCCGCTCGGTGAAGCTGGCCATCGAGCCGGGCCGCATCACCCTGACCGTGCGCAACATGGAAGCCGGCCAGGCCGTGGAAGAGGTCGAGGTCGACTACGACGGCGAGCCCTTCGAGATCGGCTTCAACGCCCGCTACCTGCTGGACGTATGCGGCCAGATCGCCGGCCCGCAGGCCGAGTTCCGCTTCGCCGACCCGGCCAGCCCGACCCTGGTGGTCGATCCGGTCGATCCGGGCGTGAAGTACGTGCTGATGCCGCTGCGAGTCTGATCCCGCGACAGAGTCTTGAAGAACAAAGGACGGGCGCTTCGGGCGCCCGTTCTGCTGTCTGGGACGCCGCGGAGGCGTTAAGCGGCGGGTCTTCACGCCCACCCTGACGCGAGGGTCATGTTGCGAACGCTCATAAGCGCGCTAAGGTCCGTTTCGTAAGAAAACGGGAGGTGGCCCATGGCCAAGCTGAACTACGTGACGGTCGGTTCGAACGACCTGGAGAAGGCCAAGGCCTTTTATGACGGCCTGCTGGGCTCGATCGGCATGAAACCGCTGTTCGAGCACCCGTCGGGCGGCCGTCTCTATCGCGGCGACGGCTGCATGTTCGGGGTGCTGGGCCCGTATGACGGCAATCCGGCCTGCGTCGGCAACGGCATGATGGGCGGCTTCGCCTTCGACACGGTCGAGGAGGTCGACGCCTTCCACGCCAAGGCCCTGGAACTGGGCGGCAAGGACGAGGGCCAGCCGGGCGCGCGGATGCCGAAGGCCTATTTCGCCTATTTCCGCGATCTGGATGGCAACAAGCTCTGCGGCTACAAGCTGGGTTAGGTTTCGCGGCCAAGTTTCGCCCCGGTTAGGACCGCTTTCGGTCTCTATCGGGGCGCAACCCACGTCCAATTCGACGTGGAGATGAGCATGCGTATCGCCTGGGAGCGCGTTGGTGCGGTCGCGCTGAGCGTGGGCATCTGGACCCTGCTGCTCGTCTCCGGGCGGCATGTCCTGCACTTGGCCTGGGGCGAGGTTCACACCCTGGCTCACCTTGCGCTGGGGCGACGCGGCAGCTTCGCCTGAAGTGCTGGGCTGCGCATCGCTCCCGAAATGCTATTAGGCGCTCATGGCGTCGGCCGCACTGCTTTCCCTGACCCTGACGGATTTCCGCTCGTACGCGCGCGCGCGCCTCGAGACCGAGGGGCGCAGCGTCTATCTGTTCGGGGCCAACGGGGCGGGCAAGACCAATCTTCTCGAAGCGATCAGCCTGCTGACCCCCGGCAAGGGTCTGCGTGGGTCCAGCATGGCCGAGGTCGGCCGTCGGTTGCCCGGTGAAGCGGTCGGCCGGGCCTGGGCCGTGGCCGCCGAGGTCGAGTCCGGTGAGGACGCCCCCCTCCGCATCGGCACCGGCGTCGAGCAGGGCGGGGCCGCCCGCCGCACCGTTCGCATCGAGGGCGAGACTGTCTCGCCGGGCCGCCTGGCCGACCACGTCCGGCCGATCTGGCTGACGCCGGCCCAGGACCGCCTGTTTCTGGAGGCCGCGTCCGAGCGCCGCCGGTTCTTCGACCGCCTGGTCTTCGCCGGCGAGCCCGGACACGCGGCCAACGCCAACGCTTATGACAAAGCCCAGCGCGAGCGCATGCGCCTGCTGACCGACGCGGCCGAGGCCGGGCGCGCGCCGGATGCGACCTGGTTGAACGCCCTGGAGGCCCGGCTGGCGGAGTCCGGCGCTCTGCTGTCCCAGGCCCGCGCCCGCACGCTGCTGGCCCTGCAGAACGAGATCGACGGACGCGGCGACCGCCCCTTCCCGCAGGCCCGCCTGACCCTGACCGGCGAGTGGGAGAAGATGGCGCTGGACGAGGTTCCGTTCGCGGAGATCGAAGAGCGTCTGGCCGCCGCCCTGGCCGTCGCGCGCGCGCGAGACGGGGCGGCCGGGCGGGCCCTGACCGGCCCCCATCGCGGCGATCTTGCCATCTTCCACGTCGACAAGGACCGTCCGGCGGCGGAATGCTCCACGGGCGAGCAAAAAGCCCTGATTTTGAACCTGGTTTTGGCCCAGGCGGCGCGACTTTCGCGTGCGGAATCCGCGCCGAATCCTGTAATATTGCTCGACGAAGTCGCCGCGCATCTCGACCTTACCCGTCGGGCCGCCTTGGCCGACGAACTCACGGCGCTCAAGCTCCAGGCCTTCCTCACCGGCACGGACGAGTCGCTGTTCGACCATCTCAAGGGTCGGGCGCTAGGTGTTCGCGTGTGCGACGCCGGCCTGACCATCCTGGAAGACGAATGACCGAGAACACCGAAGACCAAGTTCCCGAAGCGCCGGCCCACGAAATGACCACCGAGGAAGCCGCCGCCCAGTACGGCGCGGACTCGATCAAGGTGCTGAAGGGCCTGGACGCCGTCCGCAAGCGCCCCGGCATGTACATCGGCGACACCGACGACGGCTCGGGCCTGCACCACATGGTCTATGAGGTGGTCGACAACGCCATCGACGAGGCCCTGGCCGGTCACGCGACGAAGGTCCAGGTGATCCTCAACGCCGATGGTTCGGTGACGGTCACCGACGACGGTCGCGGCATCCCCACCGACATCCACGAGGGCGAAGGCGTCTCGGCGGCCGAGGTCATCATGACCCAGCTGCACGCCGGCGGTAAGTTCGACCAGAACAGCTACAAGGTCTCGGGCGGCCTGCACGGCGTCGGCGTCTCGGTCGTCAACGCCCTGTCGGACTGGCTGGAACTGAAGATCCACCGGGGCGGCAAGGCCCACCAGATGCGCTTCGAGCGCGGTGACGCGGTGACCTCGCTGAAGGTCACGGGCGACTCGCCGATGCGTGAGGACGGGCCGAAGGCCGGCGAGCTGCTGTCGGGTACGGAAGTGACCTTCTTCCCGTCGCGGTCCACCTTCGCGTTCATTGAATTCGACCGGAAGACCCTGGAGCACCGCCTGCGCGAGCTGGCGTTCCTGAACTCGGGCGTGACGATCTATTTCCGTGATCTGCGCGACGCCGAGCCGTGGGAAGAGAAGCTGCACTATGACGGCGGCATCGAGGCTTTCGTCCGCCACCTGGACAAGGTCAAGACCCCGCTGCTGAAGACCCCGATCGTGGTGCGCGGCGTCAAGGACAAGGTCGAGGTCGATCTGGCCCTATGGTGGAACGATAGCTACCACGAGCAGATGCTGTGCTTCACCAACAACATCCCGCAGCGGGATGGCGGCACGCACTTGTCGGCCTTCCGCGCGGCCCTGACCCGGATCATCACCGGCTATGCCGAGAGCTCGGGCATCACCAAGAAGGAAAAGGTCAGCGTCGGCGGCGAAGACGCCCGCGAAGGCCTGACCTGCGTGCTGTCGGTCAAGGTGCCGGACCCCAAGTTCAGCTCGCAGACCAAGGACAAGCTGGTTTCGTCCGAGGTGCGCCCGGCCGTCGAAGGCCTGGTGCAGGAAGGTCTGGCGACCTGGTTCGAGGAGCACCCGAACGAGGCCCGGGCCATCGTCAGCAAGATCGCCGAGGCCGCCGCCGCCCGCGAAGCCGCTCGCAAGGCCCGCGAACTGACCCGCCGCAAGAGCGCGCTGGACATCACCTCGCTGCCCGGCAAGCTGGCCGACTGTTCCGAGCGCGACCCGGCCAAGTCCGAGATCTTCATCGTCGAGGGTGACTCGGCCGGCGGCTCGGCCAAGCAGGCCCGTAACCGCGACAACCAGGCCGTCCTGCCGCTGCGCGGCAAGATCCTGAACGTCGAGCGCGCGCGGTTCGACAAGATGCTGTCATCCGACCAGATCGGCACGCTGATCACGGCCCTGGGCGCCGGCATTGGCCGCGACGACTTCAACCCGGACAAGGTGCGCTACCACAAGATCGTGCTGATGACCGACGCCGACGTGGACGGCGCCCACATCCGCACCCTGCTGCTGACCTTCTTCTACCGGCAGATGCCGGAGCTGATCGAGCGCGGCTACATCTACATCGCCCAGCCGCCGCTCTATAAAGCCGCCAAGGGCAAGTCCTCGCGCTATCTGAAGGACGACAGCGAGATGGACGCCTTCCTGATCGACGAGGGCGTCGAGGGGGCGGAGCTTGACCTGCCGTCGGGCGAGCGCCGCACCGGCCAGGACCTGCTGGCCCTGGTGCAGCTGTGCCGCCAGGCCAAGGGCAATATCGATCGCCTGGCCGCCCGCGCGCCGTCCTTCGCCGTCGAGCAGTCGGCCCTGGCCGGCCTGTTGGGCGACAACCCCGACATCGCCGCGGCGGCGACCCGCCTCGACCTCTACGCCGAGGAAGGCGACGGACCGTGGACCGGCGAACGCGGCGACACGGCCTATGTCTTCAAGCGCACCCGTCGCGGCGTCACCGAGAGCGTCGTGCTGGACGATGGCCTGCTGCAGGCCGCCGACGCCCGACGCCTGGCCGAGCGGGCCGGGGCTCTGGCTGAGATCTTCTCTGGGCGAGCCGTGTTCCGTCGCAAGGACAAGTCGACCACCGTCCGGGGGCCGATGGACCTAGTCGCCGCCGTGATGGACGCCGGCCGCAAGGGGCTGAGCATCCAGCGCTACAAGGGCCTGGGCGAGATGAACCCGGATCAGCTGTGGGAGACGACGCTGGACGTCGAGGCCCGCACCCTGCTGCAGGTTCGCGTCAACCACGCCGACGACGCGGACGAGATGTTCAGTCGTCTGATGGGCGATCTGGTCGAGCCGCGCCGCGAGTTCATCCAGGAAAACGCCCTGGACGCCGAGGTCGATGTCTAAGCCTCTGTAGAGAGTTGGACCGGCTCACCAAGAGTGAGAAATGATCCACGACAGATGAGAGCGTAAGCCACGCTGGGTGGAATCCGTCGAGCTTAGTGAACCGGTTTCTTGCTGATGGAATCTTGCCCCAACCAGGGGCGTCATCGACCTGAACCCGGCCTGTTCGACCGCTCGGCTTGTCCTGACCTGCGGGCCAAAGGCGGCGGCGCCCGAAATGCTCTTCGGCGCCGTCGCTGAACTAGCTTCGTTCCAACAGCGACGCATCGCGAAGTTCGATAACAGGTGTTTCCCAGGGATGGGCAAGCATAATCGCTTCCAGGCAGCGATCTACAGCATGCGCCGACGCATCATAGGGGAAGTAGGTGGTCAGTATAACAGTCGGAGAAGCTGCTGGTTGACCGGGTTCGCCGAATGCAGGTTGAGCGCCGGTTTCAGGTCTGAAGATTTCCCAGCCAGCGACGATCTCGGCCACGGATTTGTAGATTCCGAAATCGCCTAAAGGTCCATCTGCGCGCAGAATCCGCAGCATCTTCGCCAGGGTTGGGTCCCGCTCCATGGCCGACGCGTCTCCACCGGCCAGAGCAATGATCGTCTGCCGTTCGACCGGGCAATAGATCCGCAACATCCTTGCTTCGCGAACGCGATATCCTGTGGTCATTTGGACACCTGTACTGAGGTCTGGGTCAAAGCCAAATCGTCACCTTCAGTCCGCCACGATCACCGTCCGCGACGGCGATCTGTGCATTCAATCGTTGAACGATCGCGTCGACTTCACTTCATGAACAGCTGGGCCAGCTCGCGCGGCAGACCCTTGAGGTTAGAGTCCGTCAGGTTGGTCTGCATGGACAGAACCAGGTTCTGCTTCGGATAGATCAGCAGCATCGAGTTGCCGCCGACCGACGAGCCGGAATGCCAGTAGATCGGGTCGCCGGCGGGGGTCTTGTCGATGAACCAGTTCATCCCGTAGCCGGTGCCCTTGCCGTCGGTGGTCTTCTGTTCGGTGAAGAGCTCCTTCAGCGTGGCCGCCTTCAGGAAGCCGGGCGCGAGGTGAGCCTGACCGAAGCGGACCAGATCCTCGGGCGTGGTCAGATAGCCCCCGGAGGCAAACTTGTTGCTGTTGTCGCTGTAGGGGGCGTTCAGCAGCACGCCGCGTCCGCCGTCACCCCACGAGGATTGGCGGATGCGATAGGTGTGCTCACCGCCGGTGCGCTCATAGTAGCGGACGCGGTAGGGGATGATCTCCTCGTTGCGGTCAGGCAGGGTGTGGACCATGCCCAGCGGTTCGAACACCAGTTCCTGGGCCAGATCCGGGAAGAGCTTGCCGCCGGCGGCCTGGGTCATGGCGCCCTGCAGGTTGGTGCCGAGGCTGGAATAGTTGAATTTCGCGCCCGGCTCGAAGGCAAGCGGCTCGTCCTTGAACGTATCGACGTAGCCGAGCAGGTTGTCGTACTTGACGGCGTTGAAGAAGTCGTCGCTGCCCAGGCGGTAGTGGCGCAGGCCGCCCAGCATTCCCGCCAGCATCCGGAAGGTGATCGGCTTGCTTTTCACGGGGAAGGTCGGGACCAGCTTCTGCACGGGCGTGTCGAAGTCGAGCTTGCCCTGGTCGTGCAGACGGGCGGCGATCGCCATGCTCATGGGCTTGGCGACGCTGCCGGTGCGGAAGAGGGTCGATGGGGTGACAGGCACGCCCTGTTCGACATCGGCCAGGCCGAAACCCTCGGACCAGACGAAGACATTGTCGATCGACACGGCGATGGCCAGGCCCGGCACGCCGCGCTGGGCCATGTAGTCCGCGATCCGCTTGCGGCCGGCTTCGACCGCCGCCCGACGCGAGGGCGTGCTGACGTGCTCGGCATAGGGCGCGGCGTGGGCCAGCGGGCTGGGAACGGTCGCCTGCGATGTCGATGCGGTCTGGGCGCCGGCCGTCACGGGCGCCAGCGCCGCCAGACATGCGGCGGCCAACAGGTGTTTCGTCAATTTCAAATCTGCCTCCCAATCGACGCGCCGGGGCGAGGTCCTTCGTTGTGGTGACCCTGTCCCCCGGCGGCGAGCACTCTGCCGCCCCAACCTGACAGCCAGCTGTCAGACTGGCGCAGTATCGTCTGCCTTGCATTGAGTCTCCCAGGCCTGGCGCGCGCCAGGCGACTTGGGCAGACTTGATAAAAAGGCCCCACGAAGCGAGGGCCGGACAAAGGGAGTGAAGCGTGCGGGTTCTCGTCGTCGAGGATACGGCCGACCTCGGAGAAGGCATCGTCGCGTGCATCGCGCGGATGGGCCACGCGGTCGACTGGGCGCAGGACGGCGTCAGCGCCGACGATCTGCTGCATGACACCACCTACGAGCTGGTGGTGTTGGACCTGAACCTGCCCGAGATGGACGGGGTGACGGTGCTGCGAAACCTGCGGGCCCGGCGCTGCGGGACGCCGGTGCTGGTGGTGACCGCCCGCTCGACCGTCGACGACCGCGTCGACGTGCTGGATCACGGCGCCGACGACTATCTGGTCAAGCCGTTCGACTTCCGCGAGCTGGAGGCCAGGGCGCGGTCCCTGTTGCGGCGGCGCAGCGGCGACCGCACCAACGTGCTGGCCTGCCAGAACGTCAGCCTGGACCGCGCCGCCCGCATCGCGGCCGTGAAGGGCGCGCCGATCAACCTGACACGCCGGGAGCTGTCGGTGCTGGAGGTGCTGCTGGCCAACCAGGCCAAGATCCTCAGCAAGGCCCAGATCCTGGACCAGATCTTCGACTACGCCGCCGAGCCGTCCGAGAACGCGGTCGAGGTCATCATCACCCGATTGCGGCCCAAGCTGGCCGGCTCCCTTGCCGAGATCCGCACCCATCGCGGCCTTGGCTATCAGATCGTCGCCGCCAGCTAGAGCATTTTCCGATCCAATTGGATCGGTGAAATGCTCTAGCATCTTGTTTTAACGCATTTTCTGACGACGAACCGGTATCCACTTCGTCGGAAAATGCTCTAGGGCGTCCGCGCCTCAGGCGGCGGATAGAGCGCCCGGCGCCATTCGCGGATGAAGGCGCCGCGCTTGGCCGGATCGCGCAGCGACAGCAGAGAGGAGCCGACCACCTCCTGGCTGGCGCGCTCGGCTTCGGACAGCGCGCCACGGGTGATCGCGCCTCGCGGCGGCTGGACCTGCTCGCGGGCGATGAGCTGACCGCGCGGCGAGACCAGCAACTGGACGAAGGCCGTGGCGTCGCCGGGGTTGCGGGCGTCACGGCTCATCATCACCGAGCGGGTCTGGATGGCCTGGTAGTCGGACGGCAGAACCACGCCGACATGGCCGTAGCGTCGCTGGCCGGCATAGGCGTAGGAGAGCTGGACATTATAGGCCATGCGGATCTCGCCGCGACCGACGGCGTCGACCATCTCGTTTGAGCAGCAATAGGTCCGCACCAGGCTGCGGCCGAAGCTCTCGATCAGCCGGCCGTAGATCGCCGCCTGGCGGGCGTCGAAGCTGGCGTAGTTGTAGCCGGGGCCGGACTGTTCGATATCGTAGGTGCCGATGCGGCCGCGCCACGCCAGGGGATCGGCGCGCAGCGACTCGACCAGCGCCAAGTGGCTCGACGGCGGCTCGCCCTTGGGGAAGGCGCGGCTGTCGTAGACGAAGACGGCTGGCTCCAGGCTGAAGGCGATCACTTCGCGCCGCCATTGCGCGGCCGCCGGGGCCAGGGCGGCCACGGCCTTGGGCGCGGGGCGTCCGCAACCGTGATTGGCCAGCGCCACCAAGTGATCGGTGGCGATGGTGACATAGAGGTCCGGCTGGGCCTGGACGCGATCGCAACCCTTCTGGGCCCGGGTCAGCAGCTCGCTGCTCAGCATGTCGACATACTGGATCGAGACGTCCGGGTGGGTGGCCTGGAAGGCGACGATGAACGGGCGCATGAAGCTGACGTCCGTCGCGCCCTCGATGGTCAGCAACCGTGCGCCGAGATCGCGGGCCGGAAACAGCGTCTGCGCCCCGACGCTGGGGCGCGGATAGGGCGGCTGCAGCGGTTCGGGGCGCCGCCAGACCAGGACGCAGCCGATGACCAGCACGACAAGGCCGAACAGCCAGGGCAGGGCGCGCTTCATGGAGCCTCCACGGCGGGCAGGCGCATGCGGATCTCGAAGCCGTCCGGGCCGCGCCGGGGTTCGAGCTGGCCGCCGTGCGCGACGGCGATCTCCTGGGCGATGGCCAAGCCAAGGCCGGCGCCGGCGCGCGCGCCGCGCGGACTGGTGAAGGGCTTGAGCGCCGCGGCCCAGTCGTCTGGCCCGATGCCGGGACCGTCGTCGAAGATCCAGACCACGGCCTCGCCGTTCTCGTGGGTGACGCCGACTTCCAGCCGCGCGCGGGCGCCATGCAGGGCGGCGTTGTTGACCAAGTTGGTCAGGCCTTCGCGCAGGGTGACCTCGTCGCCCAGGATCATGACCGGATCCGGCGCGTCGAAGGCCAGGGTCAGATTGCGGTCCAAGGCGCGGGGAACGCCGTCGTTCAAAGCCTTGCGGGCGATGTCCGACAAGTCGACGACCGTTGGCGTGATGGTGCCCGCCCGGTAGATGACCATGGCGTGGCCCAGGAGCTGGTTGGTCAGGCGTCCCAGTTCGATCAGGCGCTCGCGAAGCCGCTCGATCCTGGCGTGGCGAGCGGCGGCCGCGCGATCGCCGTCCAGCAGCTCGACCTGGGCCATCAAGGCGGCGATCGGCGTTCGCAGTTGGTGGGCGGCGATGCCGACGAAGGTCTGCAGACGCGACATCCGATCGTCGAACCGGGCCATGACCAGATTGATGGCGTCGACCAGGGCCTGGGTTTCGCGCGGACTTTCCACCTCCAGCGGCGTCACGTCGTTGGCTTCCCGCGCCGCTAGGGCCTGTTCGATGCGTGACAGGGGGAGCAGCGCGCGCCGCGCGGCGGCCAGGGCGGCGAAGAAGCCCAGGGCGCTGACGAAGATGACCAGGGCCGCGATCTTCAGCATCAGCGACCAGACCAAGGTGTTCCGCGCCAGGTGGGTCTGAGCGACGACGACGCTGGCCCAGCCGCCGCCGGCGGGCGTGGTCACGTAGCGCCCCACGGTTGCTGTCCGCACCGGCGCGCCGCCAACCTCGTCGTCGCCGATCCGCGGGCGATTCAGTTCCGACGAGGTCGCCAGCCCAGGCAGGTTCGGCGTACCGGTGATGACCCGGCCGCGCGGATCGCGCACGACGTAGAACACACGGTCGTTCTTGGCCTGAGCCAGGGTCTCGAAGGCCGCATCGGGCGGGTTGGCGGTGACGCCGGTTTCGCCGACGGCCACCGTCTCGGCCATCTGCAGGGCCGCGCTGATCAGCAGGCGGTCATAGGCCTCGTTGGCGGCGGTGCGGGAGAACAGGAAGGCGGCGACCAGCGCCAGGGCTCCGCCGATCAGAAACACGCCGGCCAGCAT
The DNA here is from genome assembly GCF_058802865.1 of Caulobacter sp. GW822-FHT01G02. Classification (NCBI taxonomy): domain Bacteria; kingdom Pseudomonadati; phylum Pseudomonadota; class Alphaproteobacteria; order Caulobacterales; family Caulobacteraceae; genus Caulobacter; species Caulobacter sp. GW822-FHT01G02. The sequence goes on from NZ_JBXAON010000005.1 coordinate 354,707, forward strand.
CACGCGAAGACGATCGAAGACCGACTGGCGGGCCTCCGGCCCGAACAGGCGAAGGCCGATCACGTTCGACAAGGCCACGGCCGCGCTGTCTCCCCCAGGGGGATTCTGTCGCCCCCTGACGCGATAGTAGGGCCAGCGCGACGTCGTCGTCAGCCGATTTGATGACGACAGGTTCCTGCAAGCCAACCGCCCTACAGTGCCCTCAAACAGCCCTGGCCGGCACGCCGAAGCCCAGGACGATTCTTAGGGTAGGGGCGAGGTTTGGCGCCGACGGCTTTGATGCTTTCTCTCTTCGGCTTCGCGATGGTCGCCACGTTCATGGTGCTGATCATGACGCGGCGCCTGACGCCGCTGGTGGCGCTGATCTTCATTCCCATCGTCTTCGGCTTGCTGGCGGGCTTCGGCGCCGGCCTGGGGCCCATGATGCTGTCGGGCATCAAGAGCATCGCGCCGACCGGCGTGATGCTGATGTTCGCGATCCTCTATTTCGGCGTGATGATCGATGCGGGCCTGTTCGACCCGCTGGTTCGGGCGCTGCTGCGGATGGTCCACGGCGACCCGGTGCGGATCGTCATGGGCACGGTGGTGCTGGCCACCTTCGTCTCGCTGGATGGCGACGGTTCGACCACCTACATGATCACCGCCGCCGCGCTGTTGCCGCTCTACAAGCGCCTGGGCCTTAATCCGCTGATCATGGCCTGCCTGATCATGCTGTCGAGCGGCGTGATGAACCTGACGCCCTGGGGCGGGCCGACCGCCCGCGCCGCCAGTGCGCTGCAACTGGAAGCCGCCGACGTCTTCCTGCCCCTGGTGCCGGCCATGGTCATCGCGTTCGTCTGGCTGCTGGGGCTGGCCTTCGTCTATGGACGCTTCGAGCGTAAGCGGCTGGGCCGCCTGGTGCTGGGCGAGGACACGCCGCGGTTCGAACAGACCGTCGTGGGCGACGCCGGCGTCGCCGAGATTGTCGATGTCGCGGGCGGGGCGTTCACGGTCTCGTCCGATCCCGAGGCGCGCCGGCCCAAGCTGCTATGGTTCAACGCCGCTCTGACCGGGGCCCTGATGGTCGTGCTGATCATCGGTCTGCTGCCGCTGCCGGTGCTGTTCATGGTGGCCTTCTGCATCGCCGCCGTGGTCAATTATCCCAATCTGGAAGCCCAGAAGGCGCGGGTGGCGGCGCATTCGGCCAACATCCTGGCGGTTGTATCGCTGATCTTCGCGGCCGGCATCTTCACCGGCATCCTCAACGGCACGGGCATGGTCGAATCCATGTCCAAGGGGCTGGTGGCGATTATCCCGCCCGCGTTCGGACCCTACATGGCGCCGATCACCGGCCTGATCAGCCTGCCGATGACCTTCTTCATCTCCAACGACGCCTTCTATTTCGGGATGCTGCCCATCCTGGCCGAGACGGCTTCGCACTATGGGGTCAGCCGCCAGGCCATCGCCAGCGCCTCGCTGGTGGGCCAGCCGCTGCATCTGCTCAGCCCGCTCGTCCCGTCCACCTACCTGCTGGTCAACCTGGCCGGCGTGGAGTTCGGCGAGCACCAGAAATTCACGGTCCGCTGGGCCGTGGCCACCTCGCTGGTGCTGCTGATCGCGGGCGGCCTCGTGGGAGCCTTTCCGTTCATCGCCTGACCTCTCGTCGCCTGAGCTTGGGCCGCAAGGCTGCTGTCAGGTTCACACACTAGAACAAACCCTATGAAGAGCTCACCGACCCGCGAAAGCGGCGGCCAAGAGCTCCGGGGAAAAGGGAGCCGAAACATGCGTCAACACACTCTGTGGACCAGTGCGTCCATGCTCTGCCTGGCCATGGCCACGGCGGCCAACGCCCAAGCGCAAGCCGTCACTCAGGCCGCGGACAGCGAGACCTCGGTCGAGACCATCGTCGTCACCAGCTCGCGCGTCGTTCGCGACGGCTTCGAGGCGCCGACTCCCGTGACCGTCGTCGGCGGCGAGCAGCTCAAGGAGCAGGCCGTCACGCGCCTGGTCGACGTCTCCCGCAACCTGCCGGTCTTCCGCAATCAGGGCGGCGCGCGCAGCGGCAGCAACGGCTCGGCCAATGGCGGCCAGGGCAGCCTGGACATGCGCGGCCTGGGCGCCAATCGCAACCTGGTCATGCTGGACCGCCGCCGCGTCGTGCCCTCGACCGGTAACGGCATCGTCGACGTCAACATCCTGCCCAGCGCCCTGATCTCGCGCATCGACGTGGTGACCGGCGGCGCTTCGGCCGCCTGGGGGTCTGACGCTGTCTCCGGCGTGGTCAACTTCGTGCTCGACACCAAGTTCGACGGTTTCAAGGCCGAGATCTCCACGGGCGTTTCCAGCCACGGCGACAACGGCGAAGGCACGATCTCGGCCGCCGTCGGCCGCTCGTTCGCCGACGCGCGCGGCCATATCATCGCCTCGGCGGAATATTTCGTCGGCGGGCCGCAGAACCTGATGGACCGCGACTGGCTGGCGGCGCGGCCCGGCGTGATCAACAATCCCGCCTATACGGCGACCAACGGCCAGCCGCGCCGTGTCAAGGTCGCGGGCAATATCGTGGCCGCCTATATGTCGACGGGCGGCCTCGTGAACGGTTGCCGCACCGCGACCGGCGCCAATATCCCGAACTGCTCGCTGGCCGGCACGGCCTTCGGTCCGGGCGGCTCCACCCACCGCTTCATCTATGGGACCTACGTCAATCCGACCGGTAACATGTTGGCCCCGGCGACCGATCCCTACGGCGACTACACCCAGATCTACGACAATATCAAAGCGGTGAACCCGTCGGACCGGATCAGCCTGTTCAGCCACGCCGACTACAAGCTGACCGACAATTTCAGCGCCTTCGTCGAGGGCATGTACACCAAGAGCAATGTTGGTCCGTCCTATTCGGTGCCGCCCTACCGCTTTGGCACCAGCGCCACGACCTGGCTGTCGGTCAGCGCCGACAACGCTTTCCTGCCGGCCAGCATCAAGGCCCAGATGTCGGGCGCCGGCGGCGGCAATCCGGCTGGGCCCGCCCTCCTGAACATCGGCCGGATGAACGACGACTGGACCGGCAATTCGCGGATCAAGAACACCAACACCACCTACCGCTTCGTCACCGGCTTGGACGGCGCGCTGGGCGGCGGCTGGAAGTGGAACGCCTACTACCAGTTCGGCCAGAACACCTATTTTGGCACGGTCGACGATAACCTGATCACCTCGCGTGGCGGCGTCACCGCCCAGGGCAACGTCAACCTGGCGGTAGATGCGGTGGTCGCGCCGCCCGGCAACGCCGCCGGCATCGCGCCGGGCACGATAGTCTGCCGCTCGACCCTGACCAATCCGAACAACGGCTGCGCGCCGTTGAACATCTTCGGCCAGGGCGCGGCCTCGCAGGCGGCGATCGACTACGTGCTGGGCGAACAGTTCACCCGCCAGCGCTACACCCAGCACGTCATCGAAGGCTCGCTGCAAGGCGACCTGTTCTCGACCTGGGCCGGGCCGGTGTCGTTCGCGACCGGCGCCTCGTATCGCCGCGAGGAGATCAAGGCCGTCTCCGACCCGCTGTCGCGGGAAAGCGCGTTCGGCATCGGCAATCCCAAGCCTTATGGCGGCTCGTACAACGTCAAGGAGGCCTTCGGCGAACTCGTCGTGCCGCTGCTCAAGAGCGAGGGCCTGGGCCAGGCCGACGCCAACCTGGCGGGTCGGGTGACCGACTATTCCACCTCGGGCCGCGTCGAGACCTGGAAGGCCGGCGTCACCTGGACGCCGATCGAGGACATTCGCCTGCGCTTCACCCGGTCGCGCGACATCCGCGCGCCCAGCCTGCAGGAACTGTACACCGGCGCGACCCAGGCCCGCGCCAACGTCATCGACCGGTTCAAGCCGGGTTCGGTGACCGTCAACCTGCAGCAGATCGGTGGCGGCAACGCCGCTCTGACGCCGGAGATCGCCGACACCGTCTCCGGCGGCGTCGTCTTCCAGCCGCGCTTCTTCTCCGGCTTTTCGGCCTCGGTCGACTATTACCAGATCAAGATCCGCGACTCGATCTCGACCCTGGCGGTGCAGCAGATCGTTGATCGCTGCTTCAACGGCAACGCGGAGCTGTGCGGCCAGATCACCCGCCTGGGCGGCGACATCATCGAGATCCGCTCGACCAACCTGAACCTGGCCGGCTTCGAGACCAGCGGCCTGGACATCGAGGCGTCCTATCGCATGCCGGTGTCAAACCTGGTCTCCGGCTGGGACGGCGAGGTCGGTCTGCGGATGCTGGCCAACTATGTCGGCAAGTTCGAGACCAATGACGGCGTCACCGCCCTGGACCTGGCCGGCTCGCTGGGCGACCGCCAGCCGCACTGGACGGTGCAATCCAGCGCCTTCTACAAGAACGGTCCGCTGCGCGTGACGGTGGTCAATCGCTACCTGTCCAGCGGCGTGGTCAGCAACGACTTCAAGGCGCCCAACGAGATCGACGACAACCACGTCGCCGCGCGCCTCTACACCAACCTGAACGTCAACTACACGTTCCAGGGTTTGGGCGGGGAGGCCGAGGTGTTCGCCAACGCCGACAACGTCTTCAACGTCAAGCCGCCAAAGGGTTTCGGCTGGGGTTATGGCCTGAACGCCTCGCCGCAGTACGACGTGATCGGACCGATGTTCAAGGTCGGCCTGCGGCTGCGCCGCTAGGGCGAGGAGTAGGGGAGGGCGCACCATGCGGATTACGCGGTCGATGTTCTGGCGCATGATGCTGGGACTGGTTCTGGCCTGGGGAGCGGGCGCCAGCGCTCAGCCCTATGTCTCGGCTGAGCATGTCCAGACCGGCGACGCGGCCCGTATTCGCGTGCTCTCCTCTCACAACGACCTCGTCACGGGCGGCGACGCCCTGGTTGAGGTCAGCGCTCCCGCCGGCGTCCGCGTGACGCTGAACGGCCGCCCGGTCGACGCGGCCTTCCAGCGTGGATCGGGCGGGGCGCTGGTCGGGGTCGTCTCGGGCCTGGCTCTGGGCGACAACATCCTCGAGGTCAGCCGCCCCGGCGCGACCCCGGCGCGACTGACCCTGACCAACTGGCCGGTTCAGGGGCCGGTGATCTCGGGTCCGCACGAGACGCCGTTCATCTGCCAGACCGAGGAGTTCACCCTCGCGGGAACGGGCGAGAAGCTGGGTCCAGCGCTGAGCGCCGATTGCGATGTTCCGACCCGGGTGGACTATGTTTATCGCCAGAAGGATGGCGACTTCAAAGCCTTGCCGACCGACGGCCTGCCGGGCGACCTCGACGAGATCATCGACGCGGCCGGCGGACGTCATCCCTATATCGTGCGGGTCGAGACCGGGGTCGTGAACCGCTCGATCTACCAGATCGCGGTGCTGCACGACCCGCGCGGACCAGCGCTGTCGCCCACGCGGCCGCCGCGGATCTGGAACCGAGGCCTGGTCTACACCTTCGGCGGCGGCTGTCCGGGCGGCATGTACGTGCAGGGCAAGACGACCGGCGGGGTGCTGGAGCACCAGATGCTGGCGCGCGGCTATGCGGTGGCCTCCTCGACGCTCAACGTCTTCGGCAACAACTGCAACGACCTGCTGGCGTCCGAGACCATGATGATGGTCAAGGAGCGCTTCATCGAGCATTTCGGCCTACCCGAGCGCACGATCGGCTGGGGCTGTTCGGGCGGCTCCTACCAGGCCGAGCAGATCGCCGACAACTATCCGGGCCTGCTGGACGGCGTCGTCGTGGGCTGCAGCTTTCCCGACGTCGGCCACGCGGCGGTCAGCGTCCATTCGTTCGGCGCCAAGCTGGTCTATCGCTACTATAAGGCGGGGGCGAAGACCGATTGGACCCAGGACCAGATCGTCGCCGCCTCGGGCCTGCCCGACTACACCTCGCTGGAGAAACAGGGTGATCGCGGCGATCGTATCGACCCGACCGACGTTTGCCCCAAGGCCGTGCCCAAGGATCTGCTGTACGATCCCAAGGGCAATCCGCGCGGTGCGCGCTGTTCGATCTACGACCACGGCCGCGCCGGCTTTGGCGTCGATCCCGCGACCGGCTTCGCGCGTCGACCGCTGGACAATGTCGGGGTGCAATACGGGCTGACCGCCTTCAACGCCGGCGCGATCAGCGCGGCGCAGTTCGTGGACCTGAATCGCAACATCGGCGGGGTCGACATCGATGCGAAGTTCACCCCGGAGCGAACGCGCGGCGACCTGGCGGCGATCGCCCTGGGCTATCGCAGCGGTCGGTTCCTGTCGGGCGGCGGCGGTCTCGCCTCGGTCCCGATCATCGACTACCGCGCCTATGCCGACTTCGACAACGGTGATCCCCACCAGCGCTTTCACTCGTTTTCATTCCGCGAGCGCCTGATCCGCGTCAACGGCGACGCCGACAATCAGGTGTTGCTGACCGACAGTTCCAGGAGGGGCCTGTTCAGTCTGAACAATCCGGTGCTGCTGGAAGCCCTCGACCAGATGGACGCCTGGCTGCGGGCGTTGCGCGCCGCGCCGCCAGGACTGACACCGCGCCAGCGTGTGGTCGCCGCCAAGCCGCTCGCGCTGGTCGACGCCTGCTTCGACAAGGACGGCGGCAAGATCGCCGAGCGCCAGATCTGGGGACAGGACACCGCCTGCAACCGGCTCTATCCGCCGCACGCCAACCCCTACATCGTCGCTGGCGCGCCCCTGGCCAACGACGTGCTCAAGTGCCAGTTGAAGCCACTGGATCCGGCCGACTACGTCAAGCCGCTAAAGCCCGAGGAGCTGGCGCAGCTGCGCGAGATCTTCCCCGAAGGCGTCTGCGACTATGCCAAGCCGGGCGTGGAACAGCAGCCTTTGATGGGACGCTGGCTGTCCTTCGGTCCGGCAGGGGCGGCTTCGTGATCCGGCGGCGATGTGATCGGGCGCGCAGCGGCGCAGGTATTCCGCCTCGGGCAGGGTGAACAGCCAGTCGGGGATGTCGGGCCTCATTCTGACTGAGCCCAGGCGTCTCAACGGATTTGAACTGGCGGATGGAAAAGCTGAGGATTATCAGCGGCGCTGGTTCTCCGCTTGGATGAGTCGGCCCAAGAGCGATGTCTTTATAAGCGCCGGGCGCCCAAATCGAAGGCGATCCGGCGTTTTCTCGTTAACGAAGTCCGTCCCTGTTTGAGTGTGGCCAACGGTGTCATCGCGTGGCGATGACGAGGGCGTCATTTTGCGTAAAGTGAGTCGATTGGACGGAAGTTTTGCGTGGGGGCTTACCTGTGATGGAACAAGACGTCAGTCTTCGTCCTGAACGGATACTGGACTTGTCGGAGCGTCTGTCCAGCGTGGCGGGCGCCAAGATCGGCGAGATCGCCCGGGTCAACCGCGCGGCCAAGATGTTGTCGATCAACGCCTTGATCGTGGCGGCGCGCGCCGGCGAGGCCGGCAAGGGCTTCGCCATCGTCGCCGAGGAATTCAAGAAGATCTCCACCGAGATCGACGCCGTGGCCGCCGCCTTGGAAAGCCAGGTGCGGGCCGACCTCGACGAGCTCTCGGCGATCGGCGGGGCGATCCTGGGTCACATGCGCGGCCAGCGCCTGGCCGATCTGGCTTTGAACGCCATCGAGATCGTCGACCGCAATCTCTATGAGCGGACCTGCGACGTCCGTTGGTGGGCCACGGACTCGGCGGTGGTCGCCTGCCTGGCCGACGCCGATCCCGCCGCCAGCCGTCACGCCAGTGAGCGCCTCGGTGTGATTCTCGACGCCTACACCGTCTATCTCGACCTGTGGATCTGCGACACCAAGGGGCGGGTGGTCGCCAATGGCCGGCCGGGCAAGTATCCCGGCGTGGTCGGCCAGTCCGTCGCCGACGCCAAGTGGTTCCGCGACGGCATGCGCACCGCGACCGGCGACGACTTCGTGGCCTGTGACATCGAGAAGGCTCGCGCCCTCGGCGACGCGCCCGTGGCCACCTACGCCACGGCCATTCGCGAGGGCGGCCAGGCCAAGGGCAAGATCCTGGGCGTGCTGGGCGTCCATTTCGACTGGCGGCCTCAGGCCCAGGCCGTGGTGGATGGCGTTCGCCTGACCCCGGAGGAGCGCGAGCGTTCGCGCGTCATGCTGCTGGACCAGAAAGGTCGCGTCTTGGCCTCTTCCGACAACCAGGGCGTCCTGACCGAGGTGTTTCCGCTGGATGTGTCCAGCGGTGCGATGGGCAGCTACGCCGACGGCGACATCACGGTCGGCTATGCGTTGACGCCGGGCTACGAGACCTATGCCGGTCTCGGCTGGTACGGATGTCTTGTGCAGCGGCGACAAATTCCCGGCGTGACTGTCGCGGCGGCTTAATCTTAACCAGATCCATTGCGGAATATTCGGACAAATTAATCGCCCCGGACGCGAAAGCGATCAGATTCTCGGCGCCGGCCGCCGATTCTCGCAGTGCAGCATTGCCATTCTCGGTCCCACATGGTTAGTCTAAGCCTAGCCATGCGCCCGGCATGTTATCTGTGCGTCTGCTGGGCGGCGGTACCGCGTCATACTTTTAAGTGTAAACCGTCGACCAAGTTATCTTTCTCCCATAGATTGCGCCTTGAGTGTGTTCTTCGGGGAACGGTGTCGCTAGGAAAAGACGAGACCGCGTTATCTGGGCTAGAGCATTTATTCACGTTGTCCTAAAGGGACGCCGTTCAATTGGAGGGAGCAATCATGGCTTCTAACCGCATACGCGCCTTGACCCTGGGCGCCATCATGGCGATTGCCCCGCTTTCTATGGGCCCGACGACCCTCCTGTCTGTCGCGAACGCCGCCGCGCCGACCCAGGCGCAGATTGCCGCGCAGGTCACCCAGGCCATAACGAACGCGACCAAGTCCCCGGAATTCGTGGCCGCCCAGAATGAAGGCGCAGCCGCTCAGGCCGCGCTAAACGCGCTTCCGGCCACCGCGCCCGCCACCGAGAAAAAGGCTGCTCAGGATAAGGTCGACGCGGCCAAGGCGAAGCAGTCCGGTATCCTTCAGGCGGCGACCACCGCCGTGATGCAGGATGCGATCAGCAAGGGAGCGACGGCGGCTGCCGTTAGCGCCGCCCTCAACAGCGCCGTTGCCGCGGGCGCCGTCCCGGCGGCGGTCGCGACGGCCGTTGTCACGCAGGTCAATAACATCATCACGGCCGCTACGACGCAGGGCGGTGATGCGCCCAGCCTCGTCAACCCGCCGACGGCCAATCCTCCCGGTGCGGGCGGGCTGACGGCGGCGGCCCCGACGGCCCCGGCGGCGTTCGACCCCTGCGCGGGCGTGATCGCGACCTACTGCGGCTAAGATTTAAATTCGGGCGGATTGGCGCGCCACGACGCGCGGCGACCGACCCTTGGTGGGGATTAAGCTATGCGACTTCTGACGTGCTCGGCCATTGCGGCCTGTATCGCGTTGACCGCGCCACAAGCTGTTCAGGCGCAGGATCTCGGTTCAAACTTCAAGCGTGACAAGAACGTCTCCGTTCGTCAGCGCCCGCGACCGGACTATGAGGCGACCGGCCAGAAGGCTGGCGGTTTCACCGTCTATCCGCGCGTGACCGTCGACCTTGAGCACAACGACAACATCTACGCCGTGGCGGCGGGCAAGATCGACGACAACATTTGGCGCGTGAAGCCGGAAGTGGCCGTCCGGTCGAACTGGTCGCGCAACGCGCTCGGCTTCTTCGCGGGCGGCAACGTCATACGCTATGGCGACGAAAAGACCGAAAACGCCAAAGAATATACGCTCGCGGCCAACGGTCGCATTGATGTGGTGCGGGGCTCGAACATCTCCGGCTCGGCTCAGTATCAGCGCCTGATCGAGCCGCGCTCGGCGATCACGGCCGGCACGCCCGCCGGCGCGACGCCCAAGCCCGTCGAGTACAACCTCACCACCACCAACCTGACTGCGGTGAAGGAATTCAATCGTCTGCGCCTGACCGGCCGCCTTGACGACAAGGATTTCAACTACAAGGACCAGGGCGCGGCGTTCAATCAGAATACGCGTGACCGCAACGAACTGTACTACGGCGCAAAGGCCGAATACGCGGTCAGTCCGGACACGGCGGTCTATGCGACGGCCACGGGCAACAAGAAGGACTATGATCTCAGCGGCGCGACCGATCGTTCGTCGGACGGCTATCTCTTGGGCGTCGGCGCCAACTTCGAAGCGTCCGATCTGGTGCGTGGCGACGTTCAGGTCGGCTACATGAAGCAGTCCTACGACAACAGCGCCCTCTACAAGAGCATCAGCGGTTTCAGCGCCGCGGGGCGCCTGGAGTGGTTCCCGACCCAGCTGACGACCGTCGGCCTGAACGGCTCGCGCACGATCGAGGAATCGACCGCGACGGGTTCGGCCGGCTTCATTTCCAACAACATCGGCGCGTCGATCGACCACGAGCTGCTGCGTAACGTGCTGCTGTCCGGCGCCTACACGCACGGCAAGGACAACTACAAGGGCGTGGATCGCAGCGACAAGCGCGACAACTTCTCGGCGACAGCCACCTACCTGCTGAATCGTCGCGTGGGCCTGTTCCTGACGTACAACTACCTGAAGCAGGACTCGAGCGGCTTGGCCAAGGCTTCGTCGTTCAAGGACAACAAGCTGATTGCGTCCGTGGCGCTGCAGTTCTAGCAACGACCACAAAACGGCAAGGTTTGCCGATTGCTGAGAGTATCCATGGACGGCTCCGGTTTTGAAACTTCGAACGCTCCGGTGAATGACACCGGAGCGTTGTCTTTTGACCTGAACATCGTGATCGCGACGTTCAGGCGACGCTTCCGACTCTTCGCGGCGGTGGCGGTGGTGGTGTTCGCGGCGGTGGTGTTGTTCACCCTGCAACAGACGCCGCGCTACACCGCGACCGCGCAGGTGATGCTGGATGTCCGCAGGGAACAGGTCACCGATATGAGCGCGGTGCTCTCGGGCCTGCCGGCGGATTCGTCCGTCGTCGACACCGAGGTCGAGGTGCTGAAGTCGCGCTCCCTGGCGGGGCGCGTCGTCAAGGATCTAAAGCTCGAGGAAGACCCCTACTTCAATCCCTACCTCGCGCAGGCCAAAGGGGCGAAGGCCTGGTTCTCCTCGTTGAAGAAGGCGGCGTCGCCGACAACGGCCACGCCGACGGATCCGATCGAGCTGCAGCGCCGACGCGAACGCATCGTCGACAATGTGCTGGGGGGGCTGAAGGTTCGCCGCGCGGGCCTGACCTATCTCATCGCGATCGACTATACCCATACCGATCCGAAGCGCGCGGCCGAACTGGCCAACGCTTTCGCCAACCTCTATCTGACCGAACAGCTTGAGGCGAAGTTCGACGCGACCCAGAAGGCCAATGAATGGCTGGACACCCGTGTCGGCGAGTTGCGCGACCAGGTCCAGCAGGCGGACGCGGCGGTTCAGCAGTACAAGATCGCCAACAACCTGCTCAGCGCCGAAGGCGCGACCCTGACCGAGCAGGAAATCTCCGGCCTGAACCAGCAACTGGCCCTGAGCCGCGCCGCGCAGGCCGAGACCGATGCGCGCCTGAACATCGCGCGCCAGCAGCTGGCGCGCGGCAGCACGGGCGAGGATGTCGGTGAATCCCTGAACTCGCCGGTGGTGCAGCAGCTGCGCAAGCAGCGGGCCGAGAAGAGCGCCCAAGTGGCGGATCTCGGCGGACGCTATGGAGATCGTCATCCGGACCTGCTGAAGGCCAAGCGTGAGCTGGCCGACATCGACGGCCAGATCCAGGCCGAAATCCGCCGTATCATTTCCAATCTGGAAGCCCAGGCCCAGGTCGCACGTCAGCGGACCGGTTCGGTGGCGTCCAGCGTGTCCGCCTCGAGGGGAACGCTGGCGGGAAACAACCGCGCCAGCATCGGCCTGGCCGAGCTGGAGCGTAAGGCGCAGTCGGTGAAGACCTTGTACGAGAGCCTGCTGGCCCGCTTCAAGCAGACCACGGCCTCGGACGGCATCGAGCAGGCCGACGCCCGGGTGGTGTCGCCGGCCAAGATTCCGACCGGCCCCAGCTATCCGAAACCATCGCTGAACCTAGCGCTCGGCCTGGTTCTGGCCTTGGGCGCGGGCGTGGCCGCGATCGTCCTGGCCGAGATCCTGATGGCGGGCCTGTTCACCGAGGATGAGGTCGAGCGCCGTCTGGGCCTGCCCTATCTCGGCGCCGTCCCGACCTTGGGCACCACGGTCGACGACGCCAAGATTCTGAAGGGCATGACGCCGGCCGACTATCTTCTGGCCAAACCGCTCTCCAGCTTCGCCGAAAGCCTGCGCAAGCTGCGCGCCTCGATCCTGTTCTCGAAGGTGGGCGAGCCCGTGAAGGTCATCGCGGTCACCTCGTCCTTGCCGGGCGAAGGCAAGACCACGACGACCTTCTGCCTGGCCCGCACCCTGGCGACCTCGGGAGCCAAGGTGGTGGTGGTCGACTGCGACCTGCGCCAGAGCGCGATCAGCCAGTTCCTCAAGGAGCCGGCCTCGATCGGTCTGCTGGAGGTTCTCAATGGCGTCGCCACTCTGGATCAGGCCGTGATCATGGATGAGAGCGGCGCGCACATCCTGCCGCTGGCCAAGTCGGCCTACACGCCGCGCGACGTGCTCGGTTCGTCGGCCATGCACAAGCTGCTGCAGGACCTGCGCGATCGCTACGAGATCGTGCTGCTGGACACCGCGCCGTTGCTGGCCATCGCCGACACCCGCATCCTGGCGCCGCACGCCGACGCGGTGGTGATGCTGGTCCGTTGGAAGAAGACGCCGGTAAAGGCCGTGCAGTCGGCCCTGGCCCTGCTGCAGGGCACGCGCGCCTTTATCGCCGGCGTGGCCCTGACCCAGATGGATCTCAAGGCCCAGTCCCGCTACGGCTACGGCGACTCCTATTATTATTACGCGAACTATCGAAAGTACTATGCGGACTAGGACACGCACGGGCGGGGGAGCGTCCTCGCCCGGGGCGGCCAGGACGCGAAAATTGCAGACCTCCGAGGGCGTCGCGATCGGCGCCCTCGTCGTTCTGGTCCTGGCCGAGATCATCGCATTCGGGGCCAGTGACGTGGCCATGGCCGCTGTCTTCGGCGTGCTCCAGGCCGCCTTTCTCCTGATCCTGCTGCGAACCTGCGGCTGGGCGCGAAAGGTCCCAAGCATTCTGACCGCGCCTTGGCCCGGCCTTCTGTTCATCGGCTTGCTGGCCGTCACGGCCTGGCCCCTGACGCCGTTCGGGCCCGGCGGCGCGCACCCCGTCTGGAACTATCTGGACCGGAATGGCGGTGCGATCACCGTCGACCGCTCCGCCCTCATGCTCAATCTCGTGAGCCTCGTGAACCTGGCCTGCCTGTTCCTGGCGGCCCGCATTGTCGGCGCGTCGGAGACCCGGCGCAGGACATTGGTCTGGTGGCTGCTGCTCGGGCTCGCGGCCTTCGCGGCGATAGCGATCATCGACCATGTCAGCCTGCGCGCCGGGCGACGTCTGACGGCGACCCTGTTCAGCCCCAACTCCGTCGCCACCTTGATGGGCGTAGGCGCTGTCTTCGCCGTGATGTTCTTCTCCCAGGCCATCCAGCGCGCCGGTGGCGCCCTGCGTCTCGACCGGATGGACCTGAACGCCAGCCTGAGCCTGGCCGCCGCGGCGGTCTTCGCCGTCGCCCTGGCGCTGACAGCCTCGCGGGGCGGAATCTTCGCCACCGTGGTCGGTCTAGCGGTGCTGTTGACATGGCAAGTGCTGGCCCAGGGGCGACGGGTTCGCGCCATCGCGATCGTTGGCGGCGCGGCGGCCCTGCTGATCGTCATCGGCGTGGCCATGCGCAGCGCCGATCTGACGGCCGCGCGCCTGGAGCACCTCGACAGCGACGTCGCCGTTCGAAAGGCGATCTTCGACGCCCACTGGCAAGCCTTCCAGTCTTCGCCCTGGTTCGGGTTCGGTCTCGGGTCTTTTCCGGTCGTCAATCAGCTGATCACCACCACCGGGAACCTGAACGTCCTGTTCGATGTGCGCGCCACGCACAACCTCTACCTCCAATGGCTGGAGGAGGCCGGGATCGTCGGCTCCGTCGTCATGCTGGCCTGGCTGCTCGCCGCGCTCTGGCGTGTCGGACAGGACGCGATCAGGCCGGGCACGATCGGAGCGCTGGCGCGCGCCACGATCGCCGCCACGGTGGTCGTCCTGCTGCATGGCCTCTCGGATTTCGCCGTTCAGGTCCCGGCTCTGCAGGCGGTCTTCGCCGTGGGGCTCGGCGCGATGACCGCGACCTCGGCGCCGCGTCGCGCGCGCGCCGAGCGAAAGGCTGACTGGGGAACGACAGCTTTCGCGGGCGTCGCTCTCGTGATCTCCCTGTTGTTCGCTCTTCCCTTGGCGGCGTCACGGTTCGGCGGCGACCTCTCCGCCATGCCGACGGCTTCGGCGGAGGTTCTGGCGAGCAGCATCGAGACCGGTCTTGCCTCCCCGGCGGGGTCGACGGCGCGGGCGCGTCTGGAAGGCCTCAGCCGTCGCGAAGTCGCCCTGCGTCCTGGATCCGGCGCCGCGTGGCTTCGGAAGGCGGCCGTCGATTTCCAGCGGGGCGACATCGCCGCAGCCAATGTCGCGCTCGGCCGTTCGTTCGCCGTCGCTCCGCTGCAGACCAGCCTCTTCCGGAGTCGAACGCGTCTGGCCTATGAGCACTGGCCCGAGTTGTCGGACGCCGTGCGCGATCAGGTCGTCTATCAGGCGCGTATCGAGTTTGGCCGGCCTGGCGGCGAGGGGCGCCTCAGGAGCGTGGTCAGCACCATCAGCAGCCCTTCGGGTCGACTCGCGCTGGCGTTCCTGATCGTCGCCGAACGCCTTTCCCTGGCCCAGACCAAGGCTCAGTAGGCGTTCTCGGCGATCAGCAGGCTGGGAATGGTGAGAAGGACGATCTGGGCATCCTTCAGGATCGACCAGGTCTGGATGTACTCGATATCGGCCTCGACCCGGCGACGCATGGCCTCGACCGTCTCTGTGCCGCCGCGCAGGCCCTTGACCTGAGCCCAGCCGGTCAGGCCCGGCCGCGCCTGGTAGCGGGCGTAGTAGTCCGGAATGCGCACGCCGTAATATTCGTCATGGACCGCGGCATGGGGGCGGGGACCGACCAGGGACATGTCGCCGCGCAGCACGTTCAGCAGTTGAGGCAGCTCATCGATGCTGCTGGCGCGCAGGAGGCGGCCGATCCGGGTGATCCGGTTGTCGCCGCGCTGCGCCTGGGTCAGTTCGGGCCCGTCCTCGCGACAGTGCATGGTGCGCAGCTTGAGAATCTGGAAGCGCGCGCCGCCGAGGCCGCCACGGGTCTGTCGGAAGAGGGCGGGACCGGGAGACTCAAGCTTGACCAGCAGAGCCGCCAGCAGGAGGAGCGGCGCGAACAGCAGCAACAACAAGGCGGAGGCCATGACGTCCAGCGCGCGCTTGCAGGGATCCACGGCTACCCGCGGTAGCGGACCATGCAATTCTGGCGAGAGAAATTCGATATGGCCTCCCCCGTCCACCAGACAACCCTCTGAGTTCCCCACCGCGTCGCGACTGGTTTCCAGTTCCGACGACCTCAGGCTAGCGCAAACGCTGTACAGCGTCGCCGGGAAAAATCCACGGACCTCACATATATGCTTAACGCACGTAGACTCTGTTCATTCACGGGCGATTAGCTGCGCCGCACTACAGTCATCACATCAGGAGTGTGATCGATGATTGAAGCCAAGATCTCGTTTGCCCAAGTCGAAGCCGTCGCGCCGACTCGCGCCAAACGCCTCCCCCCGCTGCTGGGGCTGGGCATGGGCGCGATCATTTCGGCGGGGCTGTGGGGCGCCTTGGCGCTGACCGTCTCCCACATCTTCTAGGCTCTCCATTCACGCCAGGCCGATCCTAAGTTTGGTCCGCACGCCCGCTCATCATCGAGCGGGCGTTTTCGTTCGTGCGAAGAGGCTCAACGAGAAAACCCCCGGACCTGATGGTCCGGGGGTTTTCGCATTCAGGCCTGACGGTCGATCAGGTGACCATGGTCCACAGGGCGGTGCCGGGGATCTGGCGCTCGACCCAGCGATAGTTCAGGTCTCCCCAGGGGGTCGCCCAAGGGGTCAGATTGTCCAGCACCCAGTCGCCGCTCTCTAGCGAGACCATCAGCACGGCGTGGCTTTCGCCGCGGGCCGTGAAGGCGACGGCCATGGACAAGGCCGTTTCCGGCACGCCAGCCGCGATCAGCTGACGGCGCTTCTCCAACGCATAGTCCTCGCAGTCGCCGTAGAGCTTGCCGTTCACCAGTCGCGGCAGAGACCAGTATTCGAGCTCGCCATAGAGATCCTGGTCCGTAGCTTTCTTGACCGTGCGATTGACCAGCTGGTTGACCTGATTCAGCAGCTTCACCTGTTCGCGGTCGGTGCGCGTGGTCCAGGCGAGACCCTGGGGCGCGTTCACGGCGGCGGCGGGCGTCGTGACGACCGCGGCGGCGACGGGCCGCGCCTGGCCGGCGGCGACGAAGTCCTCGACCGTGGCGGGCGTCCAGGCCCGGACGATCTCCACCGTGATCAGGTTCGCCCCGTCCTCGTCGGTCGACGCGGTCGACGCGGCGGCCTCGAAATGATGTTGCGAGGGCGCGCCCACCGAAGAGGTCGCGATCAGGCCGACCGCGCCGCCCAAGAAGGCCAGCTGGCTCGCCGGCGCGCCGCAGGCGTTGGCGTCTCGGCGGCACAGGTCGGCGAAACCCATCGGAGCGCCGACGCCTTCGCCGCGCGGCATGAACGGGGCCGAGCCGGCCTGAGCGTTGGCGCCGGTCATCATGGCGATGGCGCTGACGAGTCCCAGAACAATGTTACGTGCCTTGAACATGCTGACCTCGCTGTGTTCGTGAGGTCAGTATTCATTTGGGGCGCAAATTTGAGCTGAATTTAGATGGTATAATTCGAATGTTTAACTGTGGTAATTCTAAAATTAACTACAATGAACAAGAAATATACTTGGTAAATTGAGAGGAAATGAGCATGATGAATTGCGAATTAACTGCTGAATGCGTCGTTGAACTACGTCGTCGGCTGGGGCAAAATCAGGGTTCTTGGTCCTGGCGTTTATCGCCGTCCTGACGAGTCCGATGTTCAAGTCCCTCTTTCGTCCGAAATCCCAGCCGCGCCGCGCGTCGTCCACGGGCGGTCGAATGGTTTACGCCGTGGGGGACGTGCACGGGCGGCTCGACCTTCTGGACGGCCTGATCGGGGCGGTGACCGAAGACTATCGCGCCACGGGCCGCGAGGACCCGCCGGTGCTGGTCATGCTGGGCGACTATGTCGACCGCGGCGCTCAATCCTCGGCGGTGATCGATCGGCTGATCCTGCTGAAAGCGCAGGCCGCCGTGGGCCGCTTCGAATTCCGCACCCTGATGGGCAATCACGAGGAGACGCTGCTGCACTTCCTCGACGATCCGATGGCCGGACCCTCCTGGATCGAATATGGCGGCGGCGAGACCTTGACGTCCTACGGCGTGCAGCGCCCGGTCGGCCGCGCTGAGCCGGAGGTATGGGAGCAGGCCCGTCAGGCCTTCCGCGCCGCCCTCCCACCGGCCCACGAGACCTTTCTGCGCCAGCTGGAGCTGGTGGTCGTCTATGGCGACTATGTCTTCGTCCACGCGGGCGTGCGCCCGGGTCTGCCGCTGGAGCGCCAAGTCGCCGCCGATCTGCTGTGGATCCGCAACGAATTCCTCGACAACCCGCACGGGCTGAAGGCCACCGTCGTCCACGGCCACACGCCGGTCGAGGAGGCTTTCGTCGGACGCCAGCGGATCAATGTCGATACAGGCGCCTATGCGACCGGCGTCCTGACCGCCGTTAGACTTGATGGCGGCGAGCCTAAGATCATTCAGTTCAGTAAAGCGCGCGCGACCTGAGTCTTGATCTTGTTCATGTCACGGTCACGTGCGATGTGGCATTTTAATTTCCAGGCCTGAGAAGTCCCCAGGTTCTAAACGTTCAAGGTGAGACGCTTCGCGATGATCGTTGTTTCGAAACTCTCGCGCCTCTTTTCGATGCTGGCGCTGGTCGTCTGCATCGCCGCCGGCGGCTGGGGTGGCGTGGCGCGCGCCCAGCAACCCTTGGTCAGCGACACGCCCATCCCGGCGACGCAGTCGATGGACTACCTGCTCGGCGCCGGCGACAAAGTCCGGGTGACCGTCTACGGCGAGCCCACCCTGTCGGGCGAATTCTTCGTCACCGGCAGCGGGCTGATGTCGCTGCCGCTGATCGGCGAGATCAAGGCGGGCGGTCTAACCGTCGGCCAGTTCCAGGACGCCGTGCAGAAGTCGCTGAGCGACGGCTATCTGAAGGAGCCGCGCGTCAGCGCCGAGGTCCTGACCTTCCGCCCGTTCTATATCCTGGGCGAGGTCGGAAAGCCGGGCACCTATCCCTACACCGCCGGCCTGACGGTTCTGAACGCGGTGGCCACCGCGGGCGGCTTCACCTACCGGGCCGACAAGAAGAGCGTCTACATCAAGCACAATGGCGAAACGACCGAGGCGAAGGGCGCGCTCGAGCCGTCGACCCTGGTGGCGCCGGGCGACACGATCCGGATCGGCGAACGCTTCTTCTGATCCAGAGCGCACCGAACGAGACAAGGCCCGGCGGGACACCCCCGCCGGGCCTTTGTCGTTTCGGCGGGAAAGGTCTAGCACTGAACCGATCCTAGTCTTGAGCACGCGCCATCGGAGCCAGCCCCATTCCTGATGTCCCCATCCTGAACCTGGCCGTCGCTCTTGGAGTCGGTCTGCTGATCGGCGCCGAGCGCGAGCGTCGCAAGCAGGCGCGAGCCTCGTCCTCGGCGGCCGGGATCCGCACTTTCTCGGTCACCTCCCTGGCCGGAGCGGTCAGCCTGGCCGTCGGCGGGCCGATGCTTCTGGCGGTCGTAACGGCCGGAGTCGCCGTTCTGGCGGCCCTGAGCTATTGGCGGGCCCGCGCCGAGCCGGACGCCGGGTTGACCACCGAGGTCGCCCTGATCATGTCGGTCCTGGTGGGCGGGCTGGCGATCCTTTCGCCTGGTGTCGCCGCCTGTGTCGGGGTCGTCGTCGCGATCCTGTTGGCCGCCCGGACCCCGCTGCATCATTTCGTCAGCCAGGTCCTGACCCCGGACGAGGTTCGCGACGCCCTGATCCTGGCAGGCGCGACCCTGGTCGTCCTGCCCTTGCTGCCCGATCGCGCGATGGGGCCGTTCCAGGCCCTCAACCCCCGCTCGGTCTGGGTCGTCGTCGTCCTGGTCTTGGCCATCGGCGCCGCTGGCCACGTCGCGGTGCGCGCGCTCGGCGCCCGGTGGGGTCTGCCCCTGGCCGGGCTGGCTTCCGGCTTCATCTCGAGCACGGCGACGATCGGCGCCATGGCCGGACGAGCGGCGGCGACGCCGGCGGCGCTCTCGGCGGCGGTGGCGGGCGCGGTGCTGTCGACGGTCGCCACCATCGTCCAGATGACGCTCGTGATCGCCGTCACCAGCCTGCCGACCCTGCGGGTCATGGCCGGGCCGCTGCTGTGCGCGGGCCTGGCGGCGGTGGCCTATGGCGCGGCGTTCACGCGCCTGGCGCTGCGTCAACCCGCCCGTGACGACCCCGATCCAGGCCAGGCCTTCAGCCTGACGACGGCCCTGACCTTCGCCGTGACCCTGGCGGCGATCCTTGTCGTTTCCGCGGCGCTTCGCGAACGGTTCGGAGCGGCCGGAGCCGTCGCCGGGGCGGCCCTGGCGGGCCTGGTCGACACTCATGCCGCGGCGATCTCGATCGCGTCCCTGGTCGGGTCGGGTCGGATGACCCCGGAGCAAGCCGTGCTACCTATTCTCGCCGGGCTTTCGACCAACACCCTGACCAAGCTGGTCTTCGCCTTTTCGGGCGGGCAGCGTGGTTTCGCCTGGCGGGTCGCGCCAGGTCTGTTCCTGGTCGCCGGCGCGGCCTGGCTTGGCGCCCTGCTGACGTCCGCGTCATGACGGGAAGTGGCGGACCCGTCCGTCCCTGGGGCCGAAGTCGCGACGGCGCGAATTGACTTGCGTCAAGGTGACGACGGCCCGCCCGCCCGACGTTGTATTGGTCATGGGGCTTGTCGATACGATCGGCTCGGCCAAGAAAATGGATTTCACGGATGAGCCTCAACGACATCCTGCTTCACGTCGACACCTATCCTGAGGCAACGCCGCCCGAGGCGATCGAGGGCGCGGTCGGCTTCGTCCGGCTGATCGGCGGCCGGGTTTCGGCCCTGGCGGTGGGGGTGAGGTTTCCTGTCCACAGCAATCGGATCGCCGACTACCTGATCGGGTTGAGCAGCATGGCGGTCGACGAGCAGGCCAAGAGTCTGGCCAACGGTCACGCCAGCCTGGCGGCCTTCACCGCTCAGGCTCGGGACGCCGGGGTGCTCGGCCAAGCCCTGATCGAGACCGTGGAATACTACGCCGTGGCCGACCATGTGGCGGCTCGCGCCCGGACTCGCGACCTGTGTCTGGTGCCGCTGGGCGGACCGCTGGACGGCCAGGCCGAGGTGGCGACCAGCGCCGTCTTCGGCTCGGGGCGGCCGGTTCTGGTTTATCGCGGAGGCTTGCCGGCCGCCAAGCTCGGCTCGGTCGTGGTGGCCTGGGACGGGAGCCGGTGCGCCGCCCGCGCCCTGGCCGACGCCTTGCCCATCCTCGCGCGCGCCGGCGAGGTTCGCGTGCTCACGGTGATCAATGAGAAGCCGGCCGCCGTCGCCGGCCTCGCCGCCGAGGCCGTCCGTCACCTGAAGGCCCACGGTGTCGCCGCCGTCGCCGAAGAGGTCGATGGGAAGGGCGTGTCGATTGGTGAGAGCCTTGAAGCCTATTTGGCGAAGACCCCTCCCGACCTCCTGGTGATGGGCGCCTATGGTCGATCGCGCCTCCAGGAGTTCATTCTCGGCGGCGCCACCGAGTACATGTTGCACGCGCCAAAGGTCCCGCTCTTCCTCTCGCACTGAGTCGCTCACCGAGCCTCCCGAGGAGGATGGTTGCATGACCGTCGAACTGTTGCGCGGCCTGGACGAGGCGGAGGCGGCCGCGCGTCTGGTCGCCGTCGGTCCCAATGAACTGCCGCACGCGAGCCGGCGCGGTCTGGCCGGAATCCTCGGCGAGACCTTGCGCGAGCCGATGTTCCTGCTGCTGGTCGGGGCGGCGGTCCTCTACCTGGTGCTCGGCGACCTGGGCGAAGGGCTCTTTCTGACCGCCGGGGCCTTGGCTTCGGTGGGGCTGGTGGTTCTGCAGGAGGCGCGCAGCGAACGGGCGTTGAGCGCCTTGCGCGATCTGGCCCAGCCCCTGGCCCGGGTCATTCGCGACGGCGTCGAACGCCAGGTCGCCGCGCGCGACCTCGTTCCCGACGACCTGTTGCTGATCGGCGAGGGCGAACGTCTGCCGGCGGACGCCCGACTGGTCGGAGGCGAGGTGCTCACCGTCGACGAGTCCGCCCTGACCGGCGAGTCGGCGCCGGTGACCAAGCCGCCCGCCGGGCCCGACGATGTCGGCGCGCCCAATCCGGCGCCAGGGGCGGACGGCTCGCCCGATCTCTTCGCCGGCACCCTCGTGGTCCGCGGACAGGGCGTCGCGCGGGTGACCCGCACCGGGCCGCGCTCGGCGCTGGGCCAGATCGGCGCATCGCTTGCGGCGATCGATCACGAGCCGACGCCGCTGCAGAAGACCGCCGGACGCCTTGTCGCCATATTGGGCGCGCTGGCCCTGGGATTCTGCGTGCTCGTCGCGGTCGCCTACGGATGGTTGCGTCACGATTGGATCGGCGGCGTCCTGGCCGGGGTGACGGTGGCGATCTCGCTGATCCCCGAAGAGTTTCCCATGGTGTTGGCCGTGTTCCTGGCGCTGGGCGCGTGGCGGCTGGCGACCCACCAGGTGCTGACGCGGCGAAGCGCGGTCATCGAGACCCTGGGCGGCGCCACGGTGCTCTGCGTCGACAAGACCGGGACCCTCACCGAAAACCAGATGCGGGTCGCCCGCCTGTGGACGGAGGCCGGCGACATGGCCGTCGAGGCGGCGCGCCCCATCGAGGGCGCGGCCGGAGACCTGCTGGAGCTGGCCGCCCTGGCCTCGGCGGTGCGACCGATCGACCCGATGGACAAGGCGGTGCGTCACCTCTCGATGGACGCGCTGGTCGACGGGGAGGTGATCCAGGGCGAGCCCGAGCGCGCCTGGCCTCTGCGGCCCGAACTGCTGGCGGTCGTCCAGGTCTGGCGTCGCGCCGGCGAGGCGCGGATCGCCGCGGCCAAGGGGGCGCCCGAGGCGATCTTCAATCTGTGCCGGCTGTCCGACACCGAGATCGCGCGCCTGCAAGCCGTGGTCGAGGACTATGCGCGGCAGGGGCTGCGCGTCCTGGGCGTGGCTTCGGCCCGGGTGGAGGGCGATTTCGCGGATGATGATCCTCGGACCGTCGCCTTCACGTTCGGCGGACTGATCGGCTTCATCGACCCGCTGCGCCGGGACGTGCCGCAAGCCTTGGCCGAGGCGCGCGCGGCGGGCGTCGCCGTCGTGATGATCACCGGCGACCATCCCGCCACGGCCCTGGCCATCGCCAAGGCGGCGGGTCTGGACACCTCGGCCGGCGTCCTGCTCGGATCCGAGATCGAGGAACTGTCCTTCGCCGCCCTCTGCGAGCGTCTGCGCGGCGTGCGGGTCTTCGCACGCATCGCGCCCGCCCAGAAACTGCGACTGGTCGAGGCCCTGAAGGCGAACGGAGAGGTCGTGGCCATGACCGGCGACGGCGTCAACGACGCTCCGGCGCTGGAGGCCGCGCACATCGGCATCGCCATGGGCAAGAAGGGAACGGATGTCGCGCGCGAGGCGGCCGATCTCGTCCTGCTGGACGACAGCTTCGCCTCCATCGTCGGCGGTGTGCGCCTGGGGCGGCGAATCTTCACCAACCTGCGCCGCGCCCTGACCTACGTCACCGCCATCCACGTGCCGATCGCTGGCCTGGCGCTGGCCCCCATCCTGCTGGGTCTGCCGTCCCTGCTGTTTCCCATGCATGTCGTGCTGATGGAGCTGGCCATCGACCCGATCTGCGCCCTGGTCTTCGAGGCCGAGCCCAGCGAGGCGCGGGCGATGAAGCGCCCACCTCGCCGTCGCGACGAGCCGCTGTTCGGCTGGAAGCAAATCGGCCTGGCCCTCCTCCAGGGACTGGCCGTCCTGGGCGGGGTTCTGGGCGTCTATATCTGGGCCCTGCGGAACTATCCCGAGGATCAGGCGCGGGGCGCGGCCTTCACGACCCTGGTGCTGGGCAACCTGATCCTGGCCCTGGCCGACGCGGCCGCGTCGGGCAAGCTGCTGTCGCCCCATCGGCGCGCCTATTGGATCATCGCGTCGGCGATCGTCGCCCTGCTGGCGGTGATCCTGAGCGTCGCGCCGGTGGCCGCGGTCTTCAAGGTGGCGGCGCCCGACCTGACCCTCGCGATCGTCGTGCTGGTCACCGCAATGCTGAGCGGCGGCTGGACGGCAGGCCTGTCGCGGCTTCGTTCATTCGAGCAGACCAGAAGAAAGTAGTCCCATGAGTTTGAGCCTGACCTTTCACGGCGCCGCCGAATGCGTGACGGGCTTCTGCGCCCGCCTCAGCGGCGAAGGCTTCACCCTTCTGATCGACTGCGGCATGTTCCAGGGCTCCAAGACTCTGAAGGCCCTCAACTACGACCCCTTTCCCTTCGACGTGGACGCCATCGACGCGGTGCTGCTGACCCACGCCCATATCGACCATTCGGGCATGCTGCCGAAGCTGATGCGCGCGGGCTACAAGGGGCCCATCTACGCCACGGCCCCGACCCGGGCCCTGTGCGAGGTGATGCTGGCCGACGCCGGGGAGATCCAGGAAAGCGAGGTCTTCCACCTCAATCGACGCAACCAGCGGCGCGGTCGCCCGCTGGTCGAGCCGGTCTATACGGCCAGGGACGCGGCCCGGACGATGGAGTTGTTCGAGAAGGTCAAGCTCGACGAGATCACCGAGATCGTCCCCGGCGTGAGGGCCCGTTTCTGGAACGCGGGCCATATGCTGGGCGCCACCTCGATCGAGGTGATCGTCGGACCCGACGAAGACGCCGAACGGATCCTGTTCTCCGGCGACCTGGGCGCCGGAGGTCAGGCCTACCTCCCCGAGCCGACCGGACCGACGGGCGTCGATCACCTGGTGTTGGAATCGACCTACGGCGACCGCGAGCGGGATCTGGCCGACACCGCCGAACGGCGCCGGCTGCTGGCCGAGGAACTGCGTCAGGCCCACGCCGCCGGCGGGCCCTTGCTGATGCCGACCTTCGCGGTCGGTCGCGCCCAGGAGCTGCTGCTGGATCTTCTGGCGGTGATGGAATCGGGCGAGGCGCCGCGCGGCGAGATCTTCCTGGATTCTCCCCTGGCCATCGAGGCCACCGACGTCTTCCTCGAGCGCGGGTGGAACCGGGATACTGAGGCCAATCCGTTCAGTCTGCTACGGCACGCCCCCAACCTGCACTATCTGATGAAGCCCGAGGAAAGCGATCAGCTGGAGAAGGTGCGCGACTGGCATATCATCCTGGCGGGCAGCGGCATGTGCGACGCCGGTCGCATCCGCCGGCATCTCAAGCGCCTGCTGTGGCGATCCGAGGTGACCGTGCTGATCACCGGCTTCCAGGCGGCGGGCACGCTTGGCCGCCTGCTGGTCGACGGCAAGAAATTGGTGCGGATCCAGGGCGATGACTTTCAGGTCAAGGCGCGGATCAGGGTGCTGGACGTCTATTCGGCTCATGCCGACGCCAAGGGCCTGGTGCGCTGGGCTTTGGAGCGTCAGCCGATCGCGGGCCAGGTCTTCCTGGCGCACGGAGAGCCGGGCGCCCTGACCGGTCTGGCCGAACGCCTGGAGCAGGTCGGCTTTCCGGCCGCGCGCATCGCCATACCTGTTCTCGACGAGACCTTCGAACTGACCCGGTCCGAGGCGCATCAGGTCCCCGGCGGCCCGCCTCGACTTCAGCCGGGAAAAGCCGCGGCCCTCGACTGGCACAACCAGCGCGCCGACCTGTTCGCCCGGCTCAACGCCAAGATCCAGGAAGCCCCCAGCGAAGAGGCCCGTTCGAGGCTGCTGCAGGCGTTGGAGGCCGCCTTGAACGAGGCGGGGGACTTTTCCGACGCCTGAGCTCGGGGGGCGTCACGCGGTTTCTGGAGGAAGCTCGCGGTTCCAAAATCGAAGCAGCCCGACATCGAAGGTCGCCACGGAGTCCTCTCCGTGGCGACCTGGGTCTGACTTCTAGCGAGTGTCTTCGGTGGCCGCGATCGCCGCCTTGGCCGCGAGGATATAGGCGGTGGTGGAGCTCACCGTGTATTCGCTCTCGAACCACAAGAACGGCCAGTCGGTCATCATTTCGGGGAAGTCCGGCTTGATGACCAGCACGCCCGGCGCCATCCCGCCGGGGATGAAGCCGTAGTCCGCGCGGTTGTGCCCGTAGCCGTTCAGCTTCGAGCGGGTTCCGACGGTCGAGACCAGGGACAGGTTGTTCGCGGGATGGCGGCCGAGCATGTAGTCCAGGGCGTGCAGGGTGTATTCCGGTCCGATCAGGTCCGGGAACGCCTTGTGCATAAGGTACATGTTGATCCCGAAGCCGGCGACTTCGCCGGACCCCGCCCATGAGCCCATGCCGACCGGGACGCCGAAGGGGTTGCCCGCCAGTCCGGTGTCGGCCCGCGACTTGGCGGCGCTCACCAGGGTCCTGATCCGCGCCTTGTAGCTCGCATCCATATAGGGAAGGGCGCGCACGGCGACGCCGCTGACGCGATCGAAGTTCGCCTCGATCGCCGGCATCAGGGCGCGCAGCCGCGCCGTATAGACCGCGTCGCCCTTGGTGGTGATGATCAGCTCCACCGTCGCGGCGACCTTGGCCAGGTCGAGAAAGCGGGACATGTTCCCGCTGTCGTCACGGCCGTCGCTGCCGTTGGCGGCCTCGCCCTCGCGCTTGGTCCACAGCGCCTTGGCGGCGGACAGCGCTTCGGCCGACATCGCCGGGTCGAAGTCCTTCAGCGCGCGGCTGGCCGACGCAAGGCTGCCGGCCACCATCAGGTCATTCGCGGGATAGGCGGTGGTGAACGCCCAGCGGTCGTCGGGGACGCCCGAGTGGTCGCCCCGGACCTCGTTCGGCCCCAGCGCGGCGTCGTATAGCTTGCCGTCTGTCTGGGAGGCGGCGTCGCCGAGGTGCGCGTACTGGCGCAGCTTCGGGTCGATGATGCCGACGATCGAGTGGCCGAAGACCTTGTACTGCGCGAGCAGTTGCACGACGCCGTGGCGGACCTGCTGGAGCGCGTCGGGCGCGCCGTCCGGCTTGCGGATCTCCACCTCGCGCGCCTTCTCGTCGACGCTGGTTTCGTCCCAGTCGAGCCCGAAGAGCTCGCGCGTCCAGACGAGATCACGCACCACCTGCGCGTTTTGCGGGGTCTGGATGTCGTAGTCGCCGGCGTCCTGGAAGCCGCCGACCGCCAGGCCCGGGATGTGCTCGCCCGGCTTGAAGGGGGAGTCGAGGTTCGGCCCCATCCGATAGCCGTCGAAATGGACGTGATTGGGTGGAGCCTGGACCGCGTCGTCGAGGTGCGAGGCGCGCTGCCACACCCGGTACTGTTCCCGCACGGTCATGTGGTCCATCTGGACGGGAAGGTAGGTGTCGAGCGAAGGCTGCCAGATCCGCGAATAGGCGTCGGCGGCGATCGGAAAGGGGTTGGTCGTCTGCCCGGCGTAAGAGATCGCGTAGACGCCGGGCTCGCGCACGCTGGAGAAGTCGAACGCGGCGTAGTTGTAGCGCAGGAACTTGCCGCGCGGCTGGACCGGCGCGCTGAACACGGGCTTCTCGCCGCTGTCGGTCAGCTTGACCAGCGTGGCCTCGGCCGGCGCCTTGAAGTTCGGATCCAGCTCGATCAGCGCGACCTTGCCGCGCTGCGGCGTGTAGCCGGCCTGGTTGAAGGAGACGACGGGGGTCCGTGTCCAGCCCGGGATGACATTGGGTCGCACATGCCAGACGACGGCGTCTTCCTTGGCTCCGGCGGCGATCATGGACCGCACGACGAACCAGCCGTTCTGAGCCCGATTGCGCGCGTCATAGAGGGCGAGCGGCGCGTTGGCGGTGATCGTGACCCGGGTCTTGGGGTCTTCCGGCGAGAGGGTCACGCTGCGGGCGCCGGAGGCCATCGGCTGGGGATCGCCCGAGCCGTCGGTCGCCATGGGGCCGTTGGGATTGCGCGGGAACAGGCCCGGCCGCTCGCCCATCAGATAGGTCTTGCCGAAATAGGCGGTGGGCAGGAAATCGAGATTGAAGCCGGCCTTGCCGACAAGCTCCGGCGGCAGTGGGGCGTCGAGATCCACCGCGATGCGGAAACCGCCGTCCTCGGGAGTCACCTTCACGCGGTAGCTCAGCTTTTCCTTCGGATAGCTCGATCTCACGACCAGCTGACCCGGCGTCTCGCCGAGCGTGCGTTCGCCGAAGATCGGCACCGGGTCCCATTGTTCGGGCGTCGGATTGAGCCGGACCTCGCCGTCGGTGGCGATCCGCTCGCCGTGCAGGACGATCTGGATGCCTGCGTTCTTCTCGTCGAAGAAGATCGGGCTGAAGTGATTTTGCTCGACGATCACGCTGAGGCCCGGGGCCTCGAGCGTCTGGTCCGGACTCAGCCGCGGCGTTTGGGCCTGGGCGGTCGCGATCGCGAATATCGAACACGCGGCTAGGGACAGCGGGGCGGCGACGATCCTTGGCATTCCAGTTCCTCCCTTGTTACCGGTAACAATTTTTTATGTATCGCCCAGCGGTGATCTTCACGTCGCCGATCTGGGAGTAGGGTCTTCCGGCCGTTGCGTATCGCGCGGGCCATACTGAGCGGAAAGCCCGCCCATGGGAGGGATTTAGGCCCGGGCGCGCCGTTCCGACAATCCATATTTGTCGGTGTTATTGGCGTCTATCGCGGGTCGGCGTCCACGTCGCCAAACAGCCCTGGCGTCTTGGGTGCGAGGTGAAGCGCCAGGCGTGGGGAACGCTTGGCCGGCCAGACGGACGATGGAGCGTATGTTGACGGCAGGTTTTGTCGGAGTAAACATCGCGCTTATAGTGAGCGTTTGGGCTGCGACAGCCGAGCCGTTCAGCAACCCATAAAAAACGGCGCGGGAAACGATGAGGAAGCTGCTGACCGCGGGGGTGATCGCCGCGCTTCTTGGACCGTCCGTCGCCGCGGCGCAGGGCGATCCGTTGGCGCCGACCGGACGCTGGACGGCCTATACCGCTGGCCGCGCGGCCACGCCGCCCATGGGGTGGAGCACCTGGAACGCCTTCGCCACCGACATCGACGAGGACAAGATCCTCGGCTCGGCGAAGCAGATCGTCGACAGCGGCCTGGCGGCCAAGGGCTATCGCTATATCAACATCGACGATGGCTGGGCGCTAAGGCGGCGGATGCCCGACGGGCGGATGATCATCCGCGACGACAAGTTCCCGTCGGCGCGCACCGGCGGCGACGCCCCCAGCTTCAAGCCGTTCACGGACAAACTTCACGCCATGGGGCTGAAGGCCGGCATCTATTCCGACCTGGGCCGCAACACCTGCTCCGAAGCCTATTCCCCGACCGATGACGACCTGCCCAAGGGCACGGTCCTGGAGCGCGAGGTCGGCATCTACGGCCGCATCGACCAGGACATCGCGCTTTATTTCAAGGATTGGGGCTTCGACTTCATCAAGGTCGATGGCTGCGGCCTGCGCGACTACGGACCGCAAAGCGAACGCGTGCGTTCGGGCAAGTTCCGGGCGCTGGGACCATTCCTGGATTCCGGGGCGGTGACGCGAACCGACATTCCGGCGATCCAGGCGATGTTCCGACAGATCAATGTCGCGCTGGCTCGGGAAAATCCGGACGGCGACTACCTGCTGTCGCTCTGCGTCTGGGGGGCGGCCAATGTCCGCGCCTGGGGCAAGGACTATGGCGGCCTCTCGCGCACCAGCGACGACATTTCGCCGGCCTGGGGGCGGTTGCTGGTCAACTACGATACGACCGTGACGCGGTCGCTCTACGCGCACCCCGGGTCCTGGAACGACCCGGACATGCTGCACATCGGGGCCGGGGATTTCGACGCGGACCACCTGACCGAAGCCCGCTCGCACTTCGCATTGTGGGCGATGCTCAACGCGCCGCTGCTGATCGGGACCGACCTGCGCAAGACGCCCAAGGCGCTGCTCGATATCTTCGGCAACGCCGACATCATCGCGCTGGACCAGGATCCAGCCGGCAACCAGGCGACGCTGGCGCACGACTCCAGCGACCTGCAGATCCTAGTGAAGACCCTGGCGTCGGGCGACAAGGCCGTGGCGATCTTCAACCGGGGCTCGGTCGACTATGACGTCGACCTTAACGCGACCCATCTGAAGTTCAGCGACGACGCGCCGATCGCGCTGACCGACCTGTGGAGCAAGCAGCGGACGACGTTCACCAAGCGGACCAAGCTCCACGTCAAGCCGCGCGAGACCCTGATCTTCCGCGCCCACGGCGCGCGCGCGCTGCCTGGGGGCTACTATCTGTCGGAACAGCCGGGGAGCGTGAACCCGGCGGTCGACGGCGTTCTGGAACCCACGCCCGATCCCTCCATCTTCCGCACCGCGGCGGGCTGGGGTGGCACGAGCGGTGCGGGCGACCGGCCGTCCTATGCCGGCTGGGGCGGCGCGCGGGCCGACAGCGCGCCCTACGGCCAGGTGCTGCGTGTCGCGGGGAAGCCGTTCGCGGCGGGCATCGGCATCCTCGCCAACTCTCGGATGGAGGTTCGGAATAACGGGGCGCAGCGCTTCACCGCGATGGTCGGCGTCGATGACAGCGCCAGCGACAAGGCCGCCGCCGTGACCTTCGCCGTCTATGGCGACGGCAAGCTGCTGGCGACCAGCAAGCCGGTCAAATGGGGCATGGCGGCCCAGCCGATCTCGGCCCCGGTCGCCGGCGTGAAGCTGATCGAGTTGGTGGCGCGCAGCCCTCGCGGCGACAACCAGCGCTTGCCCGTGACCTGGGGTGAAGCGGCGCTTCTCGAGCGCTGATCAACCCGGCGGGAAACCCAGGCGATGGTGGTTCGCACCGCGCCTGGGCGGCGTTTTCATTAGAGAAATATTAGGCGTTGGGGAGACGGTCGGATGGTTTCGAAAATTGCGGCGCTCGCGTTGATGGCGGCCCTGGGCATGGCGACGCCAGGCGCGGCCGGCGATGAAAAAGCGCCGGCGGCAGGCTCGAACCCCATCTTCCGGGACCGGTTCACCGCTGATCCCGCGCCGCTGGTGGTCGGAGATCGCCTCTTTCTCTACGTGGGCCACGACGAAGCCCAGCGTGACGAGATGTTCAACATGCGCGAGTGGCTGGTCTACTCGACCACGGACATGAAGACGTGGACGGCCTACCCACCGATCATGAAGGCCACGGACTTCAAGTGGGCCAAGAAGGACGCCTGGGCCTCGCAGGCGATCGAGAAGAACGGCAAGTTCTATTTCTACGCCGCCGTCGAGCATGACAACACGCACCCGGGCAAGGCGATCGGCGTGGCGGTCTCCGACTCGCCCACCGGCCCGTTCGTCGACGCGCGCGGGTCGGCGCTGATCACCAACGAGATGACCCCGAAGGGGCCGCACAGCTGGGAGGACATCGATCCGACGGTGTTCACCGACGACGATGGAACCACCTGGATCGCCTGGGGCAATCGCTCCTGCTACATCGCCAAGCTCAAGCCCAACATGATCGAGATCGACGGTCCGATCACCGAGATCACGCCGCCGCATTTCGAGGAGGGCCCGTGGCTGCACAAGCGCGACGGGACCTACTACCTGACCTATGCCTCGCTCGACCGAAGCACCCAGCGCGACGAGCATGTGTCCTACGCCACCGCGCCCGCCATCACCGGTCCCTGGACCCCTCGGGGCCTCCTGACCGGCTCGGGCAAGTACAGCTTCACGATCCATCCCGGCATCGTCCGTTTCAAGGGCGAGTGGTATATCTTCCTGCACAACGCGACCCTCGCGGTCGGCGACCAGAGCGGGGCGATCGGTCGCCGCGCCGTGACCGTCGAACGCCTTCGCTACAGTCCCGACGGCGCGATGCTGCCGGTCGTGCAGACCGAGGCCGGGGTTTCGGTCCCGGCCCGCTAAAGCATTTTCCGAGGACGTGGAGACCGAGCGTCGTCAGAAGAGCTCTGGCGGCGCTCCGATCAGGCGGGTCATCCGTCGCCCCGATCGATCAGGCGCTTCTTGCGCCGGTGCAGGCTGGCGGCGACGGCGAGCAGCACCAGGGGAACCAGCGCCGAGAGAACCTGTTCGCTCGCGCCCGGCCAGCCGTGCAGCCAGGGCTTCAGGAAATAGCCGAGCAGGCCCAGCACGTAATAGCCGACCGCGAAGATCGACAGGCCCTCGACCAGGCCCTGCAGCTTGGCTTGCAGCTGGAGGCTGGCGCCCATGCCGCGCAGGGTCTCCTGGTTCTGGCGGTCCAGGACGATGCCCAGACGGGCCTGCAGAAGATCGCCACAGCGCGCGACGCGCACCGAAAGGTCGTCCAGCCGCCGGTCGGCCGCCTCGCGGGTGCGCATGGCCGGTTGCAGGCGCCGCGCGATGAACTCGCTCATGGTCGAATAGCCGGGAACATGGCGCTCTCGCAGCGCCTCTAGCCTGTCCAGGGTCAGGCGGTGATAGGATTCCGTCGCGCCGCGCCGGAAACGGCTGTGGGCGGCGCGCAGCTCTACCTCGGCGGAGAGTTTCAGGAGGCTGTCTAGCACCGCCTGGCTGTCCTCGCCGCTCGCCAGGCCGCTGGCGATCGCCGAAAGCCTGGCTTCGGCGCCGTCCAGCCAGGCCAAAAGCTCGCGGGCGGGCGGAAAGCCGATCAGCGCCAGCTTCCGATAGTTGCCGATCTCCAACAGCGTCTGGACCAGGCGCGAGACCTCATCATTGGCCAGGGCGATGTTGTGGACGTGGATGCGCCCCGTGCCGCCTTCGCGCAGGCGAAAGTCCGTCCAGATCCGCGCGGCGCCGTCGAAGACCTCGCACGAAACGCAATGGGCTAGGTCGATATGTCGGTTCAGGATCGCCTCGGCCGGCGGCTCGGCGCCCGGCGCGGAGACAGAGATCTCGACGCCCCTGAACACCTGACCCGGCGCTCCGTCCAGCCAGAAGCAGTCCTCGCCGACGTTGGTCTCGAAGCCAAGCTCCGGGCCCAGCGGGCCGTAGGTGAACCGGGTCCAGGTCGAGAATTCCTGATGCCGCTCCCACAGCCAGCCGCCGGCCGGGCTGGTCGCCAGAACCCTGCCGACGGCGGGATCCTGGCCTGGCGCGAACAACGCCACGAAGGCCGCCTCGGACGCCCGTTCGTCGGCGCCCACCAGGAACACCCACTGGCGCAGCCTGACCGGCGCCTGCTCCAGCGGCAGGGCGCGCAGATGCATCAGTTCACTCAGCGCCACCCTGAGCGGATGATCCCGGCTATCCGTCACGTCCTTACCCCATGCTCCCGGATCGTTGGTCTATGTTCAATGTTACCGGTCACATAAATCTAGCCAACTTGTCCGCCGTCGTCACGCGCCTTGCCGGGACTAGGGAACCTTGATCTCGAACGAACCGACAGCCCGGCCGGCCTGATCGAAGAGGTTCACCGTCGGACTGTCCGCCCAGGCGTAGCGCACGCGTCCGATGGCCCCGCCGTCGCCTTTCAGCGTGACCTTATCGCCAGCGACACGGCCGGGGGCGTAGCGGCAGGCGCCGTCCGCGCCGCAAAGCTCGAAGCCGATGGCGGTGTCCGCGCCGCGGGCGACCAGGCCTCCGGCCGCGCCGACGAACGTCAAGACGACGCCGCCGTCGGGCGCGCGCTCTGCGGTCGCGACCCTTGGGCCGGCGGCGACGGCTTCTCCGTAGGCGAGGACCCGCAACGCGTCCGCCGCGCGACGGCCGACCTCCTGCTTCTCGCCAGGATGGATATCGTAGGGGTCGCCGAGGTCCAGGGTGACGACCACGGCCGCGTGGCCGTCGGTCTCCGCGGCGCGTCGCTGGGCGTCGCGCACGCCGGCCCAGCCGCTTTCGACGGGCCTGCTCGCGCCGGCGCCGTAGGCCGACAGCTGGATGATCGCGAAGGGCAGCGTCGGGGCCTCGAACTGGCGACGCCAGTCGGCCATCATCGCCGCGAGGCGGCGCTCGTAGCCGGGCAGGCCGGTGTCGGACTCGCCCTGGTACCAGAGCGCCCCGGCCAGGCCGACCGGCCCAAGGGGCGAGATCATCGCGTTGTAGAGGACGCCCGCGCCGTTAATGTCGTCCCACGGCGCGCGCGGAGCGTTGGTCTTGGGCCGTCCCGCCAGGGCGTAGCGCCAGCCGGCGTCAAGCGGGACCGATGTCCCGTCGTCCAGCTGGAGACGCATGAGTTCGGCGGGGCCCGCCAGGCCGCCATCGGCATAGACGTTGTCGTCGTTGACCGTGATCCGGTTGCGCCCGGCGACCAGCGTGCCCGGGGCCAGTCGGTAGCGGCGTGGGGCGCCGATGCTGGACCCGCCGACGGCCTTGCCATTGACCCAGGTGCGATCGGCGTCGTCGATCAGGCCCAGCGACAGGACGGCGCCTTGCGCGGCCTGGGCGGGCGTGAGGTCCACGGCCTTCTCGAACCACACCATGCCGAGATATTTGGCCATCTCGGGCGCGCCCCAGCGCCCGAAAAAACTGATCGCGGGAACGGGTGACCAGTCGGGATGCTCGCCGCGCCAGGGCTGCTCGGCGCTCGCGAGACCCGAGCGGTCGCGCCACCAGGTCTCCCACTGACGTGCGACCATGGCCTCGGCCGCCGCCGCGTCACGGGCATGGAGCTCCAGCGCCTTGGCTTCCAGGTCCAGGCCGCCGGCCCGCAGACCCTCGGGCGCCATCCAGGCGGAAATCCGCGAGCCGCCCCAGCTGGAATGGATCAGGCCGATCGGCGCCTTGGTGGTCCGCCGCAGGTCCTGGCCCGCGTAGAAGCAGACGGCCGAGAACTTGGCGATCGTCCCGGGCGTGGCTGTCGTCCAGGCCGGCGGGACGTCGAAGCGGTCCTTCGGCGTCTCCGCCAACTGCTTGCCGACCGTCATCAATCGCATCTGCGGATCGGCGGCGCCGGCGATCTGGAAGCTGTTCTGCGACTGCTCGGTCGACAGCTCCATGTTGCTCTGGCCCGAGCAGAGGAAGACGTCGCCGATCAGGAGGTCGTTGACGAAGGTCTGGCCGCTGGGCGCGTCGACCAGCATCTGGTAGGGGCCGCCGGCGGCGAGCGGCGGCAAGGCGATGCGAAAGCGGCCATCGCGATCGGCCTGGCCCGTGGCCGAGCGCCCTGCCAGATTGACCAGGACCTTCTCGCCGGGCGCGGAACGGCCCGTGACGATGATGGGCCTGTCCCGCTGCAGCACGGCGTGGTCGCCGATCGCGCCCTCCAGCCTGGGCGCGGCGCTCGCCAGCGTCGGGAGGAGGAGGGCGAGGGCCCCGGTGATGGTCGCGATGGTCTTCACGCTCTTCTCCTGATCCGCCGAGGCCGGTCTATTTCGCCAGCGCCACGGCGGCGCCAATCGTGAACGGGGCCGACTGGCTCGGAACGCCCGTGCCGGGTTGGCCCGATCCGATGCTGACGCGATAGGCGCCGGCCGCCACGCGGCGATCGCCCTCCGGGGTCACCGAGCTGAGATCGCGCGGCGACAGGGTGAAGGTCACCTTCCGGGCCTCGCCGGGCTTGAGCGCCACGCGCTGGAAGCCGCGCAGGGCCACGCGCGGCGCGCCGGGCGTGTCGGGGAAGTTCAGATAGAGCTGGGCGACTTCCTCGCCCGCCCGCGCGCCGACATTACGCACGGTGGTCGTCACGCGAACGCCCTGGTCCGCGCCGCCCGGCAAGGGTTCGACCGAGACCGGCGCATAGTCGTAGCGCGTGTAGCTGAGACCAAAGCCGAACGGATAGACCGGCTCGCCCGTGAAGTACCGATAGGTGCGGCCGGCCATCGCATAGTCGCCGAAGGGCGGGAGATCGTCGATCGAACGGTAGAAGGTCAGCGGCAGGCGGCCCGACGGATTGGTCTTGCCCGACAGCACGTTGGCGACGGCCAGGCCGCCGGACTGGCCCGGATACCAGGCCTCCACGATGGCCGAGGCGTTGGCCTTGGCCCAGGTCAGGTTCACCGGGCTGCCGTTCATCGTCACCACGACCAGCGGCTTGCCCAGGGCCTTGGCCTGTTCCAGCAGCTTTTGCTGATCGGGCGGCAGGTCCAGGGTCGTCTTGTCGCCGCCCTTGAAGCCGGGGACCTCGACCGGGGACTCCTCGGCCTCCAGGTCGGAGGTCAAGCCGACCACGGCGACCAGCACGTCGGCCTGGGCGGCCGCCCTCTTCAGCTCGGCGGTTGGATCGTCCGAGACGCGCTTCCAGACGAGATTGATGCCGGACAGGGCGTGGGACTCCGAGACGATCTCGATCGGATAGCGATGACCCTTCTCCAGGCGGATGGTCTTGAGAGTCGGCAGGCTGGCCCAGCCGGCCTTGCGCAGGTCGGCGAAGGGCTTGCCGTCGAGCTTGAGCTCGCCGTTGAAGCCCGCCAGGCCCAGGCGATAGGTTCCGCTCTCGGGTGGAACCAGGAAGCCCGTCCAGACCACGCGGTGGTGGTCGGAGACCGAGGCCAGGTCCAGGCTTCGCGAGGCGATGTCCGGCTCGATGCGGGTGACGACCGGCTTGTCGAGATAGCGCATCTTGGCCACCGCCTCGCCGAAGGTCCCCGGCTCGAAGCGCGTCGGCGGCGGCTCGACGGTGTTGTAGTAGCGGGCCAGCAGGCCGGGCTTGCCATCCGGCGTGACCAGGGCCGTGCTCGGCACGCGATCGCCGTCGGTGAAGGAAGCGCCGAACGGCGCGTGGATGATCTTGGCCGACGGCATGGCGCGGCGAAGACCGTCCAGCACCGAGATCGGCGGCGCCGACAGGGCCGAGGAATAGTTGCCGCGCAGGACGCGGGTGGCGTCGGCCAGCGGCCCGATCACCGCGATGCGCAGGCCGGGCTTCAGGGGCAGCAGGCCGTCATTCTTCAGCAGCACCAGGCTTTTCTCGCTGGCGGCCAGCGCCAGGGCCTCATGCTGGGGCGTCATCACCGAGGTCACCGGCCCCGGGCGGGTTTCGACCGCCCGCACGCCGGGCAGGTCGCCGACCCGCAGGCGCGCCGAATAGAGCCGGATCAGGGCCTGGTCGACATCGGTTTCGGTGATCAATCCGCGCTTCAGCGCGTCCGCGTAAGGCCGGGCGAGGCCGGCGGTGTCGGTCAGGGTCGCGCCGTTGCACTCGTTGTCGACGCCGGCCCGCATCGCGGCGGCGACGGCGGTGGCTGCATCGGGCGAATATTTGTGATTGTCGGCGATGTCCTTGACGGCGTCGCAGTCGGAAACGACGTAGCCATCGAACTTCCACGCGCCGCGTAGATGGTCCTTCAGCAGCAGGTCGCTCGCGCAGGCCGGCTGGCCGTCGATGCGGTTGTAGGCGCACATCACCGATCCGGCCTGGCCTTCGGTGATCGCGGCGCGGAACGCGGGCAGATAGGTGTCTTCCAGATCGTGGCGCGAGACGAAGACGTTGGCGCCGTGCCGAGTCGACTCCGGTCCGCTATGGACCGCGAAGTGCTTGGGCGTGGCGATGACGCGCGGCAGGTCGGGGTCGGGCCCCTGGATGCCCCGCACGAAGGCCACGCCGATGCGGGCGGTCAGGAACGGGTCCTCGCCATAGGTCTCCTGGCCACGACCCCAGCGCGGATCCCGGAAGATGTTGATGTTCGGCGACCAGGTGTCGAGGCCCGTGCCGATGCGTCCCATCCGGCCGGTCTGCCGCGACAGGATGTGCAGGTCGCGGACCTCGGCGCTGATCGCGGCGGCGACGTCCTGGACAAGGCCGGTGTCGAAGCTGGCGGCCAGGCCGATCGGTTCGGGGAAGTTGGTGGTCGGCAGGGTTCCCAGCGCGCCGTGCAGCGACTCCGTCCACCAGTTGTAGGCCGGGATCCCGAGCCGGGGGATGGCCGGGGCGGTGTTGAGCAACTGATCCAGCTTCTCTTCGGTGGTCATCCTGCCGACCAGCTCGGCGGCAAGCCGGTCGGCCTTGGCGCGGGCTACCGACGTTTCGGGCTTGGCCGGGGCGGCGGGCGCGGAGAGGGCGAGAGCGGGCGCGCTCAAGGCCAGGCTCGCGCAGAGCGCCGCGCTGGCGGCGCATTGAAGCCAGGATGACTTGGACATGGAAGAAGACCTCATGATGGGCGTCCAGGCTGTGTTCAGGGCTCGGCGGGGCGGGGACCGGCGCGCGCGATCACCTCGCGGGCGGGCGCGGGCCAGGCTTGGCCCTCGACGGCGACGTTGTCGATCAGGCGGTTGTTGGCGTAGTCGGACCAGGATCCGTTGGCCTTGCCGCCGTTGCGCCAATTGCCGCGCGCGACGTTGTCCGCCGCCGTGCGGCGCGGATAGGCGCCGTCCAGCGCGTTCAGATTGACCCACAGGCCAAGGCCGTCGAAGACGTTGTCGCGCACGGTGACGTATCGCGACCCTTCGTCCAGATAGACGCCGATGCCGCCGGGGACGTCGTAGACGTGGTTTTCCGCGATCAGGGCGCCGGGATCGGCCGACAGGTGATAGATGGCGCCGCCGTCGGGAAACCACCGCTTCACGCCATGGACGCGATTGCCGACGATCACGGTGTCGCGCAGGGTGGTCGGCGTGTCGTAGACGCGATTGCCGGGCTGGTCGTAGTAGCCGCGCCCCAGGCTCATATAGGCGCTGTTGCCGCCTGGGTCGTTGACGCCCCAGCCCCAGCCCACGTCGATGCCGTCATAGGGCGCGTCCGAGACCTCGTTGTGCAGGATCACGGCGGCGGTCGCATAGGTGACCAGGATCGCGGCCTGTTCCCGATAGACCTGCGAGACGCCTTGGATGGTGTTGTCGCGGATGATGATGTCGCGCACGGCCTGCTCCGGTCGCCCCGGGTGGTGCGCGTCGGGCGAGACGCCGCCGACCATGATCGCGCCGCCGGCCAGGTCGTGGAAGCGGCCGCGGACCACCTCCACCGAGCGTGTCTCCAGGCCCGCCCCGCTCAGGTTGGCGCTGGCGTCGTTGCCGATGCCCAGGGCGATCTGGCCAAGGTGAGCGAACTCGGCGTCCTCGAAGACGATGCGCGCGGCCGCGGCGACCTGAACCGCCGCTGGCTGTTGCCGCCATTGGTTCCGCATCCCCTCGAAGGCCCAGCATCCCCAGCTGCAGTCGCGGATCGGATCGCTGGGATAGTTCGGGACCTGGCCCGACAGGAAGGCGCCGCTCTGCTGGCTGGCGTAGCCCTCGGCGCTGGAGGGGCCAAGCCAGCTGGTGTGGGCGAAGCCGACGCCCGCGAACTGCAGGTCGTGCACGGGTTGACCAGGACGGCCGGCGATCGAGACCAGGGCTTCCTGGCGCGGCATGACCACCCGGCTCGAGGCCATGACCTCGCCGTCGCGCGGCTTGTAGTAGAGCTTGCCTTGGGCGGGATCGGCCCACCAGTCGCCGCCGGCCCGGACAAAGGCCAGGGCGTTGCCGATGAAGAAGCGCGCCCTGTCCCCCGAGACTGGCCGGGCGAAGGTGTCGTAGCCGATCAGATTGTTTCGCCAGCCGGGCTGGGCCAGGACGATGCGGTCGCCCTGGATGCGCTCGACCCGGGCGCGACGGTCGGTGAAGAAGCCGGTGTTCTCCACCTCCAGCCGGGTCTGGTCGGGCAGGTCGGCTAGGAAGCGCCAGGCCGGATCGACGATCTGGATGCCCCAGTCGTGGAAGGCGAAGGCCTTGCGCGGGGCCTCGACCGCCGCGCGATGCGCCAGCCGGTCATTGACCCAGATCTGGCGTGGATCGGCGCCGCGCGGGATGTCGGCCACCCAGATGTCGCGCGCTGTGTCCGCCTGGCGCCAGCCTTCGACCGGCTGGCCGCCCGAGAGGACGGGCCGCGCGCCCTTGGCCGCTTCCCAGCGGACCACATAGCCGTCCTGGCCGCCGTCCTCGACCGAGAAGCGCAGCGGCTTGGTCAGGCGATAGACCCCGTCCGCGAGTCGCACCGTGACCGAGTGGGTCTTGTTGACCGACCGCACCGCGGCCTGGGCGCGGGCGAGGGTCGCGAACGGGCGGCCGGGCGCGCCGTCGGCGGCGTCCGAGCCGCCGGGGGCGACCTCGAAGATGACGGGTATGGGCGCCGGGCGGTCGTGGATCTCGACCGACGAGAACGCCTTTTCGGAGTTGGGCCGATCGGCGGCCGTGATGACGGGGATGTTGGGCGCCGGCGGTAGCTGCGCGCCGTGGGCCGCTCCGCCCGCCAGGACGACGGACAGCAGGACGGCCGCGCGACCGCGATGGAAGAGCGATGTATCGCGCGTCATACCGGCTGCAGGCCGTGCTCGACGATCTTGCGGATGAGGTCGCGGTGTTTCGGCAGGCTGGACAGCAGGCGTTCGCTTTGCAGGGCGTTCTCACGCAGGGCGCGTTGGGCCAGGGCCGCCTCGTCGGCGAGCGCGGCGGCCTCGACCTCGGTGCGGAAGCCCATGCCGTAGAGCACATACTGGTAGCTGGCCGAGGGAAACACCTCGTCGGCCCGGTCGAACTCCTCGTGCAGCCACGGCGGCTGGTGACGCCACAGCAGCAGCAGGTCCGACAGGCGCTCGGGGATGGTCGCCGGGTCGCGGTTGTCGCGCCAGAAGGCGGTGTCGGTCCTCTGGCTCAGCACGTAGTGCAGCTTGAGGAAGTCGATGATCCGGCCCCAGCGGTAGTGGGTCGTGGCGTTGAAGCGGGCGGCGACGATGTCCATCACCTCGCGGCAGGCGGGCATCTGCTCGGCAATGAGCTTGGCCGACAGTTCGATCAGCACGATGGCCGAGGCTTCCAGCGGTTCCAGGAAGCCCGCCGCCAGGCCCACGGCCACGCAGTTGCGCTTCCAGAAGGTTTCGCGGTGGCCCGAGCGGATGGCGATCTTGCGCACCGGCAGGTCCTTGCCGGCCGGACCGAGATAGGCCCGCAGCTCGCGCTCGGCCTCGTCGTCGGAGATATGGCGACTGGAATAGACGTGGCCCGTGCCACGCCGTGTCGGCAGGCCGATGTCCCAGATCCAGCCGGCCGACTGGGCGGTGGAGATGGTGTGGGTGGCGATGGGGCTGTCGGGACGCTCGTAGGGGATCTGGACGGCCAGGGCGGTGTCGCAGAAAAGGACGTCGCCGCAGTCGCGGAACTTCACGCCCAGGGTTTCGCCCAGCAGCAGCGAGCGGAAGCCGGTGCAGTCCACGAAGAGATCGCCCTCGATCTCGCCGGCCTGTTCGGTGACCACGGCGCGGATGTCGCCGTCCTCGGCCAGGGCCACGCCGCGCACGTCGGCCAGGACATGGCGGACGCCCAGCTTATCGCAACAGTGGCGTTGGAGGAACGGCGCGAACTTGCCCGCGTCCAGGTGGTAGGCGTAGTTGGCCGCGCCTTGATAGGGCGGGGCGGTGATGGTCTTGGGCCCCAGGCCCTCGTCGCAGAGGCGGCCCTGCGGACAGACCGCGTCGCAGAAGCTGCCGGACGCGTCGCTGGCCAGCCAGTGGGGCGCTAGGTTGATCTGCCCGAAGCTCTGGGGCAGCACCAGCGGGTGATAATAGGCGTCGTCGGGCTCGCCCGTGGTCCAGCGCGCGAACTTGGCGCCTTGTTTGAACGCGGCGTCGCACTCGCGGAAGAAGTCGGTTTCGGAAACCCCGATCTTGGACAGGGTCGTGCGCAGGGTCGGCCAGGTGCCCTCGCCGACGCCGATGATCGGCGTGGTCGGCGACTCCACGAGGGTGACCGTGAAGCCGGTCGCCTGCCGCGCCCGATGCTTGGCGGCGATCACGCCGGCGGTGAGCCAGCCCGCGGTCCCGCCGCCGACGATGACGATATTCTTGACGGGACGGACCATGGCCTATCGAAGAAAAAGCGACTGGGAACGACGGCTCGACGTTCCCAGTCTAGGGGAGGGGAATACTAGAAGCGGAAGCGGACCCCGGCCGTATAGCGGCGGCCGTAGGCGAACACGTCGAGCAGCTGGTTGTCGAACCGCCCGTGCGTGCTCTGGACTTCGTTGGTCAGGTTGAGCGCCTCGAAGAAGCCGGTGATCTGCTTGGTGATCGCGTAGCTGGTGCTGAAGTCGATCTGCAGGTTCGGGTTCTCGAAGGTCGGCTCGGAGCCGAACGCACCGGTGTTCTGGTTCTGGCCGAAAGCGCGCAGATACTCCTTGCGGTAGTTGACCGCCACGCGGGCCTCCAGACCGTTCTTGTCATAGAAGGCCACGAGGTTGGCCGAGTTGGCCAGGCCCGTGATCGCAAAGCCGCTCTGGGAGATGTCCTTGGGATCGTAGGGCTTGTTGGTGTCGACGAAGGTGGCGTTGGCGTTGAAGCCGAAGCCGCTGTCGCCGAACACGTGCTGCCAGGCCAGTTCGACCCCGCGCACGGTGGCTTCCGGTCCGTTCACCTGCTGGGTGACGCTGAAGATCGCCGGCTGACCGGTCGTTGGATCGATCACGCCGTTGATTGTCTGCCGCTGGGTGCCGCCGACGATGAAGTTGCTGACGTCCTTGATGAAGAAGTTCACCGCCGCGTACGAGTTGGGCTTGTAGTACCACTCGACCGCGGCGTCGAAGTTGTCGGCCAGGTAAGGCTTCAGCGAGGGGCTGCCGCCACTGGCCGTCAGGGCGCCGACGCGCTGGCCGGTGCCCACGCTGGCCACGGGGGTCAGCAGGTTGAGGCCCGGGCGGGTCAGGGTGCGCGAGGCGTCCAGACGCAGGTGGATGCTGTCCGTCAGCTCCAGTTTCATGTCGAGGCTGGGCAACAGGTACGAGTAGTTGCTCTTGGTCGACACGCTCTGAGGCGCGCTCAGCGACACGGTCAGCAGGGTGGGATCCCCGGCGCTGCGCGTGATCGCGGTCGGCACCTGACCGAAGCCCGCCGAGGTGACGTGGGTGTTCTCCTCGCGCACGCCGGCGTTGAAGTGGAACGGCATGCCGGCCACCTCGATGTCGAAATTGGCCTTCACGAACAGCGACCACGTCTTCTCGGTGATGTCGCGGATGCTGCCGTTGTCGAGCGCCATGTCGAACGCGCCGGTGAACTGGGTTCCAACGCCGCTGCCGCTGTAGTTGAAGCCGGGGATGTTCTTGGCTTGCGGGTTGCCCAGGCCGGTCAGGAACTTCTGGTATTCTTGAGCGTCAAACTTCAGCAGGTAGGGCGGCAGGGCGCCGTCGAAGCCGGGGATGAAGTTCTTGGTGCTGACCTTTTCGGTGAACAGGCTGGCCGGGACCATGACCCCGCCGTTAGGACCCGAGGCGGGACCGTAGCCGGGATAGGCCTGCCAGAAGTTGTTCACGAACGTATTGCTTTGCTGGAACTTGTAGTGGTCTTCCAGGTAGGTGCCGCCGGCCTTGATCTTGAAGCCGTCCTGCTCCCACGACCCGGCGAAGCGCAGCTGCTTGACGACGTCGGTGTTCTGCTGGGCCTGGCGCACCACCACGTGGGAGCCGATCACCGAGGTGTCAGCCCACCGCGACCCGTCGCCGTTGGGGCCGTAGCCGTGGAGGACCGGAAGCGTGTTGTCGCTGCTGCCGCCGATGCTGATACCCAGGGACGGGCCGATGCCGAAGCCGTAGCCGACGTCGGCGTTGTCGCTGGTGATCTCGCCGCCCGGGTTCAGCCAGCTCTTGGCGTAGCTGCCGTCGGCCTCGAACTTCAGGTTCTCGGAGACTTCCCACTGCAGGTTCAGGCCGGTCTGGTTCGTCCGCAGGACCGAACGGTCGGTGCCGGCCGTGAAGTCGGTCTGCGAGCCGGCCTGGGTGAAGTCGACGGTCGTCCCGTTCTGGTCAAGCTTGACGTTCCGAAGGCCGTCCTGGTTGAACCAGATGCCGTAGCCGAAGTTGTCCGCGCGGATGTTCTGGCGCGAATAGTTGTCGTCCAGGGTGACCGTCACGCCCTCGACCGGCGCCCATTGCAGGGCGATGCGGCCGTCGAGGCGCTCATCCTTGGTGTAGATCTGGGTCGCGCCGGCCTGTTGCTCGAACCAGCCCAGGACCGTCTTGCCCGCGGACAGCTGGGCGGGGGTGCACGCCGCCGTCAACTGGCACGGCGCGTAGTAGCCGCCCGGCCAGCCGCTGACATAGACGCGGTTGGTCTGGGTGTCGTGGCGCGTGTACATCGCGTCGACCAGCACCCCGAACTTGTTGTCGGCGAAGGTGTCGCTGAACAGCGCGCCGACCGTGGGCACGAACTTGCCGGCGTCGTCCTGCACCGAACCCGAAGCGCTCAGGGCCATGCGGCGACCCGGATGGTCGAAGGGCTTGGGGAAGGAGACGTTGACCGTGGCGCCGATCGAGCTGCTCGACAGCGACACGTCCGGAGTCTTCAGGACGCTCAGGCCGCCGACGAAGTCCGCGCCGACGGTGCTGAAATCGACCGAGCGACCGCCGGTCGCCGTCGAGATCCGGCGGCCGTCGTACAGGGTCTCGTTGAAGTCGCCGCCAAAGCCGCGGACCGTGATGCCCTGCGGCTCGCCGCGGGCCCCGGAACGCTGGATCGACACGCCCGGCAGCCGCTGCAGCGAGGCGGCGACGTTCGAGTCGGGGAACTTGCCGATGTCCTCGGCCGAGATGGCGTCGACGACGCCGGCCGAACTGCGCTTGATGTCGAGGTTGCGTTGCAGCGAGCCGCGCAGGCCCGTGACGATGACTTCCTCGACCACGCTTTGATCGGAGGCCTGCGGCGCCGCGGCCGGTTCCGCCGCTGGAGCGGCCATGGGCGAGGCGGTCGCGATCACCTCGTCGGCGTTTTCCGCCGCGTTGGCGGCGCCGCAGAGGCTGAGGACCAGCAGACTCGACGCGCCGACCAGGGCGAGCTTGCCGCCCAATCCGCGCGCGGATTTACTCTGATAAGAAAAGTTGGATAGCTTCATTTCCCCCTCCAGGTGTCATGGGATGACTTGTTGCCGGCACGTGTGGCCGGCCTTATCCGAGAGCGTTGTAAGCTCGCGAATTCACTGGGTATGAGGGAGCTTCGCCAAAGCATGGCGTCGGTAGCGCATCACATCCTCCCACATGCATTTTTATGCTTATGGGCGAACGGTAGTCCGAAAAGGTACCGGTATCAATATCTATTTGTCGGTGTAATTATTGTCGCGTTAGACCTCTGGCGCTGGACGCGTTAGGGGTAACCAAAGCCGCTCCGAACAAACGGCGAGCGGCGGGGAGGGACGATGGATCTGCAGTTGCTGAACGCCCAGGATCACGCCCGCCTGCGGCTTGGCCCGCTTCCGGCGGCCGGCCCGCACTTCGTCCAGATCGTGCCGTCGGAATTCGTCGCGGCGGCCGCCGTGTGCCCCATCTTCCTGACCAAGAACGCGGACACGGGCCAATTCTACGCGGGCGCCATGTTTGGCTTCGAGCCGGGCGAGAGTCTTGTTGGCGTCGGGGAAACGACTCAGGCCTTGTTCACGCCCCTGGACCTCGAGCGTCAGGGGGTCTTCCTGACGGACGGCGGCGTGATCGCCGTCGACCTTGATCATCCCAGGTTCGCCGCCGGCCAGGGCGCGCCGCTTTTCGACGCGCAGGGCGAGCCCACAGCCGCCACCCGCCGGCTGCAACATGTCTTAGCTCAGCTTCAGGCGGGCGTGGCCGAGAGCGAGCGCTTCATACAGGTCCTGCTGTCGCTGAAGCTCATCGAGCCGATCGACATCGATCTCTCCTTCGATGACGGCCGGAGCCTTTCTCTGAACGGGCTCTATACCGTCAGCCTCGACGCCTTGAGCGAACTGGACGACGCGGCCGTGCTGCGGCTTTTCCGGCGCGGGGATCTGCAGTTGGTCTACGCGATGAGCGGCTCGCTCAGGCAGGTCTCGGCCCTGGCCAAGCT
Organism: Caulobacter sp. GW822-FHT01G02; assembly: GCF_058802865.1. Lineage (NCBI taxonomy): Bacteria > Pseudomonadati > Pseudomonadota > Alphaproteobacteria > Caulobacterales > Caulobacteraceae > Caulobacter > Caulobacter sp. GW822-FHT01G02. The sequence continues at coordinate 399,493 of NZ_JBXAON010000005.1, forward strand.
GCGGAACGACAAGCTCGCCGCATGAGGCCGCCCTCCTCTTCGGGACCCCGGCGGATCGAGCCTGGAGATCTTGCCCCAGGCGGAGCGGAGGCCTTCGCCGAACTGGCCGCCGGCTGCGAGCCGGTCGTGCTCGCGGGGCTATGCCGCGCCTGGCCCGCCGTGCGGGCCGCCAACGAAGGCTGGCCGACCTTGGCGGCCTATCTCCTGGGCCTCGCGACGGACCGCATGGGCGAGACCTTCGTCGGCGCGCCAGCCATCGCCGGGCGCTACGACTATGGCGACGGGCCGGAAGGGTTCAATTTCGATCGCGTATCCATGACCCTGGCCCAGGGGCTGGATCGCATGGGGCGGGCCGCCGCCGACGCCCGCCTCGCCACCCACTACATGGGTTCGCTCCCGGTCGACGACTATGTTCCGGGCTTCGACGAGGACAACCGGCTCGACCTGCTGGCGCCGGCGATCCGGCCGCGCGTCTGGCTCGGCAACGCCGGCCGCGTGGCCTGCCACTACGACACCTATGACAACATCGCCTGCGTCGTGGCGGGGCGACGACGCTTCACCCTCTATCCGCCCGACGCGGTCGGCGATCTCTATGTCGGGCCGATCGACCACACCCTGGCGGGTCAGCCCATCTCGATGGCGGCCAACGCCCCGGCCGGTGATCCGCGGTATCCGCGCTTCACCGCCGCCGCGTCCCGCGCCTGGGTGGTCGAGCTTCAGCCCGGCGACACGCTGTTCCTGCCCAAGCTCTGGTGGCATCAGGTCGAGGCGCTGGAGCCGGTCAACATGCTGGTCAACTACTGGTGGGACAGCGCGGCCGTCGGTCCCGACGCGCCCTATCTGACGATGATGCTGGCCATGACCGCCATCGCCGAGCGTCCGCCGGCCGAACGCGCGGCCTGGCGGGCGTTCTTCGACCACTACGTCTTTCGGCCCGACGGTCATCCGCTGGACCATCTGCCGGTCGAGCGCCACGGACTGCTCGACAAGAGCGCCCATGGCCGCGTCCGGGCCCTGGTCATGCGCGCGCTACGCGTCGGCTAGGGCGCCAACCCCGGAGGCCGGCGCCCGTTGACGTCAGCGCCGCACGATGGGGAACTCGAAGATGGTCACGGAGGTGGGCGAGACCGACAGGCCCTTTGACAGGGCGGCGGCGGAGCCCTCTTTGACCGTGACGCCGTCCGGCGCCCCGACCTTGTTCTGGGCCTTGAGATCCGGACCGCTCAGCACCCACTTGCGGCCTGCGCCGCGAACGTTCAGCGCCTTGAGGTCGAGCTTCACGGTCTGAGCCTCGAAGGTGGCGTTGACGACGCCGACCCGCAGGGCCTTGCCGTCCGGGGTCAGGCCGGCGATCACGTCGAGCGGGTAGGTCGAACTGCCGGCGCGCACCTGGGGATGGGCGAAGCCGACGGGGTAGCGCGGGGGCGGCTGCGGCGCCTGCCCCTCTACGGCCAGCGGCGTGACGCCGGTCCCGAAGCGCTCGCCATAGAGTTTGAAGATCAGGCCGGTTGTGTTGAGCGTCGCCGCCGTGGGCGTGATGTCCATGGTCGAGGCGCCGGTCGTGAAGGCGCCCATGGTCAGGAAGTCGGTGTGGCGCAGCATCTCCTGCAGCACCATGGCGTAGGCCAGGGCCGACTTGAGATTGACCTCGCCGAAATAGGCGTACTCGTCGATCGACAGGAAGATCTTCTTGGCCTCCATCGCCGGGAAGCGCTTCTGGTAGATCTTCCACTCCTCGGCCTTCATCCGCACCTGGTTCGAGGGCGCGCGGACGTATTCAATCAGTTCGGCGTCCTTGGGCGCGTTCGGCCGTTCCTCGGGGCGATCGTACCAGTGCTCTGAGATGCCGTCGAAATTGCCCCAGGCCTTGGCCAGGAGGCCGCCGGTCCAGTCCCACTCGGTCCCGAACTTGGGGGCGATGCTTTCCAGGGAGGCGTTCTCCTTGGTGTCCTTCGGATGCATCTGGTCGGGCATGGCGCCCGAGCCGATCAGGGTGATGGTCGGATCGACCGCCCGCATCGCGTCGGCGAAGGCGTTGTGCTTGATCATGAAATAGTCGAGCGAGGTCTTGCCGATCTGCCACCAGCCGTAGGGCTCGTTGCCGATGTTCCAGAACTTGACGCCATAGGGCTCGGGGTGGCCGTTGGCGGCCCGACGGGCGCCCCAGGGGCTGGTGGCCGGGCCGTTGAGATACTCGACCTCCTCGGCCGCCGAGTTGGCGTCGCCCAGGCCGGCGTTGACGGTGACATAGGGTTCGACGCCAATGATCCTGGTCAGATCCATCCACTCGTCCATGCCGATGTCGTCGGGCTGCATGGCGCTCCAGGCATGATCGAACATCGGCGGGCGTTTGTCGCGCGGTCCGATGGCGCTGTGCCAGTCCCAGTCCGACAGGAAGTTGCCTCCGGGCAGCCGCCACATGCCCGAATTGAGCGATCGCGCGATGGCGGTGGTGTCAGCGCGCCAGCCCCGGATGTTGTCGGAAGGCATCAGGGACACCGCGCCGACGCGGAACGATCCCGAGCCCAGGCCGGTGATCTCCAGGCGCGCGTCGGCGGCGTCGGCCGTCGGGGTGAAGCTGAAGTCGGCGCGCTTCCAGTCCGCGCCCGGCGCCGGCAGGGTCACGGTCTGACGCGCCTCGGGGCCGTCGCCCCAGATCAAGGTCACCTCGATCCTGGCGCCCGGATCGCCGGCCAGCTGGAGGTAGCCGTCATAGCGCTTGCCCTTGGCCAGGCCGATGCCGGCCTGTGACAGGCCCCTGCGGGTCGTGGCGTCCACGCCGATCACGGGACTCTGCTTCCCGACGTAGGGCGCCTTGGCGTCCATCGTCACCGCATTGTCCGCGCCCACCGGCCGCCACTTGCGATAGCTCACCCCGGGCCGACCTTCGGCGTTCAGGGGCGGAGGTTGATCGAGAGCGGGCGCGACGACGGGGTAGTAGAACTTGCGGTCGTCCAGCATCTCGGCCCACAGCGTGCGGGCCACCAGTCCGCCGATCGGCTCGATGAACATGCCGTATTCGTATTTGGTGATCGGCGCGGCGCGCTGGGCGCCGTCGATGGTCAACGTGACCGGCGTCGCCGCGCAGGTCACGGTGGCGATCGCCATCGACCCCGCCAGGCACGCGCCCAGCATCAACCCGTATCGCATTGTCTTCTCCCTAATTACTCAGTCTTTTTTGAATTATGGACGCGACGCGCAGCGCCATTTTCGCGGCGTCCGTCCTCGTCGAGTTACCCGTCCTAGTGCTCGGTATGCAGGTCAAAGGCGTCTTCCGAAGGCCGTCTGCAATCCAGCCGGAACGGTTGACGTCGAAATCTTTTAGACGGACAAATGGTAACGCTAACAAGTTGCGCGACGCAAGATCGCAAAGTGACGAGGGAGGGTTTGAATGAAGAGATCCAACATCAACGCCGGGCGCGGCCATGGCTGGGCCAGGCTGGCCTGCGCGATGGCGATCGCGCTGTCCGGGGCGACCCTGGCGCAGGCCCAGGTGGCCACCAACGCGCCCCCGGCCGTCGCCGGCGCCAAGCCGGTCACGCTCCAGCGCATCAAGGTCCATTCGCCGGCGATCGAGGGCAATCTCGAGGGCGAAACCGCCGATCGTGACGTGCTGGTGTTCCTGCCGCCGGGCTATGCCAGCCACCCCAAGCGGCGCTACCCGGTCGTCTACGCGCTGCACGGCTACTCGATCAGCGCCGAGCAATGGAGCGGCGAGATCCACGCGTCCCAGACGATCGCGGGGGCCTTCGCCAAGGGCGCGGGCGAGGTGATCGTCGTGCTGCCAGACAGCAAGACCGTGCACAACGGCTCGATGTATTCCAGCTCCCAGACCACGGGCGACTTCGAGACCTTCGTGTCCCGGGACCTGGTCGCCTATGTCGACCAGCATTATCGCACCCTGGCCCGGCGCGAGAGTCGCGGCCTGGTGGGCCACTCGATGGGCGGATACGGCGCCAGCCGGATCGGCATGCGCCATGCCGATGTGTTCGGGGCGCTCTACATGATGAGCCCCTGCTGCCTGTCGCCACGCGACCCAGCCCAGGCCCCTCCCGGCGCGGCCGCCGCGCTCGCCGAGGTCAAGACGTTGCAGGACGCCGCCAAGCTGCCTTGGGGCCTGCGCGCCCAGCTGGCCACGGCCGCGGCGTGGTCGCCCAATCCGCAGAAGCCGCCGCTCTATCTGGACCTGCCGGTCGAGAACGGCGTGACCCGGCCGGACGTGGTGGCCAAATGGGCCGCCAACGCGCCCCTGGCCTTCATCGACCAGTATGTCGGCGCTCTGCGGCGCTACAAGGCGATCGCCATCGATGTCGGCGACCGTGACGGGCTGAAGGACGACGCGGCCAAGCTTCACGCGGTGATGGACCGCTATGGCCTGGCCAACAGCTTCGAGATCTATCCGGGCGACCACACCAGCGACGTGCCGACCCGCTTCCAGGATCACGTGCTGCCGTTCTTCAGCCGCAACCTGGCCTTCGATAAACGTTAGCGTTCCTGGCGCTGGTGAGGCCTCGCGGCCTTACCAGTCGAAGGCCGGCGCGACGCGGCGCTCGCCGAGCAGAAACGCGTCGGCGACGTGGCGCAGCGGCGAGGTGTCCACGTCGCTGGCCCCGTCGGCGATCAGCCGGGCGAAGGCGTCGTAGAGGCCCGGATATTCGCGGTCGGGTCCTTCGTGCAGCAGCTTGCCGTCGATCCACAGTTTGGCGCCGCCATTGGTCAGCTTCAGCGCGCCGTCGTCGGTGTCGACCTCGATGTCCCAGCTTTGCGGACCGGTCTGGAGGAAATCCAGCTCGACGCGGATCGGCGCGCCGGCCGTGTCGCGGAAGTCCAGCTCGGCCTGGATCGGCGCCTGGCGATTGGCCGGCACGTGCAGCAGGCCGCGCGACAGGAAGAACGGGCGGGGCAGGACGCGCGTGGCGATCGACAGGGCGTTGATGGCGGGGTCGAAGACGCCCAGGCCGCCCGCCTCCCAGATCCAGTCCTGGCCCGGATGCCAGACGCGGACGTCTTCCTTCCAGTTGATCCGCACGGCGTTGACGGACCGTTCGGCCAGCCAGGCGCGCGCGGGCTCAACGGCCGCGGCATGGCGCGAGTGCCAGGTCGCCTGCAGGGTCAGCCCCCGGGCGGCCGCGACCTGACGCAGGTCCTCGACCTCGCTCAGCGTCGCGCCCGGCGGCTTTTCCAGCATGACGTGCTTGCCGGCCGCCAGCGCCAGATGCGCCAGGGCGTGGCGCGGCTGGGGCGGCGTGCACAGGGCCACGGCGTCGATCGCCAGGCCGTCGGCAAGAAGGTCCTCCAGCTTGGCGAAGTGGGCGACGCCGTCCAGACCGGCGTGACGGCTGACGACAGCGGCCAGTTCGAAGCGGCGATCGGCGGCGATGGCCGGCGCGTGCTGGTCGTGGGCGATCTTGCCCAGGCCAACGAGAGCGAGGCGGATCGGGGTCACAGCGCCTTCACGGTCACGGGCTGGTCGACCGCCTGGGCCAGCGGGTTGCTGACCGGATAGCGGAACGGCGCGGCCTCGATCTCGAACACATCGCCTTCCTGGGTCTGGAAGCCCTCGGAGAAGGACAGGGTGGCGGTGCCGAAGAAGTGGACGTGCACGTCGCCGGGGCGGCGGAACAGGTCGTACTTGAAGTGGTGATGCTCGAGATTGGCGATGGCGTGGGACATGTTCGCCTCGCCCGACAGGAAGGGCTTTTCCCAGATGGTCTCGCCGTCACGCACGATGCGGCTGGTCCCGCGCACGTCGGCGGGCAGGGCGCCCGGCAGCAGCTCGGGACCGAGCGCCGCGTTGCGCAGCTTGGAGTGCGCCAGCCACAGGTAGTTGCCGCGCTCGATCACGTGGTCGGAGAACTCGTTGGCCAGGCAGAAGCCCAGTCGGTGCGGCGTCCCGTCGGGACCGATCAGATAGACGCCGGCGATCTCGGGCTCCTCGCCGCCGTCCTGGGCGAAGCTGGGCGAGGTCAGCGGCTGGCCGGGGCCGACCAGTTGCGAGCCGTCGCCCTTGTAGAACCACTCGGGCTGCACGCCGGTCTGGCCGGGCGCGGGCTTGCCGCCTTCGACGCCCATCAGGAACATCCGCATGGAGTCGGTCAGTTGCTCGCCAGACTGGGCGGCCTTGTGCATCTTGTCGCGTCCCTCGGCCGAGCCGAGGTGCGTCAGGCCGGTGCCGGTCAGGAACAGGTGCGCGGGATCCGGATGGTCGATCGGCGCCAGCACGCGCCCCTCGGCCAGGGCGGCGGCGATGTCGACCGTCTCGCCAAGCGCCGATCGCGCGGTTTCGACCAGGGTCGATCGCGCCGCCAGCGCCTTGTGGGCCAGGTCCAGCAGGGTGTCGGCGACGCTGACCTGACGGGCGGTTCCCTGGTCATCGAGCATCGCCAGGCCGCGCCGGCCCACGCCGTCGACAAATTGTACAAACGTCATTCTGGACTGTCCTTACTGGCTACTTCGCGATGGAGAGCTTGAAGACCATGCGGTTGCTGTAGCGCTCGCCCGGGTTCAGGCGGATCGAGGCGAAGGCCGGCTTGTTCGGCGCGTCGGGAAAGTGCTGCGGCTCCAGCGCGATGCCGTCGCCCTGGCGATAGATCTTGCCGCTCTTGCCCACCATCGTGCCGTCGATGAAGTTGCCGGCGTAGAACTGGATGCCGGGCTGGTCCGACAGGACGTCCAGCGTGCGGCCGCTCTTGGGATCGGACAGGCGCGCGGCTAGGCGCAGGGCGCCGGACTTGCCGTTCAGGACGTAGTTGTGGTCATAGCCCCGGCCGATGACCATCTGCGGATCGCGGGCGTCGCGGATGCGCGTCCCCACGGCGGTCGGCTTGCGGAAGTCGAACGCCGTGCCGGCCACCGGCTTGATCTCGCCGGTCGGGATCAATTCGGCGTCGACAGGCGTGTAGCCGTCGGCGAGGAGGGTGAGGACGTTGCCCATGGCGCCGTCGGCCGAGCCTTCGCCCGCGAGGTTGAACAGGGCGTGATTGCTCATATTGACGATGGTCGGCTTGTCGGTCGTCGCGCCGTAGGTCACCGTCAGCTGGTTCTTCTCGTCCAGGGCGTAGGTCGCCGTGGCGGTCAGGGTCCCCGGATAGCCCTGGTCGCCATCCGGGCTGACATAACCCAGGGTCACGGACGCGCCGGCGGCGCCGGACTTCGCGTCGAGCACCTTCCAGACGACCTTGTCGAAGCCCTTCACACCGCCGTGCAGGGCGGCGACGCCGTTGTTGTTCAGCGCCAGCTGATAGCTCTTGCCGTCCAGCGTGAAGCGGCCCTTGCCGATGCGGTTGGCGACGCGTCCGACCGTCGCGCCGAAATAGCTGGCGTTGCGGGCATAGGCGCCGGCGTCGGCGAAGCCGAGCACGATGTCGGCCTTGGCGCCATTGCGGCCCGGCGCGACCAGCGACTGAAGGGTGGCGCCATAGGTGATCACGGTGGCGCTGACCCCGTGAGCGTTGGTCAGGGTGAAGGCCTCGACCGCTTCGCCCGAGGGCGTCTGGCCGAAGGCGGCGCGCGACAGGGTCGCGGCATGACCGGCGATCGGGCCAGCGAGGGTGAGCAGGGCCACCGCTCCAGCCGACAGGTTTGCGACGCGCATTCGAACCTTCTCCCCGATCCTGTTGACCGCTCTCGATTGACGGTCATGGTGACCGCCATATACTCCGACAAAACAAACGTGCGCAACCGACGTCGCGCCGAGCATCACATTCGGGAGACTATCCAATGGCGCCAGCGCCCATGACGTCGGCCGCGCGGTCGGACGGCGGTTCCGCGGTCACGCAGAAATCGGCCCTGACCCTGCTGGCCAGCCTCTTTTTCATGTGGGGCTTCATCACGGTGATCAACAACACCCTGCTGCCGCATCTGCGCTCGGTGTTCGACCTCAACTACACCCAGACCACCCTGATCGAATCGACCTGGTTCATCGCCTATTTCGTCGCCTCGTTGCCTTCGGCCAAGCTGATCGAGAAGATCGGCTACAAGCGCGCCCTGGTGACCGGCCTCCTGATCATGGCGCTGGGCGCGCTGCTGATGATCCCGGCCGCGCGGATCCCGTCCTACGGCGTGGTGCTGACGGCGCTGTTCATCATCGCCTCGGGGATCACGCTGCTGCAGGTCGCGGCCAACCCCTATGTGGCGGTGATCGGACCGCCCGAGACGGCGTCGTCGCGTCTGAACCTCGTGCAGGCCTTCAACTCGATGGGCACGACGCTGGCGCCGCTGTTCGGCGGCTGGCTGATCCTGTCACGCTCGGCCTCGGGCAACAGTCAGGCCGGGGCGGTTCTCACGCCCGCGCAGCGCCTCGCCGATGCTCAGTCTGTGCAACTGCCGTACTTCATCGTCGCGGTGGTGCTGGTGGCCCTGGCGGTCGTCATCGCCTTCTACAAGCTGCCCGAACTGGGGCTGGCCGCCCAACGCGCCGGCGCCGAGGAGCGCAAGAAGCACTCGCTGTGGCGCCACCGCAATCTGGTGCTCGGCGTGCCGGCCATCTTCATCTACCTGATCGCCGAAATCGGCGTCAGCAACCTCTTCATCAACTTCATCTCCGCGCCCGAGATCGGCGGCGTCACCCATGCGCAGGCTTCGCGCTACCTGTTCCTGCTCTGGGGCGGGATGATGGTCGGCCGCTTCGTCGGCAGCCAGCTGATGCGCAAGGTCGCCGCCGAGAAGATCCTGGCCGCAGCCAGCCTGCTGGCGTTCATCGTGATGATCGTCACGGTCCTGGCCCATGGGCCGCTGGCGATGTGGAGCCTGATCGCGGTGGGCCTTTTCCACTCGATCATGTTCCCCACCATCTTCACGCTCGGCATCAAGAACCTGGGACCGCTGACCGAAGAGGGTTCGGGGCTTCTGGTCATGGCCATCGCCGGCGGCGCGCTGGTGGTGGTCCAGGGGCAGATCGCCGACGCCTACGGCCTGCAGGTGTCGTTCCTGCTGACGGCGGTGTGCGAACTCTATGTGCTGTTCTACGCGCTCTGGGGTTGCAAGCCGACCGGGGACGCGCAGGACGCGGACAAGGTCGGCGAAGCGGCCTGAATCGGCTCCGCCATGCGCCCAACGCGGTTGCGCGCATGGTTAAGGCTCGGCCTAGTCGATTGACCCTGTTTCGTTGAAATTATAGTCAGACAAATACGAGCGAGGCGCGCGGTGATTTGCCACTCTGATGGAGTTCAGCAAGCTACCGGCGCCGAGCCGGACTAAGCAGCGACAAGGCTCTTCATGGTTTCCCCCAAAAGCGACGCACCCAAGCTCCGTTCGCGCGCCTGGTTCGATAACCCCGATAACACCGACATGACCGCGCTCTATCTCGAGCGCTACATGAACTTCGGCCTGTCGCTGGAAGAGCTGCAGTCGGGCAAACCCATCATCGGCATCGCCCAGACCGGCTCGGACCTGTCGCCCTGCAACCGGCATCACCTGGTCCTGGCCGAGCGTGTGCGCGAGGGCGTTCGCTCCGCCGGTGGGATTGTCCTGGAGTTCCCCGTCCACCCGATCCAGGAGACCGGCAAGCGTCCGACGGCGGGGCTGGACCGCAACCTGTCCTATCTGGGCCTCGTCGAGCTGCTCTACGGCTATCCGATCGACGGCGTGGTGCTGACCATCGGCTGCGACAAGACCACGCCGGCCTGTCTGATGGCGGCGGCGACCGTGAACATCCCGGCCATCGCGCTGTCGGTCGGGCCCATGCTGAACGGCTGGCACAAGGGCAAGCGAACCGGCTCGGGCACCATCGTCTGGCAGGCCCGCGAGATGCTGGCGGCCGGCGAGATCGACAACGCCGGCTTCATCAAACTGGTGGCCAGCTCCGCGCCCTCGACGGGCTACTGCAACACCATGGGCACGGCCACGACCATGAACTCGCTGACCGAGGCCCTGGGCATGTCGCTGCCCGGCTCGGCGGCGATCCCGGCGCCTTATCGCGACCGGCAGGAGAACGCCTATCGGACGGGCCTGCGCATCGTCGACATGGTCCACGAGGACCTCAAGCCGTCCGACATCCTGACCCGCGACGCCTTCCTCAATGCCGTGGTCGTCAACTCGGCCATCGGCGGCTCGACCAACGCCCCGATCCACCTGAACGCCCTGGCGCGCCATATCGGCGTCGAGCTGTCGATCGACGACTGGCAGCAGTTCGGCGAGGAGGTGCCGCTGCTGGTCAACCTGCAGCCGGCCGGCGAATATCTGGGCGAGGATTACTACCGCGCCGGTGGCGTGCCGGCGGTGTTCGGCCAGCTGATCGAGCAGGGGCTGATCCGCGAGGACGTGAAGACCGTCTCGGGCCAGACGATCGGTGAGCAGTATCGCGGCGCGGTGATCGAGGACGAGGACGTCATCCGTCCGTTCTCGCGGCCGCTGGTCGAGCGGGCCGGTTTCGTGGTCATGCGCGGCAATCTGTTCAACTCGGCGATCATGAAGACCAGCGTGGTCAGCCAGGAGTTCCGCGAGCGCTATCTGTCCAATCCCGATGATCCGGACGCCTTCGAGGGCGACGCGGTCGTCTTCGACGGGCCGGAGGACTATCACCGTCGCATCGACGATCCTGCGGTCGGGATCACCTCGAACTCGATCCTGTTCATGCGCGGCGCGGGGCCTGTCGGCTATCCCGGCGCGGCCGAGGTCGTGAACATGCGCGCGCCCGACTACCTGATCAAACAAGGCGTCCACCAACTGCCCTGCGTGGGCGACGGGCGCCAGTCGGGCACCTCCGGCTCGCCCTCGATCCTGAACGCTTCGCCGGAAGCGGCGGTGGGCGGCGGCCTGGCGCTGCTGAAGACCGGTGACCGCGTGCGCTTCGACCTGCGCAAGTCGCGCGTCGATGTGCTGGTCTCGGCCGCCGAGATCGTCGAGCGCCGCAAGGCTCTCGATGCGGCGGGCGGCTTCGCCTATCCGGAGAGCCAGACGCCGTGGCAGGAAATGCAGCGCGCGGTGGTCGGCCAGATGGAGACCGGCGCGGTCCTCGAACCGGCCGTGAAGTACCAGCGCATCGCCCAGACCAAGGGCCTGCCGCGCGACAACCACTAGTCGCTCCGGCGACGATCCGAGGGTCTCATGCCAAAGCCATCCAAGCTGATCGTGTCGGCCCTGGCCCTGAGTCTGGCCTGCGCCGCCGCGAGCGTCCAGGCCCAGGTCTGGCGCGCCGATAGCGGGCAGGGGACCTATCACAACCCGCCGCTCAACGCCGACTATCCCGATCCCGACATCATCCGGGTCGGCGAGGACTTCTATTTCGCCTCGACCACCTTCGTGAACGCGCCGGGCCTGACGATCCTGCACTCTCGAGACCTGGTGAACTGGGACATCGTCAGCCACGTGATGCCGAAGCTGACGGGCAATCCCAAATACGACCTGGCCGACGGCGGCGACTATCGCCACGGCGTCTACGCCCCCAGCCTGCGCCGTCATGGCGGGCGCTTCTACATCGCCGTCACGCCGGTGGGTCGGAACACCCGGATCTATTCCGCCGGCGACATCCGGGGGCCCTGGAGCGTGCGCGAGCTTGATCGCGAAGCCTTCGACCCCGCCCTGTTCTTCGACGACGACGGCAAGGGCTATGTCGTCACCGCCAGCAGCGCGGACGGCACGATCACCCTGCTCAGCCTCAACGCCGACCTGACCGCCGTCACCAGCGCGCGGAAGATCCACTACATCAAGGGCGCCGAGGGCTCGAAGCTGATCAAGCGGGGCGGCTGGTACTACCTCTTCAACGCCATCCCGCGACGCCTGGCCTTGACCGTGTCGCGCGCCCGCAGCCTGACTGGGCCGTGGGAGACCCGTGATCAGATCGACGACACCACCGGCGGGCACCAGGGCGCTCTGGTCGATCTGCCGGACGGCGGCTGGTACGGCTTCGTCATGCGCGACGCCGGCGCCATCGGGCGGGTGACCAATATCAGTCCGGTGTTCTGGCGCGACGACTGGCCGGTCTGGGGGACGCCCGAGGCGCCCGGCCGCGTGCCCGACGTCGCCGCCAAGCCCATCGCCGGCGGGGCCTTCGTCGAGCCGCCCAGCTCCGACGATTTCGGCGGCAAGGCGTTGGGCCGGCAGTGGCAGTGGAACCACAATCCCGACGACAGCCGCTGGTCGCTGCGCGAGCGGCCGGGCTATCTGCGCCTGAAGGCCACGACCAGCGACCAGTTCTGGACCGCGCGCAACACCCTCCTGCAAAAGGGCCAGGCGCCGCGCGGGCGGGGCGTGGTCAAGCTGGACGTGCGGGGACTGACGGTCGGCGACGCCTGCGGCTTCGGCACGTTCGGCAAGTTCTCCAGCCAGTTGGTCGTCACCCGGACGGCCGACGGGCGGGGCGCGCTGTCCGCGCGCCTGGTCGAGAGTACCCAGGAGGGGCCCAAGACGACGCCGCGGGGCGAGGCCTTGACGGTCCCGCTCGTGGACCTGTGGCTGTCGGTCGAGATGGATTTCACCACCGACAAGGCGGCCCTGGGCTACAGCCTGGACGGCAAGGCCTGGACCGCTATGCCCGGTGATTTCCCGCTGGCCTTCGACTGGCGGACCGGGACCTTCCAGGGTCAGCAGTATGGTCTCTTCTGCTACAATCCCGCCGGCGGTCCGGGCCGCCTGGATGTCGACAGCTTCACGCTGAGCAAGCCCTAGGAGAGGGCTCTACATCGCCGATCGGGTGTCATCCAGCGCCAGGTCGACGAGGGCGCGCATGGCCGCGCTGGCCGCGTCGGGATCGCCCGCCGCGATGGCGTCGAAGACCTTGGCGTGGTCGGGCACCGGATCGCGGGGCAGGGCGCGCGAACGCTGCTTGAACTCTGTGGTCCAACTGACGGCGGCGCTGATGCTGGCGCTGAGCGCCATCATCGCGCTGTTGTGCGTGGCGCCCAGAAGGGCGTCGTGGAAGGCGCGGTCGGCCGCCCGGCCAGCCTCGGTCGCCAGGGTGTGGCGGCGCATCTTGGTCAGGGCGTCCTTCATGGTCTTGAGGTCGTCCTTGTCGCGTCGCTCGGCGGCGAGGCGCGCCGCGGCGGGTTCGACGATCGCCCGAAGCTCGAACAGGTCGCGCACGAAGCTGACGTCGGGTTCGGCCGAGAAGGCCCAGGCCAGCACCTGAGGATCCAGGATATTCCAGCGGCTGCGCGGCAGGACCCGGGTGCCCGCCTTGGGGCGGCTCTCGACCAGGCCCTTGGCGGTCAGCACCTGGACGGCTTCGCGGTAGGCGCTACGCGAGACGTCCAGGGCCTCGGCGTTGGCGATTTCGCCGGTCAGCTTCTCGCCGGGCGCGATCTGGCCCGAGACGATGGCGCTGCCCAGATAGTGCGCCACCGCGCCCCGCAGCCGTCGACCAGACCCTCTCGCCGATCGGGGGATCGACTTGTCGTCTGGTTCGTCGGTGGACATGGGCTCGGGCTCCTGCGTGGGTGCGCTCATTTCTATAAGCGCAAGCACGCGGGCGTTGGCAAGTTGTCAGGCAAGTTTGCCGCCGCGGCATGATCGCCGCTGCCGGCCATGACGGCGAAGGCGCTTCTTCCCGCATGATGCGATGGGAGCCCTCGCCATCATGCGGGAAGTGGTCAGATGTCGTCAGTCCAGGCGGACGACCATGATCGACTTGGGCGGGGCTTCCAGCGTCAGACCGCCCGCGCCGGCCTTCGCCGAATAGGGCTTGGGGACGACCGCGTTGGGGGCGTCGAAGGTATTGACGCTGTCGACGCGCGGCGCCGTCATGACTTGGCCGGTGGCGGAGGCGGCTTTGACGCCGGCGATGTCGGCCCGGATACTGGCCGACTTGCCAGGGTCGAGGTTGGAGACCGCCAGCCACAGCTTGCCCTGGGTGTCGCGCGCGGCGATGGCGTCGATGCGCGGCAGGGTGATGTCGCCCTGCGTATAGGTCCCGGCGTCGAACTTCACCGGCACGAACGTCGCGTCCTGGAAGGGCAGGTACATCTTGTAGACGTGATAGGTCGGCGTCAGGACCATCTTGTCCTTGTCGGTCAGGATCATCGCCTGCAGCACGTTGATCATCTGGGCGATGTTGGTGATCCGCACACGGTCGGCGTGACGCGCGAAGATGTTCAGGTTGAGCGCCGCCACCAGCGCGTCGCGCATCGAGTTCTGCTGGACCAGGAAGCCCGGATTGGTGCCTTCCAGCGGCGCCAGCCACACGCCCCATTCGTCGACGGCCAGCGGCACCTTCTTCTCCGGATCATACTTGTCCATGATCGTGGCGTGCTTGGTGATCAGCCCGTCCATGCCGAGCGTTTCCTTCAGCAGCTTGGCGTAGGCGGTCTCGTCGAACTTGGTGCTGGAAAACGACGGCGGCCAGCCGCCCGTCGTGTAGGAGTGCAGCGACAGGCCTTCGATGTTCCACGCCCAGTCGTGTCCCTTCTGCGCGGCCATCACCGCCTCGGTATAGGCCGGCTTGCCCTGGTCGGGGCCCACGGCGATGCGCTGCATGGCGTCGGCGCCGGTCTGCTTGGGATTGTAGTTGCGCACGAAGCGGGCGTAGCGCTTCATCTGGTCGGCATAGTACTCCGGCCGCATGGCGCCGCCGCAGCTCCAGCTCTCGTTGCCCAGGCCCAGATACTTGATCTTGTAGGGCTCGCGGTGGCCGTTGGCGGCGCGTTCCTTGCCGGCCGTGGTCTCCGGATCGGCGGTCATGTACTCGACCCACTCGGCCGCTTCCTGGACCGTGCCCGAGCCGACATTGACCGAGATGTAGGCGTCGCTGCCGATCTGGCCGACGAAGTCCATGAACTCGTCGGTCCCGAAGGTGTTGGGCTCGACCGCGCCGCCCCAGTTGGAGTTGATCGTCTTGCGGCGACCCTCGATCGGGCCGATGCCGTGACGCCAGTGATATTCGTCGGCGAAGCAGCCGCCGGGCCAGCGCACGTTCGGCACCTTGATGTCGCGCAGCGCCTTGACGACGTCGGTGCGGATGCCGCGGACATTGGGGATGGTCGAGTCCTTGCCGACCCAGACGCCGCCATAGATGCCGCTGCCCAGGTGTTCGGCGAACTGGCCGAAGATGTTGCGATCGATCTTGGCCCCGGGCGCCCCGGCCTCGATGCGGACGGCGATCGGCGCATCGGTCTTGGTCTGGGCCAGCGCCGGCGCGGTCGCGGCGAGCGTCAGGGCGCAGGCGGCCATCGGCCACGTCATTCTGGTCATCTTGTCTCCCCTCGGCGCCTCTGGGCGCTTCACCGACGGTCGCTTCGGCGCCGCCTTCCGTTGGTCAAAAGTCCGCGTCTATGTTCACTGGCCCTGGGCGCCGCCGTCGTGGGCGTAGACGCCCAGCAGAGCGCCCACGAAGCCGCCGGCCTTCTTGGTCGAGAGGATCGATCCATCCTCGCCGGCCTTCAGGGTCTTCCATTGTCCGGCGGCCAGGGCGTACGAGAAGTCGTAGGCGCCGCCCCGGGCGGTGACCTTCAGCCAGACGGGCGCATCGGCCTTCAGCGCTACGGGCGCGCTGGCGATCTTCACGCCGCCTTCCGGGTCGCTGGGGCTGGCGCGGCGTTCGAGCACGATCTCGTCCTGTCCCTGGGCGTTTCGCTCCAGGCCCAGAAAAAAGAAGTGGTCGTCGTTCTGCACGGCGACCATGCCGGCCTTGTCGCCGACCTTGGTCGGGCGGAAGCGCATTTCCGTGGCGGCGCTGGCGTTGAGGTGCTGCTGCCGCCGTCCCCAGAAGGAGGGCTGGGTCATGCCGCCGATGGTCTCGGGCCGCGCGGTCAGGATCAGCTTGCCGCTGTCCAGTCGCCACCAGCGCTGCCGGGGGATGCGCATGGTCACCCAGTTGAGCGGCAAGGCCTTGCCGTCGAACTCGTCGCGAACCTTGAAGGCGCCGGCCGTCGGCGGCGGCCTGGGCGTCATCTCCGGCAGGTCCGGCTTGGCGTGGACGTACGGAATGGTCTTGCCGTTCTCGAGAATGATCGGCCAGCCGTCCTTCCATTCCACGGGCAGAAGGAAGGTCTCCCGGCCGGTGTTGTAGAGGTCATCGCCGTAAGGGCGCACCGCCAGGAAGGTCGCCCACCACTTTCCGTCCGGGGTGTCGACCAGGTTGGCATGGCCGGCCGAGGTGATCGGCAGCGGGCGGTCCTTCGGCAGGCCGCGCTGGGTCAGGACCGGATTATTCGTGTACGGAACATATGGTCCCCAGGCGCTCCTGGAGCGCAGCGCGACCTGGCTGTGGCCTTCCGCCGTGCCGCCTTCGGCCGCGATGAGGTAGTACCAGCCGTCCTTCTTCAGGATGTGCGGACCTTCGGGCCAGATGGGCTTGGCGGCGGGATTGACGCCCTTGTCCAGCAGGAGCTTGCGTTCGCCGACGGTTTTTCCGGTCTTGATGTCGTAGGCGATCGCCCAGATGGCGCGGTGGCCCCTGTACTCGGCCGGGCCGGGCGGCTCGCCATTGAAGACGATCAGGGCGCTGCCGTCGTCGTCGAAGAAGAGATACGGATCAATGCCCTCGACCGTCGGCAGCCACACCGGGTCGGACCAGGGGCCCTTGGGGTCCTTCGCCGTGATCAGGAAGTTGCCCTTGCAGTCGACACAGGTGTTGAGGAGGTAGAACGTGCCGTCGTGGTGGCTCAGCGTCGGGGCGAACACCGCGCGCGAGAGGCCAAGGCGTCCGAAGTCGAGCATGCCTGGGCGGTCGATGGCGTTGCCGATTTGCTTCCAGTGCACGAGATCCGTCGAATGGAAGATCGGCAGCCCCGGGAACCAGGCGAAGGTCGAGCTGACGAAATAGAAGTCCTTGCCGACACGCATGACCGCCGGGTCGGGATAGGTGCCCTTGAGGATCGGATTGGCGTACTGGCCCGGCGTCGGTTTGAAGGCCGCGTCCGACGGATCCGCGCCTTCGTATTCGAACCAATCGAACGCCGCCGTCGGCGCGGCGCTCGAGACCGTCTTTGGCGCTTGCGCATGGCCCGATCCGGCGAGCAAGGCCAGGGCGGAGGCCAGGCTCAACATCCGTCCATGGACCAGTCGTCGCGATCGACGACCTGGGAAAGCGTACGCTGACATGACGTTTCGTGTCTCCCTGCCGCGTCGGCGCGCGGTCGTTATTATGTCGGGCAAGTCGCCCATCCGGATCGCCATGCGTCATGGCTTGGCCAACCCTAACGTGCGGAATGAAGTAATGGTAGCGCTAACTTATGGGATGGGCCGGTTGTTTTTATCCAGCTTGTAGGCTGGCGGTCGAGTGTGCTTTTGTCGGAGTATTATGACGCTGACTCGCCGCTCCACGCTCGCCGTCCTCGGCGCCGCCTCGGCCCTGACCGCGGCGCGGGCGCGCGCCGCCCAGACCAAGGCCTCGCCGCTGCGCCTCTGGTATCGCCAGCCCGCCAAGGCGTGGGTCGAGGCCCTGCCGATCGGCTCGGGCAAGCTGGGCGCCATGGTGTTCGGCGGCGTGGCGTCCGAGCGGCTGCAACTGAACGAAGACACCCTGTGGGCCGGCGGTCCATACGACCCGGCCAATCCCGAGGCGCTGGCGGCGCTGCCGGAGATCCGCCGCCTGATCGACGCCGGCGAATACGCCCAGGCCACCAAGCTGGCCGACGCCAGGTTCCTGGGCGCGCCCAGGCGGCAGATGGCCTACCAGACGATCGGCGACCTGAAGCTCGATTTTCCGGGGCTGGGCGAGGCGAGCGGCGACTATGTGCGCGACCTCGACATCGACGGGGCGGTCGCCGCCACGACCTTCACGACCGGCGGCGTACGCTATCGCCGAGAGGTGATCGGCAGTTATCCGGACGGGGTCATCGCCGTGCGCCTGAGCGCCAGCCGCAAGGGCGCGATCAGCGTCGATCTGTCCTTCGCCAGCCCGCTGAAGTCCAAGCCCGTCGCCAGGGTCGAGGGGCGCGCCCTGGTCCTGGCCGGCGCCAATGAGAGCCGGGAGGGTATCTCCGCCGCCCTGACGTTCGAGTGCCGCGTGGAAGTCCGCGCCAAGGGGGGCGCGGTGACGGGACAGGGCGGCGTGTTGTCGGTCCGGAATGCCGACGAAGTCGTGCTGCTGATCGCGGCGGCCACCAGCTATCGCAGGTACGACGACGTCTCCGGAGACCCCAAGGCGCTGAACAACGCGACGCTGACCAGGCTCGTCGGCAAGCCCTGGGCGAAGATCCTGGCCGATCACCAGGCCGATCACCGGGCGTTGTTCCGTCGTGTCAGCGTCGACTTCGGCCGCACCCGCGCCGACCTGCTGCCCACGGACGAGCGAATCCGGCGGTCGCCGAGCACGGACGATCCCTCGCTGGCGGCGCTGTATTACCAGTACGGCCGCTACCTGCTGATCGCCTGTTCGCGCCCAGGCGGCCAGCCGGCCAACCTGCAGGGGGTCTGGAACGACAAGACCTCGCCCCCCTGGGAGAGCAAGTACACGATCAACATCAATACCGAGATGAACTACTGGCCGGCCGAGCCGACCCATCTCGCGCCCTGCGTCGAGCCGTTGATCGCGCTGGTCCAGGACCTGGCCAAGACCGGCGCCCGCACCGCCAAGGTCATGTACGGCGCGCGCGGCTGGGTCGCCCACCACAACACCGACCTGTGGCGCGCCACCGCGCCGATCGACGGCGCGATCTACGGCGTCTGGCCCACGGGCGGCGCCTGGCTCTGCAAACACGTCTTCGACCACTACGACTACGGTCGCGACAAGGCCTATCTGGCCCGTGTCTATCCGCTGATGAAGGGCTCGGCGCGGTTCTTCCTCGACACCCTGGTCGTCGATCCGAAGTTCGGCGTGCTGGTCACCAGCCCGTCAATCTCGCCGGAGAACGATCATGGTCATGGCTCCTCGCTGGTCGCCGGTCCGACCATGGATCAGGCGATCATCCGGGACCTGTTCGACAACTGCCTGAAAGCCGAGGCTATCCTCGGCGCGGATCCGGCCTTCGTGGCCGAGCTGACGGCGGCGCGCGACAAGCTGGCGCCGTACAGGATCGGCAAGGACGGCCAGCTGCAGGAATGGCAGGAGGACTGGGACGCCGACGCCAAGGAGCCCCAGCACCGGCACGTCTCGCACCTCTATGGCCTGTTCCCATCGGACCAGATCGGGATCGACACCACGCCGAAGCTGGCGGCGGCGGCCAAGACGTCCCTGCTGAAGCGCGGCGACCTCACCACCGGCTGGGCCATCGCCTGGCGGCTGAACCTCTGGGCGAGACTGGGCGACGGCGACCACGCCCACAGCGTGCTCAGGCTGTTGCTCGGCCCCGAGCGGACCTATCCGAACATGTTCGACGCCCACCCGCCGTTCCAGATCGACGGCAATTTCGGCGGGACCTCGGGCATGACCGAGATGATCCTGCAAAGTCGCAACGACCGCCTTTATCTGCTGCCGGCCCTGCCATCGGCCTGGCCGACCGGCCACATCACCGGCCTGCGGGCGAGGGGCGCGGTCGGTGTCGATGTGCGTTGGGCGGGCGGCAAGCTTTCCGAGGCGGTGCTGACCGCCGAGGCCGACGGCCGCCACACCGTGGTTCATGGGTCATCGACCCTGGAGATCGAGATGAAGCAAGGTCAAAGCGTCCGCCTCGCGGCCCGCGACGGCGCCCTGGTGCGCGCATGAGCGGCCAGGCTCTCACCCCCAGCCGGCGGTCGGTGCTGCTGGCCGGCGCCGCTCTGAGCGTCACGTTCGTGGGCAAGGCCTCGGCGCAAGCGCCCAACCCGTTGCGCAAGGTCGAGCCGATCCCGGCCCGATACGTAATGCTGGAGCCGTCGCCGTTCGCCGACGCCATGGCGGCCAACCGCCGCTACCTGCTGTCGCTGGATCCCGAACGGCTGCTGCACAACTTCTATTGGTCGGCCGGCCTGCCAGCGAACAAGCCGCGCTACGGCGGATGGGAGAGCGAGAGCATCGCTGGTCATTCCTTGGGCCACTGGCTATCGGCCTGCAGCCTGACGGTGGCCAACACCGGCGATCCCGCCGTCGCGGCCGTCCTCGACCGCACGCTCGCGGAGATGGCGAGAATCCAGGCCGCCGAGGGTGACGGCTATGTCGGCGGCACGACCGCCGACCGGGGCGGCAAGGAGGTTCCGGGAAAGGTCATCTTCGAGGAGGTTCGGCGCGGCCAGATCGAGGTCACCTGGACGCTGAACGGCGGCTGGGTCCCGATCTACGCCTACCACAAGGTGCTGGCGGGCGTGATCGACGCGCATCTGCTGGCCCACAACGCGCGGGCCCTGCCGATCGCCCTGGGCCTGGCCGACTACCTGGCCGGCGTCTTGGCGCCCCTGTCGGACGAGCAGGTCCAGAAGGTGCTATCCGTCGAGCACGGCGGCATCCTGGAATCCTATGCCGAGCTGTACGCCCTTACGGGCGACGCCCGTTGGCTGCGCACCGCCGAGCGGCTGCGCCACCGGGCTTTCGTCGATCCGCTGCTGGCCCACCGGGACGCCCTGGCCGGGCTTCACGCCAACACCCAGATCCCGAAGGCCGTCGGCCTGGCGCGCTTCTACGAAACAACCGGCCAGGCTGACCACGGCGAGGCGGCGGCGTTCTTTCACCAGACGGTCGTCGATCACCACAGCTATGTGCTGGGCGGCAATTCCGAGCGCGAGCACTTCGGTCCGGCCGACCAACTGGGCGGCACGCTGACGACGGGCACCTGCGAGGCCTGCAACACCTACAACATGCTGAAGCTGACGCGGCATCTCTATGCCTGGAAGCCGGACGGCGCGTTGTTCGACTACTACGAGCGGGCGCAGCTCAATCACATCCTGGCGCACCAGCGGCCCGACACCGGCCAGTTCGTCTATTTCATGCCGCTTCAGGCGGGCGCCAAGCGCGACTATTCCACGCCGGAAGACAGCTTCTGGTGTTGCGTGGGCTCAGGCATGGAAAGCCACGCCAAGCACGCCGACAGCATCTTCTGGCGCGGGTCGGACGCGATCTACGTCAATCTCTTTGTGCCCTCGACGCTGGATCTCCCGGGCGACGCCAGGCTCGAACTGCGGACGCGCTATCCCGAGCAGGGCGAGGTCGTGCTTCGGGTGGTCCGTCCTTCGGCGACCGCTGCCACCCTCGCCATTCGCCGCCCCGGCTGGGCGCAGGGCGCGCGGATCGCGCTAAACGGTCAGGTGCTCGACGCGCCGGTTTCGGATGGCTACTGGCGCGTGACGCGCGTGTGGCGGGCAGGCGATACGATCACCGTGACCTTGCCGATGACCTTGCGCGCCGAGCCGCTCAAGGGCGCCCCGGCCACCTACGCCTTTCTCAGCGGACCCTTGGTCCTGGCGGCCGATCTCGGACCTTCGGACAAGCCGTTCGACGGCCCCGCGCCGGCGCTCCTGGCCAAGGCCTCGCCCACCGACACCCTTGTCCCGGGCGGCGGGGTTCATCGCTACGCCACGGTCGATGTCCTGGGGCAGAGTCAAACCCTGCGGCCGTTCAACGCGCTCTATGACCGGCGGACGGCGGTCTACTTCCAGACCTTCACGCCGACGGACTGGAAGGCTCAGCGTCAGGACTATCTGGCGTCCGAGGCGCAGCGGGCCGACCTGGCGCGACGGAGGATCGACGTCTTCCATATCGGCGAGATGCAGCCCGAGCGCGATCACGGGCTGACGGCCACGGCCGGACAGCCGGGGACCTTCTATGGCCGTCACAGCCGGTCGATCCCCGAGGGCGCGGAGGTGTCGTTCACGATGGCCCGTCGACCCGGCGCCGCGTTCCTGCGCGCGACCTATTGGGGCAACGACGCCGACCGCGAGATGGCGATCGAGTTCGACGGGCGGCAAGTCGCCGTGGAGCGTCGGTCCGGACCCAAGCGCAACGACTGGGTCATCGTCGACTATCCCCTGCCGCCCAGCGACCAGAAGCGCTCGAAGGTCAGGCTGATCGGTCGCAAGGGGACGAGTGTCCTCTACGGGCTCGAGCTGATCGAAGCGCCGCGGCGAGAGACCTGAAGCAAAAATAAGGAGGTCAGGCGCGGACGCCTGACCTCCGTAGTCGGGGGGATCTAGAAGCGGAAGCGAACGCCCGCGCGGTACATCCGGCCGACGATGTCGTAGAGGGCCGGGTTGGCGTAGTTGGGCGACTTGGCCGGATCGCGGTCGAACAGGTTGTCGACCTTGAAGTAGGCGCTCACGTCCTTGCGGATGTTGTAGGTCCCGCCGACGTCCATGTAGAACGCGCCGGGCATGAAGTTCTTGTCGATGGTCGGCGCGTTGGGCGTCGAGGCGGGGCAGGTTCCCGGGGCGCAGACCACATACTGGTTGCCGTAGTTGCCGTCGGTGAACCAGCGTTCCTGCAGGGTCAGGCTGAAGCGGTCGGTCTCGTAACTTTGGATCGCCAGCCACTTCCAGTTCGGCGTGCTGCCTTGGTTCACGCCAGCCGAGTCGACGGGCGCCGTGCCGGGCAGGCCGGTGTCGGTCCAGAAGTCGCGGATGTGGGTGGCCAGGGCGCGCAGGGTGAAGGCGCCCGACAGGCCCAGCGGTTGCTGCCAGCGATAGCTGGCCTCGATGTCGAAGCCGCTGGTCTTGATCGACGCCAGGTTGAAGGACTGGACGTTGATGTAGTTCGGGCCGTTGGGGTTGTTGAGGTTATAGGCGCTACAGGTCTGGGGCAGGACCTTGTCGATGCAGTAGTCGACGATCTGGGCCGCGCCCAGGCTGGAGACGACGTCGTCGACCTTGATCTTGTAGTAGTCGAACGACGCGCTGAAGCCTGGCAGCCAGGACGGATTGGCCAGGACCACGCCGATCTGGGAGTTGCGCGCGATTTCCGGCGTCAGGTTCGGGTTGCCGACAGCGTTCTGGATCGCCACCACGTTCCGGTTGTTCGCCCGATCGAAGAAGTTCGGCAGGGTCGTGGTGACCGGTGCGGCGAATAGCTCCGACAGGTTGGGCGCGCGGACGTCGCGCGAGGTCACGCCACGGAAGCGCAGGCCGTCGATCGGCGTGTCCCAGGTTCCGCCCGCCTTCCACGTCCAGATGGTGCCCGAGGTGCTGTAGTCGGTGACCCGCGCCGCGGCGTTGAAGTTGGCGCGGCCGGCGGAGTCGTTGTTGAACAGCGGCAGGTCGACTTCGAGGAAGGCTTCCTTGACGTTGTAGACGCCGTTGCCGTTCTTGTAGTTACCCGCGTGCCAGTTGTTGCCGAGAGTGTTGAGCAGCGGATCCGCCGGATAGCTGCCGCCGTAGGGGCTGCGATCGGCGACGCCGGCGCCATATGGGTCCGCGCGGACGGTGTAATATTCCCGGCGATATTCAGCGCCGAAGGCCACCGAAAGCGGACCGGCCCACAGGTCGATCGGGGCGCCCGAGAAGTTCAGGCTGGCCACGTCCTGTTTCATGAGCAGGCGCTGGAACGGGCCGGCGGCGGGTTGGACATATTCCAGGGCCGCGGCGGAGGGGGGCTTGCCGCCGAAGATGTTGAGCGGCTGGCAGCCGTTGGCGCGCGCCACGGGATCGGCGCAGACGATCGCCCCGTTCAACGTGGTGGCCTGGATCGCCTGGTTGAAGCGTGGCGTCAGGATGATGTGGTCGACGTCGATAGCGGTCTTGTTTTCACCGTGCTGGTAGTAGGCGTCGTAGGTCCAATCCGAGCCCACCGCTGCGAACTTGCCCTTCAGGCCGGCGACGACGCGATACTGACGACGGTCTGTATGGACCTTGGTATTGGGCAGCACCGCGTTGCTGGCGCCGTACTGGAAGCTGGTGATGCCGGCGGTCGCGCAGGCGTCCCGCACCGAGGTCGGCAGGTAAGGGTTGGAGCACTGCAGCGTCAGGCCCGTCCGATTCATGCCGTTGACGGGCTGGTTGCTGGTCTTGACCTGGCCCAGATTGAACGAGACGTAGGCCTCATTGCCCTCGGCGAAGTCGTAGCCAACGCGGCCGTAGGCGACCTTGCGCTCGATCTTCGACTGCAGCGTGCGGCCCGAGTCGACGTTACCGGACAGGTCGCCGCCGACGCAGAAGCCCGGGAAGCAGCCGGTGACGGCGCCGCCAGCGGTCTTGGACGGAACGCCGTTCGAGCCGTATTGGAACTGGAACGGGTTGCCAGCCTGGTCGAAGGCGATGCCTTGCAGCGGACCGGCCGTGATCAAGCCGTACTTGGTGTAGGCGTAAGGCTGGGCGTTGTCGCGCATCACGTAACGCGGCGAGCCGTCATTGAGGACGTTGCGATCGATCATGGTCGTCTGGGTGAACCAGTGACGGTCACCCGCTAGGTCCAGGCCGAAGTCGCCCGGACCGACGCCGTTCTCCTTGGCCCATTCGACGCTGCCGACCACATGCACGCGGTCGCCCGCGAAGCTGCGGCCGCCGGCCAGCTGCACCAGGCCTTGCTCGTTGTCATTGTACTTCGAGACGCCCGCCTGGACGTTGCCTTTCAGACCCTCGAAGCGGGTGTCGGTGATGAAGTTGACGACGCCGCCCACCGCGTCCGAACCGTAGGAGGCCGAGGCGCCGCCGTTCACGACGTCGACGCGCTGGATCAACAGTTGCGGGAACAGGCTGACGTCGGTGACGCCCGTATAATAGGCCCCGACCACGCGCTGGCCGTCCAGCAGGGTGAGGGTGCGGATCGTGCCCAGGCCGCGCAGCGAGAACGAGCTCAGGCCCTGCTGGCCGCTGGACGTGCTGAAGGTGTTCGTCGCCGAACCGCTCGAGCCCTGTAGCGACGGTAGTTGGACGATGGTGGCGAAGACGTTCGGCTGGGCGTTGTTCTGGATCTGGGCCTCGCCGATCACCGAGGTCGGCGTCGGCGCGGTGAAGCCGGTGGTCTGGATGCGCGTGCCGGTGACGACCACCTCGGTGACCGTGGCCGAGTCGTTGGCCGGCGCCGAAGCAGGGGCCGTTTGAGCCAGGGCGGGCGCGGCCGCGAACAGGGCCGCGGTCATCGCGCCGGCGCTGGCCGACCGCAAAATCCGGTCCCGAATCCGTGTGGTGTTGTTCCGAGCCTCGATCTGGGCGCGGCTATGCGCGCCGCCGCCCTCCGAGGACGTCATGCCATTGGCGTTCATTCTCTTCCCTCCCTATCCGCAGGCTCACCGGCTCTGCGTGCTTGATCGTCGCCATGGCCAACCGCGATGGTAACGTTATCAGTGATCTTGGTATGGCCGCCGCCCCGGTGTCAATACTCCGACATATTATCGTTGAAACGATCGTTCTGGTTCGCTAGTCGGTTGTGGGTTGGCGAGTGAAACCGCGCCAGGCCTCGACGAAGGCGGGTCGGCGTTCTCGCCGATCGGGGATGATAACGTTACCGGAGGAGGGGGCGTGTCAGCAGGTCAGAACGACGGTCGAGCGCTTCGACGGCCGCGCTTCGCCTACATCCGATGGACCATTCTGGGCCTGTTCGTCCTGGCGATGGTGCTCAACTACCTGTCGCGATCGGTGCTGGGCGTCGCCGCGCCGATGGTGCTCAGCGAGCAGTCGATCTCCAGCGAGCAGTATTCGTGGATCACCAGCGCCTTCCAATTGGGCGTGATGTTCCAGCCGCTCGTGGGCTACTTCCTCGACGGCGTCGGGCTGCGGCTCGGCTTCGCCCTCTGCGCCATCCTGTGGTCCCTGATCACCATGGCGCACATCTTCGCTCAGGGGTGGATTCCATTCGCCGGGCTGCGCCTGGCTCTGGGCCTGACCGAGGGCTCGGCCCAGCCCGCCGGCCAGAAGCTGATCGCCGAGTGGTTCCCCGCGCGCGAGCGTGGCTTCGCCGGCGGCGTCTACAATATCGGCGCGTCGTTCGGCGCGGTGTTCGCCCCGATGCTCGTCGCCTGGGCCGTGATGATGGGCAGCTGGCGTCTGGCCTTCGTCGCCGCCGGCGCGCTGGGTCTGGTGTGGGTGGCGGCCTGGATCGTCTGGTACCGGGCGCCGGCCGAGCACCGGCGGCTTGGCGCGACCGAACGCGGCCATATCGAGCAGGGCCAGGAAGCCGAGCTGACGGCGCGCGGCAAGCGCGCATCCCTGGCGCAACTGGTGCGCCGCCGCGACCTGTGGGGCATCGCCCTGCCCAGAATGCTCGCCGATCCCGTGTGGGGGATGCTGTCGTTCTGGATGCCGCTCTACCTGATGCGCGTGCGCGGTTTCGACCTGAAGCAGATCGCCCTGTTCGCCTGGTTGCCCTTTCTCGCCGCCGACCTGGGCTGCCTGTTCGGCCCCGCGGCCGTGGCTTATCTGCAGAAGCGCGGCGTCGACCTGATCGACGCGCGGCGCTGGGCGTTCAGCCTGGGCGCGGTGCTGATGACCGCCATGACGCTGGTTGGCCTGGCGGCCAATCCGTACGTCGCCCTGGCGCTGCTATGCGTCGGCGGCTTCGCCCATCAGACCCTGTCGGTGACGGTGATCACCATGGCCTCGGACCTGTTCCGCCGTGATGAGGTCGCGACCGTGGCCGGCTTCGCAGGGCTGGCGGGAAACCTCGGCATCCTGATCTTCACCCTGGCGCTGGGCAAGCTCGTCGACCAGGTCGGCTACGGCCCCTTCTTCGTCATACTCGGCCTGCTCGACCTCGTCGGCGCCGCCCTGCTCTGGACCCTTGTGCGTAAACGACATGTCCCAGCTTCGTAATCCCGTCCTCAGAGGGTTCAATCCGGACCCATCGATCGTTCGCGTCGGCGACGACGTGTTCATCGCGACCTCGACGTTCGAGTGGTTTCCGGGCGTCCAGATCCACCACAGCCGCGACCTCGCGCACTGGCGACTGGCGGCCCGCCCCCTGGCGCGCGCGTCCCAGCTGGACATGCGCGGCGATCCCGACTCCTGCGGGGTCTGGGCGCCGGACCTCAGCCATGCCGATGGGCGCTTCTGGCTGGTCTACACCGATGTGAAACGGTTCGGGCAATCGACCCTGGACGGCGCGACGGGCGTGACCCTCAGGGATTTCCACAACTACCTGGTCACCTGCGACCAGATCGACGGCGTCTGGTCCGACCCGGTCTATCTCAACAGCAGCGGCTTCGATCCGGCGCTGTTCCATGACGACGACGGGCGCAGCTGGCTGCTCAACATGCTGTGGGACCATCGTCCGGACAGGCCGCGGTTCGCGGGCATCGTCATCCAGGAACTCGATCGCGCCACCGGCGCCCTGATCGGCGAACGCGAGTTGATCTTCCAAGGCACGGACCGGGGCTTCACCGAGGGACCGCATCTCTACAAGCGAGACGGCTGGTATCACCTGCTGGTGGCCGAGGGCGGCACGGGGTGGGGGCACGCGGTGGTCATGGCGCGCTCACGCCACCTGCTTGGACCGTATGAGCTGCACCCCGACGCGGTGGTCCTGTCCTCCGGCGGCCGACGCGATGGTCCGCTGGCCCGCGCCGGGCATGGCGACCTGATCGAGCTGGCCGACGGAACGCCGTGGATGGCCTATCTGTGCGGCAGGCCCTTGCCGGGCCGGCAGCGATGCGTCCTGGGGCGCGAGACGGCTCTGCAGCCGATGCGGTGGTGCGAGGACGGCTGGCTCAGAAGTCTGACGGTCGATGGCGCGCCCGATCCGACGCCCGCTGCCCCTGGTCTCCCGCCGGCGCCTTGGCCGGCGCAGACGTGGAACGGCGATTTTGCCGTCGACTCGTTGCCGTCCGAATTTCAGTGGCTGCGCACGCCCTGTCCGGACGAGCTCTTCAGCCTGGCGGCCCGGCCCGGATATCTGCGTCTCTACGGACGGGAGACCATCGGCAGTCCCTTCCGTCAGGCGCTCGTGGCCCGGCGCCAGGAGGATCTGCGGTTCACGGCCACGACGCGGCTCGCGTTCGACCCGGTCGACTTCCAGCAGGCCGCCGGGCTGGTCTGCTACTACAACAGCACCAAGTTCCACTACCTCCACGTCACTCGCGACGCGGGCGAGCGTCAGCTGCAGCTGATGACCGCCTCTCCGGACGCTGGCGGTTGCACTCTCAAGGTTCTCGTCGCCAGCCTGCCCGAAGGACCGATCGAACTGCGGGTCGAGGTCGACCTGGACCAGCTTCGGTTCGCCTGGCGCGGCGACCGTGAAAACGATTGGCGCGACCTGCCCGACGCGCTGGACGCCAGCATCCTGTCCGACGAGGCGTCCTTGCCCGGCCTGCCCAATTTCACGGGGACCTTCGTGGGGATGGCGTGCCAGGACATGTCGGGGAGGGCGACGCCCGCCGACTTCGCCTTCTTCCGCTACGAAGGTCGGGGTGACGATTAGCTCAGGGGCGGCGAGGTCGACAGCCGGCGAACGAGTTGGTGATCGAGCACCCGGTCGCGGTGATCGCTCAGAGGGGCCTCGGCCCCGGAGATCTGCGCCGCCAGCAGGCCGAGCGCCTCGGCGGCCAGCTCGCGAACCGGCTGACGCACCGTGGTGAGCGGCGGCCACAGGGTGACCGCCGCGGCGGTGTCATCGAACCCGGCGACCGTGAGTTCGCCGGGCACGTCGAGGTGGCGACGGTGCGCGACCGACACCACGGCCGCGGCCATGTCGTCGTTGCTGGCGAAGATCGCCGTCGGCGCGGGTGACGCATCGAGCAGGAGCTCGGCCGCCGCGAGGCCCGAGGTGAAGCTGAAATCGCCCTGGGCGATCATCGTCTGCACGTCGTCGGCCTCCCGAACCGCGGCGTAGAACCCCGCCAACCGCTCGGCGCTCGCCGCCTGGTCGGGATTACCGAGAATGAAGCCCAGGCGGCGATGCCCTTCGGCGATCAGGTCTCGCGTCATCTCGTAGGCGGCCCGCCGATCGTCGATCCGTACGCAGATGGCGCCCGTCACGCCATAGGCGCCGACCGCCGCCAGGGGCAGTCGCGCCTTGCGCAGCACCTGCAGGACCGTGGGGGATTCTCCCAGGGGAGGGGCCAGGATCACGCCGCGCACGCCGGCGGCGATCAGGGTCTTCAATTCGGCGTCCTGGGGCGGACGCCCGCCTTCGCCGCCCTTGAGCAGGATCAGACGGGCTCCGCGCGTGGACGCCTCTTCGTAGACCCCGGTCAGGAACTCGCTCATGAAGGCGGCGCTGGGATTGGAATAGACGACGCCGATCCGCAGCTCCGCCGACGTCACGAGGCTGCGCGCGGCGACGTTCGGCGTGTAGCCCAGGCGATGGATCGCTTCGGTGACAACAAGGCGTGTGTCGGGGCCCACGCCCGGGCGGGCATTGATCACGCGCGACACGGTCATGGGGGAAACACCGGCCGCGGCCGCGACATCGACAATTGTTGGGCCGCGGGCGCCCTCAGTATTTCTGGCCAATCGTCTACCCCGCCACCGTCATTGAAACCCTACCTAGTCGATTGTCGGCTCGACTCAAAATCAGCGCCATGGGGCGGGCGGACCTGCCAGTGGCGTCACGATTATCGGTATCGCCACTGTTATTGGTTGGACAGGTTCAAGTAAATACGATTACGTTAACGCAACCATTCCGCAATCTGTCTTACAGATCGGGGGCGTGGCGCGGCCTTGGACTTGGTTTCGAGGCTCCGCCGCTTTCGTCCTTTGGCCGCGAGCTTTCGACTGCCCGCTTTCCCCCTCCTGGGCGGCCCGCCCGAGCCCGGTCACATCGCCAGGCTCGGGCGGCTTTTTTATCTCTCAACCTTATCTCTCAACGCGTGGCGCCAGCCAAACTTGGTTCCCCATCAGGACGTGACAAACGCCCCGCTTATTTGTAGGAGTAAAAAGCCGGAATGATACCGGTAACAAAGTCAAAAATGGGAGGTTGCGCCATGGAGCGGATCAACAAAGATCGCCGGTCGGCGTGGGTGAGGGCGGTGCGCGCGGGCCTTGTCGCGGGCGCCATGGCCGTGACGTGCGCCGTCGCCGCGCCCGTCCAGGCTCAGGCCGACAAGATGACGCCGATCGCGACCCCGGCGCAGCCGAAGGCGATCGAGCTGGGAACCGGCGCGCTGCCGGGCGCCACCGCCGCTGAATCCTGGCACAGTCAGTATGGCAGCGTGTTCGCGCGCAACGTCACCGTCGCGACCTTGACCCCGTTCCTGCCCGATCCGGCCAAGGCCACGGGCGCGGCGGTCATCGTCGCGCCGGGCGGGGGTTTTCGCACCCTGTCCATGGAAAATGAAGGCTGGCAGGTCGCCCAGGCCCTGGCCGACAAGGGCGTGGCCGCCTTCGTGCTCAAGTATCGCCTGAACCAGACGCCCGCCGACATGGCCGGCTTCGAGCGGTCCATGACCGAGATGTTCGCCAATACGGCGCGAAACCCGCGGCCAAATCCCGAACAGGCCATCGCGGGTCTGGCCCCGCAGATCGCCGACTCCCGCGCCGCCTTCGCGCTGGTCCGCAAGCGCGCGGCCGAATGGCATGTCGATCCCGACCGGATCGGGATGGTCGGGTTCTCGGCGGGCGCCATGCTGACCATGGCCACCACGCTCGCGGGGCAGGACGCCAAGCCCGCGTTCATCGGGACGATCTATGGCTCGCTGGCGCCCGTCACCGTTCCGGCTGACGCGCCGCCGCTGTTCGTCGCGCTGGCGGCTGATGACCCTTTCTTCGCGAACGGCGGCTTTGGCCTGATCGAGAGCTGGCGGACGGCCAAGCGGCCGGTCGAGTTCCACCTCTACGAACAGGGCGGCCACGGCTTTGGCATGTATCAGAAGGCAACCACCAGCACCGGCTGGTTCGACGCCTTCGCCCGCTGGATGGGAATGCACGGGCTCCTGAAACCGGCGAGCGCTCGCCCGTCGCGGGGGAACTAGCCTGGACAGCTAGAGCGGTCGCGCACCGAGGATATGGATCACATTCGCCGAGCGATACGATTCCCTCGACGGGCTCGGTGCGCCACTGGATGATACGGTTTGTTGAAGATCGCGCGGCGTACGTCTTCCAACGCGCCGGTCAGCGAAATGGGAGAAATAGGCTTTTGTTTTCGCGGAGGTTTTTGGCGCACCCGACACGAGACAGCTGAAGGGGCTGAACCGTCTTGGCCATGGTCTGCTTGACCCTCTGGACGGTGGCGGTCGAGACGCCGGTCGCCTTGGCTACCGCCCGGATGGACTGACCGGCGCGAAGGCCTTGCTCGACCTTCTTCAGCCGGATCGGCGGGATGGCGGGGGTGGGGGATGGTTGTGCGGAAGTGGCATGAACTCGGCGTGCAACAGTGGGATGCCCGCAACCGACGTTTCCGTGCGCCCCCAGGCGAATGTCGCATTTCCGGAGGTGAGCCAACTGCGGCTTCTGGACGGTCTGGGCTGCGGACTTCAGCGGGGTCGCGAGGCCCGGCATATCGGGCACTCCATAGCCCGAGGCCAGCTCGGCCCACAGGCCGTCGCGGTCGCTGTCGGCATAGGCGGTCCACTCCGTGGATCCACGTTCGGTCTCGAGCTTGATGACCAAATCGCCATAGCGATTGTAGGTCTCATTCCGGTCGATCCGTTCGTAGGAAAACCGACCATTGCCTTCGAGCTCGGCGACGGACGTGACCTTACCTGACGCGTCAAAGGTGAAAACGTATTTTTCTTGGCTCGATTGAGTGCAGTTGTGCTTTCCCGACGTTTCAGCTGCCTTCCGATGGTGCGGGTTATGTTGCTCTGAGCTGTTAGCACTCGTACCTGAGACGAGTCTGAATGTTCTGCGTATTCGTCAATTTTAACTTGGCGAATATCTCATCGTATTCTGTTTACCGAGTACGATGACCCGTTTTGAGTAATGTTTCTATCGTTTCGCCGCCCCGGGAGCGCCGTGTTCGGTCTCTTGTAGCGCGGGGTGACGGCAATCCTGGTCCGCCGTCAAGGGCGCTCCAGGCGCCACCGTACGGCTTGAGGCGCGATCTCCGGCGGCAAGTCGATCTTCAGAACGCGGCATTCATGCGTCCGGCCAGGGGCGAAGCTGGGCGTCGCCACGACGCCCTTCCAAATCGTCACGCCTGACGCGTTTTCAGCCGCGACGGCGAGACGGCGGATGGATGCGCCAGCGGCTCGGCGGCACATCCATCCGCGCAGCACCGGGCGATCGTCGGGACGTGGATCGAGGTTGACCGACTTCAGAACGAACGCACGGCTGCCGATCTCACCGATCACCACGTCTGGCCGCGGTCCGGTCTGTAAAAGCGCCAGGGCGAGCGCGAAGCTGATCATGACCGTCATTGCGACGCCTCCTCTTCCGAAAGCCAAAGTTCATGGGCGTCCAGCGCCAGTCGCAGCAGCGCGCCCTGGGCGGCGGCGCGGGCCGAGACCTCGGTCCGGCGCGCGTCAAACAGCTGGCGACGCGCCGCGAGCAGGTCCGTCAGGTTCCGCTCGCCGAGCCCGTAGGCGCGCTGCACGCGATCCGTGGCCTGAGCGGCTGCGGCTGCGGCTTCGCGGCTGCGCGCCCAGGCTGTGAGCCCCGATCGGGCCTTGGCCACGTCGTTGCGTCCCTCGGCCTCGACATTGCGCGCCACCATGCGATAGCGCGCCTCCGCGGCGGAAGCCGACGCGGCCTGACGCTCAGCGGTCGCCGAGCGTCCGCCGCCGCCGAAGGGGATACTGACGGTGAAACCTGCGCCCGTTTCGGCGCCGCCCCGCTCATTGAAGACACGAAGCGCCAAGGTTGGGTCGGGGCGCTGGTCGAGTTTTGCTCGCCGGGCGAGCGCGCCGTCGCGGTCAGCGAGGGCCTTGGCGATGGTGATCTCGTGGCTCCGCGCGACGACTACGGGGATCCAGTCGTCCAGAGCGCGGGTTGGGGCCATGGGCTCGGACAAGCTCGGCGCCTGGGCTGGGGGCAGGCCTGGGTAGAGCATGTCGAGCGCCGAGCGCGCCGCCTCGGCGCGTCCCTGGGTTTCAGCCAGGGTCGCATGGGCTCGGGCCAGGGCCGCCTGCGCCAGTTCAAGCTCTAGCAAGGCGGCGTCCCGGAGTTCGACCCGCCGCCGCAGCGCCGCGACCTCTTTTTGCTCGACGGCGATCTCGTCACGGTCGACCGTAATGCGGGCCTCGGCTTCCAGCCATTCGATCCAGAGGCCGGCCAGGCGCAGGGAGGCTTGGTGGCGCGCGTCGTCGACGCTGTCGCGCGCCGCTAGAGCGCCGGACGCGCCCGCCGCAAGATCCAGGTTACGCTTCCCCGGCGAGCGCAGGGGGCGGCTGGCCTGCAAGGACCATTCGGCGAAGTCGCCTTCGCCTCGAACCCGGCGCCGGTCGCTCGAGAGGCCGATTGTTGTCTCGTAGGGGCCGGCGGCCAGGCCGCGCTGTTCGGCCTCGGCGCCGCGCTGAAGGGCCCGCGCCTCCGCCAGCTCGGGCGAACCCTCCAACGCCGACAGAATGAGCGCGTCGCTCGGCAGGAAATCCGGGCGCGTCCAGCCGGTGTCGGCGGCGGTGGCGGCTGAGGCCAGGACCAGCCCGGCCGCGGCGGCGAGAAGAATGACCTTCACGATGAAGCCTCCAGCACTGCGGCTCCAGGCTCGACGCCGAAGCGGCGATAGAGGATGGGCAGCAGGATCAGGGTGAGCAGGGTCGAGGTCACCAGACCCCCGACCACGACAATGGCGAGCGGGCGCTGGATCTCGGAGCCGGGACCGGTGGCGGTCAGCAACGGCACAAGGCCCAGCGCCGTGATGCTGGCGGTCATCAGTACGGGCCGCAGGCGGCGGCGGGCCCCCTCGGTCACAGCGGTCGCCACGTCGCGGCCGCGCTGGACCAGCTCATTGAAGTGCGAGACCAGGACGAGGCCGTTGAGCACCGCGATGCCGAGCAGGGCGATCAGTCCGACCGACGCCGGGACCGACAGGTATTCGCCCGAGATCCACAGGGCCACCAGACCGCCGATCATCGCGAACGGGATGTTGGCCAGGATCAGCAGCGACTGGCGGGTGGACTTCAGGCTGATGAACAGGACCAGAAAGATCAGGGCCAGCGCCATCGGCACCACCACGCCGAGACGCGCGGCGGCCCGTTTCTGGTTCTCGAACTGTCCGCCCCACGCGATGCGATAGCCGGGCGGCAGCGGAACATCGCGCGCGACATTGGCCTGGGCTTCCTTGACGAAGCCCACGAGGTCGCGACCCTGGACATAGGCCTGGATCACGGCGAAGCGGGAAGCGTTCTCCCGATCGATCTTGACCGGACCCTCCCGACGTTCCACGCGCGCCACGTCGCCGGCGCGCACGACGCCGCCATCAGGCGTGGCGATCTGAGCTTGTTCGAACAGGACGGGATCCTCGCGAAGGGTCTGAGGCCCCCGGACCAGGATCGGCGTGCGCTTGCCCTGTTCGAAGACGACGCCAGCCGGTGCGCCTTCCAACTGGGCGCGTAGTTCCTGCTGCAGAGCCTGAGCGGACAAGCCGACCCGCACAGCGGCGGCCCGATCGACGTCCAGCTGCAGATAGGTCACGCTGTCGCCGGCGACCGTGTAGATGTCGGACGCGCCGCGCGTCTTCTTGAGGGTCTCCTCGATACGGCCGGCCAGATCGCCCAGCGTTTGGAGATCCGGGCCGAACACCTTGACGGCTAGGTCCCCCCGACTGCCGGTCAGCATCTCAGAGACTCGCATCTCGATCGGTTGGGTGAAGGTGGCTTCCACTCCGGGAAACTGGGCCGCGACCTTGCGGATCTCTTCGGTCAGCCAGGCCTTGTCCTTTCTGCGCCAGTCCTTGCGGTCGGCCAGCACGAGGAAGCTGTCGGTCTCGTTCAGGCCCATGGGATCAAGGCCAAGCTCGTCGGAGCCGACACGGGCGACGATCCGCTTCACCTCGGGTACTTGCGTCAGGATCGCGCGCTGCACGGCCATGTCCTGTCTGGCGCTGGCGTCGAGATTGATCGAGGGCAGCTTGGCCAGCTGCATCAGGATCGCGCCCTCGTCCATGGTCGGCATGAAGCTCTTGCCGATCAGCACATAGGCGATCGCCGCTAGCACCATGCCGCCGCCCGCCGCGGCGAAGACTGGCTTGGGACGGGCCAGGGCGCGGGCCAGTTGACGCTCGTAGAACGGTCCGATCCTGCGCATGATCCAGGACTCTCGGTGCGCATGAGCCTTCAGCAGCAGCGAGGCCAGGACCGGGATCACGGTGAACGACAGCAGCAGCGACGAGCCCAGGGCGAAGACGATGGTCAGGGCTACCGGCGCGAACAGCTTGCCTTCCAGGCCCTGCAGGCTGAGCAGGGGCAGGAACACCAGGCAGATGATCAGCACGCCTGACGTGACCGGCGCGGCGACTTCGGCAACGGCTTCATAGATCGCGTGCAGGCGGCGCGAGCCGGTGATGCTGGGATTGTCCAGACGCTCGACGGTGTTCTCGACCACGACGACGGCGGCGTCGACCAGCATGCCGATGGCGATGGCCAGCCCGCCCAGGCTCATCAGGTTCGCCGACAGGCCAAAGGTCCGCATCAGCAGGAAGGTGGTCAGCGCGGCCAGCGGCAGGGTCACCGCCACAACAGTCGCGGCCCGCAGATCGCCCAGGAACAACAGCAGCAGAATGACCACCAGGATGGTGGCTTCCACCAGGGCCTTGTTGACCGTTCCCGTCGCGCGCTGGATCAGGTCGGAGCGGTTGTAGAATGGACTCACCGTCACGCCCTTGGGCAGGGACGGCTGAAGCTCCTTCAACCGCGCTTCGACCGATCGGACGACCGCCTTGGCGTCGGCGCCGCGTAGGGCGATGACGATCGCCTGAGCGACTTCGCCCTGGCCGTTCTCGGTGACCGCGCCATAGCGTGTCAGGGCGCCCTCGCTGACCTGCGCCAGGTCGCCGAGACGGGCCACGCCCCCGCTGGGCAAGGCGATCGCGGTGTCGCGCAGATCGTCCAAGCTGGTGATCGCGCCGGCCACGCGCACGACCAGAGCCTCCTCGCCCTCGCTGAGACGACCCGAGCCGTCGTTGCGGTTCGAGGCCGGGATGGCGTCGACGATCGCCTGCGCGGTCAGACCCGCCGCAGCCAGCGCGGCCGGGTCGGGCGACACCTCGAAGGTCCTGGCGCGGCCGCCCAGCACGTTGACATCGGCCACGCCCGGAAGTCCGCGCAGCGCCGGACGAATGGTCCAGTCCAGCAGGGTGCGCTTCTGCTCAAGCGTCAGGCCTTCGCCCTCGATCGTGAACATGAAGACGTCGGACAGGGGCGTCGAGATCGGTGACAGGCCGCCGCTGACGCCGTCCGGTAGAGCGCCGAGGGCGTTTGAGAGCCGCTCCGCGGTCTGCTGGCGAGCCCAATAGACGTCCGTGCCTGGCGCGAAATCGATGGTTAGGTCCGCAATGGCGTATTTGGCCGTCGAGCGCAGCATGGCCTGCTTGGGAATGCCCAGCAGCTCCATCTCCAGCGGTGTGATGACCTGGCTCTCGACCTCCTCGGGGGTCATCCCTGGGGCCTTGAGAATGATCTTCACCTGGGTTGGCGAGATGTCGGGGAAGGCGTCGACCGGCAGCTTCAGGAACGCGTTGGCGCCCAGACCGACCAGGGCGATGGCCAGCACGGCGGCCAGCAGGCGCTGCGAGAGCGCGAAAGCGATGAGCTTGCGCATCCTAGTGGCCCAGCGCCGACTTCAGTTGCGAGGCGCCCGAGGCCGCCACGCGCGCGCCTGGGGGAAGCCCGGTGACGACCGCTTCCGCGCCCGCCGCGCCCACCACGGTCACCGACCGCGCCTCATATCCGGCGGCGGCCTTGACGAACACGCGTGCGCCGTCGCTGTCCTGCGCCAGGGCGCTGCGGGGAATGGCTTGAGCGCCGGTCGGGGCGGGGCTCAGGACCGTCACCGTGACTGTCTGGCCTGGCGCAAGCCCGGTGGCGGTGTCGAGTTCGGCGCGCAGGGGCAACGACCGGCTCTTGGGGTCTATGCTTGCGCCCAGCGCCACAATGCGTCCGGCGATGTCGCCGACCCGGACCCGATAGCCGACCTTCAGCTTGCGCGCGATCTCGGGCGACACCCGCGCTTCGACCCACAGGCGGTCGGCGCGGTCCAGGGTCACGGCGGGCGCCATGGCCTCGAGGCCGCCGCCGGGCTGGGCGGTCACGGCCGCGACGCGACCGGCGATCGGGGCGCGCAGGACATATTCGCCGCTCGTCCCGCCGGCGCCGGAGAGCAGGCGACGACGCTCGTTGACCATGGCGCGAGCCTGAGCGAGGCGGGCCTGGGCCTCCTCGGCGCGAGCGCCGGCGATGACGCCTTCGCTGGCTAGCTGTTGCAGCCGGCGCGCGGCGGCCTCGGCCACGCGCAGTTCAGCCTGGCTCTGGACGAGCTCGGAGGACACCGCCAGCGCCTCGCGGCTGAACAGGGTCACTAGCGGCGCGCCGGCCTTGACCGATTGGCCTTCGAGCACGTGGATCCGCGTCACCGTTCCCGCGAACGGGGCGGCGACCACTCGCCGGTCGTTGAGCGGGGGGGTGATCGCGCCGGGAAGCGCGGCCAAGGGGGCGCCCAACGCGGGCTTGGCGGTGGCCAGAACGATGCCCATGGCCTTCTCCTGCGCCGCGCTCAACGCCATCGGACCCGCGGCCAACGCGGAGGTGCTCAAGAGGCAGGCCGCGAGCGCGGCGGCGATCAGTGGATGGGCGGGGGGCATGGGCGTCTCGCAAGGCTTTGTCCCGCCCTGATGCGCCGCGAGCCTGAAGCCTGTCTGAAGCGAAGCTGAAACGAACCTGAAAGCGCCGTGTCAGGTTCTTTTCAGGCGGTGCTGCTATGCTGAGACGTCAGTCAGAGGAGACCCGCCATTCGCATCCTGCTCGTCGAAGATGATCCGGAGATCGCCCGTCGCCTGGCCGCGGCGCTGGCGGAAGCCAGCTTTGTCGTCGAGCAGGCCGGCGATGGCGAGACGGCCTTGTTCCTGGGGCGGACCAACGACTTCGACGCCGTGGTGCTGGATCTTGGCCTGCCGCGCCTGTCGGGCCTGGAGGTTCTGAAACAATGGCGTCGCGAAGGACGCGACATGCCGGTGCTGGTGCTCACAGCGCGGGACGCTTGGACCGACCGCGTGGATGGCCTCAACGCAGGGGCCGACGACTATCTGGGCAAGCCCTTCCAGAACGCCGAGGTGGTGGCGCGGCTGCGGGCGCTGACACGGCGCTCGGCGGGCCGCTCGTCGTCCGTCATGCGCCGCGGCGACATTGTGCTGGATCCCGAGGCGGGGACTGTCCAGCGCGGCGCCGACGCCGTCGAACTCACCGCTCGCGAGCTGAAGGTCTTGGCTTATCTGATGCACCGCGCCGGCCGGGTGGTCTCCCAGGGCGAGCTCATTGACCACGTCTACAGTCTGGATGAGACGCGGGAGTCGAACACGATCGAGGTCTATGTCGCCCGCCTGCGCAAGAAACTGGGCAAGGACGCCATCCGCACGATCCGGGGCCTGGGATACAAGTTCGCTTGATGCGCCAGCTCTGGACCAGTTTTCGCACCCGCCTGATCGTCGGCGCCGCGATATGGATCATCGCGGGACTTACCGTCAGCGGTGTCCTGCTGTCCGAGCTGTTCAGGGCTCACGTGACGCAACAGTTCGACGACGAACTGCACGGCCATGCCGCCGAACTGGCGGCGCTGATCGACATTGCGCCGGACGGCAAGCTCTTGCTGCACCGCCGGCTCAGCGATCCCCGGTTTTTGCCCAAGGACTCGGGCTTCTATTGGCGTGTGGAAGCGGCGAGCGGCCAAGCCATCACCTCACCGTCCCTGGCTGGACGGGACCTGCCATTACCGGATCCGCTTCCCGCCCTCGGCGTCGAGCGCCATGTCTTCGTTGAGGGCCCTTCCGGACAGCTTCGTTTAGTGGAGCGTTCGGTGGCCAATCCGCACGGACCGCCGTTACGTTTGGGCATCGGCGTCGAGCAGCGCCTTCTCGACGAGGTTTTGGGACGGTTCAACTGGACCCTCTTTCTGTCGCTGGCGATCGTCGCGTCCGGCCTGATCGGTGCGGCGATGCTTCAAGTCTGGTTTGGCTTGCGGCCGCTCACCCGTATGCGTCACGCGCTGTCGGCTGTCCGTATGGGCAAGGCGAGCCGTTTGCCAGAGGACCTTCCCAGTGAAGTGCGGCCCCTGGCGATCGACCTCAATGCTCTGCTGGAGGGCAATCTCGAGATGCTGCGGCGCGCCCGCACCCAGGCCGGCAACCTCGCCCACGCGCTCAAGACGCCGCTCGCCGTCCTCACCGACGAAGCCGAGCGGCTGCGCGCCACGGGTCAGCGCGAGGCGGCCGACGTCATCGAGCTGCAATGCGAACGGATGCGGCGCCAGATCGACTATCAACTCGCCAGGGCGCGCGCGGTGGCGTTGAAACGCTCGCCCGGTGTCGCCGCTGATGTGCGCTCAAGTCTGGACCCGGTCGTCGCGGCGCTTTCGCGCCTTTATGGGCGCCGGGATGTGACGTTCAGCGTGACCTACCAAAACCAGCCGATGGTCGCGCTCGACGCCCAGGATCTCAGCGAGATTGTCGGCAACGTCCTCGACAACGCGGGAAAATGGGCGAGGTCGAGAATAGAGGTCCTGGTTCGGCGTCGGGGCGATTTCGCGGAGATCGTCGTCGACGATGACGGACCCGGCCTGCCGCAAGAAGCCTACGAGCACGTCTTTGGCCTCGGTGAACGGCTCGATGAGCGAACGCCCGGCCATGGATTGGGGCTATCGATCGTCCGAGACCTCGTGGAGCTCTACGAAGGGAGCGTGGCCTTGGACCTCGCGCCGCTGGGTGGGTTGCGGGTGATCCTGGCTCTTCCGTCGATCACGGAGTAGACGGGGAAAGCCATCCGAGATTGCGGGCGTGCGCGCCGACCGCCGTCGTGTAACCGCACCTAAGCGAACGTCGTGTTCCTGGAGGTGCGCCAACGGCGGCAATTGGCACCATCCGGACTTCGCGAGCCTCCAGCGCCGCGGGGCTTCACTCCGCGAGGCCGCCATGCTGCGAAAGCCCGCCGCCCATGCGGCGCCGGCCTATTCCGCTGCGCCGATGATCGCCTGGGTCAGGCCGTCGGGATCGGTCAGGAACGGCAGGTGGCCCGTCAGGAGGGTGACGGTCTTGCGCACGGGCGTGGCCGCCAGCATGCGGTCCTGGAAGGTCGGACTGATGACCTGGTCCAGGGCGGTGCGAACATAGACCTTGTCGATCCGGCCGAACCGGTCGTCAGCTGATGCTGAGGGGCGTGGCCAGCGGCGCCAGCGGCTCGTCCAGGATCAGGTCCGGCAGCTTGGCTTTCAGGCCCTCGGGGCCGTCATTGGCGAACAGCTCGGCGCGGGCGGCGTAGTCGACGACGGCGATCGCCTTGTCATGGTCGATGCGCAGATTGGGGCCGATCCTGGCGTCCGGATCCTGCTGAGCCAGCGACACCAGGGAGTCGCCGTTCTTGGGCAGATAGGCGGCGACGAAGACCAGGGTGCGGACGGTCTCCGGCGCCTGCTCGGCCGCGGCGGCGGGGCGGCGATGCCGGCGAAGCTGTGGCCGACCAGCACGGCGGGACGCCCCAGGACGCGCAGGGCGTTGACCACAGCGTCGCGATGCAGGTCCAGGGTAACCTTGTCGGGCTCCATCGGCGCGCCGGGGCGGCCCGGCAGGTCGACGGCGGTGACTTCGTGGCCGGCGGCGCGCAGCCGGGCGGCGACATGACCCCAGACCGGCGCGTTGGCGAAGGCTCCGTGGACCAGGACGATCGGCGGCTTTTCTGCAGCCATGGCGACGGCGGGTGAATTCGTGGTTTCGATGGTCATGTTCGTCTCCCCGTGAAGCGAAAAGTGGCTTGTTTCGGCCTGCGTCGATGGGGGAAACCTAGGCCTCGCGGTTTGGGCGGGACATGCCGTCGTCTCCGAATAACATGATGGATCGTCCGGAATGACCCAAGACTTCGGCATGTCGGCCGCGCGCAATGACGTGCTCTCCGAGGTGCTCACCCTGATCCGGCTGCGCGGCGAACTTGTCTACACCGCCATTCTCGGGGCGCCGTGGGGGCTGCGGTTCCAGGCAGGACCGGCCCACTTCCATTTCGTCGAGAGCGGCGAGATGTGGATCACGCCGACCGGGGAAGGGCCGATCCTGACGCGGGAGGGCGACCTTGTCCTCCTGCCCCAGGGCAAGGGGCACGTCATGACCGACGCCCTCGACTCGCCGGTCGAAAGCATCGAGACGGCCGCCGCGGACCACTTCGACCGCGATGGCCTGGTCCTGCGCCACGGCGGCGACGGGGAGGGGGCCAGGCTGGTCGGCGGCTTCTTCAGCTTCGAGGGCAGTCCGCTGCCGGCGATCATGTCGTCCCTGCCGTCGCTGATTCATATTCCCAAGGGCGAGAACGGCGCGCCGCCCTGGCTGGCGGCGATTTCGCGGTTCCTGTTGGCCGAGGCGCAGGAGCCGAATCCGGGTTCGTCGCTGATGATCTCGCGCCTAATCGATCTGCTGGTGATCCGCACCCTGCGCAGCTGGGCGGCCAGCGAGGCCAATCGGATGGGCTGGTTGGGCGGCCTGGGCGAGGAGCGCATCGGCCGGGTGCTTAGCGCCATGCACGCCGATCCCTTTCATCGCTGGACGGTCCAGTCGCTGGCCGAGATCGCCCGGATGTCGCGCTCGATCTTCGCCGAGCGCTTCACCGCCGCCGTGGGCGAGCCGCCGCTGCGCTACCTGTCGCGCTGGCGCCTGACCATCGCCGCCGACCTGTTGCGCAGCGGCGGGCTGAAGGTGACCGAGGCGGCCTATCGCAGCGGCTACGCCTCGGACGCCGCGTTCAGCCGGGCTTTCAAGGCGCATTTCGGCTACGCGCCGAGCGAGGTTCGTCGCCAGTCGCCCGCCTAGCTCGAAAATCCGGACGATGGAGCATGCCATCCGGAGGCCCGAACATGGCCGGAAGACGACCGCGCCGCCTAAGTTCCTCCTCGCCGCACCGATGAGGGCCGCGGAAAAGATTAGAGGAATGGGAACGATGAAAACGATTATCGCCGCTCTGGCCACTTCCGCCTTCGCCCTTGGCGCCAACGCCATGGCTGCAGAAAAGCCGCCCATCGTCCTGGTGCACGGCGCCTTCGAGAACGGCCAGGTCTGGGGTCATGTCACTGCGAAGCTACAGAAGGACGGCTATCAGGTCATCACCGTCGACCTGCCGGGCCGCCCCAGCAATCCGATGACACCGGACAAGGTCAGCCTGGACGCCTACCGCGACACCGTCGTCCAGGCTCTGGACCAGGCCAAGCAACCGGCGGTCGTGGTCGGCCACAGCTTCGGCGGCATCGTCGTCTCCGCCGCCGCCGAGCAGGCGCCCCAGAAGATCAGGACGTTGGTCTATCTGGCCGCCTATCTGCCGCGGGACGGCGACTCGCTGGTGTCGCTGGCCCAGCGGGACCCGGACGCCAAGATCGGCCCGCACCTACAGATCCAGAAGGACAAGGGCATCGCTTCGATCGAGTACTCGGCGCGCGCCGACCTGTTCGCCAACGGCGGACCCGAGGGCCTGCGCAAGGCGATCCCGGACCTGATCCTGGACGAGCCGCTGGCCCCGCTGGCTACTCCGGTCAAGGTGACCGCCGCCAACTTCGGCAAGGTCGACAAGGTCTATATCCACACCGCCATGGACCAAGTGATCAGCCCGGCCTTTCAGGCCAAGATGGTCGCCACCACCCCAGTGCGCGTCGAGTATACCCTGCAGACCGGCCACACGCCGTTCCTGACCGATCCGGACGGCCTCGCAGATGCGATCGAGAAGGCCGCCCAGTAGACCCTCCAGGCGCACGAAAGGGGCGGAAGGGCCAAGGCTGTTCGCCCCTTCCCATCGTGCAGCGACATCAGAGATGATCAAGTCACCCACCGGTCCGCGCGGTATGCGGGCGTCTCCGAACCGACCCCGAAGGGAGCTTCCCATGCTGCGCGCAGCGCTCACCGCCGCTATCGCCCTGAC
Organism: Caulobacter sp. GW822-FHT01G02; assembly: GCF_058802865.1. Classification (NCBI taxonomy): domain Bacteria; kingdom Pseudomonadati; phylum Pseudomonadota; class Alphaproteobacteria; order Caulobacterales; family Caulobacteraceae; genus Caulobacter; species Caulobacter sp. GW822-FHT01G02. Next base: position 442,104 of record NZ_JBXAON010000005.1, read on the forward strand.
CCTGGCCGCCCCGGCCGCCGCCCTGACCCAGGATGTTTCCAGCGAGACCCAGATCGCGCCGGAGTTCCGCCTGAAGGGTGACACCGTCTCCTTCCCCTTCGTGATGGTCCGCGAGTTCCCGTTCGTGGAGGCCAAGATCGCTGGGGTGAAGGGCAAGCTCCTGCTCGACACCGGCGCGTTCGAGGCCCTGGTCCTGAACCACAACCACCTCGACCTGCCCGCCGGCCGCGTCATCGGACGCGGAGTCTTCGGCAGCGGCCAGACCTACGAGAAGGTCCTGCGCCCCAGCGTCGACAACGTCCAGCTACCCGGTGGGCTGAGCTACGGCCGCGTCACCACCTTCCGCAGCCAGGACGCGGCCCAGCTGGAGCGTATTACCCCCGACTTCATCGGCTGGCTGGGCTATCAGTTCTGGGACGGCTACGCGGTGAAGGTCGACTACAAGGCGTCGAGGGCGACCTTCTACAAGGGCGGGTCCAAGGCCTTCCTGAAGGGCGAGACGGTGGTCGCCGCCATCCCCTTCGAGACGCTCAAGCTGCCCAACAATCCGGTGCTGACCGCCAAGGTCGGCGGCCTGGATTTCGAGACCGTGCTTGACACCGGCCAGTACGGCAACCTGTTCGCCGACAAGGCGACGCTGGAGCAGTTGACGGCCGCGGGGGCGATCACGCCCGTCGCCGGCGAGGACGACGCCATCGACATCAAGGCGGTCCAGTTCGCCAAGGGCCCCTCCATCTCGCTTGCCAAGATCGGCGGCCATCCGATCGAGGACGCGGCCCCCTTCGCCAAGGCGATCGGCCTCACTTCGCCCCGGATCATGAGTCTCGGCTACGCCTTCCTCCAGCAGTACAAGACTGTCTGGGACTACCCGAACAAGACGTTCTACCTGCTCAAGCGGTAGGCCCCTCCGCCGTCGATCATCTTGTGATCGGGCCCGCCGCCGAATGTCAGCTTCTTGGACACTCGCCAAGTTCCGCTCCTGGCGCGAACGATCCGTTAGCTCGCAGAGTCAATTGAGTGGAATACGAGTCAGGTTTCATGAAACCCGACAGTTTTCGCGGAGGTTTTTGGCGCACCCGACACGATTCGAACGTGTGACCTTTGCCTTCGGAGGGCAACGCTCTATCCAGCTGAGCTACGGGTGCATCCTTGCGGGAAGCGGGTCTTAGCCGAAAGGCGGCGCGGGCGCAACGCGATCACGCGGCTCCCATGTAGATGAATCGCGCCACGAACAGCGCCGCCAGGACGAACAGCAGCCAGTCGCCGGGCTTGGCCTGGCCGCGCATCAGCTTCAGGACGGCGAAGGCGGTGATGCCGAACGCCAGGCCGTTGGCGATCGAGAAGGTCAGGGGGATGGCGATCACGGTCAGGAAGGCGGGGATGGCCACGCCCGGATCGTCCCAGTCGATGTCGGCCAGGGCGCCGACCATCATCGAGCCGACGATGATCAGGGCCGGGGCCGTGGCGGCGGCCGGGATCGCCTGCACCCAGGGCGCGAAGAACAGGGTCAGCAGGAACAGCAGGCCGACCACGATGGCCGTCAGGCCCGTCCGCCCGCCGGCCGCGACGCCCGAGGCGCTCTCGATATAGCTGACCACGGTCGAGGTGCCGGCCAGCGAGCCGCCGATCGTGGCGATGCTATCGGCGGTGAGGATGCGGTTCAGGCGCGGGATCGTGCCATCCGGTTGCACCAGACCGGCCTTCTTGGTCACCGCGACCAGGGTGCCGACATTGTCGAACAGGTCGACGAACAGGAAGACGAAGATCACCTCGGCGATGGCCATGCCGGCTCCGCCGTTCAGGCGAAGGGCGGCTGGGATGTCCAGCTTGAAGGCGGTGGCCGTCAGGGCGGCCAGGCCGTACTCGCCGGGAACGACCTTGGCCAGACCCAGGGCCCATCCGGCCGCGGCGGCGACCAGGATGCCGATCAGGATCGCGCCCTTCACCCGCCAGACCATCAGCCCGCCCATGATGGCGAGGCCCAGTATGGCCAGGACCGCCGTCGGCTGGGTCAGGTCCCCCAAGGCCACCGTGGTGGCCGGATTGGCGACGATGATGCCGGCCTCCTTCAGGCCGATGAAGGCGATGAACAGGCCCACGCCCGCCGCGACGGCCGAGAACAGCGGACGCGGGATCGCCCCGACGATCAGCTGGCGGATCCCCGCCACGGTCAGCACCAGGAAGGCCACGCCCGACAGAAAGACGCAGCCCAGGGCGGTCTCCCACGGCAGGCCCATGCCCTTGACGACGGTGAAGGTGAAATAGGCGTTGAGGCCCATGCCGGGGGCCAGGGCGATCGGGTAGTTGGCGATCAGGCCCATCAGGATCGAGCCGAAGCCGGCGGCCAGGCAGGTGGCGGCGGCGACGGCGGCGATCGGCATGCCGGCCTGGCCCAGGATCGCCGGATTGACGATCACGATATAGGCCATGGTCAGGAAGGTGGTGAAGCCGGCCAGCACCTCGGTGCGCACCGACGTGCCCTGGGCCTTAAGCCCGAACCGCCGCTCAAGAAAGGTCATGCGATGCGCCCCCAACGCGCGCTCAAACAGGTCGGGGCGAGTTTGGCGGGCGCGCCCTGGAACGCAAGCCTTAGCTTGTCGCCGGCCTTATCGACGCCGCCCGACGCTTCTAGCGCTTGCGAAAGCGCTTGGCCTCGGCCTCCAGCTTGGACATCCAGGCTTCCGGCTCGGTGCTTTCCGGCTGGAAGGGCAGGGTTCCGGCCACGCCGCGCACCGCCAGCCACAGCGGCGCGGAAAAGTGACCCAGGACGCGCAACGGTCGGCGCTTGTCGTCGGTGACGTCCCAGCCCTCCGCCTCGAACGCGGCGACCTGCGCGGCCGGCGGCTGGCTTTCGACATCGTCCCAGCCCGGCGGCCGCTCCACCGTGTCGGCCGCGTCGGCGGTCAAGCCGAACAGGGCGAGCACGCAGGCGTCGATCTCCGGGAACTCGGCCCGGGCCTCGGGTTCGGCGAAGTCGCGCTTGAGCAGCGCCCGGTACTCCAGGTCCTTGACGCCGGGGAGGTCGATCAGGCGCCGTAGCGCGTCAGGCTTGCTCGTCATGCGCTCAGTCCTTGGTCGGATCGGCCGCGTTCGGGTCGTTGTAGGTCAGGGCCAGGAAGACGTCTTCCAGATCCGGGTCCTCGGTGGCGATGTCCTTGATCTTCAGGCCGCTCGCGCGCACCGCCGCCAGCACCTGCTCGACGCTGGACTGGCCCGTGCGATAGCTGACCTGGAAGGCGCCGTTGGCCCGCAGCTTGGTGTCGAAGCCCGCCAGGGCTGGGGCGGTCAGCACCGGCTCCTCCGGCGTCACCACGACATTGCGGCTGTCCATGCGGCGAAGCAGGGTAGCCGTCGGCTCGCAGGCCACCACCTCGCCGCGGTTGATGATGGCGATCTCGTCGCACAGCTCCTGGGCCTCTTCCAGGTAATGGGTGGTCAGCACGATGGTGACGCCCAGCTCGTTGAGACCCTTCACATAGCGCCAGAGCTGGCGGCGCAGCTCGACGTCGACCCCGGCGGTCGGCTCGTCGAGGATCAGCACCGGCGGCTGGTGGACCATGGCTTTCGCCACCATCAGTCGCCGTTTCATGCCGCCCGATAGCTGGCGGACATAGGCATTGGCCTTGTCGCCCAGGCCCAGGGCGTTGAGCAGCTCGTCGGTGCGGCGCTCGTTCTTGGGCACGCCGTAGAAGCCGGCCTGCACCTCCATCGACTCGCGCGGGGTGAAGAAGACGTCGGCGGCCAGTTCCTGCGGCACCACGCCGATCGCGGCGCGGGCGTCGCGCGGGCGCTGGTCGATGTCGCGGCCCCAGATCCTCACCGTGCCCGAGCTCTTGCGCACCAGGCCGGCCAGGATGTTGATGAAGGTCGACTTGCCCGCGCCGTTGGGACCCAGCAGGCCGAAGATCGAGCCGCGTGGAATCTTCAGGTCGATGCCGTTCAGCGCCCGCTTTTCCGGCGAGGTCTTGGTGGCGGCATAGGTCTTGTACAGGCCCTCGGCTTCGATGGCGTAGGCGGGCAGGTCCATGGAGCGTCCAGATAGAAGATGGGCGGAGCGAGTGGCGGGGAGGCCGGGAAATGTCGTTTGAGGCGCGCGTCGATTGACGGCGCCTTTGAGCGTCGCATAGGTATGCCTCGTTCGCCGCCGCGCCAAGGCCGCGTCCGGAGCCTTTCTCGCGAGAAAGGCTCCTGTCTATCGTTTGGCGCGCGACGGACGCCGAAACCGGCGGCCACTTTCGTCTGTCGCGCTCGAAATCAGGGATTTCCCAATATGGCCAAGACCCCGTCCACCTCCTCCCTCGACGCCCTGCCCGGATCGGCGACGACCGAGCCGGCGACGGTTCCGACCGCCATGGACACCCTGGCCCAGGTCGGTCCCGCGCCGGAGACGATCTCGGTCCGCTCGCACCGCATCGCCTGCGACGGCGTCGGCGGGGCCCTGGGCCATCCGCGCGTGTGGCTGGAGATGGGCGCGGCCGGCTTCGTCGACTGCCCCTATTGCGACCGCCGCTTCGTGGCTTCGACCGCCGTGGGCGACGAGGACGAGATCCTGGCCCCGGGCGTCTATGAAGGCGCCGGCGGGCACTAGGCCCGCCGCCCGTCCCATGGCCGACGACATCTCCCCATCGAACCGCGCCGAGACCCTGGCCAAGGCCTGGGAAGCGCTGGAGTGGCCGCACGAGGCGCCGGTGCTGCGCGCCATCGCCATGCCCTCCGACACCAATCCCGAAGGCGATATCTTCGGCGGCTGGCTGCTGTCGCAGATGGACCTGGCGGCCGCCTCGGTGGCCTTCCACCGCGCCGCCGGCCGCTGCGCCACCATCGCCATCGACGGCATGACCTTCATCAGCCCGGTGTTCGTCGGCGACGAGGTCAGCCTGTTCGCGCGCCTGATCCACACGGGCCGCACCTCGCTGAGGGTCCAGGTCGAGGCCTGGCGCCGCCGTCGCGACGGCGAGCAGGCCCACAAGGTGACCGAGGGCGTCTTCACATTCGTGGCCATCGGCGACGACCGCAAGCCAAGGCCGCTGCCGGTTTAGGGTGCTTCGGGCGCATAAGCCGCTCATAGGCTCTCCGCCCCGCTTGGGGGCGGACAGACCGGCGTGAGCAGGTCAGGTGGGGGCCAGTGCTGAGTCAGACAAGCGTGAACCGCTTCACGCGGCGCGGCCGCTGAAGGCGTATGGGGAGGCGACGGAGCGGCCGGGCGAACCCGGAGACCGTGATGGTTTGTTGTGTTTCGGCTCGCTTGACCGCTCCGCCAGGCTGTTCTTGCCCGTGAGGATGGGGGGCGTGAGCGTCTTTCAGCTCGGGACCCCACTAGCCCCCGGACGGGCGCGGACCAAGTCGATCGGCTACATCCGTCTCGACCCCGACGATCCACGATAGGCGGCTTGTACGATCACCGCCCTGTCGCTCCGCTGATGGCTTTGATCCCAACGATACCGTCACCCGTACGCGCTCCTAAAGAGTAAGCCGCACGACCTGACGACACCGCCGGGAACCGCCAGCGGCCCCGCTCAACCTACCCCCGCCGCCGTTTTGGGCCGGATCCAAACGCCCTCCCCCGCGACGGGGACGGCTATGATTGTGCAGGCGGATTCAACGCGGATCATTCAGGGGCGCGAAAAATCGACAAGCCCTTGATTTCGTAGATTTCCATATCGCGAACGCCGGGGATAGAGCGCCCTCAATCCCCCCAAACAATCGTCATTCCCGCCCTTGTGGCGGGAACCCCTCTGTCCGCCGCAAGGGCGGTGGTGTGGCGGGCCAGCCCGCCAAGGCGTCTCACGTGTCAGCTGAACCAGGGGTTCCCGCCACAAGGGCGGGAATGACGGGGGATGTTTTAGGATCAGTGAGAAAAAGCCCGTCCGCCCCGGAAGAGCGCGCCCCTTACATCTCACGGCGAGACGATCGCAGGGCTGTCCAGGTCACTCAAGGCCGACGCTCCGCGTCGCCGCGCGCGGTCGCCGGAGGCGAGCCTTGACTGACCTGGACAGCCCTGCACGCTGCAGCCTCCAAGAGATTTAAGGATCGCACCGACCAGGGAGGTCGGCTTTCGACCGAGGCTGTGTAAAAACTCGCGGACGTTCGCGCCGTAGCATGGCGGTTCCGCCGCGCGGCGAGTTTGGCGTCAAGCCGTGATCGCGGCCATGAGCGGCTGGGCGCCCATGATGGCGATCACCCGCTTGAGATTGTAGGCCAGGATGTGGAGGCCGATCTCGGTCTTCACGTTGGGCAGGCGCTTCATCAGGAAGTGCGTTGATCCCATCCAGGCCTTGATCGTGCCGAAGGGGTGCTCGACGGTCCGCCTTCGCTGGCGCATGGCGCCAGGACGACGATCCATCCGGATCTGCAGGGCGTCGATGACGCCCTCGTGCTCCCAGCGGGTCACGCGCCGCGCGACGCTGGGCGTGCATTGGGGCTTGAGGGCGCAGGTCTGACAGCTGAAGTGATCCCAGTAGCGGTGCAGCGTCATGCCCTTCTCGACGGTCGTCATGTGGCGCGGCAGCAGCGCGCCCGACGGGCAGCGATAGACGTCCTGATCGGGCAGGTAGACGAAGTCCTGCTTGCCGAACCGGCCATCTGCCTTGGCGCCGGAGGTCAGAGGCCTGGGCACGTAGGCTGTCACGCCCATGGCCTCGCAGCTCAGGATCTCCTCGCCGGAGAAGTAGCCACGATCAGCGAGAACCTCGAGCTCATCCAGGCCCAAGGCGTCCTTGGCCTTGCCAGCCATCGACGACAGCTGCTGGCGGTCGCTGCCGGTCATGACGACGTCGTGGGCGACGATCAGGTGATGCTCGGCATCGACGGCCGACTGGACGTTGTAGCCGACGATGCCGCTGCCGCGTCCGCTGGTGGCCATCGATCGGGCGTCGGGATCGGTCAGCGAGACCTGACCGTCGTCCGAGGCGGCCACTTGCGCGTCCATCGCCCGCAGCATCCGCATCTGCTCGCGCAGGCGATCGACCTTCTCCTTCAGTCGATCCGAGCGAGCCTCGATGGTCTCGCCCTCCTGGCGGTCGGCGGTGTCCAGATCGCGCAGATAGCCGGCGATGTGCTCGGCCACCTGCTCCAGGCGCTTCTTGAGCTTGTAGGGCGTGAAGTTCTTGTCGCGGGTGTTGACCGCCTTGAACTTGCTGCCGTCGATGGCCACCAGCGCCGCGCCGAACAGACCGATCTGGCGGCACAGAACCACGAACTGGGCGCAGGCCGCCTGGATCGCTGGGCCGTTGTCCTTGCGAAAGTCGGCGATGGTCTTGTGGTCGGGCGCCAGCCGGCCCGTCAGCCACATCAGCTCGATATTGCGCCGCGCCTCGCGCTCCAGCCGCCGGCTGGACTGCACCTTGTTCAGGTAGCCGTACACATAGAGCTTCAGCAGCATCGCCGGGTGGTAGGCCGGTCGCCCCGTCGCCGCCGGCGCCACCTCAAAGCCCAGCCCGCCCAGGTCAAGCTCATCGACGAACACATCGACCACCCGTACCGGGTTCTCGGCGGCGACATAGTCGTCCAGGCATTCGGGAAGCAGCGTCGGCTGTCGGCGATCAACACCTTCAACGAAGCGGCTCATGCACACCTCCCGACTGCTCGTCAGGAGTCTAGCTGATCCGTCGCGTTTTCACACAGCCTCGACCCAAGTCAGACGTTGATGACTTCAGCAGCGACGTGCGATGGAAGGCCATGCGAGAACGTAGCGACAGCTTCACTGACGCGCCGATAGAGCCCGGTACTCTTGTTCGCTACGACGGTCTAATTGATGGCGGGCCGGAATTTGGTGTGGTCGTCAGTTGCTGGCTACATCCACAGGTCAAGTTCTACGACTGCTACGTCGCCTTCTTTGGCTCGGCAATCCCAGAGGGCGAGCCTGAGCAAACGCCTTACGTGCTCAGATACGCCTCGGTCAGCCTCGCGCGACTGGAGTTGGCTGAGAACGGTAGCCAACAACCCCGAACAGACCTCGGCCCGGCCCGCTTTCCGGAATGACGCCCAAGTTCTGGTTTCGGGCGCGGCGCCCGTTTCTGCACCCGACCCGTTTGCGTTCCTTATAGGGGCGAGTTTGACTTAGGTCGCCGGCTAGTGAGGCTGGCGCTTTTTGAGGTAGGCATCAATGCGAGCGCTTTCTCCCCGGGCCGACCAAGCAGAATAAGCGAACGCAACGCCAATGCCGGCTGCGACAAGCGCACCAAGGCTCATCATCCCGACATATAGGATCAAGCCTACGCGGTCGTGAGATAGGTGTCCGTGTTGTTGGTAGGTACCGGTGCTGATGGCGCGAACTGCCAAACCCGCGCCAAAGAAAGCCGCGAGAAACGTACCGACAGAAAGCAATCCGGCCCGGACCCGGTTTCGCATCTCATTCGTCATGGATGCATCTTCGGGCAACATTACTTAAAGCTTCATTCCGGAAGTCCGATAAACACCCCAAGCTCTCTCGACAGCCGCGCCGCTTTCACGAAAGTGGCCCCAGCCCAGGCCCAGGTGACCGTGGAGTAGAGACCCATGTTCGAGTCCCGATACATCAGCATCCGAATCCATAGGCCCGCGGGAGAAGTCTACGCTTTCGCCAAGGATCCCGAGAGCTTCCCCAAATGGGCGGCGGGCCTGGCCTCGGGTCTGACCCGGGACGGCGAGCGGTGGCTCGCCCACGGCCCGGGCGGCGACGTCCGCGTGCGGTTCTCGCCGGATAACCCCTATGGCGTGCTCGATCACTGGGTGACCCTGGCGGACGGGACCGAGCTCTACATGCCGCTGCGGGTGGTGGCCAACGGCGAGGGGGCCGAGGTCGGCATGGTCCTTTACCGGCCGCCCACCCTGTACGACGACGCCGCCTACGATCGCGACGCGGCGGCCGTGGCCAGGGATCTGGCCAGACTGAAGGCGCTGCTCGAGGCGTGACGGTTCCCCGCGCGCCGTAGCGCTAGCCGATGAGGTGGGCCTTCCAGGCTTCGCGCAGGACCTTCTTGTCGATCTTGCCCGTGGCGGTCAGCGGCACGACGGCGAAGACCACGTCGTCGGGCGTCCACCATTTGACGATCCGGGTCGCCAGATAGTCGAGCACATCGGCCTTGCCAAGGATCGAGCCTTCGTGGGCCTCGATGACCAGCAGCGGCCGTTCCTCCCACTTCGGATGCGGCACGCCGATGACGGCGGCGATCCGCACGCCGGGGCAGCCGACGGCGACGTTCTCCAGGTCGATCGAGCTGATCCACTCGCCGCCGGACTTGATGACGTCCTTCTGGCGGTCGGTGATGCGCATGAAGCCGTGAGCGTCCAGCGTGGCGATGTCGCCGGTGTCGAACCAGCCATCGGCGCGCGCGGCGTCCGTGTCCTGGCGGAAGTAGCGGCGCACCACCCAGGGGCCGCGCACCAGGAGCGCGCCGGAGGTTTCGCCGTCGTGCGGGGCCTCGCTCCCGTCCTCCAGCTCGACGCGTAGCTCGATGCCGAACTGAAGGCGGCCCTGGCGGGTCCAGATGGCCTCGTCCATCGCCTCCTCGCCCAGGGCCGCGAGAGCGGGGGTGGGGGTGGAGACGACGCCGATCGGACAGGTCTCGGTCATGCCCCAGATCTGCAGGGTCTGGACGCCGTAGAGCCGCTTGAACGCCTCGGCCATGGCGCGCGGCACGGCGCTGCCGCCGATCACGACGCGCTTCAGCGTTGTCGGCGAGGCGTCGTTCCTTTCCAGCCAGTCCAGATACATCGTCCAGATGGTCGGCACGCCGCCGGTGAAGGTGACGCCCTCGCCCTCGATCAGCGCATGCAGGCTGGCGCCGTCCATCTTGTCGGCGGGGAGCACCAGCTTGGCGCCGCAGATCGGGGCGCTGAACGGCAGGCCCCAGGCGGTGGCGTGGTAAAGGCTGGAGCAGGGCATGACCACGTCGAAGGCGGTGAAGCCGAACGCGCTGTTCAGCCCGCCGGCCATGGCGTGCAGCACCACGGCGCGGTGCGAATAGAGCACGCCCTTGGGATCGCCCGTCGTGCCCGAGGTGTAGCAGAGGAAGGCCCCGGCGTTCTCGTCGAAGACCGGCCAGTCGAAGCTTTCAGCCTCGCCAGCGATCAGGGCCTCGTAGGAGATGGCGCCGACCGAGCCGGGGAGGGTCCGTTCGGGATCCGACAGCATGACGAAGGTCTTCACCGTGGTCAGCTGGGGAGCGATCCGTTCGACCAGGGCCGCGAAGCTCCGCTCGTAGAACAGCACGCCGCTTTCCGCGTGATTGATCGTGTAGATGATTTGCTCGTCGAACAGGCGGGGATTGGCCGTGTGCAGCACCGCGCCGATTCCGGGGACGGCGTAGAACAGCTCCAGGTGCCGGTGGGTGTTCCAGGCCAGGGAGGTGACCCGGTCGCCGGGCTTCACGCCCAGGCGCTGGAGGGCGTGGGCCAACTGGGCGCTACGGCGGCCGAGACCCGCGTAGTCGTAGCGCCAAAGCGGCTCGTCGATCAGCTTGGAGACGATCTCGCGCGTCCCGTGGGCCTGGGCCGCATAGGTGAGAATGCCGCTGATCATCAGCGGCGTCGTCTGCATCAGGCCCGCGATCATCGGTCCCTCCCAACATGTCTTGTTGGGAGGAGCCTAGGGTGTGAAACGGGTGTTGGGGAAGGGGTTAGAGCGCCGCCAGCACCGCGTCGCCCATCTGGGCGGTGGTCAGCGACCCGCCCAGATCCCGGGTGCGCGCGCCGTCGTCGAGGGCCTTCTTGACCGCCGCCAGCAGCACGTCGGCCGCCTCGACCTGACCCAGCGACCAGCGCAGGGCCATTTCGAACGACAGGATGGCGGCCAGCGGATTGGCCAGGCCCTTGCCGGCGATGTCGGGGGCCGAGCCGTGGATCGGCTCGTAGAGGCCCGGCTTGCCGGGCGCGCCCAGGGCGGCCGAGGGCAGCATGCCCAGCGAGCCGGTCAGCATGGCCGCGGCGTCCGACAGGATGTCGCCGAACAGATTGTCGGTGACGATGACGTCGAACTGCTTGGGCGCGCGGACCAGCTGCATGGCGCAGTTGTCGGCCAGGATGTGCTCCAGCTGGACGTCCGGATATTCGCGGGCGTGCAGCTCGGTGATCACCTGCTTCCACAACAGGCCCGACTCCATGACGTTCGACTTCTCGGCCGAGTGGACCTTGTTGGTCCGGCCCCGGGCCAGTTCGAAGGCCACGCGGCCGACCCGCTCGATCTCGCTGGTCGTGTAGACCTGGGTGTCGAAGCCCTTCTTCTGGCCGTCCGGCAGGTCCTCGATGCCGCGCGGCTGGCCGAAATAGACGCCGCCGACCAGTTCGCGCACGAACATGATGTCCAGGCCCGAGACCAGCTCGCGCTTCAGGCTGGAGGCGTCGGCCAGAGCCTCGAAGCAGTAGGCGGGGCGCAGGTTGGCGTAGACGTCCATGGCCTTGCGCAGGTTCAGCAGGCCCGCCTCGGGGCGCAGGTGGCGCGGGGCGTTGGCCCACTGAGGGCCGCCGACGGCGCCCATCAGCACCGCGTCGCTGGCGATGGCCTGGTCGCGGACCTCGTCCAGCAGCGGCGTGCCATGGGCGTCATAGCTGGAGCCGCCATAGGGGGCTTCGGAGACCTCGAGATCCGGCGTGAGGGCGGCCGCCACGCGGCGCACCTGCGCGCAGACTTCCGGGCCGATGCCGTCGCCGGGCAGGAGGAGCAGGGTGGACATGGGAGGCTCTCTCTAGGATCAGATTTCGCGGTAGGCGGAGACGTCGAACGACGACATGCGGCGCTCGCCGACGCCGAGTTCCGGCCAGCAGGCGCGCCAGGCGGCCATGTGCGGGCTGGCGCGGTGGAAGGCCAGGGCCTCTTCGTCGACGAAATGCTCGTAGACCCGGATCAGGCCAGGGTCGAGCGGGTCTTCGGTCAGGGCGTAGTCCAGGCACCCCGGCTCGGCCCGGCTGTTCTCGACCTGGGCGCGGAGGTGGGGGCGGAGATCCGCCAGGCGGTCGGGCGCGACGCGGATCGTGCCGGCGAGGATGATGGTCATGCTGGTCGTCCCGAGCCAAAACATCTTGTCATCCCGGACGGCCGAAGGCCGATCCGGGACCCAGGGGCCAAGCGCGTGCGGCGGCCCCTGGGTCCCGGCTCTCCGCTGCGCTACGGCCGGGATGACAAGCTATTGCTGAATTAGATCTCCAGCCAGGGCTGGCTGATCGCGCGCTTGCTCTCGTAGACGTCGATGTCGCCGCCGTGCATCAGGGTCTCGCCGATGGCGTCGAGGCCCTTGAGCATCTTTTCCTTGCGCACCGGATCGATGTCGAAGGCGATGGTCTTGCCCGACGGCGAGATCACGGTCTGGGCCTCGAGGTCGACGCTGACCATGTGGTTGCCGCCCTTGGCCTCCTCCATCAGCAGCGCCAGCTCATCGGGCTTCACCACCACCGGCAGCAGGCCGTTATTGAAGCAGTTGTTGTAGAAGATGTCGGCGAAGCTGGTCGAGATCACGCACATGATCCCGAAGTCCATCAGGGCCCAGGGGGCGTGCTCGCGCGAGCTGCCGCAGCCGAAATTGTCGCCGGCGATCAGCACGGAGGCGCCTCTGTACTCCGGCTTGTTGAGCACGAAGTCCTTGATCTCGTTGCCTTCGCCGTCGACGCGGAAGTCGTAGAACAGGCCCTTGGCCAGGCCCTCGCGCTCCACGGTCTTGAGGAACTGCTTGGGGATGATCTGGTCGGTGTCGATATTGGCCAGCTCCAGCGGAGCCGCGCGGCCGTCGAGGCGGGTGAAGGCGCGCATCAGGCGGTCTCCTCAAGGAAGGTGCGCACGTCGGTCAGATGCCCGGCGATCGCCGCGGCCGCCGCCATGGCGGGGGAGACGAGGTGGGTGCGGCCGGCGCGGCCCTGGCGGCCCTCGAAGTTGCGGTTGCTGGTCGAGGCGCAGCGCTCGTGCGGCTGCAGCTTGTCGGGGTTCATGGCCAGGCACATCGAGCAGCCGGGCTCGCGCCAGTCGAAGCCGGCGGCCTTGAAGATGGCGTCCAGGCCTTCTTCCTCGGCCTGTTCCTTCACCAGGCCCGAGCCGGGCACGACCATGGCCTTGACGTGCGGGGCCACCATGCGGCCGTGCAGGAAGGCTTCCTGCACCACGGCGGCGGCGGCGCGCATGTCTTCGATCCGGCTGTTGGTGCACGAGCCGATGAACACGCGGTCGATGCGGGCTTCCGAGATCGGCTGACCGGCGGTCAGGCCCATATAGTCGAGCGCCCGGTGGGCGGCCGCGCGCTTGTCGGGCGTGGCGAAGCTTTCCGGATCCGGGACATTGCCGGTCACCGGGATGACGTCCTCGGGGGAGGTGCCCCAGGTGACCATCGGAACCAGGGCAGAGCCGTCGATGACCACGGTGCGGTCGAAGACGGCGTCCTCGTCGGTGAAGAAGGTCTTCCAGTGGCTGACGGCCATGTCCCAGGCCGCGCCCTTGGGGGCGGCGGGCTTGCCCTGGATGTAGGCGAAGGTCTTGTCGTCGGGCGCGATCAGGCCGGCCTTGGCGCCGCCTTCGATGGTCAGGTTGCAGAGGGTCATGCGCCCCTCCATCGACAGGTCGCGCACGGCCTGGCCGGCGAACTCGATGACATAGCCGGTGCCGCCGGCCGTGCCGATCTCGCCGATCACGGCCAGGGCGATGTCCTTGCCGGTGACGCCGGGGCCAAGCTGGCCGTCGACGCGGACCAGCATGTTCCTGGCCTTCTTCTGGCGCAGGGTCTGGGTGGCCAGGACGTGCTCGACCTCGGACGTGCCGATGCCGTGGGCCAGGGCCCCGAAGGCCCCGTGGGTCGAGGTGTGGCTGTCGCCGCAGACGATGGTCATGCCCGGCTGGGTGCGGCCCTGCTCGGGGCCGACCACGTGGACGATGCCGTTGCGGATGTCGCCCATCGGGAAGAACTCGATGCCGTTGTCGGCGACGTTGCGGGCCAGCGTCTTGAGCTGAAGGCGCGCTTCCTCGTCGGCCACGGCGTCGACGCCGAGCGCCTGACCCTCGGTCGGGATATTGTGGTCGGCCACGGCCAGGGTGCGGTCGGGGCGGCGCACCTTGCGGCCGGCCGCGCGAAGGCCGGCGAAGGCCTGCGGCGTGGTCACCTCGTGGATCAGGTGCAGGTCGATATAGAGGATAGCCTCGCCGTCGGTTTCGCTGACGACGTGGGCGTCCCAGATCTTGTCGTAAAGGGTTTTGCCGGACATGGCGGGGATATAGGGCGGATCGTGCGTCGAAATCCAGTGGGGGGCGGCTGGTGGGCCAAATTCTTGCGTTCTGTGTGACCCGGACGACAGGACGACATAGGGCGCGCCAGTGGTTTCGGCGCGCCCTAGCATCATTCTTTGCTTCCGGGGGCCGATGGCTCCGCCCGGAAAGGGCCGTCCACTAGAAAGGAGACGGTCAGGAAGCCCGGCCGAGGCCGGGGGTGGATTAACCATCTCACGGAACGGCGGTTTGTCAAGATGGTGCGTCCGCACGCAAACTTGACTATGGGGTCGAGCGCGCCAACGGCGAGACAGCCGGTGACTCCAAGGGCGCCAGCGTGGCGTAGCGGGCGATCAGCGGATCGGCGGCGGCCTGGTCCAGCACCCAGTCGCGGAAGGCGGCGATCTTGCGCACGCGGGCGCGGTCGCTGGGATAGGCCAGCCAATAGCCGCCGGTGTAGAGGGCGACGACGTCGAACGGCATGATCAGCCGGCCCTCGGCCAGTTCCCGCGCGAAGAAGATCGGCGAGCCCAGGGCCGCGCCGTGGCCGGCCAGGGCGCTGGCCACTTCCAGGGCCTGGGCGTCGGAGGCCAGGGTGGGCGGCGGCTGCTCGGGGCTGGCCGCCACGCCAGCGGCTTGGAACCACTCGTCCCATTCGCGGGCGACGCCGATGCGCTGGACGTCCAGCAGGTCCTCGGGCCGGCCGAGGCCGCCGATCCTGGCCAGGAACTCGGGCGAAACCAGCGGCGTCTGGACGGCGGGAATCAGGAAATGCGCGGTCGTGCCCGGCCATTTCCCGTGGCCGCCGCGCAGGGCCATGTCGACGCCCTCGCGCGACAGGTCGACCACCCGGCTCGAGGCCTCCAGCCGGACGGCGATGCGCGGATGGGCGATCTGGAAGCCGCCCAGGCGCGGGGCCAGCCATTGGCCGCCCAGGCTCTGGACCGTGGTGATCGACAGAACCCCTTCCTCGGCCTCGACCAGATCGGAGACCGCCGAGCGCAGCAACGAGATCGCCTCGGTCGCGGCGCGCGACAGGCGCTCGCCGGCCGGGGTCAGGGTCACCTCGCGCGGCAGGCGGTTGAAGAGCGGCTGGTCGAGCTGCCGCTCCAGCGCCTTCACCTGCCAGCTGACGGCGGCCTGGGTCACCCCCAGGGCGTCGGCCGCGCGGGTGAAGCTCTTCAGGCGAGCGGCCGCCTCGAACACGCGAATGGCGCTGAGCGGCAGGCGGGAAAGGATGTCGGCCATAAGCAATGCTTATGTGTATCCAAGGAGTCCGCGTTTGTCACTCGGGCGCGGAACGACGATTTTCGCCGTCATGGATAGCCATGGGAGGCCAACATGATGGACGAAGCCTTCAAGACCCATAAGGAAACCACGTTCGGCTGGGTGCTGGCCCTGCAGGAGCTGTGGGCCGCCCTGCGGGCGCCGGCCAAGCCTCGGAAGCATCCGCGTCCGATCGTCCCGCGATAGCCCGGTGGATGTCAGCGGCCGCCGCTGACATCCAGGGTCGCGCCCGTCACGTACGAGGCCGCGTCGCTCAGCAACCAGACGATGGCTTCGGCGACTTCCTCGGGAAGGCCGGCGCGGCCTAGCGGGGTCTGGGCGCCGAGGCGGTGGGCGCGGTCCGGCTGGCCGCCGCTGGCGTGGATCTCCGTTTCGATCAGGCCAGGGCGGACGGAATTGACCCGCACGCCGTCGCCCGCCAGTTCCTTCGCCAGGCCGACGGCGAGGGTGTCGAGCGCGGCCTTCGATCCGGCATAGTCGACATATTCGAAAGGCGAGCCCAGTCGCGCCGCGGCGGAGGACACCACGACGATCGCGCCGCCCCGGGCGCTCGTGAGCGCTCGCGCGGCTTCGCGCGCCGTGAGGTAGGCGCCCAGGACGTTCACCTCGAACATCCGCCGCAGGCGGGCGACGTCCATGTCCGCCAGGCGTTGGGGCGGGGCGACGATCCCGGCGTTGATCACGACGCCAGCCAGGGGGCCAAGAGCCGCCTTGGCCTGCTGGAACATGGCGAGGGTGTCGGGCTCCGAGGCCACGTCGCCGGGAACGAGAACGGCCGGGACGCCGCGCTCGCGCACGGCCGCCATGGTCGCCTCCGCCGCGTCGCGGTCGGTCCTGTAGTTGATGGCGATCGACCAGCCTTCCTCGGCGGCGCGAAGGGCTGTCGCTCGCCCGATCCCTCGGCTGGCGCCGGTGATGAGAATGGCCTTCATGGGTCCCGCCTTGGTGCTCGCCAGCGGAGACGTCTAGGCCCTGCGTGGCCATCGACCAAGAAAAAGGCCCCGGCGGTTTCCCGCCGGGGCCTCGTTCATTCGCGAAAGTCGAGAAGACTTAGTCTTCCGACGAAGCCGCGGCGGCCGTGGCCTTGGTGTTGCTGTTCGAGCGCTCGGCGATCCGGGCCGACTTACCGCGACGGTCGCGCAGGTAGTACAGCTTGGCGCGACGGACGACGCCGCGACGCTTGACTTCGATGCTTTCGATGCTCGGCGAGAGCAGCGGGAACAGACGTTCCACGCCTTCGCCGAACGAGATCTTGCGGACCGTGAAGCTCTCGTGGACGCCCGCGCCCTGACGAGCGATACAGACGCCTTCGTAGGCCTGAACGCGCTCGCGTTCGCCTTCCTTGATCTTCACGTTGACGCGCAGGGTGTCGCCGGGACGGAATTCCGGGATCGCGCGGGCGGCCAGCAGACGGGCCGATTCTTCTTGCTCGAGCTGAGCGATGATGTTGATCGCCATGATCATTTCTCCTTGGGCTTACCCGTTTTCGGGCCGCCTTTTGCCTGTTGATTGGCGAGATGCGCTTCCCAGAGATCTGGACGCCGCTCGCGGGTCGTTTCTTCACGCATATGCTTGCGCCATTGGTCGATCCGCTTGTGATCGCCCGACAGCAGCACCTCGGGGATGTCGAGCCCTTCGAACGTCCGCGGTCGCGTGTACTGCGGATGCTCGAGGAGGCCGTCCTCGAAGCTTTCTTCCAGCGTGCTCTCGATGTTCCCCAGCACACCCGGGGCCAGTCGAACGCACGCCTCGATCACGACCATCGCCGCCGCCTCGCCACCGGCGAGAACGGCGTCTCCGACCGAGACCTCCTCGAACCCGCGGGCGTCGAGCACCCGCTGATCCACCCCCTCGAAGCGGCCGCACAGCACCACGATGCCGGGCGCCTTGGACCACTCTCGAACGCGCGCCTGGGTCAGGGGCTTGCCCCGGGCGCTCATGTACAAAAGCGGCCGACCATCGAGCTCCACGCTGTCGAGCGCAGAGGCGATGACGTCCGCTTTGAGCACGGCTCCCGCGCCGCCACCCGCGGGGGTGTCGTCGAGGAAGCCGCGCTTATCCTTGGAAAAGGCCCGAATGTCCAGTGTTTCCAAACGCCACAGGTCCTGTTCCTTCCAGGCGGTCCCGATCATCGAAACGCCGAGCGGGCCGGGAAAGGCCTCGGGGAACATGGTCAGGACGGTGGCGGTGAACGGCATGGGCGCTGTTTAGCCGCAGGCGGGCTCGGAGTCGAAGGGGCGTTCATCAACGGCGTTTTCGGCTTGTTCACCCTCATCGGCGAAGGTCACGCGGAAAATCACACCCGGAATCCGACCATGCCGACCGAGAGCCGCTTCCTCCGACGCCTGACCGAAGGCTTCGCCGCCTTCGCTCGCCGTCTGCGGCGCGACGAACGCGGCGCGATCGCCGTGCAGTTCGCCCTGCTGGCCCTGCCGCTGGCGGTGCTGGTGTTCGGCCTGGTGGATATCAGCCGTGTCAGCCTGCAGCGCCGGCAGATGCAGGACGCCCTGGACGCCGCCACCCTGATCGCCGCCCGCTCGCCGGCCACGACCGACGCCGCCTTGGACAGCATAGGGGACGCGGCCTTCGCGGCCGAGATTTCCGGCCTGAACCTGGGGCTGACTAACTCCAGCTCGACCTTCAAGGCCGGGACGGACAACCATATCCTGGGAACGGCGACGGGCACGCTGACGCCCATCATCGCCAACCTGTGGACCCAGCAGAACATCACCATCACGGCGACGTCCGACGTGGTCCGCGCGTCGAGGAACCTGGAAGTGGCGATCGTGCTCGACATCACCGGCTCGATGGCCGGCACGCGGCTGTCCGACCTGAAGACCGGCGCCTCCGACTTGGTCGACATCGTCGTCAAGGACGTCCAGTCGCCCTTCTATTCCAAGGTGGCGATCGTCCCTTATTCGGTGGGGGTCAATGTCGGATCGTACGCGGATGACATCCGTGGGCCGGTCAACAATTATCCCGTCAGCGCCATCAGCAAGGCCAACGGGGCCATCGTCACCTCCAATGGCCATGGCTTGATCGTCGGCGACCAGGTCTCGTTCGCGGGCGTGTCCGGTATGACGATGCTGAACGGCAACACCTATTCGGTGACCGCCACGACGACGAATACGTTCAAGATCAACGCCAATACGTCCAGTTCATCGAAATACACCTCGGGCGGCGTCGCCACCTGCGAGTACAGCACCAATCCAGGCTGCGCGAAGTTCAACTTCCCCAACGCCAATTGGGGTAACCAGACCCTGACCATCGGTGATTGCGTCAGCGAGCGCACCGGAACCAACGCCTATACAGACGTCGCGCCGAGCACGGCCTATGTCGGGCGCAACTATGCCAGCAACGGCAACAAGTGTCCGACCGCGACGATCACGCCGCTCTCCAGCGATCGCACGGCCTTGAAGAGCGCGATTAACGACCTCGAGGCGGCGGGTTCGACGGCCGGCCAGATCGGCTTCGCGTGGGGCTGGTACATGATCTCACCGAACTTCGGCTATCTCTGGCCCAATGCCTCGCAGCGCCCGGCGGCCTACAAGGCCAAGGACCTGATGAAGGTCGTGGTGCTGATGACCGACGGCGATTTCAACACCCCCTACTGCAAGGGCGTCATCGCCGCCGACGCGGGCAGCGGCAGCGGCAGCGGCAACGATCACATCAATTGCAACGCCACCAACGGCGACCCCTTCACGCAGACCAAGAAGATGTGCGACGAGATGAAGAAGTCGACCTATGGGCTGACCATCTACACGGTCGGGTTCACGGTCACCAGCAACGCCGCCAAGGATATGCTGAAATACTGCGCCACCGACTCCGACAAGGTCTATTTCCCCGCGACGGGCTCGGACCTCAAGTCGTCGTTCAAGTCGATCGCCCAGGGTATCTCCAACCTTCGGATCGCCAAGTAGCGAAAACCGGCTGTCGCGGAACGAAAAAGCCCCGCCGAGCGACCGGCGGGGCTTTGTCTTGTCCGGGTTCCGGCGCGGCGTTCTACGCCAGCTTGATCTCGCGCAGGCGCTGCTGGAGGAACTCGTCCGCCGTGATCGACTCCGGATAGCGGTCCGGGTTCTCAGGGCTAATGCAGTTGGGCAGGGTCTTGATCTCGTAGTCCGACGCGAAGTGCAGGAAGAACGGCGTCGAGTAGCGCGGGATGTGGCGGCGCTCGGGCGGCGGGTTCTGCACGCGGTGGATGGTCGAGGGCAGGACGTGGTTGGTCAGCCGCTCCAGCATGTCGCCGATGTTGATGACGATGCAGCCCGGGGGCGGGTTGATCGGCAGCCAGTCGCCGTTGCGGTCCAGCAGCTCAAGACCGCCTTCCTCGGCGCCCATCAGCAGGGTGATGGTGTTGATGTCGCCGTGGGCCCCGGCGCGCACGCCGGTGGCGTCCTGCGGGATCGGCGGATAGTGCAGCAGGCGCAGCACCGAATTGCCGTTCTCGATGGTCGGATAGAAGAAGTCGCGGTCCAGCTTCAGATAGGTGGCGATCGCCTCCAGCACCTTGCCGCCCATGCTGTCGAGCGCGTTGTAGAACCAGGATACGTCGTGCTTGAAGGCCGGGATCTCGGCCGGCCAGACATTGTCGGCCATGGTGGCGCGGAAGCGGTGGCCGGGCGGCAGGTCGCGGCCCATGTGCCAGAATTCCTTCAGGTCGTGGTGCGTGGCGCCCTTGGCGGTCTCGACCCCGAACGGGATGTAGCCGCGCGCGCCGCCCTTGACCCCGGCATATTGCTTCTTGATCTCTTCCGGCAGGGCGAAGAAGGCCTTGGTGTCGGCGATCGCCGCGTCGATGCGGTCCTGCGGGATGTCGTACTCCGACAGCACGGCGAAGCCGTAGCGCTCGAACGACGCGCCCAGCTCTTGGGCGAAGCGCGGAAAATCCTTGCTGTAGAGGGAGAACGAGATCGGTTCGATGGCGGAGGTAGACACTTCTTCGAGCCCTGAGACAGCGGAATGGGAGATGAGTAAGTTCCTTCTTACTACACCGGGCCAGGGGTGAAACGAAGACCGTTCATCCTGGCGTCAGGTGCGATATTGGAACTTGACCATAAGAAGGGCGTTTGCCCGTCTGACGTTGATCTACAACAAAGCCGTGAGGGTTGCGAGAATGCGCAAGATTGCCTTGGTCGCTGTACTGATGGGCGCTACCGCCCTGGTCGCCTGCACCACCACCGATCCCTATACGGGCATGCCGGTGCGCAACAACACCGGGACCGGCGTGCTGGCCGGGGCTGCAGGCGGCGCGCTGCTGGGCTACCTGACCAACACCAACAAGGGCGAGCAGGGTCGCAAGAACGCGCTGATCGGCGCTGGCATCGGCGCGCTGGCCGGCGGCGCGGTCGGCAACTACATGGACCGCCAGCAGGCCGACCTGCGCCGCAGCCTCGAGACCTCGGGCGTGATGATCCGCCGCAACGGCGATCAGATCGTTCTGGTCATGCCCAGCGACGTGACCTTCGCCGTCGACAAGTCGGACGTGCAGCCGCAGTTCACCCGCGTGCTGGATGACGTGGCCCGCACGCTGAACGCCTATCCGCAAACCACGATCGACGTGGTGGGCCACGCCGACAGCAGCGGCGGCGCGGACTACAACCAGGGTCTTTCCGAGCGCCGCGCCAGCGCGGTGGCCGACTACCTGGTCCGCCAGGGCCGGGTGTTGTCGGACCGCGTCTTCGTGGCCGGCATGGGCTCGCGCCAGCCGATCGCCGACAACGCCACCGCCGCCGGCCGCGCCCAGAACCGCCGGGTGGAGATCATCCTGCGGCCGCTGACCCAGTGAACACCTAAGGGCGCGGAATTGTCGCGTCTTTGATCCAAACGGTTGCTTTTCCCTCGCGTCGTCGCCAATTCGTCATGCCTGTTACGGGTTTGTGGGCGGCGCGAGGTCGAAGTGAACAAGTTGGCGAGCCAGGGCGTCAGTCTGACCAAGCAGGCCTATGCGCTGACCGATGACCTGATGACGCCGAACGCGGCGATCTACTGGGTCGACATGATCGTCTCGGTCGTCCTGATGTGGGGCGGGCTCTATGTCGCCGCGACGACGGCCAACCTGGCGATCGGCCTGGGCGCCGGTTTGGTCAGCGTGCTGGCCCTCTATCGCGCCCTGAGCTTCATCCACGAGCTGACCCACATCCGCGACGACGAGGCCCCGGGCTTCCGCGTCGGCTGGAACATCCTGGTCGGCGTGCCGCTAATGACCCCTTCGCTGATGTACGAGGGCGTGCACAACATCCACCACATCAAGGACCGCTTCGGCACGGCGCTGGATCCGGAATACATGCCGCTGTCGCGCTTCACGCCGCTGAAGCTGGCCGGCTTCCTGTTCGTGGCGCTGCTGGCTCCGCTGGGCGTGATCCTGCGCTCGGCGATCCTGATCCCGCTGTCGTTCGTGGTTCCGCCGCTGCGCCGTTACCTGAAGACCAAGCTGTCGGCCCTGATCATCAATCCCGACTTCGTGCGCGACGACCTCAACCGCTGGCGCGCCGCCTGGGTGGTCCAGGACGTCGCCTGCTGGCTGTGGTCGTGGGCGGTGATCGCCGCCACCGTCGCCGGCTGGCTGCCGCTGCGCGCCGTGCTGACCGGTCTCCTGATCTTCTCGCTGGCCACCTTCCTCAACCAGGCCCGCACCCTGGTCGCCCACCACTGGGACAACCAGGGCGACAAGATGACCCTCGACGAACAGTTCCTGGACTCGGTCAACGTGCCGCCGCCGAACCTGGCCTCGGCGCTGTGGGCCCCGGTCGGCCTGCGTTACCACGCCCTGCACCACCTGCTGCCGCGCCTGCCGTATCACAATCTGGGCAAGGCCCACGCCCGCCTGTCGGCCGCCCTCACGACGGACTCGATCTACCATCAGGCCTCGGAGAAGGGTCTGTTCGAGGCCCTGACGGATCTCTTCCGCCGGGTGGGCCAGAAGCAGCCGGCGACCTAAAAAAAAGCGACGCGGACTCGGCGGGAGTCCGCGTCGCGGTAGTTTGGGTTGTTCACGCGGCGGTCCGGACCCTCCAAAAGTTCCCCACCCTGGACGGACCGGACCAAACCGCTCGGCGCGAGTTCGTCACCAAGGGAATGGATCAGACGATTTTCGCGCCGGCCGCTTCCGTAGAGCCTGGGTCTGACGCCTGGCAACGGGGCGCCAGGGGTTTGAGACGGCGGGTCATGAATCTGAGACGCGGCGCGCGCCTGGCCCAGCCGTTGACGGCGGACGGCTTTCGGGATTTGGCTCAGCTGTCCGCTTATCGTTGGTTCGCGTTTCCGGGTTCGAGTTCCATGTCGCAAGCGTCGATGCTTCCCCACTATCAGGCGGGCACCCAGGTCACGCCGGGCCGCCAGGGCGTGCACGCCTATGCGGAGGCCATCGCGCCGATCTTCGACGTCCGGCTGAACGGCGTCGACGCCGCGGGCCCCGACCTCTGGGTCGACACCTTCAACATCGGCCCGATGCTGCTGGGCGCGGCCCACATGACCGGCGGAGCCTTCGCCTATGGCCGCGACGCGCGGAAGGTCGCCGCGACTGGGCTGGAGCTGATCTTGGTGCAGATCATCCTCGAGGGCGGGGATAGCCGCCGGACGGGGCGGGACGAAACCTTCGCGCGGCCTGGTGATGTCTGCGTTCTTGACCTGACCCGCACCTTCCAGTCCCAGGCGGGCGACTGCGTGAACCTGAATCTGGCCTTGCCGCGCGACGCTTTCGACGCTCGCGACATCGACCTGGACCCGCTGCATGGCCTCGTCCTGCGCCGAGAGAGCGCGGGCGCGCAGCTCTTGAAATCGCACGCCGAGAGCCTGATGCGCGTGGCGACCAATCTGCGCCCGGAGGAGGCGTATGGTGTCGGCCGCGCCACGACCGACCTGCTGGCCGGCCTGATCCTGGGCCAGCGCGGCGACGCGGCTCGGCGGGCCTCGGCCGACACCCAGCGCGCGCGGATGCGCCGGTTCATCGACGCCAACCTGCACGACCCAGATCTAGGGGCCGAGATGCTGTGCCGCCAATTCGGCGTCTCGCGCGCTTCGCTCTATCGGCTGTTCGCGCCGTTGGGCGGGGTCAGCGAACACATCCGCAACCGACGCCTGCGCCGGGTGTTCGAGGCGCTGTCCGATCCGATCCAGCCTCTGGCCATGGCCCAGGTGGCCGAACGCTACGGCTTCACCGTCTGGTCAAGCTTCAGCCGGGCGTTCAAGAGCCGCTTCGGCATGACGCCGGGCGAGGCGCGTGGACAGGGCGTGACGGCGGCGGCGCGGGCCAACGCGCTGCAGGCCTCGGCCGGCGCGCTGCCCGACTGGCTGAGGGCGCTGGACGCGGCCTAGAGCCTACTCCGCTCCCTCCCGCTCGGCGCGCTCGCGCAGTTCCTCGTCCAGGCTGGCCGTGTCCCAGGCCCCGCCGGCGTCGCCTGGGCGCATGCGGTGGAGGTCGGCGTCCAGCAGGCGGTCCATGGTCTTGGCCGCGTCGCGCGAGGCCAGGATATAGGCCTCCTCCTGGCCCCACATCGGGCGCAGTTCCTCGAACACCCGGCGGTCGTGGCGACGGAAGAAGGCGGCCGCCCGGTGCGCCCGGTGAGCGCGGTAGCCCAACTTCTGCAAGGCGGTGGTCCCCAGGGCCAGGGCCGACTCGAAGGTCTCGCGCTCGACCGCGTCGGCGCCGTTGGCCAGCAGGTCGTAGGCGTGGCGACGGTCCCAGGCGCGGGCCAGGATCACGAGGTCTGGGAAGGCCTTGCGGGCGGTCTCGACCAGCTCGACGGTCTTTTCGCGGTCATCCAGGGCGACGATCAGCATCCGGGCCCGCTCGGCGCCGGCGGCGCGTAGCAAATCGAGGCGCGTGGCGTCCCCATAGTGCACCCGGCGGCCGAAGCGCTGCAGCAGCTCGATCTGCTCGATGTCGCTGTCGAGAACCGTCGACTTGAAGCCGCTGGCCTGCAGCAGGCGGCCGGTGATCTGACCGAAGCGGCCGAAGCCGGCGATGATGATGTCCGGCTCGCCCTCGTCGAAGGCGCCGGTGTCGGGGACGACGTCCGGGATCGCCGCATCCATCAGGGCGGCGACGCGTTCGTAGAGGATCATCGCGACGGGCGTCAGGGCCATCGAGACGGCGACCGCGGCGGTCAGCAGGGCCGCCAACTGCACGCCGATCACCCCCGCGCCGACCGTGAAGCTGAGCAGCACGAAGGCGAACTCGCCGCCCTGGGCCAGGGCCGTGGCCACCGCCATCGCCCCGCGCCTGGGCGCGCCGAACAGGCGGGCGATGCCGTACATGACGATGAATTTCAGCACCATCAGGCCGATGACGACGCCGAGCAGCTGCAACGGCTGGCGCGCCACCAGCGGCAGGTCGACGCCCGCCCCGACGGTGATGAAGAACAGGCCCAGCAGCAGGCCCCGGAAGGGCTCGATGTCGCTTTCCAGCTCGCGGCGGAACTCGCTCTCGGCCAGCACCACCCCGGCCAGGAAGGCCCCCAGGGCGGGCGACAGGCCGACGATCTGCATCAGGCTGGCGACCGCGACCACGATCAGCAGGGCGGCGGCGACGAAGATCTCGCGCAGGCGGGCCTTGGCGATGAAGCGGAACAGCGGCTGGACCAGATAGCGGCCGCCGCCGATCACTCCGGCGACGGCGGCGAACACCGACAGGGTCTGGGCCCAGATCGGCAGGTGGGCCACGAGACTCCCGCCGCCATGGCCGCCGCCGCCCGCCGCGTGGCCCGCCGCGCCGGTGGCCAGCAGTGGCAGCAGGGCGAACATCGGAATGACCGCCAGGTCCTGCAGCAGCAGCACCCCAAAGGCGGCGCGCCCGACGGGGCCTTGCCGGAGCCCCTTCTCGTCCAGGGTCTGGAGCACGATCGCGGTCGAGGACATGGCCAGCACCAGGCCCACGGCCAGGGCCGTCTGCCAGGGCAGGCCCAGCGCCAGAGCGGCGGCGGCGATGGCCAGGGCCGTGCCCAGCACCTGGGCCCCGCCCAGCCCGAAGATGGCCTTGCGCATGTCCCACAGCATCGAGGGCTGCACCTCGAGGCCGATCAGGAACAGCAGGATGACGACGCCGAACTCGGCGAACTTCATGACGTCGGCCTGGTCGCCGACCAGGGACAGCGCGAACGGGCCGATGACCACGCCGGCGATCAGGTAGCCCAGCACCGAGCCCAGCCCCAGCCGCTTGGCGATCGGCACCGAGACGACGGCCGCGCCCAGATAGACCAGGGTCTGGGTGAGAAAGTTCTCCATGCGTCTTATGTCTCCGCCTTGCCGGTAACCCGGGACGCCGGCAGCAGCGAGGCCACCCGCGCCTTGTAGCGCTCAGCCTCGGCCTTCAGGGCGGCGTCGTCCTTCACGGAGGCGCCGTGAACCACGAACGGCGTCTCCCACTCCATGCCGCACAGGTGGGCGGTCTGCTCCAGCGGTCGCAGGAACTCGTCCATGCTGAACCGGTTGTAGCCGTGCATATGGTACGCCTTGGCGCTGGCGCCGGTGGAGCAGGCCACGAACAGCTTCTTGCCCTTCAGCGCGACGCCGTCCTCGCCATAGGCGAAGCCGTGCAGCCAGACCAGGTCCAGCCACTCCTTCATCAGGGCCGGGGTCGAGTACCAGTAGAGCGGAAACTGCAGGGCGATGACGTCGTGGGCCAGCAGGGCCGCCTGCTCGGCCTCGATGTCGACCGCGAAGTCCGGATAGATCTCGTAGAGATCCTTGAAGGTGACGCCCGAGAGGCCCTTGGCCGCCTTGGCCAGGGCGCGATTGGCGCGAGACCGTTCAAGCGCGGGGTGGGCCAGCACGAGGAGCACGCCGGAGGCGGTCCTTGGGGTGGCGGGCGTCACGGAGCCGGTGCTAGCGTCGGTCATCAGGCGACCCTTTCGGAAAATAATTCATCAAGGGTTGAATTTTTTCGCGGCTCGGGCGACACGGTTCGCCAAGAGCCAAACAGGTGCGGCGAGGCAGCCTTTTCATCCGTTACGGATAAACAGGCCGACCCCGTTCGGGATAGCCCGCGAGCTCGGGAATAGGGAGACACCATGGTCGACAAGGTGAAGAAGGACGCCGTCGAGGCCCTCGCCGGGCTGTTGTTCGACGGCATGACCATCATGGCCGGGGGCTTTGGCCTCTGCGGCATTCCGGAGAACCTGATCGCGGCGATCCGCGAGGCTGGGACGAAGGACCTCACGGTCATCTCCAATAATTGCGGCGTCGACGGCTTCGGCCTGGGGATCCTGCTGGAGAACCGCCAGATCAAGAAGATGATCTCGTCCTATGTGGGCGAGAACAAGCTGTTCGAACAGCTCTACCTCAGCGGCGAACTGGAACTTGAGTTCAATCCGCAGGGCACGCTGGCCGAACGCATCCGTGCGGGCGGAGCGGGCATCCCGGCCTTCTTCACGCGCACCGGCTACGGCACCCTGGTGGCCGAGGGCAAGGAAGTGCGCGAGTTCGACGGCGAGATGTACGTGATGGAGCGCGGCCTGACCGCTGACCTCGCGATCGTCAAGGCCTGGAAAGGCGACGCCGAGGGCAACCTGATCTACCGGAAGACCGCCCGGAACTTCAATCCGATGATGGCCACGGCCGGCCGGAAGACCGTGGTCGAGGTCGAGCAGCTGGTCGAGATCGGCGCTCTGGACAAGGACGCCATCCATACCCCCGGCATCTATGTCGATTTCATCGTCAAGGGCGCCAGGTTCGAGAAGCGCATCGAGCGGGTGACCACCCGTCCAAAGGAAACCGCCGCCGCTGGAGTTGAAGTCTGATGGCCTGGACCCGTGACGAAATGGCGGCCCGCGCCGCCAAGGAGCTGCAGGACGGCTTCTACGTGAACCTTGGGATCGGCATCCCGACCCTGGTGGCCAACTACATTCCCGAGGGCATGTCCGTGACGCTGCAGAGCGAGAACGGCATGCTGGGCATGGGCCCCTTCCCCTACGAGGGCGAGGAGGACGCCGACCTGATCAACGCCGGCAAGCAGACGATCACCGAGTTGGACTCGAGCTCGTATTTCAGCTCGTCGGACAGCTTCGCCATGATCCGCGGCGGTCACATCGCCCTGTCGATCCTGGGCGGCATGCAGGTGTCCGAGACCGGCGATCTCGCCAACTGGATGGTGCCCGGCAAGATGGTCAAGGGCATGGGCGGGGCCATGGACCTGGTGGCCGGCGTCAAGCGCGTGGTGGTGGTCATGGACCACTGCGAGAAGTCGGGCGCGCCGAAGCTCTTGAAGGCGTGCTCGCTGCCGCTGACGGGCGCGGGTGTCGTGGATCTGCTGATCACCGAACTGGGCGTCTTCGAGATCAACCGCGGCAAGACGCCGGTGAAGCTGATCCAGCTGGCCCCAGGCGTGACCGTCGACGAGGTCAAGGCCAAGACCGAGGCCGCGTTCGAGGTCGCGGTCTAGTCGCGCTTCAGCCAGTAAGGGTGCTCCATCGTCAGCGCCACACAACGCGCCGTCGCCTTGCCATAGGCGGCGGCGATGTCGTTCAGGATGGTGGTCGGATCGCCCGTGTCCGCCGCCACCGTCCGGCTCGGCCGGGGAAGCTTCGCCGGCGCGATCACCGCCAGGCCGTGTTTCGACACCGCATCCCGACTGGCGAAGGCTTCCGAGCGGTTGGTCCGTGACCAGGCGTCCAGAGCCGCGCCGAAGGCCAGCTCGTCGAAACCGTCCTCGATCGACACCGCCACCTTCTCGCCGCGCCAGGCGTTGGCCCAGCCCGAGAGGCCGGCCAGGGCCGCGTCGCCGCCCACCCTAAACGCCGCGCCGTCATGGGTCTGGACCGGAAGCGGGACCCGCAGCCGCGCGGCGGTGGCCTGCATCACCTCCTCCCCGGCGAGGTCGCGCAGCAGGGCGAGGCTCGCCGGGATTGAGGCCGTCACTCCGGCGGTGGTGGTCACGGGACCATCGACGATCCAGCGGCGGTCCTTGCGCCAGCGCACCTTGGGATAGGCCTTGCCCAGGCGCGCCATCTCGAACCAGTGGGTGGTGGCCTCGCGGCCGTCCAGGAGGCCGGCGCGGGCCAGGGTCTCGGCCCCGGCGCAGATCGCGACGATGCGGACGCCCGCCCTGGCCTGCTCGCGCAGCCAGGCGTCGCGGGCAGGGTCATAGGCCGGCATCATGAACGGCGCCACGATGACGTCCGGCCGTCTGCCTAGCGTGGCGTAGGTCGTCTGCGGACGGATCCAGGCCCGGCCCGGCATCAGCCGAACCGGCGCCAGGCTGGGCGCGATCACCCTGACATCCACCGATCCGGATCCGGCCAGCACGGCGTAGGGCGCGATCAGGTCGGTGGTCTCGGTCCCGCGTGGCTCGGCCAGGATCACCACCAGCGGCTTGGCCCAGGCGGGCGCGCCCGCGACTAGGGCCAACAGGAACACGAACAGGCGCAGCATCGGGACCTCCCTTCGAACACGTGGGAAGTCTCGGTGATGGCGGCGCTTAAGAAAGGACGGTTATCCCTCGAAACCTGCCTAGGGCTTCCGCTTCGGCTCCGGCGGCAGGCCCGTCACCGGATCGCGGGGCAGGGGGGCGAAGCCTTCGGCGATGAACAGATCGATCCGGCGCGAGCGCTTCTTGTCGAGGCGCACGCGGCTGATCTGCATGCCGGAGGTCGCCTTGAAGTCCTGCTCGATCTCGGGCCGGTAGCCGCCTTCCAGGCTGACGATCAGGGCGCGGCGGCCGTAGTCGGCGTCGAGTGGGGCCTCGGTCTCGGCCTGGTTCTGCGGTTGGGCCTCGTGCACCCACATCCGCAAGGGCGGCGCGCCCGGCTGGCCGAAATAGTCGCGGCCGTAATAGGCGGCGGCGTTGTAGACGAAGCGATCGTCCATCGCGACGGCGCTGAGCGGGCCGCGCAGAGCCTGCTCCTCGCGCGAGCGCTCGATGATCGCCTGGACGGTCTGGTCCCAGCCGCGCACGCGCTTGAAGCCGTTCGACAGGCCCACGGCGTCGGCGGCCTTCGGGTTGACCATGCAGACCACGAAGAAGGCGGCGAAGAGGGCCTCGAAGGCGAGGCCCGCGATCAGCCAGCGCCGGGCGTTCCAGCGCAGCAGCCAACCGGCCGACAGCACCGACCCCGCGACGAAGGCGGCCCCGGCCCAGTTGGCGTTGGCGCGCGAGACGAAGGCCTCGCCGGCCACGATGATCAGCGGCGGCGCGCAGAAGCAGAGCAGCAGGAGATCCGGCGACTGAAGCTTTTTCTTCACGCCCAGCCAGACCGCGCCGCCCAGCAGCACGGCGAACGGCACGGGACCGAACACGCCGAACTGCGAGGCGACGAACTCGATCAGCTCACGGAAATTGAACAGCTGATGCGAACCCCAGTTGGCGTTCGAGGCCGTGTGCTTGACCGTCGCGAAATGGTGGCTGGCGTTCCAGGCGAAGTTGGGGGCCAGGGTCAGGACGAAGGCCGTGACGAACAGCACCGCCGCGGCCGGGCACCAGCGCTTGCGGGCCTCCTTCGAGATGGCGAAGTGGATCACGATGCTGCCCAGGGCGTAGACGGCGGCGTACTTGGACAGGAAGGCCAGGCCCAGGGCCACGCCCATGCCGGCGGCGACGAAGTAGCGGCGCGGCGCGGTCTCCTCGGCCAGGGCGACATAGGCCCAGATCGTCAGCGACAGGAAGAACAGCAGCGGCGCGTCGGTGGCCATCAGGCCCGACGACAGCACCACGCCCGGCATCAGGCTGTAGATCGCCGCCGCGACCAGACCCGTCCAGCCGCCGTAGAGCTTGCCGGCGATGCGGTGGACCACCAGGGCGGTCGCGCCGTGCAGGAGCGGGGCGGAAAGTCGCACCCAGGCCTCGGCGTCGCCGCCGACATGGGTCGTGGCCCAGATCAGCCAGGCGATCATCGGCGGCTTGGAGAAGTAGCCGAACGCCAGCTCGCGCGACCACAGCCAGTACTGGGCTTCGTCCGGGTACAGCTCAAGAGGCGTCGAAAACAGGGCGATCAGCCGCGCCAGCGTGAGCGCGGCGACCATCATCAGCATCAGGCGCCAGGCGCGGGACTCGATCGAGAATCTCGAAGATTCGTGTGCGGTTACCATGACGCCTAACTAGCCAAGTAAGAAAAATTTGACCAATTCTTCCGCGTTATCCGCCCTTTATGACAGTTTGGGGGAGGGCGTGGCCTTTCCGTCACCAAACCTTCTAAAACTTTCGCTAAACGGCCCCCAACGATGCTCATCCATGCCGTCCACGGCAGGCGTGTCGAATAATGAGGGGATCTTCAAGATGAATATGAGAAATTTCGCCCTGGCGACGACCGCGCTGGTCGGTTGCCTGATGGCCAGCGGCGCCGCGATGGCGCAATCGACGGGTTCGGACGCTGTTGAACAAGTCGTCGTCACCGCCACGACCCTGAAGAACCAAAATGGCGCGATCGTGTCGCAGACGGTTCCGAAGTCGCGTTCGACCATCACCCAGGAATTCATCTCCCGCCAGGTGCCGGGCCAGACCATTCTGGACTCGCTGAACCTTCTGCCGGGCGTCAACTTCACCAACAACGACGCCTACGGCTCGGCCGGCGGCGACATTTCCATCCGCGGCTTCGACAGCCAGCGCATCGCCCTTCTGCAAGACGGTATCCCGCTGAACGACAGCGGCAACTACGCCATCTATCCGAACCAGCAGATGGACTCGGAACTGATCGCCAAAGTTGACGTCAACACCGGCACGACCGACGTCGACAGCCCGACGGCCGCGGCCGCTGGCGGCACCGTCAACTACGTGACCCGCAAGCCGAACGAACAGTTCAGCGGCGTCGTGGAAGCCCAAGCCGGCGACGGCAACTTCCGCCGCTTCTTCGCCGTGATCGACACCGGCAAGGTCGGCCCGTGGGGCACCAGCGCCTGGTTCAGCGCCGCTGACGCCATCAACGACGTCTTCAACGGCCCGGGCAAGATCCACAAGAAGCAGTATAACGCCCGCATCTATCAGCCGATCGGCGACAACGGCGACTTCATCAGCCTGATCGCCAACTACAACCAGAACCGCAACAACTTCATCAACCGCATGTCGCTGGCCGCCTTCAATGCGGGCACCGGCATCGGCTACAGCCGCGCGACCTGCACCCGTCCGACCGCCGTGGCCGGCACCGCCCAGATCGATACGAACGCGGGCACCTGCTACAAGTACAACATCAACCCGTCGAACACGGGCAACATCCGCGGTCAGTCGCTGTTCCACATCGGTGACAGCTTCATCCTGACCGTCGACCCCTCGTTCCAGTACGTGCTGGCCAACGGCGGCGGCCGCGCCCTGTTCAACGAAAGCGGCGCCACGACGGGCAGCGGCCTGATCCGCGGCAGCGCGCTGACCGGCGGCCAGGACCTGAATGGCGACGGCGACATCCTCGACACCGTCCTGCTGTACTCGCCGAACACGACGAACACCCGCCGCTACGGCGTCACCTCGTCGCTGATCTGGAAGTTCTCGGACAGCCAGAGCTTCCGCGCCGCCTACACCTACGACGAAGCGCACCACCGCCAGACCGGCGAGTACACGACCTTCAGCAGCGACACGACGCCGAACAGCGTCTTCGGCGGCAAGGACGGCTACGGCACGCCGATCAAGCTCTCGGACGGCAGCATCCTGCGCAAGCGTGACCGCGTCTCGGTCGCCACCCTGAACCAGTTCTCGGTCGAGTACCGCGGCAAGTTCATGGACGACAACCTGCTGGTCAACGCCGGCCTGCGCGCCCCGTTCTTCAAGCGTGAGCTGAACAACTTCTGCTATCAGGCCGACACCTTCAACGCCTACTGCACCAATCAGGCCCCGACGGCCGTGGCGGGTACGGACGATGGCTTCGGCCAGACCCTGGTCACCCTGCCGGGCCAAGGCGCGACCCAATACGGTCGTCCGCGCCAGTTCACCCGCAAGTACGACAAGGTCCTGCCGAGCGTGGCCGCCAGCTACCAACTGGCTGACCACCAGTCGGTCTACATCAGCTACGCCCAGACCCTATCGGCTCCGCGTACGGACGACCTGTACGACCGGAAGGCCACGAACCCGCAGCCGGAAATCACCGACTCGTTCGACATGGGTTATCGCTTCCAGTCGCCGACTGTCCTGTTCAGCGCCGCGGTGTGGTTCGCTCAGTTCAACAACCGCATCGAGCGCGCGTTCAACGAGCAGGACAACATTGCCTTCTCGGTCAACGTCGGTGACGTGAAGAAGAAGGGCTTCGACGCCCAACTGGGCTTCAAGCCGGAAGACTATCTGAGCTTCTACGCCTCGTTCTCGTACCAGGACTCGGAACTGCAAGAGAACATCCCGGGCACCGCCCTGGGCTCGCTCCTGCTGACCAAGGGCAAGGAACTGTACGAAGCGCCGAAGTACCAAGGCGCTGCCCGCGTTGACTGGGACATCACTGACGCTCTGAGCCTCGGCGTTCAGGCCAAGTACGTCGGCGAGCGCTGGACCAACCTGACCAACACCGAAAAGGCCCCGCACTACGCCCTGCTCGACATGGACGTGCGCTACGCTCTGGACGGTTTCGGCCTGAAGGGCACCTACTTCCAGGTCAACGTGAAGAACCTGGGCAACGAGAAGTACCTGGGCGATCTGGCGGTGAACCCGTCGGGCACCGGCCTGGGTCAGCCGGGTTCGCCGCGCACGATCAGCGCGACGATCCACGCCGCTTTCTAAGCGACGCGATCCAAGACCAAGGACGAGGGCGGCCCGGTTTCCGGGCCGCCCTT
Source organism: Caulobacter sp. GW822-FHT01G02 (assembly GCF_058802865.1). Classification (NCBI taxonomy): domain Bacteria; kingdom Pseudomonadati; phylum Pseudomonadota; class Alphaproteobacteria; order Caulobacterales; family Caulobacteraceae; genus Caulobacter; species Caulobacter sp. GW822-FHT01G02. The sequence continues at coordinate 475,225 of NZ_JBXAON010000005.1, forward strand.
TTTCTTTGTCATCTAGGCCTGATAGTTAGGCGACGCTTGACCCGGACCCCTTGACCCGGACTCCTTTGGGGGCCATCTGCGCCCCCTTTCGTTTTTCCCCGTCTCTATTGGGCTTTCGAATGACCGTCACCGTCCCCGCCGAGTGGGCTCCGCACCGCGCCATGTGGGTGGGTTTCCCAAGCCATGCCGACCTCTGGCAGGAGAATCTGGAACAGGCGCAGCAGGAAGTCGCCGACCTGGCCCGCGCCCTGGCCGGCCCGGGCGGCGAGCGCGTGCGCCTGATGGTGGTCGGCGACGAGGCCGAGGCCGCCGCCCGCGCCCTGCTCTCCGACACCACGGTCGAGATCGTCCGCGGCCAGTTCGGCGACATCTGGCTGCGCGACACCGGGCCGATCTTCGTCGACGATAAGGGCTCGGCGCGCGCGGCCGGTTTCCAGTTCAACGGCTGGGGCGGCAAGTACAGCCTGGAGGGCGACGACATCGTCGCCGAGCAGATCGCCGCCGCCTCGGGCGCGCCGCTGGTCCGCAACCCCTTCATCCTCGAGGGCGGCGCGCTGGACCACGACGGCAACGGCACCATCCTGACGACGCGCCAGTGTCTGCTGAACGCCAACCGCAACACCGGCTGGGACGAAGCCGCGGCCACGGCCGCCCTCGCCGACGCCCTGGGCGCCAAGAAGGTGCTGTGGCTGGGTGACGGCCTGCTGAACGACCACACCGACGGCCACGTCGACAACCTGGCCCGCTTCGTCGCGCCGGGCGTCGTGGCCTGCCCGATGGGCTTCGGCGCGAACGACCCGAACGCCGAGGTCTATGCCGAGACCGCCCGCATGCTGGCCGGCATGACCGATAGCCGCGGCTCGCCGCTGCAGGTCGTCCGCATCCCGTCGCCGGGCCTGATCCTGGACGAGGACGGCGAGCCGATCCCGGCCTCGCACATGAACTTCCTGATCGCCAACGAGGCGATCATCGTGCCGATCTACGCCGAGGAGTCGGGGGCCTTCGCCGTCGAGGTGATCAAGGGCGTGTTCCCGGAGCGTCAGGTGATCGGCCTGCCGTCCACCGCCATCCTGACCGGCGGCGGTTCGTTCCACTGCATTTCCCAGCAAGAGCCGGAGACCGCCTGATGGCCCGCACGCTCAGCGTCGCCGCGATCCAGACCTCGTATGGCATGGACCTGCAGGCCAACATCAAGAAGACGGAAGCCTTCATTCGTGAAGCGGCGTCCAACGGCGCGCAGGTCGTCCTGCCGTCGGAGCTGTTCCAGGGCCCGTACTTCTGCGTCGCCCAGGAGGAGCGGTGGTTCGCCGAGGCCCATCCGTGGCGCGAGCACCCGGTCGTCAAGGCCATCGCACCGCTGGCCGGCGAGCTGGGCGTGGTGATCCCGATCTCGATCTACGAGCGCGAGGGGCCTCACTACTTCAACAGCCTGGTCATGGCCGACGCCGACGGGTCGCTGCTGGGCGTCTATCGCAAGAGCCATATTCCGGACGGTCCGGGCTATATGGAGAAGTACTATTTCCGGCCCGGCGACACGGGCTTCAAGGTCTGGGATACGCGCTTCGGCCGTCTGGGCGTCGGCATCTGCTGGGACCAGTGGTATCCGGAGGCCGCCCGCGCCATGGCCCTGATGGGCGCCGAGGCCCTGTTCTATCCGACCGCCATCGGCAGCGAGCCGCATGACTCCAGTCTGGACACCGCCCTGCCGTGGCGTCGGGCCATGCAGGGCCACGCCGTCTCGAACGTGATCCCGGTGGTCGGCGCCAACCGTATCGGCTTCGAACCGTGGGACGGCTATCCGAACGGCGGCCAGACCTTCTATGGCTCCAGCTTCATCGCCGACCATCGCGGCGATCTGGTCAGCGAGTTGGGGCGCGCCGACGAGGGCCTGGTCAACGCCACCTTCGATCTGGACTTCCTGACGACGCACCGCGCCGCCTGGGGCTTCTTCCGTGATCGCCGGCCAGAGTTCTACGCCGCCCTGGCCACCGGTCGGCCTGCTTAGTGGAGAGCTTGGCATGATTTCCACCGACCGCCTGGTCCTGCGTCCGGCGGTCGACGCCGATCGCGACGCCATCGCCACCATGAACGGCGATGCGCGAGTCGGCGCCTGGCTGGGCGGCGTGCGCGGTCGGGCCGAGAGCGACGCCTTCGTCGACCGGGTTCAGGCTCATCAGGCCGAGCACGGCTTCGGCTTCTGGGTCGTCGAGCGCCAGGCCGACGCGCGCGTGGTCGGCATGACCGGCCTCTGGTGGGTTCCGCCCGAGATGGCCATGCCTAAGACGGTCGAGATCGGCTGGCGCTTCCATCCCGAGGCCTGGGGTCAGGGCTACGCCACCGAGGCGGCGAAGGCGGCGTTGGCCTACGGCTTCGAGACCCTGCGCCTGCCCGAGATCATCGCCTTCACCGCCCGTACGAATCTGGCCTCGCAGAGCGTCATGCGGCGGATCGGCATGAGCCATGACCCGGCGCGCGACTTCGACCATCCGGGCGTGGCGGAAAGCGATCCGCTGCGCGCCCACGTGGTGTTCGTGGCGCGCGCCTAGGCCCGCGCCTTGGCCAGATCGGCCATGAAGCCCGGATCGTCATGCCGCCGCGTGACCCTGGCCGAACCCAGGCCGCGCAGCCGGCCAGGGCCAGGCCCGAAGCGGCGGCGGCGATGAGCGCGAAACGGGTCATCGGATGCTTCCGCATGGTCATTCGCCCACACAGGGGCGGGAAAGTCGCGCGTCGAGAGAAAGCGGATTGACGCGAAGATATGTTATTTCATAACGCGCTCTCGCGGCCGCGCCTCCGGCCAAGTTTCAGTCGTTTCAGGACCGCCCATGCTTCGTCGCGTCGCCTTTTCCGCCGCGAGTCTCGTCGCGCTCGCCGCCGCCGTTTCCGCCCACGCCGAGGAGCCGGCCGCTGACCAGCAAGCCAACCAGGTCGACAAGGTCGTCATCACCGCCGCCCCCTATGCGGTGTCGCTGGATACGGTGACCAGCAGCGTCAACATCGTGACCCGCGACCAGTTGGACGTCGCCCCGCCCGCCGGCCTGGGCGACATGTTGAACGGCCAGCCGGGTCTGCGCTCGACCTTCTACGGTCCCGGCGCCAGCCGCCCGGTGATCCGCGGCCTGTCGGGTCCGCGGGTGATGGTGCTGCAGAACGGCGTCGGCCAGGTCGACGCCTCGTCGCTGTCGCCCGACCACGCCGTGGCCTCCGATCCGGGCGAGGCGTCGCGGGTGGAAGTGCTGCGTGGTCCCTCGACCCTGGCCTATGGCGGCTCGGGCATCGGCGGCGTGGTGAATATCATCGACGACCGGGTGCCGTCGTCGGCCCCGGCCAACGGCTTCGAAGGCCGCCTGGCCGGCTCGGTCTCGTCGGTCGACGACGGCAAGTCGATCAACGGTTCGGCCAAGTTCGGCAAGGGTCCGCTGGTCTTCGCCATCGACGCGGATCACCGCGAGAGCAGCGACTACGACGTTCCGACCGCCCCGGTCTCGGCCCGGCTGGCCAAGGCCAACGGCCTGACCGTCGATCCGGAGAAGAAGGTTCGCAACGCCGACGTCGAGGTCGACGCCTACGGCGCGGGCGTCTCCTACGTCCACGACAGCGGCTTCTTCGGGGTCTCGGTCAAGAAGATCGATACGACCTACGGCGTGCCCTACGAGCAGATCCTGGCCCCGATCGATCCGAACGCCGAAGGCCCGGTGTCGATCCACCTGCAGCAGACCCGCTACGACGTGCGCGGCGAGCAGGATGTCGACCTCGGCCCGTTCGACAAGGTCCGCCTGTCGGTCGGCCACGCCAAGTACGAGCACGCCGAGATCGGCGTCGACAGCGGCGAAGTCGGCACCCGCTTCCTGTCGAACGGCACAGAGGGCCGCGTCGAACTGGTGCAGAAGGAACGCGACGGCTGGCAGGGCGCGGTGGGCTTCCAGGCTCTGAAGCGCCACTTCGAGGCCATTGGCGACGAGGCCTTCGTGCCCTCCACCGACATCAAGGAATACGGCGTCTTCACCCTGCAGCGTCTGGACAAGGGCGACTGGGGCGTCGACGCGGGCCTGCGCTTCGACAGCCGCGAGCTGAAGACCAGCTTCGCCGACAAGACCTTCGACAATGTCTCGGGTTCGCTGGGCGTGTTCTACAAGCCCGCCGAGCACCAGTTCGTGGCCCTGACCGTGTCGCGCAACGGCCGCGCCCCGACCGAGGCCGAGCTGTTCGCCGACGGCCCGCACCCCGGCACCGGCGGCTACGAGGTCGGCGACGCCGACCTGAAGTCCGAGAAGGTGGTCTCGGTCGAGGCGACCTATCGCTACACCGGCGATCGCCTGCGCGCCGAAGCCCACCTGTGGGGCGCCCAGTACAACGGCTTCATCGAGGAGGCCCGCACGGGCGCCGTCGAGGATGGCCTGCCGGTGTTCCAGTACAGCCAGACCGACGCCAAGTTCCACGGCGCCGAGGCCGAGGCCTCCTACGTCGCCTGGCGCGAGGGCGAGCGGTCGCTGAAGCTGGAAGGCTCGTACGACTGGGTGTGCGGCTCGACCGACCTGGGCGTGCCGGCCCGCGTGCCGCCCTGGGCCGTGACCGGCCGCGCCATCTGGAGCACCACGCGCCTCGAGGTCCAGGGCGAGGTCCGCCGCGTGGCCAGCCAGAACCGCGTCGCCGCCTTCGAGCTGCCGACCGACAGCTACACCCAGGTCAACGCCATGGTGACCTACAAGCCGATCGCCGATTCCGGCCTTCGCGTGTTCATCGACGGCCGCAACCTGACCAACGAGACCATCCGCGAGCACGTCTCGTTCCTGAAGGACTTCGCGCCCTCGCCGGGCCGCTCGGTCCGCGCCGGTTTCGCCTGGCGCTTTTAGCGCCGGGTCGAGGAGCGGCCCTCTCCGTCAGCCCCCAGAGAGGTGCCGCCGCGCGCCGGAGCCTGGCCCCCTTCCGCCAGGCTCCGGACTGCGTCTCGCTCCGCGAGGCGGATATCAAGCTTAACCGCTCGCGCGCCCGTTGAATAACGGCCGTCGAGCGTCTCTATGACGGCGGTCCAGATTGCCGGTTCTTTTTGGATCGGCTAGAACGCCGGACCCTTTGCGGTCGTCTTGAAGCGTTCGAGCGTCCGTTTCTTATTTTGTCGCAGAGCTCTTCATGGAAACGAACCAGTCCGCCGGCCAGATCTCCGGCAACGTCCTGTTCTACAATTCGCCGGAGCCGTTGAACCGCGAACAGCACGCCAAGCTGGCCCTGGTCCACAAGGAAAAGCCGTACGCCTTCGCCGCCGCCGGCACCGCCGTGCCGCTGACGGTCTCGGAATTCGGTCCGGCCGCCCTGACCTTCCCGGTGATCTTCGCCGGTGAAGACCGCGTGCCGCTGGCCGTGATGGGCCTGAACAACGCCGAGAACCTGTTCATCGGCGCCGACGGTTCGGTCGAGCCGAACGTCTACATCCCGGCCTATATCCGCCGCTATCCGTTCGTGCTGGCCAATGACGACGGCCAGGACCGCCTGATCGTCTGCATCGACCGCGGCTCGGAGCTGCTGAGCGAGCAAGGCCAGACCCCGCTGTTCGACGCCAAGGGCGAGCCGACCGAATACACCCAGCAGTGCATCAAGTTCTGCGACGACTTCGAGCTGGAGCGTCGCCGCACCGATTCGTTCGTCGCCCTGCTGAAGGAACTGGACCTGTTCGAACTGAAGAAGGCCACCTTCCAGCCGCAGGACGAAACCGGCGCCGCCGCTGGCGAACCGGTCACTGTCGCCGAGTACTACGGCGTTTCGGAAGAGAAGCTGAACGCCCTGCCGGCCGCCAAGCTCAAGGAACTGCAGGAAAACGGCGCCCTGGCCCAGATCTACGCGCACCTGGTGTCGCTGCTCGGCTGGGACCGTCTGGTCAACAAGACCATGATGCGTCAGGCCGAAGCCGAGACCGCCGCCGCCGCCGCGAACCTGAACTAAGGTTCGGCGAGCGCTGAAGACAAGAGGGCGGCGGGGCTTCGGCTTCGCCGCCCTTTTTCTTGGCCGCGGCTAGAGCATCACCGATCCAACTGGATCGGTGAAATGCTCTAGCATCTTGTTTTGACGCATTTTCTGACGACGAACCGGTATCCACTTCGTCGGAAATTGCTCTACCGCGCGAAGATGCTGCGGGTCAGGCAGGAAAAGACCAGGCGGCCGGCCTCGTCGAGCAGGTCGTGCTGGGCGATGACGATGCCCTTGCCCTCGCCGACCGGGTCCTTGCCCATCACGGTCATGCGGCCGCGCAGCAACTCGCCGACGGGCGGGTTGCGCATCCAGCGCAGCGCGTCGACGCCCAGGCGCTTGGTCTGCGGCCAGGCGGCGCTGGCCTCGCCGTCGAGGCGTGTCCAGATGGCGAAGACCATGCCGTCCGGGGCGCCGTTCTCGACCGGCCAGCCGGGGGTGAAGGCGGCGATGAAGGCGTCCAGCGCCTTGCCGTCCACGGCCCGCGAGCCCAGGTTCACGACCTGGCCGATCTCGATGTCGTCGAACGCGGCGGGCATGGGTCTCTCCGGGTGATTCCGTATTCGACTGTCGGCTGCGTCTTCGCCATTGTCGAGCCGGCTAGGCCGGGCCATGTGTTCGTCCGCAGACTTTTCCTTCCGGACCCGCGCATGTTCCTCAAGAGAGCCGTCCTCGCCCTGCAAGCCTTGCTGGCCGCGAGCCTTCTGGCGGGCGCCGCGCTGGCCGGGCCGGTGGTCAATTCCGGGCATATCCAGTCCGAACTGGTCGCCCAGGAGACGGGAATCGCGCCGGGCGGCACGGTCTATGTGGCCCTGCGCCAGAAGATCATTCCCGGCTGGCACACCTATTGGCGCAATCCGGGCGACGCGGGCGAGGCGACCAAGATCACCTGGACCCTGCCCGCCGGCTGGAAGGCCGGGGACATGGTCTGGCCGACGCCGAAGACCGCCAGGCTGGGTCCGTTGCTGGACTACGCCTACGAGGGCGAGGTCTTCATTCCCGTGCCGATCACCGCGGCGGCGGACGCCCAGGTCGGGACGACGATCAGCCTGACCGCCGACGTCTTCTACCTGGTCTGCGAACAGGTCTGTGTGCCGGAGGAGGCCAAGCTCTCCCTGCTGCTGCCGGTCGTGGCCGCGCCGGCCGCCGATCCCAAGTGGGGGACGGTCGTCGGTGACGTCCTGGCCAAGGCGCCCAAGCCGGCCGGTCTGAAGGCGGTGTTCAAGCTGGACGGCCAGGCCCTGAAGCTGGCCGTCACCGGGGAAGCCCTGAAGGGCGCTGACATGGCTGGCGCCTATTTCTTCCCCTATTCGCCCAAGGCCATCGAGCACGCCGCCGACCAAGTCGTCGATCGCGGCCCCGAGGGCCTGACCCTGTCGCTGAAGCCGGGCTACGACTTCGTCGGCGGCGGGATCGCGCCGGCCGAGGTGGCCGGCGTCATCGCGACCAAGGCCGGGGCCTGGGAAATCACCGCGACGCCGGGCGACCCGCCCGCGACCGCCGCGGGGATGGGGCCGCCGCCCGCCGAGAAGGCCGCCGGGGACGGCAAGACCTCGGGCGGTCTGGCGGGCGCCCTGCTGTTCGCCTTCGTCGGCGGGCTGATCCTGAACCTGATGCCATGCGTTTTCCCAGTGCTGTCGATGAAGGCGGCCAGCCTGGCCGGTCACGCCCACGACGCCGGCAAGGCCCGCCTGCAGGGGCTGGTGTTCCTGCTGGGCGTCGTCTCGACCTTCATGGCTCTGGCCGGCCTGTTGCTAGTGGTGCGCGCTGGCGGCGCGGCGGTGGGCTGGGGCTTCCAGCTGCAGTCGCCGCTGGTCATCGCGGGCTTGAGCCTGCTGATGCTTCTGGTCGCCCTGAACATGTCGGGCGTCTTCGAGATCGGGACCTCGGTGCAGAACGTCGGCTCGGGCGCTTCGGCCCAGGGCGGCGCGACCGGGGCGTTTTTCACCGGCGCCCTGGCTGTCGTCGTGGCCGCGCCCTGCACCGCGCCGTTCATGGCCGGCGCCCTGGGCTACGCCCTGACCCAGCCGCCGGTCGTGGCGCTGGCGGTGTTCCTGGCCCTGGCCCTCGGCTTCGCCGCCCCGTTCGTGGCGGTGGCCTTCATCCCTGGCCTCCTGAAGTTGTTGCCGCGTCCCGGCGCCTGGATGGACGTGCTGAAGAAGGGCCTGGCCTTCCCGATGTACGGCGCGGCCCTGTGGCTGGCCTGGGTGTTCGCCCAGCAATCGGGTCCGATCGCCCTGGGCCAGCTGCTGGCCGCCGGCGTGCTGGCCGCCTTCGGCGCCTGGCTCCATGGCGTCGCCCAGAACCGCCGCGCGGCGGGCAAGGGCGGGGCCGTCTCGACCGTGATCGCTTTGCTGGTGGTGGCCGGCGCCATCGCCCTGGCCGCTTCCGGCGCCCTGGCCGCCCAGCCGCCGAGCGCCGCCGCCGCCGCCGCCGGTGAGGCCGCGCCCTCGGGGCCTGGCCTGACCGCGGAAGCCTGGTCGCCGGAGAAGGTGAAGGCGCTGCAGGCCGAGGGCCGGCCGATCCTGGTCGACTTCACCGCCGCCTGGTGCGTGACCTGTCAGGTCAACGAAAAGGTCGCTCTCTCGGGTTCGAAGGTCGCCGAGGCCTTCAAGGCCCGGAACGCGGTCTATCTGAAGGCCGACTGGACCAATCGCGACCCGGTCATCGCCAAGGCCCTGGCCGAGTTCGACCGGGTCGGCGTACCGCTCTACGTGGTCTATCCGAAGGGCGGCGGCGCGCCGGTCATCCTGCCCCAGTTGCTGACCGAGGGCCTGGTGATCGAGGCGATCGAGAAGGCGGGGGCCTAGTTACTTCTTCTTGTCGCTGCCGAACGGCAGCTTGTCCTTGACCTTGTCCAGCGGGGTCTTGGTCACGACCAGCGGCGGCGGAATCACCGGGGCGTTGACCTTGACCGGATAGGCCCGCCAGCCGGTCTGGATCAGGGCGCCGAAGCCCTGGCACTTGGGCAGGTATCGGACCATGCCGGTGCGCGGCTTGGCGAACGGCGCGGGCTGCACGAGATCCTGGCGCTTGGGATCGACGAAGCGCCAGTCGGTCGGCAGGCCGTAGCCCTTCTCGCCGCCCAGCCGCACGGCCTGATAGGCGAGATTGGCCTGGAAGGGCGTGACGCCGTATTTCAGCATGGCCCGCAGGAAGATCTGGTCGGCCTCCTCGCGCTTGCCCGGTTCGCCGATCGTGTAGAGCCAGTCGTGGACGATGGCGGCGCGCGCCGTCGGGCCCTGAGGATCGACGAAGCCCTGGCCGTACCAGGGCACGCTGGCGAAGTCGGTGACGTACCAGCGCGGCACCACGATCACCTTGCCGGTCTCGACGTCGCAATAGGGGAACTCGGCGTCCAGGGTGAACAGCTTGCGGCCGTCCTTGGTCTGGTTGAACAGCATGATCGGCTGCGGCGTCAGCGAACTGGGAAGCACCGGCGCGACGACCGGCACGAAGACGGTGGTGTTCGTCTCGCTGGCGCAGGCGGCGAGGAGCAGGCCGGAGCCGACGACGGCGGCGAGGGTCTTGGTGCGGGACATCGAGCCGGGGAGAGCAGGAAGGGTCAGGGCGATCTTCTGAGCGCCCGGCGGTCAGGTATCAAGCGACAATGGCGAAGTTTCGGCCTTAGGCCGCCGGTTGGGGCGGCGCGGTGATCACTTCGACATTGTCGTTCAGCAGATAGGCCATGTCGCGCAGGGCCAGGTCCTGGGCCTTGATCGTCGTGGCCGCGCCGACGGCGGCGAGCTTCTCGGGCAGGTCCTGGCTGATGCCGCGCAGGATGCACTTGAGATCGTCGACCGCGCCGCGTTCCTTCAGAGTCACGTGGCCCTTCATGTCCAGCGCCGAGAGGTCGCCGATCCGGGTGGAGAACGCATCGAAGCTCTTCAGCTTCGTCGCCGCGCCGGCCGGGTCGGCCTTGGCCAACGTCTTGCGGTAGCCTTCCGTCTCGGCCTTCAGCTGCCTGGCGCGCTTGACGATGTCGAGGAACAGCGGCTCGCCGGCGACCGACTGGGGAACGGAGGGCTGTTGCAGGACGGCTGGCGCTGGCCCGATAGCTTGCCCGGGATTGAACGAGGCCATCCAGAGCATGGCGGAAAAGGCGACGGCGTCACAGGACATGGGGGACTCCCGCAAAAAACGTCATTGGTCTGCCATGACGTGGCGGCAGGTGTTTGATAAGCCCGGTTTCGTAAACGCCGATTTACCAAGATTCAGAGGACTACCGATGGCCGATCTCGACGCCGCCTGGACCCGCCTGGAAACCGCCGCCAAGGCCGCGGGCGAACAGCGCATCGTCGACTTCTTCGCGGCCGAGCCTGACCGTCTGGATCTGCTGACCCTCGACGTCGCCGGCCTGCACCTGGATCTGTCCAAGCAGGCCTGGGACGAGGCCGGGCTGGAGGCCGCCCTCGACCTGGCCCACGCGGCCGATGTCGAAGGCGCACGGACCCGGATGTTCGGCGGCGAGGCGATCAATTCGTCCGAGGGCCGCGCCGTGCTGCACACCGCCTTGCGGGCTCCGGCGGACGCGGACTTCAAGGCCCTGGGCCAGCCGGTGATGGCCGAGGTCGAGGCCGTCCGCCAGCGGATGAAGGCCTTCGCCGAGGCCGTCCGGTCGGGCCAGATCAAGGGCGCGACCGGCAAGCCGTTCAAGGCGATCCTGCATATCGGCATCGGCGGGTCGGACCTCGGCCCGCGCCTGCTGTGGGACGCCCTGCGACCCGTGAAGACCCAGATCGACCTGCGGTTCATCGCCAATGTCGACGGCGCCGAATTCGCCCTGACCACGGCCGACATGGACCCCGAGGAGACCCTGGTCATCGTCGTCTCCAAGACCTTCACGACGCAGGAGACCCTGGCCAACGCCGGGGCCGCGCGCGCCTGGCTGGCCGCCGCCCTGGGAGAGGACGGCGCCAATCAGCACCTGGCCGCCATCTCGACCGCCTTGGACAAGACCGCCGCCTTCGGCGTGCCGGACGAGCGGGTGTTCGGCTTCTGGGACTGGGTCGGCGGCCGCTATTCGCTGTGGTCGTCGGTCAGCCTGTCGGTGGCCGTCGCGGCGGGGTGGGACGCGTTCCAGGGCTTCCTGGATGGCGGCGCGGCCATGGACGCGCACTTCCGTTCCGCGCCGCTGGACAAGAACGCCCCGGTGCTGGTGGCCCTGGCCCAGATCTTCAATCGCAACGGCCTGGACCGCCGCGCCCGCTCCGTCGTGCCCTATTCGCACCGCCTGCGCCGCCTGGCGTCGTTCCTGCAGCAGCTGGAGATGGAATCGAACGGCAAGTCGGTCGGTCCGGATGGCCAGCCCGCCAAGCGGGGCACGGCCACGGTGGTGTTCGGCGACGAGGGGACGAACGTCCAGCACGCCTATTTCCAGTGCATGCACCAGGGGACCGACATCACGCCGATGGAGCTGATCGGCGTCGCCCGGTCGGACGAGGGGCCGGCCGGCATGCACGAGAAGCTGCTGTCGAACCTGCTGGCCCAGGCCGAGGCCTTCATGGTCGGTCGGACCACGGAGGATGTCGTCGCCGAGCTCACCGCCAAGGGCGTGCCGGAGGCCGAGATCGCCACCCTGGCCCCGCAGCGGACCTTCGCCGGCAACCGACCCTCGACCCTGCTGCTGCTGGAGCGCCTGACGCCCCAGACCTTCGGCGCCCTGATCGCCCTCTACGAGCACAAGACCTTCGTCGAAGGCGTGATCTGGGGGATCAACAGCTTCGACCAGTGGGGCGTCGAGCTGGGCAAGGTGATGGCGGGTCGCATCCTGCCCGAGCTGGAGAGCGGCGCGACGGGCCAGCATGACCCGTCGACCACGGCCTTGATCCGGCGGCTGAAGAAGTAGCCGCCGCTAGAACGTCTTGCGCACCCGCAGGCTGACGAAAGTGCGCGGGTTGATGGCGCGGTCCTCGACATAGGCCACGGCCCGTTCCGGCGCGCGGTTGGCGAACACCGTGCGGCGGATGGTGTAGTCGTCCCAGATGTTCAGCTGGGCGCGGATCGCCAGGGTCGGGGTCGGCTTGTATTCGGTGAAGGCTTCGTAATAGTTCGAGCCGCGCCACACGTTGGTCTGGTCGACGTCGTAGGTGCCCTGGCCCAGCAGCGGCAGCCAGTTGATCCCCCACTGGATGCGGCGCCTGGGCAGGTCCTGCTGGAAGCCGATATTGGCCTGGGTCGGGCGCACCTTGGTGATCGGACGATCCTTGCCGGTCGTCGGATCCTTCACGTGAGTCTCGTTCCAGTCGTTCTTGAACGTGAAGCGGCCGCCCTTGACGCCCAGCTTGTCGGTCGGCACCACGATGTTCAGCGACAGGCGGTCCAGCGTGCCGTCGCCGATATTGCCGGTGGCCGACAGGTTGTCCGGCAGCGGCAGGCGGTCGATCACGCCGATGATCTCGTCGTGGCGATAGGTGATCGAGATGACGCCCTCGCCCCAGAAGCGGCGCTCGTAGCCGATCTCGCTGATCCAGCGCTGCTCGGGCTTGAGGTCGACATTGCCGCCATAGACGGTCTCGTCCTCCAGGTCCGACGAGGCGGCGAAGTCCTCGAAGTCCAGCTGGCCCAGCTCGCGCTCGAACCGCACGCGCAGCTGGTTGTTGGCCACCGGCGTCCAGGTCGCCAGGAAGCGCGGCTTGGCGTAGAAGAAGCTCTTCTCGTTGCTGGCGTCGCCCGACTGCTTGATCGTCGACTTCTCCAGCCGCAGGCCGCCCTCCAGCGTCAGCTTGGGGTTCACCCGCCAGGTGGCCTTGGTGAAGGCCTCGCCGCGCAGCTCCTCGACCTTGACCGAGGCCGAGGGCAAGGGAACGCCCACGCCGCCGACCGAATAGGCCTGCTTCACGTCCAGCATGTTGTAGGCGACTTCGGCCCCGGCCTCGATCGTGATGGCCTTGGAGAAGTCGTGGCGCAGCAGGCCGCGCAGGATCGACTCGGAGTCGTCGCCGTCGGCGGTGAAGCGCTGCTGCGGGCTGGCCGCGCCGTTCAGGGTCTCGTCGCTGGTCGAGGCGTTGTCGAAATTCTCGAACGAGTACATCGCCCGCGTCTCCAGGGCCCACTTCGGCGCCAGGGGGCGGGTGTAGGTCAGGCCCAGCTCGGTGGTGTGGCTCTCCTCGGCATAGTCGCTGCGGCGCAGGGCGACGGGCGAGCTCAGCTGCTGCCACTGCTGCCAGTCGTTGACGCCGAAGCGCGCCGTGGCTTCCAGCTTGCCGCCCTTGAACGGGGTCGACAGGTTGCCGCGAACGCCGCGCCCGCCGCCATAGCCGTCGTTCAGGTACTTCTCGTCGCGGATCAGCTTGCCGGTCCCGTCGTGGCGCACATTGGTGCCCGGGCCGTTGCTGTCGCTGCTGCTCATGCTGTCGCTGAGCGTCACGCTCCAGGTCTTGTCGCCATTGGTGGCGGTGAACTGGTAGTTGCCGCCGTAGAGGTCCTGGCCGCCGTCGAACAGCATGGCGTTCCAGGTCAGGATCGACTGCCGGCTGACGCCCTTCTTCAGGATCACGTTCACGATCACCGAATAGCCCTGCATGTCGACGCCCGGGGCGCCGCCGCGGATCAGCTCGATGCGCTCGACCCGGTTGGCCGGGATGCGGCCCAGCACGTTGGAGCTGGTGTCGTTCTTCGACGCCGGGCGGTCGCCGTTGATCAGGACGTTGCCGACCGCGCCCTCGAAGCCGCGCGTCCCGGCGCCGTCGTTGATGATGAAGCCCGGCACCCGGTTGACCATGTCCTGGGCGGTGTTCGGACGCTGGGCGGCGAAGAATTCCGGCTGGAACACCAGCACCCCGCGCTGGCTGGCGTCGTCCAGCGGCGCCTTGTCGGTCGGGCCGGTCGGCACCGGGTTCTGGGCGGCCTCCTGGCCGGCGGGAATCGGAGTGGCCGGCGCCTTGTCGGCGTCGCCGGCGTGAGCCGCGCTGGCGATGCATAGCATGGCCGCAGTGGCCATCAGCATGGTCTTGGTCATCAACTTTCCCCTCGGTACGGGAAGCTGTGACGGCGTAGGGTCTTCATCTCAAGTTACAAGACCGAAAGGTGCGTTACTTCGCGGTTATATTACAGGGCGTTCATCTTTCTATACCGGCGGCTCATGTGGATAAATCTGGCCGCGCCCCGCGCTCGACTTAAGAAATCATTTACAGGACCGGGGCGGATCGCGACTGAACGGCGATTACTTGGCGCGTTGGCGCGCCTCGGTCGCCAGGCGATCCAGCACCGGCGTGCGGCTGGGGGCCAGCAGTTCGGCCCGGCCCTCGGCGAAGATCCGCCGGTTCTCGGCGCAGGTCGCCCGCATGATCGCCAGCTCCGCCGGCGGGACCTTGTCGGCCAGCGCCTCGGCCTCGCGCTCGGCCTGGGCCGTGATCCGCTCCAGGTCGTCATAGAAGTCGAGCAGCGTCCGGGTGCGCGAGACGACGTGACGGGGGCGCTTGCGACGCGGGGGCTTGGACTTGGGCATGGGGTTCTCCTGTCTCTTGCTGCTCCGCCCCTTGCGGGGGCGGACGACCGCGCGGCGGTCAGGTGGGGGCAAGGGGGATCGGCTTCACGCGGCGCGGCCGCTGAAGGCGTGTGGGGAGGCGACGGAGCGGCCGGGCGAACCCGGAGACCGTAG
>NZ_JBXAON010000006.1:0-403438 GCF_058802865.1 Caulobacter sp. GW822-FHT01G02
GGGGTGGAGCAGCCCGGTAGCTCGTCAGGCTCATAACCTGAAGGTCACAGGTTCAAATCCTGTCCCCGCACCCAAGGCCCTAGACCGTAACACCCACCCTGTCCGCGCGCGGTCAGGGCTTTTTTGTACCTCCGCGTGCAATCCAGAGTGGCATTCCGGCAACGCTCGAAGCCGGAAGCGCGAATTTTTATGGCCTTGGCCGCCTTACAGCCGATTTTCTCCATTCAAAGCCCATAGCGCATGGCGCGGTTTTGCGTCATGACTTCCGTTGGAAGGACGCGGGCCGACTATCAGCCCGTCGATTGAGGTGTTTGAGGATAATATGGCGAACGGTGTCGTTAAGTGGTTCAACCCGGCCAAGGGCTTTGGTTTCATTCAGCCCGAGGACGGCGGCCAGGACGTGTTCGTCCACATCGCCGCGGTTGAACGTTCGGGCCTGGCTGGCCTGAATGAAGGTGACCTGGTCAATTACGAGCTGGAAGAAGATCGTCGCTCGGGCAAGACCTCGGCCGGCAACCTGCGCGTCACGGGCCAAGGCGCCGTGCCGGCCGGTGGCGGCGCCCGCGGTGGCCCCGGTGGCGCTCGTCCGCCGCGCAGCTTCGACGCCCCGCGTGGCGGCGGCTACGGCGGCGGCGGCGGCGGTGGTGGCGGTGAAGCCGGCACGGGCGTCGTGAAGTGGTTCAACACCACCAAGGGCTTTGGCTTCATCCAGCCGGACAACGGCGGTGGCGACATTTTCGTGCACATCTCGGCCGTGGAACGCGCCGGCCTGCGCGGCCTGAACGAAGGCCAGCAAGTCGGTTACGAGCTTGAACAGGACCGCCGCTCGGGCAAGACCTCGGCCGGCAACCTGCGCATCCTCTAAGGGTGCGAATTCGAAAAGGCCGCCCGGACGGACGGCCTTTTCAGAGACTTTTGAGGGGCCCCGCCGACGTGCGAACGTCGGACGGGGCCTTTCGACGTTCTGGACAAGCTTTACCGGTGGCCACCTTGGCGCTTCCGGCGGGCCGGCTCGGGCCACCCGGCGATGAAAAAAGGCCGCCCGGCATGGGGCGGCCTTTCAACATTCTGGATGGGGGCGAGGCTGACCGTCAGGTCTCCTAAAGGGCCCGTTCCGAAGCCGCCTGATTCACGCTGAGCGCCGTCAGGTTGACGATGCCGCGCGCCGTGACACTGGGCACCAGCACGTGCAGCGGCTTGCTCATGCCCAGCAGGATCGGGCCGACCAGCAGCGACTCCGTGGCGGCGCTGAGCAGGGTCAGGGCGATATTGGCCGCGTCGAGCGTCGGCATGACCAACAGGTTGGCCGAGCCCTTCAGCGGGCTGTCAGCGACCATACGCTCGCGCAGGTGCTGGCTGAGGGCGGCGTCGGCGTGCATCTCGCCGTCGACCTCGAGCTCCGGCGCCTGCTCGCGCAGGATCGCCAGGGCCTCGCGCATCTTGCGGGCGGTCGGCGAATTGCTGGCCCCGAACGAGGAGTGCGAGAGCAGGGCGGCCTTGGGCGTCAGGCCGAAACGCCGCACGGCCTCGGCGGCCAGCTGGGTGCACTCGGCGACCTGTTCGGCGGTCGGGTCGACGTTCACGTGGGTGTCGCAGAAGAACAGCGTGCCGTTGTCGAGGATCAGGGTCGACAGGGCGTAAACCCGGCTGACGCTCTCCCGGCGCGGGATGATCGGCAGGGCGTAGGTCATGTGCTGCCACCAGTCGCCGCTGCCGCCGACCAGGGCGGCCTCGACATAGCCCGACGACAGCAGCATCGAGGCGGCCACGGTGCGACGGCCCTCGACGCGACGCTCGGCGGCGGTCGGCGGCACGCCGCGGCGACCCACCAGCTTCTGATAGTCGGCGACCAGCGGCCCGAACAGGTCCTTGTCGGTATAGGGGTCGACGATCTCGACCTTACCGTCCAGGTCCAGGCGCAGGCCCATCTCGGCGACCTTGGCCTTGATCACTTCGCGACGGCCGACCAGCACGGGATGGGCCAGGCCTTCATCGACGACGGTCTGGACGGCGCGCAGCACGCGCTCGTCCTCGCCCTCGGCATAGGCCACCTTGACCGGGGCCTTGCGCGCGCGCTCGAACACCGGGCGCATCAGCTGGCCCGAGCGGTAGACGAAGAGCTCCAACTCCGCCTGGTAGGCGTCGAAGTCGGTGATCGGCCGGGTGGCCACGCCGCTGTCCATGGCCGCCTTGGCGACGGCCGGCGCGATCTGCAGGATCAGGCGCGGGTCGAACGGCTTGGGGATGATGTATTGCGCGCCGAACACCGGCGCGACGCCGCCATAGGCCGAGGCGACGACTTCGGAAGCCTCGGCGCGGGCCAGTTCGGCGATCGCCTCGACGGCCGCGACCTTCATCGCCTCGTTGATCTCACTGGCCCCGACGTCCAGGGCGCCCCGGAAGATGAAGGGGAAGCAGAGGACGTTGTTGACCTGATTGGCGTAGTCGCTGCGGCCGGTGGCCATGATGGCGTCGGGACGGGCGGCGTAGACCAGCTCGGGCAGGATCTCCGGCTCCGGGTTGGCCATGGCGAGGATCAGCGGGTTCGGCGCCAGCAGCGGCAGCCACTCGGCCTTGAACACCCGCGGAGCCGACAGGCCCAGGAAGATGTCGGCGCCGGCGATGACCTCCGACAGGGTGCGAGCGTCGGTCTGGCGCGCATAGCGGGCCATGTTGTCGAGCATGTCGTCGTCGCGACCGGCGTACACGACGCCCTTGATGTCGGTCAGGGTGACGTTCTCGACCGGCAGGCCCATCGAGACCAGCAGGTCGACGCAGGCCAGGGCCGCCGCGCCGGCGCCCGAGGTGACCAGCTTGACGTCCTTGAGGCTCTTGCCCTGGACCAGCAGGGCGTTGCGGACGGCCGCGGCGCAGACGATGGCGGTGCCGTGCTGGTCGTCGTGGAAGACCGGGATATTCATCCGCTCGCGCAGGGTGCGCTCGATGATGAAGCACTCGGGGGCCTTGATGTCCTCGAGATTGATGCCGCCGAAGGTGGGCTCCAGCGCCGCCACCACCTCGATGAAGCGGTCGGGGTCGTTGGCGTCGACCTCGATATCGAAGACGTCGATGCCGGCGAACTTCTTGAACAGGACGGCCTTGCCCTCCATCACCGGCTTGCTGGCCAGCGGGCCGATATTGCCCAGGCCCAGCACGGCGGTGCCGTTGGAGATCACGGCCACCAGATTGCCGCGCGCGGTGTAGTCGCGGGCCTTGTCGGGATCGGCGGCGATGGCTTCGCAAGGCGCGGCGACCCCGGGGGAGTAGGCCAGGCCCAGGTCGCGCTGGGTGGCCATCCGCTTGGTGGCCTCGATGGCCAGTTTCCCGGGCCGCGGCAGACGGTGGTAATCCAGCGCCGCCTTACGGAAATCCTCGTCCATCAGTGTCCCTCTTGAAGCATCTGCGCGCACGCGGCGCGGCCCGTCTCTGTCGCGAGCCGTCACGGGTCAAGCTATGGGGGTCTAGCTACCGGGGATGGCCCGGTTTTCCAACCCTGCGCGACGCCTTTGGCGTCGCTTGCGATGATAGCGTTATCGAAAAGGGTCCCGCCAAATCCCTCGGATAAGTAATAATTCTATTATATAATGCCTCTGCTTCGGGCGCCCGCCGCCCCGTTCCTCGGCGCTGTTCCTTCCCGCGCCGCCTCGAGGGGCATGGCGCTGGACAGGGCGCCCGGAGCGACCGAGCATCGACTCGGCAATGAGATCCGAGGGCGGAGCATGAGCGGACTGACGACACACATCCTCGACCAGGCGGCCGGAAAGCCGGCCGCCGGCGTGACGGTTCGGGTGTCGCGGCGCGAGGGTTCGCACGTCTCGCTGCTGGCGGAATGCCGCACGGACGCCGACGGTCGTGCGCGGCTTGTCGCCGGAGAGGACCTGGAGGTCGGCGCCTATCGCCTGGAATTCGCGATCGGCGCGCATTTCGCGCCGTCCGGCCTGCCGGTCACCGACCCGCCGTTCCTGGACGTGGTGGTCATCGATTTCGCCGTCTCGAACGTCGACCAGCACTGGCACGTGCCGCTGCTGGTTTCGCCGTACGGCTATTCCACCTACCGGGGCAGCTGATGGGCGAGACGATCCGCTTTCTGCTGGACGGTGAGGTCCGAGAGGTCCGTGGGGCGAACCCGACAACGACCCTGCTGGAGCACCTGCGCGGGCCAATGCGCCGGACCGGGACCAAGGAGGGCTGCGCCGAGGGCGACTGCGGGTCTTGCACCGTGCTGGTGGGCGAGGCGGACGGCGACGCCGTGGCCTGGCGAGCGGTCAACAGCTGCATCCAGTTCCTGCCCATGCTGCACGGCAAGGCGCTGCTGACGGTCGAGAGCCTGGCTAAAGGCGGCGCGCTGCATCCGGTGCAGCAGGCCATGGTCGACAAGCACGGCTCGCAGTGCGGCTTCTGTACGCCGGGCATCGTCATGTCGCTGTACGGTCGCGCGATCGCGGCCAAGGGCGCGGCCGCGCCGGTCGGCGAGGTGCTGGCCGGGAACCTCTGCCGCTGCACCGGCTATGGCCCGATCCTCGAGGTGGCCAAGGGCATGGCGGCCGAGGCGGCGCCGACGGTCGATCTGTCGGTCGTGCGCGACGAGACCATGCTGAGCCTCAGCTACGAGGACGAGATCCACGGCGTCACCCGCACGTGGCTGTCGCCGCGCACCGACGATGAACTTGCTCAGGCCTATCTGGAACATCCCGACGCGACGATCGTGGCCGGCGCGACCGATGTCGGCCTGTGGGTCACCAAGCAGCGGCGTCCGTTGCCGACCCTGATCAGCGTGTCCGAGGTCGTCGAACTGAAGGCTCTGGAGGAGACGGTCGAGGGTCTGCGCATCGGCGCCGGCGTTCGCTATGTCGACGCCATCGAGGCGGTGGCGAAGCTATATCCGGACCTCGGCGCGATGATGCGACGGCTGGGCTCCACCCAGGTGCGCAATAGCGGCACGATCGGCGGCAACATCGCCAATGGCTCGCCGATCGGCGACATGCCGCCGGCGCTGATCGCGGCCGGGGCGACCCTGGTGCTGCGCCGGGGCGGCGAGCGGCGCGAGCTGGCGCTGGAAGACTTCTTCCTCGACTACGGCAAGCAGGACCGCCGGCCGGGCGAGTTCGTCGAGGCGGTGATCACGCCGAAGCTGGACGCCGGCCGGATCTTCAAGGTCTTCAAACTTACCAAGCGCTTCGACCAGGACATCTCGGCGGTGTGCGGAGCCTTCTCGCTGGCGGTGGAGGGCGGCGTGGTCGCCGACGCCCGTATCGCCTTCGGCGGCATGGCCGGCACGCCGAAGCGGGCCAAGGCCTGCGAAGCGGCGCTGATCGGCCAGCCCTGGACCGAGGCGACGGTCGAGGCGGCGATGGCCGCGCTGGACGCCGACTACGCGCCGATGAGCGACATGCGCGCCTCCGCCGCCTACCGGTCGCTGACCGCCAGGAACATGCTGCGCAAGGTGTTCCTGGAGAGCCAAAACAGGGACGTTGAGACCCGCGTGGTTCCGGAGAGCGCCCATGGCTGATTCCGCCGCGACCGCGTCCGTCCAGAACGCCGCCTCCCAGGGCGTCTCCGCGCCGCTGCCGCATGACAGCGCCGCCCGCCACGTGGCGGGCTCGGCGATCTATATCGACGACATGCCCGAGCCAGCCGGCCTGCTGCACGTGGCCTTCGGGATGAGCGCCAAGGCGCACGCCAGGATCACCAGGATGGATCTGTCGGCCGTCCGCACCGCGCCCGGGGTGGAGCTGGTGCTGTCGGCCGAGGACATCCCCGGCGAGAACGACGTCAGTCCGGTCCTTCACGACGACAAGCTTTTCGCTGATGGCGAGGTTTATTGCGTCGGCCAGAGTCTGTTCGCCGTGGCCGCCATCTCGATCGCCGCCGCTCGCGCCGCCGTCGGCAAGGCCGTCGTCGACTACGAAGACCTGCCGGCCGCCATCGACATCGCCGCCGCGCGCGGGATGGACCAGAAGATCGAGGCCAGCCAGCGCATGGCGCGGGGCGACGCCCAGGCCGCGCTGGCGACGGCGCCGCGCCGCGTCCAGGGCCGGTTCGCGATCGGCGGCCAGGACCACTTCTATCTCGAAGGCCAGGTCGCCCTGGCCACGCCGGGCGAAGACGGCGATGTCCACATCTGGTCGTCGACCCAGCATCCCAGCGAGGTGCAGCATCTGGTGGCGCGCGTGCTGGATCGCCCGCACACCGCCGTCACCGTCGAGGTGCGCCGTATGGGCGGCGGCTTCGGCGGCAAGGAGACGCAAGCCTCGCTGTTCGCCGCCGCCGCCGCCCTGGTCGCGGTGAAGACAGGCCGCGCCGCCAAGTGCCGGCCGGACCGCGACGAGGACATGGTCATGACCGGCAAGCGGCATGACTTCGAGGTCGCCTACGATGTCGGCTTCGACGATGAGGGTCGGCTGACCGGCCTGTCGCTGGACCTGGCCTCGCGCTGTGGCGCGACCACCGACCTGTCCATGGCGATCAACGACCGGGCGATGTTCCACGCCGACAACACCTACTTCCTGCCGGCGGTCGAGATCCTGTCGCATCGGTTCAAGACGCATACGGTCTCCAACACCGCCTTCCGGGGCTTTGGCGGACCACAAGGGATGTTGGCCATCGAGCGGGTGATGGACGCCGTCGCCGCCGAGGTCGGGATCGACCCGCTGGAGGTGCGCCGCCGTAACCTCTATGGCGGCGAGGGGCGCAACCTCACGCCCTACCATCAGGTGGTGGAAGACAATGTCGCGCCGCAGCTGATCGACGAGCTGGCCGCGTCATGCGACTACGAGACCCGACGCCGCGAGATCGAGGCGTTCAACAAGACGAGCCCGGTGCTTAAGAAGGGCATCGCCCTGACGCCCGTGAAGTTCGGCATCTCATTCACCACCACCCACCTGAACCAGGCCGGGGCGCTGATCCACCTCTATGCCGACGGCTCGATCATGCTGAACCACGGCGGGACCGAGATGGGGCAGGGGCTGAACATCAAGGTCGCCCAGATCGTCGCCAACGCCTTCCAGGTCGAGATCGGCCGTGTGAAGATCACCGCGACCGTCACCGACAAGGTGCCCAACACCTCGGCCACCGCCGCCTCGTCGGGCGCGGACCTGAACGGCATGGCCGCCCTCAACGCGGCCGAGACCATCAAGGCGCGGCTGGTGGCGTTCGCGGCCGGGAAGTGGGGCGTGGGTCCCACCGAGGTGACGTTCACGCCGGACGGCGTTCGTGTCGGGGCCGAGACCTTTGAGTTCGGCTGGTTCGCGCGCCAGGCCTATCTGGCGCGGACCTCGCTGTCGGCGACCGGCTACTACGCCACGCCCAAGATCCACTACGACCGCGCGACGCACACGGGCCGGCCGTTCTATTACTTCGCCTATGGCGCGGCCTGCAGCGAGGTGCTGATCGACACCCTGACGGGCGAGATGAAGGTCACCCGCGCCGACATTCTGCACGACGTCGGCAAGTCGCTGAATCCCGCCATCGACCTCGGCCAGATCGAGGGCGGCTTCATCCAGGGCATGGGCTGGCTGACGACGGAGGAGCTGGTCTACGACGCGCAAGGCCGCCTGCGGACCCATGCGCCGTCGACCTACAAGATCCCGACCATCGGCGACCGCCCGGCGCACCTGGACGTTCGCCTGTGGAAGGCCGGCCGCAATGTCGAGGCCACGGTGCACCGCTCCAAGGCCGTGGGCGAGCCGCCGCTGATGCTGGCGATCTCGGTCTACTGCGCGATCAACCACGCGGTGGCCAGCGTCGGGGACTATCGGGTGTTCCCGAAGCTGGACGCGCCGGCGACGCCCGAGGCGATCCTGATGGCCTGCGAGGACGTGCGAGCGAGGGCTATGAATGCCTGAGTTTCTTTCTCCCGTTCTCCCCGGCCTTCGCCGGGGAAATCGGATTCTTGGGGTAGTCGCATGAGCCGGAACTGGGCGCGTGCGGCCTTGGCCAGGCTCGATGCCCACGACGAGGCCGCCCTGGTCACCGTGCTGGCCACCGAGGGCTCGGCCCCGCGCGAGGCCGGGACCAAGATGGTCGTCTGGCGTGACGGGCAGTCCGGCACGATCGGCGGCGGCAATCTGGAATACCGTGTCGCCGACCAGGCCCGGCGGATGCTGGACGGCGGCCAGGCCCATTTCGCGATCCAGGACTACCCGTTGGGCCCGCTGCTGGCCCAGTGCTGCGGCGGCCGCGTGCGCCTGTTCCTGGAGCGCCTGAACGACAACAGCCGCGACTGGCTGACCGAGGCCGCCAGGCGCATGGACGCCGCCCAGCCGTTCGAGGTCCGCACGCGCTTCGATCCCGGCCTGCTGACCAAGGTGGTCGCGCCGATCGTGGCCACCGATGGCGACGGCCCGGCGGTCTCCTTCGGAGAGGTCCCGGCCACCGCGCGCGGGGCGCGACCCGAGCTTGGCGACGTGATGGTCGAGCGCGCCGACGCGCCGCGTCCGCCGCTGCTGCTGTTCGGCGCCGGCCATGTCGGCCAGGCGATCGCCAGAGCTTTCGAGCCGCTGCCGTTCCGCCTCTTCTGGTACGATACCCGTCCCGAGACCGCCGACATCCCCGGCGTCACGGTGCTGACGCCCGCCGAGGTCGCCGCCAAGGCCATGGGCGCGAGCCCCGACGCCTACGGTCTGGTTCTCACCCACGACCACGCCCTCGACTATGCGCTGGTCTCGGCCGGTCTGGCGGGGGGCGGATTTTGTTTCTTCGGCGTCATAGGTTCGAAGACCAAGCGCGCTAGGTTCATGAGCCGGCTGCGCGACGACGGGTTCTCGGAGGCGGTGCTGACCCGCCTGACCAGTCCCATCGGCCTGCCGCAGCTGAAGAGCAAGGCGCCCGAGGTGATCGCGGTCTCGGTGGCGGCCGACCTCCTGATGCGCCAGGAAGCGGCGCGCATTCGAAACGACGAGAGCGCCAGTGCAAGCTTATAGGGCGTCGATCCTCCACCTCGTGGATGATCCGACCAAGAACGCGGAAGCCGTGGCCTTCCACGAGGACGGCCTGCTGCTGGTCGAGGACGGCCGCGTCGCGGGCTGCGGCGCCTATGCCGAGCTGTCGCCGTGGCTGGGCGACGCCGAGCTGCACGACCTGACCGGCCATCTGATCACGCCGGGCTTCATCGACACCCACATCCACTTGCCGCAGGTCGATGTCATCGCCGCCCACGGCAAGCAGCTTCTGGACTGGCTGGAGCAGCACACCTTCCCGGCCGAGGCGGCCTTCGCCGATCCCAAGCACGCGACCGACACGGCGGCGTTTTTCATCGACGAGCTGCTGCGCAACGGCACCACCACGGCGCTGGTGTTCGGCTCGGTGCACAAGGTCTCGGTCGACGCCCTGTTCGCCGAGGCCTATGAGCGCGACATGCGGCTGATCGCCGGCAAGGCGCTGATGGACCGCAATGCGCCGGACGGCCTGACCGACACGGTCGAGAGCAGTCGCGCCGACATGGAGCAGCTGATCGCCGACTGGCATGGCAAGGGCCGCCTTGGCTACGCCGTCACCCCGCGCTTCGCGATCAGCTGCAGCGACGCACAGCTGGCCATGGCCGGCGAGGTCCTGGCGGCGCATCCTGACGTCTGGATGCAGACCCACCTGTCGGAGAATATCCACGAGATCAAGGAGACGGCGCGCCTGTTCCCCGCGGCCAAGGACTATCTCGACGTCTACGACCGCTTCGGCCTGCTGCGCGAACGATCCGTCTTCGCCCACTGCGTCCACCTGAAGGGCGACGCGTTCCGGCGGCTGGCGGCCAAGGGCGGGGCGGTGGCCTTCTGCCCGACCTCGAACCTGTTCCTGGGGTCTGGCCTGTTTCCGCTGGAGGAGGCCTGCTCACATGGGGTCAAGGTCGGCATGGGCACCGACGTCGGGGCGGGCACGACCTTCTCGATCCTGCATACGCTGGGCGAGGCCTACAAGGTCGGCCAACTGCGGGGCGACGCGCTGGATCCGTTCCAGGCGCTGTACCTGGCGACCCTGGGCGGGGCGCGGGCGCTGGATCTCGGCGACAAGATCGGCAATCTCGAGCCCGGCAAGGAAGCCGACTTCGTGGTGCTGGACCTGGCCGCGACGCCGCTGATGGCGCGGCGCCTCGCCGGGGCGAAGAGCCTGGAGAACAAGCTCTTCGCGCTGACCGTGCTGGGGGATGATCGGGTCGTGGCCCGGACCTATCTGGCGGGCGTGGAGCGGTACAGGCGCTAGGCGCCCATCGTCTCCGCATAGAGCTTCAGCAACCGGGCCCCGTCCACCGCCACGGTCGCGGCCTGGATCGGCTGATCGTCCCAGGCTGACGGTCCGAACAGTTCGCCCTCGGGGCTCTGGCAGGTCTGGCCCAGCGTTATGCCCTGGGTCACCACGCGCACCGAGCCTCGACGCACGGTGAACAGTGTCGGATCGATCACGAAGGCCACCGCCGCGGCGTCGTGCACGCAGCAGCCGACGATGCCGTCGCGGCCGCCGTAGAACGCCGCATAGGGCTTGGAGATGGCGTTCAGGAACCCGCCGGCGTCACTGCCCGTGGCGGCCAGCGCCTCCATGTAGTCTGGCGACATCACCACCTGGGTGGTCACGTCCAGGCTGACGGCGGTCAGGTTCCAGGGAGCGGTGAACACCTGGTCGGCGGCTTCCGGGTCGTTCCAGATATTAGCCTCGGCCACCGGGGTGACATTGCCCGGCTTGCCGGCCACGCCGAACGCGCCGCCCATGATCACCACGGACTTCAGCAGGGTGGCGACCTCGGGATCGGCCTTGAGCGCCAGGGCGAGGTTGGTCAGCGGACCGACGGCGCAGAGGACCACCTCGCCCGGATACTGGCGGGCCAGGTCGATGATCGCCTGGTGGGCCGGTTTGGCCTCGGGCTCGGCGGGAACCAGGCCGGTCAGCTCGACATCGCCAAGGCCGTTCTCGCCATGCACGAAGGTCGGCGAGGGGTTGCGCGGCCGGGTCAGGGGCTTGTCCGCGCCCTTGTAGACCGGCGCCGTCAGGCCGAAGCGGGCCTTCAGGTAAAGCGCGTTGCGCGTCGTGGTCTCGATGTCGGAATTGCCGAAGACAGTTGTCACCGCGATCAGCTCGAGGGCGGGGCTCGCCTCGATGAACAGCAGCGCCATGGCGTCGTCGATGCCGGGATCGGTGTCGAAGATGATCTTGGTCGGGGTCGTCATTCGCGGGCTCTAGCGCTTTTCTTCGTTCGAGGCGAGGCGCTGGTCAGCCCCGCCCTGCATCAGGGATACGTGGGCCGAGGCGACCTTCCAGCCGTCGTCGGTGCGGATCCAGGTCTGGCTCTGGCGGCCGATCTTGCCGCTGTCGTCGCGGCGGAACTCGACGTGAGCGACGGCGAAGTCCGCGCCAAAAGTGGTGATCTCAGTGCGCAACCGGGTGCGCGGCGGCGAACCGCCGGACCGGCCGACGCGGAAGGCGGCGATCTCGTCGAAGCTCCACAGGTTCTCGGCCACGCCCAGCCGCACCGTGTGGGCCGAGTTCCAGAACGCGCCGTCCAGGGCCTCCACGTCGTTGCTCATCAGCGCCGCCTCATAGGCGTCGACCAGGGCCGTCACCTCGGCCAGCACGGCGGGATCGTTGACGATCATAGAGCGCCCTTCGGGGGATGGGCGGCCACGACACCCTCGCGCTGCAGCCTTGCGGCGGCGGCGAAGGCCAGGTCCTCACGCCAGGCCGGGGCGATGATCTGCACGCCGATCGGCAATTGGCCCGGACGGTTCACAGGCGCGGCCACCACCGGCAGGCCGATATAGCTGATCGGCTGGGTGAAGGCGCCGAGGTTCTTGCGCACCGAGACGGGGACGCCGTCCATCTCCATGGTCGCCTGGCCGATCGGCGGGGCGGGGCAGACCGACGATGGAGCCAAGAGGACATCGTAGCGCTGGAAGGCCTCGCGGACCTCGTCGCGGAAGATCGTGCGGAAGCGCTGGGCCGCCTTATGTACGCCCTCGGGCAAAAGGGCGCCGGCCAGCAGCCGGTCGCGGACGGCCGGGTCGTAGTCCATGGCGCGTTTGGCCAGGTCGTCGTGATGCAGTTCGCCGCCCTCGAAGGCGGTCAGGCAGAAGGCCGCGGCCCGGGCGGCGACCGCGTTCGGCAAGGTGACGAGGTCGTCGGCCTTCAGCGCCGAGCCGACGCGGCCGAGGGCTTCGAGCACTTCGGGGAAGGCGCCCTGCTGGAACCAGCCGCCCAGCACGCCGACCCGCAAGGGACGCTCGGCCAGTGTGTCGAGGCGATCGGCCAGAGGCTCGGCGTCGCGCACGCAGATGGAATCGCCTTGGGGATCGGGACCCTGCAGGGCGTCGTACGCCAGCGCCAGGTCCTCGACCGACCGCGCGAACGGGCCGACGTGGTCCAGGCTCTCGACGAACGGGAACACCCCTTGGCGCGACAGACGGCCGTAGGTGGGCTTTAGGCCGAAGACGCCGCACAGACTGGCCGGGATGCGGATCGAACCATTGGTGTCCGAGCCCAGGGTCAGGGGCACCAGCCCCGCCGCCACGGCCGCCGCCGACCCGCCCGACGAGCCGCCGGCGATCCGGCTGGGGTCGTGCGGATTATGGACCGGGCCGTCGTGGGCGTTCTCGGTGACGAAGCCGTAGGCGAACTCGTCCATGTTGAGCGCCCCGACCAGGATCGCCCCGGCGGCGGTCAGACGCCTTACCAGCGTCGCGTCGTGGGCCGGCGGGACGGCGTCGCGGCGGATCCTCGAGCCGGCCAAGGTCGGCAGACTCTCGATGTCGAACAGGTTCTTCACCGCCACCGGCACGCCGGCCAGCGGACCGACCGGACGGCCGGCGGCGAGGTCGGCGTCGACCGCCTCGGCGGCGGCCAGGGCGCGCTCGGCGGTGACGGCCGTGAAGGCGTTGATCCCGCCGTTCAGGCGCTGGATGCGCGAGAGGGTGGCCTCGGTGACGGCTCGGGCGGTGACGCGGCCCGCGCGGACCTCGCCGGCGATCTCGACGACGCTGCAGAAGCTCACGGCTGGAACGTCTCCGGCGGTTCGCCGGCGAGGTCACCCCCACCTGTCTCTTGGAGCGCTGACACGAACAGGGACGCCTGGGTGCGCAGCAGGGCGACGTTGTCGATCACGGTCGGCAGGACGTCCGGTGACAGGGTCAGGTCGCGCGCGGCGGCGCGGGCGGCCGTCCACGGCGCGATCTCGTGGTCCTTCAGGTCCAGAAAGGCCTTCGTCTCCGCGTCCAGCGCCATGCGGTCTCCCCGAAACTCAGCAAGTAAGAAAAAACTTCATACACCCGCGTTCGTGGGAATCGCCAGCCCCGCCGCCGCTGGAAGGGCGCAGCGCCCAAGCCCGCGCCATCCTGGCCGCCGATCGCCCGCGTCGCGAGCAGGGAAGGGCGATCGTCACTCCAGTCCTCCGCCAGGCCTAGGCGCTGAGCCAGCGCCAGCGCGAGATACGCTTGTAAGAAGGAACTTACTTGATGGCGCATCACCGGCTGGCTTCCACCCCCGACACCATCCGCTTCGGCATGTTCGATGCGGCTTTCGATCCCGTGTTGACGGTGAACTCCGGCGACAGCGTCACCTTCGAGTGCGTCTCGGGCGGCGTCGAGGTCATGCCGCCGCCGGGTTCGCCGCTCGTCGTGCCGCCCGCGCTTCAGGCGATCCATGACAGCAATCCGCCGAGGATCGGCCCGCACATTCTGACCGGCCCCGTCGCCATCGCCGGCGCCGAGCCGGGCGACACGCTGGAGGTGCGGATCGAGACGATCGAGCCCAATAACGACTGGGGCTATTGCGCCGTTCGGCCCCTGGCCGGCACCCTGCCGGAAGACTTCCCCGAGCGCTATGTCAGCCACATCGCCGTCGACCGCGCGGCCGGGACCTGCAAGCCGGAATGGGGCCCGGAGCTACCGTTGGCGCCGTTCTTCGGCACCATGGGCGTCGCCCCGCCGGCCAGCTACGGTCGCCTCTCCAGCCGCGAGCCCCGTGAGCACGGCGGCAACATGGACAACAAGGAGCTGGTCGCCGGCTCGACCCTCTACCTGCCGGTCTGGGTTCCTGGCGCGAACTTCTCGGTCGGCGACGGCCATGGCCGCCAGGGGGACGGTGAGGTTTGCGTCAACGCGCTGGAGATGGGCCTGACCGGGACCTTCACCTTCGCGCTGCACAAGGGGAGCGAGCCCTTCAAGTGGCCGCGCGCCGAGACGCCGACCCACTACATCCTGATGGGCTTCAACGAGGATCTCGACCTGGCCATGAAGCTGGCCCTGCGCCAGACGATCGACTTCATCACCGCGCGCTCGGCCCTGACCCGCGTCCAGGCCTACCAGTTCTGCTCCCTGGCCGTGGACTTCCGGGTGACCCAGACCGTCAACGGCGAGAAGGGGGTCCACGCGCTGCTGGCCAAGGGGCTGTTGTTCTAGCGACACTACTTCTGAGCGTGGCGAAGATCACACGCGAACCCACGCATCGCGCGCGGGCGTCGAAGAGTCTCACGCTTCATGCGATCGACGCAAACCCCAATCCCGTAAAGGGTTGGTTGTTCCAGAACGACACGCGCGCGCCGTTTCGGCACAGGATTTATCCTTAATATTCCCGCGAACGCTGAAAGCGATCCGGCCCACGTCTTGCACTCGCTAGGTCACGCTGAGGTTGCAGCTTGTTGCGAGGGGTTGAGGCGATGGATTTTCGGGGCACGGAAGGCGCGGACGTTCTGAACGGCGGCGCGGGTGACGATGTCATCTACGGGTTCGGCGGCAATGACACCCTGAAGGGCGGCGCGGGCAACGATGTCCTGGCCGGCAACGACGGCGCCGACATCCTGCAAGGCGGCGACGGCGACGACTACATCCTGGGCGGAGCCGGCAACGACACCATCGACGGTGGCGCGGGCAATGACTGGGCGGCCTACGAGGACGCCACGGCCGGCGTGAAGGTCGACCTGAACCTCGCCGGCGCGCAGAACACCGGCGGCTCCGGGACCGACAAGCTGACCGGGATCGAGAACGTCTACGGCTCGGCCTTCAACGACACCCTGACCGGCGACGCCAAGGACAACATGATGTTCGGGGACGCTGGCAACGACACGATCAGCGGCGGCAAGGGCAATGACACCCTGCTGGGCGGCGACGGCAACGACACCCTGGACGGCGGCGGCGACGATGACTACGTCGTTGGCGGCGCGGGCGACGATGTCATCAAGGGCGGCGCCGGCGACGACTGGAGCTCGTACGAGAATGCCACGGCCGGCGTCACGGTCGACCTGACCAAGACCACGGCTCAGGACACCGGCGGCGCGGGCAAGGACACCATCACCGGCGTCGAGCTGCTGTACGGCTCCAAGTTCGACGACGTTTTGACCGGCGACGCCAAGGCCAACTACCTCTGGGGCTCGGACGGCAACGACAAGCTCTACGGCGGCGCGGGCGACGACCACCTGTCGGGCGGCACGGGCGTCAACCTCATCGACGGCGGCGACGGCTGGGACACGGTCGACTACGCGTTCAGCGACAAGGGCGTGACGATCAACCTGTCGGGCGGTCCGGCGCCGCAGATCCCGATCCCGGACGGCTTCGACGCGATCCGCTCGGTCGAGGCGGCGATGGGCTCGGCCTATAGCGACGCCATCGTTGGCAACGACGCCGAGAACTACCTGTTCGGCGACGCCGGCGACGACGTCATCTTCGGCGTCGGCGGCAACGACACTCTGGACGGAGGCGACGGCAACGACGTCCTGCGCGGCAGCTTCTACAAGCCCGGCGACATGCTGCTGGGCGGCGCGGGCGCCGACCAGATCCTCGTGTGGACGGGGGCGGGTAGCGAGGGCTTGACGACAGTCGACGGCGGCTCTGGCGTCGACGTGCTCATGTTCTCGTCGGACTACAACCTCACACTGGACCTGAAGAACACTGGCGATCAACTGATCGCGCCCGGCATCCACATGATGGTGCGGAACGTCGAGAACGTCATGGGCGGTTACGGCGACGACCGTTTGACCGGCGACGCGAGCGGCAACGTGATCAACGGTGGTCACGGTGACGACATCCTGGATGGGGGCGCGGGCTTCGACGTTGCCTCCTACGCGACCTCCCCCGGAGTGTGGGTCGACCTTTCCAAGACCGGTCCGCAGGACACCAAGGGCGCTGGCGTCGACACCTTGATGAACTTCGAGGGCCTGGCGGGCTCCAACGCGAACGACGTCCTGATCGGCGACGCCAAGGACAACACCCTCGACGGGGCAGGCGGCGACGACATCCTCGACGGCGGCGCAGGCACGGACACCGCGATCTTTTTCGGCGACGCCAGAGACTACACTTGGAGCAAGAACGACAGCGGAACCTGGACGGTGAAGGGCTTCAATGAAGTCGACACACTGCTGAACGTCGAGGTCCTGAAGTTCCACGACAAGTCGGTGGCCCTGCCGTCCTCGAACGCGACGGTGACGGTAGGCGACCTGGTGAAGCCGAAAATGATCGTCTCCTCGGCCACCGGCGATCTGCGGGACGCGGTGCTTTCGGCTAGCGGCCGGCAGGCCTATGTCTCCGACAAGGACGGCTATGTCAGCATCGTCAACGCCACCACCGGCGACGTCTCCGCCCGCATCAAGGTCGGGACCGATCTAGGCGGAATGGATGTGACGGCCGACGGGCACTACCTGGTCGTCGCCGAGCACGCGGTCACGAATCTGGTCGCGGGCGAGGACTGGACGAAGACCCGGGCTACCGCGACGGTTCACATGGTGGACCTGTGGACCAAGACCGTGAGGGACTATACCACGACGGCCACGGGGCTCGATCGCGGCTTCGCCGACGTGGCCGTCCTGGGCAATAACACGGTGATCCTTACCCAGGATTTGGAGGCGTCAGGCACGAACTACGTCACAACGCTGACCCTGAGCACCGGGGTCTTCACCCAGGACACCCAGAACTACCGCCAGAGCAGCGTGATGGTCAGCAGCGCCGACCATGATCAGGCCCTGCTGGCCTCGGGCGGCTTCACGCTCGAACTGTTTGAATTCGACAAGGGCCACACCGTTTCGGGCGCGCCCTACGAGGGCAGCCAGGCCGGCGGCGGCTCCAGCACCATGGCCATTTCGCGTGACGGCTCGCTCATCGCCAGCGGCGGCGCTATCTTCGACGGCGCGCTGAACTACAAGCTCAGCCTGTTCGCCGGACAGCCGCAGGTTCTGGGCCTCTACGGCCTCGATTTCAGCGCCGACGGAAAACATCTCTTCGTCGTCGACAACTACGACCGGCTGTTCCAGTATTCGACGACGACGTGGGGCCTCGAGCAGGTGTTTTCGCTGGGCGTCGACATCAATCCGCTGGACTCGCCTGCCTATCACTTCGGCGGCTACGGCAACCGGGTCCAGGTCAGCGACGATGGCGGGACCATACTGGTCTTCAGCGCCACGGGCATCGTTTCGCTCAACATGATCGGCCTGGCTCCGATCTCCAGCACGGTGGCGATGCAGCCGACGTCGGGCGCAGACACCATCCAAGGCAGCGCCGATTATGATGTGATCACCGGCGGCGCCGGCAATGACGTCCTGTACGGCGGGGGCGGCAACGACCTGCTGAACGGCGGTGATGGCGCGGATGTGCTCTTCGGCGGCCAGGGCTCCGACATGCTGATCGGCGGCGCAGGCGCGGATGTCTTCAAGTTCCTCGCTGGTGACGGCTACTTCAGCCCGTCGCTGACGGGGGCGGACGTCATCACCGACTTCGGCGTCAACGACAAGCTGGCCTTCTCAGGCGCGCCGGCGGTGGTGAAGGAAGGCGACGTCATTCGCATGGGCGACGTCGGGCAGATCAGTCCGTTCACCGGCGCGATCAGCGCGGCCGCGCAACTGGCGCTTGCAGCCTACGACCAGCAGCGCCAGATGGGCTTCTATGGCCAGAAGTACATCATAGTCGGCGCTGGCGCAGACACCTATGTCGTCGCCGACACCGACGGGGTCGCGGGCTACGACCAGGTCGTCCTGCTCAAGAACGTCTCCTCGTCCCTCGTGACGGCGGACATGTTCATGGCCGCCTAAGGCGGGCCCGTCCGCAACCTCTGTCGGGTCCCCTACGTTGACGTTGCGTCGGCGTAGGGGCCTGTTGCCCCGGCCTTCGGGTTCTTGGAGGGAAGCGCATGAGATCGATCCTGCCCGTCATGGCGCTGCTCGCGGTGGCCGCCTGTTCGCCCCAGCCCGCCGCCGACAAGAAGGCGGACGCGCCCGTCGTCGCCGCGCCGCCGGCCGCCGCGCTGAAGCCGCCGAAAGCCGATATCCCGGCCGGCGACTATACGCTGGACAAGCATCACGCGACGTTGGTGTTCAGCGTCAGCCACCTCGGCTTCTCGAACTACACGGCCGCGTTCGCCGACTTCGACGCCAAGCTGCATTTCGACCAGAACAACGCCGCGGCCAGCACGCTGGAGGCGACGATCAATCCGATGTCGCTGACCCTGCCGGTCCCGCCGGAGGGATTCCTGGCCGAGCTGACCGGGCCGCAGTGGCTGAACACGGCGACCTATCCGGCCATCACCTTCAAGTCGACCAAGGTCGAGACCACCGGTCCCGACACCGGCAAGGTCACCGGCGATCTGACCCTGCACGGCGTCACCAAGCCGGTCGTGCTGGATGTGACCTATAACGGCGGCTATCCGGGCCATCCGATGGACCCGCACGCCCGCGTTGGCTTCTCGGCCAAGGGCGCGTTCAACCGCTCGGACTTCGGCATCGCCTACGGCGTTCCGGCCCCGGGCACGACCATGGGCGTCGGCGACGAGGTCCAGGTGAGGATCGAGGCCGAGTTCAGCGGCCCGCCGCTGGCGACCGCGCCGGCCGCCAAACCTTAGCGCGCGCCGCGCGTCAGATAGCCTTCGAGCAGCGCCAGGGCGTGGTCCAGCCGCGCCTTGCGCCACTCGGGAGCGCTCATGTCGGTGTCCAGGGTCGCCGACAGCGAATAGCCATTGGCCAGATGGAAGCGGCTCATGGCCGCGATGGTCACGTAGATCTGCACCGGGTCGAGGTTCGGACCAAAGATCCCCTGGCGCTGGCCGCTCTCGATCAGCTTCTCGATCGTGCGGCGCAGCGGGAAGGCGGTCTCGGTGACCACGCGCGACTGGGCGGCGAACTTGCCGTGCTGCAGGTTCTCGTTGCGCAGCAGGCCCTCGAAGCGGGGGTTCTTCTCGAAATAGTCGAAGGTGAAGCGCTGCAGCTCCAGAAAGCCGTCGAGGGGCTTGTCGAAGTCGATCTTCAGCTCGGCCTCGCGAGCGCGCAGGTCCATGTAGGCGCTCTCGAGGACGGCCATGTACAGGCCCTTCTTGTCCCCGAAGTAGTGGTACAGCATCCGGATGTTGCACTTGGCGGCCTTGACGATCCGCTCGATGCGCGCGCCGGCGAAGCCCGCCTGGGCGAATTCCTTCAAGGCCGCGGCGAGGATCGCCTTGCGCGTGCGCTCGGCGTTGCGCTTGCGCGGGGTGTTCTCGGTCTCGGTCTTGGTGGTCGCGTCCAGGACGGCGTCGGTCACGGGATCTTGGCTCCTTGATGGATCCAGGCGCCCAGCTGGGCGCGCTCCTCTACAGTCATGCTTGTCTCGTTGCCAAGGGGCATGCTGGTCGAGAGCACGGCGCGCTCGCGGATTTTCGGGGCGTAGGTCCGGATATGCTCAGGCGTGTCGAAGGTCGCGCCCAAAGGCGGCGCCGAGAAGCCCGCGTGCGTCGGCGTGGCGCCGTGGCACATGACGCAGTGCTTTTGCACGATCGCCTGGGCGGTTGAGAACGGGACCGGGGTGGAGATCTCGACCTTGTCCTTGGGCTTCATGCTGGCGACGACCGTGGCGGCGAAGATCAGCATCGCGCCGTAGAACAGGAAATCATGGCGGATCTTGCCGTGGTGCTTGAGCAGGAAGAACTGCCGGATCGAGATCCCGCCGGCGCTGATCATGGCCAGCAGTAGCCAGCTCAGCGGATGGCCGGTGACCATCGGATAGTGGTTGCTGATCATGATGAAGATGACCGGCAGGGTCATGTAGGTGTTGTGCACCGACCGCTGCTTGCCCATGGCGCCCAGGCGCGGATCGACCGGACGGCCGGCCAGCATGTCGGCGACGATCCTGCGCTGGTTGGGGATGATCACCAGGAAGACGTTGGCGACCATGGCCGTGCCAATGATCGCGCCGACGTGGATGAAGGCGCCGCGGTCGCTGAACAGCTTGGACAGGGCATAGGCCGCCGCCGTCAGCGCGCCGAACCAGACGATCCCGAACCACAGGCCGCGCTGGCCCAGCGGCGAGCGGCACAGCGCCTCGTAGAGCGCCAGCCCGCCGAAGATGAAGGCCAGGCCCGCGCCGATCGCGGCCGGCTGGCTGAACGCGTGCTTGGCGGTGTCGATCAGATAGACCGGCGCCTGCCAGTAGTAGAGCACGATCAGCAGCGCGAAGCCCGACAGCCAGGTGGTGTAGGCCTCCCATTTGAACCAGTGCAGGTGGTCGGGCATGTGCGCCGGGGCCACCATGTACTTCTGCGAATGATAGAAGCCGCCGCCGTGCACGGCCCACAGTTCGCCCTTCACGCCCTCTTTTTCGGGGACAGGAGCGCGCAGATTGTTGTCCAGCCAGACGAAGTAGAACGAGGCCCCGATCCAGGCGACGCCGGCGATCACGTGCAGCCAGCGCAGCGAGAGGTTCAGCCAGCCGGGAAGGTCGTAGTCCATCTATTCGGTCACCGCGTCGAGCAGCCGGAGTTTGGAGATCAGGCCGATCTGCAGAATCGCCTCGGCGATCTCCTCGGCCTCGTCGTTGGCGAGGCGCGCCTGCATGGCGGCCAGGATCGAGCTCTTGTCGTTCAGCCGCACCGCGATGATGAACGGGAAACCGAAGCGCTCGTAGTAGGCGGTGTTCAGCGCATGGAAGCGCGCGAACTCGTCCGGCGTCAGCCTGTCGAGGCCCGCGCTGGCCTGTTCGGCGTTGCTCTCGGCGGTCAGCGACTTGGCGATCGCGGCCTTGCCGGCCAGTTCGGGGTGGGCGCGGATCAGCGCGAGCTTGTCGGCGGTGGTCGCGGCGTCGAGCACGGCCATCATCGCGCCATGCAGGGCCTCGACGCTGGCGAAGGGCCGCTCATTGAAGGCGCGTTCGACGACCCAGGGCGACAGCTCGAAGGCGAAGCCCAGGGCGGTGGTGAAGCCAGTCTGGTTCATGCTGTTCAGCCGAGCCAGGGTCAGGGGCGGGGCGCCGCTCATGTCTTCACCTCATACGGATGGGTCGCGATCCAGTGGCGGGCGATGTCGATGCGCCTGGCCACCCAGACGCGGTCGTGCCGGGTGATATGCTCCAGGAACCGCCGCAGGGCGCCGATGCGACCGGGCTTGCCGACCACGCGGCAGTGCAGGCCGACGCTCATCATCTTGGGCGCGGTCTCGCCTTCCAGATAGAGGGCGTCAAAGGCGTCGCGCAGATAGGTGAAGAACTGTTCGCCGGTGTTGAAGCCCTGGGCCGCTGTGAAGCGCATGTCGTTGGCTTCCAGCGTGTAGGGCACGATCAACTGGGCGCGGCCGTGCTGGTCGTCCCAGTACGGAAGATCGTCGGCATAGCTGTCGGCGTCGTAGACGAAGCCGCCTTCCAGCGCGACCAGACGGGCGGTGTTGGGGCTGGTGCGCCCCTGGTACCACCCGAGGGGCCGCTCGCCGGTCAGCCGTTTCTGGATCTCGATGGCGCGATGAATGTGCTCCAGCTCCTGCTCGGGCGTGAAGTGCTGGTAGTCGATCCAGCGATAGCCGTGGCTGGCGATCTCCCAGCCGGACTTCATCATCGCCTCGACGGCGTCTGGATGGCGCGCCATGGCCTGGGCGACGCCGAACACCGTCAGCGGCAGGCCAAAGTCTTCGAACAGTCGCCGGATACGCCAGAAGCCGGCGCGCGAACCGTATTCGTAGAGGCTCTCCATCGACATGTTGCGCATGCCTTCGATGGGCTGGGCGCCGACCATTTCGGAGAGAAAGAACTCGCTGACCGGGTCTCCGTGCAGGATCGACCGCTCGGCGCCTTCCTCGTAGTTCAGCACGAACTGCACCGCCACGCGGGCGTCGTTGGGCCAATTAGCCTGGGGCGGGTGCTCGCCGTACCCGATCAGGTCTCTCGGATAGCTCATGCGTAGACCTTCGCCGCCGCGTCGACGCCCGCGCCGGCCGGGGCGCTGAAGCCCTCCCAGCGCAGCACGGCCTCGAACGCCGCCAGGGTCTGAAGCACCGCGTGCTTGCGCGCGTTCACGCCCATGGTCCCGATCCGCCAGATCTGGCCGGCCAGAGGTCCGAAGGCCGAGCCGATCTCGATCTCGAACTCGGTGCGCATGCGGGCCTTCACCCGGTCGTAGTCGACGCCGCTGGGCGCGATCACGCCGGTGACGTTGGTCATCTTGTGAGCCTGGTCGCCGTAGACCGTCAGGCCCAGCGCCTCGATCCCCGCGACCATGGCCGCGCCGGCCTGGGCGTGGCGGGCGAAGCGCGCGTCGAGGCCTTCCTCCAGCACGATCCGCGCGCACTCCCGCGAGGCGAACAGCATGCTGGCCGCCTCGGTGTGGTGGTTCAGGCGCTTGTCGGACCAGTAGTCCATGATCATCGCCAGGTCGAAGTAGTTGGAGGCGATCCGGCGACCCTGGCCCGAGGCGGCGCCCGCCGTGGCGATGCCGCGCTCGACATGTTTGCGACTGGCGATGTGCTCGGCGGCGCGGTCGCTGATGGTGATCGGGGCCGAGCCCGAGGGGCCGCCCAGGCACTTTTGCAGACCGGCGGTGACGATGTCGGCCTGCCAGGCGTCGACCGGGACGTTCATGCCGGCCAGCGTCGCGGTCGCGTCGACATAGAGCAGGGCGTCGTGGCGGCGGCAGATCTCGCCGATGGCCTCGATCGGCTGGGCGATGGTGGTCGAGGTGTCGCCGTGCACGCAGGCGACCAGGCGCGGCTTGACGCGCGCCACGGCGTCCTCGACCGCCTGCGGGTCGACGATCGCACCCCACGCGCCCTCGACGAAGGTGACCTTGGCGTCGCAGCGTTCGGCGATCTCGGCCAGCAGCAGGCCGAAGCGCCCGGCATTGACCACCACGACGTCGTCGCCCGGCGAAAGCGTCGAGACCAGGGCCGCCTCGATGCCGGCGCGCGAGGTGCCGTCGATCAGGAAGGTCCACTGGTTCCTGGTCTGGAAGACGCCGCGATACAGCGCCATGACCTCGTTCATATAGCCGGTGAACTCGGGGTCGAACTGGCCCAGCAGCTGTACCGACATGGCCCGCAGCACGCGCGGATGCACGTTGATCGGGCCGGGCCCCATCAGCAGGCGGGCGGGGTGGTCGAGCTCGCGGAATGTGTCGGTCATCGTGTCTTTGTTCTTGGGCCACCCTCGTCCTTCGACAGGCTCAGGATGAGGGTTACTGTTGGGTCGTCGCGGCGGATCATTCGTAGTCCTCACCCTGAGCCTGTCGAAGGGCGAGGATTACGCGCCGCCAGCTTCTCGACAAATCCGAGCATGGCCTGGGCCGCCAAGGCGCAATCGGCCTCGGTGACGGCCTCGGCCGGGTTGTGGCTGATCCCGCCCTCGCAGCGGATGAACAGCATGGCGACGGGGCAAAGGTCGGCCATCACCATGGCGTCGTGACCCGCGCCCGAGGGCAGGCGACGCACGGGCAAGAAAAGGTCAGCCAGCGCTCCATCCAGCAGGCCCATCAGCGATGGGTCGCAGGGGCTCTCGGCCAGGGCCTGCATCAGGGTGACGGTCGCCGACAGGCCGCGCTTGGCGGCGATGGCGTGGATCTCGGCGCCGATGGTGATCACCGCCTCGTCGCGCGTCGCCGAGGTCTCGGCGCGGATGTCCATCGAGAACTCGATCGCGCTGGGGATGACGTTGAAGGCGCCGGGCAGGGCGGTCATGCGTCCCACCGTGCCGACCAGGCCATCGGTCCCCGCGCGGCAGATCCGCTCCAGGGCCAGGATCGCCTCGGCGGCGGCAGGACCGGGATCCTTGCGCAGGTTCATCGGTGTCGTGCCGGCGTGGCCGGCGGTCCCCTCGATGCGCACCATCAGCCGCTTCTGGGCGGCGATGGCGGTGACGACGCCCAGGGCCAGGCCCTCGGCCTCCAGCACCGGACCCTGTTCAATGTGCGCTTCGAGGAAGGCCAGCACCTGCTCGGGCTTGCGCGCCGCGCTGGCGATAGCGTCTGGATCGCCGCCGAACGCCTTCAGCGCCTCCGCGACCGACACGCCGTCGGCGTCCTTCATGTCCAGCGCCGAGGCGTCCAACGTCCCGGCGATCGCCCGGCTGCAGCTCATCGAGGCCGGGAAGCGCGAGCCTTCCTCGTCGCCGAACGCCACGACCTCGATCGCGAACGGCAGGCGGCCGCCGGCGCGGTTCAAGGCCTCGACCACATCGATCCCGAGCATGATCCCCAGCGGCCCATCATAGCGCCCGCCGTTGCGGACGCTGTCGATATGCGAGCCAATGATCAGGGCCTTCGCGTCGGGGAACTCGCCCTCGTAGCGGCCAATCAGGTTGGCGGCGGCGTCGCGGCGGACGCTCATGCCGGCTTCCCGCATCCAGCCGCTCACGGCGGTCAGGGCGGCCTCGTGCGCCGGGGTCAGGAACCGTCGCGTCAGCTGCCCCTCGACCTCGCTGTAGGGCGCAAGGCCCAGCAGGTCGCAACGCGCCTTGGCTCTGGCCCCGATGTCGAACGCTTCCGCCACTCCCGATTCGACCCCGCTCTACTCGCCGTCGAGACCCCAGCGATAGCAGGAGAGACCCCGGAAGCCCCGTTCCGCAACCGTCGCCGCGTGCTCATCACGCGCGGGCGCCTCGACACGCGCCATCCATCGAGGGGCGGCGCCTGTTGCTAAGTCATAAACGACTTACTTGGCGACGGCGAGAGCGGCTATTCCGTCTGGGCCACGAACTTGCCCGCCGCGCGGACCTGACCGGTGGCGACGCCAGTGGGCGCGCCGCCGGGCGGCTCGTCGGTGATGGCTAGCAAGGCGGTGTAAGTCCCCGCGCCGGTCAGGCCGACGGGCAGGGGGATGGCCTTGGGCGCGTCGCTGGGAACAATGCCCAGGGAGATGGCTTTCTGGCCCTCGGGGATGATCCACAGTTCGGCCTCGCGGCCGGCCGGCATCTTCATCGAGACGGGCGTCAGGATCAGCTTGCCGGCGGCGTGATCGAGGGTCGCGACCAGGGCGGGCTGCTTGGTGGCCGGATCGGCGATCAGCGCCACCTCGGCGACGGCCGGCGGCGGCTTGGCCGGGGCGACGGCCGGCGGCGGGGCCGGACGCGGGGTCACGACAAGGGCGACGATGCTGGCCGCCGCCAGCGCCAGGGCGCCAGCCGAAGCGCCTTGCCACAGGCGGACATTGTTCCAGGCCGAGGGTTTCCGCGTCGCGGCTCCGATCAGATTGGCGATGCGCGGCCAGATGGCGGCCGGGGGCTCGACCGGCGGGATGCGTTCGGCCAGATGGGCCAGGCGACCTTCCCACCATTCGACGGCGCGGGCGAAGGCTGGTTCGGCGGCGATCCGGCGTTGCGCTTCCACGCGTTCGTCCGCGTCCAGGACGCCCAGAGCGTATTCGCCGGCCAGCGGGCGGTCTTCACCTTCGGGGGGCAGGGCGTCGGTCATGCTTCGAGGCACGCGCGCAGGCTGATCAGGCTGCGTCGGATCCAGCTCTTCATCGTGCCCAGAGGCACGCTCAGCATGTTGGCCAGGGCCTCATAGGTGACGCCCTCGAAGAAGGCGGTGCGCACCGCGCCGGCGTGCTTCGGGTCCAGCTGATCCAGGCAGCCTTCGAGGCGGCGGCGGTCGTCCTCGTCCTCGATCAGGGTCGAGGCCAGGGGGGCGCCATCGGGCAGGGCCTCGGCCTCCTCGACGCCAGCGGTCACGGCGCTTCCTCCCCGGGCGCCCCGGGCGCGCAGGCGGTCGATCGAGCGGTTGCGCGCCAGACTGACCAGCCAGGTGATCGGGCTGGCCTTCTCGGCGTCGAACCTGTCGGCCTTGTTCCAGACGGTGAGGTACACATCCTGAAGCACGTCTTCCGCCTCCTCGCGGTCGTTCAAGATACGGAGGCAGACGCCGAACAGTTTCGCGGATGTGTGACGATAGACGTATTTCAGCGCGTCTGAGTCGCGGTTGGCCACGCGCGCGATGGCGCGCGACAGCAAGGCGCGGCTGGTGTCGGCGTCCATCAAGCGTCCCCGCGAGCTCCCAAGGGCCGGGACGCTCGCACGGTCAATTCGGTCTGGCAACGTGACTATTTCCCCATCCAGCGCATCACGGCGTATCCGGTCGAGGCGGCGGCGGCGGTGACCAGGGTTCCCCAGGCCATGTCGACCAACGTGATCGTGGTCGACCAGGTCTTCAACGTCGCCTGGTTGGTCAGGTCGTAGGTGGCGTAGGCGACGAGGCCGAAGACGACCGCATGGGTCAGCAGGCGTCGCCACCCGCCCTCACGCAAGGCCGGCTGGATGGCCAGCACGACAATGGCGGCGACGTACAGAAAGTAGAAGACGACGGCCGGCGGCAGCGACGGCTTGTCGGCGAGCAACTCGCCGATGCGTGGCTTGTAGAGGCGCGGCGTGGCCAGGGTCAGCCAGACCCCGTCCAGGACCAGCATGGTCAGGGCGGTGGTCGCGTAGCCGGCGGCGAGGCGGATCATCGGGCGGTCTCCAGAACCGGACGCATACGATAGTGGCTGACGCCCCATTCCTCGCCGCCGCGATGGCCGAAGAGGCCAGCGGTGGCCAGGAAGAACAGTCGCCAGCGCCGCCGCCAGACGGCCGCGTCCTTGCCGTAGACCTCGGTCAGCACCGGATCGAGCTTGGCGCGGCTGGCGTCCATGTTGGCCAGCCACTGGCGGGCGGTGCGGGCATAGTGCTCGCCGCTCCAGCGCCAGTCGGCCTCGACGGTGAACAGGTCCGGGAACTGCCGCGCCAGGTCGTGGCTGGGCATCACCCCGCCGGCGAAGAAGTATTGGGCGATCCAGTCGGCCGGGTCGTCGGTCTCGAACCGGTAGGGCGTCGCGCGGTGGGTGAAGACGTGCAGGAACAGCAGTCCGTCCGGCTTCAGCCAGCCGCGGACCCGCGCCAGCAGCGCGCGCCAGTTGGACATGTGCTCGAACATCTCGACCGAGACCACGCGGTCGAAGCGGCGGTCCGTGCTGAAGTCGTTCATGTCCGCGGTGACGACGGTCAGGTTGCTCAGGCCGCGTTCGGCCGCGCGACCCTCGATGAAGGCGCGCTGCGAGGCGGCGTTGGAGACGCTGACGATCCGAGAGTTCGGATAGCGCTGGGCCATCCACAGCGACAGCGAACCCCAGCCGCAGCCCAGTTCCAGCACGTCCTGGCCGTCGCGCAGGTCGGCATGGGCGGCGGTCTCGCGCAGGGCCTCGGCCTCGGCATGCTCCAGCTTGGTGGCGCCGGGCGGATAGAGGCCGCTGGAATATTTCAGGTTCGGGCCCAGCACGGTCTCGAAGAAGGCGGCGGGCAATTCGTAGTGCTGGGCGTTGGCGTCTTCGGTGTGAGTGGCGATCGGATGGCGGTCCATGTCGCGGGCGAAGAGGGCGGTCGCGTCGGCCGGGGCGTAGGACAGTCGGCGGCGCACGTCGCCGACCAGCATGTCGATCGCCCTGCGCGACAACACGTCGGGCGCCGGCGCGTCCTCGAACGCGCGGATCGCCGCCTTCACCAAGCTCATGGGCCGTCCTCTTCCCTGTTCCGGAGACAGTTACGCGCGGACCGGCCGATAGGATGCGTCCGTTTGTCTCGACGACCCGTAGCTGCTCCCGAAGCGTCGCTCGGACGCCGTTGGGAGATCGCCTTGGCCACCGCAGTTCCTCGTCTGTCCGTCGCCGTGATCGGCGCCGGAATCTCGGGACTTTCCGCCGCCTGGCTGCTGTCGCGCGGCCATGACGTGACGTTGTACGAGGCCGACGACCGGCTCGGCGGTCACGCCCATACGGTGCGCGTGGACGGGACGGCGATCGACACCGGCTTCATCGTCTACAACGAGCCGAACTATCCGAACCTGACGGCGCTGTTCCAGCATCTGGGCGTCGAGACGGCGGCGACCGACATGTCGTTCGGCGTGTCTCTGGACAACGGAGCGCTGGAATATTCCAGCACCAACATCCTGGCCCAGAAGCGCAACGCGCTGAACCCGCGCTTCATCAAGATGCTGCTGGACGTCATGAGGTTCTATCGCGAGGGCCGCCGCATCCCGCCGGATCTGGAGAGCGGCGGTCTGTGCCGGCTCGACGAATATCTGCGCCAGCAGGGTTTCGGGCGGGCGTTCCAGGAAGACCACCTGCTGCCGCAGGCGGCGGCGATCTGGTCGACCTCGATGAGCGATATCCGCGAGTTTCCGGCGGCCGCCCTGCTGCGGTTTTTCGACAATCACGGGCTGATGCTGCCGGTCGACAAGCGGCCGATCTGGCGCACCGTGGCCGGCGGCAGCGCCCGCTACGTGGAGAAGCTGGCCGCCGGGATCTCGGGCGACATCCTTACGGGGCGGCCCGTGAAGGCGATCCATCGTCAGCCCGACGGGGTCTCGATCGAGGACGCGGCCGGTCAGACGCGGATCTACGACCAAGTGGTCATCGCCGCCCACGCCGACCAGGCGCTGGCCATGCTGGCCTCGCCGACGGCCGAGGAACGCGCGCTGCTGGGCGCCTTCCGCTATAGCCGCAACCGGGCGGTGCTGCACCGCGACGTCGGCCAGATGCCGCGCCGCCGGGCCGCCTGGGCCAGCTGGAACCATGTCGGCCGGCGCGGCGAGGACGGTG
This sequence comes from Caulobacter sp. GW822-FHT01G02, assembly GCF_058802865.1. Classification (NCBI taxonomy): domain Bacteria; kingdom Pseudomonadati; phylum Pseudomonadota; class Alphaproteobacteria; order Caulobacterales; family Caulobacteraceae; genus Caulobacter; species Caulobacter sp. GW822-FHT01G02. The sequence continues at coordinate 28,742 of NZ_JBXAON010000006.1, forward strand.
GGGTGACCTACTGGATGAACCGCCTGCAGCCGATCGGCGAGGCGCCGGTGTTCCTGTCGCTGAATCCCGACAAGACGCCGGGCGAGCTCCTGCACGACCAGGTCTATGAGCACCCGCTGTTCGACAGTCCGGCCATGCTGGCCCAGCGACAGTTATGGTCGCTGCAAGGCCGCCGCCGGACCTGGTTCTGCGGCGCCTATTTCGGCTCGGGCTTCCACGAGGACGGCCTGCAGGCGGGCCTCGCCGTCGCCGAGCAGTTGGGCGGGGTCCATCGTCCGTGGATGACGCCGGATCCGTCGGGGCGCATCTTCCTCAAGTCTCCCGCGGTCGAGGCCGAGCGGGCGCTGGTCGCATGACGTTCCGCTCGGCGCTTTACAGCGGTCATGTCCTCCACGAGCGCATGCGACCCAAGCGCCATCGGCTGCGCTATCGGGTATTCATGCTACTGCTGGATCTCGACGAGATCGACGCGCTGGACCGGTCGCTCAAGCGGTTCTCGCGCGGGCGCTGGAACCTGATCGGCTTCCACGATCGCGACCACCTGGACGAGCCCGAGACGTCGTTGAAGGAGACCGTGCTGGCCAAGCTGGCGGCGCGGGGGCTGGCGCCGGAGGGCGCCCGGATCAGCGTGCTGGCCATGCCCCGCATCCTGGGTAAGGGCTTCAATCCGCTGAGCGTGTTCTTCTGCCACGACGCCGACGGCAAGCTGGTCGCCACGGTCCACGCCGTTCGCAACACCTTCGGCCAGCGCCACGATTACGTGCTTCCGGCCCGGCGGACGGTGGGCGGCTGGATCGAGCAAGACGCCCGCAAGGCCTTCTACGTCTCACCGTTCCTGCCGATGGACCTGCGCTACGGCTTCGAGATCGCGCCGCCGGGCGAGACCGTCCATGTCGGCGTCGATGTGCTGGACGAGGAGGGCCTGGTGCTGGCCGCGACTTTTTCGGGTGAGCGGCGCGATCTGACCGATGGCGCGATCTGGAAGGCGCTCGCTAGCCATCCCTGGCAGGTAGCGGGCATTCTGGCGGCGATCCATTGGGAAGCGCTGAAGCTCGTTGCGAAGGGCTTCAGGATCTTCCCGCGGGATCGCGCCACGCGCGGCCTCAGGCGGCCGGCGTCGCCGCTTCCGCCCACGCCTCCAGAGCCTTCAGAGCGCGCAGGCTCATCAGCCGCTTCTTGGCCCGGCCACGCTCCTTGAGCGGGATCTTCTTGCCGTCCTCGTCGACCTTGGGCGCTTCCAGCGGCGGCAGCAGGCCGTAGTTGATGTTCATCGGCTGGAAACTACCGGGGCCATTGCCCGCTTCCAGGTGGCCGCCGGTGATGTGCTCGACCAGAGCGCCCAGCGCCGTCGTCGGCGGCGGGGCGTCGATCGGCGCGCCCTTGCGGTCGGCGGCGGCGAAGCGACCGGTCAGCAAGCCCATGGCGGCGCTCTCGACATAGCCCTCGACACCCGTGACCTGGCCGGCGAAGCGCAGGCGCGGCTGGACCTTCAGGCGCAACGACCTGTCCAGCAGCTTGGGCGAGTTGATGAAGGTGTTGCGGTGCAGGCCGCCCAGCCGGGCGAACTGGGCGTTCTCCAGGCCCGGGATCATCCGGAAGGTCTCGGCCTGGACGCCGTGCTTCAGTTTCGTCTGGAAGCCGACCATGTTCCACAACGTGCCCAGGGCGTTGTCCTGGCGCAGCTGGACGATGGCGTAGGCCTTGACCAAGGGATCGCGCGGGTTGGTCAGGCCGACCGGCTTCATCGGGCCATGGCGCAGGGTCTCGCGGCCGCGCTCGGCCATCACCTCGATCGGCAGGCAGCCGTCGAAATAGGGGACGTTTTCCCACTCCTTGAACTCGGACTTCGGACCGGCCAGCAGGGCGTCGATGAAGGCCTCGTACTGCTCTTTGTTCATCGGGCAGTTGATGTAGGCGGCCGCGTCGCCGCCGGGGCCTTCCTTGTCGTAGCGCGACTGGCGCCAGGCCTTGTCCATGTCGATCGAGTCGAAGTGGATGATCGGCGCGATGGCGTCGAAGAAGCTGAGCTGGCCTTCGCCGGTCACGTCCAGGATCGCCTGGGCCAGGGCGGGCGAGGTGAGCGGGCCGGTGGCGACGATGACATTGTCCCACGCTTGCGGCGGCAGGCCGGCGATCTCCTCGCGGACGATGGTGACCAGCGGATGGGCTTCCAGGCGGCGGGTGACTTCGCCCGAGAAGCCGTCGCGGTCGACGGCCAGGGCGCCGCCGGCCGGTACCTGGTGCTGGTCGGCGCAGGCCATGATCAGGCTGTCCAGCTTGCGCATCTCGGCGTGCAGCAGGCCCACGGCGTTGAACTGCCAGTCGTCCGAGCGGAACGAGTTGGAGCAGACCATCTCGGCCAGGCCGTCGGTGTTGTGGGCGTCGGTGCGAATCTTTTTTACTTGCCCTAGCGCTTCGCTGCTTGAGGGCGCTCCGGTCGCCTCGTCCCTGCGCATCTCGTGCAGGATGACGGGCACGCCGCCCTGGGCGATCTGCCAGGCGGCTTCGGAACCGGCGAGGCCGCCGCCGACGACGTGGACGGGCTGATGAGTGGAATTCGTGGTCATGGGGCGGGCCTATACCCCCGGCTGTCGCTCGGCGAAACCTGCTGTTAGTGTCACGTGACTGGGCGGGGCCCTTCGCGCCTGGCGAGCATGGGTGGGAACATGGCGAGCTTTTCCGTGGGCGAGGCCGCGACGGCCAGCTTTGGCTTGGTCGGTCGCAAGCCCTTGGCGGTGGTCGGATGGGCGATCGCCGTCGTGGCGGCGCTGATCGTCCCGGCCGTCCTGTGCGTCCTGGCGATGGGGCCGGCTTTCGCCCAGATCCTCCAACTGGCCATGACCCAGCGGGGCGGCGATCCCAGCCCCGAGATGATGCAGCAGATGCTCCAGGCCCAGTCGGGCATGACGGCCTTCAACCTGCTCTACTGGCTGTGGTCTTCGTTCGTGAGGGCGGTGTTCTGCGCGGCGGTGTTCCGGGCGGTGCTGACGCCTGAGCAGTCGGCCTGGGCCTATCTTCGGGTCGGCTCTCGCGAGCTGTGGCTGACCCTGCTGCTGCTGGTCGAGCAGGTGCTGGCGATGATCGCCATCTTCGTCATTGTCCTGGTCGTGGTGGTGATCGTGGCGATCGTCGCGGTCGGCGGCGGCGAGAGCGGCCACATGGCGGCGATCGCGACGGCCGTTGTCGGCTGTTTCGTGGCGGGAGGTCTTATCCTGTGGGTGGCGCTGCGCCTGTCGATGGCCGCGCCGATGACCTTCGTCGACAACCAGTTCCGCCTGTTCGAGTCGTGGAGCCTGACCAAGGGTCAGGGTTGGCGGCTGCTGGGCGTGGCCCTGCTGCTGGTGATCTTCGTGCTGGGACTGGAGATCCTGGTCGGCGCGGTGATGGTGGGCCTGCTGATCGCCGCCGGCGGTTCGCTGACGGCGCTGCGCGGATCGGGCGCGATCGAGACCTTCATGGCCCGCCCGCCGCTGGAGATCCTGCGCGACGTCTGGCCGTGGTTGACGGGGCTGGGCGTGCTCGGCGCCCTGTTCAGCGCGGTGGTCCAGGCGGTGTTCTTCGCGCCCTGGGCGGTCATCCACCGGGCGTTGACGCGCGAGACGTAGCGGCGAGCGCGGCGAGGCCATAGATTGCGCGGATCGCGGCGACTCGGCGCGCAAGAGGACTTGGAAGGATGACGGACGGATCGGCGACGATCAGCGCGACCTTGCGCGCGGGCCTTTCCGATGTGGTCAGCGCCGTTCGCGACTGCTGGGCGGCCCTGGCCGTCGCGGCGGTGGTCAGCGTCGCCGCCGATGTCCTGCCACCGGGTTTGAAGACCATCGGCGCCGTGCTGCCCATCGTCATCGCTCAGGGCGCGCTGTTTCGACGCGCGTTCGGCCGCGAGATGGGCCTGAAGGGCCTGCGGTGGGGCCGCGACGAGTGGCGGCTGCTGGCCGCTCAACTGATGGTCCTGGCCCTGCTGTGCCTGATCGGCGCGATCCTGATGGTCATTGTCGGCGGCGTCGCCCTGGGCGTGGCCCGCACCGCCGCGCCGAACTTCGACCCCGGCACGATCGACGGCTGGAAGGGCGCCTTCGCTAGCGCCGGCCCGGCCGGCTTCGTGCTCAGCCTGGTCCCGCTGGCCAGCCTGGCGATCCTGATCTGGCTGAGCCTTCGCCTGTCGCTGTCGGCCCCGGCCACGGTCGAGCAGTCGGGCGTGCGGGTCCTGAGCGCCTTTCCGCTGACCAAGGGCCGCGTGCCGACCCTGTTCGTCGTCGGCCTGGCGATCGCCGCACCGCTATTCGTGCTCAGCGCGCTGCTGGCCCTCGCGCCTGGCCAGGGGCTGGTCATCGCGGCGATCCTGGCGGCGAGTTCCTATTTCTACGCCATGCCGGCCTGGGCCGGTTCGCTGGCCCATTTCTACCGCGTCAGCGCGGTCACGCAGGAAGCCTAGATGTCCGTCCGCCCCGTCGACGCCGCGCTCGAAGGCCTCCAGACCATGCGGCGCAAGCCGCTGGCGGTGCTGGCCTGGGCGACCTTCTCACTGGTCATGCTGCCGATCCTGGGCCTGTTCGCCAAGATCGTGCTGGGCGACGAAGGTCGGGCGGCCCTGGCGGGGCGCGCCGGCTCGGCCGACCCGCGCGAGATCCTCGACCTGATCACGCACCTGGGCGGGGTGATGGTGATCCTGATCGCGGTGGCCCTGTTCCTGGCCTCGGTGCTGCAGGCGGCGGTCATCCGCTCGGTGGTGGAGCCCAACAATGACCGCTTCGCCTATCTGCGCCTGGGCAAGGAAGAGCTGCAGCTGCTGATCGTGTCGCTGATCACCTGGGCCGCGGCCCTGGGGGTGACGGTGATCCCGTCCGGGGCGGTGGTGCTGGGCGCGTCACTGCTGTCGGGCGCGGCGGCCGGCTGGTTCGCCACCCTGGGCGCTCTGGCGGTGATCGGCCTGTCGCTATGGGTGGCCGTGCGCCTGTCCTTGCTGGGCCCGCACGCCTTCTCGCATCACCACATCGACATCCGGGAGGCCTGGGTGCAGACCCACGGCCAGTTCCTGCGCCTGCTGGGCATGTACGTCCTGGCCATCGTTCTGGCGGCCGTGGTCTCGATCATCGGGACGACGGTGTCGTCGATCATCGGCAACGTGCTGGGCGGCGGCGTCGACGCTGGCGCGGGCGACGTGGTGGCCAGCCACCCGCGCCTGATCCTGATGCTGCTGGCCAACCTGCTGCTGGCCCCGATCTTCCTGACCCTGCAGACCGTGATCCTGGTCGCCGCTCCGGCTCGCGCCTTCGCCCAGCTGAACCAGGACGAGATCGACGCGGGCCTGCACGACTGAGGGATCGAAACCTCGTCCTTCGACAGGCTCAGGATGAGGTTTCTACTTCGGCCTCGGCAATGGTCCTCATCCTGAGCTTGTCGAAGGACGAGGATCAAGCGCCCGCGCTAGGCCTCGCCGCCATCCGCTCGCGCCAGGCCAGGACGTTTTTCGCCTCGGCCGGCGTGTGCAACCCCGTGAAGTCCGCGAAGTCCAGCGTCGTCTGTCCCGCGATGTCGGCGATCGTATAGGCGTCGCCGGCCAGGTAGGGGCGGCCGTCGGCCAACTCGCGGTCCAGCCACAGCAGGGCCTTTTCCACGACCTCGCGGTTCGACTCCCCAAACTCGACGTTCTGCTTCAGCAGCCGCGCGGTCAGCGGATGGGCGTGGCGCCAGAACAGGCCGACGGGGACCATGAGGCGGAACTCGATCCGCCGGGTCCACATCTCGACCGTCGCCTGCTCAAGGGCGGAGACGCCGAATAGCGGCGGGCTTGGGTGCAGCACCTCGAAATAGCGGCAGATGGCGACGGTCTCGCTGATCGTCGTTCCGTCGTCGAGCTCCAGCACCGGCACCTGGCCCAGGCTGTTGCGCGCCAGATGCTCGGGGCTGCGGTGGCCGCCCTGGCGCAGGCCGATCTGGATCTCCGGGACCTCGACGCCCTTCTCGGCCAGGAAGATCCGCACGCGCCGCGGATTGGGCGCGGGCATGGCCTCGCCGTAGAGCTTCATGGTGTCCTCCCTGATTTCAAACGGATGTTAGAGGCGCCCGTCGACGGGTCGCAAGCCCGCGCGAATAAAGCCGGCCTCGGCCCTGTCGAAGCGGCGCGAACCTGTTTAGCCTTGGGCGTCCATCCTTCGAAGAGCACGACATGTCCAAGTTCTCCGCCTCCGACGCGGCCTTCTCCGGTTTCCGGCTCGTGCGGGAGAACCTGAAGACCGTCGCCATCTGGGGCGGACTGCTGACGGTCGCCTCGTTCCTCTACAACGTCGTGTCGATCCATTTCTTCGGACCGCAGATGCACGCCCTGTCCGAATATTTCGCCAGCAATACCGACAATCCCGACGTGGAGGAGTTCGGCCGTCGGGTCGCGGACCTGACCCCGATGATGCTCTGGACGCTGCCTTACAGCCTGGTGCTGAACGGGGTGCTGTTCGCGGGGATCAATCGGCTGGTGCTGCGGCCCGAGGAGAAGGGCTTCGCCCACCTGGGCTTTGGCCTGACCGAGGCGCGGCAGGCGGCGGTCTGGCTGTCGATCAACGTCGCGATCTGCGGGGTGGTCGGCGTCGGCCTCGGCCTGGCGGAGTTCATGGGCGCGTTGGGCGGTCCCACCGGCGCGCTGCTGGCGCTGGCGATCACGCTGGCGACCCTCGGCGCGCTCTTTTATCTGCCCGTGCGCCTGTCCATGGCCTCGGCGACAACCTTCGACACCGGCAAGCTCACCGTCGTGCGCTCCCTGCCCCTGACCAAGGGTCTCTTCTGGTCGCTGCTGGGCGCCTATTTCCTGGCGGTGGTGATGTGCGTGATCGTCTTCCTGCTGCTGATGGTTATCCTTTCGGCCGCCACCGCGCTGCTGACCGGCGATATCGGCGCCGGCGGTCAGGTGCTGCACGCCGACAGCACCTCGCTGAAGGCCTATTTGACGCCGCTGGGCATGGTGCAGACCGTGATCTCGACGGCGATGTCGCTGTTGATCAGCCTGATCGTCTTCTCGCCGCCGCCGACCATCTACAGGATCCTGCGTGAGCAGGGCGCCGATCGCGACAGCACTGGCGGCTGGTAGGCGGGCGCTCTACGCCTTCAGCCACTTGCGGATCCGGTCCCGCGCATTGGCGTAGGGCGAGGACGTGTTGAACTGGATCATCCGGCCCTTGGTCCATTTGTCGTACCAGGGCCGGCCGTAAAGTTCGGTGTCGGAGCGCGCCGAGATGGTTTCGGCCAAGCGAGCCTTAGCCAGGGTCAGGCGCTCCAGTCGCTGGGGCCAGTCCAGCGCGCGGTAGTCGGTGTAGAACTTGCCGGCCAGCAGGCCTAGCTGGTTCCATTTGAAGCCCGTCTCGGGGAAATCGACGGGCTGGCCCCGATCGTCGCGATCCAGCCATTTCAGAACCAGCTCGTTCCAGCCGATCAGATAGGCCACCAGATCCGCCGGGCTCATCAGCGTCCCGGCGGCGTGGCCCTGGAGCAAGGTCTCGTCGATCCGCTCCAGAGGCGTGCGGGCCAGGTCGACCATCAGCTTGTCGAACGTCTGGTCGATCGCGGCCAGCAGTTCGGCCTTGGAGGCGGGAACGGCCACGGCCGCCTTAAGCCCGCTTGGCCTTCTTCAGTTCGGCCACCCGCGCCTTGCGGCGGTCCTCGTGGCGGTCCAGCAGTTCCTTGAGGTAGCGGCCGGTCCAGCTGGCCTCGACCTTGGCCACGTCCTGCGGCGAGCCGGTGGCGACGATCTCGCCGCCGCCGTCGCCGCCCTCGGGCCCGAAGTCGATCAGCCAGTCGGCGGTCTTCACCACGTCCAGATTATGCTCGATGACGACCACGGTGTTGCCCTGGTCGGCCAGTTCGTGCAGCACCTCGAGCAGCTTCTTGGTGTCCTCGAAGTGCAGGCCGGTGGTCGGCTCGTCGAGGATGTAGAGCGTCCGGCCGGTGGCCCGGCGCGACAGCTCCTTGGACAGCTTCACGCGCTGGGCTTCGCCGCCCGACAGGGTCGTGGCCTGCTGGCCGACCTTGATGTAGCTGAGGCCGACGCGCTTGAGCGTCTCCATCTTGTCGCGGATCGGCGGCACGGCCTTGAAGAAGTCGGCGGCCTCCTCGACGGTCATGTCCAGCACGTCGGCGATGGTCTTGCCCTTGAACAGCACGTCCAGGGTCTCGCGGTTGTAGCGCTTGCCCTTGCAGATATCGCAGGTGACGTAGACGTCCGGCAGGAAGTGCATCTCGATCTTGATGACACCGTCGCCCTGGCAGGCCTCGCAGCGGCCGCCCTTGACGTTGAAGCTGAAGCGACCCGGGCCATAGCCCCGCGCCTTGCTCTCCGGCAGGCCGGCGAACCAGTCGCGGATCGGACCGAAGGCGCCGGTATAGGTCGCAGGGTTCGAGCGCGGGGTGCGGCCGATCGGGCTCTGGTCGATGTCGATGACCTTGTCGAACTGCTCCAGCCCCTCGATCCGCTCGTGCGGAGCGGGGGCGTCGCTGGCGTTGTTCAGCCGGCGCGCGGCGGCCTTGTAGAGCGTCTCGATCGTGAAGGTCGACTTGCCGCCGCCCGACACGCCCGTGACGCAGGTGAAGGTCCCCACGGGGATCTCGGCCGTGACGTTCTTCAGGTTGTTGCCGGTGGCGCCGATGACCTTCAGCACCTTCTTCTTGTTGATCGGCCGGCGCTGTTCGGGGACCTCGATCTCGCGCGCGCCGGTCAGGTACTGGCCGGTGATGCTCTTGGGGTTGGCCATGATGTCGGCCGGCTTGCCCTCGGCGATGATCTCGCCGCCGTGGACGCCGGCGGCCGGACCCATGTCGATCACGTAGTCGGCGGTGAGGATGGCCTCCTCGTCGTGCTCGACAACTAGCACGGAGTTGCCCAGATCGCGCAGGCCTTGCAGCGAGGTCAGCAGGCGGGTGTTGTCGCGCTGGTGCAGGCCGATCGACGGCTCGTCCAGCACGTACAGCACGCCGGTCAGGCCCGAGCCGATCTGGCTGGCCAGGCGGATGCGCTGGCTCTCGCCGCCCGACAGGGTGCCCGAGCCGCGGGACAGGTTGAGGTAGTCGAGACCGACATCGACCAGGAACCGCAGGCGATCGTTGATCTCCTTCAGGATCCGCCGGGCGATCTCCATCTGCTTGTCGGTCAGCTTGCCTTCCAGGCTCGCGAACCAGTCGCGCGCCGGACGGATGGCCAGCATCGAGACCTCGGCGATGTCCATGGCGTCGATCTTGACGGCCAGGGCTTCGGGTTTCAGGCGCTTGCCGTGGCAGGTCTCGCAGGGGGTGTCGGACTGATAGCGGCCCAGCTCCTCGCGCACCCAGCTGCTGTCCGTCTCACGCCAGCGGCGTTCCAGGTTCGGCAGCACGCCTTCGAAGGGCTTCTCGACCTCATACTTGCGGGCGTTGTCGTCGTAGATGAACTTGATCTTGGTCCCCTTGGACCCGTTCAGCACCACGTCACGCGCGTCAGGCGACAGCTTGTACCAGGCGTCATCCATCGAGAAGCCGTAGTGGCGCGCCAGGGCCTGCAGGGTCTGGGTGTAGAGCGGGGAAGGGCCCTTGGCCCACGGGGCGACCGCGCCCTTGTGCAGGCTCTTGTCCTTGTCGGGGATCACCAGGTCGGCGTCGAAGGCCAGCTTGGCGCCCAGGCCGTCGCAGACCGGGCAGGCGCCGGCCGGATTGTTGAACGAGAACAGGCGCGGCTCGATCTCGGCGATCGTGAAGCCGCTGACCGGACAGGCGAAGCGTTCCGAGAACAGGATGCGCCGCGGCTCCTTCTCGCCTTCCTCGATATTGGCGAACTCGGCGACGGCCAGGCCATCGGCCAACCGTAGGGCCTGCTCGATGGAGTCCGCCAGGCGCTGCTCCATGTCGGGCTTGGTCACCACGCGGTCCACGACCACGTCGATGTCGTGCTTGAACTTCTTGTCGAGGACCGGGGCGTCCTCGATCGGATAGTATTCGCCGTCGATCTTCAGCCGCTGGAAGCCGGCCTTCTGCCACTCGGCGATCTCCTTCCGGTACTCGCCCTTGCGGTCGCGAACGACCGGGGCCAGCAGGTAGAGACGCGTGCCTTCGGGCAGGGCGGTGATCTTGTCGACCATCTGGCTGATGGTCTGGCTCTCGATCGGCAGGCCGGTGGCGGGCGAGTACGGCACCCCGACCCGCGCCCACAGCAGGCGCATGTAGTCGTGGATCTCGGTCACCGTGCCGACGGTCGAGCGCGGGTTGCGGCTGGTGGTCTTCTGCTCGATCGAGATCGCGGGCGACAGGCCCTCGATCAGATCGACATCGGGCTTGCTCATCAGCTCAAGGAACTGACGGGCGTAGGCCGACAGGCTTTCCACATAGCGACGTTGGCCCTCGGCATAGATCGTGTCGAAGGCCAGGGACGACTTGCCCGAGCCCGACAGGCCGGTCAGCACGACCAGCTCGCCACGCGGGATATCGACGCTGACGTTCTTCAGATTGTGCTCACGGGCGCCGCGAACGCGGATGAAGTTCAGTTGCTCAGCCATGTTTTCCGGAACGTTGGGCCGCGACATTGGTCGCGGCGCAGCGGCTATATGTAGGGCTCGACGCGCGAATTAACACAAGAACAACATGCGAACAAATGTCGCGCACGCGCCGTGGCGCTGCTGCTGACAGCGGATGTCAGCAGGGCGACTCTTCGATGGGCGCTGATTGAACACGCCACCGCCTCGAAAACGGCGCCAGCGGCGCGCGTGCTGCCACTCAGCTTAACCAGAGGTGGCGGCCAGGGGGCGGAAATGTTGCGGGGAGGGCGACGCTGGATCGCCGTGTCGGGCGGCGTCCTGATCAATAGCCTGATCCTGGCCGCCCTGGTGCTGGTCGAGGACACGGCGCCGGTCGTTGAGGAGCCGACGGTGATCGTCGTGGACCTGGAGCGGTTCGATCGGCAGAGGCCGCGATCCCTACCGCTGAGCGGGCGGGCGGCCTCCCGGAGCGCTGCTCCCGCAAAAGAGACGCCGTCGGCCGCGCCGGACGGGGCGACGGGGCAACTCACCGGACCGCGCGCCACGGGCTCCCCCGCGATCGAGCCCGCCTGGACGGTCGATCCGAAGGCCGTCGAGCAATGGCGGCTGACCGAGGGCAATCCGGACTATGGCTGGGGCCGCTACCACCGGGCGTGCAGGGGGCTCAGCAACGAGCACATGACCCCGGAGGAGAAGGAGCGCTGCTATGGCGGTGTTCCCAAGCCGCCCGGCACGTTCATCGGCCCGACCGACGGGCGCGAGGTCTGGCAAAGGGAACCGAAGTTCGAGAACAAGCAGACACTCCGCCAGGAACGCTGCCGCACCTATCGCACCATCCGCACTCAGCCCGGCGCGGATCCCCCGCCTATGCCGTCGATGCGCGAGGGCGGCTGCTTCTGAGCGGCGCCGTTGGGATTCCCTCAACCCTGTTTGGAAGCGGGTTCTTCAGTCCACGCATGATTAAAAGCGCAGGTTCGGGCCGAAGCTCGACCCTACGAAGGAATGAGCCATGGCCAAGAAAGAGGCCGGGAACGCCAAGCTGGACGCCAAGCAGGAGGCGTTCGACGCGCTGAAGGCGCCCAAGCCGCGCTCGATCGTCATCGACATGATGGTCTTCTGCGCCGGGATCGGCTCGCTGGTCTGGGTCCTGCGCGAGATGGCGCCAACCTAGAACCTGGCCTCAGGCGCGGTCTATCCGCGCCGCGTAGCAACCCCACTTGGCGTAGTGGGCGTGCAGATAGGCGATCCGCGGATCCTCGAACATCCTTTCGATCAGGCCTTGCGCCTGGGCGCCCTCGACGATGTCGGCGGCGATCATCATGCCGTCGGCGTCGAAGGCCCGCAGCGACAGCAGGCGGCGGCGCAGGGCGGGGGGCATTTCGTCGATCGCGGCGACGGGTTCGACGCCCTCGCGCACGAAGATGGCGTGACTGGCGCGGAACGGCGTCGAGGCGCTCTGGTGCTCGTAATTGACCAGGATCAGGGTTTCGCCCGGCTCCGCGTCATCCAGGCTGACCCGGCAGGGAAAGCCCAGCGGCGCATCGGCGACGACGCGACGGGCGCCGCGCGAGGCCAAGGCTTCGTCGTCCATCGCGAACAGCGGGGCGAACGGTTCGGCGGACAGGCTGGTGACGGTGTAGGCCATGGAAAACTCCTCGGGGTTGTCCGCGTTGTCGCGCCAGCCGTCGAAGAACGACACCCGATCCTTGCGACGGCGGTCCAGCTTGCCGAACTTCGTTCGCGAGCGTAAAAGCCGCCCCTTCCCATCCGATGGAGGCTCCCATGATCAGCAAGACGGAAGACCGCTTCGTCCTTCCCGTTTCCCTGACCGTGGGTTCGCATGTCCTTCGTCACTCTGGACGCCGTTTCCGCCGCCACGCCTGACGGCAGGCTTCTTTTCGAAAATCTGAACCTGGCGATCGGGACCGAGCGGATCGGTCTCGTCGGGCGCAACGGCGTCGGCAAGAGCACCTTGCTGGCTTTGATCGCCGGCGCACGCGCGCCGCTGACCGGGACGGTCACGCGGGCGGGGACTGTCGCGACCCTCGATCAAGCGCCAGACGTCTCGCCGGGGGCGCGACTGGCCGACCTGTTGGGTGTCGGCGAGGCCTGGGATCGCCTGTCGCGCATCGAACGCGGGGAGGGCGACGAGGTCGACCTGGCCGAAGCGGACTGGGATCTGCCGGCGCGGCTGGATCAGGCGCTGGCCGATGTCGGCCTGGCGGGCTTCGACCCCGAGCGACCGGCGGCGGCGCTGTCGGGTGGGCAGGCGACGCGCGCCGGCCTCGCGCGACTGCTGATCGCCCGGCCCGACGTTCTCTTGCTTGATGAGCCGACCAACAATCTCGACACCGAGGCGCGGGGGACCGTCGGCAAGGTGCTGGCCCGCTGGCGTGGCGGGGCGGTGGTGGTCAGCCACGACCGGGGCCTGCTGCGCGGCATGGACCGGATCGTCGAGCTGTCGTCGCTGGGCGCGCGGTCCTACGGCGGCGGCTGGGACCTCTATGCCGAACGCAAGGCCGAGGCGGCGCAGGCCGCCCAGCGCGACCTCGACCACGCCGAGAAGGAGGTCCGCCGCGTCGCCCGCGAGGCCCAAGTGGCCCGCGAGCGCAAGGAGCGCCGGGACGCCGCCAGCCGCAAGTTCGCGGACCGGGGCGGGACGCCGAAGATCGTGCTGGGCATGATGGCCGAGCGGGCCGAGAACAGCGGCGCGCGCGAGGGTAAGCTCGCCGACAGGCTGACGGCCGAGGCGGCCCAGGCCAAGGTCTCGGCCGAGGCCCGCGTCGAGCGCGCCCGGACCCTGGGCTTCGACCTGCCGTCGTCAGGCCTGTCGGAAGGGCGCGGCGTGCTGGCTTTCGAGGCGGTGACCTTCGGCTGGCCGGACGGAACGCCGGTGATCGAAGACCTGTCGTTTCGCATCGCCGGGCCCGAGCGGGTGGCGATCTCCGGACCGAACGGGACGGGCAAGACGACCCTGATCCGGCTGGCCACCGGCGCGTTGGCGCCGGCGGCGGGGGCGGTGAAGCTGTCCGTACCGTTCGCTCTGCTTGATCAGCGGGCGGCGCTGCTGGCCGACGGCGAGACCATCCTGGAGAACTTCCGCCGCCTGAACCCGGCCGCGAGCCAGAACGACGCCCATGCGGCGCTGGCGCGGTTCCTGTTCCGCAACACCGCGGCGCATCAGGTCGCGGGGACCCTGAGCGGCGGCGAGCGCCTGCGGGCGGCTCTGGCCTGCGTGCTCTGCGCCGCCGTCCCGCCGCAACTGCTGATCCTGGACGAGCCGACCAATCACCTGGACCTGGCCTCGATCGAAGCCGTCGAGGCGGCGCTGTCGGGCTATGACGGGGCGCTGCTGGTGGTCAGCCACGACGCCGATTTCCTGGATGCGATCGGCGTCGAGAGAACGATAAGCTTGGGCGGCGAGCCATGACGACCGATCTCGAAGCCTTCATCCTGGGCCGTCTGCCGCTGGAGCCCGCGCCAGGCGTCCCGGAGATCCGCCTGCATCGCGCGGGGCCGCGCAGCGGCCTGACGCGGCTGGCCGAGGCCGATCCGGACTTCGGCTCGCCCTACTGGGCGCGGCCGTGGGGCGGCGGCCTGGCTTTGGCGCGACACGTCCTCGATCATCCGGAGATCGTCGCCGGTAAGCGCGTGCTGGACCTCGGCGCGGGCTCGGGCCTGGTGGCCATCGCCGCCGCCCTGGCGGGCGCGGGTACGGTGAGGGCGGTCGACATCGATCCCTATGCCGCGACCGCCACGCGCCTGAACGCCGCCGCCAACGGCGTGGCGGTCGAGGTGACGCCGTCCGACATCACCGGTGGCGATCCGCCGGAGGTCGACCTGATGCTGGTGGGGGATCTCTTCTACGACCCGGACCTGGCCGAGCGGATCGAGGGCTTCCTGCGGCGGTGCCTGGCGGCGGGGATCATGGTGCTGATCGGCGACCCGTTCCGGGCCTTTCTGCCCACCGAACGCTTGCGTGTCGTGGCCGAGTATCCGGTCGCCGACTATGGCGATGCCCAGGGGGCGATGCGAGCGGCGGCGGTGTTCGAATTCATCGGTTAGGCAGAGCGTGATCCTCGTCCTTCGACGGGCTCAGGATGAGGATCAGTGCTGGCGTTCGGTGGAAACCTCATCCTGAGCCTGTCGAAGGACGAGGTTTCTGTTCCTAGGCCTTGCGGTTCAGGGTGATCGCCGCGCCGTGCTGCGGGCGGTCGGTGACCATGCCGCCGGCGCCGTAGGTGGCGGCCGGGGCGGCGCGCTGGCTGGCGATCTCCTGGGCCACGGCGTGGACCAGGCCCTCTGTGACCGTCTTGGCCGCGTTCACGGCGCGCGCCTGGCGGGCGAGAACAGCGTCGAAAGCCTCGGTGGCGCGGATCAGCCGCTGGCGCAGCTCGGGGCGGGCGCTTTCGAGCAGGGCGGGGTTGTGGCGCACCCGCATCGACTCGTGCCGGTAGACATTGGCCAGCTTGGCCGTCTCTTCGACATACTGCGCCGCCTCGTGCGGGCGGTGGCTTTCGAAGGCCGAGGCCTCCCTGGCGATCAGGTCGGTCAGGCGCTCGGTCAACAGGGTCAGCTGGTGGACGCGATCGTCGGCGTCGATGGCGGCGATGGCCATGGGGTTACTCCTTCAGACCTTGCATCTTCAGCATTTCGCGCTGGATCGTGGCGGCCAGGCCGATGCCGCCGGCCTTGGTCACTTCCTTCGACATCGCGTCGGTCAGGACCGACTTGAACATCTCCTCGCCGTTGCCGCCGCCGAACGGTTCGGAGGTTTTCACGCCCTCGAACATCTGCTGCATCATCACGGACATGAACGAGGACTCGAAGGTCTTGGCCGTGTCGGCGATCTTGGCGCGCCGGGCGGCCTCCTTGGCCGCGCTGGCGGCGTCCTGAACCGCGCCCTGGGCCGTGCTCGCGGCGCTCTGCACCGCCTTGGCGGCGGTCTTGATCGTGGCGGCGGTCGCGCCGAACTGCGGGACGAAGGTGGAGATGGTCGACAGCGTGCTCATCACATCACCTCGATGTCGGCTTGCAGGGCGCCCGCGGCCTTCACGGCCTGCAGGATCGAGATCATGTCGCGGGGCGTGACGCCCAGCGCGTTGAGGCCGCCGACCAGGCTCTTGAGCGACGGCGAGCCGCCCAGGGTGAGCAGTTTCTTGCCCTTCTCCTCGTCGACATTCACCGTCGATTGCGGGACCACGGCCGTCTGGCCTTGGCTGAAGGGCGCCGGCTGGCTGACGGCGGGGTTTTCCTGGACCGAGATGGTCAGGTTGCCCTGGGCGATGGCCACCTTGCTGATGCGGACGTCGTCGCCCATGACGATGACGCCGGCCACTTCGTCGATCACCACCTTGGCCGGACCGTCGGGCTCGACCATGAGGTTCTCGATGTTGGTCATGAAGGTGATCATGTCCGTGCCGGGAGGGGCGCGGGTGGCGATGATCGTGGGGTTCTGGGCCTGGGCGCAGCCCGGGAACTTGGCGTTGATGGCGTCGGCGACGCGGCGGGCGGTGGTGAAGTCCGGATTGCGCAGGGTCAGGCGCATGATGTCCATATTGACCATCTGGAAGCCGGTCTCGCGCTCGATGACGCCGCCGCTGGCGATGCGGCCGGCGGTCGGAACGCCCTTGGTGACCGAGCTGCCCGAGGCGCCGCCCGCCGAGACCGAGCCGGTCTGAACCGTGCCTTGCGCCACGGCATAGGTCTGGCCGTCCGCGCCTTGCAGGCTGGTGACGAGCAGGGTGCCGCCCAGCAGGCTCTTGGCGTCGCCCAGGGTCGAGACGGTGACGTCGACCTTCGAGCCGGCCGCCGAGAAGGGGGGCAGGGCGGCCGTGACCATGACGGCGGCGGTGTTCTTGGTGTTGAGATTGCCGTCGCGGACGTTGACGCCCTGGCGTTCCAGCATGGCTTCGAGGCTCTGCTTGGTCATCGGCGCGTTGCGCAGGCTGTCGCCGGTGCCGTTCAGGCCGACCACGATGCCGTAGCCGATCAGCTGGTTCTCGCGAACGCCTTCGAAGGCGACGATGTCCTTGATCCGCGACTTGGCGAACGCCGGGGCGGCGACCAGCGCCGAAGCGGCGACCAGGGCGGTCAGCAGGATGCGAAAGAATGAACGCGGCATGGCAATCTCGTCGTGGGGAACCGTCCCCGCGCCGCTCCATGCCAGAAGCGGGCCAGTTTCCTGATCGTGCTCAGGGCCTTGTGACTCAACGGATTCGGGATTCGGCGGTGGTCCGCAGGGCGCCTCGCGGCAGAATCTGCCCGGCATTAACCATACTTCAAGCGCCCAGGCGGATTATGTTGAGATCGCGGGATAAGTGACTCGCGCCATGAGCTTTTTGGAGCTGTCGGATGAAGGTTTCCAGCACGGGGGGCGTAGGTGCGAGCGGCGCGTCGCGGGCCAAGCCGGCCGGCGGGTCGACGGGCTTTTCGCTGCCATCCGTGAACGCCGCCAGCGGCGCCGCGAGCACCGCCTCGGTCGGCGGCTTGTCCGGCGTCGGCTCGGTCGACGCCCTGCTGGCGCTTCAAGAGATGGGCGCGGTCGGCAATCCGCTGGAGCGCAAGCGCCGCGCGGTGCGCCGCGCCGAGCACATCCTCGACCTGCTGGGCGATGTGCGGGTCGGGCTGATCGACGGCGACATCTCATCCGACACCCTGGACCGCCTGACGCGCGCCATCCGCGAGCAGCGGGACAATACCGACGATCCCAACCTGGAAGGGATCCTCAACGACATCGAGACGCGCGCCGCCGTCGAGCTGGCCAAGCTTCAGGCGCGTAGCTGAGATGGCCGGGGCGGGGACTTCAAAATCGGCGTTTCCCTGCCACGCCAGTCTTTCTTGCGCGTTCTATACGCGTCGCCGCCGTGTTCACGGCCCTTTTGCGGGAGGCGCGCGACCTGAACGCGCCGCTCACGCGAGGTTCATTGAACCCGGCTCACCTTTTGCTATAAGCACGCAGCCCTTAAGGGCTGAGTTCATTGGGGCGTGAGGCGTTGATGCAAACGGCCACTGTTCTTGTCGAGAAGTCTGACTATCGTCCTTCCGAGGACGAGCCTTTCATGAATGAACGGCAGCTTGAGTATTTCAAGAACAAGCTGCTGGCCTGGAAAGAGGAGATCCTTCGCGAATCTCGCGAAACGGTCGCTCATCTCCAGAAAGAAACCGAGAATCACGCCGATCTCGCTGATCGCGCGTCCTCGGAAACCGACCGGGCTCTTGAGCTCCGTACCCGCGATCGTCAACGGAAGCTGATCTCCAAGATCGACCAGGCCCTGCGCCGCGTCGAGGACGGCTCCTACGGCTATTGCGAGGAGACGGGCGAGCCCATCGGCCTGGCTCGACTGGATGCTCGCCCTACGGCGACCATGAGCGTCGAAGCCCAGGAACGCCACGAGCGCCGCGAACGCGTCCATCGCGACGACTAAGCGCTGCTCTCCAAGGGAACTTGGGGCGACTCAATGTGTTTCAAGCGGCCTTGGGTGGGGAGCCCAGGGCCGCTTTTGTTTTGAGATCAGGTGCGTAAGGTCGTGCGCCGACCCGGAGACACCGCTTGAGCTTTTTCGAGAGCCTGCTCGTCCTGCTGGCCGCCGCCGTCCTGCTGCTGCAGGTTTCGCGTCGGCTGAACGCGCCCTATCCGGCCCTGCTGGCCGCGGCCGGCGTATGCTTCGCCCTTGTCCCAGGCCTGCCGAAGATCTCGATGGAGCCGCATACGGCCCTGGCCCTGTTTCTGGCCCCGGTGCTGGTCGACGCGGCCTTCGACTTCCCGGTCGCTGATGTGCGCAAAATGTGGCGGCCGTTATTCGCCCTGGCCATCGTGGCGGTGGTCCTCAGCGCTGGCGCGGTGGCGTGGCTGGGCGTGACCATGGTCGGCCTGCCGATCGCCGCGGCCCTGGCCCTGGGCGCGATCGTCGCCCCGCCGGACGCGGCGGCCGCCACCGCCATCCTCACCAGCGTGCGCCTGCCGCGCGGCTCGGTCGCGGTGCTGAAGGGCGAGAGCCTGCTGAACGACGCTTCGGCCCTGCTGCTGTTCTCGGCGGCGCTGGCTTTCCAGGCCCAGGGCGGCATCGACACCGCCCTGGCGGTGAAGCTGACGCTGGCGGCGCCCGGCGGGGTGATCCTGGGGGTCGTCCTGGCACGCGTGCTGCGCTTCATGAACCCTTTCGTGACCGGCACGCTGGGCGGCAACATGGCGGAGTTCGTCGCGTGTTTTGGAGCCTGGATCATCGCCGAGCGCCTGGGGCTTTCGGCGGTGCTGTGCCTGGTGGCCTTCGCCATGACCATCGCCAGAACGGCCAGCCTGCGCACGCCGCCGCGCATGCGCATCCACAGCTTCGCGGTCTGGACCTCGTCGGTGTTCCTGCTGAACGTCCTGGCCTTCCTGTTGATGGGCCTGCAGGCGCGCACCATCGTCGCCAGCATGCCGCGCGAGCGCCTGATGGAGGCGGCCGTTTTCGCCGCCGCGGTGGTAGGCTGCCTGGTCGCGGTGCGGATGGTCTGGGTGCTGACCTATATCCGGCTGTCGCAGATCCTCCCCGGCCTGCGAGGCGACGCCTATCCGACCCCCAGCCTGCGCCACGGCGTGCTGGTCGGCTGGTGCGGCATGCGCGGCCTCGTGACCCTGGCGACAGCCTTCGCCCTGCCGGGCGACTTCCCGCAACGCGACCTGATCGTGCTGACCGCCTTCGCCGTCGTGCTGGCCACCCTGGTGCTGCAGGGCCTGACCCTGTCGCCGCTGGTCCGTCTGCTGCGCTTGGACGGCGAGAACGGCCTCGACGCGGAACTGGTCCGTATCCGCGCCGACATGGCCGGCGTCGCCCTCAAGGCGCTGGAGGGCAAGACGAGCGCGGCCGCAGACCACTGGCGCTACCGTTTCGCCGCGGTGCCGACCACCTTCCCGACGCGGACCGGTGAGCTGGAAGCGCGGAGAGCCCTGGGCCTCAAGGCCATCCGCCGCCAGCGTGAGCGGCTGGAGGAACTGCGCGACGGCCAGGCTGTCGGCGCCGACGCCTTTCTGGTCCTGCAGGAGGAGCTGGATTTCGAGGAGGTCTCGATCAGCCGTGAGGACGAACGGCAGATCGAGGAAAGCTGATCATCACCACATCGTCTTCGCCGCGCGACCCGGCCATTCGCGGTCGTAGGCCTCGCCGCCGACCTCACCGGCGGTGACGGCGGCCAGCATGGCGCCGGGCGTGGGCAGGGACTTCGGGTCGACCTGGCTTTCCGGCTTCCAGAGGCCCGAGCGGACGATGGCGCGGGCGCATTGAAAGTAGGCTTCGACGACCGTGACCACCATGGCCGTGCGCGGCGGCTTGCCGTCGACGGCGAAGCTGTCCAGTAGGTCGGGATCGACGCTCAGCATCGCCCGGCCATTGATGCGGAAGGTGGTGCCCGAGCCCGGGATCAGGAACAGCAGCGCCACGCGCGGGTCGCGGACGACGTTGCGCAACGAATCGATTCGGTTATTGCCGCGCCGGTCGGGCAGGATCAGCGTCCGGGGATCAGCGATGCGGACAAAGCCTGGCAGGTCGCCGCGCGGGCTGCAGTCCAGGCCTTCGGGGCCGACGGTGGCCAGGGCCACGAACGGGGAGGCCTGGATCAAGGCCGCGTAGTGCGGGGTGATGTGGTCGGTGACCTTGACGGTCGAGGCGGGGGCCGGCTGGGGCTGATACAGCGCCTCAAGAGCCTCGAGGGTGGTGATCTCGTGCATCGCATCCTCCCGTGGCCCTGCTTCTAGAGCCTTGGCGGACGGCGGACAATCTCAGGACAGGGCGGCGCGGACGCAGGCCTCGCGCAGGCGGCGAGCCGAGATCGGCTTGTCGACGATCGGGGTGAGGCGGCCCTGCAGCTGGTCGGCGTTGCCGGTGACATAGACGACGGGGATGCGGCCCAGCTTCCGCTGGATGGCCTCGACGGCCTCCTCGCCGGTGCCGCCGACGATCCGATAGTCGGCGGTGATCAGATCTGGCGGATTCGCCAAGGCCAAGGCCAAGGCGTCCGACAGGCTGTCGGCGATATCAAAACTCGTGAAGCCCTGCTCCGCCAGAAGGGCTTCGACCTCGAACGCGACGAGGATTTCATCCTCGATAATCAACACGTGTCGGGCCTTCGCGTGCTCGGTCATTCGCCGCAGCCTTCGTGATCGTCCCTATGTCCAGTCAATGTCGCCGCGCGTCGCCGCGCCAGTCGCGTTTTCGTGATCTTCATAAGCGCAAAGGTTGTGTGAGCCTGTTCGGCTGCGCAGCGTGGGAAAGCAGGCTATGGAAGGAAAAAACAGAATTCGCAGGAGCGCCCAGCCTTGTCCTTGATCCTTACCGAGAAGCGCGGCCACGTCGCCATCCTCACCCTGAACCGTCCCGAGACGATGAACGCCCTCGGAGCGCCGGGCGACGGCGACCAGGTGGTCGCCGCCTGCGAGGCGATCAACGACGATCAGGAGATCCGCTGCGTGATCCTGACCGGCGCGGGAAAGGCCTTCTCGGCCGGCGGCGATGTCAAGGCGATGAAGGCGCGCGAGGGCGCGTTCGGCGGCAACGGCGTGGCCGTGCGCGACGGCTACCGCAAGAACATCCACCGAATCGTCCGGGCCATCTACGGCCTTGAGGTCCCGTCGATCGCGGCGGTGAACGGGGCGGCGATCGGCCTGGGCTGCGACGTGGCCTGCATGACCGACATCCGCATCGCCGCCGACACGGCCCGGTTCGGCGTCACCTTCCTGAAGCTGGGTTTGATTCCCGGCGACGGCGGCGCCTGGCTGATGCCGCGCACGATCGGCATGAGCCGCGCGGCGGAACTGCTGTTCACCGGCGACGTCATCGACGCGGCCAAGGCCGCCGACTGGGGTCTGATCAGCAAGGCCGTGCCGGCCGAGACGCTGATGGACGAGGCCCTGACGCTCGCCAATCGCATCGCCCAGCAGCCGCCGCATGCCCTGCGCATGGCCAAGAGCCTGCTCAAGCACGGCCAGACGGCCAGCTATGACACCCTGATGGAGATGAGCGCGGCCGCCCAGGCCATCGCCCACCACACCGAGGACCACATGGAAGGCGTCGACGCGATCCTCGAAAAGCGCGCGCCCGTGTTCAAGGGCGCCTGAGGTCATGGGCAAGGAAGCAAGTGGCGTCTGGGGTCAGCTGTCGGACGGCGACAGCGAGGGCAAGCTGCTGTGGGAGCCGCCGAAGCTGATCTTCCGCGGGGCCTATCGCGGCATCTACCAGGGCCACGCGCTGAAGAACCTGCGGACCGAGGGCGATGACCTGGTGCTGAGCGACGGCACGCGGTTCACCCTGGAGCCGGGCCAGGCCGACAAGTGGCTGCACGCCATCCAGAACCCGCCCTCGCGCCTGGACAAGCTGGGTGTGAAGCCGGGCATGACCGTGGTCGTCGACGGCGTCGAGGACGAGGCGTTCCTGGCCGAGCTGTCTACCCGCGTCGAGCCGGTCGACGCCGACGAGGCCGATGGCGTCGACATCCTGTTCCTGGCGGCCGACGACCTGGCCGACCTCGACCGGCTGGAGGACCTGATGTGGATCCTGGCCGACAAGGGCGCGATCTGGATCGTCTCCCAGAAGGGCAAGGGCGCGCCGCTGAAGGACACCGACGTGCTGACCGCCGCGCGAGGCTTTGGCCTGTCCGACACCAAGGTCTGCGCCTTCTCCAAGACCCACACCGCCCTGCGGTTCGTGAAGCGCAAGACGCCGAAGGCCGCGCCGGCGACGGCTCCGGTGGCGGACGACGAAGGGTTCGACGAGGAGGCGTAGAGCTATCGCCGATACCGCTCATTCCGCGAAGGCGGGGAGGAGATGGCGATAGGGAAGCCTCGTCAGGCCGCTTCCATCGCCTTCACGGGCTGGGCCTTCACTCCGGTCTTGCGCCCGAACTGCATCACCCCGTCCTCGACCTTGCCCAGGCGCAGGGCGGCCAGGTCCAGGGCGTAGTTCTGGTGCACCTTCCACGGCTTGCGCAGGCCCTGCTTGGGGAACTGGCCGATCGCGCGGGTGACGTAGCCGGACGAGAAGTCGAGCCATGGCGCGACCTCCATCTCGCCGTCGACGCGCGGCACGCAGAAGTCGGTTCGCGTGCGATCCATGTGGTTGAGCAGGCGGCAGACATATTCGGAGGTCAGGTCCGCCTTCAGCGTCCAGCTGGCGTTGGTATAGCCGAACGCGGAGGCCAGGTTCGGCACGTCGCTGAACATCATGCCCTTGTAGCTCATCGACTGGGACAGGTCGGCGACCTTGCCGTCGACCACGACCTCCATGCCGCTGAGCAGTTGCATCTGCAGGCCCGTGGCCGTGACGATGACGTCTGCGTCCAGGGTCTTGCCGGACTTCAGCTGGAGGCCGGTCTCGGTGAAGGTCTCGATGTGGTCGGTGACCACCGAGCTGGCGCCCGACTTGATCGAGTCGAACAGGTCGGCGTCCGGCACCAGGCACAGGCGCTGGTCCCAGGGATTGTAGCGCGGCGTGAAGTGGGTCTCGATATCGTAGTCCGAGCCCAGGTGCTCGCGGACCATGCCCAGCAGGCGTTCCTTGACCTTCTCCGGCTTCTTGCGGGCCATGTTGAAGAACAGCATCTGGAAGAGGACGTTCTTCCAGCGGGTGAGGCCATAGGCGGTCATGGCCGGCAGCTTGGAGCGCAGCCAGTTGGCGATCCCGTCCTCGGCCGGGCGCGAGACCACATAGGTCGGCGAGCGCTGCAGCATGACGACGTGGCTGGCCGTCTTGGCCATCTCTGGCACCAGGGTCACGGCGGTGGCGCCGCTGCCGATCACCACGACCTTCTTGCCGGTGTAATCGAGGGCTTCGGGCCAGTGCTGCGGGTGGACGATCGCCCCCTTGAAGCGCTCGGTCCCCGCGAATTCGGGCGTGTAGCCGGCCGAATAGCGGTAATAGCCGGCGCACATATAGAGGAAGCCGCAGGTGAAGGTGACGGTCTGACCGTTATGCTCGGCCTCGACCGTCCAGGTCGCCGTCTGCGTCGACCAACTGGCGCGCTTGACCATGTGCTTGAAGCGGATGTGACGGTCGACGTCGTGCTCGCGCGCCGTTTCGCGGACATAGTTCAGGATCGACGGACCGTCGGCGATGGCCTTGGCGGCTTTCCACGGCTTGAAGCTATAGCCCAGAGTGTACATGTCGCTGTCGGAGCGGATGCCCGGATAGCGGAACAGGTCCCAGGTGCCGCCGATCGCCTCGCGCCCCTCCAGGATCGCATAGATCTTGCCGGGGCAGTGCTTCTTCAGGTGATAGGCCGCGCCGATCCCTGAAAGCCCCGCGCCCACGATCAGGACGTCGACATGTTCGATGGTCATTCCGTTTCCCGCCCGGTCTTCACGCCCGCCGGTTGACCCGGCGTGGTCGTATGTGAACAGTGTTCACTAACAAACGACCGTTTTGACCGAACGTCAACCGCGGCCTATCGGATACTTCATGTCCCTTCGCGACTTCGGCCTTCTCGTCCTGATCTGTCTGGTTTGGGCCAGCAACAACATCATTTCCAAGATCGTGGTCGCCCACTGGGGGGTGCCGCCGCTGTTCTACGCGGCGGTGCGCTTCTCGCTGGTGGCCTTGGCGACCCTGCCGTGGCTGCTGCCCGCGCCCAAGCCGACGTGGCGGATCGTGGTGGTGGCGCTGCTGATGGGAGCGGGGAACTTCGCCCTGCTGTTCATGGGCTTCAAGACCGCCTCGCCGTCGGCGGCGTCGGTGGTGATCCAGCTGGGCGTGCCGTTCACGACCCTGCTGTCGATGCTGATGCTGGGCGAGACGATCCGCTGGCGGCGCGGTCTCGGCATCGCGCTTACCCTGGCTGGCGCGGTGACGGTGATGTGGAGCCCGCACGGCTTCGTGCTGTCGCCGGGGCTCTGGCTGATCGTGGCGGCCGCCTTCGCCGGCTCGCTGGGCGCGGTGATGATGAAGCAGGTCGAGGGCGTGCGGCCCTTGCAGTTCCAGGCCTGGGTCGGCTTCTCGTCGATCTGGCCGCTGGCGGCGATGAGCGCGGCGATCGAGCCCGGGCAGGTCGCGGCGGGGATCGCGGCCGGCTGGCCGTTCGTGGCGGCGGTGGTGTTCTCGGCCCTGGTGGTTTCGGTCGTGGCCCATACGGCCTATTACGGGCTGATCCAGCGCTACGAGGCCAATCTGATCGCTCCGCTCACCCTGCTGACGCCGCTCTTCACCATCCTGCTGGGCGTGCTGGTCACCCACGATCATTTCGACCTGCGGATGGGCGTGGGGGCAGGCCTGGCCCTGACCGGCGTCTTGATCATCGCGCTTCGGCGGAATCAGGTCATGCCGTTGCTGATGTCGATCCGGAACCGCGCCCAATGAGTCTGAGCCTTATCGAGGCCCCGTCGCCCAATTTCGACGCCCGCAAGGCCGTGCCCGATACGATCGTGCTGCACTATACGGGCATGGAGACCGGCGAGGCCGCGATCGAGCGCCTGCGCGACCCCGAGGCCAAGGTGTCGGCGCACTACTGCGTCGAGGAAGACGGCCGCATCTTCCGCCTCGTGCCCGAGGAGCGCCGCGCCTGGCACGCCGGGGCGGCCTTCTGGAAGGGCGTCAAGGACATCAACTCGGCCTCGGTCGGCATCGAGATCGTCAATCCCGGCCACGAGTTCGGCTATCGCCCGTTCCCCGAGGCCCAGATCGCCTCCGTGATCAACCTGCTGGCCGACGTGCGCTCGCGTTGGATGATCCCCGATAGCCGCATCCTCGGCCACTCCGACATCGCGCCGGGCCGCAAGGTCGATCCGGGCGAGCTCTTCCCCTGGAAGCGCCTGGCGCAAAGCGGCCACGGCCTCTGGATCGAGCCCGCGCCGTCGCCCGGCGCGCCGCTGGGCCAGGGCGAGGAGGGGACCGGCGTCTTCGCCCTGCAAGCTGGCCTGACCCGCCTGGGCTTCGACTGCGCCCCGACCGGCAAGTACGACGAGTGGACCACGACGGTGGTGTCGGCCTTCCAGCGCCACTGGCTGCAGAGCCGCTTCGACGGCATCGCCGACGGCGAGACCCGGGCGCGGTTGGTGGGCCTGCTGCGCGCGGCGGCGGACTGATGCACCCGGACGGCCGCTTCCACGTCGAGGATCGCGCGGTCCTGCTGGACTTCATCCGCGCTCATCCGTTCGTTACGATCGCCGCGTCCGTCGGCGGACGGCCGCTCGTGGCTCAGTCGCCCGTCGTGATCCGCGACCTGAACGGCGAGATCGCCCTCGACTTCCACCTGTCGCGCGGCAACGTGCTGACGCGGCACCTGACCCAGGGCTTCCGGGCGGTGGTGCTGGCCACGGGGCTCGACGCCTATATCAGCCCCGACTGGTACGAGAGCGCCGACCAGGTGCCGACCTGGAACTACCAGTCCGTCGAAGCCGAGGGCTCGGTCGCGCCGCTGGACGACGTCGAGCTGATGGCTTTGCTCGACGACCTTTCGGCGCAGGAAGAGGCGCGGTTGCTCCCCAAGCCGCCTTGGACCCGCGACAAGATGAAGCCTGGCAAGTTCGAGTCCCTGCTGCGCGGGATCATGGGCGGGCGGCTGTTCGTCGAGCGGCTGGAGGGTACGTTCAAGCTCTCGCAGAACAAGAACGACGCCGATCGTCTGGGCGCGGCCCGGGGGCTGGGAGACAATCCGATCGCGCGCCTGATGCGAGACCTTTGACGCTGGAGCGTTGACGTTTGGGCTCCGCCCCGTCAAACACCGTCCCGGACCAGATGATCGGGCGGTCGCGTCGTCTTCGGACGCCGAGGAAAGTCCGGGCTCCACGGTGACAAGGCGGTGGGTAACGCCCACCGGGAGCGATCCCAGGGATAGCGCCACAGAAAGCAAACCTCCTCCCTACGGGGCGGGAAGGGTGAAAGGGTGGGGTAAGAGCCCACCGCGGACCTGGCGACAGGGACGGCATGGCAAGCCCCGCCTGGAGCAAGACCGAATAGGGACCCCGCGCCGGCCTCGCGTCGGATAGGCCGTCACTGGCCGAGAGGGTCCGGGTAGGTCGCGAGAGCCGTCCAGCAATGGCCGGCCTAGAGGAATGATCGTCGCCGTCGCTTTCGAGCGGCGGAACAGAACCCGGCTTACAGATCATCTGGTCCCCATCCTCCCCGTCTGGCGGGGAGGCGACAGAGCGCGTTCACGCGCGGCGCATCCGAGTCTTCCTACGCGCGGGGAAAGGCCACGGCGCCTGAAGTTCACATCCAATGGGACGAACTGCGACGGCCCAAGGCGTTCGCGCGGTGAGTTCTGTGTATGTTCTGTGGATTAACTTCCGTGCACCGTGAAGAAGGCGTGCGACATCTTTGAATTGTCGATGAAATGGCAGTTGGTGTCATTGTCTCCCAGTTCATCCCATGTTAACCCAATTCGCGTCGGGGCGAGGTGGTGGCAGCTCGCCGACCGGCTTGGGCTTGGGCGGGGTTGGCTTCAGTGTTTCTCTCGACGTTCGAGAAACAGCTCGACAGCAAGCGGCGCATCGTTGTGCCGCAGGAATTCCGCGCGGCCGTCTCCGGCCCGTTCGACGGCATCTTCTGCTTCCCCTCGATCGAGGCCGATTGCCTGGAAGCTGGCGGAAAAGCCTTGTTCGATCGTTACTTGGCGGTGATCGAGGAGATGCCGTTCGGAGATCCGACCCGCACGGCGCTGGAGACCAGCGTCCTGGGCGGCATGGCCAAACTGTCTTTTGATACAGCTGGTCGCATTACGCTTCCCGACCAGCTGTGCGAAATGTGCGGCCTCACGGATTGGGTAGCCGTCGTCGGTATGGGTGAGCGTTTTCAGATCTGGTCGCGCGAGGCCTTCCAGGCCCATCGCGCGACGCAGCGTGACCTGGCCAAGGAAGGTCTGGCGGCCCTGCGCGCCCAGCAGCGCGTCGCCAAGTTCGGGGCTGCGTCGTGAGCGAAGCGCCGCACATTTCGGTCCTGCTGAACGAAGTGGTCGAGGCCCTGGGCGCTGGGCCGGGCGAGACCATCATCGACGGCACCTTCGGGGCCGGCGGCTATACCCGCGCGATCCTGGCCACGGGCGCGACCGTCGTCGGCTTTGACCGCGACCCGACCGTGCGGAAGTTCGCCGAAGGCCTGCCGGCGGACCGCTTCCGCCTGATCCAGGACCGCTTTTCCCAGATGGGCGAGCATTTCGAGCCCCAGTCGGTCGACGGCGTGGTGCTGGATATCGGCGTGTCGTCCATGCAGCTGGACGAGGCCGAGCGCGGCTTTTCGTTCATGCGCGACGGCCCGCTGGACATGCGGATGAGCGATACGGGTCCGACGGCCGCGGACCTCGTCAACGAGCTCGACCACACCGAGCTGGCCCGCATCCTCTACGTCTATGGCGAGGAGCACGCCTCGCGCCGCATCGCCAGCTTCATCGTCAAGCGCCGCGAGGAGCGTCCGTTCGAGCGCACCCTGGACCTGGCGCACGTCATCGAACGCGCCCTGGGCGGCCGCAAGGGCGCCAAGGTCCACCCGGCCACGCGCTCGTTCCAGGGGCTGCGCATCGCGGTCAACGAGGAGCTGGCCGAGCTGGAGGCGGGGCTCGCCGCCGCCGAGCGGATTCTGAAGCCGGGCGGCCGGCTGGCGGTGGTGACCTTCCACTCGCTGGAAGACCGCATCGTCAAGAATTACCTGGCCGAGCGGGCCGGGCGCACGCCGGGCGGCTCGCGCCACCTGCCGCAGGCGCCGACCGGCGCGCCGGCCAGCTTCCAGCTGATCGCCAACAAGGCCATCGCGCCTGGCGAGGCCGAGCTGGCCGTCAATCCGCGCGCGCGCTCGTCGAAGCTGCGCGCCGCCGTGCGCACGGCGGCTCCCGTCTGGGAGGCCACCGCGTGACTAGCGTCGGCCTGTTCGATCGCCGCATCCGGGGCTTCCGCATCGTCGAGGTCGCGGGCATGGGCGTCCTGCTGACCCTGGTGACCAGCGTCTATCTGGCCAAGACCTTCGCGGGTCGCGAGCGCCAGGAGATCAGCCGCATCGAGCAGGAGATCGTCGACGAGGGCGTCCGCAAGCGTCTGCTGGAGGCCGAGGTCGCCCATCTGGAGCAGCCCCGTCGCATCGAGCAACTGGCGCAGATGATGCAGTTGAAGCCGATCGCGCCGGACCACGAGATCACCGAGGACGCCCTGATCGACGTCGCGCGCCGCCGCGAGCTGCCGCGCGCGCCGATTTCGGCCGCGCCGGTCGCACCCGAGGCCCTGGCCGCCGACGCGCCGGAAGCCGTGCCCGACGACGTCCCGCCGCCCCCTCAAGTTGAAGGGGGCCAGCGATGAGCCTCTCCAATCTTGGCCCCGGCGGCTTCCAGTCGCCGCTGTGGCGGTGGCTGATCGAGCGCGTCTGGCGGCTGGAGCACGCCTTCGAGCGCTCGCGCGCCGCGGCCAAGCCCGAAGACGATACGCGCATCCGCATCTTCCTGGTCATGGGCTTCTTCAGCCTGTGCTTCGTCGGCGTCGGCCTGGGCGCCGGCTGGGCGGCGCTGTTCTCGCGCGCGGGGCAGGGTAACGGTTACGCCCAGGGCGCCGACGGTGCGCGCGGCGATGTGGTCGACCGCAACGGCAAGCTGCTGGCCGTCGACCTGGCCCACTACGCGCTTTATGTCGATCCGCGCGAGGTCTGGGACGCCAAGGAAGTGCGGCGCGCCCTGGGCAAGGCCCTGCCGCAGGTTCCGGCCAAGCGCCTGGACAAGGCCGTGTTCGGCGACCACCGCGCTTTCGTGCTGGGCGGCCTGACGCCCGACGAAAAGGACGCCATCTTCAATCTGGGCCTGCCCGGAATCTCGTTCGAGGAGCAGGAGCGGCGGATGTATCCTCTGGGTCCGACGGCCGCGCACCTGGTCGGCTTCGTCGACAGCGGGGGCAAGGGTCTGGCCGGGGCCGAGCGCGCCCTGGACGATCCGATCCGCAAGGCCGCGGGCGGGCAGGGCGGCCCGACCCAGCTGTCGATCGACGTGCGCGTGCAGGCGGCCCTGGAGGACGAGCTGCGCAAGGGCGTCGCCGAGTTCACGCCGAAAGGCGCGGTGGGCCTGGTCACCAACGTCCACACCGGTGAGATCCTGGGCCTGGCCAGCTGGCCAGACTATGACGCCAACAAGGCCGGCGACGCCGCCGACGAGCAGAAGCTGAACCGCGCCGCCGCCTCGGTTTACGAGATGGGATCGACCTTCAAGGCGTTCACGGTGGCCATCGGTCTCGACACTGGCGTGGCGACGCCGCAGTCGACTTTCGACGCGCGCGAGCCCTTCAAGCTGGGCTATCGCACGATCCACGACTATCACGCGGCCAAGGCCATCCTGAACCTCGTTGAGGTGTTCCAGCACTCATCGAACATCGGCACGGCCATGCTGGCCGAAAAGATCGGCGGCGAACGGCTGTCGCGCTACTTCTCGGCCCTGGGCCTGACCAAGCCGGCCAAGGTCGAGTTAATGGAGTCGGCGCGGCCGCTGACCCCGCGCAAGTGGGACATGGATGCGGTGGCCTCCACCTCGTTCGGCCACGGCATCAACGTGAGTCCCCTGGCCTTGGCCCAGGCGATGGGCGCCTTGCTGAACGGCGGCAAGATGCTGCCCCTGACAATCAAGAAGATACCCGACGGCGTGCGCCCGGAAGGAACCCGGGTGATCTCCGAGGCGACCTCGGCCGAGATGCTGAAGATCATGCGGGCCAACGTCATCCCCGGCGAGGGCGGCAGCGGCGGCAAGGCCGACGTGCCGGGCCTGTCCGTCGGCGGCAAGACCGGCACCGGCGAGAAATACGACCCCTCGATCCGCGGCTACAACCACCAGCGCCAGGTCTCGTCGTTCGCGGCTGTGTTCCCGACCGACGGCCCGCTGGAAGCCGACCGCTACTTCGTGCTGATCCTGATGGACGAGCCGCACGGCACCGCCAAGTCGTTCGGTTTCTCGACCGGCGGCTGGGTCGGGGCGCCGCCCGCCGGCAAGGTGATCGAACGCATCGCGCCGTTCCTGGGCGTGCAACGCAAGACCGAGCTGGTGACCATCGCCAGCCCCCAGAAGAGCGCCACACCGGAGGCGGGGCTATGACCAGACATCTGTCGGAACTGTTCAACCGTCCGTTCGCCAGTGACCCGGTGATCGCCGGCGTCACCGCCGACAGCCGCAAGGTCACGGCCGGCTGGCTGTTCGCCGCCCTGCCGGGGACCAAGGTCGATGGCCGCGACTTCGCGCCGGGCGCGGTGTCCAAGGGCGCCGCCGCCATCCTGGCGCCCGAAGACGGGCTGGAAGGCCTGGGCGTGCCGGTGGTCCGTTCGGAGGACGCCCGCCGCGCCTACGCCCTGGCCTCGTCGGCCTTCTGGGGCAAGCAGCCGGCCATGTGCGTGGCCGTCACCGGCACCAACGGCAAGACTTCGGTCGCCGGCTTCTGTCGCCAGATCTTCGCCAAGCTGGGCCACAAGGCCGCCAGCATGGGCACCCTGGGCGTCGTGGTAAGCGAAGCAGGCCAACCGGATCAGCAACTGACCCCGCCGGGCCTGACCACGCCGGACGCCGGCGACGTCGCCGAGATGGTCGCGCGTCTGGCCGAGATGGGCGTCACCCACCTGGCCCTGGAGGCCAGCTCGCACGGCGTCGACCAGCGCCGCGTCGACGGCGTCAAGCTGAAGGCCGCCGGCTTCACCAACTTCACCCAGGACCACCTCGACTATCACGGCTCGATGGAAGCCTATCGCGCCGCCAAGCTGCGCCTGTTCGACACGCTTACCCCCGGCGGGGCCATGGCGGTGCTGAACGCCGACAGCGAGGCCTTCCCGAACTTCGCCGCCGCCGCCGTCACCTCGGGCCAGAGCATTTTCTCGGTGGGTGAGGACGGCCAGGGTCTGCGCCTGATCTCGCGCACTCCGACCCCTGCCGGCCAGGACCTGGTGATCGAGGCAGACGACGTCGTCCACCACATCAAGCTGCCGCTGGCCGGCGCCTTCCAGGCCTCGAACGTGCTGGTCGCCGCCGGCCTGTGCGTCGCCGCGGGCGAGGACGTCGCCAAGGTGCTGAAGGCCCTGGAGAGCCTGGAAGGCGCGGCCGGGCGCCTGCAGCGTGTCGGGCGTGGTCCCAAGGGCGGCGAGGCCTATGTCGACTACGCTCACACGCCGGACGGTCTGCGGACCGTGCTGGAAGCCCTGCGCCCGCACACGCGCGGCAAGCTGATCGCCGTGTTCGGCGCGGGCGGCGACCGTGATCGCGGCAAGCGTCCGCTGATGGGCGCGATCGGCGCCAGACTGGCCGACATCGCCATCGTCACCGATGACAATCCGCGCTCGGAAGACCCGGCCTCGATCCGCGCCGCTATCCTGGAAGCCGCGCCGGGCGCCCGCGAGATCGGCGACCGTCGCGCCGCCATCCGCGCCGCCGTGGACCTGATGGGCGAGGGTGACGTGCTGGTCATCGCCGGCAAGGGGCACGAGCAGGGCCAGATCGTCGCTGGCGTCGTCCACCCGTTCGACGACGTGGCCGAGGCCCTGGAAGCGCTGGAGGGCGTCGATGCCTGAAGCGCTCTGGACGGCTGAGGAAATCGCGAAAGCGGTCGGCGGTACGGTCGCCGGCGACTTCGCCGTGACCGGCGTCTCGATCGACACCCGCACCGTCGAGGCGGGCGACCTGTTCGTGCCGCTGGTCGGCGCGCGCGACGGCCACGACTTCGTCGCGCAGGCGGTCGCCAACGGCGCGACCGGCGTCCTGGCCGCCAAGGCCGTCGACGCGCCGGCCGTAATGGTCGAAGACACTTTCAAGGCGCTGGAGCGGCTGGGCGTCGCCGCCCGCGAGCGCGCGCCCCAGTGCAAGCGTGGGGCGGTGACCGGCTCGGTCGGCAAGACCAGCGTCACCCGCGCGGTCGAGGCCGGTCTTCGCCTGGCGGGCAAGGCCCACGCGTCGGTGAAGAGCTACAACAACCACATCGGCGTGCCGCTGACCCTGGCCCGGATGCCGCGCGACAGCGAGCGCGCCGTGTTCGAGATCGGCATGAACCACGCCGACGAGATCACGCCCCTGTCGGGCTTCGTCCAGCCGCACGCGGTGGCGATCACCACGGTCGGCCCGGTCCATCTGGAGAACTTCCCCGACGGCGAGCAGGGCGTGGCCCGCGCCAAGGCCGAGATCTTCGCCGGCCTGCGGCCGGGCGGGATCGCGGTTCTGAACGCCGACAACCGCTGGTTCGACTTCCTGAAGGCCGAGGCCGAGAAGGCCGGCGCGACCGTCTGGAGCTTCGGGTCTTCACCGGACTGCACAGCTCAGCTCGTCTCTTTCTCGTCCGATCTGCCCGGCCAAAGCCGGGGCCCAGATGACAAGGCGACGGGCGCTCCGGATGAATCTGGGTCCCGGCTTTCGCCGGGAAGATCGGTGGTTAAGGCGGTCTTGCGTGGCGAACCCATCGAGATTTCCCTGCTGCAGACCGGCGTCCACTGGGGCCCCAACAGCCTGTGCGTCCTGCTGATGCTGGAAGCGCTGGACGTGCCGCGCGAAACGGCGCTGGCGGCGCTGGCGGCTTTCGCGCCGATCGAGGGCCGCGGGGCGGAGAAGACCATCCGCATCGACGGCGGTCCCTTCACCCTCGTCGACGAGAGCTACAACGCCAATCCGGTCTCGATGCAGGCCGCTCTGAAGACCCTGGGCGCGCGCAAGGTCGCCGGTCGCCGGGTCGTGGCGCTGACCGACATGCTCGAACTGGGCGAGGACAGCGACCGGTTTCACGCCGAGCTTGCAGGCCCGATCGACCATGCAAACGTTGACGTCGTTTTTGTCGCAGGCGTCCACATGAAATCGCTGTGGGAGGCGCTTCCGCCGACTCGGCGAGGCGGCTACGCGGAAGTTACTGAAAAGTTAACGGCGCAGCTGGCGGGGGCGATCCGGCCTGGCGACGTGGTGATGGTGAAGGGGTCGAACGGCTCCAAGGCCGGGGTTCTCGCCCGGGCCCTGGCGGCGCTCGACCTTGGGGAACAGGGCTGATGCTGTACTTCCTGTACGAATGGCTGGCGCGCTCGCAAGAGCATGTCCCGGCGCTGAACCTGTTGAAATACCTGACCTTCCGGTCCGGCATGGCGATGCTGACCGCCTATATCGTCGCCGTGGCCATGGGCTCGCGCTTCATTCGCTGGATGAAGGCCAAGCAGGGCAGGGGCCAGCCGATCCGCACCGATGGCATCGCCCGTCACGTCACCGAGAAGGCCGGCACGCCCACCATGGGCGGCTTCATGATCCTGGCCGGCCTGTTCGTCGGCGCCCTGCTGTGGGCCGACCTGCGCAACATCCACGTCTGGGTCGTGCTGCTGATCACCGGCAGCTACGGCCTGCTGGGCTTCATGGACGACTACGCCAAGGTCACCAAGCAGACTACCGCCGGCCTCTCCAGCGTCCAGAAGCTGATCGCCCAGTTCGCCGTGGCCATCGTCGCCGCCGTGATCCTGATCCTGTGGGCGCCCAAGTCGCCGATGACACCGGGCATGGAGACCAGCGTGGTCTTCCCGATCTTCAAGGCGCTGGTGATCAATCTGGGCTGGTTCTACGTGGTGTTCGCCGCGGTCACGATCGCCGGCTTCTCCAACGCGGTGAACCTGACCGATGGCCTGGACGGCCTGGCCATCGTGCCGGTGATGTTCGCCGCCTCGACCTTCGGCCTGATCGCCTATCTCGTCGGCAACTACAAGTTCGCGGACTATCTGAACCTGCACTTCGCGCCAGGCGTCGGCGAGCTGGCGGTGCTGTGCGGCGCGATCATCGGCGGGGGCATGGGCTTCCTCTGGTACAACGCCCCGCCGGCCAAGATCTTCATGGGCGACACCGGCTCGCTGGCCCTGGGCGGCGCGCTGGGCGCGATCGCTGTCTGCGCCAAGCACGAACTGGTCCTGGGCATTGTCGGCGGCCTGTTCGTGGCCGAGGCGCTGAGCGTCATGATCCAGGTCGCCTACTTCAAGAAGACCGGCAAGCGCGTCTTCCTGATGGCGCCGATCCACCACCATTTCGAGAAGCTGGGCTGGGCTGAATCCACCGTCGTGATCCGGTTCTGGATCGTGGCGATGATGCTGTCCTTCGTCGGCCTCGCCACGCTGAAACTGCGTTAGGGAGCCCGAGTATGATCCCCGTCCGCGGATTCGAGGACAAGACCGTCGCGGTGTTCGGCCTGGGCCGAACCGGACTGACGGCCGCGCGCGCCTTGATCGCGGGGGGGGCGAAGGTCGCCCTCTGGGACGAGAAGCCGGAGAGCCGCGAAGCCGCGGCCGCCGAGGGCTTCCCCGTCGTCGACCTGCAAGCGGCCGACTGGAGCCAGTTCGCCGCCCTGATGCTGTCGCCGGGCGTGCCGCTGACCCATCCCAAGCCGCACTGGACCGTCGGAAAGGCCAAGGCGGCCGGAGTCGAGATCCTGGGCGACGTCGAGCTGTTCGCCCGGACGGTCAACGCCG
This sequence comes from Caulobacter sp. GW822-FHT01G02, assembly GCF_058802865.1. Classification (NCBI taxonomy): domain Bacteria; kingdom Pseudomonadati; phylum Pseudomonadota; class Alphaproteobacteria; order Caulobacterales; family Caulobacteraceae; genus Caulobacter; species Caulobacter sp. GW822-FHT01G02. The sequence goes on from NZ_JBXAON010000006.1 coordinate 63,603, forward strand.
CGCCGGCGCATAAGCGCCCGAAGATCATCGCCATCACCGGCACCAACGGCAAGTCGACCACGACCGCGCTGATCGGCCACCTCTGCGCCTCGGCCGGCCGCGACACGCGGGTCGGCGGCAATATCGGCCTGGGGGTCCTAGGCCTGGAAGACATGCACGGCGGCGCGGTCTACGTGCTGGAGCTGTCGTCCTATCAGCTGGACCTGACCTCGAGCCTGAAGCCCGACGCGGTGGTGCTGCTGAACATCTCGCCCGACCACCTGGATCGCCACGGCGGCATGGACGGCTATATCGCCGCCAAGCGCCGGATCTTCCTGAACCAGGGCAAGGGCGACACGGCGATCATCGGCGTCGACGATCCCTGGTGCCAGCAGATCTGCACCGAGATCACCGCCGCCAACCGCCGCACCATCTGGCCGATCAGCGCCGGCAAGGCGATGGGCCGGGGCGTCTATGCCCTGCAGGGCGTGCTCTACGACGCCACCGGCGAGCGGGTCGTCGAGATGGCCGACCTGCTTCGCGCCCGCAGCCTGCCGGGCCGCCACAACTGGCAGAACGCCGCCGCCGCCTACGCCGCCGCCCGCGCCATCGGCATCCCGGCCCACGACGCGGTCGAGGGCCTGATGACCTTCCCGGGCCTGGCGCACCGGATGGAGACGGTCGGCAAGATCGGCAAGGTCCGCTTCGTCAACGACAGCAAGGCCACCAACGCCGACGCCGCCCGCCAGGCGATGTCCAGCTATCCGAAGTTCTACTGGATCGCCGGCGGCGTCGCGAAGGCCGGCGGCATCGACGACCTGAAGGACCTCTTCCCGCGCATCGCCAAGGCCTATCTGATCGGCGAGGCGGCCAATGTCTTCGCCGTGACCCTGGCCGGCAAGGCCGACGTGAAGATGAGCGGCACGCTGGAGAAGGCGGTTCAGCAAGCCTATGCCGACGCTGCGGCGAGCGGGGAGGACGCCGTCGTCCTGCTCTCGCCGGCCTGCGCCTCGTTCGACCAGTTCAGCGACTTCGAGGCTCGGGGCGAAGCGTTCCGCGCCGCGGTCAACGGCCTGACGGCCAGCGGCGGCAAGTCGGCGGTGGCGTGAAGGCCATCTGGCCGCAACGCCGCGACTGACGCTCCACGATCTTCAAGAGCCGCTCCCAATTCCATCGGACTTGCTTGCCAACGTCCCTCGCCGCCGTCCGCGTATCGGGCGCGGCGCGGCTGAACTTAGCCGTGCGTTCGGCGTTGAACCGTTCATGCGCCGCTAAGGGAGGTGGCGCGTCGTCCACGGAGCGAGCATGTCTGAAGCCAGGGTCGAGAGAGAAGGCGCCCGTGTCAGCACGGGGGTGTCTGGGCTCGACGACATCCTGGGCGGCGGTCTGACGCGCGATCGCATCTACCTGGTCGAGGGCACGCCTGGTTCCGGCAAGACCACCCTGGCGTTGCAGTTCCTGCTGAAGGGGCGCGAACTGGGGGAGACCGGGCTCTACATCACGCTCTCGGAAACCGAGCAGGAACTCAAGGCGGCCGCCGCCAGCCATGGCTGGTCTCTGGACGGAATAGACCTGTTCGAGCTGGTCAGCGAAGAGGGGCTGGACCCCGACAGCGAGCAGTCGGTGCTGCATCCGTCCGATGTCGAGCTTGGCGAGACCACGCGCGGGGTGATGAGGCAGGTCGAGCAGACCAAGCCGCTCCGCGTGGTCTTCGACAGCCTGTCGGAGATGCGGCTGCTGGCCCAGAATCCGCTGCGCCATCGCCGCCAGATCCTGGCGCTGAAGCACTTCTTCGCCACCCGTCGGTGCACGGTCCTGCTGCTGGACGACCAGACCGCCGAGGATGGCGACCTGCAACTGCACAGCATCGCCCACGGGGTGATCAGCCTGCGGCGGATGACCCAGGAATACGGCGCGCAGCGTCGACAACTCGAGGTCGTCAAGATGCGGGGCATCAAGTTCCGAGGCGGCTTTCACGACTTCTCGCTCGACACCGGCGGCATCCGGGTCTTCGAGCGCCTGGTCGCCGCCGACCATCCCGCCACCTTCGTCCAGGAGATGGTGTCCACGGGCTCGCCGGGCCTCGACGCGCTGATGGGCGGCGGGCTGACGCGCGGCGCCAACACTCTGATCAGCGGTCCCTCGGGCGTGGGTAAGACCACGACTTCGGTGCGCTGCGCCCTGACCGCGCTCGAGCGGGGCGAGACGGTCGCCTACTACCTGTTCGACGAGGGCCTGCCGACCCTGCTGACGCGCTCAAAGGCGCTCGGCATGGATCTGAAGCCCTATATCGACAACAACCAACTGCTCGTCCGCGCCATCGACCCGGCTGAACTTTCGCCCGGAGAGTTCGCGTTCCTCGTCCGTGACGCAGTGGAGCGTCTGGGCGCGCGGACCGTCGTCATCGACAGTCTGAACGCCTATCTGCAGGCCATGCCGGGGCAGAAGTTCCTGCTGCTGCAGATGCACGAACTGCTGACCTATCTGAACCAGCAAGGCGTGGTGACACTGTTGATCCTGGGCCAGCACGGTTTCATCGGCGAGGTCCGAAGCGACATCGATCTCAGCTACCTCAGCGACGGCATCCTGCTGTTCCGTTTCTTCGAGGCCGCCGGTTCGGTGCTGACGGCGGTCTCGGCGGTCAAGAGCCGCACGGCCGCGCACGAGAAAACCATCCGCGAGATCCGTCTGACCGGGCGCGGCATCGAGGTGGGCCAAGCGCTGACCGACTTCCAGGGCGTGATGTCGGGCCTTCCCTCGTACCAGGGCAAGATCGAGATGCTGGGCGAGGAGAAAAGTCGGTCGGCGGATGCCTAAACCGATCCTCATCCTGGCGCCGCGAGGGCGGGACGCGGCGGTCATCGCCGAAACCCTGCGCAATGTCGGTCACGCCTCGCAGATCTGTGGCGACCTGGGCGAGCTGAGCCAGGCGCTGGGCGACGAGGCTGGCGCGGCGATCCTGACCGAGGAGGCGCTGGCCCAGGGGGGCTTGGACGCCCTTACGGACTGGCTGGCCCATCAGCCGACCTGGTCGGACTTTCCGTTCATCGTGCTGGTCACCAAACAGCCGGGCAAACGGACGCAGGTGGACGCCGAGCGCCTCAAGGGCATTGGCAACATCGTGCTGCTGGAGCGGCCGATCAACGCCGAGACGCTGATCAGCGCGGCCCATTCGGCGATCCGCGCCCGCCATCGCCAGTATCTCGCCCGCGATCATCTGCACGCCCAGACCAGGGCCGAGGAGCAGCTTCGCTTCGCCCTTGAGGCCGGCAAGCTGGGCGCCTGGGACCTGAATCTGGACAGCGGCGCGCTGACCACGTCCGCCGCGACGCGCGGGCACTTCGGCCATGACGCTGACCAGCCGCTGACGCTGGCCGGCGTCGAGGCGGCCGTCCACCCGGAGGACGAGGCGCTGCGCGCCGCCGCGCTGAACGCCTCGATCGCGTGCGCCGAGGACTACGACGTCGAGTACCGGATCTTCTGGCCGGACGGCTCCCTGCACTGGGTGCAGGTGCGCGGGCGGCTCAACCGGATCCGGCCCGGCGAGCCGCGAAGGATGTCGGGGATCAGCCTCGACATCACCGGGCGCAAGACGGCCGAGGCGGAACTGCGCCTGCTCAACGAGACGCTTGAACAGCGCATCGCCGACGGCGTCCGCGAGCTGCAGCGCGCCAACGAACGTCTGCTGGCCGAGATCAGCGAGCGCGAGCAGGCCCAGGCCGCCCTGGTCCAGGCTCAGAAGATGGACGCCATCGGCCAGCTGACCGGCGGCATCGCTCACGACTTCAACAACCTGCTGACCGCCATCGTCGGCAATATCGACATGATCGAGCGGCGCAGCGACGACGAGCGCGTCAAGCGCATGGCCGCCAACGCCCGCGAGGGCGTCGAGCGCGCCACCAAGCTGACCGCTCAGCTTCTGGCCTTCTCGCGCAGCCAGCAGCTGGATCTGCAGCCCGTGGAGGTCGACGCGTTGATCACCGGCATGGACGACCTGCTGACCCGGACCCTGGGTCACACGGTCGAGGTCCGCATGGCGCTGGCCGCCGGCGCGGCGCGGGCCAAGGCCGACGCCAACCAGTTGGAACTGGCGATGCTGAACCTGGCCATCAACGCCCGCGACGCCATGGGCGATGGCGGCGTGGTGACCATCTCGAGCCGGATTTCCGACGAGTGGCATGAAGGCCTGCAGCCCGGCGACCACGTCGTGATCGCGGTTAGCGATACCGGCCACGGGATTCCCAAGGATCTGCTGCAAAAGGTGTTCGACCCCTTCTTCACGACCAAGAGCGTGGGCAAGGGGACGGGGCTGGGCCTCAGTCAGGTCTATGGCATCGCTACCCAGTCGGGCGGCACGGTGCGGATCGACAGCACCGTCGGCGTCGGGACGACGATCGAGATCTGGCTGCCGATCACCGAGGCCGGCGATCGCATCCGGCCCAGCGACATTCCGCCGAACGAAACTCCGCTCAGCGAGGGCGAACGCGTCCTGGTGATCGACGACGACCCCAGCGTCCGCCGGTTTCTGGTCCAGTGCCTGCGCTCGCTGGGTTACCGCGTCACCGAGGCGTCGGGAGGGCAGGAAGGGCTGTCGCGCCTGGCCGAGGACCGCCCCGACCTGATGGTCGTCGACTTCGCCATGCCGGGCATGGACGGCGCCCAGGTCGCCAGGCGAGCGCGGCAAGTCATCCCGACCCTCGGCATGTTGCTGATCACTGGCTATGCCGACGCTGGCGCGATCCGGGAACTGGTCAATTCCGAGGCCGTCCTGCGCAAGCCGTTCAAGGTCAGCGACCTGGCCGTCGCCGTCCGCAAGGCGTTGGGCGAGCGCGCCGCGGCCGTCGGATAGGGAGCGTCGCCGCTCACTCCAGCGGCATGAAGGCGTCCACCTTGTCCAGCGCCGCCAGTGGCGAGCGGATCGAGCAGCGCAGGCCGTCGGCGCGGTAGTCCAGCGCCACCAGGCCGCCCAGTTCGTTGGGCAAGGCCGTTTCGACGATGCGAGAGCCGAAACCCCGCCGCTCCGGCGGTCGCACCGTGGGGCCGCCGCGTTCGGCCCATTCGATGATCAGCTGGTCATCCGGCTCGACCGACCACCGGACGTCCACATGGCCGTCGGGGGTGGAGAGGGCGCCGTATTTCAGCGCGTTGATCGCCAATTCGTGGAAGGCCAGGGCCATGACCACGGCCGGTTTTGGCGAAACCTTCAGGTCCTGGCCGGTGATGGTCAGCTGGCCGGGTCTGGCGCTGTAGGGCGTCACCGAGCCGTCGACGATCTGGCGCAGATTGGCCGCCGACCAGTTCTGGTCGGTCAGTACGTTGTGGGTGGCGGCGATGGCCATCAGCCGGCCTTCCAGGGCGTCGCGCACCGTGGCCTCGACGCCGGCGTTGCGCAGCGACTGGTTGGTGATCGATTGGATCGTGGCGAGGGTGTTCTTGACCCGGTGGTTAAGCTCGTTGACCAGCAGCTGGCGGTGCGCCTCCGCCGTCCGCTCGCTGGTGACGTCGCGTGAGGTGGCCAGCACACGGATCACCCGGCCGTGCTCAAGGATGGGCGAGACGGTGGTGTCCCACCAGCGCGGCGCGCCCCGCGCCGTGGGGCAGAAGGCGCGGAAGGCGACGGCGTGGCCGCCGAGGGCGGCGCGCAGAGACTGCTCGACGGTTTCGCGGCTTTCCGGCGGCCACAGGTCGGGCCAGTAGCGCTGGCGATTGCGACCGTCGAAATCGTCAATCTCGAACAGCGACTGACCCTGGGCGTTCATGTACTCGACACGGCCGTCGGCGCTGATCACGCGGATGCAGTCCGGGCTGGCCTCGACCACGCTGAGGAAATAAGCCCCGGCGCCTTCCAGAACGGCCTTATCGGATCCTTCGTCGGCCACGCGTCGCCCCTGCCATGCGGTCCATGATCACTGGCTGACGGGCGAATTCAAGCAAAGCCTGTGCGACTCGGCGGACCTTCGCGCGTCTTGCGCACAGCGGAGCGCCCAACCATCTGAATTGACTTGAGTGCGCCCGGATGGAACGGCCCGCTTTTCGTGGCTGTTCCGACGTCAGGGCTTGAAGGAGTTTCGATGTCTCAGGTCGTCTGCGTCGCCTGCGGAGCCGGCAATCGCCTTCCGGAGGATCGCGATCCGCTCTCGGCCAAGTGCGGTCGCTGCAAGTCGTTGTTGTTCACCGGCGGTCCGACGGCCGTGACCGGCGCGGAACTGGATCGTCATCGCCGCATGACGAAAGGGACGGCCCTGCTGCTGGATGTCTGGGCGCCTTGGTGCGGGCCGTGCCGGAGCATGGCGCCGGCCTTCGCGGCCGCCGCGCGCCAGCTGGAGCCGGCCGTAAGGTTGCTGAAGCTCGATTCCGAAGCCGAACCTGCCGCCGCGGGCGCGCTGAACGTCAACAGCATCCCGACCCTGGTGCTCTACAGGGACGGTCAGGTCGTCGCCCGTCAGGCCGGAGCCATGACCGCGCCGCAGATCGTGGACTGGACGCGGCGCGCTTTGGTCTAGACTTCGTTCGACGGAGACGGGTCGTCCGAAGCGGGGCGCTTGGCGGCGGCTTTCTCGGCGGCCTTGGCCGCCTTCTGGCGCTCGCGTTCCTTGCGCTCGAAATCGTAGTTGGGTTTGCGGGCCACCGGGTCTAGTTCCGGGCCTTGCGGGCCGCGTAGCGCTGGTCGCGCTTGGCCTTGGCGTCGGCGGCGGACAGCGCCTTGCGTTCCTTGCGCTCACCGCGCTTGGCGGTCAGGGCCTCGGCGTCCAGAGCGGCTTGCGCCTCGATCCGCGCGGCTTCGGCGTCGGCGGTGGCTTGCTTGACGGCGGCCTTGGCGTCGGCGCGCAGCTTGCGAACCTGGGTCAGTTCCTGGGCGCGCAGCGTTTCACGCTGGGCGAACAACGGGTCGATGCTGGCGGCGCGCGGCTTGAACTTGGCCAGCAGCGCGGCCTTGGCGTCGGCGGCCGTCTTGAGGCGGTCCGAATGGCGGATGTCTAATGGATTCATGGTCGCTTTCGTATTCGGACGCGAGTTCGCGAGCCGGCGGGAAGATGAACGGACGACAGGCCCGGATGATCCATCCGGGCCTGTCTGAATCCTTAGGCGGCGGTCAGCTGACCAGCCGACATCTTGCCGCTGCGCTGGTCGCGTTCGAGTTCGAAGTTGACCTTCTGGCCTTCGTCGAGCGAGCCGAGGCCCGAGCGTTCGACGGCCGAGATGTGGACGAACACGTCAGCGCCGCCGTCGTTGGGTTGAATGAAGCCAAAGCCCTTGGTGGAGTTGAACCACTTCACGGTGCCGGTGGTCATGGATGTATTCCTTGCATGATAGGTCGCGCGCGACTCGAGACGAGCCATGCGATCAAATTTTCGGAGAGGATTTGGAGAGGCTCGGGGCTCGATCCGAAGAGCAAGCATGGAGAGCGGCCGAACCAGTTCGATATTCGATGAAATATACCATGCGCCGACAGGCGAAATTCCGCAAGCGGTTTCTGAATATTATTCTACATCAGTCGGTTTCATTCTGTAATAATAGGGCATGTTTTTCAGTCTCATGCTTCGTATTCGATGCCAGTAACCAAGCTCCAGAAGCTTCCTCGCACCGGAAACGGCGTGCTGACGGTCACCCGCCAGGACAGCGCCGTGGCCTTCTCCCTGCTCGTCGCCAGCGGGCCTGCCGGGCGCAAGAGCGGCAAGGGCAGCCTCACGGGCGAGCCTGACATCCTGCGGCAGGCTTTCCGGGCTGGCGAGTGCCGCCTGACCCTCGACGACGGCGAGGCGCTGAACATCGCCGTGGTCGCCCATACCGAGGGCGGCGAGGTGGCGTACTTCGAACTGCGCTGATCGCGACCAGCGGTTCGCACGCGCTTTTCGACGCATGTCCACCGGCGTAGAACGGCGCGGCAAGATTTGATTAACCCTGCGGTCCGACTCTCCGGCCATGGCCTCCAACGCGACACATGCCTTCGCCCGCACCGACCGCACCGCGATCGGCATCTGGTGGTGGACGACCGACCGCTGGCTGCTGGGCGCGACGGCCCTGCTGGCCACGCTCGGCATGCTGCTGTCGTTCGCGTCCAGCCCGGCCGCGGCCCAGCGGATCGGCATCGAAGACCAGTTCCATTTCGCCATCCGCATGTGCTTCTTCGCCAGCGCCTCGTCGGTGCTGATGCTGGCCGTATCGATGCTGTCGCCCAAGGGGATCCGGCGGGCGGCCTTCTTCATCTATATCGGCGCCATCGCGATCATGATCGCCCTGCCGTTTATCGGCCACAACGCCAAGGGCGCCACGCGCTGGCTGCAGTTCGGCGGTTTCACGCTCCAGCCCTCCGAGTTCATGAAACCGGCCCTCATCGTGCTGGTCTCGTGGATGTTCGCCGAGGGCCAGAAGGGCGAAGGGGTGCCGGGTGTTTCGATCGCCTTCTTGCTCTACTTCATCGCCGTGGCCCTGTTGCTGATCCAGCCGGACGTCGGCCAGACGGTGCTGATCACCATTGCCTTCGGAGCCGCCTTCTGGATGGCCGGGGTGCCGATCTCGTGGATCATGGGCCTGGGCGTGGTCGCCTTGGCGGGTCTTGCCTCGACCTACTTCCTGTTCGACCACGTGCACGCCCGGGTGCAAAAGTTCCTCAGTCCCGATCAGGCCGACACCCACCAGATCACCCGCGCCGCCGAGGCCATTCGCGCCGGCGGCTTCTTCGGGCGCGGCCCGGGCGAGGGCGTCATGAAGCGCCACGTGCCCGACCTGCACACCGACTTCATCTATTCGGTGGCCGCCGAGGAGTACGGGCTGATCTTCTCCTGGGCCCTGATCGCGATCTTCGCCTTCCTGGTGGTGCGCGGGCTGTACAAGGCCATGAAGCTGAACGACCCGTTCGAGCAGGTCGCGGCCGCCGGTTTGTTCGTGCTGGTGGGGCAACAGGCCATCATCAATATCGCCGTGAACTTGAACATGATCCCGACCAAGGGCATGACGCTTCCGTTCATCAGTTACGGGGGCTCCTCGATGCTCGCGATGGGTTTGACTCTGGGCATGGCCCTGGCCTTGGTGCGCAAGCGCCCCGGCGCCTATGGGGCGAGCGGCGAGTTTGGCCACGACGGCGCTTTCGCCTGAGATGAGCAAGCTGGCTGTCGTCGCCGCCGGAGGAACCGGCGGCCACATGTTCCCCGCCCAGGCGCTCGCCGAGGCCCTGACCGCGCGCGGCTGGCGTGTCGTGCTGGCCACGGACGATCGCGGCGCGCTGTACGCCGACAAGTTTCCGGCCGAAGAGCGGCTGGCGCTGTCGGCCGCCACGGCCAAGTCCAACGACCCGCTGGGCATGATCAAGGCCGGCTTTACGGTCATGCAGGGCGTGCTGCAGGCCCGCGCGGCCTTCAAGCGCCTGGATCCGGCTGTGGTCGTCGGCTTTGGCGGCTATCCCGCCCTGCCGGCCCTGCTGGGCGCGCTGAGCCAGAAGCGCCCGACGGTGATCCACGAACAGAACGCGGTCCTGGGCCGCGTGAACCGCTTCCTGGCCCCGCGCGTCGACGAGGTCGCCTGCGCCTTCCCGACGCTGCAGATGGCCAAGCCGGCCGTGAAGGCTCGGGCCCACGTCGTCGGCAATCCCGTGCGCCCGCCGGTGCGCGCGCTCTACGACGTGCCCTACATCGCCCCCGAGGTGCAGCTGCGGATCCTGGTGACCGGCGGCAGCCAGGGCGCGCGCCTGCTGTCCGAGCTGATCCCCGAGGCGGTGGCCAAGCTGCCCGAGGACATGCGCTCGCGCCTCAAGGTCTTCCAGCAGGCCCGCGCCGAGAGCATGGAAAACGCCCGCAAGATCTATCGCAACGCCATGGTCGACTGCGAGGTCGCGCCGTTCTTCCGCGACATGGCCGGCTATCTGCGCCAGGCGCACCTGGTGATCGGCCGCTCGGGCGCCTCGACCTGCACCGAGCTGGCGGTCGCCGGCCGGCCGTCGATCCTGATCCCGCTGAAGATCGCCGCCGACGACCATCAGCGCTTCAACGCCAAGCTCCTGGAAGAGGCGGGCGGCGCGGCTGTGTGCCTGGAGGACGAGCTGACGGTCGACGCCATGGCCGGGGCCCTCAACGCCCTACTGAAGAACCCGGAGCGTCTGGCGCGGATGGCCGAGGGCGCGCGCTCGGTGGCCAAGCCGAACGCGGCTGAGGAACTGGCGGATCTTGTGGAGCGCACGGCGCGGCGCTGACTTGAGCTTGCGCAAAGCTGTCCCGCGCGGACCGGCCTAAGGCGAACGCGCAGCGGCTGTGACCGCTCGCGCAGAGAAGGTTCGCCCATGTTCAGGACGTTGATTTTCGCCGGCGCCGTCGCGGTCGTCGCGCATGCTGGCTTCGCCTCGGCCGCCGAGCTCACGGTCAAGATGCGCAACCAGGGCGCCGAGGGGCCGATGGTGTTCGAACCCTCGACCGCCAGGCTGAAGGTGGGCGACACCATCCGCTTCATTCCCACCGATCCGGGCCACAACGCCGAGTCGATCCCGGAGCTGCTGCCGGCCGGCGTCGCGCCGGTGAGGGGCGTGATGGGCAAGGAAGTGGTGCTGAAGCTCACCAAGCCGGGCGTTTACGGCGTTAAATGCCTGCCGCACTGGAGCATGGGCATGGTGTTCGTCGCCAAGGTGGGCGACGCCAAGCTCGATCCGGCGACATCGAACAAGGTTCTGGCCTCCGCGCCGCCGCTGACCAAGCGCCGTCTCACCGCGGCGTTCAACGCGATCCGGTAGAGGCCGCGCGGCCCTAGGGCTCGGCCCCCGTCTCGATCAGGGGGCGGCCGATCGCGACGGCCGCCTCGACGCTGCTCGCCACCGGAACCTTAGCGAAGGGTTTCCAGCCGTCGCAGACCACCTTGGCCACGGCCTCGTCCGTGCTGCCCGCGGGCAGGGGGGCGGCGGAGCGCAGATCGCCGGTCACCGGACCCTCGCGGCCGCCCGCCCGGATGCTGCCGAACCCGGCGTGGGCGATGGTCCGCGCCGTGCAGTCGATGACCTCGTGACGCCAGCCGCCCCAGAACTCTTCCGCACCGGCCTTGAAGCCGCCCTCGGTGACCTGCAGCACGCGCAGCTTCGCCGTGCGGCCGTTCCACTGGACGCCGCCCATGTCGACGAAGCTCGCGAACTGACCGACATCGGCCAGGCGCAGTTCAAGCGGAGCGGGCGAGGGCGGCTGAGCGAGCGCGGGCGCTATCCACACTAAGAGGATCAGGAGGGCGTTTCGCGGCGCGCGGAATTGGTCTAATCGGCTTTTCATGATCCAGCGTCGACGCCCCGTCCCCTTCGAACTCGGCCCCGTGCACTTCATCGGCATCGGCGGCATTGGCATGTCCGGCATCGCCGAAATCATGCTGCGTATCGGCTACACCGTTCAGGGCAGCGACGCCAAGGCCAGCGCCAATACCGAGCGGCTGGAAAAGCTTGGCGCGCGCATCTTCATCGGCCACGAGGCCAGCCACGTCGAAGGCGCCTCGGCCATCGTCTATTCCACGGCCGTGAAGGCCGACAATCCCGAGATGGTCGCCGGCCGCGACAAGCGCCTGCCGCTGGTTCGCCGCGCCGAGATGCTGGCCGAGCTGATGCGCCTGCAGTTCTCGGTCGCCGTCGGCGGCACGCACGGCAAGACCACGACGACCTCCATGGTCGCGGCCCTGCTGGACGCCGGCGGTCTGGACCCGACCGTGGTCAACGGCGGCATCATCAACGCCTATGGCACCAACGCCAAGGTCGGCGAGGGCGACTGGATCGTCGTCGAGGCCGACGAGAGCGACGGCTCGTTCCTGCGCCTGAAGTCCACCGTGGCCATCGTCACCAATATCGACGCCGAGCACCTGGACCACTGGGGCGACTTCGAGGCGGTGAAGAAGGGTTTCCAGGACTTCATCCAGAATATCCCGTTCTACGGCTTCGCCGCCGTCTGCACCGACCATCCGGAAGTCCAGGCCCTGACCTCGCGGATCGAGAACCGCCGGCTCGTCACCTATGGGACCAATCCCCAGGCCGAGGTGCGGGTCTCCAACATCGAGATGGGGCCGGAAGGCGCGACCTTCGACATCATCGTCTCGCCGCGCGACGGCGAGGTCGTCCGCTATGACGGCCTGAAGATGCCGATGGCCGGCCACCACAACGTGCTGAACGCCACCGCCGCCGTGGCCGTGGCCCGCGAGCTCAGCGTCGACGCCGAGTCGATCCGCAAGGGTCTGGCCGGCTTCGGCGGGGTCAAGCGCCGCTTCACCACCACGGGCGTCGCCAACGGCGTCCGCGTCGTCGACGACTACGGCCACCATCCGGTCGAGATCGCCGCCGTGCTGAAGGCCGCCCGCGCGGTCTCGACGGGCAAGGTCATCGCCGTGGTCCAGCCGCACCGCTACACTCGCCTGCGCGACCTGATGACCGAGTTCAGCAGCTGTTTCAACGACGCCGATACGGTGATCGTCGCCGACGTCTACTCGGCCGGCGAGCAGCCGATCGAGGGCGTCGACCGCGACCATCTGGTCGAGGGGCTCAAGAAGTTCGGCCATCGCCGCGCCCTGCCGCTGGAGAGCCCCGCGGCCCTTCCGGCCCTGATCGCCGCCGAGGCGACCAGCGGCGACCTTGTCGTCCTGCTGGGCGCGGGCGACATCACCAGCTGGTCCTACGCTCTTCCGGGGCAGCTGGAAGCCCTCGCCAAATGAAACTGAACCGCTGGATCGCGACCAAGGCCGCGATCGTCGTCGCGGTGATCGCGTACCTGGCTGGAAGCTGGTGGTTCACCAGGCTGTTGACGACCCAGCGCCCCAAGGCGCCCGACGGTCCATTCGTCGTGGCGCTGAAGCAGCCCGGCGGCGTCACCTATGTCACGCCGTTCGAGCACGGGGCGCACATCGGCCTGATCGTCGTCGGCATCCTGCTGGTCCTGGCTTGGTGGACGGTCGAGCACTTTGAGAAACGGTCCAGGACGCGCTAGAGCCCCCGCATGAGCTGGAAAACCAATCTCCCGACCGTCCGCGGCAAGCTGCTGATCAATGAGCCCCTGGCGCCGTTCACCTGGTTCCGGGTCGGCGGTCCGGCCGACGTGGTGTTCCTGCCGGCCGATGAGCAGGACCTGTCCGATTTCCTCAAGGCCCTGGACCCGGCCGCGCCCGTGCTGGCGATTGGCGTGGGCTCGAACCTCCTGGTCCGCGACGGCGGCGTCGAGGGCGTCATCATCCGGCTGGGCAAGGGCTTCAACGGCGTCGAGCCGCTGGGCGGCAACCGCATCAGGGCCGGCTCGGCCGTGCCGGACGCCATCCTGGCCCGCAAGGCGGCCGAGGCGGGGATCGCTGGGCTGGAGTTCTATGCCGGCATCCCCGGCACGATCGGCGGCGCGGTGATCATGAACGCCGGCTGCTATGGCTCCGAGACCGTCAATGTCGTCAAGTCCGTCCGGGTGATGGATCGCGCGGGCGTGGCGCGGGAGCTGGCCGTCGAGGACTTGCGCTACACCTATCGCCATAGCGCCCTGCAGGATGGCGAGACCGTGATCGTGCTGGACGCCGTGTTCGAAGGGACCGCCGACGAGCCCGAGGCGATCAAGGCCCGCATGGCCGAGATCACCAGCCGCCGCGAGACCACCCAGCCGATCCGCGAGAAGACCGGCGGCTCGACCTTCAAGAACCCTCCGGGCCACTCGTCGTGGAAGCTGGTCGACGAGGCCGGCTGGCGCGGCAAGCCGTTCGGCGGGGCGATGTTCTCGCCGCTGCACAGCAACTTCCTGATCAACACCGGCGAGGCTACCGCCGCCGACCTGGAAGGCCTGGGCGAGGCCGTTCGCGCCGACGTCAAGGAAAAGACCGGCGTGCAGCTGGACTGGGAGATCAAGCGGATCGGGCGCCCGGCTTAGCGGCGCCCCCCGGCTGCGTGACAGTTCAGCGCAATGCTGACTTCCCCCGGCGTGGAGCGGTGCTATGACTCCCGCGCCTTTGGGGAGAATCCTTGCTCATGTATCGTCGCTTACTGGCCGCCACCGCGGCGCTCGCCCTGCTTTCGGGCGCCGCCCAAGCTGAATCTTCCAAGTCGGCCAAGGCCGCCGCCGTCGCGCCGAAGCCCGCCGATCCCGTCGCCACGGCCGAGGCCCTGCGCGATAAGGCGCTGCTGGACCGCACCGCCTGGGACGTCACCGAAGACCTGACCACCACCATCGGCCCGCGCCTCGTCGGCTCGCCGGCCATGGAGCGCGCCAAGGACTGGGGCGTGGCCAAGCTGAAGGCGCTGGGCTTCACCGACGTGAAGGTCGAGCCGTTCGCCAAGCCGTCGTGGACGCGCGGCGAGGAAAGCGCCGAGCTGGTCGGCCCGTATCCGATGAAGCTGTCGATCGTCGGCCTGGGCCGCACGGTCCCGACCCCCCCTGAAGGCATCGAGGCCGATGTCGCCCTGTTCCGCACCTTCGCCGAGCTGATGGCCGCGCCGGAAAGCGCCGTGAAGGGCAAGATCGTTGTCATCACCCAGCCGATGGTCCGCACCCAGGACGCCTCGGGCTATGGCGTGGCGGGCGTCTCGCGCCGCGCGGGCCCGACCGAAGCCGCCAAGCGCGGCGCCGTCGCCGTGCTGATCCGCTCGATCTCGACCTCGGACTCGACCGTGCCGCACACGGGCGTCACCGCCTTCGGCGACGGCGTCTCGACCGTCCCGTCGGCGGCCCTGGGCGTGCCGGAAGCCGAGCAACTGGAGCGCCTGGCCAAGAAGGGCCCGCTGCGTATCAAGCTGAAGCTGGCCTCGACCACCAACCCGAACGCCGTGGCCTGGAACATCTCGGGCGAGATCAAGGGCTCGGAGAAGCCGGACGAGGTCATCGTCATCGGCGGCCACTTGGACAGCTGGGACGTCGGCACGGGCGCGCTCGACGACGCCACGGGCATCGGCATCACCACGGCCGTCGGCAAGCTGATCGGCGACCTGCCCAAGCATCCCAAGCGCACCATCCGCGTCGTGATGTGGGGCTCGGAAGAGAGCGGCGGTTCGTCGGAGGCCTACCTGGCCGCGCACAAGGACGAGGTCGCCAAGATCGTCCTGGCCGGCGAGAGCGACGAGGGCGCGGACAACATCTTCTCGCTGAAGCTGCCGGCCGGCGCCCAAGCCACGCCGTTCGCGACCACGGTCGCCAACGTGCTGATGCCGCTGAAGATCATCGTCGCGCGCGAGCCCGCCCGCGGCGGCGGCGCCGACATCTCTGGCCTGGAGTCCGCCGGCGTGCCGTCGGTCGAGATGCGCCAGGACGCCAGTCGCTACTTCGACTACCACCACACGGCCGACGACACCCTGAACAAGGTGCGTCCGAACGAGCTGGCGCAGAACGTCGCCGCCTGGGTCAGCCTCATCTACCTGGTGGCCGAGACGGACGTGGATTTCCGCGCCCTGAAGGCCGCCGCGCCGGCCGCGAAGTAGCGGCTACCCAGCTTGTCATCCCGGAAGCCTCGCGGAGGCTGTCCGGGACCCAGGGGGGACCGCATTGCGCCGGTCCCTGGGTCCCGGCTCTCCGCTTCGCTGCGGCCGGGATGACATGCTTTGTTTGGCTGGAGAGTTGGCAGCGTCATCGGCGCTGACTAGGACTGGCTGACCATCCAGCCTTCCTAAGAGTCTCAGCCTGCCATGACCCAGCCCCTCTCCGGCCGCCATATCGCCGTCCTGCTCGGCGGCCCTTCGTCGGAACGCGAGGTCAGCCTGGTGTCGGGCCGCGAATGCGCCGACGCGCTGGAGCGGCTGGGGGCCAAGGTCTCGCGCATTGACCCGGGCGTCGACATCGCCCAGGTGCTGACAGCCACAAAGCCCGACATGGTCTTCAACGCCCTGCACGGCGAATGGGGCGAGGACGGCTGCGTCCAGGGCGTGCTGGAAACCCTGAAGCTGCCCTACACCCACTCGGGTGTTCTGGCCTCCGCGCTGGCCATGGACAAGGCCAAGGCCAAGGCCGTGCTGGCGGCCGCCGGGGTGATCGTTCCGGGTGGCGGCCTCTACAACCGACACGATGTCGCGCGCGACCATGTGTTGCAGCCCCCCTATGTCGTTAAGCCCAATGCCGAGGGTTCATCGGTCGGGGTGTTCCTGGTGTTCGAAGGCGCGAACCGTCCGCCGGAAGAACTTGCCTCTCCTGCGTGGACTTTCGGCGAGGAAGTCATGGTTGAACCCTACATCCAGGGGTTGGAATTGGCCGTCGCGGTGCTCGGTGAGTCAAAAGGTCCCAGGGCGCTGGCGGTGACGGATATCCGTGCATCCACAGGTTTCTACGACTATGAGGCCAAGTACTCCGAAGGCGGTTCAATTCACGTTCTACCGGCCCCAATCCCTGATGGCGTAAGGGATCGCGCGATGCGGATGGCCGAGCTGGCCCATACCGCTCTTGGTTGCCAAGGGGTGACCCGGTCCGACTTCCGTTATGACGACATTAACGACATTCTGGTCCTTCTAGAGGTCAACACGCAGCCCGGCATGACGCCGACCTCGCTCGCTCCCGAGCAGGCCGCCCACGTCGGGATCCCGTTTGATCAGTTAGTTCTATGGATCGTGGAGGACGCTTATGCCCGCTGTAGTGCGGGGGGGACCGCCTAAGCCTAGGCGACCCCGGGCCGAAGCGCCCGCAAGTCCGAGCAAAGGCAAGCCGGCGCCCCGGGGGGCGCAGCCGGCCGCGAAGTTGCACGCCGCCAAGGGCGTGGGTTTATCGCCCACGGTGGCCCTGAGCGTGGCGGGCGCGGCCTTGGGTCTCGGCCTTGTGATCATGTTGGCGACCGGCCATCGGGCCGAGCGCATTGGCGCGTCCATGGTTCATGGCGTCGACAACAGCTTCGCCTCGGCGGGCTTCAAGCTGAAGACGGTTCATATCCGCGGCGCCTCGGCGACCGCGCAAGGCGATATTCTGGCGGCCTCGGGCCTCTACCTGAACCAGCCGACGCTGGGCATGGATCTGAACGATGTCCGCGCCCGAGTGCAGGGCGTCGGCTGGGTCAAGGACGCGAAGGTCGTGCGCATGCTGCCCGACACCGTGCTGATCGCGGTGGAAGAGCGGCCGGCCCTCGCCGTCTGGCAGAACCAGGGCCGCATGAAGGTGATCGACGGCGAGGGCCGGGTGATCAGCGAGGCCGATCCGGCCCGCTTCCCCGCGCTGCCGCTGGTGGTGGGGCAGGGCGCCGACCAGGCGGCCGGCCTGATCCTGCCGGCGGTGGCCTCGCGACCGCGCCTGCGGGATCGTCTCGAAGCGCTGGTGCGCGTCGACGATCGCCGCTGGGACCTGAGACTGAAGGACGGTTCGCTGATCCAGCTGCCGGCCATTGACGAAGAATCCGCGCTGATTCAATTGGATCAGCTCGACCAACGACAGCGAATCCTCGACATGGGTTTTGCGCGGATCGATCTGCGCGACCCCGAAATGGTGGCTGTGAGACCTCGCGACGCGGCGCTGCCTGGGCAGCCCGTGGCCGGCGGGGCGTAACGAGTGATGACTGAGGTGACGATAGCGATGTCGCGATTGGAGGAACGGAAGCAGGCGCGTGAGGGCCTGAAGGCCACGCTCGTGCGCCAGCCCGCCATCGCGGCCGTCGACCTGGGCGCCTCCAAGGTCACCTGCTTCATCATGAAGGCCGACGGCGTTCACCGCGACAACCGCACCCTGACGACCGCGGGCGTGGGCTACGTCCAGTCGCGCGGCGTGCGCGGCGGCGCGATCGTCAATCTGGACGAGGCCGCCCAGGCGATCGCCCAGGCCGTGGAGCGCGCCGAGACCGTGGCCGGCGTCAACGTCCAGGGCGTGTCTGTCTGCACGGCCGGCGGCCAGCTGGGCAGCAACCGCGTCCACACACAGGTTTCGCTGGGCGCCCGTCCGATCGGCGACGCCGACCTGTCGCGCGCCATCGCCGCGGCCCTGGCTCAGGTCCGTATTCCCGGCCGCAAGCCGATCCACCTTCTGCCGATCGCCTGGTCGGTCGACGGTCAGCGCGGCATCCGCGATCCGCGCGCCATGTTCGGCCGCTCGCTTGGCCTGGAGCTGCTGGTGGTCTCGGTCAACGAGAACATCTTCCACACCCTGGCCCACTGCGTCGAACGCGCTCACCTGTCCTTCGAGGGCGTGGTCGCCGCGCCGTTCGCCTCGGCCCTGGCGGCTCTGGAAGAGGACGAGATGGACCTGGGCGCGGTCTGCATCGACATGGGCGGCGGCTCGACCTCGGTGGCTGTGTTCAACAACGGCGCCCTGTGCCACGTCGATAGCCTGGCCGTCGGCGGCGGACACGTGACGCAGGACATCGCCCGCGGCCTGCAGACCTCGGTGGTCGGCGCCGAGCGCATCAAGACCCTGCACGGTTCGGCGATCGCCTCGGCCAACGAGGACCGCGAGATGATCGAGGCCCCGCCGCGGGGCGACGATCCGGGCGCGGGTCCGGTGATCGCCCCGCGCAGCCTGCTCAAGGGCATCATCCAGCCGCGTGTCGAAGAGACCCTGGAGCTGCTGCGCGAGCGCCTGAAGGCCTCTGGCGCGCCGGTCGAGCCGGGCGCGGGCATCGTCCTGACGGGCGGCGCCAGCCAACTGGCCGGCGTTCGCGAAGTCGCCGTGCGCGTGTTCGACCGTCCGGTCCGCCTGGGTCGTCCGCGCCGGGTGCCGCACCTGGCCGACGCCGCTTCGGGCCCCGCCTTCTGCGCCGCGGCCGGCACGCTGCATCGCACCGCCTTCGGCCCGCGCGAAGCGGTGTCCAGCAAGGCCCTGGCCGGCAACGTGTCGCGCAAGCGCCCCCTGGACCCCAACGCCAGCCCGATGGCCAAGGCGGCCGCCTGGCTGAGGGACAACCTCTAACGGCGCCGCTGTTCCGGCGCTCGAAGTTTAAAGCGTGAGTAACTCTACAGTTTAACTCTTTGGGCCCGGTCGAATGTCTCGACCGGGCCTTTTGCTTCCCGGCCGCGCCTATATTCGCCAGAATTGGCGTTCAGCGTCGTTCGGTCGCACGCGCCTGTGGATCCCCGGCGGAACCCTTGGTTCGCCAAGAGATTCTGTTGATAGACCACAATTTATCCCACGGTCGCGCTCGACCAGATCACGACTCAGATTATGCAGTTAACTGCCGATTAACGATGGTGGTTGTTCTGTTAACACGATCGTCGAGGCAATCCTGGGCGATCGGGTGTCGCCGAGGTCTAGTTCGACGATTTCGGCGTTAAGGACGCGAGGGTCCCATGGCTATTTCTCTTTCCGCGCCGCGTACGACTGAGCTGAAGCCGCGTATCGTGGTGTTTGGTGTCGGCGGCGCTGGCGGCAACGCTGTGAACAACATGATCGAGGCGGGCCTCGAAGGTGTCGAGTTCGTGGTGGCCAACACCGACGCGCAGCAACTGCAGTTCGCCAAGACGGACCGCCGCATCCAGCTGGGCGTGCAGATCACCCAGGGCCTGGGCGCCGGCGCGCATCCAGAAGTCGGCATGAGCGCCGCCGAAGAGAGCTTCCCGGAAATCGGCGAGCACCTCGACGGCGCCCACATGGTGTTCATCACCGCCGGCATGGGCGGCGGCACCGGCACCGGCGCGGCGCCGATCATCGCCAAGTGCGCCCGTGAGCGCGGCATCCTGACCGTCGGCGTCGTGACCAAGCCCTTCCACTTCGAAGGTCGTCACCGCATGCGCCTGGCCGACAGCGGCATCCAGGAGCTGCAGCGCTACGTCGACACCCTGATCGTCATTCCGAACCAGAACCTGTTCCGCGTCGCCAACGAACGCACGACCTTCGCCGAAGCCTTCGGCATGGCTGACCAGGTGCTGCACTCGGGCGTGCGCTCGATCACCGACCTGATGGTTCTGCCGGGCCTGATCAACCTCGACTTCGCCGACGTCCGCACGGTCATGACCGAGATGGGCAAGGCGATGATGGGCACCGGCGAGGGCGCTGGCGAAGACCGCGCCCTGATGGCCGCTCAGAACGCCATCGCCAACCCGCTGCTGGACGAAGTCTCGCTGAAGGGCGCCAAGGCCGTGCTGGTCAACGTGACCGGCGGCATGGACATGACCCTGCTGGAAGTCGACGAGGCCGCCAACGCGATCTCGGACCAGGTCGATCCTGAAGCCAATATCATCTTTGGCGCGGCCTTCGATCCGTCGCTGGAAGGCGTGATCCGCGTGTCGGTGGTCGCCACCGGCATGGACGGCGCCTCGATCGCCCAGATCGAGCCCAAGCCGGTCTCGCGCAACACCACGACCCAGCCGCTGATCGCCGACACCGCGCGCGCCCCGGCGCCGCAACCGGAACCGGCTCGTCCGACCGCCCGCTACGAAGCCGCCCGCCCGGTCGAGCGTCCGTCGTCGGCCTTCGCGCCCGAGCCCGCTCAGGAGCCTGAGGTCGTGATGTCCTCGCCTCAGGAGCCGGAAGCCGAGCTCTACTATGACGAACCCCGTGTAGCTGAAGAACCGCGTATCGCCGCGCCCGCGGCCCGGACGGTGACCCGCATCGTCGACCCCATGGTCGATGACGTGGCCGCCGAGGAGCCGCTGTTCCCGGAGAACAACTACTACGAAGAGCGTCGCCCCCAGAAGCAGGGCGGCGGGTTCTTCTCGATGTTCGGCGGTGGCCGTCAGCGCTATGAGCAGCAGGCTTCGTCGGCTCCGCAGCCGCAGGCCCGTTCGGCCCAGAGCGCCCGCCCGCAGCTGCAGCCGATCGAGGCGCCGCAGGTTGACGACGGCGAGGACCTGGAAATCCCGTCCTTCCTGCGCCGACTGGCGAACTGAAAGACGGCCCCAACAGGGGGACGCAAGACGTGATCAAGAGACGCCCCGGGTCGCCCCCGGGGCGTTTTGCTTTAGGAATATTGGCCCACAGCGCCCGCACGCCATTCCAGAAGGCCGTCAATGACCCAGCGTATGAAGGAAATCGCCGATCAGATCGTCGGCCTCCAGGCGGAACTCGACCGGGAGATCGAGCGACGTCGCAAGGCGCTGGGCTGGACGCTCACCAGTAAGATCGGCGAGTTTGAAATGGGCGTTGCGGCCGAGCATCGTCGGCTGCGACTGAACCTGGTCAAGTTCTTCGGTCGCACGTCGCCGGCTGTCATCCTGACCGCGCCGGTGATCTATTCGCTGATCATCCCGCTGGTGATCGTCGACGCCTGGGTGAGCGCCTATCAGGCGATCTGCTTTCGGGCTTACGGCATTCCGCGGGTCCAGCGTCGCGACTACATCGCGTTCGACCGCGGTCGGCTGGGCTATCTCAATGTCATCGAACGTCTCAACTGCGCCTTTTGCGGCTACGCCAACGGGCTGGTCGCCTATGTGCGCGAGGTCTCCAGCAGAACCGAGCAATACTGGTGCCCGATCAAACACGCCGTGAAGGTCTCCGACCCGCACCGGCGCTACTACGAGTTCCTGGAATTCGGCGACGCCGAAGGCTATCGCGCTCGACTGGACGAATTCCGCGCGCGACTGCGCTCGGACCCTCCGACCACCTAGCGTCGAGGGCTGCTCCGCGCCGTGAAATTCAGCTATATTGGCGCCATCTGCCAGTCTGAAGCTCGATCAGGTCACGATGAAGCTCACCCGCGCCGATCGGAAGATCCTGCAGATCCTGCAGGAAGACGGCAAGATCTCGAACGTCGATCTGGCTGAACGGGTGGGGCTGTCGCCCAGTCCGTGCCTGCGGCGGGTCAAGCAGCTGGAGGCGTCGGGGCTGATCAGCGGCTATGTCGCGCTGCTGGACAGGCGCAAGGCCCAGCTGGGCGTGCTGGCCTATGTCGAGGTGCAGGTCGACCACACCGAAGGCGCGGCCGAAGCGTTCAAGCAGGCGGTGCTGCGCGAGCCCGAGGTCGTCGGCTGCTACGTGATGACCGGCAGCTACGACTATCTGTTGCGGGTGGTGGCGCCGAACCTCGACGCCTATGGCGATCTGATGATGCAACGCCTGCTGAAGATGCCGGCGGTGAAGGACGTGCGCTCGGCGTTCGTTCTGGACACGGTCAAGGATTCCACGGCCCTGCCGTTGGACTATCTGGGCTGATCACATCTGGCCCGGTAGGGCGATTGGTTGGCATGATGTGACCGAATTGATGTTCATCAAGGTCATCATCGCCACGTTCTGACTTCAACCCCGCGATAAGCTGCTTTCCGTCGTCCATCCGGAAAGCGCCATGACCTCCTCCGTATTCACCGGCCTGACGCCCCAGGCCCCGGACTCCCTGCTGTCGCTGATCGGCCTGTATCGCCGCGACCCGCGCCCGGGGAAGATCGATCTGGGCGTCGGCGTATTCCGCGACGACCACGGCGCGACGCCGGTGCTGGAGGCGGTGAAGGCCGCCGAGCGGATCCTGCTGAACACGCAAACCACCAAGTCCTACCTTGGTCCGGAGGGCGACATCGGTTTCCTGGACCTGCTGAAGCCGATCATCTTCGGTGATGCGGTCGACCACGAGGTGTTCGGCGTGCAGACGCCCGGCGGCACCGGCGCGGTGCGCCTGGCCTGCGAGCTGCTGAAGGCCGCCAAGCCGGACATCCGCATGTTCATCGGCGCGGCGACCTGGCCCAACCACACCCAGATCCTGGACCAGCTGGGCATCGAGACCGTCACCTTCCGCCACTACGACCAGCGCGCCCAGCGCATCGGCTTCGACGACATGATGGCGGCGCTGGAGACGGCGAGGGCCGGCGACGCGGTGCTGCTGCACGCCTGCTGTCACAACCCGTCGGGCGCCGACTACAGCCTGGAGCAATGGGCGGCGGTCGCCGCGCTGGTGGCCCGCAAGGGGATCATGCCGCTGATAGACCTGGCCTATCAGGGCCTGGGCCTTGGGCTCGAGGAGGACGCGGCGGGCATGCGCCTCGTTCTGGCCGCGGCCGAGGATGGCCTGCTGGCCTATTCCTGCGACAAGAATTTCGGCCTCTATCGCGAGCGGGTCGGTGCGCTCTACACCCTGACCCGCGATGCGGCGACCCTGGATCTGGCGGCCAGCAACATCCGGGCCCTGGCGCGCACGAACTGGTCGATGCCGCCGGATCATGGCGCCGCCACGGTGCGTATCATCCTGGAATCCGAAGCCCTGACCACGCTCTGGAGGTCCGAACTGGACGCCATGCGCGCCCGCGTGGCCGACCTGCGCCAGCGTCTGGCGACGGCGGTTCCGCTGCTGGCGCCGCTGGCCGGACAGCACGGCCTGTTCGCCCTGCTGCCGCTGTCGCCGGTCCAGGTGGCGAAGCTGCGTGAAGATCACGCGATCTACATGGCGGGATCCGGCCGCATCAATCTGGCCGGCCTGACCGTTGAGACCAACGACACATTCGCGCGGGCGCTGAACGCCTGCCTGCAGGGAGAGCCCGCATGACTCAAGTCACTCAAGAGAACCCCCTGGGCCTCGACGGCTTCGTCTTCGTCGAGTTCACCAGCCCCGAACCGGCCGCCATGAAGGCGCTGTTCGAGCAGATGGGCTTCGTCGCCGCCTCGACCCACCCGACCAAGGCCGTGACCCGCTACAAGCAGGGCCGCGTCAACCTGCTGGTCAATGACGAGGCGACCGGCCAGGTGGCCGCGTTCCGCGCCGCCCACGGCCCGTCGGCCAACGGCATGGCGTTCGGCGTCGCCGACGTGGAGCAGGCCTATGCCGAGGCCCTGAAGCGCGGCGCCGTGGCGGCCGACGCCTCGGCCACGGTGCTGGGCGAGGGCTCGCGGGTGCTGGAAGGCATCGGCGGCTCGATGCTCTATCTGGTCGAAGGCGCGGACGCGGTGTTCGCCGGCTGGACCCCGGTGGCCGGCGCGGCGGAGGCCGAAGCGGCCAATAATGTCGGCCTCGACCTGCTCGACCACCTGACCCACAACGTCAAGCGCGGCCAGATGCGCACTTGGTCGACCTTCTATCGCGACGTGTTCGGCTTCGAGGAGCAGAAGTATTTCGACATCAAGGGCCAGGCGACGGGCCTGTTCAGCCAGGCGATGATCGCGCCCGACAAGGCCATCCGCATCCCGCTGAACGAGAGCCAGGACGACAAGAGCCAGATCGAGGAGTTCATCCGCCAGTACAACGGCGAGGGCATCCAGCACCTGGCCCTGACCACGGACAATATCTACGACACCGTCGAGAAGCTGCGCGCCCGGGGCGTCAAGCTGCAGGACACCATCGAGACCTATTACGAACTGGTCGACAAGCGCGTGCCCGGCCACGGCGAGGATCTGGAGCGCCTGAAGAAGAATCGCATTCTGCTGGACGGCAATGTCGGCGAGGAAGGCTTGCTGCTGCAGATCTTCACCGAGAACCTGTTCGGCCCGATCTTCTTCGAGATCATCCAGCGCAAGGGCAACCAGGGCTTCGGCAACGGCAACTTCCAGGCCCTGTTCGAGAGCATCGAGCTGGACCAGATCCGCCGTGGGGTGATCACGGTGGAGGCTTGAGCCTAGGGCTCGAAATTACCCTTCGTTGTCGTCCCGGCCGAAGCGTAGCGTAGAGCCGGGACCCAGGGGCGACCGCAGTGCGCCGGCCCCTGGGTCCCGGATCGCCCTTTCAGGGCGTCCGGGATGACAAGAAAATTGGGTTCGGAACGCACATGGACCTCCGCTACCAAACCGGCTTCGGCGCCCACTTCGCGACCGAGGCCGTGGCCGGCGCGCTGCCGGTAGGCCAGAACTCGCCGCAGCGCGTGCCGTTCGGTCTCTATGCCGAGCAGCTGTCCGGCACGGCCTTCACCGCGCCGCGCCACGAGAACAAGCGCAGCTGGCTCTACCGCCTGCGGCCCAGCGCCGGGCATGGGCCGTACGCGCCCTACGCTCAGGAAAAGCTGGTCTCGGTCTTCCACGGCCCGGTGACGCCGAACCGTCTGCGCTGGAGCCCGCTGGAGATCCCCGCCGCCTCGACCGACTTCGTCGATGGCCTGGTCACCCTGGCCGGCAACGCCGACGCGGCGACGCTGAACGGCATCGGCGTGCACCTCTATCTCGCCAATACGTCGATGAAGAACCGCGTGTTCTACGACGCCGACGGCGAGCTCTTGATCGTGCCGCAGCAGGGCGTGCTGACCCTGGTCACCGAGATGGGCGTGCTGACGGTTGGCCCCGGCCAGATCGCGGTGATCCCGCGCGGCGTGCGGTTCCGCGTCGAGGTCGACGGCCCCTCGCGCGGCTATGTCTGCGAGAACTACGGCGCGGCGTTCAAGCTGCCGGACCTGGGGCCGATCGGCTCCAACGGCCTGGCCAATCCACGCGACTTCGAGACGCCCGTGGCGGCGTTCGAGGACGTCGACGAACCGACTTTGGTGATCCAGAAGTTCCAGGGATCGCTGTGGGCCGCCGAGTGGGGCCACAGCCCGCTGGACGTCGTGGCCTGGCACGGCAATCTCGCGCCTTACCGCTACGACCTGTCGCGCTTCAACACGATCAACACCGTCAGCTTCGACCATCCCGATCCGTCGATCTTCACGGTCCTGACCTCGCCTAGCGACACGGCGGGGACGGCCAATTGCGACTTCGTGATCTTCCCGCCGCGCTGGATGGTGGCCGAGCACACGTTCCGCCCGCCCTGGTTCCACCGCAACGTGATGAGCGAGTTCATGGGCCTGGTCCACGGCGCCTATGACGCCAAGGAGGGCGGCTTCTCGCCGGGCGGGTCGAGCCTGCACAACTGCATGAGCGATCACGGGCCCGACGTCGCCAGCCACAGCAAGGCGACCGAGGCCGAGCTGGGGCCCCACAAGATCGACGGAACCATGGCCTTCATGTTCGAAAGCCGCTGGGTGATCCGGCCGACGAAGTTCGCTCTGGAGACTTCCGCGCTTCAGGGTGACTATGACGCCTGCTGGACGGGCTTCCCCAAGGCCAAGCTGCCTTAGGAACGATGCCTGTCGTAACTAGAAGAAACAAGGAAGCGCCCATGAAGCTCGCGTCTCTCAAGGGCGGCCGTGACGGCCGGCTTGTGGTGGTCTCCAACGACCTGGCCTGGTTCACTGACGCCGGGACCATCGCGCCGACGCTGCAGGCCGCGCTGGACGACTGGGCGCGTTGCGGGCCGATGCTGCAAGGGCTGGCCGACAGCCTCGAGCACGGTTCGGTGCCGAAGGAGCGCTTCCACGAACACGACGCCCTGAGCCCGCTGCCGCGCGCGTTCCAGTGGGTCGACGGCTCGGCCTATGTGAACCACGTGCAGCTGGTGCGGCAGGCGCGCGGCGCCGAAATGCCCGAGAGCTTCTGGACCGATCCCCTGATGTACCAGGGCGCGTCGGACGGCTTCCTGGCCCCGCGCGACACCATCCCCCTGGCCGACGCCAGCTGGGGCTGCGACCTGGAAGGCGAGATCGCGGTGATCGTCGATGACGTGCCGCTGGGCGCGACCCGCGAGGAGGCCCTGGCCGCCATCCGCCTGGTCATGCTCTGCAACGACGTCTCGCTGCGCAACCTGATCCCGGCCGAACTGGCCAAGGGTTTCGGCTTCGTCCAGTCCAAGCCCGCCAGCGCCTTCTCGCCGGTGGCGGTGTCGCCTGACGCGCTGGGCGAGGCCTGGAAGGACGGCAAGCTGCATGGCGCCCTGCTGGTCGAGTTGGACGGCAAGGACTTTGGCCGCGCCGACGCCGGCGTCGACATGACCTTCGACTTCGGGACCCTGGTCGCCCACGCCGCCAAGACCCGGTCGTTGAGCGCCGGCACGATCATAGGCTCGGGCACCGTGTCGAACCGTGGCGAGGACGGCGGTCCCGGCAAGCCGATCAGCGAGGGCGGCCTGGGCTATTCGTGCCTCGCCGAACTGCGCACGGTCGAGACCATCCTGACCGGCGCGCCGAAGACGCCATTCCTGCTGGGCGACGACACCATCCGCATCGAGATGAAGGACGCCAAGGGCCACTCGATCTTCGGCGCCATCGAGCAGACGGTCGAGCGGGTTTGAACGAAGAGACGGCCGCCGCGCCCGTAGGCCGCATCTGGGAAACGCGGGCCGGGATCAATCTCGGCCCGCTGGACCTGATCGCCGATGGGGCGGCGCGAAACTATGTGCTGCAGATCGGCGACAGGCGCTTCCACGGCTTCGTGGTGCGCCGGGGCGAGGCGGTGTTCGGCTATGTCGACCACTGCCCCCACGCCGGCCTGCCGTTGGCTCAGAAACTGGACCAGTACCTCACGCTGGACGGCGGCCTGATCGCCTGCTCCTGGCACGGGGCGGTGTTCACGGTGGAAGAGGGGGCCTGCGTCGGCGGCCCGTGCGTCGGCGCCAGGCTGTCGCCCTGGCCGGTCGAAGCGCGCGAGGGGCGGATCGTCACGGCCTGAGGGTTAACCCTGTTTGGTCAGGTCCGCTTAAGGCTTGCCGACCAGATTGCCTTCGATCCCGAGAGGAACTCGACGTGCAGGTTTCCGCCGCCAACGCCGCCCAATATACGCCACGTCCGGCGGCTTCGAGCCAAGCCGCCGCAGCGATCGTCGACCTGACCCAGCTGGCGGTGGCCCAGACCAACGCCAAGGCGACCGCCGCGGCCGGCGCGGCGCTGAGCCAGGCCACCGGCGAACTGACGGGCGTGCTGGTCAATATCTCGGCCTAAACCGAGCTCCAGACAAAAGAACGGCCGCCTTCCAGGAGAAGAAGGCGGCCGAGTCATTGGGAGGAAACGCCCGAAAGGGCTGATTTCCATATAGCCGTTTGAAACGCGCTTGACAACGTTGTCACGAAATTAATTTCGCGTAGCGATGAAATTGAAGCGCTCGGGCTGGCCCTACTTCTTCTTGGCCGCCTGGACCTCGATCTCGACCAGCATGCCGTCGGCCACCAGCGAGGTGATCTGGCTGGTGATGCGCGAGGGCTTGTTGGGCTGGGTCGCGGTGCCGAAGTAGGTCTTGTAGCCCTCCATCATGCCGGCGAAGTCCATCTTGCCGCCCTTGGCCGGATCGCCGACCAGCAGGACGCGCATCATCACGACGTCGGCCATGGTCGCGCCCTGCGTCTTCAGGGCGGTCTCGATGCGGCCCAGCACGCCCAGGGTCTGGGTCTTGGTGTCGCCGTACTTGGCCACGCCCGTGGCCTTCTCGTCGATGACCGGCGGGGTCATGCCGCTGACATAGATGGTGTCATAGCCGGCCGGCACGGTGACGACACTGGCGATGGCCGACTTGGAATCGCCGCCTCGGACGATCTCCTGAGCATGGGCGGCGCCGGCGAGCGCGGCGATGCCGGCGGCGAGGGCGATGAGGCGTTTCATGAGGTCTCTCCCTGTGGAATTGAAACATTGGCGCGTGACGGGCGCCGAAACCGGTATCCACTTTCGGCTGTCACGCTTCGGTTAGTGAGCCTGCAGGCCGCGCGCCTTGGCGGCGGCCTTGGCGGCGTTGCGGGCGGCCGCGACGTCGACGGGCTTGATGGCCGAGGCCTTGTTGCCCCACGACGAGCGGACATAGGTCAGGATAGCCGCCAGGTCGGCGTCGGTCAGGTCGTCCTTGAAGGCCGGCATGCCCGCGCGGCCATTCAACACCGTGGTCATGACGATCTTCGGATCGCCCTGCACCAGCGGCGAGCCGGCCAGGGGCGGAAAGGCGCCCTTGACGCCCTTGCCGGTGGCCTGGTGACAGGCCGAGCAGTTGTCCATGAACTGCGATTGCGGCGTGGCGGCCGAGGCGAGCGCCGGCGCGGCGATCGCCGCGAACAGCGCCGGGGCGGCGAAACGGAGAGCTTTGATCATCATCTTTTCTGGTCTCAGGCTTGCGACACGCGGGCGTGGATCTTGCCGATCTGCTGCCAGGCGGATTCGATGGCCCCGGCCTGCCAACCGCCCAGATAGCTGAGGTGCTCGCCGGCCAGGTACAGGCGTCCGTCCGGCTCGCACAGCGTCGGATAGCTGTTCTTGCGGCCGCCTTCGCCCCATTCGGCCCAGCCACCCAGATTGTACTCGGCCAGGTGCCAGCTGAAGGAGAAGGCGTTGTCGAAGTTCTCGGCGTATTCCGGGAAGATCTTCTGGCCGGCCGCCACGGCGAAGGCGGCGCGCTCGGCCGGTGTCTTGGCGCTGATCCTCGCCGCCTCGCCGCCAAACGCATAGTAGCCCAGCAGCACGCCCTTCTGCCCCTGCCAGCCGTAGGAGGGCAGGGTGATCGAGTTGATCCCGGCGATGTCGTTGTAGATGTGACCGCCGTAGATGTGGTGGTTGTCCTCCCAGAAGCGGCTCTTCATCTGGAGGCCGATCTTGTTGACCGGCGCATAGGCCACGCCCTCCATCGCCGCCTTGAACGGGGCCGAGGCGTCTAGGTCGATCTGCTTCAGCACGCTGAGCGGGATGGTGCACAGGCAGTAGTCGGCGGTGACCTCGGCCTTCTTGCCGTCGGCGCCCTTGTACGAGACCGTGACGCCGGTGGGCGACTGCTTGATCTTCTCGACAACCGCCCCGTAGCGGATCATCGACCCGACCTGCTTCTCGAAGGCCTTGGCGATCTGGTCCATGCCGCCGATCGGCTGCAGCATGGTGCGCTGCTGCTCGTAGCCGGTGACCGAGCTCAGCACCCGCCAGGCGTTGCTGTCGAGCACATCCTTGAAGGCGAAGGGCGGCAATTCCTTGCCAGGGCCGGGATCGACGCCGGCGCCGGGATGGACGGAGAAGCCGCGCCCTTCGGTGCCCTTGTAGGCGAGGTCCTTGGACAGCCGGCCTTCGGTGACGAGGTAGGAGACGAACTTCTCGCGATCGATGCCGGTCAGCGGCGCGTCGAGCTGGCCCTGGCTTGCGGCCTTGGCGACCAGTTCGGCGGTGTAGCCGCGGATGTCGGCGGCGATCTCGCCCTTGCGCACGGGCTTGCCGGCCAGCGGTCCCGTCGCCTTCTCGAAATAGACGTAGGAGGCGTCGTTGTCGTTGACGAAGCTTTCCAGCGGCACGCCGAACTTCTTGGTGTAGTGCAGGGTCGAGCGGTGGTGGTACGGGATCCGCCACGGGCCGTGGTTGATGTACTGGCCCTCGTCGAACTCGCAGGTCTGCTCATGGCCGATCAGGTCGGTGTGCTTGAAGCCCTTACGGGCGGTCTGGCAGCGGCCGCCGGCGAAGGAGCGGGCCTCAAGCACCTGCACCTGGTAGCCGGCCTTGCTCAGTTCGTAGGCGGCGGTCATGCCCGCCAGGCCCGCGCCCAGGATGACGATCTTGGTGTTCTTGGCCCCGCCGGTCAGTTCGGGCGGCAGCTCGGTGGCCGAGGCCATGCCGTAGCCCAGCGCCTCCATGCCCGATAAAACCAGCGACATGCCGCCGACCGCGGCCAGGCTTTCGAAGAACCGACGACGTGTAAGCACGCCACCCGACAAAGACGCGTCCAATCCACTCATAACCAACCCCGCCCGTTCGTTGTCGGTCGGCGCCCTGGGGCGTCGAACTCGAGGCCGGCGGGCCCTGCCGCGCCGGAACGCCGCCATCTCGAAATTACGGCCTCGCTGGCGCAATCCGTTTTCAGTCGAGACGGAGACTGACATGTTAGTCGCCTCGCCATTGGGCGCCTGAGGCGGTCGATGAGCGATCGGTGGGCGAGGGAACAACATTGTCCGACGTCATGCCGAATCCCTATTTTCCGAGACCCCGGCCGCGCCGTGATGGAGACGTGATGAATTCGTCCAAACCTAGCCTTCGCCTGCGTCTGGCGCGTCCCGAGGACATGCCGGTGATGTCCGCCCTGATGGACCGCGCGATCGGCGAACTGTTGGGGGCGTTCCTGCCGCCAGAGGGTGTGAAAGCCTCGTTCGAGATCATGGGCCTGGACACCCAGCTGATCGCCGACGGCACATATTTTGTCGTGGAGGATGGCGACGCGATCGCCGGTTGCGGCGGCTGGAGCCGGCGCGCCACCCTGTTCGGCGGCGACCACTCGGCGGGGCGCGACGCGGCCTTTCTGGATCCGAAGACCGACGCGGCGCGGGTGCGGGCGATGTACACCCACCCTGACCATACGCGCAAAGGCGTCGGTCGGCTGATCCTTGACGCCTGCGAGGCCGCGGCCCGCGCCGAGGGCTTCAGCCGTGTGGAGATGGCCGCCACCATGGGCGGCGCGCCCCTGTACCGTGCGTGCGGCTACCATGAGATCGAGCCGTTCGAGGCCGTGACCTCGACGGGCTATCGCGTGCCGCTGATCCGGATGGGCAAGGCGCTGTGAGGCGGCGCTAGGCTCGCCGCAAGCAAAAGGGGCGGACCTTTCGGCCCGCCCCCTCACGTTTCAGTCTCAGCCCCAGCCTTAGAAGGCGTAGGTCAGTCGGCCGTAGTAGTAGCCGCCGTTGATGCCGTACGGCGAGAAGCCGGGGTACTGGGTCACGCAGCCGCCGCCCGAGGCGACGCAGGCGGTCTGGAACGCGGCCGTGAGCTTGTCCGGATACTTGTTGAACAGGTTGTTGGCCCCGATCGCGGCGGTGACGCCGACCGGGAACTTGTACGAGAGCTCGGCGTCGGTGATCGCCGCGCTGCTGGCCACGGTGTTCAGCAGCGGACCGGTGCCCGGGTCGGACAGGGCCGAGGCCTTGCCATAGAAGGTCTCGGTCAGCGACAGCGACAGCTTGCCGAAGGTGTAGAGGCCGTTGAGGCCGATCTTGTACTTCGGCGCGGCCTTTTCGAGCAGCGAGGCGGCGTTGCCGGCGAACAGGACCTGACCCGACGGGAAGGCGGTGCTGGGGGTCGCCAGGGCGGTCGGCGCGGCCTTGACCTTGGTGATCTTGGTCTTGTTGAAGTTGCCCGACAGCGTCCAGTCGATGCGGCCCATGCCGCCCAGGTCGGTCGGATAGGCGACCACGAAGTCCAGGCCCCGGGTGCGGGTGTCCAGACCGTTCGAGAAGATGTTGATGCCGGTGCTGGCCACCGTGCTGTCCAGCACGTTGCCGTTGGCGGCGATCGCGGCGTTGACGTTGGCGTTGACCACGACGCCGTTGCGCAGGCCGTAGACCGAGCTGGAACCGAAGATGCGGTTCTTCAGGTTGATCTGGTAGGCGTCGATCGTCGCCGTCATCTTCGGGATCGGATGGGCCACGATGCCGAGGCTGTAGTTCTTCGACTTCTCGGGCTTCAGCGCGTCGATACCCAGCAGGCGCGCGGCCGCCGAGTTCGGCGCCAGTTGCACAAAGGCGCTGGTCGGCGAGACGTTGGTGGCCGAGTAGTAGGATTCCGCCAGGGTCGGGGCGCGGAAACCGGTCGAGGCCGTGCCGCGCAGGGCGAACATTTCGTTGAAGTCATAGCGGCTGGTCAGCTTGACGACGGTGGTGTCGCCGAAGTCGCTGAACTTCTCGTAGCGGACGGCCGCGTCAATCTTCCACTCCGGAACCGGCGTGGCGGCGACGTCGCCGTACAGCGCCCAACTGGTGCGGGCGTGGCCGCCGGCGTCGGTGCTCTGGAAGCCCGGATAGGACTGCGAGCCTTCCTTGTAGGTCGAGGCGGCGTCGCCTTGGCCGATGCGGTAGGTGTCGCGGCGCTGCTCGTAGCCGACGGCGACGTCCAGTGGGGCCGAGAAGCCGACGTCGAAGCCGCGGCGCAGGTCGATATTGTTGGTCCACTGGGTGGTGCGCCAGCTGCCGGCGTGGAACGAGGTCGGGGTGAAGCCCTTGGTCGTCAGGGTCGAGGTGTCGGCATAGAGGCTGGCGTTGGCCGAGTCCTCGACGCGAACCTCGATGTCGTCCTTGCCGTAGGTCGACGAGACGTCGAGATCCCAGCCCACCAGTTTGCCCGAGACGCCCAGAGTCATGGCGTAGTCGTCTTCGATGATGCGCTCGCGTGGGCTGAAGCCCAGCGGGAAGGGCCGGTCGGCCGCGCCCATCTTGCCCTGGATGCGGTTGTAGCGGCGATAGTTCTCGTAGGCCGAGGCGTCCTTGTGGCCCAAGGTGCCGAACGAATAGACCTCGAAGTCGGCCGGCAGTTCGACGCCGGCGTTGAAGACCAGGTTGTTCAGGCGGTACTCGGCGTCGCCCGAGATCAGGTTCAGGTTCGGATAGCCCGGGATCTTGCTTTCGACGGCGTTGTTGGCGGCCGAATAGCTGGGGCTGGCCGGGTTGAAGGCGCGCTGATCGGGCAGGCCGCGGTTGGAGAAGCCGTGGTATTTGCTCTCGACCGTCAGGTTCAGATAGCTGTTTTCGGTCGGCGCCATGCCGATATTGATCGAGCCGCCGGCAGTCTTGCCGCCGCCGTCGAAGTATTCGCCGCCCGTGGCCGAGATCGAGCCGCCCGACGGGTTCTTCTTCAGGATGATGTTGACGACGCCGGCGATGGCGTCGGTGCCGTACTGGGCGGCGGCGCCATCCGTCAGCACCTCGATGCGGCCGATGCCGGCCATTGGGATGAAGCCCAGGTCCGCCGCGGCGGCGCCTTGATAGACGCCCGACAGAACGGCGAGGTTGCCGGTGGTGTGGCGGCGCTTGCCGTTGACCAGCACCAGGGCCTGGTTAGGCGAAAGGCCACGCAGACGGGCCGAGAGGGTCAGGTTGGCGGTGTCGCCGCCGAACGCCTGGGCGTTGAACGACGGAACCAGATTGGCGAGGCCAAGGCGCAGGTCGACCGCGCCGGTGCGCTCCAGCGTGCTGGTGTCGACCACCTGGACGGGGGCGGGACTGTCGATGACGCGCAGGCCCGTCTGGCGCGTGCCGGTGACGATGATGGTGTCGACTTCAGTCTGGTCCGGCGCCTTGTCGGCGGCGTCAGCGGCATATGCCGTTAAAGAGTATCCCAAAGTAACCGATAGCGCAGAAATACCCGCCAACAAGGCAGGTTTGAAACGCCGAGTCATTAATAGCCCCCTCTTTGTCTTTATGGACGCGTGATGAATCCCTTCTCCACGACGTTTTTCTCCCCGTTTTTATGATTTTTGACGCGGGTACTAAAAATATATCGGGTACTATCCGATCTATTCATGGGGATCCAAGTTGACGATTTCGGCAATGGCGCGCCGAAATAAATCGGCAACACGAAGGCCGGCGCCCTGTGGGCGCCGTTTTGCGCGGCGGCGGATCACGGATTTTGAGCAGATAGGCGCCGCTTTTCCGCACGCGGAGGCGGTGGAGGGGGCGGACGGCGCGGTCTGGTTCAGGCGACGAGGCGCATCGGCTCGGCCATTTCGTCGGTCTCTTCGGTCTCGAACAGGTCGAAAGCCTCTTCCCAGGCGGACATCCGAGAATCGCGCAGCTCCGCGTCGTCGGTAATGCGGACGATCTGATCCTCGCGATCGTTCCACACCAGGCCGATGTCAGTGACCCGCTCGGCGTCGCGGCCCAGCAGCAGGAAGATGTCGGCCCGCGCCGCGCGCTCATGGCTGATCCGGCGCAGGGTGCGGCCGCCGCCCAGGTCGCGATGGATGTCGGCGAAGTCGAGCACGGCCGAGATCATGGCCTGGTTCACGGGCGCGACGGTCCAAGGGGAGCAAGTAAAGCGCGACATTAGCTTCTCCAGTCTCGACATCCGCAGAATGTGCGGGCGTTGCGACAGAAACGGTCGTAAGCTGTGCGTCTGTTCGAGGAACGCATGAGACACGAAAAAGCGACGCGCCTGCTGGACTTGGCCCGCATGTTGGCGGGCTCGGCCGAAGGCCTGACCCTGGATGAGATGGCCCAGGCGCTGGATGTCGGGCGCCGAACCGCCGAGCGGATGCGCGACGCCGTCTGGGCCGCCTTCCCGCAGATGGAGGCGATCGACGATCCGCCGACCAAGCGCTTTCGCATCCCCTCGGGCCTGGACAGCCTGTTCCAGACTCCGACCGCCGAGGAGTTGGCGGCCCTGCGCACGGCGGCGGACTCATTGCGCGCCTCGGGCGCCGACAGCCGCGCGGCCTCGCTCTACGCCTTGGAGGCCAAGCTGCTGTCGGCCCTGCGCGGCTCGGCCCGCCGGCGGGTGGCCCCCGATGTCGAGGCCCTTGTCCAGGCCGAGATGATCGCGGTCCACGCCGGCCCGCGTCCTTTCGAGGAAGGGTCGGTGCTGGCGACCATCCGCACGGCGATCAAGGGTCTGTCGGCCCTGTCGTTCCGCTACGAGGGCGGCAGCACGCCGGGGCGGACCCGGGAGGTGACGCCGCTGGGTGTCCTGTTCGGCCGCAGCAACTACTTGGTGGCGCTTGAGGGCAAGGGCGGCAAGCCGCGCTCGTGGCGTCTGGACCGGATGAGCGACCTGAAGGCGCTGGACAAGCCCGCCCCGCCGCCCGAGGGCTTCTCCCTGCAGGCCTTCGCCGACGAGAGCTTCGGCATCTATCACGACGAGATCCAGGACGTGGTCCTGCGCATCACGCCAAAGGGGGCCGAGGACGCCCTGCGCTGGCGCTTTCACCCAACGCAGAAGGTGAGCCAGGAGGCGGACGGCTCGGTGACGGTCACCTTCCGCGCCGGCGGCATGCGCGAGCTGGCCTGGCACCTCTTTACCTGGGGCGACACCGTGGAGATCGTCGCGCCGCAGGTGCTGAAGGATAAGATGCTCGAAGAGCTTCGCGAGGCTGGTCGCGCCCACGGGGCGTGGTAGGGACGGGGCCATGAACTACCGCCACGCCTTCCACGCCGGCAACTTCGCCGACCTGCACAAGCACGCGATCCTGCTGGCCATGCTCTCGGCCCTGCAGGGGGAGAGCGAGGCGCTGACGGTGATCGACACCCACGCCGGGGCGGGGGGCTACGACCTCGGCGGCGAGATGGCGCGCCGCTCGGGCGAGGCGCAGGCGGGGATCTTCCGGCTGAAGGCGGCGAGCGACGCCCCGGCGGTGTTCGGCTCCCTGCTGAAGGCGGTCGCGCACATGAACGGCGGACGCGATGGCGATCTCTATCCCGGCTCGCCGCTGCTGATGGCCCGCGCCCTGCGCAAGGCCGACCGCTATGTCGGCTGCGAGCTGCGGCCCGACGACGTGGCGCTACTGCGCGAGAGCTTGGCGCCCTATGCCAACGCCCAGGTCCTGGAGGCCGATGGCTACGCCGCCGCCGTGAACCAGACCGGCAGGGGCGGGCGCGCCTTCGTGGTCATCGATCCGCCGTTCGAGCGGCCGGACGACTACCAGCGGATCGTGGCGACGACGCGCGACGTCCTGGCTCGCGCCCCCGACGTGGCCCTGGCCATCTGGCTGCCGATCAAGGATTTGGAGACCTTTGACGCCTTCCTGCGCGGGATGGAAACTGTCACCAACGACCTGCTAGTGGCGGAACTCCGCCTACGGCCGCTGACGGATCCCATGAAGATGAACGGCTGCGCGATGGTGATGGTCGGCGCGCCAGTCAGTGTCGAGGGCGCGGCCGGCGAGGCCGGCGACTGGATCGCCGTGCGGCTGGGCGAGGCCGGCGGCCGTTCGCGCGTCTGGCGGACGTGACGCGTAGCCAACCCAGCTTCGCCGAGGCCGTCCGTGTCTGGCTGAAGGTCGGGCTGCTGGGCTTCGGCGGTCCCGCCGGCCAGATCGCTCTGCTGCATCGGGAAGTCGTCGAAACCCGCGACTGGATCGACGACGACGAGTTCGCGCGCGCCTTGAGCTTCTGCATGCTGCTGCCCGGCCCCGAGGCCCAGCAACTGGCCACCTGGCTGGGCTGGCGGATTCACGGCGTTCGCGGCGGCGTGGCGGCGGGCCTGCTGTTCGTGCTGCCCGGACTGGCGGTCATGCTGGGTCTTTCGGCGCTCTATGTCGTCCATGGCCGCTCGGACTGGGCCGGGCCGGTGCTGCTGGGCCTGAAGGCGGCGGTGGTCGCCCTCGTTCTGCAGGCCCTGCTGAAGATCGGCCGGCGCACGATCAAGGACCGCGCCGTCGCCGCCGTCGCCGTCGCGGCCTTCGCGATGATGGCCTTTACGACCCTGCCGTTCCCGCTGGTGATCATCTGCGCCGGCGCCCTGGGCTGGCTGACGGCCAAGGGCGGGGAGGGGGCGGTTCCGCCGCCCGCCGCGCCGCCGAAGGGCCAGGCGAGGACGGCGCTGGCATGCCTGGCGCTATGGCTGGCCCCAATCGCCCTGGCTTGGTTGATCGCGCCGGGCTCCGTGCTGGCCTGGATGGGGCTGACCTTTGGCGGCCTGGCGGCGATCAGCTTCGGCGGCGCCTATGCGGCCTTGGCGTATATTGGTCAGACGGCCTCTGCGCTGGGCTGGCTGTCGGCGCCGCAGATGCTGGACGGCCTGGGCCTGGCCGAGACCACGCCGGGACCGCTGATCCTGGTCTTCGTATTCGTCGGCTTCGTCGGCGCCTTCCAGACCGCGCCGGTCGAGTGGGCCTGGGTCCTGGCCGTGCTGGGTGGACTGATGGCCGCCTGGACCACCTTCGCGCCGTCGTTCCTTTGGATCTTCGCCGGCGGGCCCCTGTTCGAGCGCTGGGGTCGGCGGCCCAGGCCCGCCCGCGCGCTCGCCATGATCTCGGCCGCCGCCGTCGGCGTGATCGGCCAGCTGGCCCTGTGGTTCGCCATCCACCTGCTGTTCCGTGGCGGCCAGACCATGGAGGTCGCGGGCCTGCTCAGCGTGATGCTGCCTGATCTTGGGAGCCTGAACGTCGCGGCCCTGGGTCTGACCGTCCTGGCCCTGGCGCTGACCTTCGCCACGCGCCTGCCGATGCTGGCCATGATCGCGGTCATGATCGCGGCGGGCGTGCTCTTGAAGATGGTTGGAGCAAGTTGACCTAAGGTTAGCATTTTTGCGCTTGCGAACGAATTTTCCGTGTTATGCTGCATTGCAATAGATCGTGATTGCCAGCCCAGCGGAGCGCGCCATGGTTTCGATCTTCAATTTCCTTCCCGACTACACGGCCGACAAGGCCGCGCCCGAGACAGCGCCTCGCCTGATGGTCGGCGCGGCCTCGCCGCTCTGGCTGATGTTCGGAGGCGCGGCCGCGGCCGGCGCCACCTATTGGTGGTGGGCCAATCGCTGGCGCGAGGCGGTCAATCTCGAGTCGCTGATGGCCCTGGCGCCCGAGCCCGTCGCCCTGCCGCTTGAGGCCGCGCCTGACGCGCCGCCTGAACCGGTGCTGGAAGCCATCGCCGAACCCGTCATCGAGGCCGTCGCCCTGGTGGCCGAGACCGTCGAAACCGCTCTCGACGCCACACAGGAAATCGTCGAGGCTGCCGTCGAGCCGATCGTCGAGGCCACGGTCGCCGCCAACGAGGACACCGCCGAGGCGGTATCTGAGCCGGTCGCGGCGGTCGAACCGCTCGTGGCCGAAGCCGCGGACGCCGTCGCCGAAGCCGTGGAGGCGGCGCCCGACGCCATCGTGGCCCCTCTCGACGACCTGACCAAGCTTGTCGGGGTAGGGCCCAAGCTGGCGGCCTCCCTGGCCGACTTGGGGGTGACCAAGTTCAGCCAGATCGCGGCCTGGACGCCGGACGAACTGGCCTCGTACGACCAACTGCTGAACCTGAAGGGCCGCGCCGAGCGCGAGGCCTGGATCGCCCAGGCCAAGCGCTTCTCGACGGACGCCTAGAGCCCGAACGCGGCCAGCAGCCGGTCCGCCGCCGCCGAGGCCGGAACCTCGCCGGCGCGTACGGCTGTCTCGAGTTCGGGGGCCAGGGCCGCGACGGCCGGGTCGGTCTTGAAGGCGTCTTCCAGCCGGTCGCGGACCATGGCCCACATCCAGCGGGCGTCCTGGTCGGCCCGGCGAGCGGCCCGCGCGCCGTTCGCGGTCATGATATCGCGATGACGCTGGATCTGCCGCCAGAGCACGTCGAGCCCCAGGCCCGTCAGGCCGGAGGCCGTCAGCACGGGTGGCGTCCAGTCCTGGTGGGCGGGCGTAAGAATGTGCAGGGCGTTGCGATAGTCGCGCGCCGAGCGCTCGGCCCGTTCCGGATCGGCGTCGGCCTTGTTGATCAGCAGCAGGTCGGCCAACTCGATCAGGCCCTTCTTGATGCCCTGCAGTTCGTCGCCGCCGCCGGGGATCAGCACGGCCAGGAAGATGTCGACCATGTCGGCCACCACCGTCTCGGATTGTCCGACGCCGACGGTCTCGACAATGACGATATCGAAGCCGGCCGCCTCGCACAGCAGCATGGCTTCGCGGGTCTTGCGCGCCACGCCGCCCAGGGCGCCGCCGGACGGTGAGGGGCGGATATAGGCGTTGGGCTGGACGCTGAGCCGTTCCATCCGGGTCTTGTCGCCGAGGATCGAGCCGCCATGGCGCCCGGACGACGGATCGACCGCCAGCACCGCCACCTTATGTCCGGCCTCGACGAGGTCGCAGCCGAAGCGCTCGATGGTCGTCGACTTGCCCGCGCCCGGCACGCCCGTGACGCCGATCCGCTGGGCGCGGCCGGTCAGGGGCATCAGGCGCGAGAGCAGGGCGCGCGCGGCGGTCTGGTGGTCGGTCCGGCGGCTCTCCACCAGTGTGATGGCGCGCGCCAGGGTGGCGCGGTCACCGGCGACCAGGCGCTGTTCCAGCGTGTCGATGTCGAGCTTGGAGGTCACGTCCCCGGATTAGAGGACGACGGCCGTCCCGGAAACCGAAACCATCATCATCTGGGCGTTGGGGCCGACGGTATTGTAGTCGAGGTCCACCGCCAGGATGGCGTTGGCGCCCACCTTTTCGGCTTCCTTGACGAGGGCCTTCATGGCGTCCTCGCGGGCGCGGGCGAGCACGCGTTCGTACGACTTGGAGTGGCCGCCGATGAAGTCGCGGATGGCCGCCATCAGGTCGAGCACGACGTTCGCGCCCAGGATCGACTGGGCGTAGATCGCGCCCTTGTACTCCTGGACAGGGTGGCCCTCGATGAACGGCGTGGTCGTGATCAGCATCCGGGAATCCTGGCGCATCGTAGGGTTAACTTAGGCGCAAACGCCGCCGTTCGCGAGGGGCTCCCCCGAAAAGCGGTGCTTTCCATCACGCCGTTCGCCCGGTGGGGGAATCTGGCGGGTCAGCCCTTCCTGTGCGGCCGGGCTTCGGGCAGATTGCCCGCGTTTACCGCGTCCGGAGCCGCCTGGTGATCTTCGCGAAATCGCATGTCGAACTGCACAACATCCGCAACAACGTGGAGCGGGTGAGGAAGCTGTCCGACAACGTCGTGGGCGTCGGCCCCCTGGGGATCGGCCTGGACGGCCTGCTGACCTGGATCCCGGGGGCGGGCGAGCTGTACAGCCTGGGCGCCGGCGGCCTGATCGTCTTCGACGCCGTGCGGGCTCGCGCCGCGCCGATGATCGTCATCCAGATCTGCGCCATCATCCTGATCGACACGGTCGCCGGCTCGATCCCCGTGGCGGGCAAGGCGATCGACGTGCTGTTCACCGGCCACAAGTGGTCGGCCGACATGCTGACCAAACATATGGACGACACGATCTATTTCGAGGGCTCGCGCAAGGACGTGCAGGGCACTCAGGAGTACCGGGACCTGCTGGCCCGCATCCAGGCGGGCAAGGAAAAGCGCCGGGTCGTTTTCCTGGGTTAGAAACTCAACACAACCATTGGCGGGACGGAGCGTTCAGGGAAGCATGACCGACGACATCTCCGTCTCGTCCGCCTATGCGGACAGCCATGCGGGCCGCCGCGCCAAGGCCCATCGCGCCTGGCGATCGGCGGAGAGCATCAAGCGCATCTCCGACCGGCTGATCGGCATCGGCCCCATCGGCCTGGGCCTGGACGGCGTGTTGGCCTGGGTGCCGGGCGCGGGCCTGGTCTACGGCCTGGGCGCGGGCGGCCTGTTGATGTTCCACGCCATCCAGGGCGGCGCATCGGCGGGGACCTTGCTACGCATGGGCGCCTATCTGGCGATCGACAACGTCTCGGACACCGTGCCGGGTCTGGGCTGGGCGATCGACACCCTGTTCCCCGGCCACCTGATGGCCGCCAAGGCGCTCCAGAAAGACATCGAGGGCCGCCACGGCCTGCCCGAGGAGATCGCCTTCGAGCGCTCGCAGAAGCGGCGCGGGCTGTTCGGCCGCAAGAAGGGCTAGCGGATAGGCGGCAGGTCGGCCAGGCGCAGAGAGACGCTGGGCAGGACCAGGGAGGTCACCGTATCCTCGGCGACATGACGCGCGACGTCACGATAGGCGCCGTCGATCGGATCGCGATGGATGGTGATCGTGTCGGTGTTTACGTCCACGACCCAATAGTCCCGCACACCGTGTTCAGCATAGAGCTCGGCCTTGAACGCGAGATCGCTTCGGATCGACGACTGAGCAACCTCGATGACGAGGCCGACATTCGTTCCATCCACGGCCCGTAGCGGAAGATCAGCGTCGTAGAGATAGAGGTCGGGATCCGGTGCATTGGTTGGCGAAAGCCGCAGCGTTGATTCCACCATCACCTGCACGGCCTCTCCGGCCGACAGAATGAAGCGCCTGGCGATCTGCATTTTTACACGTGAATGCAGGTCACCTTCAAAAGCCATCTCGACCAGAGCTCCATCGATCAACTCGACGCGAGCGCTCTCATCGAGGATGCCGGCCTCCTGCATGCGCAGCACATCGTCCAGCGTGAAGCGGTGCTGTTGCGAGGTCTCCAACGCTCGGACGAGGGCGTTCATGAGAGCTAGCGTACCATGCGGGCGACTACCCGCACAGCACTTCGCTAAGCCGCCGCCTGCGTGTAGCCCAGCTGGCGGTTCAACTTGTCCAGCAGCTCGATCGCCGCCT
Organism: Caulobacter sp. GW822-FHT01G02; assembly: GCF_058802865.1. Classification (NCBI taxonomy): domain Bacteria; kingdom Pseudomonadati; phylum Pseudomonadota; class Alphaproteobacteria; order Caulobacterales; family Caulobacteraceae; genus Caulobacter; species Caulobacter sp. GW822-FHT01G02. Next base: position 104,971 of record NZ_JBXAON010000006.1, read on the forward strand.
CGGCGATGACGGTGCCGGGCGGGAAGATCGCCGCCGCTCCCGCGTCGCGGAGGGCCTGGAAGTCCTGAGGCGGGATGACGCCGCCCACGACCATCAGGATGTCGTCGCGGCCCTGCTTTGCCAACTCCGCCTTCAGCTCCGGCGCCAGGGTCAGGTGGCCGGCGGCGAGGGAGCTGGCGCCCACGACATGGACGTCGTTCTCCACCGCCTGGCGGGCGGCCTCGGCGGGCGTCTGGAACAGCGGGCCGATGTCGACGTCGAAGCCGAGATCGGCGAAGGCCGTGGCGATGACCTTCTGACCCCGGTCGTGGCCGTCCTGGCCCATCTTGGCGATCAGAATGCGCGGGCGGCGACCATCGGCCTGCTCGAAGGCCTCGACCATGGCCTTGGCGCGGGCCGTCGTCGGATCGTTTCCGGCCTCCTTCATATAGACCCCCTGGATCGACTTGATCTCGGCGCGATGGCGGCCGAACACCTTCTCCATCGCCAGGCTGATCTCGCCGACCGTGGCCTTGGCGCGGGCCGCGTCGACGGCCAGCGCCAGCAGGTTGCCGGTCCCGCGCGCGCCGTCCTCCAGCGCCTTCAGGGCCCGTTCGGTCTCGGCCGGATCGCGCTCGGCCTTCAGGCGGGCCAGCTTCTCCAGCTGCTGGGCGCGAACCGAGCCGTTGTCGACCTTCAGCATCGGGATGTCGTCGGCGACCTCGGGCTTGTAGCGGTTGACGCCGACCACGCTCTGGCGATTGGCGTCGATGCGGGCCTGGGTCTTGGCGGCGGCCTCCTCGATGCGCAGCTTGGGGATGCCTTGCTCGATGGCCTTGGCCATGCCGCCGGCGGCCTCGACTTCCTCGATATGGGCCAGCGCCTTCTGAGCCAGTTCGTAGGTCAGGCGTTCGACGTAGTAGCTGCCGCCCCACGGGTCGGCGACGCGGGTCGTGCCGCTTTCCATCTGCAAAAAGAGCTGGGTGTTGCGGGCGATGCGGGCCGAGAAGTCGGTCGGCAGGGCCAGGGCCTCGTCCAGGGCGTTGGTGTGCAGGCTCTGGGTCTGGCCGTTCACGGCGGCCATGGCCTCGACGCAGGTGCGCGAGACGTTGTTGAACACGTCCTGCGCCGCCAGCGACCAGCCGGAGGTCTGGCTGTGGGTGCGCAAGCTGAGCGAGCGGTCGTCCTTCGGCTCGAACTCGCGCTTCATCAGGCGGGCCCAGAGCAGGCGCGCGGCCCGCATCTTCGCGACCTCCATGAAGTAGTTCATGCCGATCGCCCAGAAGAACGACAGGCGCGGCGCGAAGGTGTCGATGCTCATGCCCGCGGCGACGCCGGCCCGGGCGTATTCGACGCCGTCGGCCAGGGTGTAGGCCAGTTCCAGGTCGGCCGTCGCGCCGGCTTCCTGCATGTGATAGCCGCTGATCGAGATCGAGTTGAACTTGGGCATGTTCGCCGAGGTGTAGGCGAAGATGTCCGAGATGATCCGCATCGAGGGCGCGGGCGGATAGATGTAGGTGTTCCGCACCATGAACTCTTTGAGGATGTCGTTCTGGATCGTCCCCGACAGCTTGTCGGGCGTGACGCCCTGCTCCTCGGCCGCGACGATGTAGAGCGCCAGGATCGGCAGCACCGCGCCGTTCATGGTCATCGACACGCTCATCTTGTCGAGCGGGATGCCGGAAAACAGCGTGCGCATGTCCAGGATCGAGTCGATGGCCACCCCGGCCATGCCGACATCGCCCTTCACCCGCTCGTGGTCGCTGTCATAGCCGCGGTGGGTGGCCAGGTCGAAAGCCACCGACAGGCCCATCTGACCGGCCGCCAGATTGCGGCGGTAGAAGGCGTTGCTGTCCTCGGCGGTCGAGAAGCCCGCGTACTGTCGCACCGTCCAGGGGTTGGTCACGTACATGGTCGGGTAGGGGCCGCGCACATAGGGCGCGACGCCCGGATAGCCGCCCAGGAAGTCGAGGCCCGCCACGTCGTCGGCGTCGAACGCCGGGGCGACCGCGACGCCCTCGGGCGTGTTCCAGGCCGCGCCTTCCGGAGGGGGCGCCGAAGCGACCTCGGCGAAGTCGATCGTGGTGAAGTCCGGGAACTTGCTCATGACTTACGCTCCCTCGAACGCGGCGGCGAAGCGCACCGGCTTCAGGGCCGGGCAGTGGCTGTCTGGGCCGGGCAGGAGGACGTCGGGGCCGGCGACGGCGAAGGCGGCCGGATCGGGCGTCTCGACCTCCGGGACCTTGTCGTCGGCGTTGGGGAAGACCGTGACGCCCAGGATCTTGCGGGACTTATCGGCGAAGGCGGCTTCCTGCGCCGCCCGGGTCTTGGCCACCGCTTCGGCGACGAGGCCGCTTTCCAGCGCCTTGATGACTCCGCCGGCGCCTTCGATGGCCTGGAAGTATTCCCAGGCGGCGCGGGCCAACTGGTCGGTCAGGCTGTCCAGGTACCACGCTCCCCCGGCCGGATCGGCGACGCGGCCCAGATTGCTCTCTTCCATCAGCACCAGCTGGGTGTTGCGGGCCTGGCGGCGGGCGAAGGCGGTGGGCAGGCCGATGGCGTCGGTGAAGGCGTCCAGCAGGATCGCGTCGGCCCCGCCGACGGCTCCCGCGAAACCGGCCGAGGTCAGGCGCAGCAGGTTGGTCCAGGCGTCGGCCTTGGCCAGCATCCGGCGCGAGGAGCGGGCCTCGATCCTTGGCGGGACGCTGACGCCGCAGGCCTGGGTTAGTCGCGCCCACATCGCCTTGGCGGCGCGGACCTTGGCGACGCCGGTGAAATATTCCCCGTCGAGGCTGACGCCCAGCACGATGCGACCGAAGGCGTCCTCCAGGGTCAGACCCGAGCGCACCAGGGCCTTGGCGTAGGCCAGGGCCGCGGCGATCATCACGGCCAGTTCCTCGGTGTTCGAGCCGCCAGCCTCATGCGCGGCGCGGCCGGTGGCCAGGAACAGGCTGGCCTTGGCGTAGGTCCCGGCCAGGCGCGAGGCGACCGTGGCGGCGTTGAAGACGTGGCTCTCGATCGGGCCGGGGCTGACGCCGGCGACCGCGAAGGCGGTCAGGGGATCCAGGTGAAAGGCCAGCGGCGCGTTGGGCGCCGCCTTGGCCAGAGCGCCCAGCCAGTCGGCCGCTTTCGGGCCCAGGAAGCCGGCGTCCAGGGCGACGGGGGCCAGGTCCAGCAGCACGCCCGACAGCGCCCTGGCCAGGTCGTCCGCCGAGCCGACGGCGACGCCGTCCACGCCCGCGGGATCAAGCCGCAGCAGCACCGAGGCCGCGCCGCCCTCAAGGTCGACCATGATGTCCTTGGCCACGCGGGCCGGGTCGGGGTGAGCGGCGCGGGTGCGCAGGTCCCAGGGGCGCTCGGGATCACGCGCGCGCAGGTCGCGGGCCACGGCGACGCCGTCCTCGGCGGTGTACAGCGGCTGGATCGTCAGGCCGTCGGGCGTGTTGACGGTCAGGGCGTCGTCGAAACTCTGACCTTTCAAGGTCTTTTCGACCAGGGCCATCCAGCGAGCGCGGGTCGCCGCGTCGCCTTGGGCGCCAAATTCCTCGGCCAGGGGCGTCGTCGCGACGGTCAAAGCGTCTGTCTCCTGCGGTGCAGCATTTCTTGTCTTTTGAACGGTGATGCGCTCCTGCCCTTAGGGCCGTCAAGCCATGCGCCAAGTCTTCTCTTCGCCTTGCATCCGAGCCAAACGCGCGTTTAATCTGATCGGTGATCACATATTCGGCGTCTCAAGCCGAACTCCAAAGGGGAGCCTTTCATGGCCTTGCCGCCTATCCTGCGTGACCGTCTGCGCCTGCCGGTCATCGCCTCGCCGCTGTTCATCATCAGCAATCCGGACCTGGTGATCGCCCAGTGCAAGGCCGGCATCGTGGGCTCGTTCCCGTCGCTGAACGCCCGTCCGATCTCGCAGCTGGACGAGTGGCTGCACCGCATCACCGAGGAGCTGGCCGCCCACGACAAGGCCCATCCTGAAGCGCCCAGCGCGCCGTTTGCGGTGAACCAGATCGTTCACAAGACCAACAACCGGCTCGAGGAGGACATCGAGCTGTGCGTGAAGCACAAGGTCCCGGTGGTCATCACCTCGCTGGGCGCGCGGGAGGATCTCAACGCGGCGATCCACTCGTACGGCGGTATCACTCTGCACGACGTCATCACCGATCGCTTCGCCCGCAAGGCCATCGAAAAGGGCGCCGACGGTCTGATCCCGGTCGCGGCCGGCGCGGGCGGCCATGCCGGCACGCTGTCGCCCTTCGCCCTGATCCAGGAAATCCGCCAGTGGTTCGACGGGCCGGTGGCGCTGTCGGGCTCCATCGCCTGCGGTCGCTCGATCCTGGCTGCTCAGGCCATGGGCGCGGACCTGGCCTATATCGGCTCGGCCTTCATCGCGACCGAAGAGGCCAACGCCATCGAGGGCTACAAGCAGGGCATCGTCGAGGGCCGCGCCGACGGCATCGTCTATTCGAACCTGTTCACCGGCGTGCATGGCAACTACCTGCGGGCGTCGATCGTCGCCGCGGGCCTGGATCCCGACAACCTGCCGGTCAGCGATCCGTCCAAGATGAGCTTCGGCTCGGGCGGCAACCAGGAAGCCAAGGCCTGGCGCGACATCTGGGGCTCGGGCCAGGGCATCGGCGCGATCGACAAGGTGCTGCCGGCCGCCGAACTCATCGCGCGCTTCGCCGAAGAGTACGAGCAGGCCAAGGCCGAACTGGCGGCCAAGACGGCGCTGACGTCCGGAATTCACTTGGCTTTCGCCGCCGAATAGGCGGGCGAAGGCCGGGGACGGAGCCGCTTCCGTCCCCGGCCTTCGCGACTAGGTGATGCTGGAAGCGACTTCAAATCGCTCTCGGAGCCGCCTCATGCCCGATCCTGTTTTCGACGACGTCACGCCTCGCCTGGGCCTGCCCTATGTGGTGGCCGCCCAGGCTCAGAAACACATCCCGATCAATGAGAGCCTGGCCCGGCTGGATGGCCTTGTGCAGTTGGCCGTCGAGAGCCGATCGGTTTCGGCCCAGCCAGCCAGTCCGGTCGCTGGCGGCGTCTGGATCCTGCCGGCCAGCGCGACGGGCGCGGCCTGGGCGAGCCAGCCCTCCGGCGTTCTGATGCGCTTCGAGGCCGGCGCCTGGGAACCCCTCGCGCCCGCCGAGGGCGTACTGGCCTGGGTCAAGGACGAGAACCAGATGGTCGCCTTCGACGGCGCGGCCTGGACGCAGCTGTCGGCGACGTTCCGCGGCACGACCGCCGCCCAGACGCCTAACCTCGCCAACACCCGCCTGGAGATCCTGGAGCAGGAAGTGACCTTGTCGGGCGCTTCGACCGCGACGGGCATCGCCATCCCCAACCGCGCCATCGTGCTGGCTGTATCGACCCGCACCACGGTCGCGGTGACCGGGGCGGCCTCGTACAACTGCGGCGTCTCGGGCGATGCGAGCAAGTTCGGCGGCTCGCTGGGCGTGGCTAAGAATTCCAGCAACATCGGCGTGGTGGGGCCGACCGCCTACTACGCCGACACCCCGGTCCTGATCAGCGCGGTCGGCGGCAGCTTCGTCACGGGCAAGGTGCGGGTCGCCATCCACGTTCTGAGGTTCGACGCGCCCGCCGCGGTCGCCTGATACGTTGACCTGGCGCGTTGACGGCGGGGGGCGGAGCGGCTAAACGCGCCTCACCTTTGGGGAGTAGCCGCCCGCATCTATCAGCGGGCCCCGCCGTCAACACACTTGCTGCTTCGGGAGCATGGCGCGGGGAAGGGAAGCGACTGGAGCTTCCTTGGCGAGACCAATGGCGCCGATTTTCATCCGGGCCGGGTGGACGTCGACGCTATTGGCATGCGCCCGGCCCGGAGGACAATTTCAGTGGAAGCCCTGCTCGTCTCGACCCTGGTCGTGGCCATCGCCGAAATCGGCGACAAGACCCAGTTGCTGGCCATCATCCTGGCCACGCGGTTCAAGAAGCCTGTTCCGATCATTCTTGGCATCCTGGTCGCCACCCTGGCCAACCACGCCCTGGCCGCTACCGCCGGCTACTGGGTGTCGGACTTCCTGAGCGGCGCCTGGTTCAAGTGGGCCATCGCCATCTCGTTCATCGCCATGGCCGCGTGGGCCCTGATCCCCGACAAGGCCGATGACGAGGAGGGGGCGAGCGCTGGCCGCTACGGCGTGTTCGTGACCACGGCCATCGCCTTCTTTCTGGTCGAGATGGGCGACAAGACACAGATCGCCACCGTCGCCCTGGGCGCCAAGTTCCACTCGATCTTCTGGGTCGCCGCCGGCACCACCCTGGGCATGATGCTGGCCAACGTCCCGGCCGTCTATCTGGGCGAGGCGGCGACCAAGATCGTGCCGCTGAAGTACGTGCGGATGGGCGCGGCGCTGATCTTCCTGTTGTTGGGTCTCTGGCAGGTGGCGGAGTTGACGGGCGTGCTCAAATAACCCCTAAACCGACTTCCCCGGCGAAGGCCGGGGCCCAGATCGTAAGGCTCCGCGTCGCCAGGATTGGCGGATGCTCAGGCTGAACCTGGGTCCCGGCTTTCGCCGGGAAGATCGGATTTTGGGGATGTGGATGACCGCTCGCGGCTGGGAATTCTGGATCGACCGCGGCGGCACCTTCACCGACATCGTCGCGCGGCGGCCGGACGGCTCGCTGGTGACCCACAAGCTGTTGTCGGAAAATCCCGAGCACTATGCCGACGCCGCCGTGGCGGGCGTGCGGGCGCTGCTGCCGGAAGGCGCGGGCGTCGACGCGGTGAAGATGGGCACCACTGTCGCCACCAACGCCCTGCTCGAGCGCAAGGGCGAGCCGACGGTCCTGGCGATCACGGCGGGTCACGCCGACGCCCTGCGCATCGGATACCAGGCGCGGCCCAAGCTATTTGAGCGCCACATCGTCAAGCCGGAAGCCCTCTACGACCGCGTGGTCGAGGTCGACGAGCGGATGAGCGTCGAGGGTCAGACGCTGCGGCCGCTGGACGAGGGCGCGGCGCGGGCGAGCCTGCAAGCGGCCTTCGACGAAGGCTTCCGCGCCATCGCCATCGTGCTGCTGCACGGCTTCCGCTTCACCGACCACGAGGCGCGGGTCGCCGCGATCGCGCGCGAGATCGGCTTCACCCAGGTGTCGGTCAGTCACGAGGTCAGCCCGCTGATGAAACTGGTCGGGCGCGGCGACACCACCGTGGTCGACGCCTATCTGTCGCCGATCCTGCGACGCTATGTGGACCAGGTGGCCGATGCGCTGGGTCGTGACACCCGGCTGCTGTTCATGCAGTCGAACGGCGGCCTGACCGATGCGCGGGCCTTCCGGGGCAAGGACGCCATCCTGTCCGGCCCGGCCGGCGGTGTGGTCGGCATGGCGCGGACGGCGGGCGAGGCCGGCTTTGATCGTGTCATAGGCTTCGACATGGGCGGCACCTCGACCGACGTCTGCCACTATGCCGGCCAGTACGAGCGGGCCTTCGAGACCGTTGTGGCCGGCGTGCGGATGCGCGCTCCGATGATGAACATCCATACCGTGGCGGCCGGCGGGGGCTCGATCTGCAGCTTCGACGGCGCGCGGCTGCGGGTGGGGCCGGCCTCGGCCGGCGCGGTCCCTGGACCGGCGGCCTATCGTCGGGGCGGCCCGCTGACGGTCACCGACTGCAACGTCATGCTGGGCAAGCTGCGGCCGGAGTTCTTCCCCCAGGTGTTCGGCCCCAACGCCGACCAGCCGCTGGACGCCGATGCGGTGGCGGCCGGCTTCAGGGCGGTGTCGGCCCAGATCGAAGCCGCGACCGGCAAGGCCATGACCCCGCAGGACGTGGCCGAAGGCTTCGTCACCATCGCCGTCGAGAACATGGCCAAGGCCGTGCGGCAGATCTCGATCCAGCGCGGCTACGACGTCACCCGCTATGTCCTGGCCTGTTTCGGTGGCGCGGGCGGTCAGCACGCCTGCCTGGTGGCCGACGCCCTGGGCATGACCAAGGTGATGATCCATCCGTTCGCGGGGGTGTTGAGCGCCTATGGCATGGGCCTGGCCGACCTGCGCCTGATCCGCGAGGAGACGGTCGAGCGGCCGCTGGACCAGGCGGGCGACCTGGCCGATCGCGCGAAGGTGCTGGCCGCGGAAGCGGAAGCGGCCTTGCGCGCCCAGGACGTGCCGATGGCCTCGGTCGAGACCGTCGCCAGCCTGCGGGTGAAGTACGCAGGGACCGACACGCCGCTGGTCACATCCTTCGGCGAAGCGGCGTCTGTTCGTGAGGACTTCGAGGCGCTGCATCAACGCCGCTTCGGCTTCACCTCGCCGACGACGCCGCTGGTGGTCGAGACGCTGTCGGTCGAGTCGATCGGTCATTCGGACGCCGGGGCGCAACCGGATTTCGAGACCGGCGCGTCCAAGGGCGAACCCACGCCGCTGGCGACGGTCGAAACCCGGATGGCGGGCGCGAGCCATACGACGCCGGTCTTCGACCGCGAGGCCCTGGCCGTCGGCGTCGAGATCCTCGGCCCGGCCATCATTCGCGAAGCCACCGGCACGACGGTCGTCGAGCCCGGCTGGCGCGCGACCGTGGACTCCCGTCTGAACCTGATCCTCGACCGCGTCGTCGCCCTGCCGGCCCGCAAGGCCATCGGGACCGAAGCCGACCCGGTCATGCTGGAGGTGTTCAACAACCTCTTCATGGCCGTGGCCGAGGAGATGGGTTTCGCCCTCCAGAACACCGCCTACTCGGTCAATATCAAGGAGCGGCTGGACTTCTCCTGCGCGCTGTTCAGCCGCGACGGCGACCTGATCGCCAACGCGCCGCATATGCCGGTGCACCTGGGCTCGATGGGCAACAGCGTGCGGGCCATCCGTGAGGCGCGCGAGGGCGACGGCCGCGGCATGAAGCCGGGCGACGCCTACATGCTCAATGCCCCCTACAAGGGCGGCACCCACCTGCCGGACGTCACGGTGGTCATGCCGGTGTTCGACGCGGCGGGCGCCCTGCTGTTCTACGTCGCCGCGCGCGGGCACCAGGGCGACATCGGCGGCATCACGCCGGGCTCGATGCCGCCGACCAGCAAGACGGTCGAGGAAGAGGGCGTCCTGATCGAGAACTTCCTGCTGGTCGAGGGCGGCCGGTTCCTGGAAGCCGAGACCCGCGCCCTGCTGGCCTCGGGCAAGTGGCCGGCGCGCAACCCCGACCAGAACATCGGTGACCTCAAGGCTCAGATCGCCGCCTGCGCGCGCGGCGCCGAGGCCCTGACCTCGATGGTCGCCGAATTCGGCCAGGACGTCGTCGAAGCCTATATGGCCCACGTCCAGGACAATGCCGAAGAGGCCGTCCGTCGCGTGCTGGCGAAGATGGAAGGCGGATCGTTCGCCTACGAACTGGACGACGGGGCGGTGGTCCGCGTGGCCATTACGGTCGACCGCCAGGCCCGCACCGCCCGCGTGGACTTCACCGGCACCAGCGACCAGGTCCCGACCAACTTCAACGCCCCGGCCTCGATCTGCCGGGCGGCGGCGCTGTACGTCTTCCGCACTCTGGTCGACGACGAGATCCCGATGAACGACGGCTGCCTGCGGCCGGTCGAGCTTGTCATTCCCGAGGGCTCGATGCTGCGGCCGCGCTATCCGGCCGCCGTGGTGGCCGGCAATGTCGAGACCAGCCAGGTGGTGGTCGACGCCCTCTATGGCGCGCTGGGCGTGATGGCCGGGGCCCAGGGGACGATGAACAACTTCACCTTCGGCGACGAGCGGCGCCAGTACTACGAGACCATCTGCGGCGGCTCGGGCGCGGGGCCGGACTTCGCCGGGACCGACGCGGTCCAGAGCCACATGACCAACAGCCGCCTGACCGATCCCGAGGTGCTGGAGACCCGCTATCCCGTGCTGGTCGAGACGTTCTCGATCCGGCGCGGTTCGGGCGGGGCGGGCGCGCATCGCGGCGGCGACGGCGTCGTGCGCAGGATCGGCTTCCGCGAGCCGATGACCGCGACCTTGCTGTCCAATCGCCGCCGCGTGCCGCCGTTCGGCCTGCGGGGCGGGGGCGCGGGCCAGGTCGGCAAGGCGTGGGTCGAGCGCGCCAACGGAACGGTCCAGCCTATGGCCGCCACCGATCTCGTGGAGGTCGGCGCGGGCGACGCGATCGTCATCGAGACGCCGGGCGGCGGCGGTTGGGGAGAAGCCTGATGGCCAAGGCCAGCGTGCTGTTCGTCTGCATGGGCAACATCTGTCGCTCGCCCCTGGCCGAGGGCGCGTTCCGGGCGGAAGCCGATCGGCTGGGGCTGGAGGTCATGGTCGACAGCGCGGGCACCGGCGGCTGGCACAGGGGCGATCCGCCGGACCCGCGCGCCATCGCGGTGGCGCGGCGTAACGGCGTCGACATTGGCGGCCTGAAGGCGCGTCAGGTGAAGCCTGACGACTTCCGGACCTTCACCCACATCTACGCCCTGGACCACGACAACCTGCGCGGCCTGCTGCAGGTCGCGCCGTCCGATGCGACCGCCGAGGTCGGGCTGTTGCTGGATCTGGTCGAGGGGCATCGGGGGCGGGCCGTGGCCGATCCTTACTACGGCGACGACGCCGGGTTCGACGTGACTTGGAGTGACGTCGTGCAGGCGGCCCAAGCGCTGGCGCGGCGGTTGGTGGATGAGGGCTGGTCTCGGGCCTAGTGCAGCGTCGGCCGCCGCGCGTGCGAAACCACCACCTCAGGCTCATCGAACCGCATCGGCAGCGCCATGCCGTCATTGGCCAGGGCCGTGTTCAGGAACCGCGCCATCACCGTCACGCTCTCGGGCGTGATCACCAGGTCCTCGATCAGGCGGCCGGCGATCTCGGGCGAGGCGGGGCAGACGCCGCAGGCGGTGATCAGGCGCTGTTCGTCGTCCGCATAGCCCTCGCAGCAGGGCGCGGAGACGCAGAGCGGACGGCGGACCTGGCCTTCGATGGCGCTCATCATCAGGATGAAGGCGGTCGCCACGCGGGGCGAGACCAGGGCGCCGGCCTTTTTTGATAGGCGCTGGCCTGGCTCTTCGCCCAGCACGCGGGCGGTGACCCACTGTCGCAGCATCCAGAGCAGGATCCGCTCGCCGTCGGCCAGGCCGACAGGGCCGCAATGGTTCAGGTGGGTCTCTGAGAAAGGGTCGGGCCGCACGCCGGAAATCTCCTCGCCAAGCAGGGGGCCGACACCCGCCGTGGCGAACCGATCTCGGTGAGCGGCCCGACGCGTTCTTGCGAACACATCGCAACTAGATGGGATGTCTAGTTGCGAGTCAATTGCAAAAATGCGTCCGTCCGATCTAGCCGCCGAAACCGCCCTTATAGCTGCCGCTGTGGGCGTAGCTGCGACCGCCGCCGAAGCCGCCGCGAGAGACCACGGAAGTGCGGGTCTGGACCTTGGGCGGGGCGTTGCGGATCGCGTCGGGCGGGTCGATGCTCTCGCGGCTGATGACCGTGCGGCCGGTGCTGTAGTCGCGGCTCAGGCGTCCGCCCCAGGTCGAGTAGTAACCGCCGCCATAGCGGTCGTCCTGGCGGTAGAGGCCGGTGCCGCGATAGCCACCGCCGTCCAGCATCCGGCCGATCACGAAGCCGGCCAGCAGGGGCGTGAAGAAGTTGCCGCCGTTGTTGTAGCTGCGCGGCACGCAGTTGCCGGCGCCATAGACCTCCTCGCACGAGGCGCGGGCCTCGTAGCGCGGGGCGTCCTTGGCGTCGTCCTTCTGGGCGGCGGCGTAGGAGGTGTCGCACTGGGCGTCGGAGACCTCGTTGGCCGCCTTGCACTCTTCCAGGGTCTTGTAGCTAAAGGCCTCGACCTGCTCGCCCTTGTTGGGATCCCAGCTGGCCTGGCCGGCGGGATCGTCGCAGCCGGAGAGGGTCAAGGCCGTGGCGCCGGCCAGCATGGTGGTCAGCTTCAGCGAGCTCGAGCGTTTGCGCGGGGTCATCGCTCAGGTCCTCAAGAGGTCATGCAGGCGGCGTTCAACAGGCCGACCGCGATCGAGATGCCGGCCAGATAGATGCCGATCGAGACCTCGTTGGCCTCGATCCGCGCCTTGACGTCGGGCAGGGCGATCAGGCGCACGCCGGTGAACGCGGCGATCTGGATAATCCCCGCCAAGGTCGCCCAGGCGGCGAGCTCCGGCAGGCTGACCGTGTGGCTCAGGGCCGAAGCCAGCGGCAGGGCGTAACCGATCAGCGCGCCGGCCAGGGCGATGGCCGCCGAGGTGTTGCCCGCGCGGATCAGGGTCTTCTCGTTGTAGGGCGTCACCCACTGGTAGATGTACTTGAAGGCGATCGTGAACAGGCCGGCCACGACGAAGGCCAGCAGGAACGCGGTCGCGCCGTCCTGGAAACTGGTGAAGTCGAACATCTGGGTTTGTCCCCTACCTAGGCCCTGAACTCACCCACCGACAGCGGCAGGCCGATCATCGTCTCGTGGCTGATGTCCTTGCTGTCCTCGGGCTCCAAGGTCAGGGCCAGAAGCAGCTCGCGCCCGTCGCCGCCGGCGAGGTCGCGGTTGAACAGCATGGTGGTCTGGAAGAGGCGTCGGTCGGGCCGATCGGCGTCGCGGTTGTAATAGACGTCTTCCCATAGGGTCACCGGATCCTGCTCCGCGGCCTCTTCGCCGAACCACAGGCGGGTATAGGCGGGCAGGCCCTCGGGCTGGAACGCGCGGGCGCGCAGGCGCTGGGTCCAGAGGTCGCGGTCGGCGCGGTCGGCGGGATATTCGCTGGCCCACGGGACGAAGACGGTGAAGTCGTTGGCCTTCTGGCCCTCGCGGTCGTCCGACACGACCTGGAACAGGATCTCGTCGTCCGTATAGAAGCGATGCACGAACGCGCCGTCGTTCAGCTGGATCAGGCCCTGGGCGGTGATCTCCAGCGTGTCGCGGTCGAGGGCGAACTTGGTCTCGGCTCCGAACCGGCGCCAGGCCAGCGGATCCAGCACCACGGTCCGGCCGATCGTGACATTGCGGATCACGGGCAGGGCGGGCCTAGCCTCGCCGCCTTTGTTGCCGAAAAGCTTTCCGAACATCGCGGTGCGCGTGCCCTCAAAAACCTGCTCGGGCCGCTTATCTGACAAGCGACGCCGAATTGCCCGACGGCGCGCTTGCCCTGGCCTTGTTCAAGGAACAAGGTCCGACCCAAGCACACTGAGCGTGGCGAGCCACGCACGGGGGTGAACTTAACGCGCAGGATGGCGCCGAACGACGCCTTGTCAAGCGTACATGTTATGCGTACATGTAACGCATGCCTGCCAAACCGACCCGAAGCGCCCAGGCCGCTGAAAGAACCCGAGCGTGGCGCGAAGCCCGCCGGAACGCCGGCTTCGTGAAGATCGAGGTCTGGGCGCCGGCGGCGTGCAAGCCCGATATCCTTTCGGCCGTGCAGGCGATCGTCGTCGAGTCGGTTCGTGGCCCGACCCTGGCAACCAACCCCCATCCCCCCAAGGGCGTCAGACACATGGACTCCGTTATCGATACCGCCTGGACGATCCACAACTTGCGCGACGCGCTGGTGGAAAGCGCCCTCGTGCGCGAAGGCGAGATGACCGCCACCGTCGTCGAGGGCGTCGAGCCCGTGCTTCAGGTCACGATGCACGAGTTCGGCGATCTGCCGATCTATGTCAGCGGCGGCGAGCTGCAACTGGTCGTATCGACCCTGTTGTGGCCCTGCGACGAGCAGAACGACCGCGCGGCCTTCAACGAGTTCCTGCTGAAGGCCCAGAAGATCGTGCCACTGTCGAATTTCGGCATCACCAGTGTCGACGGTCGTGACTATTACGAGCTGATGGGCGAGATCTCGTCCAAGACCACCCTGCAGACGCTGATCATCGAGCTGCGCACCCTGGCCGACAACGCCATCGCCGCCGCCAGCGATCTGCGCGACACCTTCGAAAAAAGCCGCGCGACGGCCGCTTAAAGAACCGGACCTGGAGACTTACTGATGTCGATCTGGAGCAAGCTCTCGGCCCTGTTCCGTGGGACCGCGCATGACGGCGCGCAGACCATCGTGGACGCCAACGCGCTGAGGATCCTGGACCAGGAAATCCGCGACGCCGACAACGCCCAAGGCAAGGCCCGGGACGAGTTGGCCAAGCTGGTCGCTCGCCGCCGTTCGCTGGAGACCGAGGTCGCCCAGCTGACCGACCAGTCGCGCAAGTACGAGTCCTCGGCCCGCGCGGCGATGAACAAGGGCGACCAGGCCCTGGCCCTGGAAGTCGCCCAGCGCATCGCCGACCTCGAGAAGGACGCGGGCCAGAAGGCCACGCAGATGACCGAGCTGCGCACGGCCGAGGAAAAGCTGCGCACGATCATCGCCCAGACCGACACCAAGGTCGAAGCGCTGCGTCGCGAGATCGAGATCGTGAAGGTCAACGAGAGCGTCCAGAAGGCTCAGGCCGCGGTGATCTCGCGCTCGGGGTCGGCCAGCGGCGTCGTCGGCTCGGCCGCCGACAGCCTCAAGCGCATCAAGGAGCGTCAGTCGGTCCGCGAGGAGCAGTTCCGCCTGCACAGCGAGTCGGAAGACCGCAAGACTGGCGCGGATCTGGACGCCAAGCTGGCGGCCGCCGGCATCCTGCCGGGCAGTGGCGGCGCCGAAGACGTGCTGGCCCGCCTGATGGCGCCGAAGGACGAGGCTCTGCCCGCTCCGATGCTGGCCATCGAGGACAAGGTGAAAGCCAACAAGGACGGCTCGGACGCCTGATGCGCCGTCTCACCCTGACGCCTCGACCGGACTGGAAGTCCAAGGCCGAGGCGGTCGGCTTCACCTGGCATCACGCGGACGGTCGTCGCTACTGGGACGAACGGGCCGCCTACGCCTTTACGCTGGAGGAGGTCGAGGGCCATCTGGAGCCCGCGACCGAGGCGCTGCACAAGCTGTGTCTGGATCTGGTCGACGACGCGGTGAAGAGCGACGCCCTGATGGCGCGTCTGCAGATACCGGAAGCGTCTCGCGACCTGGTCGCCGCCTCGTGGGCGGGGCGCGATCCGTCGCTCTACGGCCGCTTCGACTTCTTCTACGACGGGGCCGGGCCGCCCAAGCTCTACGAGTACAACGCCGACACCCCGACCAGCATCTATGAGGCCGGCGTGTTCCAGTGGCTGTGGCTGGAGGACCTGATCCAGCAAGGCCTGCTGCCGGAGAGCACGGACCAGTTCAACAGCCTGCACGACCAACTGGCCGACCGCTTCAAGGCGATCTTCCCGAACGGCGGCTTCGTCCACTTCGCCAGCGATCCCGACTTCGTCGAGGACCGCCAGACCGTGCGGTTCCTGGAGGACATGGCCAGGCTCGCTGGGCTGGAGCCGAAGTTCGTGCCGATGACGGCCATCGGCTTGGACGCCGACGGCCGCTTCGTCGACCAGGACAACTACATCGTCGGGGCGATGTTCAAGCTGTACCCCTGGGAGGACATGCTGCGCGAGCCTTACGCGGCCAACATCGCCGGCTCCAAGACCCTGTTCCTGGAGCCGCCGTGGAAGGCGGTGCTGTCGAACAAGGCGCTGCTGCCGCTGTTGTGGGAGCGCCATCCGGGCTACCCGAACCTGCTCGAGACCTATTTCGACGACGATCCCAAGGTCGAGCGGTTGGGCAACAGCTACGCCCGCAAGCCTTTGTTCAGCCGCGAGGGCGCCAATGTCGAGCTCTGGAAGGACGGCCGCAGGGGCCGTGTGCTCGACCAGGGCTATGGCGAGGAAGGCTGGATCCGCCAGGAACTTAAAGCCCCGCCCAAGTTCGGCGTGAACTATCCCGTGGTGGGTTCATGGGTCATCGGCGACCAAGCCGCCGGCATCGGCGTGCGTGAGGACCGCGGCCGGGTGACGCGGGACCGCTCGCGGTTCATCCCGCACATCATCGAGGGCTAAGGGGCCGAACCTCGACCTGCGACAAGCTCAGGATGAGGACAAAGCGCGGCGCTCGCCATCTGTTTCAGAGATCGCGGAGAATCCGCGCCGCTTCCGCGACGGCCGCCTCGTCCGTGTCCCGCAGCTCGGGCGGCACGAAGCCCATCTCGCTGAGCTTCGATCCCGGAGCCGCTCCCGGAATCTGACCGCTGAACGAGCCGTGCACCTCGCGCACGCCGGTGCGTTTCACCAGTTCGGCCACGTTCGATGGCCGCACGCCAGCCCCGGCCAGGATGCCGATCCGGCCGTCGGCCTGCTGGACCAGCTCGGCGATCCGCTCCGCGCCCGCTTGCGCCGTCAGGGCGCCGCCCGAGGTCAGCACCCGCTCGAAGCCCAGGGCGATGGCCGCCTCCAGGGCCACGGACTGTTCGGGAACGAGGTCGAACGCGCGGTGCAGGCTCAGGCCCAGCCCCTGGCTGTGCTCGACCAGCATTTCCAGCACGTCCAGATCCAGCTGGCCGTCAGGGAGGCTGGCCCCGATGACGACGCCGGCGAGGCCATATTCCCGCACCGCGTCGATGTCCCGCCGCATGTGATCCAGGTCGCCGGCGTCATAGCAGAAGTCACCATTCCGGGGACGGATCATCGGATAGATCGGGACGGGCGCGCTGGCCGCCTGGGCCATCAGGCCGGGGGCAGGGGTCAGACCCTGCAGCGCCAGGGCCGCGCAAAGTTCGATCCGATCCGCGCCGCCGGCGATCGCCGCCGCCAGTCCGGCGGGCGTGTCGACACAGACTTCCAGAAGAATGCGGGTGGCGGTCATGGTCCTGCTCCAGGTCGTGCTAGGGATTCGCGCGATCTTGTTGGAGCACACGAGCATGATGAATCGTAGAGGCCTGATCGGCGCCTCCCTGGTCGGATCGGCGATGCTGGGCGCGAAGGCGTCCGCCGCGAAGGCGTCCGCCGCGAAGGCGTCCGCCGCGGAGGGCGGCGTCAAGCTGGACGGCCCTTGCGTCATCTCCACCTGGGACTTCGGCGTCGCCGCCAACCAGGCCGCCTGGGCGGTGCTGTCCAAGGGTGGCCGGGCGCTGGACGCCGTCGAGGCCGGCGCGCGCGTGCCCGAGCAGGACCTGAAGAACCACAGCGTCGGCCGCGCCGGTTATCCGGATCGCGACGGCCACGTCTCGCTGGACGCCTGCATCATGGACGAGCTGGGAAACTGCGGCGCGGTCGCGGCCCTGGAGCACATCGCCCACCCGATCTCGGTCGCGCGAAAGGTCATGGAGAAGACCCCGCACGTGATGCTGGTCGGGGCCGGCGCCCTGCAGTTCGCGCTGGAGCAAGGCTTCCCGCGCGAGGAACTGCTGACCCCGGAATCCAGGATCGCCTGGGAGGCCTGGAAGAAGGACGCCAAGTACGAACCCAAGGCCAATAGCGAGGTCGGCGACTACGGCAAGACCTCCGGCCAGCTGGGCACGCCGGGCGGGGCCAACAACCACGACACCATCGGCATGCTGGCCATCGATGCTAAGGGCGATATCGCCGGCGCCTGCACCACCAGCGGCATGGCCTGGAAGATGCGGGGCCGGGTCGGGGACAGCCCGATCATCGGCGCGGGCCTCTATGTCGACAACGAGGTCGGCGGCGCCACCTCGACCGGGGTCGGCGAGGAGGTGATCCGCAATGTCGGCAGCTTCCTGGTCGTGGAGCTGATGCGCCAGGGCCGTTCGCCCGAGGCCGCCTGCCGCGAGGCCGTCGAGCGCATCCTCAAGAAGAAGCCGAACGCCAAGGCCTTCCAGGTCGGCTTCCTGGCCGTCAACAAGAAGGGCGAGGTCGGGGCCTGGGCGATCCAGAGCGGCTTCAGCTACGCCCTGTGCGACGGCAGGAAGCAGGACCTGCTGCTGCCTGGCAAGGCGACCTATCAGTTGGGCGCCTAAACAGGGCCAGCAAGGCGACCCGTGGGGCGCCTTGGAAAGAGGGTATGCGGCAGGAGAACGCGGTTATAGCGTGCCGCTCCCATCATTCGGAGGAGACCGCCATGTGCGATGACGATATCCACCCAGGCCTCGTGCACGATCCCCGCCTTTCGCGTCGCGCCTTCGGTCTGCTGACGGTCGCGGCCACCGGTGTCGCCACGGTCGCCCGCGCCGACGACACGGTCGAGGAGAAGGACGTCGAGGTGAAGACGCCCGACGGCGTGGCCGACGCGGCGATCTTCTACCCGAAGGCCAAGGGCAAGTACCCGGCGGTGCTGCTGTGGCCCGACGTCATGAGCTTGCGGCCGGTGTTCCGCGACATGGGCCGCCGCCTGGCCGCAGCCGGCTATGTGGTGCTGGTCCCTAACCTCTATTACCGCGTCAAGAAGGCGCCGGTGGTCGAGGGGACGTTCAACTTCGCCAACCCCGACGACCGGGCCAAGCTGACGCCGCTGCGCGCTTCGGTGACCACAGAGGGCACGTTCAAGGACGCCGCCGCCTACATCGCCTTCCTCGACGCGCAGGCCAAGACCGACAAGGCCAAGAAGGCCAGCGTGCAGGGCTACTGCATGGGCGGTCCGCTGTCGTTCCGCACGGCCGCCGCCGTCCCGGCCAGGATCGGCGCGGTCGCCAGCTTCCACGGCGGCGGTCTGGTCACGGACAAGGAGGACAGCCCGCACCTGCTGATCCCCAAGACCCACGCCAGTTACCTGATCGAGATCGCCGACAACGACGACAAGCAGGACCCCACCGCCAAGGACAAGCTGAAGGCCGCCTTCGAGGCCGCCAAGCGTCCGGCCCAGGTCGAGGTCTTCGCCGGCGCCGCCCACGGTTGGACGGTGAAAGGCAGCCAGGTCTACAACGAGGCCGCCGCCGAGACGGCCTGGGCCAACCTGCTGGCGCTGTACAAGAAGGCGCTGGGTTAGGAACGTCGCGTCGCGCCTCTCTCGCCGGACGGGGGAGGGAGGCGCGCCGCACAGCCTCGAAATCGCGCAGAGAACAGGCAGGGCCTGCCCTCGCGACTGGAACTCCGCCGTCCCGTCGTCGTGGGCGTTGACGCATCCGGACGATGCATCGATAGCGTCGAGCCATGACTGACACCGCCGCCCGACAGGACGTCCAGATCGCCGGAGTCAACGCGTGAGACTGCTGGCCGCCGTTCTCGCCGCGCTTGCCCTCGCGGGCGGCGCCAAGGCGCAGGTTCCCGCCACCGCCCCGATCAAGGTCAAGGTCTTCGTGGCCGCCATGTTCGAGATCGGCGAGAACACCGGCGACCGCGCCGGCGAGTTCCAGCCCTGGTACGAGCGCTACTGGCGCCAGAGCGCGCCCAGGACCGTGAGGGGCGCTCTGAAGCCTGTCTACTGCAACCCCGACGGCGTCTGCGGCTCGACCTTGGGCATGGGCAAGGTCAATGCGTCGGCCTCGATGCAGGCCATCCTGCTGGATCCGGCCTACGACTTCTCGCAGGCCTATTTCGTTCTCAGCGGCGTCGGCGGGACGCCGCCTTCGCGCGGGACGATCGGCGACGTTTCCTGGGCGACCTGGCTGGTCGACTATGACCTCGGCCATCGCTGGGCGCCGGCGGAGAACACGGCCGGCGCGCCGACCTTCATGCCGCGGGCCGGCTACGAAGAGTACCGCCGCTTCCAGCTCGACCCGAACCTGGTCGGCTGGGCCGTGCGCTGGTCCAAGGGCGCCCCCCTGCAGGACAGCGACGACGCCCGCCGCTACCGCATGCGCTATGCCGACGCCCGGGCGCGCAAGGCGCCTTCGGTCATGGTCGGCACGCATATGACCGGCGACACCTTCTTCCATGGCCCGGGCCTGTCGAAGGAAGCCCAGTCCATCGCCAAGCTCTACGGCGCCGACGACTATGTGATTACCGAGATGGAGGCCGCCGCCCTGGCCCTGGTGATCAAGCGCCAATGGGGAACGGGGCGCATCTTGAGCCTGCGCGGGGCGGTCAATTTCGATCAGGGCGCGCCAGGGGAAACGACCCTGCAGCACCTCGACCCGGCGCCGGGGCAAACAGCCGGCGGCTTCGCCGAGACCGTCGCCAATATCGGCGTGGTCGGCGCGCGCGTCGTGGACCACATCGTCGCCGACTGGCCGCGCTGGCGGGAGGGCCCGCCGCCCCTCTGAGCCCGCCTCGCGACGGCTTCCGGGAATTCCCCTGCGGCGCTCTTGCGATGAGATAGGTAGGATGCTATCTAATTTAGATAGGAAGCTACCTATTTAATTGACCTTCGTTCCATGATCGCCATTCGCACCCTCGATGAACGCGCCTTCGCCCAGGGTCTGCTGCGCCTGGCGCGGGTCTATCGGCGCGAGGTCAACCGCGCCCTGGCCGCCCACGGCATCTCGGACGCCAAAGCCATGCCGGTGCTGCACATCGCCCGCGCGGGCGGCGGCATGCGCCAGGGCATGCTGGCCGAGGAGATCGGGGTGGAGGGGCCGTCCTTGGTCCGGATTCTCGATCAGTTGAGCCAGGCGGGTCTGGTCGAGCGCCGCGACGATCCTTCCGACAAGCGCGCCAAGACCCTGCACCTGACGACCGACGGCCAGGCGCTGGCCGCGGTGGTCGAGGATGCCGTGCAGGTGGTGCGGGCTCAGCTGCTGGCCGACGTCAGCGACGCGGATCTCGCCGCCGCCGTACGGACCTTCAGCGCGTTCGAGGCCGCCTTGAACGCGGCTGCCGGGCAGGGGGCGTAGAGCGCTTCCACCATGTTCCCCAAGTTCGATCGGCATACGCTGCTGTTCTCGGCGAACAGCTTCGCGGGGGCGATGCTGGCCCTCTATATCGGCTTCGCCCTGGGTCTGCCCCGTCCCTATTGGGCGATGACCACGGCCTATATCGTCAGCCAGCCGCTGGCCGGGGCCGTGCGCTCCAAGGCGGTTTACCGCGTGCTGGGCACCGTGCTCGGCGCGGCCGCCGCCGTCGCCCTCGTGCCCAATCTCGTCAACGCGCCGGTGCTGCTGTGCCTGGCCCTTGCCCTGTGGGTCGGCGGTTGCCTGACCATCTCGCTGCTGGACCGCACCCCGCGCAGCTACCTCCTGATGCTGTCCGGCTACACGGCCGCGATCATCGGCTTTCCCAGCGTCAACCAGCCCGGCGCGATCTTCGACGTCGCCGTCTCGCGGGTGATCGAGATCGGCCTGGGCATTCTCTGCGCCACCCTGGTTCATAGCCTGGTCTTTCCGCGTCCGGTCGGAACGGTGCTGAAGCAACGCCTCTCCACCTGGCTGGGCGAGGCCGACCACTGGGCGCTGGACGTGCTGCACGGCGAGAACGGCGAGGCCATCGCCCGCGATCGCCGCCACCTGGCGGCCGCCGCCAGCGAGATCCAGATGCTGGCCGTCCACCTGCCGTTCGACACCTCGCGCCTGCGCGAGACCTCCGGCGTCGTCAGCGCTCTGCACGAGCGCATGCTGCTGCTGATCCCGCTGCTGTCGGGCCTGGCCGACCGAATGGAGGCCCTGCGCGAGGTTCGCGACGACCGCGTTCGCGCCGCCCTGAACGCCGTCACGGCCTGGATCGAGGCCGGCTCGCCCCGCGACCGGGGCCTTGACCTGATCGAGCGCCTGGACAGGCTGGCCGCCCACCGCCGCGGCTCGGCGTGGTCGGCCCTGCTGATCGAGAGCCTGCTGGCGCGCCTGTCCGCGACCGTTCGGGCGCTGGCCGAGGGCCACGCCCTGATGGCGCGCCTAGAGGATCCCGATGCGCCGCTGTCGCCGGGCCTGGAAGCCTCGACCCGCGTCAAGGCTCAACGCGCGATGCACGCCGACCTGCCGCTGGCCCTGCTGTCGGGCGGGGCGGCGGCGATCGCCATCCTGCTCTCCTGCGCGACCTGGATCCTGGCCGGCTGGGGCGACGGCGCCGCCGCCCCGGTCATGGCGGCCGTGTTCTGCTGCTTCTTCGCGGCGATGGACGATCCGGTTCCGGCCATCAAGAGCTTCGGCGTCTACACCCTGCTCTCCCTGCCGCTGTCGGCGATCTACATGTTCGCCATCTTGCCCGCGATCGACGGCTTTCCGCTGCTGGTCCTGACCATGGCCCCGCCGCTGCTGTTCCTGGGCCTCTACATCCCCGACCCGCGCCGGGCTGGCGCGGCCCTGGCCGTGTTGATGGGTTTCTTCAACGCCCTGGCCCTGCAGGAGACGTTCAGCGCCGACTTCGCGAGCTTCCTGAACGGCAATCTGGGCCAGTTCGTCGGTCTGCTGTTCGCGATCATCGTCACGGCCGGTCTGCGCTCGATGGGCGTGGACGCCAGCGCCCGGCGCCTGCTGGTCCGCACCTGGAGGGGCCTGGCCCGCCTGGCTCGCGCCCGCCAGGCGCCGGAACCGGCCGCCTTCGCCGCCATCCTGGTCGACCGCCTGGGCATACTGACCCCCAAGCTGGCCGACGCCGGCCGGCGCCACGACTTCGTCGGCGTCGACGCCCTGCGCGACCTGCGGGTTGGCATGAACCTGGTCGCCGTCCAGACCGCCCGGCCGGACCTGCCGCCAGAGGGCAAGGACCGGCTGGACGCCGCGCTTGACGGCGTCGGCGACTATTTCGCGGCCCTGGCGGCCGGAGCCGTCCGGAAGCCCAACGATGACCTGCTGGTCCGCCTCGACGCGGCTCTGCGTGGCCTGTTGAGCGTCCCGGCCGCCTCGGCGGTGCAGGGCGTGGCCGGCCTGGTTGGCCTTCGCCGCAACCTGTTCCCGGAGGCTCCCGCCTTCGTTCCGGAGATCGCCCGATGATCGGCGAGTTCGCTATCGACGGGGTCTTCCTGTCCTCCGTCCTGGTCTCGGCCGTGATCGCGCTGGCCGCGTCGTTCGTGCTGCGTCGCGTGCTGTCGAAGGTCGGGGCCTATCGCTTGGTCTGGCACCCGGCGCTGTTCGACACCGCCCTGTTCGTCATCCTCTGGGCCGTCGTCGTGGCGGTCCCTTCGCCCCTGAAATTCTGAAGTTCGGACCGCATGCCTCCGTTGAAGACCGTTCTACCGACCACAGCCCGCGCCGCCGTCACCGGCGTCGTCGTCATCGCCGCCCTGGTCGGCGGTAAGGCGCTATGGACCCACTACCAGGTTGATCCCTGGACCCGCGACGGCCGCGTCCGGGCCGATGTCGTGCAGGTGGCTCCCGACGTTTCGGGCCTGGTCACCCGCGTCGACGCCGTCAACGACCAGACGGTCAAGGCCGGCCAGCCGCTGTTCTATGTCGACCGCGATCGCTATGCCCTGGCCCTGCGCCAGGCCGACGCCGCCGTCGAGGCTCAGCGTGTGACCCTGGCCCAAGCCCGCCGCGAACTGGCGCGCAACCGAACCCTCGGCGAACTGGTCGCCGGCGAGGTCACCGAGCAGAGCCTGTCCAAGGTCGAGCAGAGCCAGGCGGCTCTGTCCCAGGCCCTAGCGGCCCGCGACGTCGCGGCGCTGAACCTGGAACGCACGGTGGTGTCCGCCCCGACCGACGGCTTCCTCTCGGACCTCACCCTGCGCACAGGCGACTACGTCACCGCCGGCAAGCCTGTCCTGGCGCTGATCGACTCCCGCTCGTTCCGGGTCGAGGGCTATTTCGAGGAGACCAAGCTGTCGTCCTTGCGCATCGGCCAGCCGGTGACCGTCAAGGTGATGGGTGACGACCGACCGCTGAAGGGCCACATCCAGTCGATCGCCGCCGGCATCGAGGATCGCGACCGCGCCGCCAGCGGCAACCTGCTGCCCAACGTCAACCCCACCTTCAGCTGGGTGCGCCTGGCCCAGCGGGTGCCGGTGCGCGTGGCCCTGGACCAGACGCCGCGCGACCTGCGCCTGATCGCCGGCCGCACCGCCACGGTCGCGGTGGTGGGGGCCGGCCGATGAGTCCGCTCAAGGCGCTGGCGCTCGTCGGTTCGCTGCTGGCCCTGGCCGCCTGCACGGCGGTCGGGCCGAACTACAAGCTGCCCCCCGAGGCCAAGATCAACGCCCCGACGGCGCAGGGGCCGTTCCTGGGCGCGGCCTCGAGGGCGGTCAGCCAGGACCCTGTCCCAGCCGGCTGGTGGAAGCTCTATGACGACCCGGTGCTGAACGGTCTGGTCGAGGAGGCCTTGAGGGCCAACACCGACCTGCGCGTCGCCGCCGCCAACCTGGCGCGGTCCCAGGCCATCGCCGGCGAGGCCGACGACGCGGGCGGCTTCAAGCTCGGCGCCTCGGCGGCCGCCATGCATTCGCGGGAGTCGGGCGAGCAGTACCTGCTGACCAAGCAGCTGCCGGTCGAGAACCTGGCGGATGCCGGGGTGAAGGTTTCCTACCAGGTCGACCTGGTGGGCCGGATCAAGCGCGCCGCCGAGGCCGCCCATGCCGACGCCGAGGCCAGCCAGGCCGCCCTCGACCTGGCCCGCGTCAGCGTCGCCGCTGACGTCGCCCGCGCCTATGTCGAGGCCTGCGCCAACGGCCACGAACTGGCCGTCGCTCAGCACACCGTCGACCTGCAGTCGCGCGGCCTGGACGTCACCCGCAAGCTGGTGAGGGCAGGCCGGGGCACGGCCGTCGACGTGTCCCGCGCGCAGGCCCAGCTGGATCTCTCCCGCGCCAGCCCGCCGACCTACCAGAGCCGGCGGCGCGCGGCGCTCTACAGGCTGGCGACCCTGACCGGAAAGCCGCCGGC
The DNA here is from genome assembly GCF_058802865.1 of Caulobacter sp. GW822-FHT01G02. Lineage (NCBI taxonomy): Bacteria > Pseudomonadati > Pseudomonadota > Alphaproteobacteria > Caulobacterales > Caulobacteraceae > Caulobacter > Caulobacter sp. GW822-FHT01G02. The sequence goes on from NZ_JBXAON010000006.1 coordinate 129,346, forward strand.
CGAGTTTCCCAAGGCGGTCGAGGCCTGCGTTCATCCGCCGATTCTGACCCAGCCGATCCCGGTCGGCGACGGGGCAGCCTTGCTGAAGCGCCGGCCCGACGTGCGTCAGGCCGAGCGGACCCTGGCCGGCGCCACGGCCCGGATCGGCGTCGCCACGGCCGCGCTCTATCCGAATGTCACCCTGGGCCTCGGCGCGGGCTCGACGGGCCTCCTGGCCGACATCGGCCAGGCGCCGGCCAACCGTTGGGGCCTGACCTCGCTGATCACCTGGACCTTGCCGGGCGAGGCCGAGCGGGCCCGTATCCGCCAGGCCGAAGCCGGCGCCGACGGTGCGTTGGCCCGGTTCGACGGGGTGGTTCTGACCGCGCTGCGCGAGACCGAGACCAGCCTCGACGCCTACGCCCACGACCTGCGGCGCCAAGCCGCTCTGAAGGAGGCTCGCGACCAGGCCGTTCTGGCCGAGACCCAGGCCCAGACTCTCTACCGCGCTGGCCGCAGCCCGTACCTGGCCGGCCTCGACGCCCAGCGCGCCCTAGCCCAGTCGGAGGCGGCTCTGGCGGAGGCCGACAGCCAGGTGGCCGCCGACCAGGTCAACCTGTTCCTGGCTCTGGGCGGCGGCTGGGAACGATAGCGTGGTCTTGCGACTTTGGGCTAAGCATAGCCTTTCCCAAAGTTGAGTTCGTCCGTGCCGCTAGACGCCCCGCCGCCCTCGGTTTCCACGGTCGTCGTCGAGGCGCCGCGGCTGCTCCCGCTGGCCGGGCGGCAGGCCTTTTCCACCGCCTACTATGACGCCGCCGAACTGGGAGCCCAGGCGCGGCTGGACGATGCGCTGAAGACCACGCCCGGGGTCTCGCTGTTCCGCCGCACAGGCAGCGACGCGGCCAACCCGACCATTCAGGGGCTTTCGTTGCGCGCCATCGCCCCCTCGGGCGCGGGCCGGGCGCTGGTGACCCTGGACGGCGCGCCGCAGAACGATCCGTTCGGCGGCTGGGTGATATGGACGTCGCTGCCGGGCGAAGGCCTCTCGGGCGCCACCGTCGTGCGCGGCGCCGGGGCGGGTCCCTATGGCACCGGGGCCCTGACCGGCGTCGTGGCCCTGCGCGAACGGGCGGCCGGCGGCGGCCTGACCAGCTTCACGGCCGAGGTCCGCGAGCGCGATGGCTGGCGCGCGGCCGGGACCTTCGGGACCGACCACCTGCTGCTGACCGCCAGCGGCTCGCGCACCGACGGCTATCGGCCGGTCAGAGGCTCGGCGGCGGGCGCGGCCGATACGCCGACCACCTTGGAGGACGGCTCGGTCGCCGCCCGGGTCCAGGGCGACCTCGGCGAGGTGCGTTGGGCGATCCGCGCCGGCGCTTACCAGGAGACGCGAGACGCCGGTCTGGTCGGCGCTCGATCGAACGCCACCGGCGCTTCGCTGGCCGCGACCGTGGCGGGCGACGCCTGGAGCGTGCAGGCCTGGCTGCGCAGGAGCGATCTCGAAAACACCTCCGCCGCCGTCGCCGCCGGTCGCGTCGGCGCGACCCCCGCCAACGACCAATATTCGACCCCGGCCAGCGGCTACGGCCTCAACGCCGCCTGGCAGGGCGCGCTGGGGGAGTGGGCGTGGGAACTGGGCGGCGACGCCCGCATCACCGAGGGCAAGACCCACGAGCTCTTTCGCTACATGGCCGGCGCCTTCACCCGCCAGCGCACGGCCGGCGGCCGGACCCTGGTGGGCGGGGTCTATGCCGAGGCCGCCTGGAACCGACCGGACTTCTCCCTGGTCGCCGGCGCGCGCCTGGACGGCTGGCGGTCTTATGACGGTGTCCGGCGCGAGCGGGACGCGGCCACCGGCGCCCTGACTCTGGACGCTCCTCCAGCCAACGCCTCGGGCGCGACGCCGACGGGCCGCATCGGCGTTCGCCAGCGGCTGTCGGGCGAGACCTGGATCCGCGCGGCGGCCTATGCCGGCTTCCGGCCGCCGACGCTCAATGAGCTGCACCGCCCGTTCCGCGTCGGCAACGACGTCACCGAGGCCAACGCCGTCCTGAAACCCGAGACCCTTTATGGCGTCGAGACCGGCATTTCGGGTGACGGTGTCGCGACGTGGAACCTCGGCGTCTTCTACAATCAGGTCCGGGACCCGATCACCAACGTCACGATCGGCATCGGTCCGGGGACCTTTCCGGTCGCCGGCTTCATCCCGGCCGGCGGCGTGCTGCGCCAGCGCCGGAACGCCGGACAGATCAACGCCTATGGCCTGGAGGGCGACGTCGCCGCCGACCTGTCGCCCGCCTGGACCGTGCGCGCGGCCTTCTCGGCGACCCATGCCCGTGTCGACGGCGGCGCGGCGGCCGTCCAGTTGACCGGCAAGCGTCCCGCCCAGGCGGCGGCCCTGACCGTCACCGCCGGCGCGCGCTGGCGGCCGCTGGAGCGCCTCCGGTTCGACGCCGACCTGCGCTACGAGAGCAAGCGGTTCGAGGACGATCTGAACCAGCGGGCGCTGAAGGCCGGGACCAGTCTGGACCTGCGCGCCGGCTGGATGCTGTCGCCGAGCACCGAGGTTTATCTGGCCGCTGACAATGCCCTGAACGCCGATCTGGCCGTCGGTCAGACGGCGGATGGCGTGACTAGTTTCTCGGCGCCGCGCACGGTGTATGTGGGCTTCGCCCTGAGACGTTGAGGCGCCGGGCGCTAGACCTCGCCGCCGATCCGCTCGATCTCGGCGGCCAGGGCAGGCAGGTCGAGGACGTATAGCGTGCGGCCGGTCTGGCGGACGATTTCCAGGCTGGCCAGGCGATTGAGCTCGCGGGTGACCGGCTCGCGCTGGCTGCCCAGCAGGGCGGCGAGCTCGGCGTGGGTAGGGCAAGGGTGGATGACGCCGGTCTGGCCGTCCTCGCTATTGGCCGTGGCGAGGCGCAGAATCTCGATATCGACGCGGCAGGCCACCGAGACGGCGGTCAATTCGAACAAGCGGTCCGTCAGCGAACGGGTCAGTCCGGCCATGTCCTCCAGCAGCGCCCGCATGAAGCGCGGCGAGTCCTCGAACAGGCGTCGGACCAGGCTCTGGGGCAGGCGGGCGAGCCGGGAATCCTCGATCGCGACGATATTGGCCGAGCGGGGCAGGCCGTCGATGGCCGAAATCTCGCCGAAATAGCCGCCCGGCGTGATCCGGCGGTAGCCGACCTCGCGCCCCGACTTGGCGTACTGATTGGCCAGCAGCACGCCGTCCAGCAGCAGATAGACGCCGCCGTCCTGGTCGCGGCGTTGCAGGATCATCTCGCCCTTGCCGTAGGACCGATGCTCGATCAACGGCGCCAGCGCCTCGATCTCCTCACGCGACATGTGCCGGAAGATCTTGTTGGCGCGATAGTCTTTGGGCGGTTGCTCGAACATCGTATGGCTGACGGCACGCGGGGGCGATGATGGAATCACGGTCATCGGTTACGCTCCTGCCGTCGAGTGGGGCGACGCATGAACAGCCGACAGCGGTACAAGGCCTTTATCAGCTATAGTCACCGCGACCGCAAAGCCGCCGGGTGGCTGCATCGGGCGCTTGAGACCTATCGCGCGCCGCGCGCCCTGGCGAGCGCCGACCGGTCCTTGCGCCCCATATTCCGCGATCGTGACGAACTGAGCGCCTCGGCCAACCTCAACCAGGCCATTCGCGATGCGCTGGACCTGTCCGACGCCCTGATCGTGTTGTGCTCGTCCGCCTCCGCCGCCTCGCGGTGGGTGGACCAGGAGGTGGCCTACTTCCTGACGGGCGGAGGCCCCGAACGAATCCTCTGCGTGATCACGCCGGACACGCCGCCCACGACCGCGCTGGCCGAAATCCTGCCGCCGTCGCTGCGCGCGGCCCTGCCGGAAGGCGTCGAGCCCCTGGCCGTGGATCTGCGCCCCGACGCCGACGGCAAGCGCCTGGCCCGGTTGAAGATCGCCGCCCGCCTGCTGGGCGTCAGCCTTGACCGGCTGGTGCAGCGCGACGCCCGTCGCCGGCTGCGGGTGATGGCGGTGTTCACGACCGTGGCGATGGCCGTGACCGTGGGCATGGGGGCCATGACCGTAGTGACGCTGAAGTCGCGCCAGATCGCCCGCGAGCAGCGTGACGAGACCGAGGCCCTGGTGGCCTACATGCTGGGCGACCTGCGCCAGCAGCTGGAGCCCGTCGGTCGCCTCGACCTGCTGGACGGGGTCAGCGCCAGGGTGCTGACCTACTACGGCAAGTCGCGCACGGATCGGCTCGACGACAAGGCCCTGGCCCAGCGCGCCAAGGCCCAGACCCTGCTGGGCACGATCCGCGAGCAGCGCGGCGACCTGGTCGGCGCGCAGGACGCCTTCGGTCAGGCGGCGGCGACCACCCACGTCCTGGCGGCGCGCGATCCCAAGAACGGCGACCGCATCTTCGACGAGGCCCAGAACGTCTTCTGGCTGGCCTACGTGCAGTGGCGGCGCGGCGACCTCGCGAAGGCCGAACAAGGCCTCAAGCACTACGACGAACTGGCCCAGCGGCTGGTCAAGCTGGACTCCAACCGCGCGGAATGGCGGGTCGAGGTCGGTTACGCCCGCAGCAATCTCGGCACGCTGCTGTTCGAACGGGGGCGGCCCGAGGAAGCCCTGGCGGCCTTTCGGGGCGCCTTGGAGGTGTTCGGCGCGGAACTGGCCCGGGCGCCAAACGACAAGACCCGCATCGCTGACGCGACCAACAGCCAGGCCTGGGCGGCCGACTCCCTGCTGCGCCTGGGCCGGCCTCGCGAGGCCTTCGTCGAGCGTGAGCGAGCCGCCAACCTGCTGGCGCGGGCGGCGGCGGCCGATCCGGCCGACAAGCGCCTGGCGGCTAGGGACGTGACGATGCAGCTGGCGCTGGCGCGGCTAGAAGTGGATCTGGGGCGCCTGGCGCAGGCCCGCGCGCGGTCGGAGGCCAACCTGCGCCGCATCCATACCCTGTCGGCTCTGGACCCCAGCAATGCGCGCTGGCGTGAGTATCTGGTGGTCGGGCAACTGGACGCGGTCGAGATCGCCTGCTGGTCGGGCCGTCTGGCCGAAGCCCGCGCGGCGTACGCCGGGGCGGCGGCCAGCCTCGCCGAGTTGAACGCCAGCGAGAAGGAGAAGGTCTGGCGGGCCGACTTGGAAGGGCGTCTCGCCAGGCAGGCGATCATCTTGGCGCAGGAGAGCGGCGACCCAGGGAGGGCGCGCGACCTGGCGGCGGCGCTCCTGACGGCGCTGAAGGCCGGCAAGCCGGAGGAGACCGCCGAGCTGGAAGGCTTCGCGCGGCTCGCCCAGGGCCAGGCTTCGGAGGCGGTGTCCGTGTTGAGCCCCAAGCTGGCGTCGATGTCGCTGGCCAGCCGCGACGTCCTGGCGCGCGCCTATCTGGCGACGGGGGCGCGCAGCCAAGCCGGAAGCATCGTGCGCCTACTCAAAAAACAAGGCTACGAACACCCCGCCTTCCTTGCTTTTTGGCGAGATTCGCCTTCAGGTGGAATCTGAAGTCGGGAGAGAGTTAAATGTGCGAATCTGAACCTGAAAAGATCGTCAAACTGGTCATCGGCCTCGACGAACACTACAATTTTATGAATTTCGCCGATCCGGCCATGCCTACTCGGCTGAAACTGGACTTGACCGAGCGCTGCCTGCTCGTGTTTACGCTCAGCGATCAACTGATCAACGCCGGCTGGAGCTTCCAGCGTCGTCCGATCGAGATCGACCGTGACTACGGGGTGAACTTCTCCAGCTTTGTCTGGGTTCCCTACGGCATTGACGGCGAGGACAGCCCGCGCTCGCGCTTCAAGATCATCTACGAGTGCGCGCGGATGGGCGAGTATACCTACAGCCTTTTGATGATGGACTCGCATGGCCAGCTGATCAATCTCGATCCGGTCATCGAGAACGGCACGGGCCACATCGAGAGTAGCAAGGCCTGATCGCCGGGGCGGTGTTCGACCGGGACCAAGTCGCCGCGCTGATCCGGCGCGGCGAGATCCTGGCCGCCTACGACATCGCCCACGCCGCCCTCGAAGTCGGGGAAGGCTCACGTGAGATCGCCTATACGGCCGTGCTCTGTCTGGCGCGCGCCGGGGCTGTCGATTTCGCGCGCGCCGAATATGTCCGCCTTGGCCTGGCCGAGGCGGAGGACCATGCGGACGCCGTCGCCCTGGGCGCGCGCCTTCTGAAGGATGTCGCCCTGGCGGCGCGCGGACCGCGCCGTATCGCTTTCGCCAAGGCCTCGCTCCGCCGCTACGAGGCCTTGTCCCGGCGCTTCGGCGGGCTCTACGGCGCCATCAACGCCGCGACCCTGACCCTGATGGCCGGAGACCGCGCCGGAGCCGCCGCCCGGGCCGCGGCCGTGCTGGCGACGCCGCCCACGCCGGGCCTGGAAGGCGAGGGCGCCTACTACGAAGCCGCCAGCCGCGCCGAGGCCTGGTTCCTGGCTGGCGATCAGGACGCCGCGCGCGAGACCCTGGCGGTCGCCGTGGCGTCCGCGCCCCGCGCCTATGCCGCTCATGCCTCGACCCTGCGCCAGCTGGAGATACTGTGCCGCGAGACCGGCGCGGATCCTGGCTGGCTGACGCCGTTCCGACCGCCGGTTTGCGCGCACTTCACCGGCCACATCACCAACCTGCCCGAAGATGCGCTGCGCCAGCGGATCGACCAGGTGCTGCGCGAGCAGCGCGTCGGCTTCGCCTATGGCGGCCTGGCGGCGGGGGCGGACATCCTCTTCGCCGAGGCCCTGCTGGACGCTGGCGGCGAACTGCATGTCGTCCTGCCCGTGAGCCGCGCTTCGTTCGTAGAGGTGTCGGTGGCGCCGTTCGGCGAGGACTGGATCCCGCGCTTCGAACGCTGCCTCTCGCGCGCCACCTCGATCCGCTACGCCTCTCAGGACCCCTATCGCGGCGACGAGCAGGTGTTCGCCTATTCCAGCCAGTTCGCCATGGGTTGCGCGGTGCTGCGCGCCGAGACCCTGTCGACCGAGGCGATCCAGCTGGCCGTCTGGGACGGCTACGCCGCGCCAGGCCCGGCCGGCGTCTCGGCCGACATGGCCTATTGGGCGGACAGCGACCGGCGGCTCGTGGTCATCGAGGTCGAGCGTCCGCCCCCCTGTCCTTCGCGCTGGGCGTCGCCGTCGGTTGGGGCGGAGCGGCGGGCCATGAAGGCGATGCTGTTCGCCGACGTCCAGGGCTTCGGCGCTCTGCGCGACGACCAGATTCCGGCCTTCATTGAAGGCGTGATGGGGCGCATGGCCGATACGGTCGAGGGACTGGCCGAGCGGCCCTGTCACATCGAGACCTGGGGCGACGGCCTGTTCCTGGTCTTCGACCGACCGATCGACGCGGCCCTGGCGGCGCTGGCGCTGCTGGAGGCCCATCGGTCGCTGGACCTCAGGGCCCTTGGCCTGCCGCGCGGCCTTGGCCTGCGCATCGGCGGTCACTACGGCCCCGTCCATCTGCGGACCAATCCGTTGACCAAGGCTCCGGCCGTGATCGGCGCCCACGTCGTGGTGGCCGCCCGTATCGAGCCAGACGTCGCGCCGGGCTCGGCCTATGTCAGCGAGGCCCTCGCCGGGGCGTTGGCGACCTTTCACGGCGACCGCGTTCGTTGCGGCTATGTCGGCCGCACTCAGGGGCGCAAGGGCTTCCCGGCGACCCCGATCTTCAGCCTGTCGCGCGCGCTCTAGGCGCGCTCGAGTTCAGCCGTTGCGCGCCTAGAGCGCGCCGCGCGCAATTGTAAACCTTCCCGGGAAAAACCGTAATTTTTCCCGATGTGCATATCCGCACATCCAGATCGCCCCCTTGCCGAACATGGTTCAACTGTCGACCGCGACGGGCAGCAACCCATTCCCTGGATCAAGCCTGTCGCCGGCCGCGTGAACCGACTGGGGACCCGGCCACCCGCCGGCTGGGTCCTCTTTTTCGAAGCCTCAACCAGGTCGGAGATCCGACCTCAGAACAGGAGCCGCGCCGTGCATTTCGACGACATCCTTTCCGACGCCCCCTCCAATCCGGAAACCGGCAGGACCTTCCTGCGCCACGCCCTGCGCGTCTGGGCCCGCGAGAACGGCGTGGCCGACGACCAACTGCCCGGCGTGGTCCACAACATCCTGGACTTCGCGGTCGGCTCCCTCCGCGGTCAGTCGCGGCAGGCCCTCGGCGCCTGACCTCCCGCCCGTCGGCGGCGCGGCTTTGTCGTTCTCGCTGTGTGGGGCGTCGGGACGACAGGTCGACGGAGGCCCGCGTGTGCGGAACGCATGGGCCACTGTCGCGAAGGGCCCGAGCGGTGCGGCCGCTCGGGTCCTTCTCAACATCTGACCCGCAACTACCGGAGCCGAGACATGCTGGCCTTGCTGAGCCTTTTCGACAGCCCGATCATTCGCCTCCTGGCGGAGATCCTCGCCGTGGCGCTGCTGCCGACAGTGGCGTTTCTGGCCCTGCGGCTGCTGGGCGCCGAGGCGCGCCTGGTCCAGGCGCGTCGGATGGCCGTCGACCTCGCCGCCGACCGTGATCGCGTCCTGGCGGAGCTGGCTCTGAGCCGCGAGCGCCTGACCGAGACCCGCCAGGCGGCGGGCCGCGCCCAGGCCGAGGCCGCCGAGCGCGAAGTGCGGCTCAAGGCCTTGGCCAATGTCCATCGTGAACTCGGCGAGCGCCGGACGATCGTCTCCAGCTTCCGCGACGCCGGAGCCTGACGCGCGCCAACCCGACGTTAACGCCGCCGGGGCGCTATCTATCCGAGAGCGGGGATTGGACCGCGCGGGGGCGGCGGGTTGAACTGTCTTTGGAGCCTGGAACGGGACGGCTGCATTCGGCACATGAATGAGGCCGCGGAAATGTACGCCGGCGCCTCCCTGGCGGAGGCGCGTGGCAAGCCTTGGCGAGACCACTGGCCCGAGCAGAACCGCTTTTCCGTCGACCGCGCCGTGGCCTCGGCCGCCGAGGGACGGATCGCCCGCTTCCGCACCTTCGACGCCCGGCTCGGCGCGGCCCGCACCTATTACGACACCACGGTCGCTCCGGTCTGCGACGCGGACGGAGCGGTGGCCTCGCTGGTCGCCGTCTCGAACGACGTGACCGCGGAGGTCGAGGCCGAGGCGCTGATGCGCTCGGTCGTCCAGTCGTTGCCGTCGCCGCTCACGGTGGCGTCGGCGCGGAGCCGCCGCTACGTGCTGTGGAACCGCGCGGCCGAAGCCCTTTTCGGCGTCGACGCTGACGACGCGCTGGGCCGCACGCCCGAGGAACTGTTCGATCCCGACCTGGCCAAGGCGGTCACGGTCGACGATCCCGAGGCCCTGCGGACAGGCGAGACCCACATCGCCGCGGGCGTCGTCATGCCGGAAGCCTTGGGCGGCGGGGTGTTCGACATCAAGTCGCTGGCCACCCTCGACGACCAGGGTCCGCGCCACGTCATCTGCCTGGGCGAGGACATCACCGAGCGGCTGGACCAGGCCAAGGCCCTGCGCGCCGCGCTGGACGCCGCCGAACGGGCCAGTCAGGCCAAGAGCGCCTTCCTGGCCAATATGAGCCACGAAGTCCGCACGCCGTTGCACGGCATCGTCGCCGGAGCCGACATGCTGGCCCGCGCCGACCTCGACCCGAAGGGGCGCGAGTTGGTCGACATGATCCGCGACTCCGGCCGGACGCTGGAACGCCTGCTCGACGATCTGCTGGACGTCGTGCAGATCGAGGGCGACCGCGTCCGCATCGTCGACAGGCCGTTCCATCTGGGGGAACTTCTGCAGTCGATCGGGGCGATGGCGCAGCTGAGCCTGGGGGAGGTCGACGTCAGCTTCTCGATCGTCCTGCCACCGGAGCTGAACGGCGAGCTGATCGGCGACGGCGTGCGCCTGGGCCAGGTGATCGGAAACCTCGTGCGCAACGCGGTCAAGTTCACCGAGCGCGGCGCGATCACGCTGACGGCGACGGCTGGGACGGGCGATCGGGTCCGCTTCGAGGTCGCCGACACCGGCATCGGCTTCGACGCGGCCGAGAAGGCGCGCCTCTTCGAACGCTTCCAGCAGGCCGACGCCTCGATCACCCGCCAATTCGGCGGCATGGGGCTGGGGTTGTCGATCTCCCGAGACCTGGTGTCGCTGATGGGCGGGGTCCTGGACTGCGAGAGCAGGCCGGGCGGGGGCGCGCGGTTCTGGTTCGAGCTTTCGCTGCCGCCCGCCTTGGACAGTGACGCGCACGGATCGGCGCCAGGGGGCCCGGACCGGGCGTTAAGGGTGCTGGTCGCCGACGACCACCCGGCTAATCGTCGCATCGTGGAGTTGATGTTGGCCGAGGCCGCCGAGGTCACCTGCGTCGAGAACGGCCTCGAAGCCGTGCGCGCCTACCTCGTCGAGCGGCCCGACGTGGTGTTGATGGACATGCAGATGCCGGTCATGGACGGCCTCTCGGCGGTCAGCGAGATCCGTCGCCTGGAAGCCGCCGGCGGCCAGGAACGCCGGCCGATCTTCATGCTGACGGCCAATGTCGGTGACGAGCACGTTCGCGCCAGCCTGGCGGCCGGAGCCGACCGTCACCTGCAGAAGCCGATCACCGCCGCCAGGCTCTTCGGCGCCCTGCAGGCCGTGCTGTAGGTGATCGACGGTCTCACCCCGCGTGGAAAAAAGCCGCACGTTGCGGACACAATGTCGCAGTTCCAAGGGTTGTCGAGTTTACCCTAAATTAAGCTTGGTGGTTGAACCTTAGATAGTAGGTATAGTTCCGTTCTTTCGACGGACTATATTTGTACGCGGGGGCGGCTGTGCCAGGTGAATTTCAAAGTTCAGTTGTCCGATTTTCGGGCAGCGTCACTATATCAAATATTTCGGACGCTCACGGTATTTTGCTCGCGGCTCTCGAGCAGAATAATTCCATCACAATTGAAATCGACGACCTCGAAGAAGTGGATCTGACCTTCGTTCAAATGATCGAGTCTGCTCGGCGCTCAGCCGCGGAGGGCGAACGCTCGGTCGTGTTGCGAAGGGCCGCGCAAGGCGCGGTCCTGCAGGTCCTACAGCGAGGCGGCTTCCTGGATCCCGAAGACCGGGACCGGGCGAACTTCTGGCTTCAAGGGGCGACTGAACAATGACCGCGATCCTCACAGTTGATGACTCGGCCTCCATTCGCGCGGCCATCAAGATCGCCCTGACCGGCGAAGGCTACAACGTCAGCGAGGCGGCCCACGGCGCCGAGGGGCTGGACAAGGCCTCGGCCGGCGGCTTCGACCTGATCGTCACCGACCTGAACATGCCGATCATGGACGGTCTGACCATGATCCGCGAGCTGCGCCAGCGGCCGGCCGGCGCGGGCGTCCCGATCCTGTTCCTGACCACCGAATCCGACGCCGACGTGAAGGCCCAGGCCAAGGCGGCCGGCGCCACCGGATGGCTGACAAAGCCCTTCGATCCAGAACAGCTGGTCCGCGTCGTCAAGAAGGTGCTCGCCAAATGAGCGGCCTGGATCCCATCGAGACGTTCCGCCAAGAGGCCCAGGAACTGCTGGAGCAGGTCGAACAGGGCCTGCTCGATCTGGCGCGTCGTCCGGGGGATCGCGCGCTGATCGACACCATCTTCCGGGGTTTGCACACCCTGAAGGGCTCGGGGGCCATGTTCGGCTTCGACGCCCTGGCCGCCTTCACCCACCACTGCGAAACCGCCTTCGACCGTGTCCGCAAGGGCGAGGTGCCGGCTTCGCCCAGCCTGGTCTCGGCCGTGCTGGCCGCCCAGGACCATATGCGGGCCCTGGCTGAGGGCGCCCCCGTCGTCGACGGTGCCGGTGAGGCGCTGCTGGCCGACCTGCAGGCCGCCATCGACGGCGGCGAGACGGCTCCGGTCGCCGCGCCGGCCGAGCCTGGCCTGAACATCTTCAGAATCCGCTTCAGCCTGCCGGCCGACGCCCTGATCAACGGCGCGCGCCCGCTGCCGCTGCTGGACGAGCTGCGCGACCTGGGCGAGGCCCGCGTGCGGGTCATCACCGACGACGTCCCGCCGCTGGACCAACTGGTCCCGGCCGAGTGCCGCCTGGCCTGGGAAGTCGTGCTGACCACCAAGCACGACCGGGACGCCATCGACGACGTCTTCATCTTCGTGATCGACGAGATGACGCTCGAGGTCGAGGATCTGACGGTCGCCGCCGTCGAAGAACCCGAAGTCGTCGAAACCGTCATCACCCAGGAAGAAGCAGCCCCCGTCGCCGCCAACGCCCCGGCCGAAGCCGGCCGCGCGGCCTCGCAAGATACACGAGGCAAGTCCGGAGACACCGTCCGCGTTCCCGCCGAACGCCTCGACGAGCTGATGGACCGTGTCGGCGAACTGGTCATCGCTCAGTCCCGCCTGAAGCAACTGGCCGCCTCGTCGTCCGACGTCGCCCTGCGCGCCGTGGCCGAGGAAATCGAGCGTCTGGCCGGCGAGATGCGCGACACCATGATGGTCGTCCGCATGGTGCCGATCGCCCAGCTGTTCGGCCGCTTCCGGCGTCTGATCCACGACCTGGAGCGCGACACCGGCAAGCAGATCGAGCTGTCGACCGAAGGCGAGACCACCGAGCTGGACAAGACAGTGATCGAGCGACTGGCCGACCCGCTGATCCACCTGATCCGCAACTCCGCGGACCACGGCCTGGAAGGCGCCGAGCAGCGCGCCGCCGCCGGCAAGCCGACCGCAGGTAAGATCATGCTGGCCGCGCGCCAGTCCGGCGCCGAGGTGGTGATCACCATCTCCGACGATGGCCGGGGCGTCGACCGCGACCGCGTCCGCGCCAAGGCCGAGGAGAACGGTCTGATCCAACCGGGTCAGGTGCTGAACGACAACGAACTGCTGCAGCTGATCTTCGCCCCTGGTTTCTCCACCGCGGCGGCGATCACCAACCTGTCGGGGCGCGGCGTCGGCATGGACGTGGTCAAGAAGACCATCGAAGGCCTGCGCGGTTCGATCGAGATCAGCAGCACGCCCGGCGAAGGCTCGGTGGTGTCGCTGCGCATACCGCTGACCCTGGCCATCATCGACGGCCTGCTGATCCGTGTCGGCTCGGGCCGCTATGTGATCCCGCTGGCCACGGTCGAGGAATGTGTCGAGCTGACCCCGATCCAGGACCTGCGCTCCGCGGGGCGCAGCCTGATCACGCTTCGCGACGAGCTGGTGCCGTTCATCCGGCTGCGCGAGCAGTTCGCGACCGGGACCCAGCCTGACCCGCACCAGAAGATCGTCGTGGTTTCGACGGGCCAGGACCGGGTGGGCCTGGTCGTCGATCAGATCCTCGGCGACCACCAGACCGTCATCAAGCCGATGTCGGCCTTCCATGAAGACGTCGGCGCCTTCTCGGGCGCGACGATTATGGGCGACGGCGGCGTGGCCTTGATTCTGGACATCGCCGCCCTGGTCAGCCTGGGCCAACGCCACGACGCGCAAATGCGCGCGGCCGGGTGAGGGAAAGACGATGACGCAAGAAACCATCGAGGCCCTGACCTTCGACCTGCAGGGCGAGACCTTCGCCCTCGAGGCCGGCTATGTGCGCGAGGTCCTGGACCTGCTGCCCGAGACGCCGGTTCCCGGGGCCCCGCCGTTCGTCGGCGCCGTGATTAACTTCCGCGGCCGCGTGATCCCGCTCGTCGATCTGCGCATGGCCTTCGGCATGGGCGTCGGCGAGACCACGATCGACAACCGCATCGTCGTCATCGAGCACCCGCTGGACGGCGAACCGACGCTGATCGGGCTGCGCGCCGACAAGGTGCATGAGGTGACCTCGATCACCGCCGACACCACCGAAGAGGTTCCGCGCGTCGGCATGCGCTGGCGGGCCGACTTCATCCGCCGCCTGGTGCGCCGCAATGGCGACGTGATCGTGCTGCCGGACCTGGACCAGATCTTCGCCACCCGGGGGCAGTCGGCCCCGGTGACGCCTCTCCATACCGCCCAACGTTGATCGCCCGGAGTATCCCAATGCGTCTGACCATCAAACTTCAGCTCGGCTTGGCCTTCGGGTTCGTGATCGCCCTGCTGCTCATCGGCAACGTCTTTGGCATCACCAATCTGTCCAAGACGAACAAGGCTCTCAATGACGTGGTGGACGGTCCGGCGATGCGCCTGGAAGCGGCCCAGCAGCTCAACATCCACCTGCTGAACGTCGTGCGCTCCGAAAAGAACATGATCCTCGTCGGCTCTCCCGAGGAGGTGAACAAGCTTGAAACCTCCATCGAAAAGGAGCGCCAGGCGTTCGACGCCCTGCTGACCAAGGCCGAAGGCCTGGCCACGGCCGAGGGGCGGCCGAAGTGGCAGGCTCTGGGCGGGGCCTTTGATCAGATGATGGAGGTCCATGGCCGCATCCTGTCGATGGCGATCGCCGGCCATGATGTCGAAGCCTCGGCTCTGTCGATGGGCGAAGGTCGTAAGGTCGTGGTCGAGGCCGGCGCTCGCGTGGAGGAACTGGTCGAGCTGTCGAAGGCTCAGCTGGAAACCGCGACCGCCAAGGCCGACGCCGATTTCGCCGCCACCCGTAACCTGCTGATCGGCCTGTCGGTCCTCTCGCTGCTCGGCGCGGCCGGCGCGGCGCTCTACATCTCGATGGCGGTCAGCAAGGGCCTGAGTCGCGCGTCGGAAGCCGTGAGGATGGTAGCCGATGGCGACCTGACCAAATCGGTCGACATCACCACCCGCGACGAGATCGGCGACCTGCTGGGCCATGTGAACATCATGATCGAGCGCCTGCGCGGGGTGGTCGCCGACGCCATCGCCGCTTCCGAGAACGTCTCGGCCGGCAGCCAGGAACTGTCGGCGACCTCTGAGCAGATGAGCCAGGGCGCCACCGAGCAGGCTTCGGCCGCCGAACAGGCCTCGGCCTCGATGGAAGAAATGGCCGCCAACATCAAGCAGAACGCCGACAACGCCACCCAGACCGAGAAGATCGCCCGCCAGTCGGCGATCGACGCGGAGACTTCGGGCGCCGCCGTCAGCAAGGCCGTCGACGCCATGCAGACGATCGCCGAGAAGATCACCATCGTGCAGGAGATCGCTCGCCAGACCGACCTGCTGGCCCTGAACGCCGCTGTCGAAGCCGCCCGGGCCGGCGAGCATGGCCGTGGCTTCGCGGTCGTCGCCTCGGAAGTGCGCAAGCTGGCCGAGCGGTCGCAAACCGCCGCCTCGGAGATCAGCGCCGTATCGTCCGACACCGTTAAGGCCGCCCAGTCGGCCGGCGAGATGCTGACCAGCCTGGTGCCGAACATCCGCAAGACGGCCGAACTGGTCGCCGAGATCAGCGCCGCCTGCCGCGAGCAGGACATCGGCTCCAGCCAGATCAACGAGGCCATCCAGCAGTTGGACAAGGTCACGCAACAGAACGCCAGCGCCTCGGAAGAGATGTCGGCCACCTCCGAGGAACTGGCGGCCCAGGCCGAGGAGCTGCAGGCCTCGATCTCCTACTTCCGCACCGACATGAACGGCGGCCAGCGCGCCCCGGTCCGCAAGGCCGCCCCGGCCAGGCGCCCGGCCTCGACCGGCGCGGCCCGCAAGGCGCCCGCCAAGCCGGCCACCCGTCCGGTCGCCGCCCAGCAGGCCCGCGTGGCCGGCTTCGCGCTGGACCTGACCAATGGCGGACCTGACGCCGACGACGCCGATTTCAAGCAATACGCCTGATCCTGGCCTGAACTCATAGACCGGCGGCTTACCGCGCCGGTCACCCTTTTCGATCCCAACCCAGTAAGCGCTTCAACATCTAACGCAGACGATCTCGAACAGACCCAGCGGACCGCGGCCAGTCCTTGGCGACCGTCATATGGATCTCGTCTTTTCAATCCTGAGCCGAAGCGGGGGCTTCTCCATGCGTGCAACTATCAAGATGAAACTGGCTGGCGCCTTCGCCACCGTCTTGCTGATCTTGGCGCTCATGGGCGTCGTCGGCATCATGAAGATGAGCTCGATAAACGAACAGTCGACGGTTATTTCTGAAAACTGGATGCCAAGTATAGATTCAATCCACAGCATCAATACCGCTACATCCGACCTACGTGTTCAGCAATATGTCCACGTCGCGACCATTGACCCGGCGGCTATGGCTAATGTGGACAAGGAAATCAGCGCGACGCTTGAAATGATCAAGAAGGATCGCGCACGATATGAGAAGCTGATTTCGTCCGATAAGGAACGGGAGTTGTATGGTCAGTTTTCCGAAAAGTACGAAAAGTACATTCGCGACTCAGATCGCCTTCTTGTGTTGTCCAGAAGCAATCAAAATGCTGCCGCTGTTCAAGCTTTGAGTGACAGCAAGGCGCTGTACGACGATATGTCGGCGGACCTGCTCAAGCTGGTCAACCTGAACATCGATGGCGGCGCGACCGCGAGCGCCGAGGGCGACAAGGTGTTCGCCGATGCGCGAGCCTTGTTCATCGGACTGGTTGTCCTGGCGCTGGCCATCGGTTCGGTCGCGGCCTTGTGGATCTCCAGGACCGTCACGATGGGCCTGCGCAAGGTCAGCGTGGCCATAGATGCGGTGGCGGTCGGCGACCTGGAAAAGGACGTCACGGTGACGACCAACGATGAGATCAAGGATCTGGTCGATACGGTCAACCGGATGACCGCGAACCTGCGGGAGACCGCGGCGCTGGCGGACAAGGTCGCCGACGGCGATCTGACCGTGCGTCCGAAGCCCCTGTCGGACAAGGATACCCTGGGCATGGCTCTGGAGCGCATGGTGGAGCGCCTGCGCGGCGTGGTCGCCGACGCTATCGCCGCTTCCGAGAACGTCTCGGCCGGCAGCCAGGAACTCTCGGCGACCTCTGAGCAGATGAGCCAGGGCGCCACCGAGCAGGCTTCCGCCGCCGAACAGGCCTCGGCCTCGATGGAAGAGATGTCGGCCAACATCAAGCAGAACGCCGACAACGCCACCCAGACCGAGAAGATCGCCCGCCAGTCGGCCGTCGACGCCGAGACCTCGGGCGCCGCCGTCAGCAAGGCCGTCGACGCGATGCAGACGATCGCCGAGAAGATCACCATCGTGCAGGAAATCGCTCGCCAGACCGACCTGCTGGCCCTGAACGCCGCTGTCGAAGCCGCCCGCGCCGGCGAGCATGGCCGTGGCTTCGCGGTCGTGGCCTCGGAAGTGCGCAAGCTGGCCGAGCGGTCGCAAACCGCCGCCTCCGAGATCAGCGCCGTGTCGTCCGACACCGTCAAGGCCGCCCAGTCGGCCGGCGAGATGCTGACCAGCCTGGTGCCGAACATCCGCAAGACCGCCGAACTGGTCGCCGAGATCAGCGCCGCCTGCCGCGAGCAGGACATCGGCTCCAGCCAGATCAACGAGGCTATCCAGCAACTGGACAAGGTCACCCAGCAGAACGCCAGCGCCTCGGAAGAGATGTCGGCCACCTCCGAGGAACTGGCGGCCCAGGCCGAGGAGCTGCAGGCCTCGATCTCCTACTTCCGCACGGAGACCGCCGACCGTTCGACGCAGCGCCGGCCCGCCCCGCGCCCTGTCGCCGCCAAGCGCGCCGCCCCGGCCGCTACGGCCGCGCGCAAGCCGGCGCGGAATGCGGTGGCCGGCCAGCAGGCCCGCGTCGCTGGCTTCGCCCTCGACCTCACCAACGGCGGTCCCGACGACGCCGACGCCGATTTCAAGGAATATGCCTGATGAGCGGCTCGACCGAACAGTTCGTGACCCTGGGCCTGGGGGCCGAGGTCTTCGCGGTTCCCGTGGCCTATGTCCGCGAGATCCTCGACTACGCCAAGCCGTCCGGCATCCCCGACGGGCCGTCCTATCTGCTGGGCCTGACTGACGTGCGCGGTCGCGGCGCGCCGACCCTGGACCTGCGCCTGAAACTGGGTCTCCCCGCCGTGCCGCCCGACGGCGCGACGCGGATCCTGGTGGTCGACGTGCCGGTAGAGGGCCGCATCCTGTCGCTGGGCCTGGTCGCCGACCGGGTGATCGAGGTGATCTCGTTCGCCGAAGGTCAGATCGAGGCCTCGCCCGACATCGGCGTGCCGTGGCGTTCGGACTACATCCGCGGTGTCGTGCGCCGCGACATGGCCTCGGGGAAGGGGGGCTTCGTGGTCATCTTCGACCTCGCCCGCCTGCTGACCAGCCAGGACGCCGCCTACATCGCTCAAGCCGCCTGATCGGATCCCTTAGTGTCGCAAGCCGCGCTCGCTCTCCAACCCGTCACGACCAGCGAACCGCTCAGCGCCCGCAACTTCACGCGGCTGGCCGAGTTCATCCACGGCTACAGCGGCATCAAGATGCCGTCGAACAAGAAGACCATGTTGGAGGGGCGCCTGCGCCGCCGGATGCGGGTCAATCGCATCGACAACGTCAACGACTACTGCCGCTTCCTGTTCGAGGACGGCGGCCTGGAAACCGAGACGATCCACCTGATCGACGCGGTGACCACCAACAAGACCGAGTTCTTCCGCGAGCCGGTGCACTTCAACTTCATGGAAACGACGGTCCTGCCGCAGTTGGCCAAGACGCGTCGCCACATCAACGTCTGGAGCGCGGCCGCCTCGACCGGGGCGGAGCCCTACACCTTGGCCATGGTGCTGGACGAATTCTGTTCCGCGCGCCGCGGCCTGGACTATTCCATCCTGGGCACGGACATCTGCACCGAGGTGCTGCAGCAGGCGATCGCGGGCCGCTTCGTGGAGTCGATGATCCAGCCGGTCTCGATGCCCCGTCGCCAGCGCTACGTGATGCGGGCCAAGGACGCCTCGCGCGGCGAGGTGCGGATCGTTCCCGAACTGCGCAGCAAGGTCGCGTACGGCCGTCTGAACCTGATGGACGAGCGTTATCCCGTCGAACAGCAGATGGACATCATCTTCTGCCGTAACATCCTGATCTATTTCGACAAGCAGACCCAGGCCAAGGTGCTGGAGCGGCTTTGCCGCCACCTGGCGCCCGACGGCTATCTGTTCCTGGGTCACTCCGAATCCATCGTGGGCATCGATCTGCCGCTGCGGCAGATCGCCAACACCGTCTTCCAGAAGGGCTAGGCCCTTGGCCCGCAAGATTCGCGTCCTGATCATCGACGATTCCGCCACCGTCCGGCAGACCCTGTCGGCCGTGCTGGAATCCGACCCGCAGATCGAGGTTATCGGAGTCGCCTCCGACCCGTTCGTGGCCGCCAAGCGGATCCGTGACGATATCCCCGACGTCATCACCCTGGACGTCGAGATGCCGCGCATGGACGGCATCACCTTCCTGCGCAAGCTGATGAGCCAGCATCCGATCCCGGTGGTGATGTGCTCGTCGCTGATCGAGGCCGGCTCGGAGACCCTGCTGCAGGCCCTGGAGGCCGGCGCGGTCGACATCGTGCTGAAGCCGAAGATCGGGGTCGCCGATGCTCTGATGGAGTCGCGGATTCGCATCTGCGACGCGGTGAAGGCCGCCGCCAGCGCCCGCGTCGCCGGCGCTCGACGCCCTCCGGTCGCCGTGCCGCGTCCGATCCACGAGCCCGAGAAGAAGCTGACCGCCGACGCCATGCTGCCCCCTCCGTCGGGGAGGGCCATGGCCAAGACGACCGAGGCCATCGTCTGCATCGGCGCCTCGACCGGCGGCACCGAAGCCCTGCGCGCGGTGCTGGAAGACCTGCCGCCGGATTCGCCGGGCATCGTCATCGTCCAGCACATGCCCGAGAAGTTCACCGCCTCGTTCGCCAAGCGGCTGGACAGCCTGTGCGCGGTCTCCGTCAAGGAAGCCGAGGACGGCGACACCGTGCTGCGCGGTCGGGTGCTGATCGCGCCGGGCAACAAGCACACGATCCTGGAGCGCAGCGGCGCCCGCTACTACGTCACGGTCAAGGACGGTCCGCTGGTCACTCGCCACCGGCCGTCGGTGGACGTGCTGTTCCGCTCGGCGGCGCGCTCGGCCGGTTCCAACGCCGTGGGCGTGATCATGACCGGCATGGGCGACGACGGCGCGCGCGGCATGAACGAGATGAAGCAGGCCGGCGCCTACACGATCGCCCAGGACGAGGCGACCTCGGTGGTGTTCGGCATGCCCAAGGAAGCCATCGCGCTGGGCTGCGTCGACCGCGTCGCGCCGCTGCACGCGCTGGCCAAGGAAATCCTGAAGGCTTCGAGCCGGTAGCGCCGCTCAAAATTCAGATACCCGGCTGAACTTCCCAACCTAAGTCATTCCCGCCCGTGTCGCGGGAACCCCCTTGGCCGCCGCAAGGGCATGGGTATGGCGGGGTGGCCCGCCATCACGTGTCGTCTGAACCTAGGAGTTCGTCCTAGAACAGCAGGTCGTCGTCCTCGACGGCCTCGGTTTCCGCCGGCGCCTCGATCATCGCCAGGTCCAGCCCTTCCGTCAGCGCGGCGTGGACCTCACGTTCCTGGGCCATGGTGTAGCTGCGAGCCAGGTCGGTCAGCAGCGGCGACAGCGCGCCCATCAGGTCATCGACCTGGACGTCACCGGACAGACTCTCCAGCTCGGCGGCGGCCTGGTCGAGGTGGTCGCCGACCTGGCGCTGGAAGTCGAAGCGGGCGGCGGCGCGGCGGAGCATCTCGACGACGTCGGCGCCCTGGCGGGCCGCGTCGACGAGGCCGCCTTCGACGGCGTCGCCGGTCTTGCGGATACGGCCGACGGCCTCGCGCAAGGCGAGGGCGGCGCTGGCCGCGCCGTCCTGGCCGTTGGCTTGCGGCTGGGCGTCGGCCGAGGCCGAGAGCGACTGCAGCGCCGTCAGGGTGCGGGCGGCCGAGGTTTCCAGGTGACCGGCATGGGCGCGCAGCTCGACGGCGATAACGCCCAGCGGCTTGCCGGTCTCGCCGATGCGCGAGCACTTCAGCGTGGTGTTGAGCGCCATCATCTGCACGTCGGCGCGCATGTTCTGGATGCCGTGGATCTGGGCGGCCAGGTCGCGGGCGGAGCTGGCGGCCGAGTGGCTCACATCCGCGGCCTGGCGGGCGCCCGCGTCGATGTCGTCCACGAGCGCGAAGGCCTCGCCGACGCTGGTCTCCAGGCCGCGCAGGAAGCTGGTTTCGCCGTTCGACGAACCGCCCTGGGCATGGTCTCGCAGGCGCAGGATCTCGCTGGCGTCGCTGGCGATGGCGCTGACGCTCTGGCCGATGCGCGAGACGTCGCGGTGGAAGTCGTCGATGGTGGCGGTGAGCTGGGCGGCCAGCAGGCGGTGCACGAAGGCCTCTAGCCGCTCGCGCGCCTGCGCGGAGAGGGCGCGGGCCGGGGCCGAGGTTCGCAGCAGCGTCAGACCCTTCTGGACGTGCTCGATGCGCTGGCGGGTGATGTCGCCGATCTGCAGGGCGGCCAGGGCCGAGCCGATCTTCTTGCGGACGTCGCGGACCAGTTCGGCGACACGGGCGGTGATTTCAGCGATTTTCGCCTGGTGGTCGGCGATGGCGGCGGTCTGCCCGACCAGGGCGTCGGGCACGGCCGGCAGCAGGCCGTCGCAGCGGCGGCGCAGCTCGTCCTCATGGCCCAGGGCCGCGCGCAGGGCGCCGTCCATGCTGGAGAGGTCGTTGCGGAAGGTGTCCAGCTGGGTGCGGCCCAGCTCGATGCAGTCGCAGATCTCCTGGGCGAAGATCGCGAACTCCGGGCCGGCGGCGGCGATGCCGCCCGAAGTGATCTTGATGTTGACGCCGAAGACCCGGAGGTAGGCCAGGTGCTGGCGCATGTCCTCGATACAGGCGGTCAGGGCGTCGCCAGCGCTGACCAAGGCGCCCAGGCGGTCGCGGCGCGCGTGCAGGGCGGCGGGCAATTCCCGCAGCTGGTTGGAGGCTTCGCTCAACTGGCGGGTCGCGGCGGCGACTTCCTGGCCTTCCAGGCCCTCGCGCATCCGGTCCAGGGCGGTGATCAGGGCGCTGGTCCCGTCCACGACCTGCGAAAGGACTTCGCCCACCTCCACGAAGCGACCTTCGATCGCGCCACGCGCGGTTTCCAGGCGCGCGTGAACCCCGCCGTCACCCGCATGGGAAGCTGAAAACGCCAGGGATGAGAGGGCCATGAGCTCGCCGTGTGAACCGTGGCCGACAAGATCATCCACAATGTGCGAATTTGGCGTAAAGGCCCGCCATGGTGGCGATTTTCCGTCCCCAAAAGAAGGACGGCGGACGGCCCGAAGGTCGCCCGCCGCGCGAGGTAGGAACGGAAACGCCTTACTTAGAAGGCCTTTTTGACGCCCAGTTCGATGGTCCGGCCCAACGGGTTGCCGGTCCACGGGTCGTAGCCGAACTCTTCCTGGGCCGGAGGCGGGTCGCGATCGAAGATGTTCGCGACCGTCGCGGTCAGGGCCATGTCGTCGCCCAGCTGCAGGCGGTAGGTGAAGTCGGTCGTCACCCAGGCCTTGCCGTCTTCGCCGTACTGGACGCCGGCCCGCTCATCCTTGACCGCCGAGACGTAGTTGACGCCCAGGCGGAAGTTCTGGCGGCCGAGGCCGTAGTTGACGCCAAGGTTGGCGCGCAGCTTCGGGGCGGCCTGGGCGAAGGTGGCGAAGTTCAGCGTGCCCAGCCGATCGTCGCCGGTCGAGATGGTCACGCCATCCAGGGTCGTCGGGCCGGTCTTCAGCTCGGTGACCCGGGTGGCGGTGAAGCTGACGTCCAGATCACCGGGGCCGACCGGGAGACCGTAGGTCGCTTGAACGTCGAAGCCCTTGGTCGTCTGGCCCGGCCCGTTGCCGTAGCGGGTGGAGACGGCGGAGAAGCTCCCGACGCCGCTCATGCCTACCGCGCAGCCGCTATTGAAGGTGATACGGGCCAGCAGGGGCTGCTTGGCGACATCGCAGGTGGTGATCGTGCCGCCGGCGCCGTTGAACACCAGGCTGGCGATCTGGTTCGGGTCGGCGACCTGGCCGATCTGGTCCTTCGTGCGAATGTCGAAGTGGTCGACGATCAGGCGGAACTTGTGATCGTCGAACAGGCCACGGCTCTGCCAGATCGCGCCGATATTGGCGGTCTTGGCGGTCTCGGGCTTGAGGTCGGCGTCGGTGATGAACTGCGCCGCCAGCCAGTTGCTGGCCGCCACGGTGTAGGTGCGCGCGGCCACCGTGATGGCGCCCGGCGTCACGCCCAGCGGCGGGGTCTGGTAGTTGGTGCCGTACGAGCCGCGCAGGGTCAGCGGCCCCCAGACGTTCCACTTGCCCGACACCTTGTAGACAGTGGCGCCGAGGTCGTTGGAGAACTTCTCCTTGCGGGCGGCCAGCTGGATGTCGACGGTCGAGAACAGCGGCACCTGCAGCTCACCGAACAGCGAGTACTGGCTCTGGTCGGCCTGGACCGGCAGCGTCGGGGCGAACAGGACGAACGGGCCCGGCGCGTCGGGCGTGCAGCCCCGGAAGTTCGGATCGTTGGTCGGCAGCGGATTGGCCGGCAGGTTCGGCGAGCCCGGACCGTTGGCGCTGGTCGTGCCGGCGGGCCACTCGCACTGGACCGTCCCGTTGTTGAACGGGCTGGAGACGATCTGGCGGCTTTCGAACGAGCGGTACTGGGCGCCGAGCGCCCAGCCCACTTCGCCGCCGGGCAGTTTCAGACCCGACAGGCCGTTGAACACCAGGTCGGCGGTGAAGTTGTTGCTCTTGGTCTCCACGGCGCGCGGGTCGAACATCCAGAGGGAGAGATCCTCGGGGTTCTCGTGGCCGGCGATGTAGTTCGGGTTGGCCAGGCCGCGCACGGGTTGGCCCTTGAACGAACTGGAGAAGGGGTTCCAGTACTGGCAGCCGTTCTTGCCGGCGGCGGCGGCGTTCTGCGTGCCGAAGCGGGTCGGATCCAGGTCGGTGGCGTGGCAGTTCGAGCCGCCGAAGCCATTGAGGGCTTCCTGCAGGCGATAGCCGACGGTGTCGGCGTGGGTATTGTAATTGTAGGCGTCGTTATAGGTCAGGGCGAAGTCGTAGCCGACCGCCTTGGCGAACGGCGCGAGGTCGCCCAAGTCGCCAGTGACGCCCGCCGAGACGCGCCAGACCTTGTTGGTGATCTTGTCAGCCACGCCGAAGCCGTCGCCGCCCGAATAGTAGGGATTACCGCCATGGCCGAACAGTCGGTAGGTGATTGGCGTGAAGCCCGAGGCGCCGACGATGCCGTGGGCGGCGGCGAATTCGGCCGCGAACGGGTTGCTGATCGGCACGTAGAACTGGTTGACGGCGCCCGTCGTCAGGGCCGGGCCGCGCGACACCGGCTGGGCCGGCGAACCCATCACCTGTGGCAGGTCCACCTTGCCGTACGAGGCGTCGGCGTGGAACTTCATGCTGTCGGTGATCTGCGCCTTCAGCTGGGCGTAGAGCCTGTAGGTGTCCTGGTTCTCCACCAGTCGGTAGTACGGGATGTAGTTGTAGGCGCAGGTGTAGACGTTATCCATGCGGCCGCCGACGGCGGCGCAGCTGGCGGCGCTGAAGTCCGAGACGATGCCGCCCAGGTTCGCGCCCCACTCGCCGGTGTCCGTGGCGGTGGGCACGGCGGGCAGGGGGCCGCGCGGCTGCCAGCCCGTGAGGTTGGTCAGGGTCGACCAGGGGGCGGGATTGTAGCCGGCTCCCGGCGTCAGCGAGGCCTTGGTGAAGTCGCGCTCCAGCGTGTTCAGGCGCGAGCGATGCTCGTACTCGGCCGAGACCAGCAGATTGACGCGCTCCTCGCCGATGCCGCCCATCACGCCGACCGAATAGTCGCCCTTCGAGCCCTTGATGTGCTTGTACTGGGCCTGGGCCTCCATCCCGACGAACTTGTCACGGGTGATGAAGTTGACGACGCCGCCTGTGGCGTCGGCGCCGTAGATCACCGCCGCGCCGTCCTTGAGAATCTCGGTTCGCGCCAGGGCGATCGAGGGGACATTGGCGGTGTTCTGGTTCATCCGCCGGCCGTTCAGCAGCACCAGCGTCTTGTCGGCCCCGAGGCCGCGCAGATTGTAGTTCACCGAGCCGACCAGGGTCGGACCGCCGAAATAGTAGGACTCGCCGGTCGTCGGGCCCGAGATGGTCAGGCTCTTGGCGAACTCCAGCGCTGTCGGCGAGCCCTGCTTTTCCAACTGCTCCTGAGAATAGACCTCCACGGGGAGGGCGGCGTCCAGCGCCGAGCCTCGGATGTTGGAGCCGGTGACGACGATCTCCTCGACCTGGGTGGAGGGATCGTTGGTCGTCTTTTCCTGACCCCTCAGTACTTGACTTTGGGCCGGGGCGCCCAGGCCCGCGATCCCGATCAACAGCGCGACGCCCGACGCGCTCATAAGCCCAATTCTCATGTGGCGAACCCTCCCGTTGAACGAGTCTCTAACGCTCATTCTCACAAGAGTGAGTATTGTAGCGTCGCCGCGATGGCGTCAATGATCATTGTTCGATGACCTCGGAGCGCGGCTCCGACGCGGCGATTGCCGTTATGGGAACGATTGACAGGGGCGCGCCGGGCCGACTACGCGGCGGACGGTAGGACCAGGAGGACGGTTTGGCAGGAGCCACCGCGGAGGAGGCCAAGGAGCGCCCGCGCACCAAGGCCGAACAGCGCGCCCAGAGCCTCGAGCAGATTCTGGATGCGGCCGAGTACCTGTTCTCGCAGAACGGCCTCTATGGCGTAACGCTGCGCGACGTGGCCGTGCGGGTGGGCATCCACACCACGCTGCTGAACTACTATTTCAAGGACAAGACCAACCTGTTCGAGGCCGTGTTCGCCCGGCGGGCCGGGGTCACGTCCGGCCGGCGGATGATCGCTTTGGAGCAGTACGAGCAGTCGGTGGGCGACAGGCCGACCGTCGAGGGCGCGCTGCACGCCTTTCTCGATACCGACCTCGACCTCTACTACGAAGGCGGCGAGCACTGGATGAACTATGGGGCGTTCTGCGCCCGGGTCAGCAACACGCCCGAGGGCGCGGCGCTGATGGACGAGCACTTCGATCCGGTGGTCCTGAAGCTGGTCGGCATCCTCAAGCGCGCCCTGCCGGACTATGCCGACGAGGAGATCTTCTGGGGCTACCACTTCGTCTCGGGGGCGCTGATGAACACCCTGGCGCGGACGGGCCGGATCGACCGGCTATCCAGCGGCCTTTGCCACTCCGATGACTTTCCGGCGATCAAGAAGCGGATCGCGCGGTTCATGGCGGCGGGCTTCATCGCCCTGAAGGAATGAAGCCCGCGGAGTCGAAAACCCCGCCCTTCGACAAGCTCAGGGTGAGGTTTTCTACTAAACCGGCGCATCAGTAGTCCTCATCCTGAGCTTGTCGAAGGACGAGGACCGCCCCTGGAATTAGCCTCGTTCAGCCCGGCGGAAGATCCGGGCCAGCCACAGGAACAGCCCGATCGCGATCACATAGAACGGGACCAGGGTGTAGAGCGCCATCTGCAGCGAATTGTGCGGATGGCTGGCTTTGAAGAAATCGCTCGCCGCGCCGACATAGGTGGGGCCCAGGCCCAGGCCGATGAAGTTCATGACCAGCAGCAAGAGGGCGCCGGACATCACCCGCTGGTCGGGCCGCACTTCCTCCTGGACCAGCGCCACCGACGACGACAGGTAGAAGTAGTTCAGGAAGGTCGGGCCGATCAGCAGGGCCAGGGCCAGCGGCCAGGTCGGCGCCCAGACGAAGCCGACATAGAACGGGATCGCCAGGGTCAGGGAGATGACCGGGGCCATGGCGTAGACGACCTTCGACCTCTTGCGGAAGCGGTCGATCACCCGACCCGAGACAAAGATGCCGGCGCTCATGCCGATGCCGACGACCAGAGCGTACCAGACGGCGACCTCGTCGAGCGCCATGCCCTTCTCGCGCATCAGGAACAGGGTGGTGAAGTTGCCCAGGCCATAGGTCACGAACTGGGTCGCGCCGCTGCCCAGCGCGGCCAGCACCAGGGTGGGACGCGAGAAGAACATCTTCAGGGTCGACCAGAAGCCGGCCTTGGCGACCTTGATCTCGGTCCCGTCCAGGCCGCCGCGCGGCGGTTCCTTGACCACCAGCGGCAGGATCAAGGCGGCGGCCAGGCCGACGACGCCCAGGATCACGAAGGCGTAGCGCCAGTTGAACGCCGCGGCGATCGCCGCGCCGAAGGCGATGCCCAGCGCCGCGCCCACGGGCGGGCCAAGGTTGTAGATGCCCAGCGCCGTGCCGCGTCGGCCGGCCGGGAAGTAGTCGGAGATGATCGCGTAGGAGGGCGGCACCCCGCCGGCCTCGCCGAAGCCGACCGTCATCCGGGCGAAGGCGAATTCGCCATAGCCGCGTGACAGGCCGCAGGCCACGGTCGCCGCGCTCCAGATTCCGCAGGCCAGGGACAGCACCGCCACGCGGTTGGTGCGGTCGGCCAGCCAACCGACCGGAATGGCGATGAAGCAGTAGAACATCGCGAAATAGAGGCCGCCGATCAAGCCGAGCTGGCTGTCGGAGACGTGCAGGGTGTCCTGGATCGGCTTGGCCAGGATCGACATCAACTGCCGGTCCAGGAAGTTCAGCACATAGACGAACCACAGCATGCCCAAGACTAGCCAGGCGCGGCGGCCGGGGGCGGGGTGAGGGTGGTCTGGACGCGCGGACAAGGCCGCGGCGCCATCGCGCTCGAGGTCGTTCAAGGTTTCCTCCCAGCTGCCCGTTCTCGAGCCTTGCTTGCAGCGAGGATGACCTCAATACCGGCCCCGCGTCAATATTCACACGCGAGTGAGTGAGTGTTGACAGCAGCCCAGATCACCGCCACCGTGGGCTCACAACGTCGACGCAAACGATCGACGCTCGTTAGGGGAGTGAACGCCATGAAGGCTGGACTGCTTGCGTCGGCATGCGCCGTCGCGCTCGGCGTGTTTTCGACAACACAGGCGCTGGCCCAGGCGGCCGGTGGCGATCAGGGGAGGGGCGACGCCGCATTGGTCGGAGAAGTCATCGTCACCTCGACCCGCCGTCCCGAAAAGCTGCAGGACGTGCCGCTCAGCGTCACCGCCTTCGACCAGAAGGAGCTGACCGCCAAGGGCATCGTCGGCTTCGAGGGTCTGGCCCGTCAGACGCCCGGCGTGGTGTTGAACCGCGCCACCGCCAACTTCAACAACTTCACCGCCCGGGGCATCGCGACCAACGGCTACGGCGCGAACCTGCAGAGCACGGTGGCCGTCTATGTCGACGAACTGCCGATCTCGACGATCGGCAACACCACGGTGCTGGATCCCAACCTGTTCGACGTCGAGCGCGTGGAGTTCCTGCGCGGCCCGCAGGGCACGCTGTTCGGCTCGGGCTCGCTGTCGGGCGCGCTGCGCATCCTGACCAAGGCGCCGAACCTGTCGAGCCGCGAGGGCGCGGCCCTGGTCGACTTCGGCCTGACCGGTTCGGACTCCCTGCGCCAGCGCTACAACGGCATGCTCAACATGCCGATCATCCAGGACAAGCTGGCCCTGCGCCTGGTCGGCTTCTACCGGCACGAGGAAGGCTATCTCGATAACCTCGGGACCGGCGTCCACAACTCCAACACCTTGGTCGACTGGGGCGGTCGCGCGACGCTGTTGTGGAAACCCACCGACCGCCTGTCGGTGAAGGCGCTGTTCTCGTACGAGGACAGCAACCCGAAGGACTCGTCGATGGTCAATCCGGCTCTGGGTCGGAACAAGCGGATCTCGGACCGGCCGGACCAGTTCGTGGGCGAAATGCGCAGCCACAACGTCACGGTCGACTACCAGTTCGACGGCGCGCACTTCACCAGCTCGTCGACCTATTCGAAGTTCGACCAGAAGTTCTATGTCGACCTGGCCGGCACGTTCGGCGGCGCGATCGCCTTCGCCCTGGACGCCGGCGGCTTCCAGAAGACCTTCGTGGAAGAGGCGCGTCTGGCGTCCGATCCTGGCGGCAAACTCGACTGGGTGGTCGGGGGCTTCTATCTCGATCGCCGCCTGGACGTGGACTACTTCTACCGCTCCAATCCGGCCTTCCTGACCTCGCACGGCATCACCGGCCTGCCGGACGAGTACTACCAGCGCCAGTACACCCACATAAACTCGCAGGAAAAGGCCGCCTTCGGCCAGCTGACCTATCACTTCAGCGACAAGGTCTGGCTGACCGGCGGCATGCGCTATGGCCGGGTCGAGGCCCAGGGCTTCACCGAGGCCGGCGGCTATAGCAGCGCCTATCTGACCAACGCCCTGTTCGGCATCCGCGGGCCGCTGACCCTGACGCCGTTCGCGGCGGCCAGCGGCGTCAAGGCGACGGGCAGCAAGCCCTCGTTCAAGGTCAGTCTGTCCTACAAGCCGTCGTCGACCCTGACGACCTACGCCACGGTGTCGACCGGCTTCCGCACCCCGGTGGTCAACGCCTTCGCCGGCAGGGCCAGCCTGGTCAATCCTAGCGACCTGATCATCCCGAACGGCGCCTCGTCCGACGACCTGACCAACTACGAGGTCGGGGCCAAGGGGCGGTTCCTGAATGGCCTCGTCTCGGCCAATCTCGCCGTCTACCTGATCGACTGGAGCAACATCCAGGTCCAGGCCAATCGCGTCTCCGACAGCGTCCAGTTCGCCACCAACATCGGCGCGGCGCGCAGCAAGGGGATCGAGCTGGAGCTGCTGGCCTTCCCGACCAAGGGCCTGACCATCGGCCTGAACGGCTCGCTCAACGACGCCAAGGTCACCGAGCTGACCCCGGCCGAGGCGGCGATCTCCGGCGCGGTGGTCGGGGCCCGCCTGGCCTCGCCGAAGGTGCAGGGCTCGCTGTTCGTCAACTACGGCTGGGACCTGACGACGAAGGCCAAGGCCAACCTGTCGGTCGTGCTGCAGCACGTCGGCTCGTATCCGGGCTCGTTCCAGCACGTGCCAGGCCAGCCGACCGTGACCAGCGCGACCTATGGCTTCACGGACTCCTATCAGAACGTCAACGCCACCTTCGCCGTGGCCATGGGCGACACCACGATCGGGGCCTATGTCGAGAACCTGTTCGACGACCACTCGATCACCTACGTCCACCCCGAGGCCTTCATCGCCAGCCGGTTCGCGACCATGCGGCCGCGCACGGCCGGCGTGCGGCTGGGCTATGCGTTCTAGGGGATGGGGATGAGCAGCTCGCGCAAACGTCTCCTGGTATCAGCCCTGGCGGTTCTGGCGATGGCTCCGGCCGTCGCCAGAGCCCAGGCCCCTGTCGTCAAGGCTCCGGCGGGCGCCGTGCGCGGCGTCGCTCAGGATGGCCTCCAGGTCTTCAAGGGCATCCCCTACGCGGCGCCGCCGGTCGGCGCGCTGCGCTGGAAGCCGCCCGCCGCCCCGGCGACGTGGGGCGGCGTCCGCGACGCCCTCGATTTCGGCCCCTCGTGCCTACAGCCCAAGCCGCGTCCGGGCAGCATCTACGCTTCGCCCCTGAAGGCGTTCAGCGAGGACTGCCTGTCGCTGAACGTCTGGACGCCAGCCAAGGCCGCCAAGGCCCCGGTGCTGGTCTGGATCCATGGCGGGTCGCTGATCGGCGGCTCCAGCGCCGAGGGCCTGTACGACGGCACGGCCCTGGCCAGGCGGGGCGTCGTCGTGGTGTCGATTAACTACCGCCTCGGCGTGCTGGGCTACATGGCGCATCCGGAGCTCAGCGCGGAATCGCCCGACCACGTCTCGGGCAACTACGGCCTGCTGGACCAGATCGCGGCGCTGAAGTGGGTGCGGACCAACATCGCCGCCTTCGGGGGTGATCCGGCCAATGTCACCATCGCCGGCGAGTCCGCGGGGGCCTTGAGCGTCATGTACCTGATGGCCTCGCCGCCGGCCCGGGGGCTGTTCAGCAAGGCCATCGCCCAGAGCGCCTACATGGTCTCGACGTCGGACCTGCGCGAGCCCAAGCATGGCCACATCCCGGCCGAGACCATGGGCGCGGCCACCGCCGCCAAGCTGGGCGCCAAGTCCCTGGCCGACCTGCGGGCCATGGACGCCGAGACCCTGACGACCAACGCCCTGATGGCCGGCTTCCAGACCTTCGGCGCGGTCGACGGCAAGGTGCTGCCCAAGCAGCTGGTCGACGCGTTCGACGCCGGCGAGCAAGCCCACGTGCCGATCCTGGCCGGCTTCAACAGCGGCGAGATCCGCTCGCTGCGCTTTCTGGCCCCCCCGCCGCCGGCCGACGCCGCCGCGTACGAGAAGGAAATCCGGGCGCGCTACGGCGACCTGGCGGACGATTTCCTGAAGCTCTATCCCTCCAGCGACGTGCCCGAGAGCGTGCTGCTGGCCACCCGCGACGCCCTCTACGGCTGGACCGCGGAGCGCCTCGTGGCCAAGCAGACCGCCGTCGGCCAGGCCGGTTACTTCTACCTGTTCGACCATGGCTATCCGGCCGCCGACGCGGCCGGCCTGCATGGCTTCCACGCCAGTGAACTGCCCTATGTCTTCGGCTCCGCCAAGAGCGCGCCGCCGGCCTGGCCGAAGAATCCGGACACGCCCGAGGAGGCCAGGCTGACGGCGGCCATGGGCGATTACTGGGCCTCGTTCGCCAAGGACAGCGGGCCCAAGGCCGCCGGCCAGCCGGTCTGGAAACCGTACGGCGCCGAGCGCGCCTACATGGCCTTCGTCGCAGGGCCCCAGCCAGGCGTCCGCCTGCGCCCGGGCATGTACGAACTGAACGAGGCGGTGATGTGCCGCCGACGCGCCCAGGGCGACACGCCCTGGAACTGGAACGTCGGCGTCGTCGCGCCGCTGCTTCCCCCTGGAGTGACTCAGTGCCGATAAGTAGTGCGCCGACGATTGACGGCGAGATGCAGGCCTTCGCCCTGACGCTCGACAAGTTCCTGGACCACGCCGCCAAGTGGCGGCCCGACGGCCAGGTGGTGACCGCGCGCGAGGGCGGACGGATCGAGCGGGTCGGCTACGCGGATCTGCGCGATCGTAGCCTTCGGGTCTCTTCGGTGCTCGCCGGGCTTGGCGTGCGTAAGGGCGACCGTGTCGCCACCTTGGCCTGGAACACCCAGGACCATGTCGAGGTCTGGTACGCGATCATGGGCATGGGGGCAGTGTGTCACACGCTGAACCCGCGCCTGACCGCCGAGCAACTGGCGGCGATGATCGTCCAGTCGCAGGCCCGCGTGCTGATCGCCTCGGCCGACCTCGCGCCCCTGGCCCGCGAGATCATGGACGCCGCGCCGGGCGTCGAACGCCTGCTGATCATCGACGGCGAGGCCGCCGAGGGCGAGGCTCTGGAGCCACTGATCGCCGCCGCCAGGCCGGACGCCGTCTGGGGCCAGTTCGAGGAGACCGCGCCCAGCGGCCTGTGCTTCACCTCGGGCACCACGGGCGCGCCCAAGGGCGTGACCTATACCCACCGCTCCAGCTACCTGCACACCCTGCGGGCCCTTCAGGTGGACGTGATGGCGATCTCGGGCGCCGACGCCGTCTTGGCGGTGGTGCCGATGTTCCACGCCAATGCCTGGGGCCTGCCGTTCGCCGCGCCAGCGGTCGGCGCCAAGCTGGTCCTGCCTGGCCGCCACGCCGATGGCGCCAGCCTGGCCCGCCTGATCGCCGCCGAGGACGTCACGGTCGGGGTCGGGGTGCCGACGGTCTGGCTGGGCCTGGTCGAGCATCTGGACGCCACGGGCGAGCGCCTCCCGTCGCTGAAGCGCATCATGGTCGGCGGCGCGCCGATGCCCCCGGCCCTGATGGAGCGGATCGAGCAGGGCCTGGGCGTCACCGTCCAGACCAGCTGGGGCATGACCGAGCTGTCGCCCTCCGGCACCGTCGCGCCGCTGCACGCGCCGTCCCAGGCCGCGCTGTCGGGCCGTCCGGCCGTGGGCGTCGACCTGCTGCTCACCGACGCCGACGGCGTGGCCCTGCCGCGGCAACGCGACGCCGAAGGTCACCTGCGGGTGCGCGGCGCGGCGGTGGTCGAACGCTATTTCGGCCAAGAGACCTCGGCCACCGACGCCGACGGCTGGTTCCCGACCGGCGACCTGGCCCGCATCGACGCGGCGGGGAACCTGATGATCACCGGCCGCGCCAAGGACCTGATCAAGTCCGGCGGCGAGTGGATCAACCCCGCCGAGATCGAGGCGTTGGTCGCATCCTTGCCCGAGGTGTCGCTGGCCGCCGTCATCGGCCGGTCCGATCCCAAGTGGGGCGAGCGACCGATCCTGCTGGTCGAGACGCAAGGGGAGGTCAGCGACGAAGCGCTTCTGGACGCGCTGCGTGGCCGGGTGGCGACCTGGTGGATCCCCGACGCCGTCTATCGCCTGCCGCGCATGCCCCTGGCGTCGACCGGCAAGATCGACAAGATAAGGCTGCGAACGGAATACGGCGGCGGTTGACGCTTCCTCCGTCCACGCCTTTCGCCCAATGCCAGGAAGTCCCGCTCAGTGTCCGAAGCCGCCCCCACCCGTCGACGCACCACCAAGGCCGAACAGCGCGCCGAGAAGATGGAGCAGATCCTCGACGCGGCCGAGGAGCTGTTCTCGAAGCACGGGCTCCACGGCGTCACCCTGAAGGACGTGGCCAAGCAGGTCGGCGTGCACCACACGCTGATGAACTACTATTTCGACGACAAGAAAGCCCTGTTCGACGCGGTCTTCGCGCGCCGGGCGGTGGTGACCAGCGAGCGGCGGATGCGGGCGCTGGACGAGTACGAGGCGGCCTCGGCCGGCAGGCCGACGGTGGAGGGGGCCCTCCGAGCGTTCCTCGACACCGACCTTGATCTCTACATCGAGGGCGGGGAGGGCTGGAAGAACTACGCGGCCCTCGGCGCTCAGGTCGCCAACACGCCGGAGTGGGGCGCGTCGCTGATGGACAAGCATTTCGACCCTGTGGTGCTGCGCTTGATCGACCTGCTGAAGAAGGCCCTGCCGGACTGTCCGGAGGCCGATATCTTCTGGGGCTACCACTTCGTGACGGGGGCCTTGATGCTGACCCTGGCGCGCACCGGCCGGATCGACAAGCTGTCGGGCGGGGTCTGCAAGTCCGACGACTTCCACGCCGTGAAGGAGCGGATGGCCGCGTTCATGGCCGCCGGCTTCATCGCGGCCTGCGAGCGGCGCAAGGCCCAGGCCTAAAGGCGGCTTGCCCTGGGCGGGACAGTTCTGTCAAAGATATTCACTAACGAGATAGTGACTTAAGTGCGAGCTTCGGGCTCGTCGAGTTTTGGGGCGAGAAAGGAAGAGTTTCATGATGCTGCAAGGACGCGTCGCGATCGTCACGGGCGCCGGTGGGGGGCTGGGCCGCGCTCACGCGCTGTATCTGGCCGGGCAGGGCGCCAAGGTGGTCGTCAACGACCTGGGCCAGGAGGCCGCCGACCGCGTGGCCGCCGAGATCGTCGCCCGGGGCGGCGAGGCGTTCGGCGTCGCCGCCTCGGTTACGGATGAGGCCGCCGTCAACGCCATGGTCGAGCAGGTCGTGGCCCGCTGGGGCCGGGTCGACATCCTGATCAGCAACGCCGGCATTCTGCGCGACAAGACCTTCGCCAAGATGAGCCTCGATGACTTCCGCCTGGTGGTCGACGTCCACCTGATGGGCGCGGCGGTCTGCGCCAAGGCCGTCTGGGGCCTCATGCGCGAGCAGGGCCATGGCCGCATCGTCATGACCACCTCGTCGTCGGGCCTCTACGGCAATTTCGGCCAGGCCAACTACGGCGCGGCCAAGATGGCGCTGGTCGGGCTGATGCAGACCCTGGCCATCGAGGGCGAGAAGTACAATGTGCGGGTCAACTGCCTGGCCCCGACGGCGGCCACGGGCATGACCGAGGGCGTGCTGTCGGCCGAGAGCCTGGCCTTGCTCGACCCCGCCTTCGTCAGCCCAGGCCTGCTGGCCCTGGTCCAGGACGACGCTCCGACCCGCACGATCCTGTGCGCCGGCGCCGGCCACTTCGCCACCGCCAACATCACCCTGACCGATGGCCGCTATATCGGCGGCGGCGCGGACGCGGGCGAGCAGGTGATCCGCCAGTGGGACGGCGTTAGCGACCGCGCGGGCGAGATCGTCCCGGCCTACGGTTTCACCCAGGCCGAGCGCGAGGTCGCCAGCGCGGGTCTGATCGCCAAGGCTGTCGGGGAACGCGCGTGATGCGCCAGGCCGTCATCGTCTCCACGGCGCGTACGCCGATCGGCCGCGCCTATCGCGGGGCCTTCAACGACACCCCGTCGCCGACCCTGGCCGCCCACGCCCTGAGCCACGCGGTGCGGCGCGCCGGCGTGGCTCCGGACGAGGTCGAGGACTGCATCCTCGGCTGCTCGCTGCCGCAGGGCTTCCAGGCCACCATCGGCCGGATGGCGGCGCTGCGGGCCGGCCTGCCGGTCGAGGTCCCGGGCATGACCATGGATCGCCAGTGCTCATCGGGCCTGATGACCATCGCCACGGCCGCCAAGCAGGTCATCGTCGACCGCATGGACGTCATCGTCGCCGGCGGCGTCGAGTCGATCTCCCTGGTCCAGACGCCGCAGCTGCGGGTCGACCAGGATCCCGAGCTCGTGGCCCTGCACGCCGACGCCTACATGCCGATGCTGGACACGGCCGAGACGGTCGCGGCGCGCTACGGGATCACCCGCGAGGTTTGCGATCTTTACGCCCTGTCCTCGCAGCAGCGCGCGGCGGCGGCCCAGGAGGCGGGGCGCTTCGATGCCGAACTCGTCCCGATGACCGCCCGCATGAAGGTCGCCGACAAGGAGACTGGCGCGGTTTCGCATCGCGAGGTGACGCTGGCCCGGGACGAGGGCGTGCGTCCTGAGACCACGCTGGAAGGCCTGGCCGCCCTGAAGGTCGTGCGTCCCGGCGGTACGGTCACGGCCGGCAACGCCAGCCAACTGTCGGACGGCGCCTCGGCCTGCGTGGTCATGGAGGCGGGGCTCGCCGAGAAGCGTGGCCTGCAACCGCTGGGCCGCTATGTCGGCATGGCCGTGGCGGGGACCAAGCCAGACGAGATGGGCATCGGACCGGTCTTCGCCATACCGCGCTTGCTGGAGCGCTTCGACCTCAAGATCGACGACATCGGCCTGTGGGAGCTGAACGAGGCCTTCGCCTGCCAGGTCGTCCATTGCCGCGACCGCCTGGGCATCCCGGACGAGCTGCTGAACGTCAACGGCGGCGCCATCGCCATGGGCCACCCCTACGGCATGTCCGGCGCACGCCTGACCGGCCACGCCCTGATCGAGGGCAAGCGCCGGGGCGCCAGGCACGTCGTCGTCACCATGTGCGTCGGCGGCGGTATGGGCGCGGCGGGGTTGTTCGAGGTCTTGTAAGGGAAAATGGAGCTCTAAATCCCTGTCATCCCGGAAGCCTCGCAGAGGCTGTCCGGGACCCAGGGGCCAAGGCCTGTGCGCCGGCCCCTGGGTCCCGGCTCTCCGCTTCGCTGCGGCCGGGATGACAAGGAATGGATCGCTCGTTCAGGCCCCTCAGGCCTTCGTCCCGAAAGCCGCGAGGAACGTCGCCACGGCGGCCTGAACCTCGGCGTCCACTTCGGCGAGGGAGGGTTCGCCGACATAGTTGACCAGCCGGGCCTTCAGCAGGCGGTTCTGGCAGAGGCCGATGAACTGGTGGGCGGCGGCCAGCGGGTCCTCGGCGTGGATGCGGCCGTCGGCCTTGGCCCGCGCCAGATAGTCGCCGAGAATCTGCGCGCCGCGCATCGGTCCGGCCTCATAGAAGGCGCGGCCCAGGTCCGGCGTACGCTCGGCGGCGGCGGTGATCAGCCGGAAGTGGCGCATGTTGCGGTCCGACAGCACATTGGTCAGGTAGCGGCGACCCACGTGGGTGAGGGCGGTCTTCAGGTCGCCGCCATCATCGAGCAGGCTGAACATCGCCTCGCGCTGCCAGTCGCAATAGCGCTCGATATGGGCCTGGAAGATCTCTTCCTTGCTCTTGAAGTAGTTGTAGAGCGTGCTCTTGGAGCCGCCGACCTTCGACGCGATGGTCGACATCGAGGCGGCGTCATAGCCCTCGGCCAGGAACACCTCGGCGGCGATGTCGAGGATCGCTTCGCGGCGAGCGTCGCGATCCAGGCGGGGTTTGATCTCGGGCAGCATGATTCTTTTCCGACCGTACCGTACGGTCGCCTTGACTATAGCGCAGGTGAAGCCTACTTGCACCGCACCATATGACTATACCGTACGGTCACATCAAGGCGCTCGTTCATGCCGACTCTCTCTCCCCGCCGTAGCGTCCCCGTCTTCGCCGCCGCCAGCGCCCTGGTGCTGGCCGCATGTGCGAGCCTGCCCCCCGCGCAGCCCGCCCGCGTGGCGAAAACCCCTCAAGCCTACGAAACCGCCCAGACCCTGGCGGCTCCGAACGCTGACTGGCCGGCGGACGCCTGGTGGACGTCTTATGGCGACGCCCAGCTGAACGCCCTGGAGGACGAGGCCCTGAAGGGCTCGCCGACCCTGGCCGCCGCCGAGGCCCGCCTGCGCCGCGCCCAGTCGCTGGTCGCCCAGGCCAGGTCCGCCGACCTGCCGCGGGTCTCGCTGGGGGCCTCGGCCGCCGAGAGCAAGCAGAGCTATAACGCCGGCATCCCGCCCGCCTTCGTGCCGCATGGCTATAACGACATCGGCCGCCTGGCCCTCGACTTCAGCTGGGAGCTGGACTTCTGGGGCAAGAACCGCGCGGCCGTCGCCGCCGCCACCTCGGAAGCCAAGGCCGCCCAGGCCGACGCCGCCCAGGCCCGCCTGACCCTGTCGACCGCGATCGCCTCGACCTATGCCGAGCTGTCGCGCCTCTACGCCCAGCGCGACGTCGCCGATCAGGCCGTGCGCCTGCGCCAGCAGACCAGCGACCTCGTCTCCAAGCGCGTCGCCAACGGTCTCGACACCAAGGCCGAGAGCGAGCAGGCCGCGGCCGGGCCGCCGGCCTCGAAGGCCGAGCTGTCGGCCATCGACGAGCAGATCGCCCTGACCCGTAACGCCCTGGCCGCCCTGGTCGGCGCGGGTCCCGATCGCGGTCTCGCCATCGCCCGCCCGGCCAATGCGACGATCAAGCCGTTCGGCCTGCCGGCGAACCTGCCCGCCAACCTGATCGGTCGCCGCCCCGACGTGGTCGCCGCCAAGTGGCGGGCCGAGGCCGCGACCTCGCGCACGAAGCAGGCCAAGGCCGCCTTCTATCCGGACATCAACCTGTCGGGCTTCATCGGCGCCCAGTCGCTCTATCTCGACAAGCTGTTCTCCAGCGGCTCGGACATCGGCCAGGTCGGTCCGGCCTTGAGCCTGCCGATCTTCGAGGGCGGTCGCCTGCGGGCCGGCCTGCGCGGCGCCGAGGCCGATCGGGACGCCGCCGTGGCCAGCTATGACGGCGCCCTGACCCAGGCCCTGCGCGAGGTGGCCGACGTCACCGCCAGCGAGAAGGCGCTCACCAGTCGTCTGGCGGATGCCCGCGCGGCCCTGACCGCCAACGAGAACGCCTACCGCATCGCGCGCCTGCGCTACGAAGGCCAGCTGTCGACCTACCAGTCGGTGTTGCTGGCCGAGCAGTCGGTCCTGACCCAGCGCCGGGTCGTCGCCGACCTGGAAAGCCGCGCCTTCGCGCTCGATATCGCCCTGATCCGCGCCCTCGGCGGCGGCTTCACCGGCGCCTGAACCCAATCCCCAAAGCATCCGCTCGCTAGGACTTGCCCCTAATGTCCGATCAACAACCCGCCGCCTCCCAAGCCGCGGCGAACAACAAGCGCCGCCGCCAACTGACCCTGCTGGGCGGCGCCGTCGCCGTCGGCCTCGTGGGCTACGGCGCCTGGTGGCTGGTCTTCGACAGCCACTATGTCGAGACCGACGACGCCTATGTCGGAGCCGAGACCGCCCAGGTGACCGCCTTGTCGCCCGGCCCGGTGGCCAAGATCTTCGTGGTCGAGACCCAGGCCGTGAAGGCCGGCGACCCGCTGGTCATCATCGACGACGCCGACGCCCGCATCGCCGTCGCCCAGGCCGAGGCCGCCCTCGGTCAGGCCGAGCGCAAGGTGAAGGGCTACTTCGCCAGCGATACGGCCCTGGCCGGCCAGTTCGACGCTCGCCAGGCCGAAGTCCAGCGCGCCGACGCCCAGATCGTCGCCGCCAAGGCCGATGTCGACCGGGCGCGCCTCGACCTCTCGCGCCGCCAGGCCCTGGTGGGGCAAGGCGCCGTCTCGGGCGACGAACTGACCAGCGCCCAGAACCGCTTCGCCAACGCCCAGGCCGCCCTCACGGGGGCTCAGGCCGCTCGCGCCCAGGCCCTGGCCAGCCGCGCGGCCGCCATCGGCACGCGCGAGGTCAACACCGTGCTGATCTCCGGCGTCTCGGTCACCGAGAACCCGGAAGTGAAGGCCGCCCAGGCTCGGCTCGACGCCGCCCGCCTGGCCCTGGCCCGCACCGTGGTCCGCGCCCCGACCGACGGCGTCGTCGCCCGCAAGTCGGTGCAGGTCGGCCAGCAGGTCGCCATGGGCACGCCGATGATGGCCGTGGTGCCGACGGCCCAGGCCTATGTCGACGCCAACTTCAAGGAAGTGCAACTGGACAAGGTGGTCCCCGGCCAGCCGGTGGTCCTGACGTCCGACCTCTATGGCGGCGGCGTGAAGTTCCACGGCAAGGTCCGCGGCCTGGCCGGCGGCACCGGTTCGGCCTTCTCGCTGATCCCCGCCCAGAACGCCTCCGGCAACTGGATCAAGGTCGTCCAGCGCGTCCCGGTCCGCATCACCCTGGACCCCGCCGAACTGGCCAAGCACCCGCTGCGCGTGGGCCTGTCCATGAAGGCCAAGATCGACGTCGCCCAAGGCGGCGCCCAGACAGGCGCGCAGTAGTCCGTTACCAGGAGCCGCCCCATGGCGTCCGAACAATCCCAGGCGGCCGGTCCGCCGCCGATGACCGGCATCTTGCTGGCCGTCACCTCGATCGCCTTGGCGCTCGGCACCTTCATGCAGGTGCTGGACGGCACCATCGCCAACGTCTCGATCCCCACGATCGCCGGCAATCTCGGCGTCAGCTCCAGCCAGGGCACCTGGGTGATCACCGCCTTCGCCGTGGCCAACGGCGTCTCGGTGCCGCTGACCGGCTGGCTGATGGGCCGCTACGGGGTGGTGAAGACCTTCGTCGCCTCGGTGATCCTGTTCACCATCGCCTCGCTGCTGTGCGGCCTCTCCTGGAACCTGGAGTCACTGATCCTGTTCCGGATTCTGCAGGGCGCGGTGTCCGGGCCGATGATCCCCGGCTCGCAAGCCCTGCTGATCATGATCTTCCCGCCCAACAAGCGGGGGACGGCCCTGGCCATCTGGTCGATGACCACCCTGGTGGCCCCGATCTGTGGGCCGATCCTGGGCGGCTATATCTCGGACAACTTCTCCTGGCCGTGGATCTTCCTGATCAACATCCCCGTCGGGATCCTGTGCGGCGTCATCTGCTGGCGCAACATGGCCAATCGCGAGACGCCGACCCGCAAGCTGCCGATCGACCGCACCGGCTTCATGCTGCTGCTGGTCTGGGTCGGCGCGCTGCAGGTGATGCTGGACACCGGCAAGGAAGCCGACTGGTTCGCCTCGCCGGCCATCGTCGTCGAACTGTGCATCGCGATCATCGGCTTCATCGCCTGGGTGATCTGGGAGCTGAACGAGAAGCACCCGATCGTCGACCTGTCGCTGTTCAAGTCCAGCAACTTCGTCATCGGCACGATCGTCTTCTGCCTGGCCTATGCGGTGTTCTTCGGCAACAACCTGCTGCTGCCGCTGTGGCTGCAGACCCGGATGGGCTACATCGCCACCTGGGCGGGCCTGGTGGCCGCGCCGAGCGGCGTGGTGGCTGTGTTCCTGACCCCGTTCATGGCCCGGCTGATGAACAAGGTCGACGCCCGCTGGATGGCGACCTTGTCGCTGGCCGCCTTCGGCCTGTCGTTCTTCATGCGTTCGGGCTACACGCCGGACGCCAACTTCTGGGCGCTGGTCATGCCGATGCTGGTCCAGGGCGTGGCGATGAGCACCTTCTTCATCTCGATGGTGACCATCTCGCTGAACGGCATCCCGCCGAACCAGACGCCGGCGGCCTCCGGCCTGTCGAACTTCTCGCGGATCACCGCGGGCAGCTTCGCCGCCTCGCTGGCCACGACGATCTGGGATCGCGGCGAGGCCGTTCACCAGACCCGCCTCTCCGAGGTCATGAGCTCGGGCAGCCCGGCCTGGATCGATGCGGTGAACAAGCTGCAGGCCGCGGGCATGAGCCATCTGCAGGCGGTCGGGGCGGTCACCCAGCAGGTGATCAACCAGGCCTACCTGCTGGCGGCGCTGGACTTCTTCCGCGTCTCGGCCTGGCTGTGCTTGATCCTGATCCCGCTGATCTGGCTGACCAAGAAGGCTAACGCCAGCGGCGCGGCCCACGCGGCGGCCGACTAAAAATGAGGGGCGCTAGCCAAGCCGGCTAGCGCCCTTTTTCATTCCGGGCCGAAGCCTCTGTCGTCAGTTCAGGTCGAGGCGGTCGGCGTTCATGACCTTGGTCCAGGCCGCCACGAAGTCCTTCACGAACTTCTCCTGCGAGTCCGAGCAGGCATAGACCTCGGCGAAGGCCCGCAGCTCGGCGTGGGAGCCGAAGATCAGGTCAACGCGGCTGGCGGTCCAGCGGGCCTCGCTGCTCTTGCGGTCGTGGCCGGCGAAGGCGTTGACCGCCGTCGGGGCCCAGGTCGTGCCCATGCTCAACAGGTTGACGAAGAAGTCGTTGGTCAGCGCGCCGACGCGGTGGGTGAACACCCCGTCCTTGCTGCCGCCGGCGTTGGCGCCCAGCACCCGCAGGCCACCGACCAGGACCGTCATCTCCGGCGCGGAGAGGCCGAGCAGCTGGGCGCGATCAACCAAAGCCTCTTCCGGGGCCATGAACTGCGTGCCGCTCTTACGGTAGTTGCGGAAGCCGTCCGACAGCGGCTCCAGCGGCTCGAACGACTCCGCGTCGGTCTGCTCGGCCGAGGCGTCCATGCGGCCCGGGGCGAACGGAACCTCGATGGGCGTGCCGGCGTCGGCGGCGGCCTTCTCGACGGCGGCGGCGCCCGCCAGCACGATCAGGTCGGCCAGCGAGACCTTCTTGCCCCCGGTTCCGTTGAAGCCCTGCTGGATGCCTTCCAGCGTCGACAGCACCTTGGCCAGGACCGGCGGGTCATTGACCTCCCAGTCCTTCTGCGGGGCCAGGCGCACGCGGGCGCCGTTGGCGCCGCCGCGCTTGTCCGACTTGCGGTAGGTCGAGGCCGAGGCCCAGGCGGTCGAGACCAGTTCCGAGACCGACAGGCCCGAGGCCAGGATCTTCTCCTTCAGCGCCTTGGCGTCGACGGCGTCGATCAGCGGGTGATCGACGGCGGGGATCGGGTCCTGCCAGATCAGGGTTTCCTTGGGCACGAGCGGGCCGAGGTAGCGGCTGATCGGACCCATGTCGCGGTGGGTCAGCTTGAACCAGGCGCGGGCGAAGGCGTCGGCGAACTGGTCGGGGTTCTCGTGGAACCGGCGCGAGATCTTCTCGTAGGCAGGGTCGAAGCGCAGGGCGAGATCCGAGGTCAGCATCCGCGGGCGCTGGGTTTTCGACGGATCGAAGGCGTTCGGGATGTCGGCCGGCGCGTCCTTGGCTTCCCACTGGTGGGCGCCGCCGGGGCTCTTGGTCAGCTCCCACTCGAACTTGAAGAGGTTGTCGAAGAAGTGGTTGCTCCACCGTGTCGGCGTCTGGCTCCAGGTGACTTCCAGGCCCGACGTGATCGCGTCGGCGCCAAGGCCTGTACCGTGCTTGCTGCGCCAGCCGAGGCCAGCGTCCTCGATCTGGCCGCCTTCCGGCTCGGGACCGACGAACGAGGGATCGCCCGCGCCGTGGGTCTTGCCGAAGGTGTGGCCGCCGGCGATCAGGGCGACGGTCTCCTCGTCGTTCATCGCCATGCGGGCGAAGGTGGCGCGGATGTCGCGGGCCGAGGCGAGGGGATCGGGGTTGCCGTTCGGGCCTTCCGGATTGACGTAGATCAGACCCATCTGCACCGCGCCCAGGGCCGGATGCAGCTGACGCTCGCCACTGTAACGCT
This sequence comes from Caulobacter sp. GW822-FHT01G02, assembly GCF_058802865.1. Taxonomy (NCBI): domain Bacteria; kingdom Pseudomonadati; phylum Pseudomonadota; class Alphaproteobacteria; order Caulobacterales; family Caulobacteraceae; genus Caulobacter; species Caulobacter sp. GW822-FHT01G02. Next base: position 172,079 of record NZ_JBXAON010000006.1, read on the forward strand.
CGTCACCCAGCCACGAGCCTTCCGGACCCCAGTAGAGCTCCTCCGGTTCCCACTGGTCGGCGCGGCCGCCGGCGAAGCCGAACGTCTTGAAGCCCATCGACTCCAGGGCGACGTTGCCGACCAGAACATAGAGGTCGGCCCACGAGATCTTGCGGCCGTACTTCTGCTTGATCGGCCACAGCAGGCGGCGCGCCTTGTCCAGGTTGGCGTTGTCCGGCCAGCTGTTGAGGGGGGCGAAGCGCTGCTGACCGCCGCCCGCGCCGCCGCGACCGTCCGAGGTGCGATAGGTGCCGGCGCTGTGCCAGGCCAAACGGATGAACAGGCCGCCGTAGTGACCGAAGTCGGCCGGCCACCAGTCCTGCGAGTCCGTCATCAGGGCGTGCAGGTCGTTGATGACCGCGTTCAGGTCGAGGCTCTTGAATTCTTCGGCGTAGTTGAACGCGTCGCCCATCGGATTGGAGCGCGGCGAATGTTGGTTGAGACTTTCCAGGCGGAGATTCTCCGGCCACCAGTCGCGGTTGGCTCGTCCGCCCTTGCCACGCCCCATCGGGCATTGACCTTGCACGCTGTCGTCGACCTTGGCGTCCATCGTCGTTTCCTCCGCGCTGCTCGCGCCTGGCTGTCGTTTCCCCCGACCGCGCCCTAGAGAGCCGCCGTTTTCGGCCATTGGTAAAATTGATTGTTCCTATCATCGCGATAGGCAAAATCTTTGCCCTGACGTACGCGGAGGAACTTCAGCTCGGGCGCGGGCGCTCAACTGGGCCTGAGTGTCGTGGCGTTCGGGCGCCGCATTAAAGATTGGACAGGATTGCGCAATGTCCGGGGAGTCCCCTGGCATCGCGCGACAATTCTTGTCAGAAATGTGTCCGACTCGGCTGGGCGAGCAGTAACATTACAAACAGTTCATGATAGCGCTGAGCAAGACTCGGTGGGTGCAAGTGCTCATCGGCGAGAACCACTGGAAAGATGCTGTTATATCCCAGCTGGAGGCCGGCGATATCTTCCGCTTGGCTGAGCCTAGTGGGGCGCTCGCTCATGGCGGCAAGATCTATGTGGTGAGGCAAGCGCCCCAAGTCATCGCCCAGGAATGGCCGGCCGAAGACGATGCGGTCGTGGTCGCGTTCAGCGCGGAAGTCGAACCGGCAACGGCGGCCATCCGGCCAGGGCGCTCAACGCCGCCGAGGTGAAGGCGCGGCTGGAAGCGTTGTCCCGTAAGTAAGGCGAAGGCTTCCAGCCGGCGGAAGGCTGGTCCAAGCTGGTGGGATGACGGACCGCTTCACCGACTCCGAAGTCCTGGCAGACGCCATCATCGCCAAGGTCGGCCGCCGCATCGTTCTGGGTCTGCCGCTGGGCCTGGGCAAGGCCAACCATGTCGCCAACGCCCTGTTCGCGCGGGCCATGGCCGATCGGTCGCTGCACCTGCACATCTTTACCGCCCTGACCCTGGAGCCGCCGCGCCCCAAGTCGGAGCTGGAAGCGGCCTTCCTGGGGCCGGTGATCACGCGTACCTTGGGCGGCTATCCGGCCCTAGCCTATGCCGAGGTCCAGCGCCGCGACGCCCTGCCGGACAACATCGAGATCGACGAGTTCTTCTTCCAGGCCGGCACGCGCCTTTCCGTCGAGAGCGCCCAGCGCAGCTACATCTCCGCCAACTACACTCACGCCGCCCGCTATCTGCTGGATCGCGGCGTCAATGTCGTGGCCCAATTGGTGGCCAGGGACGGCGACCGCTACAGCCTGTCCTGCAACACCGACATCACCCTGGACCTGCTGGCCGCGCGGCAAGCCGGGAAGGCTCAATTCCTGCTGGTCGGCCAGGTCAATGACGAGCTGCCGTTCATGCCGGGCGACGGCGACCTGCCGGCCTCGGCGTTCAGCCACCTGCTGGAAGGGCCCGCCGTCCAGTTTCCGCTGTTCGCCCCGCCCAAGGAGCCGATCTCGGACGCCCACTACGCGATCGGCTTCCACGCGGCCGGCCTTGTCCCGGATGGCGGCACGATCCAGATGGGCATCGGCTCGATCAGCGATGCGGTGACGCAAGGCCTGATCGTCCGCCATCGCGACCCGGCTGGCTTCCTCGACACCGTTAAGCGCCTGTCGCCCGCCGCGGGGCCGCCCAGACATGCCGAGCCGTTCCAGAAGGGCCTCTATGCGGCGACCGAGATGTTCGTCGACTGCCTGCTCGACCTCTGGAAGGCCGGCGTGCTCAAGCGCGAGGTCGACGGGGCGGTGCTGCACGGCGGTTTCTTCCTGGGCCCGCGCGCCTTCTACGCGGCCCTGCGCGAGCTGCCGGCGGCGGACCGCGCCAAGTTCCAGATGCGGGCCATCTCCGGGATCAACGAACTCTACGGCGACGAGGCCGCCAAGCGCATCGCCCGCGTCGATGCCCGCTTCATCAACACCGCCATGATGGTCACCCTGCTGGGCGCGGTGGTGTCCGACGGCCTGGAGGACGGCCGCGTCGTCAGCGGCGTGGGTGGGCAGTACAACTTCGTGGCCCAGGCCTTCGCTCTGGAGGACGCGCGGTCGGTGATCACGCTTGACGCCGTGCGCGGGGCGGGGAAGGCGGCCCGCTCGAATGTCCTGTGGTCCTACGGCCACGGCACCATCCCGCGCCACCTGCGCGACATCGTCATCACCGAGTACGGCGTCGCCGACCTGCGCGGCCGCACCGACCGCGACGTGATCGTCGCCCTGCTGAAGGTGGCCGACAGCCGCTTCCAGCCGGCGCTGCTGGAGCAGGCCAAGGCCGCCGGCAAGCTGGAGCGCGGTTACGCCCTGCCGGCGCAGGTTCGCGACAACACCCCCGAGCGCATCGCCGAGGCGCTGGCGCCGGCCCGCGCGGCCGGCCTGGCGCCGCTGCTGCCATTCGGCTCGGACTTCGATCCGCTCGAGGAGAGCCTGCTGCCGACGCTCGGCCGGCTGAAGGCGGCGCAGGCCGAGCCGAAGGCCCTGCTCGGCCTGATTCTGGACGGCCTGGGGGCCAGGAGCGATGATGGGCCGGCCTTGAAGCGCCTTGGTCTTGAGCGACCCCGAGGTCTCAGCCAGCGCCTGACCGCCCTGGCCGTGCGCGGCGCCCTGCGTCGCTAGAGGGTTTCGAATACGGAACTTCGTCCTGCCGTCGAGCGCTTTGCGCGTCGGCTCTGAACAGTTTTGATTTTCAGGGAATGGTGGGGATCCAAGCTAAGCTTGGATCCCCATGGTGCCACGACAGGGACTCGAACCCTGGACCTCAGCCTTACCAAGGATGCGCTCTACCACTGAGCTACCGCGGCGAAGAGGAGGGGCGTATAGCGAGGTGAATCGCGAACGCCAAGCCCAAAATCGTCTTGACCGACGATCTTTGTCGCCGCACCCCCGACGCATGGCGATCAGCGACGACAAATCCACCCGCGAGGCCAGGCTGGCCGAGGCGCTCCGTATGAACCTCCGCAAGCGGAAAGCCGCCGCCCGTGGGCGTTTGGACGATTCCGCCCCTGCGATCACGGCGGCGGAGGCCGCGCCGAAGCCGTATAGCGTCGTTCGCAAACTGCTGGGGATAACTCATCGCGGCGGCGAGCGGGTCGAGCTGGCGATCGAGCTCTCCGCGCCGTTTCCGAATCCGGATGGTCAGGGTTGGGCGGTCGCGGTGCGGCTGACGGGCGACGGCGGACAGTTCGACACCGAGGTCGGCAAGGCCGCCTTCGGGCGCGATGGACTGGCGGCGACGCGTCAGGCGATCGAGCTGGCCCAGGTGGCTCTCGACCTCGCCAGCACGACCCATGAGCTGCGCTGGCCGGATGACGAGCGTCCCTACGATCTTTCGGCTCCAATTTAGAGGCGCAGCCCTTGCAAGCCCCCTTGCAACGGATAGAACCCGCCCCTCACATGTTGAACCGCGCGGCGACCCCCACCCCGCGCGTTCGAGGGACCTGAATGGATCGCATCGCCATCACCGGCGGCGCGCGGCTGAACGGATCGATCCCGGTCAGCGGCGCCAAGAACTCCGCCATCAAGCTGATGGCGGCCAGCCTGCTCACGGATGAGCCGCTGCGCCTGACGAACATGCCGCGCCTGGCGGATACGCGCTTCCTGGGCAAGCTGCTGTCGCGCCTGGGCGTCGAGGTGACCGAGCGCGACGGCGCCGACGGCCAGGAAACCGTGCTGCACGCGGCCGAGATCACCAGCGGTTTCGCGCCCTATGACCTGGTCCGCCAGATGCGCGCCTCGTTCAACGTGTTGGGCCCGCTGGTCGCCCGCTCGGGCCAGGCCAAGGTCTCGCTGCCCGGCGGCTGCACCATCGGCGCGCGTCCCGTGGACCTGCACCTGCAGGCGTTGGAGGCCCTGGGCGCCAAGATCGACCTACACGAGGGTTATGTCTACGCTCAGGCCCCGCGCGGCCTGAAGGGCGCGGAGATCGTCTTCCCGATCGTCTCTGTGGGCGCCACCGAGCACGCCATGCTGGCCGCCGTGCTGGCCGACGGGATGACCGTGATCCAGAACGCCGCCTGCGAGCCGGAACTGGTCGACCTGCAGGAGTGCCTGAACGCCATGGGCGCCAAGGTCGAAGGCGCGGGCACGCCGACCATCACCATCACCGGCGTCGCCCGCCTGAAGGGCGCGACCCACGCGGTGATCCCCGACCGCATCGAAATGGGCACCTACGCCGTGGCCGCGGCCATGGCCGGCGGCGAAGTGCGCCTGACCAACGCCCGTCCCGGCCTGATCGACAGCCTGCTGGTCAAGTTGGAAGAGGCCGGCGCCGGCGTCGAGCACACCAACGACGGCTGCATCATCCGTCGCAACGGCCAGCGCCTGAACGCCGTCGACATCGAGACCGCGCCGTTCCCGGGCTTCGCCACCGACCTGCAGGCGCAGTTCATGGCCCTGATGACGACCGCGAAGGGCGAGAGCCGCATCCGCGAGACCATCTTCGAGAACCGCTTCATGCACGCCCCCGAGCTGATGCGCCTGGGCGCCGATATCTCGGTCTCGGGCGGCGAGGCCCGCGTGCGCGGCGTCGAGCAACTGGAAGGCGCCGAAGTGATGGCCACCGACCTGCGCGCCTCGGTCAGTCTGGTGATCGCCGGCCTGGTCGCGCGCGGCGAGACCACGGTCAGCCGCATCTATCACCTGGATCGCGGCTTCGAGCGCCTGGAAGAGAAGTTGGGCGCCTGCGGGGCCCAGGTCCGTCGCATCAAGGGCGACGGCGAGCCGGAGCTCTGAGGATGACCGAAACCGCAAAGCCGCTGCGCCTGCTGGCCCACGACGCCGACGATCTCGGCGTGCTGTCGGCCGCCCTGCAGGACGCGGTGGCCAAGATCGGCGACATCCGCTGGGACGCCCAGGGGCGCACCCTGACCATCGCCTGCAACCGCTTCCGCTGGGAGGCGGCCAAACGAAAGCAAGGCGAGCGCGTGCGTTCGGCTCTGCAGTTCGGTGATGTCACCGGCGTGCAGGGGCGCAACCTGCGTCGCGACGCCAGGGGCGCGGTGGTCGAGCTGCTGTCCATCGGCTTCACGCCGGGCGACGAGGCCCCGGCGGGTATCGTCACCCTGACCTTCGCCGGCGGCGGCGATCTGCGGGTCTGCGTGGACTGCCTGGACGTGGCCCTGGCCGACGTTTCGGATCCCTGGACCACGCCCCGGACGCCGGGGCACGCGGACTAGGTCTTCCTGGACCCAAGCTGCTGAATTAGGCGCCTGCTCAATTCCTGAGCGGCGCCTTTTTTCTGGTCTGTTGACGGGCAGGCGCTCCGCCCGGGATTCGTCCCACGCGGTAGTGATCGGTTGGCCAGTTCGCCTGCTGGGCGAGCAGTGTTAGGTTAACGCCATGCGCCCGACAGAGGCGTGCTCGTCAGGGAGGCCTTCGATGGCCAGAAGGACAGCCTATTCGACTGGGGAAACCCAGTCGGTTTTCTTCCGTGCATGTGACATCACCAAGCCCGAGCCGCCGGTGCTGCGCCATGGCGGTCCCTGCTTCGACTGGGGCCGCGCGACCCTGGTGGCGCTGTGCGTCGTGTTCTTCGCCGGACTGGCGACGCTGGCCTACGCCGCGCTGGGCTGATCGGCGGAACGTCGTTCGGTCGATTGCCTGGGACGGCCAAGCGGGCCTAAGCTTCGCCGCATGAGCACGCCAGACAGCGACCTGTGGAACGAGGACCTGGCGCCAACCAGCCAAGCCCAACGCACCTGGCGCTGGCGGCACTTCGCGGCCCTGTGGCTGGGCATGGTGATCTGCGTGCCGGCCTACATGCTGGCCTCGGGCTTGATCGAGCAGGGCATGTCGGCCGGGCAGGCGGTGCTGACCGTGCTGCTGGGCAACCTGATCGTGCTGGTCCCGATGCTGCTGATCGGCCATGCCGGCGCGCGCTGGGGCGTGCCCTATGCGGTGCTAGCGCGGGCGTCGTTCGGCTGGAAGGGCGCGCGGGTCCCGGCCGTGGCGCGGGCCGTCGTCGCTTGCGGCTGGTACGGCATCCAGACCTGGATCGGGGGCGGCGCGCTGCTGACCCTGCTGGGCGTCATCGTCGGCCGGAAACTCGAGGGCGCGCCACTGCCGCTACTGGGCGTCGGCGCCGGTCAGCTTTTGGCCTTCTTCGCCTTCTGGGCCATCCAGCTGCTGTTCGTCACCAAGGGTCTGACCGCGGTGCGCAAGCTGGAGACCTGGACCGCGCCGATCAAGGTTCTGATCTGCGGCCTGATGGTCTGGTGGGCGGTCAGCAAGGCCGGCGGCCTGGGGCCGATCTTCCACCAGCCCTCGGCCTTCGTCGAAGGCGGGGCCAAGGCCGGCCAGTTCTGGAGCGTCTTCGCGCCCGCCCTGACGGCCATGGTCGGTTTCTGGGCGACGCTGGCCCTGAACATCCCCGACTTCACGCGGTTCGCCCGGACGCAAGGCGACCAGATCATCGGCCAGGCCCTCGGTCTGCCCGCGCCGATGGGCCTGCTGGCCCTGGTCAGCGTGGTGACGACCTCGGCCACCGTCCTGGTGTTCGGCAAGGCGGTCTGGGACCCGGTGCAACTGGCCGGCGACATCGGCGGGATCGCGGTGGTCGTGGGCCTGCTGATCATCAGCCTCGACACCGTCTGCTGCAACATCGCCGCCAATCTCGTCGGACCGGCCTATGACTTCTCGGCCCTGTGGCCCAGCAAGATCAGCTATCGCACGGGCGGCTGGATCACGGCCGGCATCGGCGTGCTGATCATGCCCTGGAAGCTGCTGGAGACCACCCAGGGTTACATCTTCACCTGGTTGGTCGGCTATGGCGCGCTGCTGGGGCCGATCGCCGGGATCCTGATCGTCGACTACTGGATCGTGCGGAAGGCGGAACTGGCGGTGGATGACCTCTATGTCCGCGACGGCGCCTATGCCTACCGAGGCGGCTGGAACCCGGCGGCGATCGTCGCCCTGGTCCTGGGCGTGCTGCCGAACCTGCCGGGCTTCCTGGCGGCCGCGGCGCCGCATCTGTTCGGCGGCGTCGGGGCGTTCTGGACCGGGCTCTACACCTACGCCTGGTTCGTGGGCCTGGCGATCGCGGCGATCGTCTATGGGCTGATGATGCGGAGGGCTTGAGCTTCACCTTCCCCCATCAAGGGGGAAGGGGGCATTTGGCTCTTGCCTCCCCGCCAAAAAACCGCATCTAGCAGCCATGCGCCGCTTCTCCTTCGCCGACCCCAGCTTCCAGGCCGCCTTCAAGGCCTTTCTCGACGAGCGTCGCGGCTCGCCGGCCGATGTCGACGCCGCCGTCGCCGAGGTGCTGGAGGCCGTGCGCACCAAGGGGCTCGAGGCGCTGCTCGACTACGCCCGCAAGTTCGACAAGGTCGAGCTGACCGCCGAGACGATCCGCGTCACGGCCGAGGAGATCGAGCAGGGCGCGGTCGACACCCCCGCCGACGTTCGCGAAGCCATCGCCTTCGCCGCCGCCCGCATCCGCGCCTATCACAGCCGCCAGCGACCGGCCGACCAGGCCTGGACCGACGAGGCCGGGGTCGAGCTGGGCTGGCGCTGGAGGGCGCTGGAGGCCGTGGGCGTCTATGTCCCCGGCGGTCGCGCGGCCTATCCCTCGACCGTGCTGATGAACGCCGTGCCCGCCCAGGTGGCCGGCGTCGACCGCATCGCCATGGTCACCCCGCCCGGCAAGCTTCAACCTGCGGTGCTCGCAGCAGCCAAGGAGGCCGGCGTCACCGAGATCTGGCGCGTGGGCGGCGCCCAGGCCGTCGCCGCGCTCGCCTATGGCGCCGGTCCCATCCAGCCGGTCGACAAGATCGTCGGCCCTGGCAACGCCTATGTCACCGCCGCCAAGCGTCGCTTGTACGGCGTGGTCGGCATCGACGCCCTGGCCGGCCCCTCCGAGATCGTCGTGGTGGCGGACAACCAGAACAATCCCGACTGGATCGCCGCCGACCTGCTGAGCCAGGCCGAACACGACCCAGCCGCCCAGTCGATCCTGATCACTGACGACGAGGCCTTCGCCGCCAAGGTGGAGGAGGCGGTCGCCGCCCGCCTGAAGACCCTGGCCACCGGCGAGGACGCCGCCGCGTCCTGGCGCGACCACGGCGCGGTGATCATCGCCCCGCTGGACGAGAGCCCGGCCCTGGTCGACGCCATCGCGCCCGAGCACGTCGAGTTCGCGATGGACAATCCCGAGCGGCTGTCCGACCGCGTCCGCCACGCCGGCGCGATCTTCCTGGGCCGCGTCACACCCGAGGCCATCGGCGACTATGTGGCCGGCTCCAACCACGTGCTGCCGACCAGCCGCGCGGCGCGGTTCCAGTCGGGCCTGTCGATCTACGACTTCATCAAGCGCACCTCGATCGTGAAGTGCGATTCGGCCTCGTTCGGCATATTGGGTCCCCACACCGTGGCGCTGGCCAAGGCCGAGGGACTGCCGGCCCACGCCTTGTCGGCGTCCATACGGTTGCCTTCGGGCGACTGACGCGCGAACGTCCGCGACAGATGAGCACCGCCGACTCCGCCAGCCACAAGATCAAGTCGATCGAGATCGACGAGGACAGCCTCGCGGCCGCCTCGCGCGACCAGGAACAGGAACGCCAGGTCGCGATCTTCGACCTGCTGGACGACAACTATTTCGAGCCCGCCGAGGCGTCGGGCGGGCCGTACGACATCAAGCTGTCGCTGATCGAGAACCGCCTGGCCTTCGACATCGTCGGCCAGGGCCCTGAAGGGACGCGCTACGCCAAGCGACATCTGCTGTCCTTGTCGCCCTTCCGAGGGGTGATCAAGGACTACTTCATGATCTGCGACAGCTACTATTCGGCGATCCGCGGCTCGACGCCGCAGCAGATCGAGGCCTTGGACATGGGCCGGCGCGGCCTGCACAACGAGGGTTCGAACCTGCTGCGCGAGCGCCTGGAGGGCAAGGTCAAGACCGACCTCGACACCGCCCGGCGCCTGTTCACCCTGATCTGCGCGCTGCACTGGCGGGGTTAGGGCGCGTTCCGTGAAAGTGGATCCGGTTTCGCGATGAGAACGCGCCCCAGCTTTAAGTTGGTAAAGCCTCCTTATCCCGATCGGACGAAGTCCGCTCGGGGGAGGCTTTAGCGTGGGCGAGCTACCCGACGCCGTCCTCTTCACCTGCAACTACAACCGCGTGCGATCGCCGATGGCCGAGGGGCTGTTCAAGCGATTCTACGGCACCCGGGCCTTCGTGGACTCGTGCGGGCTGAAGCCGGATCCGGCGGGGGAGGGGGTCGACCCCTTCGTCGTGGTGGTGATGGACGAACTGGGCCTGGACGTCTCGGGCCACAAGCCCAAGACCTTCGCCGAACTGGAGGACGACAGCTTCGACGTCGTCGTTTCCCTGACGCCGGAAGCCCAGCACCGGGCCGTCGAACTGTCGCGTGATCGCGCGGTCGAGATCGAATACTGGCCCACCCACGATCCAACGTTGACGGACGGTTCGCGCGAAGCCCGGCTGGAAGCCTATCGCCTGGTCCGGGACGCCCTGGCCGAGCAAATTAAACGACGTTTCGGGGCGCCATCGACGTTTGGGGGGTGAATGCGTTATAGAGGCGCCTCGCCGCGAAGGGCCGCGTGCTGACTCACTCGTCAGCGCGCCCTCGTGGCTATTCGATTCGCTCCATTTGAGAGGCCTGATGGCTAAGGAAGAACTGCTCGAGTTTCCCGGTACGGTCAGCGAACTGCTGCCGAACGCCACCTTCCGGGTGACGCTTGAGAACGCGCACGAGATCATCGCCCACACCGCCGGCAAGATGCGCAAGAACCGCATCCGCGTGCTGGCCGGCGACAAGGTCCTGGTCGAGATGACCCCCTACGACCTGACCAAGGGCCGTATCACCTACCGCTTCAAGTAGGACGCCCGTGGCTCCCGAGATGGCCGCCCGGCCATCGCTGGTCCTGGCCAGCGCGAGCCCGCGGCGCCTCGACCTGCTGGCCCAGGTCGGCGTTACGCCCGACCGGGTCGACCCCGCCGACATCGACGAAAGTCCGCTGCGCGACGAGACCCCGCGCCGCCACGCTCTGCGCCTGGCGTCGGAGAAGGCGCGCGTGGTCGCCGCGCGCGCGCCGGGCGACTTCGTCCTGGCCGCCGACACGGTGGTGGCCGTTGGCCGGCGCATCCTGCCCAAGGCCGAAACCGAGGCCGACGTCCTTTACTGCCTCAAGCTGCTGTCCGGTCGGAACCACAAGGTGCTGACTGGCGTGGCCCTGATCGCGCCGGACGGCCGCATGGGCTCGCGCCTGGTCGAGACCAAGGTCGGCTTCAAGCGCCTGACCGACGCCGAGCGCGACGCCTATGTCGCCGGCGGCCAGTGGCGGGGCAAGGCGGGCGGCTATGGTGTCCAGGGCCTGGCCGGCGGCTTCATCACCGAGCTGCAGGGCTCATATCCCAGCGTCGTCGGCTTGCCGCTGTACGAGACCCTGAACCTGCTGGAAGGCCTGGGGTATCGCCCCAAGAGCGAGCCGGCATGAGCGAGCGCAGAGCTTATCTTCACAAGGGCGTCGGCGAGACCGTCGGGGTGGTGACGCTGGACGGCCGCCCCGAGCGCCTGTTCGTCGCCTGGCCCACCGACGACCCGCTAGACGCCGAGGGCGTGCGAGGCGTGGCCCGTATCAAGTCGATCGAGAAAGCCTTCAACGCGGCCTTCGTGGCCCTGCCGGGCGGCCAGGACGTGATCCTGCCGCTGCGGCCCGACATGCCCAGGCTGGTCGAGGGCGGGCTCGTCGAGATCGAGATCAAGACCGCCTCTCGCGCCGACAAGGCGGCCGTGGCCCGCTTCGTCGCCGAAGGGGAGGGCGAGCCGCGCGTGCTGGAGGCCGCGCCGTCGGTCGAGGAGCGCCTGCGGCAGGCCGTGAAGGCCGGGTCACCCACGACGGGTGACAAGGCTCTCCTCGCCGTCGAGGAGGCCGAGGCCGACGCCTTGACCACCGTCTTCGCTCTGCCAGGAGGCGGCGACATCGCCGTGGAGCCCACGCGAGCCCTGACGGCGATCGACGTCGACCTGGGTGGTCGCGAATCCGCCGATTCGAAGCGCGCCGCCCGTCAGGCCAACATGGCCGCGCTCGCCGTCGCGGCCCGCGTGCTGCGGTTGAAGGGGCTGGGCGGCATCGTCGTCTTCGATCTCGTCGGCCGCGGCCATGATGGTCAGGCCCTGACCACGGCCGCTCGCAACGCCTTCTCTCCGGATAACCCCGGTGTGGGAATCGGGGCGATCAGCAAGTTCGGCACGCTGGAGATGATCGTCCCGCGCCGCGCGCCGCCGATTCTCGACCGCCTGCTGACCCCGAATGGGGCCGCGAATCCCCGCTACGTGGCCCGTCGCCTGGCGCGAGCGCTGGAGCGCGAGGGGAGGGCGGACCCCGGCGGCCGTCTGACGGGGCGTTGCGCGCCCGCCGTGGCCGAGGCCTTCATGGACGAGCTGGACGCCGGCGTCGCCGAGCGCCTGGGTCGCCGTTTCGTCGTCGAATCCCGATCGGACTGGCCGGTCGACCGTCTTGAGGTGTACGCCACATGAGCACGGGGTGCCCTACTTGCGGCAAGCCGGTCGATCCGGCTTTCCGTCCCTTCTGTTCCAAGCGTTGCGCGGACGTCGACCTTCAGCGCTGGCTAAGCGACCGTTACGTCGTCCCGGGCGGCGACGACGACGAGGAAAATCCTCTGTCCGAAGACATCCACAGAGAATGAAAAAGGGCGCTGGACATCCCATCCGGCCTCACTTATAGACCCGGCTCCTCGCTGCAGAGCGAGGTCGCCGAGGCGGTTTAGACCGCCGAACGCTAGATGCCTGGGTAGCTCAGTTGGTAGAGCAGCGGATTGAAAATCCGCGTGTCACTGGTTCGATTCCGGTCCCAGGCACCACTTCCCTTCGGAAGCTAGACTCCTTCTCAGACCGCCTGAATCCGGGCCGGTCGCCTTGTCGTTTTTCCGTCATGATGGCGGTTGACCCGCCTGCGAGACGCCCCACCTGCTGAGAGGGCAGGCGCCTTTCTTCATCGACCGGCGTTTTATTGCTATGCTGCAGTGCAGCATGGTTTTTCTCGTTGTCAGGGAAAAACCGCCCCTTTTTCCGGAAAACCCTTTTGTGCGCTGCGGTGGGCCCGGGGGGTAAGGGCCGTCGGCGATGTATTTGTGCCCAAATGATCCCCTTGACGGTGCGAAAAGGGGTTGCCAAAGGACCACAGCCGCAATTCTAACATTGCGGTAAGACCGGAGCCCCAAAAGGGCGTCGGTTGCCCGCGCTTCGAAACGATCCTTCTGGAGGCTTTGGTCCTCGTGAGGGGCGTAACGGGTCGAGCGCAGCGAAGCGGGTCCGCCAGGTTGGAAGAGAAATCGACCGCCAGGTGGGCTATTCAGAGTTAGGGTGGAGACGCTCTCGCGCGACGACCCTCGGTCCAAACGTGCTAGACCAATCAGGAACTGGCGACAGATGCTCGACATTAAACGGAAGACCCCCCTCATCGCTCTCGTCGGCGCCATGGCGCTGATGGCGAGCGCCCCGGCTTTTGCCCAGGACGCCTCGGCTCCCGCCGCCGCCTCCTCCACGCAAGCCGCTCCCGCCGACGCCGCCGCTCCGGCCGCGACCCCGGCTCCGGAAGCTCCGCCGGCCGACACCGCCGAAGCTGAAGGCGAAAAGAAGGGCGGCCACTCGCTGACGCCCGTCGGCATGTTCCTCGCCGCTGGCGCCGTCGTTAAGGTCGTCATGATCGGCCTGCTGCTGGCCTCGGTCTTCTCGTGGGTGCTGCTGCTCACCAAGATTTTCGAGTTCGCTGGCCTGAACAAGCAATCGGACAAGTTCCTGGAAGCCTTCCGCGGCGCTCGCTCGATCGCCGACATCGCGCGCATCAGCTCGTCGGAAGAATTCGAAGGCAACCCGATGGCCGACATGGCCGCCGCCGCCTCGCAGGAAGTTGAACTGTCGCGTCAAGCCGGTCTCGCCGTCGCTGGCGAACACCGTGACTCGACGCTGGCTCGCGCCACCTACGCCATCAACGCGGTGCAAGCCTCGCTGGCCAAGCGCCTGTCGGGCGGCATGGTGTTCCTGGCCTCGGTCGGTTCGGCCGGTCCGTTCATCGGTCTGTTCGGTACGGTGTACGGCATCATGACGTCGTTCATCGGCATCGCGAACACCAACACGACCAACCTCGCCGTCGTGGCGCCGGGTATCGCTGAAGCGCTGCTCGCCACCGGTATCGGTCTGTTCGCCGCTATCCCGGCCGTTATCTTCTACAACTACTTCCAGACCCGCATCTCGGGTTACGGCACCCGCTCGGAAGGTTTCGTTGCTGAACTGATGAACGCCATCTCGCGTCAGCTCGACAAGGGGGCGTAACACCCATGGCCGCCAAACTTTCAGGCGGTGGGGGCGACAGGTTCAACGTCGAACAGAACAGCGACATCAATGTCACGCCCTTCGTGGACGTCATGCTGGTGCTCCTGATCATCTTCATGGTGGCCGCTCCGCTGGCCTCCGTGTCGGTCGAAGTGAACCTGCCGCCGGCGGTGGCGAAAGCATCTCCAAACCCGCCGAAGCCGGTTTACATCTCGATCAAACAGTCGGGTCAGATCTTCATTGGGGATTTCCCGACCACCGTGGACGAGATGGGACAGGACATCGCCAAGAACATTGGCCGACGTGATCCGTCCAAGGAGCGCATCTTCATCCGGGCCGACGAAAAGGTTCGCTACGGGGCTTTCATGGAGGTGATGAACACCCTCCAGGATAACGGCTTCTACAGCGTGGCTCTCGTTGGCCGGGATGATAGCTAAGGTAGGGGTGCTGCATGGCTGAACAAAATACGCCCGAGCATCGCCACTACGATCCGCTCACCTCGGACGGCCCGCGTCGCAAGAAGGGTATGGGGCCGTTCGGCGTCGCCCTGATCGTGGTCTGCGGTCTGCACGGATTGCTCTTCGCCTACCTGGCGAAGCAGAAGTTCGAAGCGGTGTTCCAGGAGTACTCGGACGAAGCCGTGGATGTGGAGTTGCCTCCGCCGCCGCCGCCGCCTCCGCCGCCTCCTCCGCCGCCGCCGCCGACCAACGAACCGCCGCCGCCTCCGGCAGTGGTCCAGCCGCGTCCCCCGGTGGCTCCGCCGCCGGACGTGACGCCGCCGCCGCCGCTGCCGATCCCGCCCGTTGAAAAGCGGGTCGAGACCACGGCTCCGCCGGTGATCTCGGCGGTCCCGCCGGTGCCGACGGCTCCGCCGGCCCGCGCGTCGGTGATCACCCGTCCGGACTGGGCCCGCAAGCCCTCCGGCGACGACATGGCCCGGTACTACCCGGACCGTGCTCAACGGATGGAAGTCAGCGGTCGTGCGACGATCTCGTGCACCGTGACGGCTCGCGGTACGCTGGAAGGCTGCTCGATCGTCTCGGAATCGCCCGCCGACATGGGCTTTGGTGATGCAGCTATCAAGCTGTCGCGCCTGTTCCGGATGAAGCCGAAGACCCTCGACGGCGCGCCCGTCGACGGTGGCCAGGTGACCGTCCCGCTGGTGTTCCAAGTCCCGCAATAGGGCCTGGACGCGAGCGACACACAAAAGAAGCGCCCCGGAGTTTCGGCTCCGGGGCGCTTTTTTTACGCCAAATGAGATCGAGCGCGTTTCTTTGGAACGGCTCAAGAATGAACGAGCGCTTTCTTGTGAAAAGAGCGTGTTTCGGCGCTTGATCCGGGGAGCCTGTCCGACTAAAGACACTCCCTCGCGATGCGCCGCCTTAGCTCAGTTGGTTAGAGCGCTGGTTTGTGGAACCAGAGGTCCTCAGTTCAAGCCTGAGAGGCGGTACCATCGCAGACATGAAAGCCCGGGCTTGGTCCCGGGCTTTTTGCTTATCTATCCCCTGCGCAGAAAGGCCCGACGGGTCCCGCCTCCAAAATGTCATGGGGATGGGATCGAAACGGTCATGCTTCGCGTTCAGATCGCTAAGGGGGACTGGCGTATGGTCTTGGGCTTCCCGACGAGCCCCCTGGGGTGGATCCCTGGACGGCGTGCTTCGCCGTTGCGCGTCATCGCGGCGGTGTGTGCGCTTTGCGCCCTGGCCAGCGTGGCCCAGGCCGGCGATCACCGCCCCGTCGCCCACGCCGAAGGCCGCGATCCGACCTACGCCATAAAGGCCGGCTATCTCTACAAGCTCACCGCGTTCGTCGGGTGGCCCGCCGCCGCCTTTGAGGGGCCCGCCAGCCCGTTCCGCCTGTGCGTCGCCGGGCGCGACCCGTTCGGGGGGATGGTCGATCACGCCGTGCGCGGCGCGCGGGTCGGCGAGCATCCGGTCGTGGTCGTGCGCATGCCGGCCGTGGCCAAGAGCACGCCCTGCCACATGCTGTTCCTGGCCGCCGCCCGCACCCAGACCCCGCGGGAGATGCTGGCCATGATCGCCGGACAGCCGCTGCTGACGGTCGCCGACGAGGGCCTCGACGCGCCCGGCGCGATGGTCCAGTTCGTCACGGTCGACAGCCGCATCCGCTTCGCGATCCGGGCGGACGCCGCCCAGGCCGCCGGCCTGACCGTCAGCTCCAAGCTGCTGGCGCTGGCCGCCCAGCCCAGGGAGACCGGCCGATGACGTCGTCTTCCGGACGGCTGGCCTGGCGCCCCGTCCTGACCGTCTCCATGGCGATCGGGCTGGCGATCGCCATCGTCGCGGCCGCGTTCGCCCTGGCCGCCTATAACGAGCACCTGGGCCAGCAGGAGCGCTTCCGCCAGGCCGAGGTGCAACTGCGGATCCTGGCCGGCAGCATGGCCGCGCCCCTGGCCTTCGACGACCGCTCTGCGGCGCGCGAATATGTCGGGGCCCAGAGCTCCAACCCCGATGTCGAGGCGGTCGCCGCCTACGACATGCAGGGGCAATTGGCCGCCAGCTACGTCCGGGCCGGGGCGCCGCCGCCGCCGGCCCGCAACGTCCTGGGGCCGCCGCGCAACGACGGCGCGCGCCTGATCCTGACCTCGCGGGTCACCGAGGGCGAGACCGTGCTGGGTTCGGTCTATCTTCGCACGGTGCTGGAATCGCCTGGCCGCCGCGCCATGCGCTATGCCGGCTTCGCGTTGCTGATCGTCATGGCCGCCTTGCTGATCGGCGTGCTGGGCGCGGCCAACGCCCGCGAAGCCGAGGCCTATCGTCGCCTGAGCCGCGAGACGCGCGAACGCCAGAAGGCCGAGGAGGCCCTGCGCCAGTCGCAAAAGATGGAGGCCATGGGCCAGCTGACCGGCGGTGTGGCCCACGACTTCAACAACCTGCTGATGGTGGCCTCCAGCGGCATGGATCTGCTGGAGCGAACCACCGATCCGACCCGGCGCGAGCGTCTGCGCGCCGGCATCCGCCAGGCCATCGACCGCGGCGCCAGCCTGACCCAGCAACTGCTGGCCTTCTCGCGCCGCGCGCCGCTGAAGCCCGAGGTCGTCGACATCGAAAAGCGCCTGAATGGCATGCACACCTTGCTGGACCGCTCCCTGCGCGAGGACGTGACGGTCGAGATCCGGCTGGCTCCGGACCTGTGGCGGGTCGAGGTCGACGCCTCGCAGCTGGAGGTGGCCGTGCTGAACATCGCCATCAACGCCCGTGACGCCATGCCCGAGGGCGGCGTGATCACCATCGAGGGCCGCAACGAGCCATCCGGCAAACCCGATGGGGCGGGCGACATGGTGCGGCTGTCGATCCGCGATACCGGGGTCGGCGTGGCGCCCGAAGTGCTGAGCCGCCTGTTCGAGCCGTTCTTCACCACCAAGCCGGTCGGCAAGGGCACCGGCCTTGGCCTGTCGCAGGTCTATGGCTTCGCGCGCTCGTCGGGCGGTGAGGCGGGGATCGAGAGCGTCCTGGGCGAGGGGACGACGATCTGGATGCGCATCCCGCGCTGTACCAAGGCCATGGCTCAGGAGACCGCGCCGGCCCTGCTGCGCAAGGCCGGTCCTCAGGCGCGGCGCATCCTCATGGTCGAGGACGACGACAGCGTCGCCCAACTGGTGGAGGAGATGCTGCGCGAGCTGGGCTACGACGTCGTGCGGACCAGCGACGCTCTGTCGGCTCTGGAGACCCTGCGCCAGGACGCCGCCTTCGACCTGGTGTTCAGCGACATGGTCATGCCGGGCGATATCGGCGGGCTGGACTTGGCGCGCGACATCTCACGGCTGCGGCCCGATTTGCCTGTGGTTCTGACGACGGGCTACAGCGCCGCGGCGGCGGCCGCCGCCAACGAGGGCCGGCGGGTGCTGATCAAGCCCTATCGGATCGAAAGACTGGCCACGGAGCTGGACGCGGTGTTCTCGGGCGTCAGCGGGCGAGCCAGGGCTTAGGAGCCGCCGTTCCGGCAATGTCCCAGGGGCGCCGACCGGGTCGCTATCATGCGGTCGAATGTCGGCCGCCTGACACTATCCAGGCCCAGAAAACGCTTCTCGATTAAGAGTTTACCGCAGAGGGAACGCGAGCCAAGACATGCGAGTTGGTTGGCGGTCGGGAGACATCCAAGGGAGACTTTCATGGCCGCCACCGCCAAGACCACCGCCAAGTCCGCCAAGCCGCGCCGCACGCGCCGCACCGCTCGCCGCGATCCGCTGGCGATCAGCCTGCTGAAGAAGGACCACCGCGAGGTG
This sequence comes from Caulobacter sp. GW822-FHT01G02, assembly GCF_058802865.1. Taxonomy (NCBI): domain Bacteria; kingdom Pseudomonadati; phylum Pseudomonadota; class Alphaproteobacteria; order Caulobacterales; family Caulobacteraceae; genus Caulobacter; species Caulobacter sp. GW822-FHT01G02. The sequence continues at coordinate 190,109 of NZ_JBXAON010000006.1, forward strand.
GAAGGGATGTTCGACGAGTACGAACAATTGGAGAAGGACGCCGAGAAGCTGGCCCTGTTCGGCAAGATCGCCCTGGCCTTGAAGGTCCACACCCAGATCGAGGAAGAAATCCTCTATCCGGAGGAACGTGGCGAGGTGGACGATGACATGCTGGACGAGGCCTATGTCGAGCACGACGGGGCCAAGAAGCTGATCGCCGAGATCGAGGCCATGAAGCCCGGCGATGACTACTACGACGCCAAGGTCAAGGTGTTGAGCGAGTACATCAAGCACCACGTCAAGGAGGAGGAGCAGCCCGGTGGGTTGTTCTCGCAGGCCAAGAAGGGCGATGAGGATCTCGACGCCATGGGCGAACGCCTGAAGGCTCGCAAGGATGAGCTGATGGCGCAGTATAGCGGTAAGGCCGTCAACTAAACGCCATTTCCCTGCCCCGGCGAACGCCCGGTCGAATGACCGGGCGTTTTGCCAAGTCCGCCCCGCCAGCCTTGGCCCCGCCGAGGATCCTCCACGAACGCCCTACAGGCCCGCGCCTTGGCGTTTCGCGTACGGCACGCCCAGCGCGACCGTGGCGCCCGCATGGGCGTCCTGCGACGGGGCGTCGGCCGGAAGCCACTCTCTCGAACACCATCGGCCGCTCACGGCGCCAGGCCACGCAGGCGTCGGGTGCTTGGCGTCCGAGAGGATGGCGCGCTTATGCCCGAGATCGAGAACGGCCATGCGTGGCACGTTATCGTTCTCTATTTGTTCTATAAAGTTTTCACGCGCGACAAGCGCAAGAGGCGCAATGTCGCGCGTGAAGGAAAGCGTCGGGAGGCGGACACTTTGCGGCGTCCGCCTCTCGCTGATGGATTAGCCGTTGACGGCGTCCTTCAGTTGCTTGGCCGGCGTGAAGGCGACCTTCTTGCTGGCGGCGATCTCGATGGTCGCGCCCGTGGCCGGGTTGCGGCCGGTGCGGGCCGGCTTGGCCTGGACCTTGAACTTGCCGAAGCCCGGGATCGAGACTTCTTCACCCTTCACGGCGGCGTCGGAGATCGACTTGAAGACGCCGTCGATGATGGCCTTGGCTTGGGTCTTGGTCAGCTTGTCGTCAGCGGCGACAGCGGCGTCGACCAGATCGGAAACGTTCGTCATCTCTAAGCTCATTCCTGTGAATCAGGGAAATGTGAGCCTGACGAGACGGATCGCGTTTGTCACCCATTAGGAAAGGTTAAAAAGCCGATTCACGGGGACAAAACGCCCGTGAGCCGGGGATTTTCAAGGATTCGCCGCCCGCGGAACGGTCAAGCTGGGCGAAAAAGCGTTAACGACCGTCCCGAAAGCAGACTTTCCCGCGATTCACTGCAGCGCGATTCCGGCCTGAGTCGGGGTCCAGCGGGCCCGTCGCCAGGCCAATGGGCTCTGGCCGACGTGCTGGCGGAAGAGGCGCGACAGGTGGCTCTGATCGGCCAGGCCGACCGTCAGAGCGATCTGCGAGAGGGGCTCGCTGGTGGTCAGCATCAGGTCGCGAGCCAGGGCCATGCGCTCGCCCGTGATGTAGGCGTGGGGAGCGACGCCGAAGCTCTGCTTGAAAGCGCGGCCAAAATGGCTGATCGACAGCCGGACCAGACCGGCCAGTTCCTCGACCGTGATGTTGCGGTCGAGATTGCCGTCGATGTGGGCCTCGACGGTCCGCATCTGCCAGGGGGCCAGACCACCGCGCGCGATGTCGAGCGCGTCGAGGTCGCGGTCCTGGGTTTCGCTGCGGACCTGGATCTTGCTGCCGTCCATCGTCTTGCTCCGGGGTGTGTGTTTCCTTGAGCAAAGGGATAGGCCGGCGGTGATCAGCCGATAATCCGGTGTTTCGGTTCTTCAGTGTTTCCAAAACCGCACTAATCGCCGTTCGTCGAGCGCGTCGCGCGGTCGATCAGTGCTCGATCCCGTGCGCCCAGGGCTGTTTGGAGAAGTTCTCGCGCAGGAATTCCAGCAGCACCCGCAGACGCGCCGGTCTGGCGCGTCCCGGTGGCGTGACCAGATGCACGGGGACCGGAACCAGGGTCCATTCCTTCAGCACCTCTTCCAGGCGCCCCTCCTGCAGTTCGTTCCAGATGTAGACCTCGGGCTGAAGCGTGATCGCCAGGCCCTCCAGCAGTACGGGCACCGCCGCCAGGCCGTTGTTCATCCGGATCGAGCCCTGCACCATGACTAGGCGCTCGCCGTGCACGGGATGGAAGAACCGCCACTCCTGAGCCTCGCGCACATGGGTGTAGACCATGGTCGGCATCTTCAGGATGTCTTCGGGCTGTTCGGGACGACCGTACTTGTCGAACAGGGCCGGCGCGCCGACCACCGGCAGGCGGTGGGAAAACAGGCGGCTGGCGCGCATCGAGGAGTCGGCCAGCTGGCCCACCTTGATGACGCCGTCGAAGCCGTCCGCGATCAGGTCGATCTTGGTGTCGGTGATCTGCAGGTCGAGCTCGATCTCCGGGTAGAGCTTGAGGAACTCCGGGATCAGCGGCGCCAGGGTCCGCACCCCGAACGCGCCGGTGCAGGCCAGGCGAATGAGGCCGCGCGGGATGGCCGCCTCCTCCAGGATCTCGGCCTCGACCGCCTCGCCGTCGTTGAGGATGCGCAGCGCCCGGTCCAGCGAGGCCCGGCCGCTCTCGGTCAGGGACAGCTGGCGGGTGGTGCGGTGGAGCAGGGTGGTGCGCATCCGCTCCTCCAGCCGGGTCACGGCCTTGGAAACGGTGGTCTTGGCCAGGCCCAGCTCCTCGGCGGCCGCCGAGAACGAGCCGCGCTCGGCCACCTTGGCGAAGATCGCCCAGGCCTCGAAGTCCGGCAGATGCGGCATGCGACGGTTCCCCAGCGAGTCGCCGAAAGACGACCCGGGCGATCGAAGCGCGACGCGCCGCCGAGCTCAAGGGAAACGACGCTACGTCACCTGGATCCTGACCTCGACGACCTCGCGCAGGGCGCGGGAGTAGGGGCAGAGGGCGTCGGCGTGGGCGACCAGGGCCTTGGCCTCTTCCGGATCGAGGCCGGCCAGGTCGACCGAGAGGCCGATGCGCAGGGCCGGCTTGGCGTCCTCCTCCGAATGGCCGATGGCGACCGTGGTGGTGACATTGGCGTCCTCGACGACGGCGATCTTCAGTTCGGCGGCGGCGGCGGCGGCGGCGGCGCGCAGCGCGTCCAGGAAGCAGGCGGCATAGGCGGCCGCGAACAACTGTTCGGGATTGCTGCCCGCGTCGCCGCGACCGCCCAGGGCCTTGGGCGTCGACAGTTTGACCTTCAGTGCGCCGTCGATGCTGCCGACCCAGCCGTCGCGTCCGCCAACGGCGGTGGCCTGGGTGGAATAGAGGATGTTCATGGGCCTCGCTCTGCGCCGCGATGACAGCGCGGCAGGGGAAACCTACGTCGCGGCATGCGCCAGGACTATCCGGCTTCGGGTCACTTCATTGATGCGGATTTGGCGATAGTCCGGCCAGACAATAGGGATTGAAGACCCTTGGTCTGGATCGCGGCGCCGTTGCGTGATGGCTTGGCGCCGTGAAGGGATCGGAACGCAGCCGACCTCCAATCATTTCTCCTGCAGGCACAGGAGAGACGGCCATGACCGACATCGACAACGGCTACGACGAGCAGGACGGCGCCGAGGCCATGGACGACGACGTGATCGGCAAGGATGGCGAGTTCCGCACCTTCGAGGAGCTGCCCGACGTGCTGGACGTCACCCAGGCCGAGGGTGACGAGGATGACGACGACGCCCTGACGGCTGAGGACCTCGACGACGATGAGATCGTCGATCTTGAGCAGGAGGCCGACGCCGGCGATGGTGTCGACGAGGACGACGACGTGCGCCCGCAAGTCTTCGACGGCGAATAGGCGATGGCCGCGCCGAAGCTGGCCGCCTACCAGGCCAAACGCGACTTCAAGCTCACGGCCGAGCCTTCTGGCGAAGCCAAGGTCGCGGCTTCGGCTCGGGCTCGGTTCGTCATCCAGAAGCACGACGCCACCCGGCTGCACTACGACCTGAGGTTGGAGCATGAGGGCGTCTTTCTCTCGTGGGCGGTGACCAGGGGGCCGTCGCGCGATCCGCACGACAAGCGCCTGGCTGTCCATGTCGAGGACCATCCGCTGGCCTATGGCGACTTCGAGGGCACGATCCCCGAAGGCCAGTACGGCGGCGGCACGGTGATGCTGTGGGATCGCGGCTGGTGGGCGCCCGAGCCGGGCTTCGATCTGGAGAAGGGGCTCAAGAAGGGCGAGATCAAGCTGGTCTTCGCCGGCGAACGGATGAAGGGCGGCTGGGTCCTGGTCCGGATCAACAACGACAAGTTCGCCAAAGGCGGCAAGCGCGAGAACTGGCTGCTGATCAAGCACCGCGACGCGTTCGCTATCGAGGGCGATCTCGATTTCCTGGAGGATACGTCCTTCTCGATCGCCTCGGGCCGGACGATGGAAGACATCGCGGCTGGCAAGGGCAAGGCGCCGACGCCGTTCATGACCAAGGCCGGTCCGACGCCGGACGCGGTCTGGAGCAGCACCAACTCGCCCGAGGCTAGCGCCGAGAAAGCCGCCGAGGACGCTGGCGCGCCGAAGAGCAAATCCTCCAAGGCCAAGCCGAGCGCGAAGACGGCGACGCCCGAGGCGGCCATGCCGGACTTCATCCCACCGCAGCTGTGCAAACTCGTCGACCGCCCGCCCACCGGCGAAGGCTGGGTGCATGAGATCAAGTTCGACGGCTACCGGATGCAGTTGCGCATCGAGGGCGGCAAGGCGACCTTGCGCACCCGGACGGGCCTCGACTGGAGCCAGCGCTTCCCGCAACTGATCGAGGCCGCCAAGGGCCTGCCCGACGCCCTGATCGACGGTGAGGTCGTGGCCCTGGACCAGGCCGGTTCGCCCAGCTTCGCGGGGCTGCAGGCGGCGCTGTCGGAGGAGAAGACCGACGACCTGATCTTCTTCGCCTTCGACCTCCTGCACGCCGACGGACAGGACTTGACCGACCTGCCATTGTCCGACCGCAAGGCCCGGCTGAAGATCTTGCTGCCCGCTGACGGCGAGCGCATCCGCTATGTCGAGCACTTCGCCAGCGGCGGCGAGGCGGTGCTGCGGTCGGCCTGCCGGATGTCGCTGGAGGGCGTGGTCTCCAAGAAGCTCGATGCGCCCTATCGCTCCGGCAAGGGCGCGACCTGGACCAAGGCCAAGTGCCGGGCCGGCCACGAGGTGGTGATCGGTGGCTGGACCACGACCGGCGATGCGTTCCGCTCGCTGATCGTCGGCATCTACAACGACGAGGGGGAGCTGGCCCATGTCGGCCGGGTCGGCACGGGCTTCGGCCGCGACAAGGTGGTCAAGCTGCTGCCGGCCCTGAAGACGCTGGCGCGGAAGACCTCGCCCTTCGGCGGTAAGGGCGCGCCGCGGGGCGGGGCGGACATTCACTGGGTGGAGCCGGAGCTGGTCGCCGAGATAGAGTTCGCTGGCTTCACGGGAGACGGCTCGGTGCGACAGGCTTCGTTCAAGGGATTGCGCGAGGACAAACCGGCGAGGGCCGTCGAGGCCGAAGCGCCCGCGCCGGTCGAAGACGTCGCGCTGGCTCAGCCCAAGGCAGGGCTCGCGAAGCGCGCCGGCGGCAAGGCCTCGGTGCTAGGCGTGGCGATCTCCAATCCCGACAAGCCGCTGTGGCCGGACGCCGGCGATGGGACGCCCGGGACCAAGCTGGATCTGGCCGAATATTTCGAGGCCGTCGGTCCGTGGATGCTGGAGCACGTCAAGGGGCGGCCCTGCTCGGTGATCCGCATGCCGGACGGCGTCGGCGGCGAGACGTTCTTCCAGCGCCATTCGGGCAAGGGCGTCTCGGCCCTGATCGACGAGGTCACGGTGAACGGCGACCGCAAGCCGTACCTGGTCTTCAATACCGTCGAGAGCCTGGTCGCAGCCGCCCAATGGGGCGCGACCGAGCTGCACCCTTGGAACTGCCGGGAGGGCGCGCCGGAGGTCCCGGGTCGCCTGGTCTTCGACCTCGACCCGGCCCCGGACGTCTCTTTCGACGTCGTGGTCGAAGGGGCGCGCGAGATCCGCGACCGGCTGGAAGCCCTGGGCCTGGTCCCGTTCTGCAAGACCACCGGCGGCAAGGGGCTGCACGTGGTCACGCCGCTGAAAGGGACCAAGGTCGATTGGGACGCCGCCAAGGCCTTTGCCCGCGAAGTCTGCGCCCGTATGGCCGCCGACAGTCCCGACCAGTACCTGATCTCGATGGCCAAGAAGGATCGGGGCGGGAAGATCTTCCTCGACTACCTGCGCAACGACCGGATGAGCACGGCGGTGGCGCCGCTGTCGCCGCGTGGGCGTCCCGGCGCGCCGGTGTCGTGGCCCGTGGCCTGGACGCAGGTGAGGAAGGGTCTGGATCCGGCGCGGTTCAATATCCGGACGGTTCCCGGGATGGTGAAGGGGCTAGACGCCTGGGACGCCTACGCGGACAGCGAACGGGACCTGGCGGCGGCGATCAAGAAGCTGGGGAAGGGGTGAGCCAGACCCAATACCGATCTTCCCGGCGAAGGCCGGGATCCAGATCCATCCAGCGCCTTTGCGGTGTTCGCGCCTTACGCCGGCGCCGGGGTCTCGGTCGCCCTGGGTTCGATCTGGGCCCCGGCTTTCGCCGGGGAAAACGGAAGAAGGGTTAGCTGGCCTTTCTCCGCGCCGGAGCCTTGGCCGCAGGCTTCTTCGCCGGCGCCTTGCCCAGGCTGCTCCGCAGCGCCTCCATCAGGTCCACCACATTGGTGTCCTCGGGCTCGGCCGGCGCGGAGACCTTTCGCCCCTTGCCCTTCTGCTTTTCCTTGATCAGCGCCCGCAGCGCGTCCTCGTAGCGGTCGTTGAACTGCTCGGGATCGAAGGGGCCTTCCTTCTGCTCGATGATCTTCTGGGCGATCTGGATCATCGCCGCGTCGGGCTTCTTATCGGGGATGGCGTCGAAATAGGTCGCGGCGTCGCGCACCTCGCGGCGGTTGCGCAGGCTCCAGGCGACCATGCCGTTGTCGCGCGGCTCGATGGCCAGCAGGCGCTCACGCTGGTGCATGACCACGCGGCCCAGGGCGACCTGGCCCTCCTTGCTCATCGCCTCGCGGATCACGCCATAGGCCTCGGCGGCCGGCTTGCCGTCAGGAACCAGGAAGTACGGATTGTCCCAGTACAGCCGGTCGATGTCGTCCGCCGGTACGAAGGTCTCGATGTCGATGGTGCGGGTGCTTTCCAGGCGCACGTCGTCGATCTCGTCTTGGGTGATGACGACGTACTCGCCCTTCTCGTACTCGTAGCCCTTGACGATGTCCGAGCGCTCGATGGGGCCCAGGTCCGGATCGGTCGGGATCATCCGGATCCGGTTGTGGGTCTTCTTGTGCAGCATGTTGAAGTGCACGTCGCCGCGCGCATCGGTGGCGGTGTACATCGCGACGGGACAGGTCACGAGCGACAGGCGCAGGTGGCCTTGCCAGGTGGGACGGCCGGCGGCCATGGGCGTTTTCTCCGTTCGAGCCGACTCAACGGCGCTCGGCGCTGGGGCGTTCCGCTAAGCTTCGGCGCATGAGGCCTGGGCCGCCTCCAGGAAGCGGATGGTGGCCAGTTCAAAGGCGCGCTCCGACCGGCCCGGCTTCAGCGGCAAGACGCCTTGCTGATAGGATTCCAGCACCAGCGGATGGATGTAGGACCCGCGGCAGACGGCGGCGGTGTTGCCCAGCAGGCCGGCGACGGCCTTCACGCAGGTGTTGACGTTGCGCTTGGCCTCGGTGGCGCTGGTCGCCTTGGGGATCAGGCACAGGGCGCGCGCCGCGGCCAGGGTGCCGGCCCAGGTGCGGAAATCCTTGGCCGAGAAGTCCTCGCCCATCGCCGCGCGGATATAGGCGTTGACGTCGGCGCTCTCGACCGAGCGCCGCTGGCCGTCGTCGTCCAGATATTGGAAGAGCCTCTGACCCGGAACGTCTTGGCAGGCCTTGACGATGCGGGCCAGGCGACGATCACGGAAGCCGGTCGTGTGGACCACGCCGCTCTTACCCTTGAACTGAAACGCGCCGCCGACGCTGGACAGCCTGGCGTGGCGATCGCGCAGGGTGGTCAGTCCGAAGCTCTTGTTCTCCTTGGCGTAGGCCTCGTTGCCCACGCGGATCAGGGTCAGCTCCATCAGCCGCACCACGGCGGCGACGACCTTGTCGCGGGGAAGGCCGCGGAGGGCGAGATCCTTTTCGACCTGGGCCCGCAGCTTGGGCAGGGCTCGACCGAAGGCGATCATGCGGCCGAACTTCAACCCGTCGCGGTCGCGCCGCCAGCCGTCGTGATAGCGATACTGCTTGCGGCCCCGCTGGTCGCGGCCGGTAGCCTGGATGTGACCGCGCGGCGAGGGGCAGATCCAGACGTCGGTCCAGGCCGGCGGAATGGCCAGGGCGCGGATGCGGTCGAGCGTCCTGGCGTCGTCGACGCGGTCACCGTCGGGATCGCGATAGTCGAAGCCGTCGCCGCTCTTGATCCGCCGCAAGCCGGGATCGTCGTCGTTGACGTAGAGAAGGCCGGGCGGGGCCGGCTGGAGATCGACCGTGTCGCGTGGCATGTCCTCGGCCTCGTCAGCGCTCCGTCGCCGGATCAACGGCGGGCGTGAGGAGGCGGTTCCGAATGCGAAAAGGCCCGCGATTCGCACATCGCGGGCCTTTCGAAAGCGGTACTGGGCGGAAGCCGTTTAGGGCGCGTCGTCGTCCACCATGGCGCGGACCAGGTCGACGACCCGGCGGCGCAGGCGGCGGTCCGACAGGCGCGGGAACAGGCTCGCCAGCTCCAGGCCTTCGGGCGTGGAGACGAACTCGGTCATGCGCTGGGCGAAACCATCGTCGATGCCGCCGTCGGTGTCCTCAAGGCCCTCGAAGAAGTAGGAGACAGGCGCTTGCAGCAACTTGGCGGCATCATAGAGCTTGCTGGCGCTGATGCGGTTGGCGCCACGCTCGTACTTCTGGATCTGCTGAAAGGTGATGCCCAGAGCGTCCGCGACTTGGGTCTGGGAAAGTCCCATCATCTTGCGGCGAATTCTCAGCCGGGCGCCCACATAGAGATCAACGGGGTGGGCTGGTTCGACTGCGGGTCGATCGTTCATCCGCCTCTATTCCATCTGCGCCGCTCGGCGGCCTTCATGCCAATGTTAACGGGTATAGACACAGCTTGGCTGCATCGTCACGTCCGGACGTGCACGGAACGGGTCTTCGCGCCAAAGTGTCGCGCTCGATTTACTATCGTTAATGATGAATAGATCGAGTAACCAGCATGGTCATTCCGGACTTGACGTTCGCGCGCCTGGAAGGTGTTTGCGCGCCATGACAGTTCAATCAGGCGCGCGTATCGCCGTGGCTGGCGCCGGCGCTTTGGGATCCGCCGTGGCGCTGCGCCTGGCGCGAATAGGGTTCAAGGTCACGATCTTCGATCCGGCCGCGCCGGGTGACAATGCCTCCGGCGTGGCAGCCGGCATGCTGGCGCCGGTCAGCGAGGCGCTGTTCGATCCCGCCTCGCGCGGGCACCTCTCCATCATGCGCCGCGCCCGCGACCTGTGGCCGGCGTTCGCGGATGACCTGGGAATCGCCCTGACTCGCGCGGGCGTGCGGTTCGAGGGTTCCCACGCCTGGCGCGGTCAGGTCGGCGAGCGACTCGCGGCCCTTGGCTTGCCCGACGCCGACACGACCGCCGAGGACTGGCGTATCGAGGCGCAACCCGCGCTGGCGTCGATGCGCGCGGCGGCGCTAGCCGCCGGAGCGCGGTTCGAGACCGGAACGGTCGAGGCCTTCGCGCCCGGCGTCCTGACCTTGGCCGACGGTCGGACCGAAGCCTTCGACGCCCTGGTGCTGGCCACCGGCCCTGGCGTGCGAGATGGCCGCCTGGCGCCCGAGACCCAGGTCCTGGCGCCGATCAAGGGCCAGATCCTGCGAGTTTCCGCCGAGGCCGTTGGCGCGGTGGTGCGTGGCGAGGGCGTCTATCTGGCGCCGGGCGAGGACCTGGCCATCGGCGCGACCATGGAGGCTGGCCGCGACGACCTCGCGCCGGACGCTTCGGCGACACAGGGCCTGCGCGCGGCGGCCTGGGCTCTGAGGCCGGAGCTGGATCTCGACGCGGCCAAGGTCGAGGTCGGCGTTCGCGTCACCACGCCCGACGGCCTGCCGCTGGTGGGCTGGAGCCGGGCGCCCGGCGTCATGCTGGTCGTCGGCGCGCGGCGCAACGGCTGGCTGTTCGCGCCGCTTGTGGCCGACATGGTCGCGGCGTATCTGAATGGCGATAACCCGGGCCCGGACGCCGCTGTCATGGACGCGCGCCGTTTCGAGAAGTCCGAGGGCTGACAACGCAGGGGAGTAGGGCCGGATGTCCGGATTCTGGTTGACCGAAGAGCAGGAAGCCATCCGCGAGGGCGTCGCCAAGGTGTGCGCCGCCTTCGACGATGAATATTGGCGTCGCACGGACGAGACCGGAATCTTCCCCGAGGAATTCGTGGCCGCCATCGCCGAGGGCGGCTGGCTGGGCGTGGCCATGCCGGAGAGCGTCGGCGGGGCCGGCCTGGGCCTGACCGAGGCCGCCGTGATGATGCAGACCGTGGCCCAGTCCGGCGCGGGCTTCTCGGGCGCCTCGGCCATCCACCTCAACATCTTCGGCCCGATGCCGCTGGTGAAGTTCGGCTCGGACGAGCAGCGCGATCGCCTGCTGCCCCGGATCATCTCGGGCGAGGACAAGATGTGCTTCGCGGTGACCGAGCCGAACTCGGGCCTCGATACGTCCAGCCTGGAGACCCGCGCCGAGAAGGTCGACGGCGGCTATCGCCTGAATGGCCGCAAGATCTGGACCACCGGCGCCCAGCGCGCCAACAAGATCCTGATCATCGCCCGCACCACGCCCAAGGACCAGTGCGCCAAGCCGCACCAGGGCCTATCCCTGTTCTACACCGACGCCGAGAAGATCGAGGCCAAGCCGATCCCGAAGATGGGCCGCAAGGCCGTCGAATGTAACATGCTCTTCATCGAGGACTTGTTCGTGCCGGCCGAGGATCTGGTCGGCGAGGAGGGCAAGGGTTTCGCCTACCTCCTGCATGGCCTGAACCCGGAGCGGGTGCTGTTCGCCGTCGAGGCTATCGGCCTGGGCCGCGCGGCGTTGGCCAAGGCCACCACCTACGCCAACGAGCGGATCGTGTTTGGCCGGCCGATCGGCAAGAACCAGGGCGTGGCTCACCCTCTGGCCAAGTCATGGGCCGAGCTGGAGGCGGCCAACCTCCTGGCCTTCAAGGCCGCCGCTCTCTACGACCAGGGCAAGGACTGCGGGGCCGAGGCCAACGCCGCCAAGTACCTGGGCGCCGAGGCGGGCTTCCACGCCTGCGAGAACGCGGTCCTGGCGCATGGCGGCATGGGCTACGCCAAGGAATATGACGTCGAGCGCTACTTCCGCGAGGCGATGATCGCCCGCATCGCGCCGGTTAGCCGCGAGATGATCCTGAACTTCATCGCCGAGCGCGTGCTGGGACTGCCGAAGAGCTACTGATGATGACGAAGGGCCGGGTCGCGGAAGGCTAAGCGACCCGGCCGCCGTTTCAGCGCCGGAGGGGGCTTCAGGCGCCCGCGCTGAACCGGATCGGGATGCGGACCGTGGCGCCGTCCACGGCCTGGCCGTCCTCCATCTGCGGCTTCATCCTGAAGAAGCGCGAAATCTTCAGCGCCGCATTGCCGAAGCCTTCGTCGGCGGGCGTTTCGGAGGCCACCACGCAATCGCGGACCGCGCCGTTGAGGGCGACCGTGCAGCTCAGCGTCGCCGAACCGGACAGGCCGCGCCGCTGGGCGCTTTCCGGATAGTAGCGCGAGACTTCGTCCGCCGAGGGCGTGCGCAGCCAGTTGGCCCGGGTGATCACCTTGGGCTGGGGCGCGGGCGGTGGCGTCGGCGCGGCCGGGATCGTCGGCATCACCGGCGGGCCGGTGACGGTCGGGCCGGGAGGAATCTCCACGGGCTTGATGGGGAGGGGATCGGGTGCGGGGATGGGCGTTGGAACTGGCGTGTGTAACCGGATCTGGTTCCGAGGCGGCGGCTGGGTCGTTGGCGGGGGAGGCGGCGGCTTCGGCGGCGTGTAGGGCAACTCCAGCCTGAAGCCCGGATCCTCCTGCGCCATCGGCAGCGGCGTGACGTACTTGGTGTAGGCGAGGTAGCCAATCAGGCCGAGATGCGCGGCGGCCGAGACGGCGATGCCGATGACCAGCACCTTCGAGGGCTTGCGCGGGGTGTCGTCCAGGCCGGGGATGCCGGAGCCGCTAGGATGGAGAGCCAGGTTCATGTCGATCTCCTACGCTGGATTACAGTTGTAGGATCAGGTCAGCACGAACGCGTGTGGCTGTAAATTGACAATCGTAATCTCAGTGGCGATTTGTCTTACGCTTGTAAGAATGGGTGCGGCATGTCGTCATACGGGGACGGTTGGTCAACGTGGTTAATCGCGAATTAACCATAGTCGCCGACTCCTGATGTCCATGCCCGCCGTCAGTTCCATCCGCAGCGTCGTCGAGTCGGCGATCCAGCGCGCGTCCAGCGCGACGGGGGTCGACTTCACGTTCCTGATGGGCACGGCCAAGCGCGAAAGCGGCTTCAACCCGGCCGCCAGAGCCCGAACCTCCTCGGCGTCGGGCCTCTTCCAGTTCGTAGACCAGACCTGGTTGTCCACGCTGAAGAAGCACGGCTCCAAGTATGGCTACGCCCGTTATGCCGATCTGATCTCGCAGGGGCCCGACGGTCGCTATCGAGTCGATGGCGACGAAGCCCGCAAAGCCGTGCTGGGCCTCAAGGCCGATCCGCACGCCGCCTCGCTGATGGCGGGTGAACTGACCTCCGACCACGCTTCGTATCTGCGAGGGCGGGTGGGACGCGACCCGACCTCCGGCGAGCTCTACGCCGCCCACTTCCTGGGTCCGGCGGGTTCGGCTCGGCTGATCCAGGCCGCCACGGCCTCGCCGGGCGCCAGCGCCGCGGCGATGTTCCCGGACGCGGCCCAGGCCAACAAGTCGATCTTCTACAAGGACGGCCGCGCCGCCACGGTGGGCGAGGTCTACGCCAACCTGACCAGGACCGGCGGCGCGACCCGCGTCACCGAGCAGCCGGATACGGTCAAGCTGCCCGAAGGCGATCAGGGCTTCATGCAATATGCCGGCGGCCGCCGTCTGGAGCGCATCCGCCAGCAGGAGGCGATGGTCGACCTGATCCTGCGCGGCTCGCAGGACGCCGCCAACCCGTTCGGCGGCTCGGGCGCCTCGAGCATGGGCGGTGGTCAGCGCCTGGCCAGCTCGATGTTCTCGGCCGAGATGCTGCGCGTGCTGGCCGAGGCCAACGACAAGGTCAAGCAGCGCTGAGCTTGGTTAGCTCTGATACCTGATCCTCGGACCAACCCAACTCTCTGAACACCGCCGCTGTGTCCGCGCCCAGCTTCGGCGCGGGTCCGCGCGGGCCGTCCTCCGCGCCGGGAAAGCGGGCCGGAGCGGCGGGGGCCTTGAACGTGCCGCCCGCGCCGTCGGGCGTGTCGACGAAGCAGCCGGCGGCTTCCGCCTGCGCATCCGCGGCCAGCTCGCGCGGGGTCTGATAGGGCGCCCAGGTGATGTCGCCGGCGTCTAGGGCTTCGGCGGCGTCGTCATAGGCCATGGCCCCGAAGGCTTCATCCAGGATGTCGACGAGCGCCTGGCCGTTCTCGCGGCGGGCCTTGGCGTTGGCGAAGCGGGGATCCTGGACCAGCTCCGGCCGACCGGCGGCGGCGGCGATACGCGGCCAATCGACCGAACCCTGGCGGGGCAGCAGGCAGATCCAGCGACCGTCGGCGGTCTTGTAGAAGTTGGCCAGCGGCTGCACCGCCTCGCGCCGCCCCCGCGTCGAGGCCAGTTTCCCGAACCGCAGCTGGATCGCCATGTCCGAACCGATCGCGTAGACGCCCGTACGGAGCAGCGAGGTCTCGACCAATCGGCCAACACCGGTGCGTTGTCTCTCGTGGACCGCCGCCAGGATCGCCGACACGGTGGCCAGCGAGGTGACGTGGTCACCCATGCCGGTGCGGATCGGGAAGGGTTCGGTCCCCTTCGGCGCGGTGATCGATCCCACGCCGGCGCGGGACCAGAAGGCCGCGACGTCCATGCCGGGCTTGTCACGATCAGGGCCCGTCAGGCCGTAGCCCGTCAGGCTGCAATAGATCAGGCGCGGATTGACCGCTTTCAGCGCCTCGTGGTCGAGGCCGGCGCGGGCCAGGGCGGCGGGGCGGACATTGGTGAGGAAGATGTCGGCCGTGGCGGCCAGGGCCTTCAGCGCGTCGCGGCCCAGGTCGGACCGGATGTCCAGCACCACCGCCCGCTTGCCGCGGTTGTCGAGCTCGAAGATCGGGTTGGCGTCCTGGTCCGAGCCGATGGTGTCGAAGAACCGCCGCATCGGATCGCCCTCGGGCGACTCGACCTTGATCACTTCGGCGCCCCAGTCGGCCATGATCCCGGCCGCGCCGGGGGCGGCGATATAGGTCGCCAGTTCGACGACCCGCAGTCCCTCCAGCATCGCTCTCTCCCTTTTCTCATTGCGCAAGAGTGTGCGGATCGGGGAGGAGGTTGGAAAGGCTTACCTGGCGGCAAGCCCTCCGTTCAGAACATGATACAGCCGGGCGGTTCGACCTTGAGGATGCGCAGCGAACGCTCGTGACCGTCGCGATCGGGCCACTGGATCGACTGGCCGACGGAGAGCCCGATCAAACCGGCGCCGACCAGGGACAGGACCGAGATCTTGCCGGCGGCGATGTCGGCCTCCTTCGGATAGACCAGCAGCACCGAGCGCGCCACGCCATGGGCGTCGTCCTCGAACCGGACGGTCGAGCGCATGCGAACGACGCCATCGGGCATGTCGCCGTCGGGGCGGATCTCGGCGCGGTCGATCTCCTGCAACAGCATGTCCGCCGCGAGCGGCGCCGCCTGCTCCATCTGCAGGGCCAGGGTGGAAAGGCGGTCGACCTCGGTCTCGGCCATGATGATGCGCGGACGCGCGACGGCGTCCTCTTGCGGGGGCATGGAAAGCTCCTGGCGATGATGTAATGGCGCGACGGCGCGGGCGGCGCGCCGTCAGATGACGATGGGAGTGATGTTCGCCCCGAACGCCCGCGACGGATGCGCGGACGGTTCGGGGCTACGAGCCCGCGAGCAGGCTACCGCCGTGATGGCGAAAACGCCGAAAGGTCGAGCGCGAGAACATGCGTCATTCTCCACTCGCCGTCTGGCTTGTCAAACCGAAGCTCAGGCGGCTTCCGATCGAGCGGCGCGACGGTCGAGCGCGGCGGCGTCGGCCAGGGCGCGGGCGACGCCGGCCACGCTGACCGGCTTGCGCAGCATGATGTCGGCGCCGGCCTCCAGGAAGCCGGTGGCCTCTTCGCCGTCGCCGTCGATGATGGCGACGATCGGGGCGTGGCGGTTGGGGCCTTCGCTGTCGCGCAGGCTGGCGGTGGCGGTGGGGCCGTCCATCACCGGCATATGGTGGTCCAGCATGAGGAGGTCGAATTCGGCGATCTTGGCCAGGTCGGCGGCGCGGCGTCCATTCTGGGCGTGAACCACCTGATGGCCCAGCTGCTCCAGAATGGCGCGCAGCATCGCCGCGTTCAGGGCGTCGTCCTCGGCGATCAGGATGCGCAGGGCGCGCGGCGCGCCCGAGGTGTCGGCGGCCGCAGCCTCCATCTCTTCGGCGTCGGACGCGTACTGTGCGTCCGGATCGAAGGGCAGGGTCAGGGTGAAGCAACTGCCGACGCCCACGGCGCTACGCGCCTCCAGGGCGCCGCCCATCAACCGGGCCAGCTGGCGCGATAGCGACAGGCCCAGGCCCGCCCCGTTGACGCCGGCGCCGGTGCGCTCGATGCGGCGGAAGGGCTCGAACGCCTGCTCGATCTCCTCGGTCGACAGGCCGGGGCCGGTGTCGGCGATCTCGATGGCGATCTGCCCGTCGCGGGGTTCAAGACGAACCTCGATGCGACCGCGCACGGTGTACTTGACCGCGTTGCCCAGCAGATTGGCGATGATCTGGCGGGTGCGCAGGGCGTCGGCGACGGTCGCGCCCCTGTCGCGGATGCGCAGCAGCGGGTCGACATGGACCGTCAGCTCCAGGCCCTTGGCCGCGGCGTGCGGCTTATCCAGCAGGGCCAGGTCCTGGACCAGGCGGACCGGGTCGAACGGCTGAGCCTCGACGCTGAGGCGGCCGGACTCGGCGATCTCGGAATCGAGCGTGGCGTTCAGCACCGCGATCAGGTCCTGGGCCGCGTCGAGGGCGGCGTTCAGCTGTTCGCGCGAGGGCGCGGCGCGGCCGCCCTTGCCGGCGGCGGCGGCCAGCACGTGGGTGACGCCGGTCAGGCCGTTGCGGATCTCGTGGCTGAGGGTGGCGACGATGTCCGACTTGCTGCGCGCGGTGCGCTCGGCCGCCTCCAGCACCCGCAAGCGTTCGTCGACCAGATGTTCGTGTCGGACGGCCAGGTCGTGCTGGCGGCGGAACATTCGGTTCAGGATCAGCGCCAGGGTCATCGCCAGGGCGGTGGCGCCCCAGGTCAGCTCGCCCAGCTGGCGGTCGCTGGCGAAGGAGGCGATCAACGGGCCGGCCGCGGCGATCGGCGCGACGATCAGCAGGCCCGCCAGATAGGGCGCGGCGAAGAAGGCGCAGAGCACCGCGCCGGCCGTGGCCAGCATCAGCAGGGGCTCTCGCGCCGGTCCGGCGCCCAGGGCGAAGACCGAGACCTGCACCGAAGCCAGGGCCCAGAGCACGCCGCCCATCACCTGGACTCGTGCTCTGCGGTTAAGATCTTGCGACGCTTCGTCGCGCAGCCAGTTCACCACCGCGTAGAAGGCGCCCCAGTTGATCGCGAACACCGCGAAGCTGGCGGTCATCCAGACGCGGTTGGCGGCGAACGATCCGATCCATACGAACAGGGGCAGGCTGACCGCGAAAACCCCAAGCGCGTAAGGCAGCAACGCCGTCTGGGCGTCCAGGGCCTTGGCGAGGTGGGCGCCCTCTGTCGAGATATCTTGTGGGCGGCGCTCGGCGAGCAAGGTCGCGCTCCTCGTGATTGAGGACGCACCTTAGGGGAGCGTGGTTTGTACCCGGTTACGGGGTATCGTTAATCCACAGGTACAAAGTTCAAACAATCATTAAGCCTAACCGTCGAAGATGAGGCTCCAAGTCCCAGACTCTCGGCAGGCGACCATGGCCACCACACGCGCCGCTCTCACCGATTCCGACATCCGCATGCTCGTGAAGGGCGCGACGCCGGACGAACGGGCGCTGGCCGCGCACAAGCTGTGCCGCACCATCGACCGCGGCGCGCTCAGCGATGAGGACCGCCAGGTAGCGCACGAGATCCTGCGGGTGATGGCCGCCGACGCCGCCGAGCTGGTGCGTCGCGCCATGGCGGTGACGCTGAAGAATTCCATGGCTCTGCCGCCGGACGTCGCCAACCGCCTGGCCCGTGACGTCGAAAGCGTCAGCCTGCCGATCATTAGCTTCTCGCCGGTGTTCACCGACGCCGACCTGGCCGAGATCGTCCGCGTCGGGGGCGCGGCGCGCCAGAAGGCGGTGGCCAGGCGTCCCAAGCTCTCCAGCCGTATCACCACCCTGCTGGTCGAGCAGGGGGACGAGGACGTGGTCGCCACGGCCTGCGCCAACGACAACGCACGCTTCTCGGAAGTGACGCTGCAGAAGGCGCTGGATCGCTTCTCCAAGTCGGAGAGCGTGCTGCAGGCCGTCGCCTATCGCGCGGCTCTGCCTCTGGCGGTCAGCGAGCGCCTGATCGACATGGTCGGTGAGCAGCTGCGCGACCATATCCTGACCAGCCACGCCCTGTCGGCCGAGCGCACGATGGAGCTGATCATCGGCGCCAAGGAACGGGCGACGATCGATCTGGTCGACCAGGCCGGCCGCGCCGGCGACCCGAAGGCTTTCGTGGCGCATCTGAGCAAGGTCGGCCGCCTGTCGCCGTCGCTGCTGCTGCGGGCCCTGGCCCACGGCCACATGACCTTCTTCGAGTGGGCCGTCGCCGAACTGGCCGGCATTCCGCACCACCGCACCTGGCTGATGATCCACGACGCGGGCCCCCTGGGCCTGAAGGCGATCTGCGAGCGGGCCGGGCTGCCGCCGCGCCTCTACTCAGCCTTCCGCGCTGGCGTCGACGCCTTCCACGGTCTGGAGTTCGACGGTGGCGCGAACGACCGGGAGCGTTTCCAGGAGCGCATGATCCAGCGCTTCCTGACTTCGTCGCACACGGTCTCGCGCGAGGATAGCGAGTACCTGATGGACCGCATGGATCGCAGCGCCAACCGCCGTCGCGCCAATCGCGAGGATCAGGGCGCGGCCTAACAACTGTTCGAAAGGGGTATGGGCAAGCTCGCGCGGCGGCGCCAGACTTGCCGCATGTCCGACTCCTCGCAAGGCGCGATCCGCCTGGCCGCCACCGTACTGCTGCTTCGAGACGCGCCTTCGTTCGAGGTGCTGATGGTCAAGCGGCATCACCAGATCGACTTCGCCGCCGGGGCCCTGGTGTTCCCTGGCGGCAAGAGCCACCAGGGCGACAGCGATCCGCGCTGGCGCGAGCTGGCCATCGGGTTCGACGAGGTCGGCCCAGGAGAAGGGGGGCAGGATGGCGTGGCCCTGCGCATCGCCGCGATCCGCGAGGCCTATGAGGAAGCCGGCGTGTTGCTGGCCCGCGACAGGGACGGGGCCTTCTATGCCGGCGAGGCGGCCAAGGACGTCCGCGCGGCGGTGGCCGAGGACAAGGTGGCCTTTCTTGACGTGGTCGAGGACCTGGGCCTGAAGCTGGATCTCTCGGCCCTGACGGTGTTCGCGCGGTGGATCACCCCCAGGCTGATGCCCAAGCGCTTCGACACCTGGTTCTACGTCACCCACGCGCCCCTGGCCCAGCAGGCGATCTGCGATGGCCACGAAGCGGTCGACGCCGAGTGGATCGCCCCGAGCCTGGCGCTCGACCTGGCGGCCTCGGGCGAGCGCAAGGTGATCTTCCCCACGCGCATGAACCTTCAGCTCCTGGCCGAGAGCACCAGTCCCGTCGACGCCGTGACGCGGGCCGAGGCCCGGGAGCTGGTCACGGTCGAGCCTTGGGTCGACGGGCGAGTCCTGCGGATCCAGGAGAACGCCGGCTATGGCGCGGTGACCGAGCCCCTGGAAGCGCTCTGAGCGCGCGCTTTAGGTCTTGATGCCGGGTCCCGCCGCGTTGACCCAGCCCACCACGTCGCCCAGCACCTTGGCCACGGCCTGGTCGTAGGCCGGCACGATGGCCGAGACGCGGTTGTCGGCGGCTTTCACCCTGGCCTCGAAGATCTGGTCGCCGACCAGGGCCCGGTCGCTGTTGCGGTTCAGGACGCCGCGCACGCGGACCACGATCTCGGGAGCGGCCTTGGGGCCGTTGACGTAGTCGGCCTCGAACTTTCGAACCTCCAGGCGCAGCACCAGGTCGGCCTTGGCCACCTCGCCTCGACCGATCAGGCGAGCGCGGCCCGGATCGTTGTCGAACGCGCGGGCGATGGCTTCCTCGAACAGGATGAAGGCTGGGGAAACCCACCGCGCGTCGGCGATATAGGCCACTTCGCCATTGGTCACGGTCAGGAGGCGGTCGCCCGCCGCGGCGCGGGTGAAGGCCGACGGGGCCTTCAGAACGCCGAACATCGCGCCGGGAGGGCTCTTGGCGACGCTGAGGTCAGCGTCGCCGAAGCGATAGGTGGTCACCGGCTTGGTCTTCGGGAAGACGCTGATGCAGGCCGAGAGGCTGAACGCCACGGCCGAGACGGCCAGGACGCGTCCAAAGGTCTTGGCGACGTTGCGGATCATCGGGCTCACGGCTTGACCTCCACTTCCTTGGCTGGGGCCTTGCCGACCACGCCACGGGGGTTCTGTTCGACGTCGGCGACCAGGCGGTCCAGGGACTCGGCGGCCGACTGCAGGGTGACGATGGCCGCCGAGAGTTGGGGCAGGCCGGTGCTGGCGAAATCGCTGGTCGGGCCTTCCAGCTTCGAGATCATCGAGCGGGCGTCCTTGGCGGCGGCCTTGAGCTCGGCGGCGGCGTCGCCGGCCTCCTTCAAGGTGCGCTTGGCGTCGCCATCGACCAGACCGTTGGCGCTGTTGGCCAGGTTGGTGATCGACTGAGCCGTCGCATCGATGCTCTGCAGAGCCTTCTGCGCGTCGGCGATGATTTCCTTGCGCTCGCGCAGCTCGGCGGTGACCGCCTGGACGTCGCTGAGCGAGGCGCTGAAGGTCTTGATGTTCTTGTCCGAAAGCACGCGGTTGACGCGGTCCAGGGCCTCGATGGTTCGTGTCAGAACCGTGCCGCCGCCCTCGAGCAGGTCGGAGAGGGCGCTGCGCTGGCTGCGCAGGACGGGGACCTTGCCGTTCTTGACGGTGTCCTTCAGCAGCTCCTTGTTCGGCGAGCCGGCGGTGATCTGCACGTAGTTGACGCCGGTGATGCCTTGCGGCTCCAGCGTCGCGTAGCTGTCGACCTTGACCGGCACGTCCGAGGTCATGCGGACGCGGGCGATGACGCGGTTGGGATCGGTCTTGTCCAGCTCGATGCGGCTGACCTCGCCGACCTTGATGCCATTGAAATGGACCTCGCCGCCCGTCGACAGACCGCGCACCGGACCGATGAACAGGATGTCGTAGAGATCGTAGTCCTTGCTGAAGCTGACCTTGGCCAGCCAGACCACGAAGATCACCAGGCCCATGAACAGGGCGAGGGATATGGCCCCGACCAGGGCGTAGTTGGCGTTTCTTTCCATCAGACGTTCGTCCTTGCCTCGGCCAGAGCCTCGGCGGTCGCGGCGGCGCGTCCCCGGGGGCCCAGGAAGTATTGCTTGATCCAGGGGTGATCCGAACGCTCGAGTTCGCGAACGGGCGCCACCGCGACGACCTTCTTGTCGGCCAGGACGGCGACACGGTCGGTGATGGCGTAGAGACTGTCCAGGTCATGGGTGATCATGAACACCGTCAGGTCCAGGCTGTCCGACAGGTCCTTGATCAGGGAGTCGAAGGCTTCGGCCCCGATCGGGTCGAGACCGGCGGTCGGCTCGTCCAGGAACAGCAGTTCGGGGTCCATGGCCAGCGCGCGGGCGAGACCGGCGCGCTTGCGCATGCCGCCCGAAAGCTCGGCCGGCTTCAGGAGCGCGGCGCGGGCGGGCAGGCCGACCATGGCGATCTTCAGGTCGGCGATCTCCTCGATCTCGCGGCGAGGCAGCTTGGTGTGCTCGTAGAGCGGCGCGGAGACGTTCTCGCGCACGGTCAGGTTCGAGAACAGCGCGCCCTGCTGGAACAGCACGCCCCAGCGCCGCTCGACCGACGACCATCGCCGACGCGAGGCCGTGCGCATATCGCCGCCGAACAGCCGGACCGTGCCGCCGTCGGGGGGCTTCAGGCCGATGATGGTGTTGAGCAGCACCGATTTGCCGCTGCCCGAGCCGCCGACGACGCCCAGCACCTCGCCGCGCTCGACCTTGAGGTCAAGTCCGTCGTGGACAATGTTGTCGCCGAAAGCGGAGACTAGGCCCCGCACGTCGATCGGGTGCCTCTCGGCTTCGGCTGTGTCGACGAAGGGCTCGGACTCGGGCGCGTTCTGTGTGGAGCGGGTCAAATGTCCAGCTCCATGTAGATCAGGGCGAAGACCGCATCGATCAGGATGATGGCGAAGATGGCGTGCACCACGGCCGCCGTCACGCGTCGGCCCAGGGACTCGACGTCGTTGCCGACCTCCATGCCCTGGCGGCAGCCGATCGCGGCGATCACCGCGGCCATGACCGGCGCCTTGGACATGCCGATCCAGAAGTGGGTGGCGCCGACGAAGTCGATGATCCGCTGCAGGAAGAAGGTCGGCGACAGATCCAGCACGGCCCAGACCACCAGCATGCCGCCGGCCAGGCCCGCGATCGTCGCCACGAAGACCAGCAGCGGAATGGTGAAGAGCAGGGCGGCGAAACGCGGCAGGACCAGCGCCTCGTAAGGGTCCACGCCCATGACCTGCATGGCGTCGATCTCCTGGTTCATCTTCATCGAGCCGATCTCGGCCGCGAAGCTGGAGGCCGAGCGGCCGGCCAGCAGGATGGCGGTGATCAGGATGTTGAACTCGCGCATCACCGAGATGCCGATCAGCTCGACCGAATAGACCTGGGCCCCGAAGTCGGTGAGCATGTTGGCGCCCAACAGGGCCACCACCGCACCGATGAAGAAGGTGGTGACCGCCACGATCGGCATGGCGTCGAGGCCGGCGCGCTCGCACAGGGCCACGATCGGCGCCCAGCGGATACGGCGCGGGTCGACGACGCAGCGGCCCAGGGCGACCAGCAGGTGGCCCAGGAAGATCATGGTGCCGTAGCCGTCCTGGAACAGGCCGAAGACGCCGCGGCCGATCCGCTCAAGCAGGGCGTGGACGCCGCCTGGGCGAATCGTCGGCTCGGGCTCGACCTGGATGGCGGCGCGGACCAGCTCCAGCAGGCGCAGCACCTCGCGGCGGGCCTGGACGTTCTGCGGCTCAAGGTTTTCGCCGCCCGCGCGCAGAATCGCGTAGGCGCCGGCGGTGTCGCAGCGATTGACGCCCGTGAGGTCCATGTCGAGCGCGTGCTTGCTGGAAAGGGCGCTATCCAGGCGCAGGCCCGCGTCGAGCAGCCCCCGTGCGGTCCAGTCCCCGGTCAGCACGGCGGTCGTGCGGCCGTCCTGGTCGGTCAAGGTGAAGTCCGCCGGTAAAGCCATGAAGTCCTGGGGGCTCGTTTCCTGGTTATATCCAAGCCCGGCCATGGACCTGACAAGCCCAAAACGCGCCAAGGCGCAGCTTGTTGCTGGATAAGGCCCGCGAGCTCGAAAAAAGGCCGCGTGCTCGCCACGCGACATAGTGGTGCAGCAGGGCCGCGCGGGGAGGTGAACTTTAGTCTTGGTTAACGGATTCCCTTCACGAACATGGCCGACGAATTCCTATGTGCCGGACTGGAGTACTAACGCATGAGCGCGCACGCCAAGCTTGATCAGCGAATGGCTTTCATGCGTTTCGACGAGCGTTCGCGGTCGGCTCTGCGAGGCCTCAAGCCCGTGATCGACGCCGAGATCAACGGCGCGCTGGGCGCGTTCTACGCCCAGGTTCGGGCCTTCCCCGAAACGCGCGCCAAGTTCCGCGACGACGCCCACATGGCCGGCGCCGAGCGCGCCCAGGCCGCGCACTGGCGCAGGATCGTCCAGGCCGACTATAGCGACACCTATGTTCGCGATGTCGAGCGGATCGGTCGCGCTCACGTCAACGCCGATCTGCAGCCGCGGTGGTATATCGGCGGCTACGCCCTGGTGGCCGAGGCGCTGATCCGCGCCGTCGTCGCCAAGCGGGCCAAGGGCCTGTTCAGCAACGCCGCCAAGTCGGACGCCGACCTGGCCGACGGCCTCTCGGCCCTGACCAAGGCCGTGTTCCTCGACATGGAACTGGCCATCTCCAGCTATCTCTCGCTGCTGCAGGAAGAGCGCGAGGCCCTTGAGGTCGAGCGCGAGGCCGCCGAGCAACGCCAGGCCCAGGCCGTCAAGGCGGTCGGCGAAGCCCTGTCGCGCTTGGCCGCGGGCGACCTGTCGGCCCGCGTCGAGGGTGATCTGGCGCCCGAGTTTCAGGGCCTGAAGGTCGACTTCGAGCAGGCTGTCGGCGCCTTGGGTGAGGCCATGCGCTCGGTAGAGCACTCGGCCGGCGGCATTCGCTCGGGCGTCGAGGAGATCGCCCGCAGCGCCGAGGACCTGTCGGAACGTACCGAACGGCAGGCCGCCACGCTTGAGCAGACGGCCGCCGCCGTCGAGCAACTGACCGGCGCCGTCGGCAGGACCGCCAAGAGCGCCCGCGAGGTCTCCTCGCGCATCACCGAGGCCTCGACCGAGGCCGAACGCTCGGGCGACATCGTCACGCGCGCCGCCGAGGCCATGACCAAGATCGAGGCCCAATCCTCGCAGGTGAACCAGATCCTGGGCATGATCGACGAGATCGCCTTCCAGACCAACCTGCTGGCCCTGAACGCCGGCGTCGAAGCCGCTCGCGCCGGGGATAGCGGCAAGGGCTTCGCCGTCGTGGCGCAGGAGGTGCGGGCCCTGGCCCAGCGCTCGTCGCAGGCGGCCAGCGAGATCAAGTCACTGATCACTGAATCGAGCCGCCAGGTCAGCGAGGGCGTCGACCTCGTCGGCCAGACGGGCGCGGCGCTGCGCGGCATCCACGAGAAGGTTGGCGGTATCGACGAACTGGTCAACGCCATCGCCGCCTCGGCCAGCGAGCAGGCCACGGCCTTGGGCCAGGTCAATTCGGCCGTGAACCAGCTGGATCAGGTGACCCAGCGCAACGCCGCCATGGTCTCGCAATCGACCGAAGCCACCCATGCCCTGCGCGTCGAGGTGGCCGACCTGTCGAACCGCGTCGGTGTCTTCCGCCTGGACGGCCGTCCGCAGAGCTTCCAGCCGGCTCACCGCGAAGAGTCCGCCGAGAACCCGGTCCACGCCGCCCGGGCGCGCGTCGCCGCCTTCGCTCGTCCGGGGCGCTAGGGTCTACTTCGGCGGCGGAGCCGTCGAGGCGCGGTGGATCAGTTCGAACGGCAGGAGCTCGTCCACCGGTCGTTCGGGCGGATCGTTGCTCCTGGCTTGAGCGATCAGCAGCTTGGCCGCCACCGATGACATCTCCGCCACGGGCTGACGCACGGTCGTCAGCTGCGGGCGGCTGAAGCGTGAGCTGGGGCTGTCGTCGAAGCCGGCCACGGAGACATCGCCCGGCGTCATCAGCCCGGCCTCGGCGATCGCCGCGATGCAGCCCAGGGCCATGTCGTCGTTGCTGGCGAAGATCGCCGTCGGGCGCTCGGGCAGGGCCAGCAGAGCCTTGGCCTGCTCCAGGCCCGACTGGAAGGTGAAGTCGCCCTGGCGCACCCAGTCGTCGACCACAGGCAGGCCGCGCGCCTTCATGGCCTCAAGATAGCCTTGCCGTCGCGCCTGGCTGGCGCCGTAGCGCGGCTCGCCGACGATAAAGCCGATCCGTCTGTGGCCGAGGGCGGCCAGGTGCTCGGTCATCTCGCGGGCGGCGGCGACGTCGTCCATATGCACGCGGGGGCCAAGGCCTTCGGCGCGTTCGGGGCCGACGCGAACATAGGGCGTGCCGGTCTTGTCGAGGATTTCCAGCACGCCGGGATTGTCGGAGGAGGGCGGGGTCAGGATCACGCCGTCCGGCTTCAGCGCGGCGATGAAGCCGGCCACGTCCTGGCGCACATTCGGGCCGTCGTTGTCGATCAGCTCGATCAGCAGGTGATAGCCGGCCTCGCGGCAGCGCAGGGTCGCGCCCAGTTGGATACGGCTGAGATAGTCGGCCCCGCGCTCGCTCTGCCAGTGGTCGATGGTCAAGGCCGCGTCGACGAAGACGGCGATCACGAACGAGCGCGAGCCGGCCAGGCTGCGCGCTGACAGGTTAGGGCTGTAACCAAGCTCGCCAGCCGCCTCCAGGACACGATCGCGCATGGCGGGCCGTACGTTCGGCTCCTTGTTCATCACCCGCGAAACGGTCTTGATCGAGACGCCCGCCCGCGCGGCGACGTCGTAGATCGTCACCGAGGCCATCAGACCGTCCCGATGCTGTTCTGACTCATGCTCATAGAGCCAACCTAGAGCGTCCCCGCGCGATAGGGAAACTCCCTGCTCACCCACACGCGACCCCTTGTGCCGCAACGAAGGCGCGGCCACTGTCCGGACCGGACGCGGCGAAAGACCGCGACGAGCCCGTTGAAAAGCGGGCTCTATCAAAAGCGTTCGGGAGCGTGGCGGTCGCCGTGTTCCTGGGGGAGGTGATGAGTGCGGCCTGACGATGGGGCCCGGCCCAAGGAGCCGGTGCGCGCGAACTTCATCGCCGCCTATACCCTCGCCCAGATCGGGGCCTTTGTTTCGTTCCAACCGCTTCTGCAAGTCCTGCTGCCGCTGAAGGCCGAGTCGATCGACGCGGCTTCCAAGGCGGTGGTGCTGAGTCAGGTCGCCTTCTATGGCGCGATCGCCGCCAGCATCGCCAACCTGCTGGCCGGAGCGATCAGCGACCGCACCACCTCGCGCTTCGGCCGCCGGCGGCCCTGGATGGTGGTCGGCGCGATCGGCGCGTCCCTGGCCTATCTGGCGATCATGAACGCCAAGACGCCGCTGGCCCTGATCGGCGGCGTTATCCTGTTCCAGCTGACCTTCAACCTGTGTTTCTCGGCCCTGGTGGCCGTCATGCCCGACCGGGTGCCCGACACCCAGAAGGGCATGGTGGCGGCTTTCCTCAGTCTGGGGAACCCAATCGGCTCGGCCGCCGGCGCGGTGATCATCGGCGGCCTGCTGGTCGTCGAGTGGCAGCGCTACGCGGTGATCTCGGCGGCGCTGCTGTTGGGCCTGGCGCCCTTCGTGCTGCGCCTGAAGGACCCGCCGCTGGCGAAAGCCGATGTGCCGCCGTTCCACCTGCGGGAGTTCATCGCCGGCCTGTGGGTCAGCCCGCGCGAGCATCCCGACTTCGCCTTCGCCTGGGCCGGCCGGTTCATGGTGCTGGTCGCCCTGAGCCTGGTGCAGAGCTACATGCTCTACTTCCTGCAGGACGTGGTGGAGTATCCGCGTCTCTTCCCGGGTCATCGCTCGGAGGAAGGCCTGGCGATCCTGGCGACGGTCTCGACGGTCTTCAACGTCGCCTGCGCCATGGTGGGCGGGGTGCTGTCGGACCGGATGCAACGGCGCAAGCTGTTCGCCTTCGGCGCCGCCCTGACCATCGCCGCGTCGATGGTCGTGTTCTCGCTGACCTCGGACTGGAACGTGCTGCTGGCCGCCTATGTCGTCTATGGCTGCGGGGCGGGTTGCTACTGCGCCGTCGACATCGCCCTGGTCACCCAGGTGCTGCCTTCGCAGCGCGATGCTGGCAAGGACCTGGGCGTGATCAACCTGGCCAACACGCTGCCTCAGGCCTTGGCGCCGGCCCTGGCCGTATGGAGCCTGGGGCCGACCCACGGGAACTTCCAGCTGTTCTTCCTGATGGCCGCGGGGCTGGCTTTGGCTGGCGGTCTGGCGATCCTGCCGATACGAGGGGTGCGCTAACTACCGCCTCAGGGATCGCCTTGCCCCAGTTCCGCGTCGTCACCGATCCCGAAGATCCCGCCGTCGCCCCGTTCCGGGCGATCAAGGAGCGGGACCTGGTCGGGCGCGAGGGCCTGTTCATCGCCGAGGGCGAGACGGTGCTGCGGGCCTTCGTTCGCGATGCGCCGCGGCGCGTGGTCTCGCTGCTGATCGATCCGAAGCGCAAGGACAAGCTGGCCGACGTCTTCGCGGGTCTGCCGGAGGACGTCCCCGTCCACCTCGCCGAGCAGGCGGTGGTCGACGCCATCGCCGGCTTTCATCTGCATCGCGGCGTGCTGGCGGTGGGGCGCAAGCCCGATCCGATCCCGGCGCGCGACCTGCTGGCCGGCCTGCCGGCGCGAGCGATCGTGCTGGTGCTCTGCGGCATCGCCAATCACGACAACATCGGCGGCATCTATCGCAACGCCGCCGCGTTCGGGGCCGACGCGGTGATCCTCGACGCCGATTGCTGCGATCCGCTGTATCGCAAGGCCATCCGCGTTTCGGTCGGAGCGGCGCTGTCGATCCCCACGGCCAAGCTCGATCGCGGGGAGGACATCGCCAACCTGCTGGCCGCGACGGGTTTCGAAGGCTTGGCGCTGAGCCCCTCGGCGACCGAGATCCTGGCGCGGCTGACGCCCGCGCCCCGAACGGCGGTGCTGCTGGGCGCCGAGGGACCCGGCCTGACGCCCGAGGTCATGGCGCGGGCGAGGACCATCGGCATCCCGATGGCGGGCGGTTTCGACTCCCTGAATGTCGCCACGACCAGTGGGATCGTGCTGCATCATCTTCGGTTCGCACAGGGCTAGGAAACCGGTTTCCCAGGCACTAGGGTCCGCCAGAACATCCCGTCAGAAGGCTAGATCCATGCTGAACCGTCGCGGCGCCCTGGCGACCTTTGTCACCGGCTTCCTCGCTTCGCTGGCGGCCAAGAGTGTCGAGGCCGCGCCCGTGGATCAGGATCCGACCGAAACCATCGTCCTGTGGCCAGCCGGCGCGCCGGGCGGCGAGGCGGTCACCGTCACCGAGCAGATCCTCGAACGGGGCGATCCCAACGGCGTGCGCGACCGGGCCATGGCCCATACCCGCAAGCCGGTGCTGATGGTGTTCCGGCCCAAGACCCCGAACGGCGCGGCGGTGATGCTGATCCCCGGCGGCGGCTATGTGCGGGCGGTGCTGGACAAGGAGGGCTACGAGATGGCCCGCTGGCTGAACCAGCGCGGCTACACCTGCTTCGTCCTGTTCTATCGCATGCCGGGCGACGGCTGGACGGCGGGCGCCGACACGCCGCTGCAGGACGCCCAGCGCGGCATCCGACTGATCCGGTCGCGGGCGGCCGAGATGGGCTTCAGCCCTGACCGCGTAGCGATCATGGGCTTCTCGGCCGGCGGCCACCTGGCGGCCAGCCTGACCACCCGCTTCGCCGACAAGACCTACGCCTCGGTCGACGCCGCCGACGATCTTTCGGCCAAGCCCAACCTGTCCGGCCTGATCTATCCGGTGATCAGCATGGACCCGGCCATCGCCCACGCCGGTTCGCGCAAGGAACTGCTCACCGCCGACGCCTCGCCCGAGCGGGCCGCGGCGATTTCCCCCGAGCGCCTGGTGACGACAGGCCTCTCGCCGGTGTTCCAGTTGCACGCCGCCGACGACAAGTCCGTGCCGGTGGACAACAGCCTGGTGATGTTCGCGGCGCTGAGGGCCAAGGGCGTGCCGACCGAGATGCACATCTTCGAGGAGGGCGGTCACGGCTTTGGCCTGCGCGGCACGCCCGGTAAGCCCGTGGCGGCCTGGCCCAGCCTGTTCGAGACCTTCGCCAAGCGGCACGGGATCTAACAGAGCCTCAGCAGTCCGCCTTTTCCTTCAGCTTCCAGGCGGCGATCTCGGCGTCGCGGAACTTGATCCACTCGCCGCGCAGCACCGCCGGCCGTTTGCCGTGGCGTTCCTCCAGGAACTCCGCGCCGACCACGCGATCGGTGCGGAAGGTGCGGAACGCCTCGCGCAGTTCGCACCAGGCGATGATCATGCGGATCGTCTCGCGATAGCCGACCGTGACCGGCCAGATCACCCGCGCGCTGACCGCGCCGGCCCCGTCGCTGTAGTCCAGGCGGATCTTGCGGCCGGCGTGGATCCAGGCGCGGACCTGGGCGACGTCGATGCGGTCGGTTTCGGGCTTCCAGGCCGGTGAGGCGCCGATCGCCGGCTCCAGCACATAGGGCCGCAGACGATCGGGCACGGCGGCGGCGATCTTGCTGATCAGGTCGTTGGCGGCCTTGGCCAGGACCGGATCGCCGCGCCCGGCCACCCACTGCGCGCCCAGCACCGCCGCCTCGATCTCGTCCGGGGTCAGCATCAGGGGCGGCATGTCGAAGCCGGCCTCCAGCACGTAGCCGATCCCGGCCTCGCCGCGGATGGGCGCGCGCTGGCCGACCAGGGCGGCGATGTCGCGATAGACGCTGCGTTTCGACGTCTCCAGTTCGGCGGCTATGGCGTCGGCGGTCACCGGCGCGCGACTGCGGCGCAGGATCTGGATGATCTGGAAAAGGCGTTCGGCGCGTCTCATGGGCTCGAATATCGGCGATCGCTACTGACAGCATGCTGGCAGTAGCCTGGCGGTAGCAAGTCGTCACCACGACATTCGTGATGGAGAGGGACGATGATCACGCTATTCGCCGCCGGAGCCGGGTTCGGGCTGCCTGAGATCAGCCCCTATGTGACCAAGACAGAGGTCCAGCTGATGATGGCTGGTCTCGACTACAAAAAGACCAAGGGCAGTCGCGAGACCGCGCCCAAGGGTCAGTTGCCGTGGATCGAGGACGCCGCCGTGGCGATCGGGGACTCGACCTTCATCCGCGCTCACATCGAGCAGAAATACGAGATCGATCTCGACATCGGCCTGTCGGGCAAGGAGCGCGCCCAGGCGTGGGCGATCGAGCGCATGATCGAGAACCAGCTGGGCTGGGTGTCGGCCTATTTCCGGCACCTCGATCCGGCCAACTTCGCCAAGGGCGCCGCACGGTGGTTCGACGAGGCGCCGGAGCATGTGCGGGAAGATCTGAGGCGCGGCCTGCAGGAAGCGATCGCCGCCAATATCCGCGCGGTCGGCGTCGGCCGTCATCTGCGCGAGGAGGTCGTCTGGCTGGGCGGCCTGTCGCTACGCTCGCTGGATGAACTGCTGGAGGACAAGGCCTATCTGATGCGCGACAGCCATCCGGTCGGCGTCGACGCCACGGCCTTCGCCATGCTGGCGGGGATCATGACGCCGCACTTCGAGTCGCCGTTGCGTCGCGAGGCCGAGAGCTATCCGCGTCTCGTCGACTATGTCGGGCGGATGATGGCCCAGTTCTATCCGGCTCACCCGTGGGGGCTTCGGCAGGCGGCGTGAAATTGGCGGGAACGGGACTGTAACCAAAGAGGTCCATCGTCCGAATGACCCACGGGCGCTTGTCGGCGCCGAGCAGGGGAGCAGGCGATGGCCATCAGCGGCGACTACCCACAGCCGGTCACGGTGAACGGTTTCTCGTGCAAGAACTGCACGGACGTCGACTATGCCAAGAAGCACATCGATCCGGCCCATCCCAAGGATGGGCCCTACGGCGTCAACGCCAAGGATCACGACGCGGAAAAGGACAAGGCCCGCGCCGGTTCGCGGAAGGCCTGGTCCGAGCCGGGCGTGGCCCTCGACGTCGAGATTTGAGAGCGCTAACAAATTGGTCGTACAAATCTGACCGAATTTGATGAATTGGTCAGGCCATTTTTCGTTGCGCGCCTAGCCAATTTCGCTAGGGTGGGTTGGCGCGATGGAATGGAGCTCACCTCCGTTCAATCGCTTGCTCGTCGACCACAGGCGTTGCGTACCTTGCGCCAACCTCCTCCCGGGGCGGCCGACGATGGCGGCCGGAGTCCTCCCTCCGGTCGCCCCGCCGGGAGGGTCTGGTAAGGCCACCTCCGGATCGGATGCTTGTGAGCCGACTGGACGCGCGCTAGTCCTGTGTGACGCGCCGATCGTGGCGCCTGTCTGTGGCCCTCGTGATGTCGACCTCTTCGCCGGATTCAAGGCTCTATCAGCAGGTCGCCGCGACGATCAGCGGCGCGATCGCCGACGGCGTCTATCAGCCGGGCCATCGCCTGCCGTCCGAGCGCGACCTGGCCGACGAGTTCGGCGTCTCGCGTCCCACTGTCCGCCGCGCCGTCATCGCGCTGGAGATGCGCGGGCTGCTGGAGGCCCGCCAGGGCTCGGGCGTCTATGTTCGTCTCGACCAGCCGCCGCCGCCGGTGAAGGACCTCGACATCGGGGCGTTCGAGCAGGCCGAGGCGCGTCGTTTGTTCGAGGGCGAGGCCGCGGCCCTGGCGGCCACCCTGATCACCGACGAGGAGTTGGCCTATCTTGAGACCCTGGTCGCCGAGATGAACAGCGACGCCTCGACCAAGGAGCAGTCCGAGCTGGCCGACCGCCAGTTCCACATCTCCATCGCCCAGGCCACGCGCAACAACGCCGTGGTGCGGATCATCGAGAGCGCCTGGGACCTGCGCTACCGTTCGCGCCTGTGCATGCAGATGCTGGAGAAGGCCCGCCACGTGCGCAAGCGGCCGCTGAAGGACGAACACCAGGAGATCGTCGAGGCCCTGCGGACGCGCGATCCCAAGGCCGCGCGCGCCGCCATGCAGACCCACCTGGGCGGGCTGATCGAGAACCTGCTGCTGACCGCCGAACTGGAGGCCATCGAGCGCACCCGCGAGAGCCTGGCGGCCAAGCGCGAAGAGATCGCCCTCCGCGCGGCCAGCGCCGCGAAGTAGGGAAGAGCGCGGCCAGCGCCGCGAACTAGACCCAGCGCCCTCCATAAAAGCCGGCTGGATCCGCGGCGGATGCGGAGTGCGCGGCGGCCGACGTGGAGGCGAGCGGTGGCGATTGGATGCCGCGGGCTCATGTCGACCACATATTGGTATGTCCAAATAATGGTAGATGGTCAGGCCGCTTATCGAGCGGCGCCGTTCCGCGAGCGGATTTGGCCTGGGTGGGTGACTTCGTTGTCCAATCCAACGGTTGGCTGGGGGAGCACGAGCTGGTGACAACGTTAGCATGGAATCGGGCGCGTTCAGCCTTTACGGCTTTACGATCAGATTGGTAATGTCAGTTTCGCAACCAGTGAAACGGGGGATGGATGCGCGTCTTGGAGCGACCGCCGGTGAAGGCGGCGACCGGCCAGCAACCTTCCCGAAGTGGAGGCCAGTTCGGCCGATGAGCGTTCAGATGGACTATCGTGAGAGCACCGATCGCGCCGGCATGAGCCGCATGACGGTGCGCGAGCTGCGCGACACCTTCGTGATCGACAGGCTGTTCCGGCCGGGCGAGCTGTCGCTCAGCTATCTGGAGATCGAGCGGGCGGTGGTCGGTTCGGCGACGCCGACCGATACGGCTCTGAGCTTGCCGACCCACAAGGAGCTGGCCTCGCGGTTCTTCTGCGAGCGCCGCGAGGTGGGCGTGATCAACATCGGCGGTTCGGGCGTCGTGACCCTGGACGGCGAGCGCTTCGATCTGGCCCGTCACGACAGCCTCTATATTGGCCGTGGAACCGAGGTCGTCAGCTTCGAGAGCGACGATCCGGCCGATCCGGCCAAGTTCTACTTCGTCAGCTACCCGGCTCACGCCAACCACCCCAGCAAGCGGGTGCGGCGCGACGAGGCCAGGACGATCCAGGCGGGGGAGGCGACGACCGCCAACCGCCGGGTGATCCGCCAGGCTATACGCCCCGGCGTCGTCGACACCTGCCAGCTGGTGATGGGCTTCACCGAGCTGGCCGACGGCAATGTCTGGAACACCATGCCGCCGCACACCCATCGCCGGCGCAGCGAAATCTACATGTACTTCGACACCGACCCCGGCCGGGTCATGCACCTGATGGGGGAGCCGTCCGAGCCGCGCGCGGTGTTCATGGACGAGGGCGAGGCGGTGTTCTCGCCCAGTTGGTCGATCCACAGCGGGGTCGGCACCTCGAACTACACCTTCGTCTGGTCGATGGGCGGGGAGAACCTGGAATTCGACGACATGGACGTCCTGGCGGTCTCGGATCTCGGCCCGAATATCTAAGACCAGGCGCCTGGACGAAACGCATAAGAACAAGACGGGAGGAAACGCATCCATGACCTTCAAGACGCTTCTGAAGGCAGTCGCGGCCGCCGCGATCCTGGCCGGCGGCGCGGCGCCGACCATCGCCGCGCCCCGAGCGGCTGGGAAGGCCGCCGTCGTCAGCGTTCCGGCCTCGTCGGTCGACGCGGCCGGCCGCAAGGTGGCGGCCTGGCAACTGGCCCACATGGACAACTTCGACTACGTGCCGGTCACGGCGTTCCGCAAGGACACCGAGGCCCCGCGCGACTGGATCCAGGCGGCCTTCTATATCGGCCTCTATACTTTCGCCGACGCGACCCAGGATCCGTACCTGACCACGGCGATCCTCAAGCATGGCGAGGCCGAGCAGTGGGGCTTCGACCACCGTCCGCGCCACGCCGACGCCGACGCCACCGGCGCGGTCTGGGTCTGGGCCGCTGGTCGCACCAAGGACCAGAGCAAGCTGACGCCGATCCGCGCCCGCTTCGACGCGGTGCTGGCCGACCCGTCCAACGTGTCGCTGGACTTCGAGCCGAAGCCGGCCAAGGGCGACCCCTATTGCCAAGCCCGCTGGTGCTGGAGCGACGCCATCTTCATGGCTCCGCCGGCCTGGGTCAGCCTCTCCAAGGTCACCGGCGACAAGCGCTACCTGGAACACGCCGACAGCGAGTTCTGGGCGACGACCGACTATCTCTACGACAAGACCGACCACCTCTATTTCCGCGACAGCCGCTTCATCAACCGGCGCAGTGACGCGGGCGCGAAGATCTTCTGGGGCCGCGGCAACGGCTGGGCCTATGCGGGCATCGCCCGGATCCTGCAGGACCTGCCGGCAGGCCATCCGAGTCGCCCGAAGTACGAGGCGATCTTCAAGCAGATGTCGGCCAAGATCGTGACTCTGCAGGGCGCGGACGGCTACTGGCCCGTCTCCCTGCTGGAGCCGCAGAAGACACCGGAGACCAGCGGCACGGGCTTCTTCGTCTACGGCCTGGCCTGGGGCGTGAACCACGGCCTTCTGCCGCGCGCCAAGTACGGCCCGGCGATCGATAGGGGCTGGAAGGCGCTGGACGCGGCGATCGAGCCGGACGGCCGTCTGGGCTGGGTGCAGCGCGTCGGCGTCGCCCCCGACCAGGTGGGCCGCGACGATACTCAGCTCTATGGCGTCGGCGCGTTCCTGCTGTCGGTCAGCGAAGTTCGCAAGCTGGCGCAAGGCTCCGCTTCCAAAGGTCAGACCTCGCGTTAAGATGGACCCGCTCCATTCTAAGCGAGGTTTGATGCGCGCGGCGCAGGATCCCCAGAAGCTCTACCAGCAGGTGGCCCGCTCGATCGCGGCCTCGATCGCGGAGGGACGCTATGTTCCGGGCGACCGTCTGCCATCCGAGCGGGGACTGGCCGACTCGTTCGGCGTCAGCCGGCCGACGATCCGCGACGCGATGATCGCCTTGGAGTTCCAAGGGCTGGTCGAGGCCCGGCAGGGCTCCGGCGTCTACGTCACCGCCCGGGTCAAGCCCGAGGAGGACGCCGCCGAGGCCGAGGTCAGCGCTCTGGAGCTGACCGAGGCCCGCCGCCTATTCGAGGGCGAGGCCTGCGCCCTGGCCGCCGCCGCCGTCAATGACGAGCAGATCTCGGGGCTGGAGCGGATCGCCCGCGACCTGGACGCCCTGGCCGCAACGGAGGATGGCGAGCGGCTGGAGCACGACTTCCACCTGGCGGTGGCTCATGCCACCCGCAACGCCGCCATCGTCGCGGCGGTCGAGGAGATCTGGACGTTGCGCCGGCAGTTTCCCGACTGCTCCGGTCAGTTGCGCCGCGTGCGGCTGGCCGATCCGAAGAGCTTCGCCGAGGATCACCACCGCATCGTCGCCGCCTTGCGCGACCGCGATCCCAAGGAAGCGCGGCGGGTGATCCACGATCACCTGAACCGCACGGTCGAGGCTCTTCTGTCGATGGCGGAGCGCGACGCGCTGGAGCGGACCCGCCGCGAGATGGCCGAACGCCGAGACGAATTGTTGCGTCGGACCACCATCTGACGTTGTTTCCGACGGTCGCTGTCCCGCCGCGATAATTCGCCGCACAAATCAAGGGCTTGCCGTCACTGGGCGGCGCGTGCTCACGTCCCCTTAAGGGAATCAGGGGGTACTGATGTCGGATAAACTCGCGCCTGCGAGCGTTGAAACGGTGCTGAAGGCGATCTCGACCGAGATGTCGATCGCCGCGGTGGCGTGCGGACATCTGGACGTCGCCCTCGGCAAGATCCTGGAAGTCGTTCCGGACGAGCATCGCTTGTCGGTCATGCAGGAACTGCACACGGTCGACCTGCTGGCTCAGCACATCACGGCCATCACCGACTTCACCGGCAATCTGTCGCAACAGCACGGCCAGGGCGTTCTCGAGGTCAACGACTCGCTCAACGCCATCACCCTGGGCGACGTCGCCGCCCGCCTGCGCGCCTCGATCTCGGCCGAGTAGGCTTGCGGCGGGCGACTGCCGTCAGGCCGCTATATCAAGGCTGCGCCGGGATGGTGTTGATCATCCACGGGATGCCGAACTTGTCGGTGAAGCTGCCATAGCCCGGCGACCAGAAGGTCGCGGCGAAATCCATGCCGACCTTGCCGCCTTCCGAGAGCGCGTCGAACACGCGGCGCGCCTCGGCGGGATCGTCCGTATGATAGGTGACGTCGAAGCCGTTCTTGGGCTTGTCGATATTCGGGGCGAACTCGGGCGGCATGTCCGCGCCCATGATCGCCTGGTCGCCGATCTCCAGCCAGGCGTGCATCAGCCAATCCTTGTACCGGGCGTCGACCGGCATGTCAGGCGGGCCTTCGCCGAAGGGGTAGGCGGCGGTGACCTTGCCGCCCAGGACCTGGGCGTAGAAATCGAATGCCTGGCGGCATTCGCCTTTGAAGCTGAGGCTTGTGACGATCTTCACGGTAGTCTCCTCGCTGTGTCCTGGGCGCTAGGGCGGCCCTTTGCAGCCGACCCTAGCGCAGGACCGTGACGGGAGACAGACAGTCTACGCAGCCCCGATCTTGTTGCCGTAGCCGATGACGATGGTCGCCAGGATCAGCAGGGCGATGCCGCCCCAGACCGTTGCTTTCACGCCCGGGCGGGCGTCCTTCCACTCGCGCAGGGCAAAGCCCCAGACGGTGCCGAAGATGATGATCGAGGCCATGTGCAGGGTCCAGCTTGAGAAGCCGAACTTGCCCATCTGGCTCTCGCCCATCGTGTAGAAGAAGAACTGGAAGTACCAGGCTGTGCCCGCGAGAGCGCAGAGCAGGTAGTTGGCCAGCAGCGGCGGTTTGGCCTTGGCGGCCTCCTGGGAAGGGGCCTCTTCGGACGGCGCCGCGCCGCCCAGCCATTGGCCGGCGCTCTTGTTGCGGACGATCAGGAAGCCGCACCAGACGCCGTTGGTCAGCAGGCCGCCGAACATGACAAGGCACAGCACCGGCAGGCCGGTCCACAGCGGGCCGGTGCCAGCCGCGGCCGACAACGCCTTGATCGGCTCGCCCGCCGCCAGACCGAAAGCGAAGCAGGCCGACATGATCCCCGAGAAGATCGCCACGGCGACGCCCTTCTTGAAGTCGAACTCGGCGATGACGGCCTTCTTGGCGTCCTCGGAGAGGGCGGCGTCCTTGCGCGCGCCCGCCAGGGCCACGACGACGATGCCGGCCAGGGTGATGACGAGGCCCAGCAGGATGATGCGGCCCGAGGCGTTGTTCAGCAGCTTCTCGGCGAAGTCGCCTTGGACGATCGGCGGGATCAACGTCCCGAACACCGTGCAGAGACCTAGGACGACGGCCATGCCCAGCGACAGGCCAAGGTAGCGCATCGTCAGGCCGTAGGTCAGGCCGCCGAAGCCCCAGAGCACGCCGAACAGGATGCAGAGGCCGGCGATGTTGCCCGGCACCTGGCTCATCACGCCTATCAGGTCGCGGGTCTGGATCGCCGCGAAGAACCACGGAGCCAGCAGCCAGGAGAAGATCCCCCCAGTCAGCCAGAAGATCTCCCACGACCAACGGCGCACGCCGCGATAGGGCACGTAGAAGCTGGCCGAGGCCAGGCCGCCCAGCCAGTGGAACAGCACGCCGAGCAGCGGATTGGGCGTCATGGTCTTCTCCCGTTCTTGTCTTTGTTATGGTGTGTCATGCGAGGTGGAACAGGGTGTCCAGCGGCACGCTGACCGGCGATTTGTCCGGATTGACTTCCATCAGCGGCGCCATGGCTTCCCACCAGCGCCGCATCACCGGATGGGCGGGCAGGTCGTCGAGTCTCTCGGGCGTGGCGCACCACATCACGGCGAACAGGGCGTTCGTCTCGGGATCGTGGTGGATCGAATAGTCGGAGATCCCGCAGCTTTTCAGCAACTCCGCCAGCTCCGGCCACAGGGCGTCGTGCCGGCGGCGGTACTCGCCCAGCCGGCCGGGTTTCAGCCTCATGCGGGTGGCGATCTTGCGCATCAGAGGTCCAGCCCCAGGCGGTAGAGGCGGTTGGCGTTGCGGCCGAACAGGTCGCGGCGCTCGTTCTCGCTGAAGCCGGCGGTGATGGCGGCATAGGCGGTCAGGTGCCTGTCCAGGCTGCCGAACAGCTTGTCGGTCGGCACATCGCTGGCGAACATGCAGCGATCGGTCCCGAAGATCTCGATGGCTTCGAGAATGAGGGGCCGGATCTGCTCTTCCGTCCACTGACGGTGGACGAAGCCGAAGCCCGACAGCTTGGTCGAGACATGGGGCAGGGCGGCCAGGGCCTTCATGCCCTCGCGCCATTCGGCTTTGTCGGCGTCCACGGGCATGCCGGCGTGGTTGATCATCACCGGCGTGTCGGGATGGCCGGCGAACAGGTCGACCAGGCCCAGCATCTGCCCGGGATAGCACTGAAGGTCGAAGGACAGGCCGTATTTGGAAAGCAGGCCAAAGCCCGCGCGCCAGGCTGGATCGCCGGTCACGTCGCGCGGCGTGTAGGTGCGCCGGGGATCGGCGTGCCAGTTGACGATGTGGCGGACACCCCGAACGCTGCGATGGGCGGCGTGAGCCTCCAGCAGCCCCTCGACATCCGGCGCGTCCAGGGCGGCGAAGGCGACGAGGCCGCTGGGCAGGCCGCGCTCGTCCGACAGCGCCTGCAGCCAGCGGGTCTCGTCCAGCGCCGAGGCGCCTTCCGCGCCCGCGTCCACATGCACCGCCCCGACGACGTTCCAGGCCTTGGCGTCGGCCAGGTAGTCGTCCAGCAGATAGGCGTGCGCGATCGCCTCGACGCTGCCGTTCGGGCCGTTGTCGTCGAACGGCGGCGTCAGCCAGGGATAGCGGATGCGCTCCAGGTCCCACAGGTGGATGTGCGCATCGACAAAGGGCAGGGCGCCCATGGGTGTCCTCTCCTAACTCGCGCCCGGCGTTCCGGGTCGCGCGGCGATCAGAAGGTGGTCCGGCCGCCGGAGGTGTCGAAGGTCGCGGCGGTCGTGAAGCTGCACTCCTCGCTGGCCATGAAGCAGACCATGGCCGCGCTCTCGTGGACCTCGCCCAACCGGCCCATCGGGATCTTGCCGCGCATGTAGTCGACCTGGCTCTTGGGCAACTGCTCCAGGATCGGGCTTTCGAAGGTGGCGGGGGTGAGGGCGTTGGCGATCACGCCCTTGGTGGCCAGCTCCTTGCCCAGCGACTTGGTCAGGCCGATCACCCCGGCTTTCGACGCCGAATAGGCGCTGGCGTTGGGATTGCCTTCCTTGCCGGCCACGGAGGCGACATTGACGATCCGGCCATAGCCGTTGGCCAGCATGTACGGCACCGTCTCGCGGCAGCAGTAGAAGATGCCGTTCAGGTTGATGTCGATCACCCGCTTCCAGCTGTCGACCGGGAACTCGTGCACCGGAACGGTGGCGCCGGTGATGCCGGCCGAGGCGACGAGGATGTCGATCTTGCCGAGGGCCGCGTTCGAGGCCTTGGCGGCCGCCGCGACGGCGGCCTGATCGGAGACGTCCAGGGGCACGGTGTGACTGGCGCCGATTTCGAGGGCGGCGGCTTCCAGGTTCGCGGCGTCCAGGTCCCAAAGGGCGACCTTGCCGCCCTCGGCGACGATGCGGGCGGCGACGGCCTTGCCTAGGCCCGAGGCGCCGCCGGTGATGACGGCGGTGCGGCCCGCGAAACGATTGGCGTAGGGAGCGCTCACGCGACGCCTTCCTGGGTCC
This sequence comes from Caulobacter sp. GW822-FHT01G02, assembly GCF_058802865.1. Classification (NCBI taxonomy): domain Bacteria; kingdom Pseudomonadati; phylum Pseudomonadota; class Alphaproteobacteria; order Caulobacterales; family Caulobacteraceae; genus Caulobacter; species Caulobacter sp. GW822-FHT01G02. Next base: position 229,507 of record NZ_JBXAON010000006.1, read on the forward strand.
AGGCCACGACGGTTTGCTGTTGTTCACCCAGCTTCTCGATGCCCAGGCGCATGACGTCGCCGGCCTTCAGGTAGATAGGCTCGGGCTTCTGGCCCATGCCGACGCCGGGCGGGGTGCCGGTGGTGATCAGGTCGCCCGGCTCCAGCGTCATGAACTCGCTAATGTACGAAACGAGCTTGCTGATCGGGAAGATCATGGTCTTGGACGAGCCGTCCTGCTTGCGCTGGCCGTTGACGTCCAGCCACATGCCGAGGTTCTGCGGGTCGCCGACCTCGTCCGAGGTGACCATCCACGGGCCGACCGGGCCGAAGGTGTCGCAACCCTTGCCCTTGTCCCAGGTGCCGCCGCGCTCGATCTGGAAGGCGCGCTCGGAGACGTCGTTGATCAGGACGTAGCCGGCCACATGGTCCAGGGCCTCGGCTTCGCTGACATAGCGCGCCCGCGTGCCGATCACGACGCCCAGCTCGACTTCCCAGTCGGTCTTCAGCGAGCCCTTGGGGATCGTCACCGGATCGTTCGGGCCGGTCAGGCAGCTGACGGCCTTGGTGAACAACACAGGCTCTTCGGGGATCGGCAGGTTCGACTCGGCGGCGTGGTCGGCGAAGTTCAGGCCCACGGCGATGAACTTGGAAACGCCGTTAACCGGCACACCGTAACGGGGTGAGCCCTCGACCAGCGGCAGCGAGGCCGGGTCGATGGCGGCCAGGGCCTTCAGGCTGGCCGGCGACAGCTGGGCGCCGGTGATGTCGGCGACGTGGCCCGACAGGTCGCGGATCTGGCCCTCGGCGTCGAGCAGGCCGGGTTTTTCGGAGCCCTTGGGGCCGTAGCGAAGCAGTTTCATGGGTCTACGCTTTCGAGAGGATCAGCGGGCGTAAGGACGGTGCAAGCCGACCTCGCGATTGAGTTCGACGCCGAAGCCGGGCGCGTCGGAGAGCTTGAGCTTGCCATTCACCGGCACGGGCTCGCCGATCAGCTGCGGGTGGAACATCGGCACCACCTCGTCGGCCTTCGGGGCCATCATCAGGAACTCGGCGAACGGGCTGTTATGGCGCGTGATGACGAAGTGATAGCTGTAGACGCTGGAGCCATGCGGGATGCAGAGCACGCCGCGGCTGTCGGCCAGGTTCGAGATCTTGATGATCTCGGTCATGCCGCCGCACCAGCCCACGTCGGGCTGGATGATGTCGCAGCACTCCATCTCCAGCAGCATGCGGAAGCCCCAGCGGGTGGCTTCGTGCTCGCCGGTAGTGACCAGCATGCCCTTGGGCGCGTTCTTCTTCAGGTCGCGATAGCCCCAGTAGTCGTCGGGGCTCAGGGCTTCCTCGATCCACTTGAGGCCGTACTCGTGGGCCTTGTGGGCCAGCTTGGTGGCGTAGTTCAGGTCCAGCGCCATCCAGCAGTCGAACATCAGCCAGAAGTCCTCGCCGCAGCGCTCGCGCATCGTGGCCAGCTCTTCGAGGTTCTTGCGCAGCCCTTCCTCGCCCTCGGCCGGGCCGTGGTGCAGGGGCATCTTGCCGCCGATAAAGCCCATCTGTTTGGCCAGGTCCGGGCGCGCGCCCGTGGCGTAGAAGGTCAGCTCGTCACGGACCTTGCCGCCCAGCAGGTGGTAGACCGGCTCCTGGCGCAGCTTGCCCAGCAAGTCCCACAGCGCCAGGTCGACGCCGGAGAGGGCGTTCACGACCAGGCCCTTGCGGCCGTAGTACTGGGTGGAGAAGTACATCTGGTCCCAGATCTTCTCGACCTCGGTCGGATCGCGGCCTTCCAGGAAGCGGGCCAGGTGCTTCTCGACGATGTAGGCGGCCGGCTCGCCGCCGGTGGTCACCGCGAAGCCGATCGTGCCGTCGGCGGCCTCGATCTCCACGACCAGCGTGCCCAGCACGTTGATGCCGAAGCTCTGGCGGCTCTGGCGATATTCCGGGTAACGCGACATCGGCGTGGCGATGTGATCGTCGATCCAGTGGCCGTCACCCTGGTCGTGATAGTCGGCCCCGCCGCCCCGGACGACATAGGCCCGCACGGCGCGGATCTTCGGAAAACTCATCGGCGTCGACTCCCCGAGGCAGGCTCTGATTTCGCCCGAATGCACGCTAGTCCCATATTTCGGGAACGCTCTGGCTATTCACGGCCGTGATCTGCAAACTGACGTCCAAAATGAAGGTCCGAAGGAGTGGACTTTCACAATGTGAGAGGTATGTCTAGAGAATGGAACAAGAGGCGTCAATCAAGCGCGGCGATGCGGATGGGGACGGAAAGCCGTCGGGCAGCCAGACCCTTTTGCGCGGCCTGGACGTGATCGAAGCCGTCGCCAACGGTCCCATCGCCCTGACCGAACTGGCCGAGACGCTGGGCCTGACCCGCAGCACCACGCACCGCCTGGCGGCCGCCCTGGTCGATCGGCGGATGCTGACCTTCCGTCCGCGCGAGGGCTATGCGCTGGGGCCGAAGCTGCTGGAACTGGGCTACGCCGCTCGGGAGCAGATGCACCTGCCGCAGGTCGCGCGCCCGTACCTGGAACAGCTGTCCAACGCGACCAGCGACACCGTCCACCTCGGCGTGCTGGAAGGCGACCTGGCCCTCTATCTGGACAAGGTGCCGGGCCGCCGGCGGGTCGAGATCGGCTCGCGCATCGGCGAGCGTCAGCCGCTGTCGTCGACTGGCCTGGGCAAGGCGCTGATCCTCGATCTTGGCGAAGAGCGCTGGAAGCAGCTGTTCACGGCCGAGACCGGTCCGCGCGCGCTCGGCCTGCCGGTCTGGCTGGAGCGCATGCGCGGCTACGCCGCCGCCGGCCGCGCCTTCGACCTTGAAGAGAACGAAGATCAGATCCGCTGCGTTGCCGCGCCCATCCGGGGCGTCGACGGCAAGACGGTGGGCGCCATCAGCCTCTCCAGCGCCGCCCAGTACATGGACGACGCCCGGATGGAGGCGCTGTCGGACGACGTCCGCAACACTGCCGACGCCATCAGCCGCGAGCTGGGCTGGAGTGAGCGGTCCGCGCGCAAGAAGTAACGAGTAACGGGCCAACCCCGGGAAGGAAGCCTATGCTGTTGAAGGACAAGGTTGTGCTGGTCACCGGCGCCTCTGGGGGCATCGGCAAGGCCGCGGCCATCGGCTGCGCCCAGCACGGGGCAGACGTCGCGATCAACTACCACTCGGACGAGGCGGGCGCTGCGGACGCGGTGCGCGAGATCGAGGCGCTGGGTCGTCGCGCGATCGCCGTGAAGGGCGACGTGGCCGAGGCCGCTTCCGCGCCGGCCTTCGTCCAGGCGGCGGTCGAGGCGTTCGGCAAGGTCGACGTCTTCGTCAACAACGCCGGCATCTGCCCCTTCCACACCTTCCTCGACATGCCGGCCGAGGTCATGGAACGGACCATGCGGGTCAATCTGCATGGCGCCTACTACATGGTCCAGGCCGCGGCCAACCAGATGGTCAAGCAGGGCCACGGCGGCGCGATCATCGCCGTTAGCTCGATTAGCGCCCTGGTCGGCGGCGGCATGCAGACGCACTACACCCCGACCAAGGCCGGCGTGAACTCGCTGATGCAGTCGACCGCCATCGCGCTGGGTCCCTACGGCATCCGCTGCAACGCGGTGCTGCCGGGTACGATCGAGACGGCGATCAACAGGGAAGATCTCGCCGACCAGAAGAAGCGCGACTACATGGCCGGCCGCATTCCGCTGGGCCGTCTGGGCGAACCCGACGACTTGGCCGGCCCGATCGTGTTCCTGGCCTCGGACCTGGCCAAGTACGTTACCGGCGCGGCCCTGCTGGTCGACGGCGGCGCCTTCGTGAACCTGCAGTAGCGATGACCATCGTCTCCTCGACCACGGACTTCCGGGAGGCGGCGCGTCGTCGCCTGCCGCGGTTCCTGTTCGACTATATCGACGGCGGCGCCTATGCCGAGCGGACCCTGGCGCGCAACGTCGCCGACCTGGCGGATCTGTCGCTGCGCCAGCGAGTGCTGAAGGACGTCTCGCGGGTCTCGACCAAGGCCAACCTGTTCGGCGTCGAGCAGGCCATGCCGATCGCCCTGGCGCCCGTCGGCCTGACGGGCATGTACGCCCGGCGGGGCGAGTGCCAGGCCGCCCGCGCGGCGGCCAAGAAGGGCGTGCCGTTCTGCCTGTCGACCGTCGGCGTCTGCGACGTTGACGAGGTGGCCAGGGCCTCCAGCGCGCCGATCTGGTTCCAGCTCTATGTGCTGCGCGACCGGGCCTTCATGCGCGACTTGCTGGCCCGCGCGGCGGGGGCGGGGGCGACGACCCTGGTGTTCACGGTCGACATGCCCGTGCCCGGCGCCCGCTATCGTGACGCCCACTCCGGCATGAGCGGTCCCAACGCCGCCGCCCGCCGTATCATGCAGGCGGTGTTCAAGCCCGACTGGGCCTGGGACGTCGGTGTCATGGGCCGTCCCCACACTCTGGGTAACGTCGCACCGGTGTTGGGCGCGAACTCGGGGCTGGAAGATTTCATGGGCTGGCTGGGGGCGAACTTCGACCCGTCCATCCAGTGGAAGGACCTGGAGTGGATCCGCGAGGTCTGGAAGGGCCCGCTGGTCATCAAGGGCGTGCTGGATCCCGAGGACGCCAAGGCCGCCGCCGATATCGGCGCGGACGGCATCGTGGTCTCCAACCACGGCGGCCGGCAGCTGGATGGCGTGCTGTCCTCGGCCCGAGCCTTGCCGGCCATCGCCGAGGCGGTGGGCGACCGGTTGACGGTGCTGGCCGACAGCGGCGTGCGCTCGGGCCTCGACGTCGTGCGGATGCTGGCCCTGGGCGCGCATGGCGTGCTGCTGGGCCGGGCCTGGGTCTACGCCCTGGCCGCCCGCGGCGAGAGTGGCGTGACCCAACTGCTCGACCTCTTCGAGAAGGAAATGCGCGTGGCCATGGCCCTGACCGGGGTCAACAGCGTGGCCGAGATCGACCGTTCGATCCTGGCCTAGAGCCACGCCAAAAAGACGATTGGGAGTAAACGATGAAGCGCGTTCTGATGGCCGGCCTCGCGGCCGTGTGCCTCTCCACATCCGCCTTCGGCCAGCCGATCGACCGCCACGCCCTGGTCAGCCGGCATGACGTCAAGCTCACGACCGTCGATCCCTCGTCACCGCTGATGGTCGGCAACGGCCAGATCGGCTTCACCGCCGACATAACCGGCCTGCAGACCTTCCCAGAGGCCTACAGCAAGATCGCGCCGCTGCTGACCGAGGCCCAGTGGGCCTGGCACGCCTTCCCCAATCCGAACCACTACACCTATGCCGACGGGACCGTTCCGATCGACGTGCGCGGGACGAAGCAGCCCTACGCCTACATGGCCGACTGGAACGAGGGCGAAAAGCGGCCGGCCCTGCTGTGGCTGCGCGAGAACCCGCACCGCTTCTCGCTGGGCCGCGTGGCCCTGGACCTGCGCGACAAGGCCGGCAAGCCCGCCAAGTTCGCGGACCTGAAGCAGACCGAGCAGACGCTGGATCTGTGGAGCGGCGTGCTGACCAGCCGCTTCACCTATGACGGCGAGACCGTGACGGTGCGGACGCGCGTGCATCCGACGCTGGATATGATCGTGGTCGACGTCGACTCGACCCTGGTTGAGCAAGGCCGCCTGAAGCTGTCGGTGAAGTTCCCCGGCGTCTCCAAGACCCTCAATCCCGATCCGTCGGATTGGGAGCACCCCGAGCTGCACACCACCAAGGTGACCGGGGAAGGGACGACCCGCCTGGACGTCTCGCGTCGGCTGGACGAGACCCGATATGTCGCCGCCCTACAGGCCGACCGCGCGGTCGACTTCACCGCCGCCGGCCCGCACGCCTTCGTCGTCGCACCCAAGGCCAAGGGGCGGACGCTGGGGCTGGAGGTGGCCTTCTCGCGTGCGCCACTGCCGAAGCAACTGCCGACGGTCACCGTCGCCGACCAGGCCACGCGGGCGCACTGGAAGTCCTATTGGACGCAGGGCGCGGCCGTCGACTTCTCGGGCAGCACCGACCCGCGCGCGGCCGAGCTGGAGCGACGCGTGGTGCTGTCGCAGTACCTGATGGCCCTGAACGGCGCCGGCGAGGTCCCGCCGCAGGAGGAGGGGCTGTTCTCCAACAGCTGGAACGGCAAGTTCCATCTCGAGATGCACGCCTGGCACGCGGGCCACTTCGCGCTCTGGAACAAGCCCGAATACCTGGAGCGCAGCTTGCCCTGGTATATGAGCCACCTGAAGGACGCCAAGGCCCGCGCCGCCAGTCACGGCCTGAAGGGCGCCTGGTGGCCCAAGATGGTCGGGCCCGACGGCGTCGACAGTCCCAGCAAGGTCTCGCCGTTCATCATGTGGCAGCAGCCGCATCCGATCTGGATGTCCGAGCTGATCTGGCGCGACAAGCCGACCAGGGCGACCCTGGCCAAGTACGGCCAACTGGTTTCCGAGACCGCCGACCTGCTGGCCAGTTTCCCGCACAAGGACGACAAAGGCCGTTTCATCCTGGGGCCGCCGATCATTCCGGTGCAGGAGAACTACGACCCGCTGACCACCTTCAACCCGGCCTTCGAGCTGGAATACTACCGCTGGGGCCTGGAGACGGCGCAGCAGTGGCGCACCCGCGCCGGGCTGAAGCGCAAGCCCGAATGGGACGCGGTGATCAAGGGTCTTGCCCCGCTGGCGACCAAGGACGGCCTCTATCTGCCGGCCGAGTCCGTGCCGGACTTCTGGGACGTGGCCAAGAGCGCCGCCTGCTCCAAGCACGCCGTCGATCCCAAGTGCATGAACCGCGACCACCCCTCGTTCCTGATGGCCTACGGCCTGATCCCGGGGAAGGCCGACCCGGAGACCATGCGGCGCACGCTGCGCGCCGTCGAGACCGACTGGGACCTGCGCCAGACCTGGGGCTGGGACTATCCGATGGTGGCCATGACCGCCGCGCGCCTGGGCGAGCCGGACAAGGCCGTCGACTGGCTGTTCTACGAGGCCAAGAACAACAAGTTCGGCGTCTCGGGCATGACGCCGCGCGTACACCAGGACGAACACGCCCAGGCCTTCGTGCCCACGACCGTGGTGTCGGGCGGCCAGATCGTGCCGGCGGGCGAGGCGGTGGGACCGGACGGCCCGGGCTATCGCCGCGCGGCCGAGACCTACTTCCCGTCGAACGGCTCGCTGCTGGCGGCCGTGGCGATGATGGCGGGCGGCTGGGACGGCTCGAAGGGACCGACGCCGGGCTTCCCGAAGGACGGCCAATGGACGGTGAAGGCCGAGGGCTTCAAGGCGTTGCCTTAAGCTAACTTGTCATCCCGGAAAGCGCGGAGCGCTTGTCCGGGACCCAGGGGCGGCCCGCACAGCGTTCACGCACCCCCTGGGTCCCGGACAGCCTCTGCGAGGCTTCCGGGATGACAAGCGCTTTGGCTAGCGAACCAGCCCGTTCACATACTCTTCGATGTTCGTATAGCCGTCGCCATCGCGATCCTTGGCCGCGTCCGAGGCGTCCTTCGGGTTCAGCTTGTGGGCCGTCTCCCAGGCGTCGGGCATGCCGTCGCCATCGGTGTCCTTCGGCGCGGCGGTCGAGGCGGCTTCGAACCAGCCGCCGACCTCTTTCTGGCTGTTGATGATCTTGCCGGTGCGGTCGATCACGCTCTTGATCACGCGGGCGTCGATCGGGTCGCGCTTGCGCGAGGCGCCGGCCTTGGCCAGCACAGCCTTGTAGGCGTCGGGCGCGCTCTGGGTGACGACGGCGCTGAACGGGAAGGGCGTGTCGACCACGTGCTCGCCCGGCGCGTTGGACGAGGCCAGGACCAGGGCCTTCTGATCGGCGACCAGCTTGTCGTCCATGTAGTTGCCGGCGAAGTGGGTCAGGCCGCTCTTGTTGCGGATGTAGAGGGCCAGCGGACCGCCGGTGTTGGCGCCCTGGATGTAGTAGTTGCCCACGAAGTTGGAGTGGGTGGTCGAGTTGGTGTTGAGATCCTCGCCCGCGGCGAACTTCGAGGCGTTGTCGGGACGGCCGTAGAACGGGTCCATCGAGTAGCCGCGACTGACACCCGGCTCCCAGTTGTAGAAGTCCGTCGTGGCGCCCTGGCCCCAGTTGTAGAAGACGTTGTTGCGGAAATCCAAGGTGATGCCCTCGGCGTCGTCCTTTGCGCCGGCATAGTTGCCGATGCGGGGCATCCGCGCCTCGTGGTGGGCCCACAGATTGTGGTGGAAGCTGTACTTGGCGCCGAACGAGCCCTGGATCAGGCTGCCATAGCCGTGCTCGCCCTTCTCGTGGATCGAGTGGTTCAGGCTTTCGGCGATCAGCGACCACTGGATCGTGACATTGGTCAGGTGCTTGACGTCGGGCGTGACCTTCTGGGTGACCGACAGGCTCTCGTCGATCGACCAACCCGACGAGATGTGGTCGAGGATGATGTCAGAGCCGCCGCCCAGCGAGATCGAATCGTACTCCTTGCCGGCCACATCGCCGACGCGGACGTGCAGGTAGCGGACGATCACGTGGTTGGCGTGGATCAGGAACTGGGCGTCGCGCAGGGTGACGCCATAGCCCGGCGCCGTCTGGCCGGCGATGGTGATGTGGTCGTTGGCGATCTTCAGGTCGCTCTTCAGGCGGATCACGCCGCCGACGTCGAAGACCACGATGCAGGGACCGTCGGCCTCGACGGCGGCGCGCAGGGAGCCGGGGCCTGAGTCATTCAGGTTGGTGACCTTGATCACCTTGCCGCCACGGCCGCCTTCGGCGAACCGGCCAAAGCCCTCCGCGCCCGGAAACGCCAGCGGCCTCACCACTTCGGCCGCCATAACCGAATTGGTAACTCCAGCCAGAAGGCCAGCAAAAACAAACGCCTTTTGCCAGTTCATGGTCGTTTCCTCGTTTCACCTAGTTGGCCGGATGCTCTGAAAACGCATCGGATTGGTAATACCAGAGTTGCAGGTTTTCGCGATGTGTTGCAAGGTATGAGCAATAGTTCCACATTTTGATATTTTGTGGAGCGTCAAACGATACCGGTGTCAAACCGGTTGAGGGGAGCGAACATGACCTCGACCACATTCCGCAAACGACTGATGGCCAGCGGCGCTTTGGCCGTTTCGCTGCTTGCCGCCGCCAGCGCGCATGCTCAGGACGCCGTGGCTGCCGCGCCGCAAAGCGCCCCCGCCGCCGAAGGGGCCTCCGAAGTCGAGCAGATCGTCGTCACCGGCTACCGATCCAGCCTGAGCAAGGCCCTGGGCGTGAAGCGCACCAGCATCGGCGCCGTCGACGCGATCCTGGCCGAGGACATCGCCGCCTTCCCGGACCAGAACCTGGCCGAAGCCATCCAGCGCCTGCCGGGCGTGACCATCGACCGCGTCGGGGGCGAAGGCCACCAGATCACCGTCCGCGGCCTGAACGCCGACTTCACCCGCGTCCGCATCAACGGCGTCGAGGCCATCGCCACGGGCGGCGGCAACCGCAGCCGCGGCTTCGATTTCAACGTTTTCGCCTCGGAGCTGTTCAACAGCATCACGGTGCGCAAGACCCAATCGGCCGACATCTCGGAAGGCTCGCTGGGCGCCACGGTCGACCTGCAGAGCGGTCGCCCGTTCGACTACAGGGGCTTCAAGGCCGCCGCCTCGGCCGAGGGCAGCCTGAACAGCATCACCGACCGCATCCTGCCACGCGTCGCGGGCCTGCTGAGCTGGTCCAATCCCGACCAGACCTTCGGCGTCCTGGCCTCGGTGGCCTATTCGAAGCGCCAGCCGGTGGCCGAGGGGTTCAACACCACGCGCTGGCAAGGCGCCGACGCCACGGACAACTTCGCCAGCTGCTCCAAGTGCGCGACGCCGGAAGAACTGGCCAAGGTGCAGAACGCCTTCTATCCGCGCATCCCGCGCTACACCGGCTCGCTGCTCGACTCCAAGCGCCTGGGGATCACCTTCTCGACCCAGTGGCGCCCGAACCCGAAGTCGGAGCTGTCGCTGGACGTCCTCTATTCGGACCTGAACCAGTTCACCGAAAGCCCAAACCTCGAAGCCATCTCGTTCAGCCGTTCGAATGCCGCCGGCGTGGGCGCGACCATCGTCCGCGACTACGCGCTCAACGACCGCAACACCTTCACCTACGGCGTGTTCGACAAGGTCGATGTCCGCTCGGAGAACGGCGCCCAGCGCGACCACACGACCTTCACCCAGGTCACCTTCAGCGGGAAGTATGAGTTCACCGACCGCCTGCGCGGCAACATGCGCGTCGGCGTGGCCAATTCCGACTACCGCATGCCCGAGCAGATCTCGTTCCAGCTCGATCGCAACGACGTCAACGGCTACGTCTACGACGCCCGCGCCAACGACCGCACGCCGATCATCACCTACGGCTTCGATGTCGCCAATCCGGCCAACTTCACCCTGACCGAGATGCGCTCGCGCGAGAGCACGGCGCTGAACATCGTGCGCACCGTCAACGGCGCGCTGGAGTTCGACGTCGACGAGCACCTGAAGCTGCGGGGCGGCGTCGACGCCCAGCAGTACGTCGTCAAATATCGCGACGCGAGCCGCAACCAGACCCTGACCGGCGCCAACCAGATCGTCGGCGTCGGCGCGTTCTCGAAAGTCGTCTCGTTCGGCCGCGACTTCCCGTTCCCGGGCGGCGACCGCAGCTACGTGGTGGCCGACATCGACAAGGCCGTCGCCTACACCAAGCTGCTCAGCTATCCGCTGATCGTGCAGACGGGGGACACCCGCGACGTGTCCGAGGACGACCTGAGCGGCTTCGGCCAGGCGGTGGTCGACGCCACCATCTTCGGCGGCATGCCGCTGCGCTCGGACTTCGGCTTCCGCGTGGCCCACACCAAGGTGACGGCCGGCGGCTTCGTCAACACCAACACCAACTACGTCACGATGAAGAACGACTACACGGACGTTCTGCCGTCGATGAACATCACGTTGGAGCCCCGCGACAACTTCATCCTGCGTGGCGGCATCGCCAAGGTCATGGCCCGTCCGACCCTGGGCAGCCTGACCCCGGGCGGTTCGGTCAGCGCCACGACGCGGACGGTGAACTTCGGCAACCCGGACCTGGAGCCGTTCCGCGCCACCAACTTCGACCTGGCGGCCGAATGGTATTTCGCGCCGGAATCGCTGCTTTCGGTGGCCTTCTTCTACAAGAAGATCGACAGCTTCATCGCCAGCCAGACCAGCCGCGCCGTCTACAACACGCTGGGCTTGCCGGAGAGCATCATCACCAGCGCCGGGGCCGTGGGCTCCGACATCTTCGACGTGACCCGTCCCTACAACGGCGACGGCGGCTGGCTGAAGGGCGTCGAGTTCCAGTACCAGCAGCCGTTCAACTTCCTGCCCGACGCCCTGCGCGGCTTCGGCTTCATCGGCAACTTCACCTATGTCGACTCCGAGGTGAACTACGGCACCAAGGCCGCGCCGAAGTACAACACCCTGACCGGGCAGTCGAAGACCACGGCCAACGCCACGATCTACTTCGAGCGCGGCAAGTTCAGCGCCCGCACCTCGCTGGCGAAGCGGTCGAAGTTCTTGACGGCCTTCCCGGGCTCGAACGGCAACAACATGGGCGGCACCCACGGCAGCACGTATTACGACTTCTCGTCGAGCTACAAGCTGCGGGACAACTTCGTCATCACCCTGGAAGGCATCAACCTGGGCGACAAGTTCACCGACGCCTATGTCGACACCGCCAACCGGATCAGCGACTACCGTCACACTGGCCGCGAGATCCTGCTCGGCGTCCGCTGGACCTACTGACCGCTTCCTCTTTCCCGGCCTCCTCCTAGGGCCTGGGGCGGTCCTTTCCCCGCCCCAGGCCCATCTTTTTTGGAGCATTCGACGTGATCGATCGCAGAAGCATCCTGGGCCTGGCCGCTGCCGCCCTTGCTACGCCGGCTCTCGCCGACCAGACCCCCGCCGCGCCGCCGGCGCCGATCGGCAATCCGCCCAAGGACTGGATCGACCCCAAGACCGGCCACCGCATCGTGCGGCTGTCGGAGGAGGGGGGCAGCAAGAACCTCTATTTCCACCAGAATGGCTACACGCCACAGGGCGACAAGCTGGCGATCACCACGCCAGCGGGCATCGCCCTCGTGGACCTGAAGACCTTCAAGCTGACGCCGCTGGCCAAGAGCAAGGACGCCGACCTGCTGTTCTTCGCCCGCGCGTCGCGGCGGCTCTACTACGCGGTCACCGCGCCGGGCGAAGGCCAGCCGGTGGACCGCGCCAAGACGATCTATGCGCTCGATATCGACAGCGGCAGGGCCAAGGTCGTGGGCAAGCTGGCCCAGGGCCAGATCGTCTCGATCAACGCCGACGAGACCCTGCTGCTGGGCGTCGTCACGTACGGCGGCAAGCCGCTGCAGCCCAACACCGCTGACGACCGCAAGCGCTTCGGCCAGGCCGAGTACGCGGCCAACGGCCCGGACGGCAAGCCGCTGTCCTTCGCCAAGGCCAAGGGCGTGCGGATGACCGAGCGCTTCGAGACGCCGACGCCGATGGAGATCTTCACGCTCGACCTGAAGACCGGCGAGCGCAAGATCGTCCACGCCTCGGACAAGTGGCTGGGTCACGCCCAGTTCTCGCCGACCGACCCGACTCTGGTGATGTTCTGCCACGAGGGACCCTGGCATCGCGTGGATCGCATCTGGACCATCCGCACCGACGGCTCGGCCCTGACCAAGATCCACACCCGGACCATGAACTTCGAGATCGCCGGCCACGAGTTCTTCGGCGCCGACGGCAAGTGGATCTGGTACGACCTGCAGACCCCGCGCGGCCAGGTGTTCTGGATCGGCGGCTACGAGATCGCCACCGGCAAGCGCCTATGGCGCCGGGTCGAGCAGAACGAGTGGTCGGTGCACTACAACGTCTCGGCCGACGGGACGCTGTTCGCGGGCGACGGCGGCGACGCCGACATGGTCGCCCATGCGCCGGACGGCAAGTGGATCTACGTCTTCAAGCCGGAGACCCCGCGCGACGCGGCGACCCAGTACTACACCGACGACCTGATCACGCCGGAGAAGATGGCCTCCGAGCGCCTCGTCGACATGTCGGCCCACGACTATCGCCTGGAGCCGAACCTGACCTTCACGCCGGACCAGAAGTGGATCGTCTTCACCTCGAATATGCACGGCGCGAACCATGTGTATGCGGTCGAGGTGGCCAAGTCCGCATAGCTTGTCATCCCGGCCGCAGCGAAGCGGAGAGCCGGGACCCAGGGAGACGACCGCACTGCGCTGGCCCCTGGGTCCCGGATAGCCTCTACGAGGCTTCCGGGATGACAAGAATAGCTACAGCCCCACCACGCCCGAGGACTCGACCACCTCGGGCTTCTTGCCGTCCAGGGTGTCGATCCGGCAGCGGGTGAAGCGCCAGTCCTTGGCGTCGGCGATCTTGCCCGCGGCCTGGACGTCGAGATCCAGATCCTCGAACGCGAAGCGCTCCAGCGGGGCCTCGGCGAAGGCGGCGACTTCGAAGGCGGTCTTGGCGCCGACCGACCTGACCTTGCTGACCCGCACATCGCTCAGGCGGCACAGGCCCTGCGCGCGCGGAACAGGCTGGGTCATGACCTTCCAGTAGGGCGGGACGTCCGTCATGCCCGCCGGGATCTCGGCGTAGCTGTAGGACGGGTTCCAGTTCAGGTTGACGCGGAAGACGGTCGGCACGTCCTGCAGATGCATGTCGCTGATGTCGATGTTCGAGATCGTCCCGCCGCGCGTGTGGGCCGACTTGAACAGGATGCCGACGGGCGTGGGATGATGCACCTTCAGGCCCGAGACCTTGATGTCGTGGAAGCCGCCCGAGGTCTCGCTGCCGAAGGTGATGCCGGCCGAGGCGTCGCGGATCACGCAGTCGCGGATGACGATGTCGCGGGTCGGCCGCGCCACCCGCAGACCGTCGGCGTCGCGTCCGGCCTTGATGCACAGGGCGTCGTCGTTGCAGGCCACGTCGACCCGTTCGACCAGCACATCGTGCGAGGAGTCGATGTCGACGCCGTCGGTCGAGGGGCCGCGGCCGCCCTCGTTATTGCGGATCTCCAGGTCGGCGATGTGGATGTCGTGCGAATAGCAGACGTGCACCGTCCAGAAGCCGGCGCGGCGCAGACGCGGCCCGGCCAGTTCGATCTCTTGGCTGTCGAAGATCTGGATCAGGCGCGGGCGCTTGCAGTCGTAGTCGGCGGCCCAGCGCAGGCCCTTGGGGTCGTACTTGCGGCGCAGGGCCCAGTAGCTGTCCCAGAACACCTTGCCGTCGCCGTCGACCGTCCCGTCGCCGACGATGCGGACGTTCTTCTGCTTGTAGACATTGATCAGCGCCGCCGGCCAGGTCAGCTCGACGCCCGCCACGCGGGTCGGCAGCTCGGGATAGTCGGCCAGATTCGTGGAGCCCAGCAGGGTGACGCCCTTATCGAGCCGCAGGGTGACGCCTGACTTCAGGAAGATCGAGCCCGTGCGATAGACGCCGGGTTTCAGCGCGACCGTCGCGCCGGTCTTGGCGGCCTCGTCGATGGCGGCCTGGATGGCGTTGGTGTTCAGCGTCTTGCCGTCGCCGACCGCGCCGTGGTCGTTGGCCAGGATCGCCTTGCTGGCGGCCAGCGCCAGGGTGGGCGCGGAGGCGGCGACGAGGCCGAGCTGAAGGAGGGCGCGTCTCTGCATGGAAAGCCTCAGGCGCTGAAGGTGAAGGTGTGCGCGCCCGAGCCGATCTCGACGGCGCGAGACGGCAATTCGACGCGAGCGGTGGTGTTGGGCGGGATGGCGACGTCCAGTCGGACGCCCTCGGCCGTGCGTTTCCAGGCGCTGGAGATGCGGCCGACCACGGACTCGTAGTCGCCGCCAGCGCCGGGCAGGCGCGGGTCGAACAGCGGACGGATGGCGATGCGGCGGAAGCCGGGCTCCAGGGCGTCGATGCCGATGATCCGTCGCCAGATGAAACCGCAGACCGCGCCGAAGGCGTAGTGGTTCAGCGAGCCCGTGACGACGCCGTCCTTCAGCCCGTCCCAGCGCTCGAACACCGTCGTCGCGCCCTGGCCGACCTGGTAGCCCCACGAGGGCAGGTCGGTCTGCAGCAGCAGGCCATGGGCCAGATCGGCGTGGCCGTGGTCGGCCAGGGCGTCGAGGATGTAGGGCGTGCCGATGAAGCCGGTCGACAGCTTGGTCCCGCGCCGGCGGATGTCGGCGGCGAGGCGATCGGCCGAGGCCTGGCGCAGGGCTGGCGGGACAAGGCCAAAGCGCAGGGCCAGGATGTGGCTGGTCTGGCTGTCGTTGCCGACCCCGCCGTCGGGGCGCACGAACTCGCGGGCGAAGGCCTGGCCGATCTTGGCGCGCAGGGCGGTCAGGCGGGCGGCGTCCACATCGCGGCCGGTGGCCTTGGCCATCTGGGCTAGCAGGTCGGTCGAGTGCGCCCAATAGGCGGTCGAGACCAATTCCTTGGGCGTGGTGACGTCCGAGCGGCTCCTGGCGTCGACCGACAGCCAGTCGCCGTAGTCCATGCCCCGCGCCTTGCGCCAGACGTGGTCGGGATTGAGGGTCAGCAGCCGCCGGCTCCAGCGGTCCATGGCGTCCCAGTTTTCGCCGATGACGCCGGTGTCGCCGCAACGCCGCCAGACCGTCCAGGGCAGGATCACCGCCGCGTCGGCCCAGCCGGGGGTGTTCTGGCCCAGGGCCCAGAAGGGCGCGGTGTCGGGCATCTCGCCGGTCGGCGCCTGGCCGGCCCGTATGTCGCCCATGAACCGGCGGGTGAAGGCGTCGAGGGCCATGTTGAAGGCCGCCGCATCCCAGAAGATCTGGGCGTCGCCGGTCCAGCCCATGCGCTCGTCGCGCTGCGGGCAGTCGGTGGGGATGCCGAGGAAGTTGCCGCGCTGGCTCCACAGGGTGTTGTTGACGATCGACTGCGCCAGCGGATGGTCGATGCGCGCCGCGCCGGTCAGGGCCGCGTCACTGTGCAGGACGACACCCTCGATCTCGGTCAGCGGTCCCGTGACCTCGACATAGCGGAAGCCATGGAAGGTGAAGCGCGGCTCCCAGGTCTCGCCAGCCGGATCGCCCTTAAGAACGTAGGTGTCGGTCTGCAGCGCCCGGCGGTTGGAGGTCGTGTTCAGCGTCCCGTCCGGCTTGAGCGCCTCGGCGTGGCGCAGGATGACCGTGTCGCCGGTCGCGCCCTTCGCGCGGATGCGGCACCAGCCGGAAAAGTTCTGGCCAAAGTCGACGATGCGGACGCCGGGCTTGGGCGTGGTGGTCGCGGTCGGCTTCAGGATCTGGATCGCGCGGATGCCGGGACCAGGCTGGGTGGCGACATGAACCGGCGGCGCCTCGCCTTTGCGCGCCGAGGTCCAGGCGCGGTCATCGAAGCCCGGTGCGTCCCACCCTGTCTCGTCCAGGCGCGCATCGTGGGTCTCGCCGTCATAGATCTCGGCCTTCAGCACGGCCGAAGGGGCCAGTTTCCAGTTGTCGCCGTCGGTGGCGATGCGGGTCGTCGAGCCGTCGGGGTGAGTCACTTCCAGCACCCCCGAGAACCGGCGGGGCGGTGGGCCGAAGGCGTAGCGCAGGTCCAGGAACCCGAACGGGCTGCCGAACCAGCCGTCGGCGACCAGGGCGCCCAGGACGTTGTCGCCGGCCTTCACCAGGTCGGTGACGTCATAGGCCTGGCTGAGGGCGCGGCTGCGGAAGTCCGTGGACTCTGGCGTCAGCAGTCGGTCGCCGACCTTCTTACCATTCAGCCGAGCCTCGTAGCCGCCCAGGGCGGTGACGTAGAGGCGGGCGCTGGCGACGGGCTTCTCCAGCCGGAAGGCCCTGCGCAGGCGCACGGCTGGGCCGGTGACCCAGGGATGGCAGGACGGGATCGTTCGCGCCGGAATAGCCGCCGGCCAGGCCATGTCATCGAAGCTCGTCTCGCGCCAACCATCGGGCGCGTTGAGCGTCGTGCGCCAGCCGTCCTTGGCGTGGATCCGCGTCACCGAACCGTCGGCGTTGGTGAGGGTCAACCGCGCGGCCAGGGCGCCGCCCAGCACGGGGCGCGGCTCGTCCAGCCGCAGGCCGACCTCGACCGCCAGCACATGCGGACCAGGCGCCAGACGGGGCAGGGCGAAGCTCGGGCCCTGGCCCCAGGCGGTGCGATCGCCCGGCTTGATCAGGTTCGCGCCGTCGACCCACAGGCCATTCAGGCTGTCCTTGGCGCAGACGCTGACGACGGCCGAGACCGCGTCCGCCGGCATGTCGAAGCGCCAGCGGAATCTGCGGGGTTTGGCGTCGTCGGTCTCACCCCAGACCCAGCGCATCCCCTCCAGGCGCTGTTCGCGCATGGCCGGAGTCTCGGCCTCCAGCCAACCGGCGGACCAGGGCTCCAGCAGGCCCATCTCGAACCACGCGGGCGTTGAAGCGCGGATCGGCTTGCCCGCGCCGTCCCACGCCTCGACGCGCCACCAGAGGCGTTGGCGGGAGGCCAGGGCCGGGCCGGCATAGGCGATGTCGAAGGTGGCGTCGGACGCGACCTTGCCGCTGTCCCACAGGAACGGACCACTGGTCAGCGACGTGCGGCTGGCGGCGACGCGGATCCGGTGGGCGCTCTGCTTCACGTCGCGCGCGCCAACCGCCTCGATCGTCCACGAGAAGCGCGGCCTCGGATTGTCGAGGCCCAGCAGGCTCTCGATCTGGTCGACGCGCGGCGCGGCGATCCGGGCCGTGCTCGGTGCGGCCTTGGCCGCGCCGGGGGGCAGGCTCGCGCCTGCGCCCGCGACGGCCAGGAACTGGCGGCGATCCATCGCCTAGCGGCTCGGGTTGAAGTCGGGCTTCTGCGCGAAGACGTAGGTTTCCCACTCGGCGCGCGAATGGAAGTCGAGGCCTTTGTCCCAGGCCGCGCCCATATAGTAGACGAAGGGCTTGCCCGGCTCGACCTTGACCAGCACCAGCCAGTCGCTGTCGGTCTCGGTCACCCCGACGATCTGCTTGGGATCGACCAGCAGGGCCACGCCCATCGTGCCCTTGTCGGGATCGGTGACATCCCAGAACGAGAACACGCCCTTGGCCTTGTCGGCGCGCAGGTCACCGGCCTGTTTGGCGGTCGGCCTCTTGGTGATCCCCAAGGCCACTGTGATCGGCCCCTTGGCGTTCGAGCCGAAGGTCGAGACCATCCGCGTGAAGTTCGTGCCCATCGGAAGGGTGAAGGTGCGGCTTTCCCAGACCTCGCGCTTTTCCGCGACCTTCCAGGGCGCGTAGCTGACCTTGAACGACGCCGCGTCGGGGCCGTCCTTCAGAATCTTGTAGTCCTTCCAGTTGCGCGACACCCAAAGCTTGCCGCCGTCCCAGACGCCCAGGCCGCCCGCGCCGCGGAAGGTCCCGACGTTGTAATAGTCGATGCCTTCGCCGTGATAGGCGTGCTGGTCGCCGGTGCGCAGTTGGCGGGTCATGAACGGGTAGCGGACGCTCTTGCCCCAGGCGTCGATCCCCGAGGTCGAGGGGGGCTCGAACTGCTCCAGGGCCGGACCGTAGATGCGGTGGGCCGTGCGGTCGTTCTCCCACAGGATGTCGTCATAGCGCTCGGGCGCGTAGCGGACGGTGGCGCGCGGCTTGTCCTGGCCGGCCGGCGGCGGGGCCATGCGGTAGATCATCTTCGGCGGCGTCGGCTGACCTGGCGCGGCGGGGGGAACCTGGGCGGGCGCGAGGCCCGGACCCTCGATGGCCGGATCGTAGGCGAGGGCGGCGACGGCCTTCATCTCGGCGGCGTGGCGCGCTTCCTCTTCTGGACCACGCACCGTGCGCGGCACGGGCGGCACGGGCGTCGAGGCGGCCACGAAGTCTGCGGCGTCCCGCGAAGGTTCTGCCAGGGGCAGGGCGGTGACGGGCTTGCCGAGGTTCATCACCTCCAGCCCGGCCAGCAGGAAGGCGCCCGTGCCGTAGGGACCGATGTCGTTCGCGGCCGTCGGCACCGGCTGGTCGCCGGTCTTCTGCACCGCCCCGATCATGCCGCTGGGCAGCACCTGCTTTTGCAGACCGGTCCAGCCCTTCACGACCACGGGCTGATAGGTCGCGCGGTCCAGGATCCCGTGATTGATCCCCCAGGCCAGGGCGTAGACGAAGAACGACGAGCCCGAGGTCTCGGCCTCGGGGAACTTCTCCGGCTGCATCAGGCTGGACGCCCACAGGCCGTCGGCGCGCTGCAGGCCTGCAACCCGCCTGGCCATGGCCTGGAAGATGGCGACATAGCGGGGCCGCGAGATGTAGTCGGACGGCATCGATTCCAGCACCCGGGCGGTCCCGGCCATCACCCAGCCGTTGCCGCGCGACCAGAAGAGCTTTCGGCCCTGCTCGTCGCGACGCTCGATGAAGCGCTCGTCGCGGAAATAGAGGCTGTCGTCCGGGCTGTAGAGGCGCGCGAAGGTGCGCCACCACTGCTTGTCCATGGCGTCGAGATACTTCTTGTCGCCGGTCTGCGCGCTCATCCGCGCCAGCACGGGCGGGGCCATGAACAGCGCGTCGCTCCACCACCAGACCAGGTGCTCGGGGATCGGCTGGCGGGCCAGGTGCGGCAGGGCCCAGTCCAGGCGCTGGCGCAGGGGCATGATCACGCCCTCCTGGCCGCGACGGGCGTAGAGCTCCTCATAGAGGTCGCCGATCGCCATCTCGTCGGCGTTCAGCATGGCCTTGCCGTTCTTCGCGCCGCGCAGGGCGTAGTTGTAGTGCTCGGCCGCGTCGGTCAGGAACTTCAGCGTCTCGACGTCGCCGGTCGCCCGCGCCAGGCGCGCGGCGCCGACATAGTAGGTCGCCGACACCCAGTTCGAGGACATTTCACGCACCGCGCCGCCGGTGGAGACAGGGATCGGCTCGGCCCGCATGGCGTCGATCTGAGCCTTGTTGGCCCGGTTCAGCACCGCCAGCACCTCGGCCGGAGCGGGCAGTTGCGTGGCGACGGCCGCTGGGCGCTTCGGCGCGCCAAGGGCCGGCGCTCCGACGGCGCACAAGGCCGTGGCGCACAGCAGGGCGGCCATGCCGGCCTGACGGAGGGGCTTCGAACGCGGGGTCATGGGCACTGGCGATTCCTCGGCGCGCCGACACTCATGGGGTCAGCGACGTTCATTATTTGGAATAGAATGTCAGATTTTGAAAGGTTGTCTACCGGGAGCGGCGGTCGGCGCCACCGGTGTCGCACCATAGGCGCACCCGCCCATTATTGCGCTTGTGGGCTTGCAAAAAATGGAAACCGATCGCAGCATGTGAAGACAATGATACCGGTGTCATCAAGAACACCAAACCTGGGAGGGTACGAGATAATGGCTTCATCCAAGAGTTTTGCCCTGCGTGATCGCCTTCTGACCGGCGCCGCGGGTCTGGCCGTCATGCTAGCCGCGGGCGCCGCCCAGGCGCAGCAGGCCGCTACGGCTCCCGCGGCTGATGACACGGTCGAGGCGGTGGTGGTCACCGGCTTTCGCAACAGCCTGCAGCAGGCCCTGAACGTCAAGCGCTCCTCGGCGGCCGCGGTCGACGCGATCTACGCCGAAGATATGGCCAAGTTCCCGGACCTGAACCTGTCCGAATCCATCCAGCGCATCCCAGGCGTCGCGATCTCGCGTGACGCCGGGGAGGGCCGCCAGATCTCGGTCCGCGGCCTCGGCGCCCAGTTCACCCGCGTGCGCATCAACGGCATGGAAGCCCTGACCACTTCGGGCGGCACCGACGCCTCGGGCGGCACCAACCGCAGCCGCTCGTTCGACTTCAACGTCTTCGCCTCGGATCTCTTCAACCGCATCACGGTGCAGAAGACCGCCTCGGCCGAGACGGAAGAGGGCTCGCTGGGCGCGACCGTCGACCTGAACACCGCCCACCCGTTCGACAAGCGCGGCTTCAATTTCGCGGTGTCGGGCAAGTACGGCTACAACGACCAGGCCAAGAAGGCCTCGCCGCGCGTGGCGGCCTTGATCTCGAACACCTGGCGCGACGACACCATCGGCGCTCTGTTCTCCATCGCCTATTCCAAGCGCGACCTGCTGGACGAAGGCACGAGCACCGTGCGCTGGCAAACCGGCACGGCCGCCGCGCCGGGCTTCCGCAGCGTGAAGGGCGTGACCTGCGCCACCAACGCCGCCGCCTGCGCCGAGGCCAATGGCGCGGTCCACCCGCGTATCCCGCGCTTCGACTGGTACAAGAACAAGCAGGACCGCCTGGGCATGACCGGGTCGCTGCAATGGGCGCCGGACGACAAGACCACGGTCTCGTTCGACGTGCTGTACGCCGACTTCAAGGGCGAGCGTAACGAGGACTTCCTCGAGACCTTCACGCCCCAGACCGCCGGCGCCTGTACGGCGACCTCGGCGCCCTCGTGCGGTATCAACCAGGTCGACGTGGTCGACTATACGATCACCAGCCCGCGCTCGAACTTCCCGGTCATGACCAAGGGAACGTGGAACAATGTCGATCTGAAGACCGAGCAGCGCCACGACGAACTGGAGACCGAATTCCGCCAGTTCACCCTAGCTGGCGAGCACCAGTTCACCGACAAGTTCAAGGCCAAGGGCGTGCTCGGCTTCTCCAAGTCGACCTTCTCCAACCCGGTCCAGAACACGGTCCAGTGGGACCAGTACAACGTCCAGGGCTACAGCTTCGACTACAGCGCCGGCGACGCCTATCCGGTGATCAAGTACGGCTCCGGCGACACCGTCAACGCCGACGCCTGGACCCTGGCCGAGATCCGCATGGTCCAGGGCTATGTCGACAACAGCTACAAGACCGGCCAGTTCGACCTGGCCTATGACTTCAGCGACGCCTTCAAGCTGAAGGGCGGCCTGTCCTACAAGGCCTATGGCGTCGAGAGCACGGCCTTCGCCCGCTCGAACGGCACGACCTCGAACATCAACCCGATCAGCTCGACCGACCTGAAGACCGTGCCGCGGTTCAGCTATGCGGAGACGATCGACTTCTCGAGCCTGAACATCCCGGCCGGCAACGTGTCGTCATGGATCACGCCGGACCTGAACAAGGCCCTCGCGGCCCTGCACATGGACGACGTGAACTACGGCAAGACGGTCACCACCACGCCGGGCACGGTCTGGGTCAGTCCGTTCGGCAATTCGTGCTTCACCCAGGGCTGCGGCATCTACAACCTGGGTCGCGAGCCCAGCCTGGGCAGCAACTACTCGATCGATGAGTGGGACACGACCGGCTACGTCCAGGGCGACTTCAAGTTCGACGTCGGCGGCGTGCCGGTGCGCGGCGATGTCGGCGTCCGCTATGTGAAGACCCGCCAGAAGGCGCTGGGCTATGGCGTGGTGCCCTCGAACGTCAACGGCGTGAACTATCAGACGATCTCGGCCACGACGGCCACGCGCGCCTACACGGACGTGCTTCCGGCCATGAACGTCGTCGTCGAGCCGCGCGAAGATCTGCTGCTGCGCTTCGGCGCCGCCAAGGTCATGTCGCGGCCGAACCTCGGCTCGCTGACGCCGGGGGTGAACATCGGCACGGGTTCGACCAAGTCGGTGACGTCGGGCAACCCGTTCCTGGATCCATACCGCGCCAAGACCGCCGACGCCGCCGTCGAGTGGTACTTCCAGCCGGGCGGCCTATTGTCCTTCGCCTACTTCTACAAGGACATCTCGACGTTCGTGCAGAGCTACACCTCGGCGCTGTCGACCTTCGACCAGAACCCGTTCGGCCTGCCGGACAGCGCGGCGGTCGCGGCCTGCGGCACCACCCCGGGTTGCTCGCCCAGCCTGCCGGTCTGGCAGTTCAGCACCTCGGTCAACACGCCCGGCGGTCCGCTGAAGGGCTTCGAGATCAACTACCAGCAGCCCTTCACCTTCCTGCCGGCGCCGTTCGACAAGTTCGGCTTCCTGGGCAACTACACCCACGTGACCTCGAACGTGACCTACCTGTCCTCGACCGGCGCGGTGGCGGCCATCGGCCCGCTGACCAACCTCTCGAAAGACAGCTACAACGCCACGCTCTACTTCGAGAACAAGAAGATCAGCAGCCGCATCTCGGCGGCCTATCGCTCCAAATATCTGACCCAGATTCCGGGCCGTAACGGTTCGGACGTCGAAGGCACCAAGGCGACGCTGAACTTCGACGCCTCGCTGACCTACACCTGGACCAAGAACCTGGCCTTCACGCTCGAGGCGGTCAACCTGACCAACGAGAAGCAGGACCAGTACTACGACAGCAGCCAGCTGGTGTCATTCTACCACGAGACCGGCCGCGAGTTCTTCGCCGGCTTCCGCTACACCTTCTAAGCCTCAAGCACGGCGCGGCTCTTCGGAGCCGCGCCGTGTCGCTTTGCGAGGGCGACCCATGTCCTATCTCTTCGATCGCCGGTCGCTGGTGCTGACCGGCCTGGCGGCCGCTTTCGCCGCCAACCCGGCCCTGGCCGCTTCCCGCGGAGCTTTCGACGCCATCGTCTCGACGGACGGAAGGAGCCGTGGCGTCACCAAGACCTACGCCTCCCTCGCCGAGGCGCTGGACGCCGCGCCGGCTGTCGGCGACCGACCGTTCCGTATTCTCGTGACCGCTGGGACCTGGCGCGAAAAGGTGACGGTGACCAAGCCGAACGTCTGGCTGATCGGCGAGGGCCGCCAGGCCACCACCATCGTCCATGACGACTATGCCGGCGCCCGTCGTCCCGGCGGTCCGGCCGAGATCGCCACCCTGGTCGTCACCGCGCCCGGCTTCCGGGCCAAGCGGATGACCATCGCCAACGACTTCGACTATCCGCGCCACATGCCGCCCGAGGTCGACTACGACCGCACCGGCGCCAGCGGGGCGCAAGCCACGGCGCTGAAGCTGGGCCAAGGCTCGGACAAGGCCTATTTCGAGGACGTGGCCCTGACCGGCTGGCAGGACACCCTGTTCGCGGACGCAGGCCGCAGCGTGTTCCGCGAGTGCTATGTCAGCGGCTGCGTAGACTTCATCTACGGCATGGGCTTGGCGGTGTTCGACCATTGCGAGATCCGCTCGCGCACCCGGCCGGGCAAGGACTTCCACGGCTTCATCGCCGCGCCGGACACCGACCGCCGCCAGCCCTACGGTCTGGTCTTCCTGGACTGTCGCCTGACCCGCGATGCGGACATGCCCAGGCGCACGATGGCGCTGGGCCGGCCCTGGCGGCGCACCATGAGCTTCCCGGACGGTCGCTATGGCAACCCGGACGCCGTGGGGCAGGCCGCCTTCATCCGCTGCTGGATGGACGACCATATCGTCCCCGAAGGCTGGTATCCGATGCACTACAATCTGAAGGGCGGCCGGCGGGCCATGTACCAGCCCGAGGATGCGCGCCTGTTCGAATACGCCAGCAAGGGACCGGGCGCGGGCAAGCCTTCCGAGCGTCGCCGCCAGCTGTCGGCCGCGGAGGCGCGCAACTATACGATCCCGAAGCTGATGTCGGGCTGGAATCCGGTTTGAGGAGTGAAGCGATGGGCGGTTGCGGACGACGCGAAGTCCTGGTCGGCGGAGCCGCTCTCGCTGGAGGGCTGCTGGCCGGCGAGGCTCGGGCGATGACCAGGCTCCCCGGCCAGACCCGCTGGGTCTTCGACCGCCTGTCGAACATTGGCGGCGCCGACACCAGGGTCGAGGGCGACCCGATCCTGGTCGACAGCCCCTATGGCAAGGCCGTTCAGTTCGACGGCGTCGACGACCGCCTGGTCATCGGCAAACATCCGCTGGCGGGCATGGGCCAGTTCACCTTCGAGGCTCTGTTCCGTCCCGATGGCGGGGCTTTCGCCCAGCGCTGGTTCCACCTCAACGAGGAGGATCCGACGCCCGGCGCGCCGCCCTCGGTCACGCGCGTCCTGTTCGAGATCCGCGTCAAGGACGGCGCCTGGAGCCTGGACGCCTTCGCCACGGGGCAGGGCTACAAGCAGACCCTGCTGTTCCTGGACAAGACCTTCCCGATCGGCCCCTGGTACTGGGTGGCCCAGAGCTATGACGGCAAGACCTACCGGTCGTTCGTCAACGGCGAGCTGCAGGGCGAGGCCGACATCGCCTACCAGCCGCAAGGCCAGGGCCGCAGCTCGATCGGGGCCCGCATGAACAAGGTCGACTACTTCAAGGGCGCCGTCCGAGAGGCCCGCTTCACGCCCCGCGCCCTGGCGCCGCAAGCGCTGCGGAAGACGCGCTGACGGGCGCTTGATCGCCGCACCGGCCTGGGGCGCGCCGAAATCCTCGACGTGCGTCCAAACATGGAGTTTCTGGGGAGTGGCTCGACACGCGTTTTCATGAAGCGCCAAGCTATTTTCGTGCAGCCGTCGCCGATGGGGCCGCCTGTTGGACAGATCGACATCGAACCGGCATGCCGCCGACGACGCTCTAGGGACGCCGAGCAGGATCGACCTCTAAACCGTCAGGTCGCTGCCGGCGCGCGTCGAGCGCAAGGGTTTTTTGGCGGATCCGGCGCCGGTCTTCACGTCGTCGGCCGTCGAGGGCTAACGAACAGCGTATGTAGACTGGCTACGACCGGCACATACAGCTGGCGACCTAGCTTGAGCGCCGACCAGCCTAGAGCGTCCGGCACCGAGAGGTGGATAAGGTCGGGTCCGAAGGCCTCGATATCCCGCCTTGTGGATGCGGTAAGGCCGAACGAAACGCGGTAGTCGCTTCGGAACGGAATTCTCACCGACGGTACGGAAATCAGATCGCCGACCGGTTCAAACGCCGGGGTCCGCGAAGTCGGAGAACAGATACGCACCCCAGTGTCCAATGTGCTTTGCAGGTGACCAACCAGGCGGTTAAGGGACTTATTTGCTCCATCCAGGGTGTAGTTGTAGTTCCCGGAGAACAAAGCGATGCGTGGCGGCCTCCTGAAACGGGTGGCCACCATTCTATTCATTTCCATGTCTGTCCCCGTGCGGTGGCCTCGGTTTTCAATTCAGACGACGCGCGCGCCGCGCCACCACACGGATTTTGAAAATCTTTTGAGGCGTGCGTCGACGCATGCCGTCTTTCTGTGAAAGCGCCCCGCGAGCCCCCGTCGCGCGGATGTTTAGGCGGTGCGGTCCGGCGGATCTCTGAGGTTCGAAGCGCGATGCGGATAGTGGATGTCGCCGAATTCTATTCGCCGACCGGCGGGGGCGTGCGGACCTACATCGACCGGAAATTGGAAGCGGCCGCGCAGCTTGGTCACGAACTCTTCGTGATCGCGCCGGGCCCCCAGGATGCCTTCGAAAAGCGCCAGGCTGGCGGGGTGATCCACGTCCGGTCCCCGAAACTGCCATTCGACGCCAACTATCACATGTTCTGGGATGCGGGGCCGGTGCACCGCTGGCTAGATCGACTGGCGCCCGATCTGGTCGAGGCGTCCTCGCCCTGGCGAGGCGCGTGGATCGTCGCCCGTTGGGGCGCTCCGGTCCCGCGCGCGATGTTCATGCATGCCGATCCCGTGGCCTCTTATCCCCAGCGCTGGCTTGCCCCTTTCGCCAGCCCACAGCGCATAGACCAGCTATTCGCGTGGTTCTGGCGCTACCTCCGCCAGTTGACCGGGCGCTTCGCGTCCGTCGTCACTGGAGGACCTTGGCTGGCCGATCGGCTGACGGGGCAGGGGATCGACGCGGTGGCCAGTGTTTCGCTAGGCATCGATCGCGAGGCCTTCTCGCCCGACATGCGCGACGCGGGGCTTCGGTTTCGTCTGTTGGCCGCCTGCAATTGCCCGGACGAGGCGAGACTGGTGCTCGGCGTCGGCCGTTTCCATCCTGAAAAGCGCTGGCCGATGGTCATTAGAGCGGTGAAGCGCGCCCGATGCGCCGCGCCGCTCGGCCTGGTTTTGATCGGCGACGGCATTGACCGTGCGCGCGTGGCCCGCGCCGCCGCCGGGGATCCCCACGTTCATATCCTGCCGCCGATCCGCGATCGGACGCTCCTGGCCGCGCACCTGGCGAGCGCCGACGCTCTGGTGCATGGCTGCGAGTCCGAAACCTTCGGGCTGATCCCGGCCGAGGCGATGGCCAGTGGCCTGCCCGTTGTCGGGCCTGATCGCGGTGGGTTCGCGCATATAGCGCGGCTGGAGACCTGCGAAATCTATCGCGCCGGCGACACTGTCGCCGCCGCGACCGCCATCGAACGTCTTTTCGCCCGAGACCCGCTCGCTTTGAAGAGCGCCGCGATCAAGGCGTCGGTTGGCGTGCGGCGCGACATCGACCATTTCGCCGAGCTTTTTGAACACTACGGCGCCGTCGCGGCCGGAGTTCGGACATGACCGGAGGCGCGGAGGCCGACGGTGTCGACCAAGCCGCCTCACGCGCGGCCGGCGGACGGACCCGGCGGCGATGGGTGTGGCTTGGCGGGCTTCTGTCGGTCGGGATGGTCGCGGCCATTGTCCTGCAGCTGGACGGCGCGACCGCGGAGGTACTGGCCACTATCGGCGCCTTGCCGCCGCTGGTCTGGCCAGCGCTCCTGCTGCTGTACCTCGTCCAGACGATCTCCGATTTCGCGATCTTTCGGCGGTTCTGGAACATGCCCATCGAGGGCTTCGAGACTCTGCTGCGCAAGAACGTCATCAATGAAGTGGTGCTGGGCTACAGCGGCGAGGCCTATCTATATGTTTGGGCGCGAAGGGCGGCGGGCGTCATCGCCGAGCCTTTCGCCGCCATCAAGGACGCCAACATCGTCTCGGCCTTGCTTGGCAACCTGTTGACGTTGGTTCTGGCGGCCGTCAGCCTGACGCAGCTCCGCGACATGGATTTCGCTCGGCGGATGGGGCCAGCCCTATGGTCGGGGATCATCCCGCTCGCCATCTCGCTAGGCGTCTTGCTCTTGGGGCGGCGAGTATTCTCGCTGCGCCCGTCTCAACTGACCTATGTCGGCCTTATCTGCTGTCTGCGCCTTGGGGTGTGGACCGCGCTGACCATCCTGGTCTGGCGTCTGGCGATGCCGGAAGTGCAGCCTGGCCTGTGGATTGTCCTGCTGGCGATCCGCTACCTGATCTCGCGCATCCCGCTGATCTCCAACAAGGATCTGGTGTTCGGCAACTTGATGCTGCTGCTGTTGGGCGCGCATTCGACCGTTGCCGTGTTGCTGGCGGCGCTCGCCCTGGTCACGCTGGTTCTACATCTGTCCGTGATCGTCGGGCTGGGCGCGCTCGATCTGACGCGTAGCTTGCGCCGCGCGAGCGGGGCGTCTTCGATCAAGGCCGGGGGTGTCCATGACTATTGATTGGCGCGCACGGATTCCTGGACGAGACATCTGGCGCGTGGGGCTGGTCCAGGCGCCGATCGCCCAGATTGCTCGGCTCGGTTTTTCCTCCGCCCCTCAGGTCCACTGGCTGGCCGAGGAGGCGAGGCTTAAGTTCCTGGCCGATCCCTTCGGCCTTTGGCGCGATGGGCGCCTGTACCTGTTCGTCGAAGCCTATGACTACCGAACTCGCCACGGCGTCATCGAGGTGATCGAACTTGGGTCGGACTTTTTGTCCCATCGACGGTCCGTGGTCCTGCGCGAACCCTGGCACCTGTCCTATCCGCAGGTCTTCGAGACCGACGGGCAAATTTGGATGCTCCCCGAGGGCTACCGATCGGGCGGGCTCACGCTTTACCGAGCGGCCGCGTTTCCCGACGTTTGGGAGCCGGTGGCGCGTTTCGAACTGGACACTCCCGCGATCGACGCCACCCCGTTCCGACACGGCGGGCTGTGGTGGCTGGCCTATTCTCCGACCGGCCCGCAGCGTTGGAAGCAGGGGCGCCTACACCTGGCCTTCGCCGAGCGTCTGACCGGGCCATGGCGCCCCCATGCCGGCAACCCCGTGCGCGACAGTCTGGCGTCATGCCGGCCGGGCGGCACGGTCTGGATGGAGGACGCCGCGCCGGTCCTGCCGGTGCAGGACTGCAGGCACACATACGGCGGCGGCGTCCGACAGTTGAAGATTTTGGAGCTGCGCCCAGATCGCTTCGAGGCCGAAGCCAGCGCACCGCTTGCGCCGCCGCCTGGCGTGGGGGGCTATTCGATGGGACTGCACACCCTGTCGGCCTGTGGTCCGGTCACCCTGTTCGACGTCAAGCGCATCGATCGCTCGCTGTGGGCGCCGCGCCGAGAGTCCGCGCCTTGCGCGTCCTGACCTTCTTGCACAGCTTCGAGCCTGGCGGCGTCGAGCGCATCGCGCTGCGGATGGTGCGTCATTGGCGCGAGCAGGGTGTCGATGCGCCGCTTTTCATGGGACGTCTCGAAGGGGGCATGCGCGACGACGTCGGCGCCGGCCTTGATCCGATCTCTCCGCCGGGCGCTGGTCCAGGCGTGGCCGGGATGGAAACGTTGTGGATGATCTGGACGCTTCCCAAGGTCGTGCGGCGGCTGCGTCCCGACGTCCTGTTCTGCGCGGGCAATACCTACGCGGTCATCGCGGTCGCGCTGAAGGTCCTACTGGGCCGCGACTGCCCGCCCATCGTGGTCAAGATCAGCAACGATCTCGACCGACGCGATCAGCCGCGCTGGTTCCGCTTCGCCTATCGCCTATGGCTCAAAATCCAGGGGCGGCGGCTAGACCACTTCATCGGCATGGAAGCGCCGATGGCCGAGGAGATCGGTGACTGTCTGGGCGTGTCGGCTGACCGCGTCACGATCATTCCGGATCCCGCCCTGTCCGGACCGCTGATCGCCAGGTTGCGGGCAAGCCGGCAAGCCCCGCGAACCAATGGCACCGGCCGCTGTTTCGTTTGCGTCGCCAGGCTCACGCCGCAGAAGAATATCGCCCTGATGTTGCGCGCCTTCGCGCGTGGAGCGCTCGCGGCCGATACGCTGACGATCATTGGTGATGGGCCCGAACGCGGAAAGCTCGAGCGTCTCGCGGTGGATCTTGGACTGAAAACGCGCGTGGTGTTCCGAGGTTACCTTCCAGATCCGGTCAACCAGCTGACGTCGTTCGACATCCTGCTGTTGTCGTCAGACTATGAAGGCGTGCCCGCGGTCATCCTCGAAGGGCTGGCCGCGGGGCTTGCGATCGTGGCCACAGACTGCGGTCGAAGCATGAAGACCTTGCTAGGTCATGGCGACTTGGGTCTGCTTGTCGAGGTTGGTGACGAGCGAGCCCTTGCCGAGGCGATCGCGACGGTCCGGCCAGGATCCCAAGACGCGCAGAAAAGCCTGGCCTTAGCTCAGCGTTTTACAATCGAATCCGCCTGCGAAACCTATTTGTCCACCATGTCCCGACTTTGCCGTGCTCAGGTGACGAACGATGCTCGATAACGATTTTAAGAACGAGCTGGACGATGAAACCGGGGAGGCCGTCCAGGTTTCGCTGCGGCGGGTGCTGTCGCTATTTAGTCCTTATCGACACCGCATCGCGGCGATAGCGGCGCTCATCACCTTAGGGGCGGCAGTCGGCCTGACGACCCCGTTCCTGCTGCGCGCGATCATCGATAAGGCGCTGCCTAACGGCGATATGGGTCTGCTCAGCCTCCTCGTCGCGGCCTTGATCGGCGTGGGGGCGATATCCGCGGTGATCAACGCGACCCACGCCATACTGTCCTCGCAGATCGGCCAAGCGGTCATGCATGACTTGCGTGTGCGGGTTTACGGGCACCTCCAGTCACTCTCGCTGGGCTTCTTCACCCACGCCCGCGCTGGCGAAATCCAGTCGCGTATCGCCAACGACATTGGCGGGCTGCAGTCTCTCGTCACCAACACCGCGCACGAGCTGGCCCGCAATCTCAGCCTCGTGATCATGACCAGCGTCGCCATGGTGTTGCTCGACTGGCGGCTGGCGCTGTTCTCGATGACGGTCATTCCGATCGTCGTGCGCCTGAGCGATCATGTCGGCCAGAAGCGCGAGGCCTACACCCATCGGCAACAGGAGCGGATGGCTGACCTTTCGTCGACGGTGCAGGAGACGCTTTCGATCTCGGGCGTCATCCTGGCCCGAACCATGGGGCGGAGAGATTTTCTCGTCCGACGCTTCGCCCGAACCTCGGCAGATGTCGGCGCGCTCGAGGTGCGCTCCAGCACGGCGGGTGAGTGGCAGTGGCAGCTCATCTATCTGCTGCTCCAGGTGCTACCGGCTCTGACCCTTCTCCTGGGCGGCTGGCTGATCAGCCGTGACGTGACGATCACCATCGGCACGCTCGTGGCGATGATCGCCCTGCAGGAGCAACTGCTCTGGCCCCTTGAGGAGGTTTTGCGCACGGGACTCGAAATTCGGACCACCCGAGCCCTATTCGCGCGCGTGTTCGATTATCTTGATCGGCCCGTGGAAATCGTCGAGCGCCCCGATGCTGTTGCGCTCCCGGCCGATCGCATGCGCGGCGCCGTCGCGATCGAGAATGTGAGCTTCGCCTACGACAAGGGCGGCGAGCCCACGCTGCGCGACGTCTCCATCGACATCCCCGCCGGATCGCACGTCGCCATCGTGGGCGCGACGGGGTCGGGCAAGACGACGCTCGGCTACCTTCTCGCGCGGTTGTATGACGTCGATCATGGAGCGATCCGGTTCGATGGCGTCGACATCCGGGACCTCAAACTCGCTTCGCTTAACGAAATGCTCGGCGTCGTGACGCAGGAGCCCTATCTGCTGAATGCGAGCATCGCCGACAACCTGCGCTTCGCCAGGCCCGACGCCACCGATGCGGATCTTGTCGCGGCGGCTCGCGCCGCACAGATCGCGGCGCAAATCGAGGCGTTGCCGGAAGGTTACGACACCGTCGTCGGGGAGCGCGGCTATCGCTTTTCGGGCGGCGAGAAACAGCGCCTAGCGCTTGCTCGCACCATCCTGCGCGACCCGCCGATCCTGCTGCTCGATGAGGCGACCAGCGCGCTCGATACTCAGACCGAGCAGGCGATGAGCGCGGCGCTGGCGGCGCTGTCGAAGGGGCGGACCACCATCACGATCGCTCACCGGCTCTCCACCGTTCGCTCGGCGGACATGATCGTCGTGATGAAACACGGCCAGGTCGTTGAACGTGGGACGCATGACGGGCTCATGGCGCGGGGCGGCGCCTATGCGGCCCTGCTGCGGCCAGAAGAAGACTAGGGCGATCCAAGCGCGAACGCCCGGAACAGTTATCCGCTAGGCGGGCTCACCGCCAAGCCGCTCATGGATGAGCATGCGCGACCAGCGCACCCCGATCAGGTTTTCAGGCTAAAGAGGTTTGCCTGCGTGTCGGTATCGGCAGTGGCTTCGCCAGCGCGTTCCTGAAGCCAACGGGTGTAGGTCGCGAGGGATGTCGTCGTTTCCTCACCTCGAGAAGCCTTCACCTCAAGGCCTCCTTCGCCGTACATGTCGCGCAGCTTCGCCACCGCATCCAAGGTCGTCGCCGCCTGTCGCGGCGACATGTCCGCCACATCGCTAAGCTGGGAACCATTCCGTTCCGTTGGTCGTCGCCGCCGGTGGTCTTTATCGAGCGCTTGGTTCCCAGCTTCTTGGGCTTGGTTTCGCGGGCTCGGCGCTGACGCCCTTTCGACACGGGTAATCGCCGACTGGCGTAAGGCGTGCGCGGCCGCCAGCAGCGCGCTCAGCGGGGATGAAGAGGTCATCGAGCCACCTACAGATAACGCCGCCAATCGATACGAAGCTGGTCACTCAACGCTTTGTGAGCCCGCCGGTTAAGCCGAAGGTGTTGTTTGACCGCTCGGTCCAGCCCTCGCTCAAGCGGGTGGAGCCGAAAGCCACTGTCCGCCATCACTGTCCTTGGCGTCATGGTTTGGCGGCCGGCTCGCCGCCCAAGGCCATATAGAGAACCATTTGGGCGTTGAGCTGATCAAAGCGGTTCTGAAGGACAGCGTTCTGGGCCACGCGCCGCCGCTCCTGGGCGTCCAATACCGTTCTTAGAGGGATAGCGCCGGCCTTGTACTGTTGGGCGTACAGGCTCTCGGCCTGACGGGCGGCGGACAGATCGCGAACGAGCTGCTCGCCTTGCATCAGCGTCACGGCTCTGTTGGAAAGCGCGTTCTCGGTATCGCGCAGCGCATCGTAGAAGGCTTGCCGGAACTGTTCGACCGCGAGCTCATAGTCGACCTTCGCCACGCCGACGGACAACCGAGCGCGACGGGCGTCGAGAAACGGAAAGCTCACCCCTCCGGTCAAGCCCATGCTTGGCGCGCGAAGAACGTTGCTGAGCGCGCTGCTCACGCCGCCGGCTGAGCCGGTGAGCGTAAGGCGGGGATAGGTATCGGCTAGCGCCGCGTCCTGCGCGGCTAGCGCGCGGCGAAGCCTAGCCTGCGCTGCCGCCAAGTCCGGGCGCCGAACCAGCAGGTCCGACGGGAGTCCCGCTGGGATCTCGGGCAGGTTGGCCGTCGGGAGCGCCTTCGGCTCCGGTCCACTATAGGCGTGTTCGCCTAGCAGCGCCGCGAGGGCGTTTCGCGCCTCCGCGCGAGCTTGCTCGAGTCGAATGCGTTGGGCTTCTTGCGATGCAATGCTTTGCTCGGCGTCCTCCATCTCGACAGCCGAGGTCGCTCCGGCCTGATACCGGCGGGCGACGAGGTCGAAGGTGCGTTGGGCGTTCATCAGACTCTGGTCGCCGAGCGCCATGCGCTCGTTCGCCAGCGCCAGCTGCCACCAGGCGCTCGTCGCCGAGCCAACCAAGGCCAGGCGCGTGGCCTCCAGATCCTGCTGGCTGGCTCGGGCCTCCCAACGCTCCATGTCGCGCTGAGCCGCCAGGCGGCCAAAGAGGTCCAACTCCCAACTCGTCGTGATCGCGGCGCTCGAGGACAACGACGACTGTCGTCGGCCCGTCATGGGCTGGCTAAGGCCATGGGAGACATCCGCGACGATGGTCGGCTTCAAGCGCTGACTCGCCAGGTCCAGCGCCAGGCGCGCGCGCTTGAGGCGAAGGCCGGCGGCGGCGAGACCGGGATTGCGCGTTGTCACCTGGTCAATGAGCTGGTCCATGCGCGGGTCACCGAGTGTTTTCCACCACATCGTCGGCCGTGGCGCGGGTTCGGACGGCGCGGCTGCCTGCCATGTCGGCGCGGTCGCCGTCGCGGGAGGAGTATAGGCGGCATGGGGGGCGAGGGCGCACCCCGCCAGGAGGGCGGTGATCGGCAATAGCGCCGCCGAATGGCGGAGACCGGGAATAGTCATGGCTAGACTCTGCTGAGTGCGTCGATCGGATCGAGGCGCGCGGCGTTGCGGGCGGGCAGGTAGCCGAAGGCCACGCCGATGAAGGTGGAGCAGGCGAAGGCCGCGATGATCGAGAGCGGTGAGAACTGCATGACCAGTCCAGATCCGGCCGCCGCCAGAACGCCGGCGATCCCGAGCGCCAGGGCGATGCCGATGACGCCGCCAAGAAGGCAGACCAGCACCGCCTCGATCAGAAATTGGTGCAAGATGTCCGCGCGCCGCGCGCCGACCGCCATGCGAAGTCCGATCTCGGCGGTGCGTTCGGTGACCGATACGAGCATGATGTTCATCACGCCGATACCGCCGACCACCAAGGATATGATGGCTATAGAGCTGATCAGCAGCGTCATCGTCTTGGCTGTATTCTCGATCATCTTTCGGATTTGGTCGTTGTTGCTGATGAAGAAGTCCTTCTTGCCGTGGCGCATCGTCATCAACTGCGTGACGGCGCCTTGCGCCGCGGCGACCGGAGACTTGTCGGAAACGCGCACTGTCACGCTGCTTAGATGAGAAACGCCCAGCATCCGGGTCATCACCGTGGTGTACGGCGCATAGATCGTCAGGCTGGAGTCGCGTCCGCCGGACGGCTTTCGCTGGATGACGCCGACAACTCTGGCCGGGGTCTGCCCCAGCATGATCGTTTGGCCGATGGCGGGCTCGCCGCGGGCGAACAGAGCCTTGCGCGCGTTGTTGTCGAGCACGACGTCCTGTCGAATGCTAGCGACCGCTTCCGCGTCGAAGCCACGGCCTTCGGCGAACTTCGAGCCCTTGACCCGGAAGAAGTCGGCGCCCACGCCTGAGACCTCGGCGTTGACGGTCAAGCCTCGGTATCGCGCGGCGACTGTCGTGAAGACGCCTGGCGTCACGCTGTCGACGTACGGCTGTTTCCTCAGCGCCTCGACGTCCGAGGGCGTTAACGTCTCGACCTTGCTTGCCTCGAGGTCACCGAAGTCCTTGCCCGGATAGAGATCGAGGGTGTTGGTCCCCAAGTCCGAGATCTGCTTCATGATCTGGCTGCGCGATCCGTTGCCGATCGCCACCACGGACACCACGGAAGCGATGCCGATGATCACGCCGAGCATCGTCAGAAACGTGCGCAGCTTGTGCGCGGACATCGCGATCAGCGCCAATTGGAAGCTCTCCGTGAGCTGATGAACGGCGGCCAGCTTGGGCTTGTGCGCCGCGACAGGACGAAGCGCGGCGCTAGGCGCACAAGTGCGGGGTCCTCGGTCGGCCACGATGAAGCCGTCGCTGATCTCGATGACGCGAGGCGCGTGTTGCGCGACTGATTTGTCATGCGTCACCAAGATGATGGTGTGACCTTCGGCGTGCAGGTCGCGCAGGATCTCCATCACCTTTTCCCCGCTGGCGCGGTCGAGCGCGCCGGTCGGTTCGTCGGCCAGGATGACCTCGCCGCCATTGATCAGGGCCCGGGCTATGGACACGCGCTGCTGCTGACCGCCCGAGAGCTGGCTCGGCCGATGCGAGAGCCGTTCGCCAAGGCCTAGGCGGACCAGCAGGTCACGCGCGCGCGCGCGCCGTGTCTCGCGCGCATCGCCCGCATAGATCGCGGGGGTCTCGACATTGGCGACCGCGCTCATCGCGGCCAGCAGATGGTAGCGTTGAAAGATAAAGCCGAACCGCTCGCGGCGAAGCGCGGCCAAGTCGTCCGGCCCAAGCTCCGCCGTATCCCGACCGCCGATTTGGTAGGTTCCCGCGGTGGGCCGGTCCAGACAGCCCAGGATATTCATCAGGGTCGACTTGCCCGAGCCTGACGCGCCGACGATGGCGACCATTTCGCCCGCGCGGATCTCAAGGTCGATACCGCCAAGTGCCGAGAACACGCCATCCCCGGTGGGATAGTCACGCCGGACGCCGACCAGGCGAATGAGGGGCGGGGCGTCCATCAGAAGCCGCCCATGAATGCCGCCGCCGGATCGATGCTGTCGCTGGCGACGGTCTCTCCCACCACCACCTTGTCGCCCTCGGTCAATCCATGGACGACCTCCACCAAGACCCTGTTGTTGAGGCCGATGCGAATAGGACGTGTGTCGATCTTGCCATTGGCGAGCCCGACCCGCACGGGGTAGCGTCCATCCGGGAGGCGCGGTCCCAGCGCGGTGGCTGGAATCCTCAGCACGCCGTGCTTGGACGCCAGGATGATGGAAACCTGCGTGGTCATCATCGCGCGCAGCCGCCCATCGGGATTAGGCACCTCGAACAGCGCGCTGTAGTAGATAGCCGAGGCTGCTGGCGCGCCCTGCGCGGCCGCGCTCGATGCCGTTCCCAGTTCATTGACGATCGCATCGGGGACCGCCTGCACCTGCGCGAGACGCGCATGGTAAGCCCTATCCGGATCGCCAAGGATGGTGAAGCGAGCCGACTGACCCGGCTTGACCTTGATGACATCGGCTTCGGAGACGCTGGCCTTGACCCGCATGGTGTCGAGCCTAGCCAACACAACGATGGTCGGGACCGCCAAGGCCGAGCTGACTGTTTGGCCTTGTTTGGTGACCACCGACACCACCACCCCATCGATCGGCGCGACGATGCGTGTGTAGCCAAGATTGACTTCAGCGTTGGCGACGCTGACGCTGGCCTGGCGAACTTGAGCCTGGGCCGAGATCACGGCGGCGCGGGCGCTTTTCAGTTCCGCTTCGGCCGCCTCGTATTCGGCTTGCGATGTCGCAAGGCCTGGGCCCATGTCCTGCTGACGTTTAAACGCCAGCTCGGCGCGGGCCAGCGCGGCTTGGCGTGCGCCCTCTTGGGCCTCGGCGTTGGCGAGCTCCGCTCGCGCCACGCTCAGGGCGTTGGTCTGGGGCTGGGGGTCGATTTGAGCGATAAGGTCGCCCTTGCGAACGTGTTGACCTAGCACGACCTTGAGCGCCTGGACCTGGCCAGATACCTGTGCGCCCACGCCCACGAGCTGGCTTGGCTCAAGCTTGCCATTCGCGACGACGGCTTCCTCGATATCGCCTCGCGTGACGACCGCCGTGAGCAGCTGAGGTGACTTGCGAGACGCGAGTATCGTGGCAATTGACACGGCGCCGACGGCTACGGCGGTAAGGGCTGCACCGACAATCATGCGACGTTTCATGGCGCAGGTGATGCTCCAGGATTAGGGAGTGCGGGGATTGGCCGACCTTTCGCGGTTGGCGACAGGTTTGGGTCTGGCTCTGGCCGTGCCGAGGGGACTCCGCTGGCTCAAGCCAGCGGCGAAAGCACGCCTATCGGGGCGTTTCGCATCCCTTGGCGGCGCGCACACCGCGCAGGAAGCCGCGGCGGGCCACGCCCGTGGTGACGGCTTTCTCCAAGCGACGGTCCGCGGACGCCGCGCCCGAGACCTGCCGCACCAAACCGCGGAAAGGAATGATGCTGCCCACCAGTATCTTGCCGCCTTCTTCGGCCATCTTGCCGGGGCCGCTCTTCGGTTTGTCGCCAGCGTCGAAATCGGGGCCAAGCGCTTCGTTCAAGGAGGCGATCTCGGCCTCGATCGCCTTGCAGCTGTCGAGGTCCTTCAAGCCGTAGGGCGCGTCGTAAGCCTTTTGGAGGGCGGCCGGAATCTCGGCTTTGGCCACGCCCAGGTCGCGCGCTGGCTGGGAGCCGATGTCCATGGCTTTCTTGCGTGCATCGCCCGGGCGGTTCGCCCCGGTCTTTTGGGAGGGCTTGGGGGTGCTCTCAGCGGGACGCGGTTCCGCCTTGACCTGAGCTAGAGCAGGCGTGGTGAGGACCGTCGCGGCGCTAAACATAGAAAGAAATACATGTTTCTTCAGAGAGATCGTGTGGCCCATGGGTTATCTTTCGGTAGGCTGTTCGAATGTTCCGCGTTGAATAAAATTCTCAACACTATTAACACGAAGTCGATTATTGTAGGCGATGTGACAATGAATACCGAGATATGTTGTTGTGCTGGGCTGGGATTCTGAGCATGCATTTGTATAATGTGCTCGCAAATTGGTTGTGCTGCTCCGCGGGACGCGGTCTGCGTCAGCGC
Source organism: Caulobacter sp. GW822-FHT01G02 (assembly GCF_058802865.1). Classification (NCBI taxonomy): domain Bacteria; kingdom Pseudomonadati; phylum Pseudomonadota; class Alphaproteobacteria; order Caulobacterales; family Caulobacteraceae; genus Caulobacter; species Caulobacter sp. GW822-FHT01G02. The sequence goes on from NZ_JBXAON010000006.1 coordinate 267,446, forward strand.
CAGAACCGCCGGCGAAGCTCTTATGCGGTAGCGTCGTTATGCGGGGGTGGAGCGTTCGTGGAGGGAGCGTGGAGGGCGTCAATTCCCTCTTGGTGGGGGAAGGGAAAGCTCTAAGACCGGGGGCGCTTACGGCGCGGCGGTCCAAAATGTTGGAAGAGTTCGACCTCAATCTCCTGACGACTCTGCATAACCTCATCGTTACGCGCAGCGTCACGCTGACCGCCCAGCGACTGGGCGTCAGTCAGCCGGCTGTCAGCCGCTCGCTCGGCCGGCTGCGTGAGCTTCTCCACGATCCGCTTCTCATCAAGACCAACAGCGGCATGGCGCTAACCCATCGCGCCAAATCTCTGGAGGGGCCTCTCTATCGATGGCTCGGCGAAACGGAGGCCCTCCTGCGCCGAGGCCCGGCCCAGGAGCCGCGCGACTTCGCCGGGGTTTATCGGATCGCTTCTTCGGATTATGGCGTTCTGACGGTGCTTGCTCCGGCCTTGGAGCGGATCAGTCGGGCTGCTCCGGGTCTATGCCTTGAAGTCGAGCCGCTCTTGCCGACGCATCTGAACGCCCTGGCTGTCGGCGATGCCGATCTTGTCCTAACGAGCCATGATCCCCGGCCGACGCGCGCCTTCGAGCGACTGCTTTTTGTTGAAAACTACCAATGCGTCCTTCGCGCCGATCATCCGCTCATGGCGACAGGGCGTGCCTCGCATCGCCCCGCGCGTCTGACGCTCGATGAGTTTCTGGCCTGGCCGCATGTGGTCAGCACAGTGCAAGGCGAAGATGACGATCCCGCCGAGCGCCGCCTCGCTATCCTGGGGCGGGAGCGGCGGATCATCATGCGTGTTCCCTATTCCTCGTTGGCGGCGCCTCTCATACTAAGTTCTGACGCGATCATGGTGGTCCCCGATAGCGTGGCCCGCCTGCTGACAGCCGGCCATCACGATCTGGTCGTGCTCGACGCGCCGTTTGACTTGGAGCCCTTCAGCTATTGGCTGCTTTGGCGCGGACGTTCGCGTGAGGATCCGATAGTCCTATGGCTCGTGGATCAACTCGCCCAAGTAGCCGATCCCAAGCCTGGATTTGGCTTTGAGCGCCGTCGGGTCGACGGTTTCGCGGAGCCATCCGCGGCGGAAGTTCCGCCCCATGGCGCCTCCACCGAACCGCCACGTTCGCGCAACGACGCCGCGCGATAGTTCGGCGCCCCGTGGCGTTCTGGCCGCTCCCCGCATCCCCGCGGTCGCTTCGTCCCGGGCTATATGAAGAGGTGTCGAGCGGGTCTGGAACCCTCGCCGCGCCTCTTGCGAGGCCTTCCGTCCAGGCAGGTCTCATGGCCGCGGCGCGGCAGCCACTCGCGCCGCGGTCACCCCCTGCCGGCATCATGAGTATGCGTGGGTCCATGTGCGGGGGCTGGTGATCGACGGAAAATAGTCTCGATTATAACTGAAATGGATTTTGAATATCTAATCGAGTAAATTAACGAAATCCCGCTTTTGGCGGCGGAAATTGCCCGAAGGCAAAAAGCCGATCAACGATCTTTGTGTCGTTGATAGCACAAAGGGCAATGTGAATTATGGCTATTAACAGCATAAACACTAACTCTGGCGCGATGATTGCGCTTCAGAACCTGAATAATACGGCTTCGGATCTGAGATCAGTTCAGCAACGGATCAGCACTGGCAAGAAGGTCGGCAGCGCCAAGGACAACGGCGCCATCTGGGCCATGTCCAAGACGCAATCGTCCACCGCTCAGTCGTTGAACTCGGTGAAGGACTCGCTGCAACGCGGCCAGTCGACGATCGACGTGGCCCTGGCCGCCGGCGACACCATCACCGACCTGCTCGGCAAGATGAAGGAAAAGGCCCTGGCCGCTTCCGACACCTCGCTGAACACCGCCTCGTTCAATGCGCTGAAGTCGGACTTCAACTCGCTGCGCGACCAGGTGCAGAAGGCCGCCGACAACGCCAAGTTCAACGGCGTCAGCCTTGCCGACGGCAAGGGCACGCAAATGACTTTCCTGGCCAACTCGGACGGCTCGGGCTTCACCGTCAAGGCCCAGACCCTGGGTCTGGCCGGCCTCGGCCTGTCGGCGGGTTCCAGCTTCGCCAGCGCCAGCGTGGCGAAGTCGATGATCGCCACCGTCGACAAGGCCATCGGCACGGCCACCAACAAGCTGGCCTCGCTGGGTACGGCCTCGACCGGCCTCGACACCCACCTGACCTTCGTCGGCAAGCTGCAAGACAGCCTGACGTCGGGGGTTGGCAATCTTGTGGACGCGGACCTCGCCAAGGAAAGCGCCAAGCTGCAGGCGCTGCAAACCAAGCAGCAGCTCGGGGTGCAGGCTTTGTCCATCGCTAACCAATCAACTCAGTCGCTGTTGAGCCTTTTCCGATAAGAGGCGCGAGCCGCCTCCGCTTGGGATGCGGGGGCGGCGCTTTTCAAGGTTGGCTTCTGGTCGCGCTGGTCCCGAAGACGACCTTCGTCAATTGCCTAGGCTATCGGTTAGCGACGCTCGGCGCCGCGGTGTCCGCCCGCGTGCTGGAGGGCGCGCGGCGTGGGCGCGGGCCGATCCGGGCGCCCATACCGCCCTTGCTCACCCGTGGGATGCCGCGAGCAGGTGTTTGATCGCTCGGCTGATGTGCTTTTCGACCGCGCTTCTTGAGATTCCAAGCTGTCTGGCGGTTTCGGCATGGGTCAGGCCGTCAAGCTTGTGCAGCGTGAATACGCGCTTTGTCATAGGCGGCAGAGCGCCGAGGGTGTGGGCCAGTCTTTCAAGTCGGAGGCGAGCGTCCACGGCGGCCTCGGCGTCCGCCGCGTCGGCGATGGCGGTGGAACCCAGACTCGTATGATTGACGTCTCGCCAAGCCGCGTCGCGCGCGGCGGACCGATACTTGGCGCGTAGACGATCCAAAGCCAGATTTGACGCTAGCCGATATAGATAGGCCGAGGGGTTTTCGATCGCCTCGCCGTTCACGCGCTGGACCTTGAGATAGAGGTCCTGAATGAGATCGTCGACGTCTCCGCCTCCGGCCGTCCTGGCGGAGAGGAAGCGACGCAAGTCCTCGCGCCGCACGAAGTAGGCGATGATCAACGGAGAGGTCGAGGACGAAGGCGAAGGAGTCACGGAACTTGGCCTCGATGGCTGAAAGCCGATGTTGGGCAAAGGTCTTCGATGACGAGGGGGCTAGGTCGGCGTCACAGCATTCGGCCGAGCACGTCGCTTTCGCCGCCGCGATCCACGAGGCGGTGCTTCAGCGCCCCGATCACGTGCAGGAGAGCCAGGGCGAGCAGCGCGTAGGCCAGAATCCTGTGCAGCCATTGGAAAACGGCGAAGCCGAGATCGCTCTTGGGCAAGAGCTCCGGAAGCATCATGAACAGGAACGGCACGCCGTCGCTGTCGACATAGGAACTGGACATCGCGTAGCCCATCAGCGGCACGACGATAGCCAGGACCAGCAGCGCGCGGTGCGTGAAGCGCGACAGGATCGCTTCAAAACGCGACAAGCCGCGAGGCTCGGCGGGGTGAACCGAACGTCCGCGAACAAAGAGCGCGGCGATGGCGATGAGAAGGACAGTCACGCCCAACTGCTTGTGGATCGGATAGAGGGCGAACTTGATCGGCGCCGCTTCGGGAAGAGCGGTCATGTACCAGCCCAGAGCGATCAGCCCGACCAGCAGGAGCGCGCGAAGCCAATGGAGGGCGCGCATCGAGAAGGGATAGCGGTCGGGGCGGCCGAGCTCGCTCGTGACGGGTCTCATTTTTGACGCTCCTTCGATATCGTTTTTCACGACGCCGGCTCCAGACCGCCACCGAGCGCGGCGTAGAGTGTGACCATGGCCGCTAGCTGGTCGCGCCGAAGCGAGAGCAGCGTCTGACGGGCCGCATTGCTGGCGCGCCGCGCGTCGAGCGGTTCGAGGCGGCCCTCCAGGCCGGCGCGGTGCCTGAGGTCCGACAAATGCAGACGAACGCGCGCGGCCTCGGCCACGCCTTCCTGAACATTGACCTGGTTAGCGAACCTGGCCTGGGCGGCGAGGCTGTCGGCCCGATAGGGCGTGGGATCGATCTGGAACAGCGGCTGGCCGGCCGTGACATCACCCCCCTGGGTGAAGAGCCGACGGGTTACGACGCCCGACACCCGGGGGCGGATCTCGGCGGTTCGGAAGGCGACCATGCGACCAGGCAAGTCATCCATCGGTATGACGGTCGCGACGTCCGCGGTCGCCACCGCCACTTCGGTGGGCGAGGGCGACACGCCGACCTCGGCCTGCCCGCAGGCGGCCAGGATCGAGGCGCAAACCATAAGGGGCGCGGCGATGCGCGGCGGGTGGCGGTTCATGAAGAGTGAGGCTTCCAAGGCGCGCCGCTCGAGGCGCCGCGAGCCTATGCCCGAGCGCGGTTGCCTGATCGTGGAGGGTGTGTTGCGACTTCGTGGAGGGCGCTGGCGCCGCCCGCGTAACGATGGCACCTGGAGCCCGGCGACACGCTCTTCGCGCAAGGGCAGGCCAAGGCGCGCCTGTATATCGTCGCGTCCGGGGTCTTCGTGGTCTCGCGGGAAGGGGCGGGCGGCGCGGACGAGGGGCTGGGGCGGGTCGGCCCGGGCGACTACCTTGGCGAGATCAGCCTCCTGGCGGGCGAGCCTTTGCGCGCAAGCGCCCGCGCCCTGACCCATGGCGAGGTCTATGCCCTAGACCGCGAGGCGCTGGCCCCGGTGGCCAAGGCCAATCCGGAGCTTGCCACCACGCTGGAGCGTTCCGCGCGGCAAGGACTTGGCGTCCTCGACCGGCGCGCCGCGGCCTTGGCTGGACCGGAGGCAGGGCCGAGGGGATCGCTCCTCGAAGGCTTACGCCGCCTGCTCCGGCTTCGCCGTGGCGGCCGCAAGGACCCGGGCGCCGAGAACTCGCCCTTCGGTTAGGGGAAAACCGCCCCACAAGGTGTCCCGCTGCAGGCAACGCGCGGCGCGCGTTGTCGGGCTCGTTTGGCGCGGCCGAGTGTCCGCGGTGAGGTTTCGTATCCCACTGCTGAAGAAGTCTCCCGACGAGCGATGAAGTTAGCTATGTCGCCGCCGGTGGCCTCGGAGAGAATGGCGACGGGCCCATCAGGTCCGGATAGCCATTGGCGCGATCTGGCGTCTCGATGATGCGCCAGCGGCGCGGGACGGCTCAGGCCGGGGGAGCCAGCGCCCGCGTCGAGTTCCGCACGGCGAGGGTTGGAGGGATGACGATCGGGCCGCCCGCGCTAGCCTGACCCGTTCTTGCGGCGATGATCAGTTCGACGGCCTGCGCGGTCCCCTCGGCGACCGGCTGAATGATCGCGGTTAGCGGCGGGTTGGCCAGACGGACGATCGGAGTGTCGTCGAAGCTGACCAGCGAGATGTCGGACGGCACATCCAGGCCTCGCCCGCGCACGGCGGCCATGGTGGCCAGCGCCATCTGGTCATTGCTGGCGATGATCGCGGTCGGCGCCGCGCCGTCGAGCAGGGCGCGCGCCGCCTCGAGCCCAGACCCATAGCTGAAATCGCCGTGCGCCAGCAGACCTTCGACCGGCAGGCCCGCCGCCGCCATGCCCGCGCGCCAGCCGTTGATGCGCCAACCGCTCAGCTCATAGTCGGGCGAGCCGGCGATAAAGCCGATGCGACGATGACCGAGCGCCAACAAATGCTCGGTGGCCAGGCGGGCGCCGCCCTCGTCGCCCAGCGTGAGCGTGAAGCCTGGCCCCTCGGCCAGGGAGCCGATCCGCGCGACGCTGATGCCATGACGGTCGAGTAGGTCGAGAATCACCGGGTTTTGCGAATGCGGCGGCGTGAGGATGGCGCCGTCGGGTTGCAGGGCCGCCACCGCCGACAGCAATTCGCGCTCGATGTGATCGCTGTCGGTATCGATCAGTTCGACGATCATCCGATAGCCGTGCTTCGCGCAGGCGAGCATGCCGCCGAGCATCATTTGGCCGATCCAGTCGCTGCCCTCGCGCGCGCGCCAGTCGGCGATGGTGCGTTCGCGGTCGTTCAAGGCCAAGATAAGATACGATCGCGAGCCGCTCATCCGCTGCGCCGCGATCGACGGCACATAGCCCAACTTGTCGATCGACGCCTGCACGCGCCGCGCCATCGCCGGGCTAACTCCGGGCTCCTTGTTGATGACCCGGCTGATCGTCTGCAGCGACACGCCGACGTCCGCCGCCACGTGCCGAATGGTTACTGACTGCCGCCGCCGCGCCATGCTCGCTTTCCAATCCCTTTCGCGCCGCGCCGCCGTTACGGTCGCGATCAAGGCCTACCGGTTGAGTTGTCGTAACAGGAAGGCGTGCAGGCGACCGGCGCTTTCGGCGGTCAGCGGGTCCAACACGCCCCGCCCACCCTGGGGGATATGAGCGGTCACCTGGGCGTCGTTGTCGAACACATAGTGGTCGAACAGAGCGCGCCAATGACGCTTTTCTGCCTCGGGCAGGTCGCGGATGGTCAGGAGAGCCAGATTGAGCGCGTTCTGGGGCTGGCCCATCCACCGGGGCGTATCGCGCCACCAGTAGTTGACCAGAACGTTGAACGGATCCAGCGCCTCGACATGGTGCCACCACATCGTCGGGATATGCAGCGCGTCGCCGGCCGCCAACTCGACATATTGGGCGTGACGCAGCGCCTCGCGAAAGCGGGGGAACCGCTCGAAATCCGGCGCATGAAAATCGACCAGGCTTACAGCTCGCCCGCCGGGCGTGTTGTCGATAGGGCCCAGATAGAGATTGGAGAACTGCTCCGGCGGAAACAGCGTGAACCGGCGACGACCGGCCGCCACGCAGGCCAGATTGTCGGGAAAGTCATTGTGGGCGGCGACCCGCGTGCGCGTGCCGATCCAAATGCTGGCCAGACAGTCCCGCCCCGCCAGAGGCACGTGATTGGCCTCGTGCAGTCCTCGGAAAAAGTCGTGAACATCGACGCCCGCCAGATAGAGCGGCGAAGCGTCCGCCTCGCCCTCCTCGGCGTTCATCCGCTCGAAGATTTGGGACAATTTCGCGCGGTCGGTGCGGAAGTTCATGCCCATGGCCTGGTCATAGAACATCCGCCCGTCGCTCCCTGGGGCGCCGGTGGCGACCGTGAAGGGCACGTCCCGATGCAGACTCAGCAGATAGGCGCGCGCCTCACGGTCCGAATGGCGGGCCGCGGCGACCAGGGGCCAATCGGCCACCAGGCCGCGCACGACGAACGGCGCGGCGGCCTCGCGCAGACGGACGTCGAGCGCGTCGGGGTCGGCCACGGTGATGGTCGGCGTTTCGGCCATGGCGTCCCAAATACTGGCCTCAGTCATGGCGCAGCCGCCGGTTCTTGCGGGCGATCAGGGCGGCGAGATTGGCCAGCGAAGCGATCGCCATATAGATCGGCTGCAAATGCCCCTCGGCATGCAGGGCGGCGATCGAGTCGGCGTCCAGGGCGGCCAGACGCGCCTCGTCGATGACATGGAAGCCGACCAGGCGTTCGAAGCCGCCGTCCTCCAGCATCATCTCCACGGCCAGGGGCTCGAGCAGGTCATGTCGACGCAGCGCCGAGAAGAAATCCGCCGATCGCCAGTAGCCCGCATCGAGCGCGCCCAACTGTTCGGCGATCGTTTCGAGATAGTCGGTCGGTCGGCCCGCCTCGTCGAACACCGCCGCGCCTTCCGCGTCCGGCGCGCGAAGGATCCGCAGGCTGGCCATATCGATATGGACCGAGGGGGCGCCCCCGGGGGAGGTCGGGGCGCCGATCAAGAACGGCTGGATCGTCATGGCCAGGGGCAGATAGGCGGCGTCCCAGCCGTCCGCCTCCAGGAACAGATTCTCGCCGGGATGAAAGCCAAACAGCGCCACCGCCTGGAAGCGGTCGCCTCCCGGCGGACGATGGAACAGGATCGGATAGTGGTTCTGCGCCTGGCGAAACTCGTCGGGCGGGATGAGACACGACATCACCGCGTCGCCGAGGGCCGGGTCGCGCCGGGTGTCGATGCGCAATGCGCGGTGCGCCTCTACCGTCAGAAGGAGGTGGTTCGACATCAAGATCCCATTGCCGTGCGTAGCGGGCGGCGGTTCCCGCGCATCCTGAACGCCGCCTGCCGTCGGGCCGTTGGAAGAGCCACCCGCCCTCGGGCGAGCGGCTCTTCCACCTTCACGGTCGCGACGGCTCTGGCCTAGAAGGTGAAGCGGATGCCGGCGGTATAGCGGGCGAAGCCCGGCGCGGCGACCGTCACGTACTGCTTCGAGCGCTGATGGCCCCGCCGACCTTCGCCGGTCAGGTTCAGGCCCTCGACGAAGGCCGTCAGCCCGGGCCGGATCTCATAGCTGGCGTTGGCGTCAACTTGACCATAGGCCTCGGTGTAGCCCGGATTAGGCCCGTTCCCCGAGAGGAACTCGTCGCGCCAGTTATAGGCGACGCGGGCCTGGATCCCATGCTTGTCGTAGAACGCGACGACATTGGCCGTATCGCTCAGACCCGTCAGCGCGAACTGGGTGGCCGTCGCCGGCAAGGTGTTGTCGTAGCGGACGTCGCCATCGACGATGGTGTAGTTCAAGATCACGCCCAGGCCCGTATCCCAGAAGCTGTGCTGGAAGGCGAACTCCCAGCCGTGGACGGAGGCGGTCTGGCTGCTGTTGACCGGGGTCGAGACCTTGAAATTGACCAGGTTGTCTTCCGGCAGGCCGATGATCGTGCCGGTGTAGTTACCCGGCGTTCCGCCCGTGATCTTCACCGAATTGGGATAGTTGGCGAAGATGTACTGGCGGATGTCGGCGACCGTCGCGTTGGGGCCCAGCGCGGCGCGCGCGGCCTTGAAGCGCGGACCGTCCGCCGGATTGGTCAGGCCGAAGGCCGAGGTGTCGACGCGCGTGGACGACAGGAAGTTCTCGACGTCCTTATGGAAGTAGCCGACCGAGATATAGCTGTCGGGCTTGTAGTACCACTCGGCCGACAGATCGATGTTCTTGGACTTGTAAGGCTCCAGACCCGGATTGCCCTGGCTGCCCGAGCCGGCGTCGATCCGGAACAGCGAGTCCAGCGTTCGCCCGCCCTGCAAGCTGCCATAGTCGGCGTGGGTGATCGTGTGGCTGTAGGAAGCGCGCAGCTTGACGTCGTCACGCGGCGCGATGTCGAAATCGATCGCCGGCAACCAGTTGTCGTATTCGCCCTTGAAGTTCGTGAAGTCGCTCTTGCCCGAGTAGACGACGTTGAACTCGTTGTTCGACACCCACTCGGTGCCTGTCGGGACCGGCACCAGCGCCGACGAGTCGACCTTGGTCTTTTCATAGCGCAGGCCGCCGACCAGATGGACGGGCCAATTGAAGGCGTCGAACCTGGTCTTCACCTGCAGATAGGGGGCGGCAGTCTTTTCGTGGATCCGCCGATCGACCGTATAGGTCGCCAGGCAGTCGCCATCGCCGCCGCAGAACTTGTAGAGCCGGTCCAAAAGCGGAACCACGGTCTTGAAATCAAAGGTGTAGATCTGCTGGACCAGGTCGGCGCCATTCACGCCGATGCCCGGATACTTGTCCGGGATGGTCGCCAGGGTGAACAGGTTGTCGGGAAGATCCGAAGCCGGACCGGCGCCGCTCCAGGTGTTGTTCTGGATGAAGCCGTAGGCCGACCGCACCTTGTTGTCGACATAGGAGACGCCGAAGTCGATTCCGTCGAGCCAGCCGTCGCCCTCATAGCGGCCCATGACCTGGCCTTGGTTGATCTCGTCCCGGAAATAGCCGTTGCGGAACGAGTTGCCGCTGGCCTGGATCAGCGACGCGTCGAGCGCGCTGATGCCGGGTTGCATCGTGTAGGACAGGATCGGCGCGTTCTTCTTGAACGTGATGCTCTGGCTGGCGACGCCATAGATCGCGGTGCTGACCGAGGTGCTGGTGCCATATTTGTTGGTCGGCTTGGACTCGGCGGTCGAATGGTGGCCGTCGATCTCGAAGGTCAGGCGATCGCCAGGGGCCTTCCAGGTCAGGTTCCCGCCGATGGACTTATTCTCGGTGCGGTTGGCCGTCAGATTGGCGACGTAGGAGAGATCCTTCTTTTCGCTGGCCTTGAAGGTCTCGGTGTAGAAGTTCGGCGCCGCGATCGGCCCGTTGGTCCAGTCGCTGCTGGTGGCGTTGTGATTAAAATAGACGCCGACGCTGTTGTTGCGGGTTTCGACGGTGTTGCGCGAATAGGTGTAGTCGACGGTCGCGGTCAGGGCGTCGGTCGGGCGGAATTGCAGCACCAACTGACCGTTGATGCGTTCGCGCTTGAAGTTGTTGATGCCGATGCCGGCGTTGTTGGGCACCGAATAGACCGTCGTTCCGGTCGGCCGGTTGACGATGTTGGCCGACCGCGGATCGCTCGGCTGGGGCAGTTGGCCGGCCGGATTGGTGGCGACATAGCCGTCGCGCCAGCCGACATAGGCTTCGTTGTTGCCGCCTTCGCGCTTCTGATACGTACCCGACGCCAGGACGCCGATACGGTTGTCGAGGAAGGTGTCGCTGAAGATGCCCGACACTTCGGGCGTGACGGGGTCCTTGTCATTGCCCGACTTGTCGTAGACCGCCTTGACGCCGACGCTGCCGCGCGGGCCGGGTCGGTCGAGTGGGCGGGGCGTGCGGATATTGATCGTCGAGCCGATGCCGCCCGACTCTATCGTGGCGCGACCGGACTTATAAACCTCGACGGCGGCGACGCCTTCCGAGGCCAGGTTGCCGAAGTCGAACGAGCGCGACGAGGGCGCGGTCGCGCCGCCGCTCAGCTGCGCGGTGGGCATCTGGCGGCCATTTAGGATCACCAGGTTAAAATCGGGGCCGAAACCGCGAACGGTGACAAACGAACCTTCGCCCATCGAGCGATCGATAGAGACGCCGGTGATGCGCTGCAGGGACTCGGCGAGGTTGGTGTCCGGGAACTTGCCCATGTCTTCGGCCGAGATCGCGTCAACCACGCCTTGCGCGTCGCGCTTGATGTCGGCCGACTGGCGCAGGCTGGCGCGGATGCCGGTGACGACGATCTCGCTGACCTCGCCGCTGTCCGACGGGGCCGAAACCTTGGCGGCCTCTTGCGCCATCGCCAGGCTCGGCAGGCTCAGGATCGCCAGCGTCGATGCGCTCAAGGCCAGTCGTGACAACCTAAGCGACGTGGAGTTCGGCATGATATTCCCCGTGTTGTGAGGCTCGTCCAAGCCCCAACATTCAAAAATGTGAACGTTCACTGCCCGGCGAAAAATTGGCTGTCAACCGCACACCAAAGGCTATAAAAAACAATACAAAAATCGTCACATAACTGTAGTGAACATTAACTCCAGCTTTCATTTCTTCGTCATCTTCCGACGGTAAGGACGGGCGCTAGTTAGTCTTGCGCTTGCTGATTGTGGCGGGGGCGGATAAGGCCTCGATCGTCAAGCGCGATGCCCAAACCCTCGCCCACCCCCGTGGCCTCGCCGAACCGCCGATCCTGGCGGTTTCTCCTGGTCTTCGCCCTGGCCTATGCCGGCGGAACCATGGGCTATTTGCCGCTCGTGGCGTTCTTGCTGCCGATCAAGGTGGCCGCCATCGCCGGCGACGCGCGCATCGGCCTTTTCACCGCCACGGCCCTGTGCGGCACCGTCAGCGCCATCCTGGCCAACCTCCTCTTCGGCTGGCTGAGCGATCGCTCCGTGGCCAAGGGCGGCGGGAGGCGGGGCTGGATGGTCGGTGGGGTGCTGGCCACCGCCGGCGCCTACGGACTGGTCCTGGTAGCGAACACGCCGGTCACCCTCGTGGTCGCGGTGGTGATCTTCCAGGGCGCGGTCAACGCCATCCTCGCCCCGATGCTGGCCATCATGGCCGACGAGATTCCCGACACGCAGAAGGGCCTGGTTGGCGGCTTGCTGGCCTTCGCCTATCCCCTGGCCGCGGGACTGGCGACGGTCGTCGTCGGCATGGCCCGGCATGGCGAAGCGGCGCAGCTGGCCGTCATTGTCCTGGCGGTGGCGATCTGCGTCGCGCCGTTGGTCTTGACCCCCGCCCAGCCGGCCCCAGCCCCGACTGAACCGCCGCCGCCCCGAAGCCTGACCCAGCACGATCTGAGGATCGCCTGGCTCGCCCGTCTTCTGCTGCAGGCGGCCGGCAATTCGCTGACCCTCTACCTGCTGTACTATTTTCAGAGCCTTGAGCCCAACACTCCACCGCTGGTTTTGGCGGGCTATGCGGGCCACATGCTGACCCTGGCCTATATCTTGCCGCTGCCTTTCGCCATCCTGATCGGACGGCTCTCGGACCAGCTGGGCCGGCGCAAGCCGTTCCTGCTCGGCTCGGCCCTACTGACCGCCGTCGGTCTGACGCTGATGGCCCTCGCGAGCAGTCGGACGGCCGGGGCCGTCGGCTTCATCACCTACGCCCTCGGTTCGGAGATCTTCCTGGCCCTGCACGCGGTGTTTTGGATGCAGCTGTTGCCCAGCGCCCGAAATCGCGGCCGCGACCTTGGACTGCTCAACCTCGCCAACACCCTGCCCGCCCTGGTCGGGCCGCTCCTGGCCTATGCCTTCGCCACGCCGGGCGACTTTGGCGGACTGCTGTTGCTGCTGGCGGGACTGACTCTGTGCGGGGGTCTCGCCATGCTGGCCATTCGCGGACGCCGCTGACGCCCGCGCCGTCTCTTCCGGGGCGAGGGATCAGGGGTAGCGCGCCAAGGTCTGGCGAATCGCGCCGGGCCGCGCGGCGGCGCCTTGGTCATTGACCAGATGCGCGATGCTGCCCACCCCGCCGCCCAGGGAGACGGTGGTCACGCTGGTGAAACGAACACCGGGCCGTCGCGGCGCCTCCACCGCGCTTTCGACCACGATGGATGGATCGGCGGTGAAATAGGCGTAGACGCCCAGCCCCACGGCCTCGTGCCGTTCGACCGAGTCGGCGACCTTGTAGGCGGCCCAGCCCAGCCCGTCCGCCCTGTAGGCGGCTTGGCTCGGCGGATCATAGGGCAACTCGCTCTGATAGAAGAAGGTGCGGCCCCGCTCGCCTCGCCAAACGGTCTGGTGTCGTTGGAAATGCTCGACGAACAGGCCGTACACGGTCACGTCGTCGCCGCGCACGATCAGGCCCTGGTCGCCGGTGCTTTCGGCCCAGCCGACATGCGTCCGGCCGCCGTCCAGATCGCCGTGATCTGCGCGCCAGATCCACAGGTGGTCGCCGATCACGTGATGGCTGTTGATCTCGAGGCAGGTCTCCGCCTTGCCGACGGCGACGCCGCCGACCCGGAAGAACAGGTCGGCCAGCAGAGTCGGGTTGGCGGCGTGGTCGCCCGAGGCGTCGGGCGGCCCCACCGTCATCAGCACCGGCGACTCCAAGGGCCCCGCATCGATCAGCACTCCGGCGATGGAGACTCCCGGCACATCGGCCACCGTCAGCGCCGCATTGCCCGCGACCGGCAACAGCGTCGCCAGGCCCAGGCCCAACACCACCGTGTCGGCCCGCTCGACCCTGATGGGCGCGTCGAGCACGTAGACGCCCGGCGTCAGCAACAGGTGCCGGCCCTGACTCAAAGCCGTGTTGATGTCGCTGGCCGACATCCCAGGCTGAGCGATGAGAAAGCGCGAAAGCGGAATCAGCGCGCCGGCCGGATCGCCCGCGGCCCAGCTGGTCCCTTGCGCGTCGCGACGCAGCGCCGGCACGAACACGCCCCACTCGCCGGCCGCGTCGACCTGCAAATGCGGCTTTTCCCGTACGATCGGGGCCGTCGGTAAGGTGGTGACGGGCGGCTGTGGGAAGGTGGTAGCCGGCGCGCCGGTCACGCCCACGAACATCATGTTCCAATTGCCGCCGTCCCAGCCCCGGATCGTGGAGCCACGCGTGAACCACTGCTGCTGGGAGCCCGAACGAATCTCGCCCTCGACCTGGCAATCGGCCATAAAGCCGCCGCTTGAGGAACCGCCGTCGTCCAGACGAAGATCGCCCATCAGGTGGACGCGCCGATAGGGCGCCGCCTGCGAGACCGCCCAACGGTCGCCGCCGTCGGGCGGACGAATGGCGAGGTTTTCCACCGCGCGCCAGAAGTTCACCAGGGCGTTGCCTTTGAACCATTGGGCGTCCGCCCGGACATGACCGTCGATCACCACGTCGCCCGGCAGCCGGCCAAGACCGGCGATCTGGGTGAAGAAACCGACCTTCACCTCGACGGCGTAGCGACCGGGCTTGAACAGCACCGCGTCGCGGCGATCGGTGAAATGCGCCGTCTCCTGGGCGCTGAAGATCGCATCAAGCTTGGCCTGGATCACCGCCGTCGGCATCTTCGGCCCGATGATCACCACATTGGGACCCAGGTCCGGATCGCCCCCCGTCCGCGCCTGCGCGCCAGCCTCGGCGGGAAACACCGCGCAGGCTGCGGCGCCCACACCCAAGGCGACGGCGCGCTGCATCAAGGCGCGCCTGCCCTCGTCCGCTTCGTTGTCATCCATCACGACGATCCGATATTCTTGTCGCCCGCAGCCTGCGGCGCGGTGGGCCACGGTCGAGCCCGCGGACGCCTCGAGTCCGCGCGTCAGCCCAGGCTGAGCGTGGGTTGGCCATGCGCGACGGTGGCCGTCTTGGCCGTGATCACCGGCGCGTCGGGCGTGGTGACGCGCTCGACGGTCCTGAACTGGGTCTCCCAGCGCTGGTGATTGACGTCACACAGCAGATAGCCGCGGCGATCATTGGTGAACTTCAGGAACGGGTTCTGGCTTTCGATGCGGTCCGAGCCGAGCCGCTTGTCAGCTCCGTCGCCGCCCGACGAGATCGAGGTGCCGACAAACTCGACCGCCACCGCGTCGCCCTCGCCGCCCTTGGTGCGCAGCTCGCCCGCATAGTTCTGGTGTTCGTCGCCGGTCAGGACCACGACATTGCCCAGGCCCTTCAGCCGGTCGAACAGGCGCTCACGCGGGGTATTGTATCCACCCCAGCTATCCATGTTGCGCACCGGCGCGGTTTCGCCGGCCTCGCGACGATCCAGCGGCATCATCATCACCTGTTGGGCGATCGTGTTCCAGCGGGCGGCCTTCTGGCGAAGATTGCCCGCCAACCAGGCTTCCTGGTCCACGCCCAGCACCTGCGCGCCGCGATCATCCCAGCCGGCGCAATAGGCCTTGAAGCCGTCGCCGCACGGCTGATCCGTGCGGAACTGGCGAGTGTCCAGCAGATGCAGATCAACCAGATCGCCGATCACCGCCCGCCGGTGGAGGCGCAGGCCCGCCGCCGTCGGAAACGACGCCGCGCGAAGCGGCATGTGCTCGTAGTAGGCCTGGAAGGCCGCGGCGCGGCGCAGCGCGAAAACCTCCGGCGGCGTTCCGTTCTGATCGATGCCGCCGACCCAGTTGTTCTCGACCTCATGGTCGTCAAAGGTCGTGAACCAGCCCGTGGCGGCATGCGCCGCCTGCAGATCCTGGTCCATCTTGTACTGGGCGTAGCGCCGCCGATAGTCATCGAGGCTGTAGAGATTTTGCCCCACATGCGCCCGCACGAAGCGTCGCGCGTTGCCGCCATAGTCGAGCGGCGTCGGCGAGGCGCGGCCTTCATAGATATAGTCGCCATAGTGATAGATGAAGTCGACCTCTTCGCCCGCGAGGTGGCGGTAGGCCGTGTACAGACCATCCTCATAGCCCTGGCAGCCGGCGACGCCGAAGCGCAGCCGCCGCAGCGCCGCGCCGGCCATTGGCAAGGTGACGACGCGGCCAGGCATCGAGCGCTCCCGGCCGACGAAGAAGCGATACCAATAGGGCCGCCCCGGCGCGAGCCCGCTCACCTCGACATGCACCGCATGCGCCAATTCCGGCCGCGCCACCGCGCTGCCCCTGGCGACAACGGTTTGGAATCGCGAGTCGGACGCCACCACCCAATCCACGCTGATCGGGGTCATGGGCATCCCGCCATGTTCGCCAAGCGGATCGGGCGCCAGGCGGGTCCACAACACAAAGCCGTCCGCGCTGGGGTCGCCCGCCGCCACGCCGAGGCGGAACGGATAGCCGCTAAAAACCTGCTGGGCGCGGACGATCGCCGGGGCGGTGATTAGACCGCTGGTCGCCGCAACGCCGGCCAGCACGCCTCGCCGGGTAAACCGAAACGCCATTCTGTCTCCTGGGAACTTGCGCCGATCACGCCCTCGGGCGGACCCTTTTGCGGCGACTTCGCGGATGGCTACACATGGCGTTCATGGCGCCCGGATGACAGCGCGATGACAAACCGCCCATATGCTGTGGACGGTTCAAAATAGAGGCGTTCCGAGGGGACCAAACAGGGGCCCACGGCCGTGGCGGCTGTCTCGCCTTCGCCAACATCAATCGGCCTATCGCCGGCGCCACGCGCGAGGAGCCTCTGCGCGTGGGCAAGCATCCTTTGCAGCTCTACTCCCTGGCCACGCCCAACGGCGTGAAGGTGACGATCATGCTGGAAGAGCTTTGGGCCGCCGGTCACGCCGGCGCGGAATGCGACGCCTGGCCCATCCGCATCGCCGAGCGCTGAGATTTGCTGGAGTGGCGATATTCCGCCGCTCCGTGCGGGGCCCGGCTGCGCCACTACGTCAACTGGCCGAAATGGCCGTCGTTGGGGGATGTTTCTGGGTAGTTAACTGCGACAGGTGTCGCTGTGAAGCTCCGGATTTCCCGGCAAGCTGTTGATTTTCCTGGGGAATGGATGGTGGATGCGACAGGGATTGAACCTGTGACCCCCTCGGTGTGAACGAGGTGCTCTCCCGCTGAGCTACGCATCCGCCGGTGTGGAGAGGTCCGTGAAGGACCGATCCGCGAGAGGAGGGGGCCTATAGCCCGGTGTTCGGCGCGGGGCAAGAGGCCAAAAGCGTCTTGCAGGCCCGGGGCACATCCAAAAAGCTGTGGATGACCAGATTGGCCCCCAGGGTCTCGACCGGATCCTCCGTGTAGCCGAACGAGACCAGCAGGCCGGGGACGCCGGCGTTGCGGGCCCCCAGGGCGTCGTTGATGCTGTCGCCGACCATCACCGCGCGGGCCAGATCGCCGCCCACGGCCGCGATGGCGGCGGCGACATGGCGGCCGTCGGGCTTTGGGGCGGGGGCCAGGTCCGCGCCGATCACCCCGTCGAACAGCGGCGTCAGGCCCACCGCGTCCAGCAGGGCGACCGACAGGTTGGTCAGCTTGTTGGTGCAGACCACCAGCCTGGCGCCGTCGGCCTTCAGTTCGGTAAGAACCTCGACCACGCCGGGGAAGGGCGCGCTTTCGTCGGCGATGCGGTCCAGGTAGACGGCGATGAAGCGCTCCACGAGCGTCGGGGCGCGGTCGACCCCCAGCGGCGCCCCGGCGGCGGCGAAGCCGCGCTCCAGCAGGGCCCTCGCGCCGCGACCGACCATCAGCCGAACCTCGTCGAAGGGCAGGGGCGGCAGGGCTTCCTGGGCCAGGATGGTGTTTAGCGCGCCGACCAGGTCGGGGGCGGTGTCGACCAGGGTTCCATCGAGATCAAAGGCGATGGTCGCCCCGTTCAGGTCATGAAGCTCGCTCATGGGTCTGGCCTTTCCGCCAATTGGGCGGCTAATGCAACGCTGGAAGCGTCCCAGGGAGTCGCCCATCCATGACTGATTCCGTTTCAAGCCCATCCCGTCCGCGCGCCGCCGTGATCCTGGCCGCCGGCCAGGGGACGCGGATGAAGTCGCCGACGCCCAAGGTGCTGCACAAGGTCGCCGGCCGCACGCTGCTGGACCTGGCCATCGACGCCGCCGAGGGGCTGAACTGCGAGCGGATCGTCGTCGTGGTCGGCGCGCACAGTCCGCAGGTCGGCGAGAGCGCCCGCAAGCGGCTCGGTCCGAACGCGACGGTCATCCAGGATCCGCCGCTGGGCACCGGCCACGCGGTCCTGGCGGCCCGGGACGCCCTGGCCGATTTCGAGGGCGATGTGGTCGTCACCTATGCCGACTGCCCGCTGACCACGGCCGGGGTGATCGCGCCGCTGTTCGACCTCATCGCGGGCGGGACCGACGTGGCGGTGCTGGGCTTCGAGGCCGCCAACCCGACCGGCTACGGCCGCCTGATCCTGGCCCCGGGCCATGTGCTGCTGCGCATCGTCGAGGAGAAGGACGCCGACGTCGCCACCAAGCAGGTCAGGCACTGCAATTCCGGCGTCCTGGCCGCTGACCGCGCGACGCTATTCAGCTTGCTGGCCGACGTCCGCAACGACAACAGCAAGGGCGAATACTACCTGACCGACGTCGTGGGCCTGGCCCATGATCGCAAGCTCTCGACCCGCGCGGCCTTCGCGCCGGAGCCGGCGGTTCAGGGCGTCAACTCGCAAGCCGAACTGGCCGCCGCCGAGGCGGTCTGGCAGCGCGGTCGCCGCAACGTCCTGCTGACCGAGGGCGTGACCATGCCCGCGCCCGAGACCGTGCACCTGTCGTGGGACACGAAGATCGCCGCGGGGGTGGTGGTCGAACAGTTCGTGGTCTTCGGCCCGGGCGTCAGCGTCGAGACCGGCGCGGTGATCAAGGCCTTCAGCCATCTGGAAGGCGCGCACGTGGGCGAGGGCGCCCTGATCGGGCCCTACGCCCGCCTGCGGCCGGGCGCCGAGATCGGGCCCGAAGCCCACATCGGCAACTTCGTCGAGGTCAAGAAGGTCAAAGTCGGGGCGGGCGCCAAGGCCAATCACCTCAGCTATCTCGGCGACGGCTCGATCGGCGAGAAGGCTAACATCGGGGCCGGTACGATCTTCTGCAATTACGACGGCTTCGAGAAGTTCGAGACCCATGTCGGCAAGGGCGCCTTCATCGGCTCCAACAGCGCCCTGGTCGCGCCGGTCCGCATCGGCGACGGAGCGATGACGGGCTCGGGCTCGGTGATCACCAAGGATGTCGAGGACGGGGCCCTGGCCCTGACGCGTCCGGAACAGAAGACCAAGGCCGGCTGGGCGACGAAGTTTCGCGCCCTCAAGCAGGCCGCCAAGGACAAGAAGAAGGGCGGCAAGAAATGAGCGTCGACGACCAGAAGCGTATCTCCGGCGAAGCCGCCGCCGAACTCGTCGAGAACGGGATGGTGGTGGGCCTGGGCACCGGCTCGACGGCCGCGTGGTTCGTCAAGGCGCTGGCCGCCCGCAAGCTGAGCGACATCCGTGGCGTGCCGACCTCGGACGCCACCGGGGCCCTGGCGCGCGAGCTGGGCATCCCGCTGGTGGCGCTGGACGATGTCAAGACCATCGACCTGACGGTGGACGGCGCCGACGAGGTTGGTCCGGGCCTGTCCCTGATCAAGGGCGGCGGCGCGGCCCTGCTGCGCGAGAAGCTGGTCTGGGAAGCCTCCAGCCGCTGCGTCGTCATCGCCGACGCGGCCAAGAAGGTCGACGCCCTGGGCAAGTTCCCGCTGCCGATCGAGGTGGTCCGCTTCGGCCACGTCCATACCAGCTGGCGCCTGGCCGACATCGCGGCCGAGTTCGATCTGCCGCCCCCGCGCCTGCGCATGGCCGACCGAGGCGTGGTGGTCACCGACGGCGGCAACCTGATCTACGACATGGCCTCCGGCGTCATCGCCGAGCCCACGGCCCTGGCCGCCGCGCTGAAGAGCGTCACCGGCGTGGTCGACCACGGCCTGTTCCTCGACCTCGCCGACGAAGCTCTGTTCGGCACGGACGACGGCGTGGTGCGCCTCGTTCCCTGACGTCCTACATAAGCCGACCAGTTAAGGTTCCGGAGGCCGGTGATGGCTGACTACGACTTCGATCTCTTCGTCATCGGCGCCGGCTCGGGCGGGGTGCGGGCGGCCCGTCTGGCGGCCATGAGCGGGGCCAAGGTCGCCGTGGCCGAGGAATATCGGGTCGGCGGCACCTGCGTGATCCGCGGCTGCGTGCCCAAGAAGTTCATGGTCTACGCCAGCGAGGTCACCAGCCAGCTGAAGACCGCCAAGGGCTATGGCTGGACGATCGAGGGCGCCAAGTTCGACTGGAAGGGTTTCCTGCACGACAAGGACGTCGAGATCGCCCGCCTGTCGGGCATCTACGTCACCAACCTGCAGAAGGCCGGCGCGCACCTGCTGCACGGCCGCGCCCAGATCGTCGACGCTCACACCGTCGAGGTGCTGCCCAAGGAGGGCAGTAAGGACGCCGGGACCTATACGGCCAAGAAGATCCTGGTCGCCACCGGCGGTCGTCCGGTGAAGCCCGACTTCCCGGGCGCGGAGTTCGGGATCACCTCGGACGAGGCCTTCCACCTCCCCAAGCTGCCCAAGAGCATCCTGGTCGTCGGCGGCGGCTATATCGCCGTCGAGTTCGCGGGCATCTTCAACGGTCTGGGCGTCGAGACCACGCTGCTCTATCGCGGAGCCAACATCCTGCGCGGCTTCGACGACGATGTCCGCTCGCACCTGGCTGAAGAGCTTGAGAAGCGTGGCGTCAAGGTGGTGCTGGGCTGCTCGCACACCAGCATCGAGAAGCAGGCGGACGGCACGCTGCTCAGCACCTTGACCAGCGACCTGACCTTCGAGACCGAAGCGGTGATGTTCGCCACCGGCCGGGAGCCCTACGTTCACGGCCTGGGCCTGGAGAAGGTCGGCGTGAAGCTGAACGACAAGGGCGCGATCGCGGTCGACGCGCACTCCAAGACCAGCGTCGCCAGCATCTGGGCCGTCGGCGACGTCACCGACCGCATCAACCTGACGCCCGTGGCCATCCGCGAAGGCGCGGCCTTCGCCCAGACCGAATTCTACGACAATCCGACCACCTTCGATCACGACATGGTCGCCTCGGCGGTGTTCTCGCAGCCGCCGGTCGGCTCGGTCGGCATGACCGAGGCCGAGGCCCGTCACGCGTTCGGCACGGTCGACGTCTATCGCTCGGTGTTCCGTCCGATGAAAATCACCTTCTACGGCGGCCAGGAGCGGTGCCTGATGAAGCTGGTGGTCAAGGCCGACGACCAGAAGGTGCTCGGTGTGCACGTGGTGGGTCCGGACTCGCCCGAGATCATCCAGATGGCCGCCATCGCCGTGAAGATGGGCGTGACCAAGCCCCAGTGGGACTCGACCTGCGCGGTTCACCCGACCCTGGCCGAGGAACTGGTCACGATGCGCGAGAAGTATACGCCGGTCGAAGTCGGCGGGGTTGGATGACGCTGGCGATAGCCTCTGCCGAGAGCCCCGAGCGCCGCACGCGGTGGCTGGGCGCGCTCGCCGTCTTCCTGATGGTGATGACGCCACTGATCGGCTACCTGGCGCCGTTGGGCTTCGCGCCGCTGCTGGCCGTGGTCGGCCTGCTGGCGACGCCAGGCCTGGCGCGATCGCGCCCGCCGCTGTTGCCGATGTTCGCCCTGATGCTGCTGGTGCTGTGGGCGCTGGTCAGCCTGAACTGGAGTCCGGCCGCGCCGGCGCTGTCTGAGCTCAAGCGCGACAAGGACGTCGGCGCCTTCACCGCCCTGAAGCTGGTGCTGCAACTGGGCCTCTACGGGACCGCCGTCGCGGTGCTCGGAACCATGTCGCAACGTTCGGCGCGGCTGGCGGGGCGGGTGATGCTGTTCGGCATGATCGTCTTGGCCGCCTTCACCTTCATCGACGCCGCGATGGGGGCGAGGATCTACCAGGCGATCCGGGCCGCGACCCACGACCCCATTCGGCCCGACCTGGCGGTGGTGAAGGTGTCTCTGCCGATCTATCCGCTGGTGCTGCTGTTCTGGCCCTGCGTGCGTTTGCTGGACGCCTGGGGCTTCCGCGGTCGCAACGTGTTGATCGCGACCATGGCGCTGATGATCCTGGCCGCTTCCCATTTCACCAGCGCCGACGCCTCGGGCGCCGCCCTGCTGCTGGGCGGAGTCGTCTGGCTGGGGACGCGGATCATCGGCAAGCCGTTCGTGCGCGGCATGATCCCCGCCGTGTCGACCCTGTTCATCTTCGCGCCGATGGTGGTGCTGTGGGGCGTGCGCTCGGGCCTGTTCGCCTGGCTGCACGCCATAGCCCCGCCGTCGTGGGACGCGCGCCTGAACATCTGGGCCTTCGCCGCCAACAAGATCGTCGAGCACGCCCTGCGAGGCTGGGGTGTCGACGCCAGCCGGACCTTCGGTAACGCCATCCCGCTGCACACGCACAACGCCGCCCTGCAGCTGTGGCTGGAGCTGGGCGCGCTGGGCGCGGCCCTGGCGGCGGCGTTCTTCGCCTGGGTGCTGTACCGGATCGTGGCCTGGACCGGCGAGAACCGCCGCGACGGCGCGATGGCGGCCGCCACCCTGACCGCGTACGTGATGATCGGCGGGCTCAGCTTCGGCGTCTGGCAGGAGTGGTGGCTGGCGCTCGGCGTCATCGCCGCCATCGGCTGTGCGATCGCGCAAAAATCGAGCGCTCCACGGCGTTAGCGCGACCGTCACGTTTCTCGCCTGGGTGGATCGGCGGTGTTAAACCGCATGATTTTGCCTTTTGGTTCCTTTCGCGGTATCTACGCCGCCCTTTCAGTTATCGAGCCTTGTCATGACCGCCCGCTGGACCCCCGCCGCCTGGAGAGCCAAGCCCGCCAAGCACATGCCCACCGATTATCCGGACATGGGCGCGGTGGAGCGGGTCGAGCAGACGCTGCGCCAGATGCCGCCGCTGGTCTTCGCCGGCGAGGCGCGCCGCCTGAAGAGCCTGCTGGGCGACGTGGCCGAGGGCCGGGCCTTCCTGCTGCAGGGCGGCGACTGCGCCGAGAGCTTCAAGGAATTCCACGCGGACAACATCCGCGACACCTTCCGCCTGATCCTGCAGATGGCGGTGGTGCTGACCTTCGCCGGCGGCAAGCCGGTGGTGAAGGTGGGTCGCATCGCCGGCCAGTTCGCCAAGCCGCGCTCGGAGCCCGTCGAGACGATCGACGGCGAGACCCTGCCGTCCTATCGCGGCGACATCATCAACGGCATGGACTTCACGGCCGAGGAACGCGTGCCGGATCCGGATCGCCTGCTGAAGGCCTATGGCCAGTCGGCGGCGACCCTGAACCTGCTGCGCGCCTTCGCCAGCGGCGGCTACGCTGATCTGCACAACATCCACCGTTGGACCCTGGGCTTCGTCGGCGACAGCCCGCAGGGCGCGCGTTACCGCGAACTGTCGGACAAGATCACCGAGAGCCTGGCCTTCATGGCCGCCATTGGCGTCACGCCCCAGAGCCACCCGGGCATGCACCAGGTGGAGTTCTTCACCAGCCACGAGGCCCTGCTGCTGGGCTTCGAGGAAGCCATGACCCGCATCGATAGCACCTCGGGCGACTGGTACGACACCAGCGCCCACCTGCTGTGGATCGGCGAGCGCACCCGCCAGTTGGACGGCGCGCACGTCGAATTCATGAAGGGCGTGAAGAACCCGATC
The DNA here is from genome assembly GCF_058802865.1 of Caulobacter sp. GW822-FHT01G02. Classification (NCBI taxonomy): domain Bacteria; kingdom Pseudomonadati; phylum Pseudomonadota; class Alphaproteobacteria; order Caulobacterales; family Caulobacteraceae; genus Caulobacter; species Caulobacter sp. GW822-FHT01G02. Next base: position 290,678 of record NZ_JBXAON010000006.1, read on the forward strand.
GGCATGAAGTGCGGCCCGACCATGGAGGCCGACGATCTCCTGCGTCTGATCGACGTGCTGAACCCCAACAACGAGTCGGGCCGCCTGACGCTGTACGGCCGCTTCGGTTCGGACAAGATCGCCGATCGTCTGCCGCGCCTGATGCGGGCGACCAAGTCGGCCGGTCGTTCGGTGGTGTGGGCCACCGACCCGATGCACGGCAACACGCTGAAGGCCTCGACCGGCTACAAGACCCGTCCGTTCGACCGCATCTTGAGCGAAGTGAAGAGCTTCGTGGAGATCGCCCAGGCCGAGGGCGTCCATCCGGGCGGCGTCCACCTGGAGATGACCGGCCAGAACGTCACCGAATGCCTGGGCGGCGCGCGCGCGGTTTCCGAGACCGAGCTCGCCGACCGCTACCACACGCACTGCGACCCGCGTCTGAACGGCGAGCAGGCGCTGGAGCTGGCCTTCCTGGTGGCCGAGAAGCTGAAGTCGGCCCGCGACGAGCAACGCCGTCTCGCCGCCGGCTGACGATCGGCGCCGGATACGGTGATCCTGACTGATCGCCGTTCAGGTTGGGCGAACATTGAAAGGTTTGCGATGCAGCGCGCGGCGTCTTGACCCGTCGCGCGGCGCTCTCCAATGGTTGTTTAAGGGAGAGACGAATGCGTTTGCGTCAGACAATCAAGCGGGAAATCCGGTTTCTGAAGGGACTTTCCCGGACGCTGAAGCGCGTGAAGTCGATCGCTCCCGACAGCCCGAACCTGATCTGTGACGACCTGGAAGCCGCGGTCGACAAGTGGCGCGATCGCCCGGCGATCACCTTCGAAGGCAAGTCGGTCACCTACGCCGAGCTCGACGCCATCGCCAATCGCTATGCCCATTGGGCCAAGGGGCTGGGGCTGACGAGGGGCCAGACCGTGGCGCTGTTCATGCCCAATCGCCTCGAATACCTGGCGATCTGGTATGGCCTGACCAAGGTCGGCGTGGCCACGGCCCTGATCAACAACCAGCTGACCGGCGCGGCGCTGGCGCACTGCCTGAACATCTCTCAGGCCCTGCATTGCATCGTCGACCCCGAGACCTCGCCCTGCTTCGAGGACGTCAAGGGCCAGCTGGAGCGCCACATGCACCAGTGGGTGCTGGGGCCTGTGACCGGCGAGCAGCGCGACCTGGTCAAGGCGCTGAAGAGCTGCAGCCAGTTGCGTCCCGACCGCGAGACGGCCCGCGACGGCATCGTCGCCAAGGACACCGCGCTCTACATCTTCACCAGCGGCACGACGGGCCTGCCCAAGGCCGCGCGCATCACCCACATGCGCGCCCAGCTCTATATGCGCGGTTTCGCCGGCTCCACCGGTTCGAAGGAGACCGACCGCATCTACGTGACGCTGCCGCTATACCACGCCACCGGCGGCCTCTGCGCCATGGGCGCTGGCCTGCTGAACGGCGGTTCGATCGTGCTGCGCAAGAAGTTCTCGGCCACCCACTTCTGGCCCGAGATCGTCGCCGAGAACTGCACGATGTTCGTCTATATCGGCGAGCTGTGCCGCTACCTGGCCAACCAGCCCGAGCACGAGCTGGAGCGCGCCCACAAGATCCGCATGATCTTCGGCAACGGTCTGCGCCCCGACGTTTGGAACGACATGCTGGACCGTTTCAAGGTCGGCGAGGTGCTGGAGTTCTACGGCGCGACCGAGGGCAACGTCTCGCTGTTCAACTTCGATGGCCGGCGCGGCGCGATCGGCCGGATCCCCGGCTATCTGAAGAAGAAGTTCAACATCCGCATCGTCAAGTTCGACGTCGAGGCCGAGATGCCGATCCGCGGCCCGAACGGCTGCTGCATCGAGGTCGCGCCGGGCGAGGTCGGGGAGTGCATCGGCCATATCGGCAGCGACGCCCGCTCGAACTACACCGGCTATGCCGACAAGGCCGCCACCGAGAAGAAGGTGCTGCACGACGTCTTCCAGAAGGGCGACGCCTGGTTCCGCACCGGCGATCTGATGAAGGTCGACGGCGACGGCTACATCTATTTCGTCGACCGTATCGGCGACACCTTCCGCTGGAAGGGCGAGAACGTCGCCACCAGCGAGGTGTCCGAACGCATCGCGGGCTTCGAAGGCGTGCTGGAAGTCAACGTCTACGGCGTCAAGGTCGGGGACCTGGACGGCAAGGCCGGCATGGCGGCGCTGGTCTTGGAAGGAGGCTTCGACATCGAGGCCTTCGGCAAGCACGTCGACGAGCAGCTGCCCAGCTACGCCCGTCCGCTGTTCGTGCGCCTGCAGCAGCAGATCGAGACGACCGGCACCTTCAAGTACCGCAAGATCGACCTGGTCAATGACGGCTTCGATCCGGCCAAGACCAGGGATCCGCTGTACTTCCGCGATCCGGCCAAGGGCTATGTGAAGATCACCAAGGCCCTGCACGCCAAGATCGAGAGCGGGGCTTTCAAACTTTAGGGCCGCCCGTGACCAAAGGAGCGATCAAGCGCCTGCTGGCCGCGTTCTCGCCGCTGCAACTGTTCGCCCTGATCGCGCCGAAGGACCTCGCGCGGCGCGTGACCCACGACGCGGGGCATGCCGAGGGACCGCGCGGCGGGCTCGATGTCTACGCGCCACCGAAGGCCGACGGCCCGGCGCCGGTGGCGATCTTCTTCTACGGCGGCTCCTGGGAGACCGGCCGCCGCCAGGACTATCGCTGGGTGGCGCGCGCCCTGGCCGCCCAGGGCTTCCTGGCGCTGGTCCCGGACTACCGGCTCTATCCCGAGGTCCGCTATCCGGGCTTCCTGGAGGATGGCGCGGCGGCGGTGCGCTGGGCGGTCGACAACGCCGCCAGCCTGGGCGGCGATCCTGGCCGCATCGTTCTGATCGGCCACTCGGCCGGCGCCTACAACGCCGCCATGCTGGCCTTGGACCCGCGCTGGCTGCGCGCCGTCGCGGTCGAGCCCCGCGTGATCCGCGCCTTCGTCGGCCTGTCGGGACCTTACGCCTTCCTGCCGCTGGAGAGCCCGGTGACGATCCGCACCTTTGGCGAGGCGGACGATCTCGCCGCCACCCAGCCGGCCGCCTTCGCGCGCGCCGACGCGCCGTCGGCGTTTCTGGCCACCGGTGAGCAGGACACGGTGGTCCGCCCTCGCAACACCCGCAAACTGGCCGCCGCCCTGCGCGAGGCGGGCGCCAGGGTCGAAGAGCGCCACTACGCCGGCATGGGCCACGCCGGGCCGGTGCTGGCCCTGTCGCGCCTGTTCCGCCGCAAGTCCACGCTGCTGGCCGACATGGTCGCCTTCCTCAAGACAGCCGTAGGCTAGCTTCCGCAGGCCTGGCCGTTCAGCTTGCGCTGATAGGCCTCGGCCAGGCTGAGATACGGTGGCAGGAAGGTCTGAAGCGCCACGGCCTTGCCGTCGGTGGTCACGCCCGCTACGCCGGCCCGCAGCTCGAAGTGCAGGTGGATGGTCGTCGGCGTGCCGCCGAAGTCGTTCGACACCTTGCCCAGCTTCTGGCCTCTGACGACCTGGTCGCCTTCCTTCACCGCCAGGGTCGACATCCGCATGTGCAGGTAGCGGTAGGTGTAGTGCGGTTGGGCCTTGGCCACGAGGGTGACGCTGTACGAGCCGATGTCCGTGATCGTGCCGGCCTCGGCGGCCACGGCCCAGTGCTCGTTCTTCTTGCAGGTGGCCGGACGGATGTCCTGCCCCTGGTGGCCCGTGCCAGCGCCGGCGCACAGCGGGTTCGCGCGCGAGCGGGCCTCGCAGAAGGTGTCATGCCAGGGCAGGCTGTAGTTCAGCGCGTCGCACTGGCTGGGCTTGCCGGGCGGACCCATGCCGCCGCCGGGGCCGTAGACCTGCGAGTTCGGGAAGCCGGCCTCGGCCAGCGGCCAGCACATGTTCGGCGACCAGACCGTGCGGTCCAGATAGCCCGGACCCTGGCCGGCCGGGATCGCGCCGGCCGGCGCGTGGTCGAACGTGGCCGGCGAGGGCGCGGGCGGATCGGCCGGCTGTGGCGCGGGATCGGGGCTGGGCGGCACAGGCTCGCTGGAGGGCTGCTCGGCCCCGCCGTCGGCCGGGGTGTCGTCGGGCTGGGGAGGCCCGGGCTCGGGCGAGGGCGGCTTGGGCGTCTCGCCGGGCGCCGGAGGCTTGGTGGTGTCGTCGCAGGCGGCCAGCGGCGCGAGGGCCAGGGCGGCGACCAGCAGGAGCGGGGCGAGGCGCATGGTCAACCTCCCAGCCCGGCGGCGTCTCGCGCGGCCTTGCCCATCACCACGGCGGTGGTCTTGCCGACCAGGCCCAGCACATAGTTGTCATCGGCGCAGCGCGGGTCGCCGGCGGCGTCGCAGCGGATCTCCACGGTGTAGAGCACCCCGTAGCGCACGAAGCTGGCCAACTGACCGTCGACCGTGCGCTGGATCGTCAGCATCTCCGGCCCGGTCTCGATCTTCAGCGGCTTGGACGCCGGCATCGGCACGGTGGCGGTCGTGCCGCTCAACGAGACGCGGCCGCCAGCGGTGTTGCTGGTGATCGTGTAGTAGTCGCCGAAGCTGTAGATCCGCGCCCCGGCCGTCAGCTTGGCGTCCTGGGGCAGCAGGATCGGCACGGCGGTCATGTCGACCTGTTCGCGGTTCAGGTTGCTCGCCAGGCTCTCGCCGACATTGGCCGACTGGCGCAGACCGCCGACGGCGCCTTGCCAGTCCACGCGGCCGCGCGGCCGGGCGGTCAGCGCCGCGATCCCGGGGCGGACAGCCGCCGCGCCGGGGACCGGCGCACCGGTCGCATCCCGCGTCTGCGCCTTGCCGGTCGAGATGAAGGCCGCTCCCGCGGCCAGGGTCGCGACGACGGCTCCCGCCGCCGCCAGCCATTTTCCGTGACGCATGGTTTCCCCCGAAGAACCGCGTTCTTTCAAACCCTAGCGCGAAATGGTCACGGTGTTAACCATTGGCCTTGAGAGGGCGCGATTGAACGGTTGTGGGTTCGTGTCTATATGGCGTGACCTGTTTCGGGCCTTGTGTGTGGCGGCCTAGAGAATTCCATTTCGTTCAAAGGGATAGAGCCCCCGCCATGCTGCTCACCATGCTGAAGGCCAAACTGCACCGGGCCACGGTGACCCAGGCCGACCTGGACTACGAAGGCTCGATCGCCATCGACCGCGACCTGCTGGACGCCTCGGGCATCCTGCCGAACGAGCAGGTCGATGTTCTGAACATCACCAACGGCGCCCGCTTCACGACCTACGCCATCGAGGCCCCGCGCGGTTCGAAGGTCATCGGCGTCAACGGCGCCGCCGCTCGCCTGGTGCAGAAGAACGACCTGGTGATCGTCGTGACCTACTGTCAGATGGCGGCGGAAGAGGCCCGTAACTACGCCCCGACCGTCGTGCTGCTGGACGAAGGCAATCTGATCAAGAAGGCGGCCTGATGCGTCGTATCGCGCTCGCTGTTCTCGCCGCCGCGGGTCTCTCGGCCTGTTCGCCGAAGCTGCCTTCGGGCGTGGACGAGGCCGTCCTGACCCAGTCGGTCGGCAAGTCGATCGGCTCGCCCTCAACCTGCGTCGTGATCGCCGACGCCAGCGGCAAGCTGGTGTGGCGTGGCGGCGGCTATGTCACCTGTTCGCGCAACCTGCCGTCCTGCGAAGGCGCGCAGACCACGGCCGAGACCTTGCTGAAGGCAAGCCTGGGCAAGCCGGCCCGCTTCATCAGCTGCGCCAGCGGCGGGGCCAACGGCGCCACGGTCGGCTGGTCCATTGGCCCGGTTCCGACCGGCGAGGGCAAGCCGGCGCGCGGCCTGACCTATGTCGCGGTCATGGAGGGCGAGCGAGCCCTGCCAGGGCTGGAGATCAAGGACCGGGTCGAGCGGGCCTTCAAGAAGGCGGGCTTCTAGGAAGCGAAAACCTCGTCCTTTGACAGGCTCAGGATGAGGTTTTCGACTCAATCACCGCGAGAAGTAGCCCTCACCCTGAGCTTGTCGAAGGGCGAGGGCGGCTCCAGGCGAATATCGCCTACCTGGCGGCTTCGTACGTCGCGCTGACGTCGATGCGGACCTTCAGCTCACCGGCCGCGATGCTGGTCGAGTCGGCCATTTCGCGCTTGGCCATGGCGAACACCGGCATTGGGGGCGGCGCGGGCTGGTAGCCGCCGCCTTCGCTCAGATTGACCAGGCGCACGGCCTTGTAACCGGTGGCGCGGCCATAGAGCTCGGCCTTGGCCTGCAGGGCCTTCACGGCTTCCAGGCGCGCGGCGTCCTCGGCGGCCTGGGGATTGATGAGGCCGAAGCTGATGCCGTTGACCGTGTTGGCGCCGGCATTGACCGTGGCGTCGACCGTCGCGCCCAGCTTGGCCAGGTCGCGGACCGTGATCGTCACCTGGTTCGAGGCCTGATAGCCGGTCAGCTTCGGCGGCTGGTTCTGCTCATAGGCGTACTGGGCGTTGAGGTTCAGGTTCGAGGTCTGGACGTCGCGCTCGGCGATCCCGGCCTTCTTCAGGGCGGCCATCACCTGGTTCATGCGCGCGCCGTTGGCCTTCAGGGCCTCGCCGGCGGTCAGGGCCTCGGTCTGCACGCCGAGGGTGATGGTGGCCATGTCCGGCGCCACGCGGGTCTCGCCATAGGCCGACAGGCTGAAGGTCGTGGCCTTGAACGCCGAGTCGGCGCTGGTCTGGGCCAGGGCCGGCGCGGCGGCGCCCATCAGCAGCGCGCCGCCGATCAGGGCGGGCAGGATGAAGGCGGCGGGGTGGCGCGCGGTGTTGGTCATCGTTCTTTTCTCCAGGTCCGTCCAAGGCAAGGGAAGCGCTGCCGGACAGCTATGCGTTCCCTGATGACAGCTCCAACCTGAACCGGAGCTTTAAGCCGCGTTCGGCTCATGCTAATCCGCCGCTCTCGCGTACGCTCACACGTATCCGCGCGGGCCTGTAGCTCAATGGTTAGAGCCGACCGCTCATAACGGTCTGGTTGGGGGTTCGAGTCCCTCCAGGCCTACCACCACCCCGAAGTTCAAGGACCCTCAGGCGGCTGACGCCGCATGGAGATCAATCGCGCCATCCGTTCTGCTTTCGTTCTAATTCTGAGTGGCTATAGGATCGCCGTGAGTCCACGTCAGACTCGGACGCATGCGCTTCCAACGCCAATCGACTCCGCCGTCAGACCTAGGCACATTTGTTAACGGCGAGGACGTTCCGGCGCCGTCGCGGCCGCGATGCGGACCGGAACGTCCTGACGCCGTCACCCAAGATCCCAGGCCGTAAGGAGGCCGTGATGGACATCGATCCCGACCGCCTGCGCGCGATCGTGGGCGCGCTCGGCGGCGTGGCCGTCTATGGCCTGGTGCAGGTGGGCGCGCCGAGCGGCGCGAGCCCGCGCGAGCTGACGATCCGGCTGGCCTGCGCCACCGCCTCGGCCGTCATCCTGGCGGCGTTCTTCGTCAAGGCGGCGCTGCCGCTGATCCCCTGGGCGCCGATGCGCGAGGCCTATCTGTTCGGCTTCGCGATCGGGGCTTTCAACTGGGACCTGCTGCCGCTGCTGTTCCGCGTGGTCAGGCGCCGCGCGGCCGAGCGGGCGGAGAAGCTTTAGAACTGGCTCGGAAACGCCTTGGTCGTCTTGGCGTCGTTGTAGCGCGCGCCGGGGCAGTCGACGGCGTAGGCGCCCGCGGTCTCGGCCAGGTAGGGGCCGCGGTCGCTGTCGCCGTTCAGGGCGCGGCACGAGACGGCCGTCTTGTAGACCACCGATCCGTCGCGGCTGAGCTCGTTCATGAAGAGGTCGAACGCCAGGTCCATCAAGCCGCGCGTGGCGGCCAGGCGGCGCTCGCGGCCATTGAAGGCGGTGGTGACCTCGCCCAGTTGCGACATCTCGCGGCCCGCCGGGACGGGACCCGCTGCGGCGCCGGCCGCGCTGATCACCCCGCCGGCCAGCATGGCCTCCAGGTCCTGGAAGCGGCCCGAGGCCGTGCCGACGGCCAGGGCGGTGCTGAAGGCGGCGTCGAAGCCGGGGCCCAGGCGACTGGGGCCACCGATGGCGGCGGCCTGGGCCGCGCCGACGAGGCCGGCATAGGGCGCGTCATAGATCGACACGATCAGGTTCTGGTTGACGTAGTAGCCCAGCGCGACGCCGCCGATGGCGCCGCCGGGCAGGGCCAGCACGCGGTCGCGCGAGACGCCCAGCGGACCGGCGATGGCGGCGCGGGCGATGTCGGGCGTGATCCCGGTCCAGCGCGCCTCGTAGGAGGCTTCCAGGGTCTTCTCGCGGACTACCTCGCCGGTGCGCCAGCGCACCAGGCGGAAGGTGACGCGGGCCGAGGCCAGCTTGTCGGTTCCCCACCAGACGTTGGGGCCGCGCAGCTCTTCGAAGGTCGTGTAGAGCATGTATTCGGCGTCGAGCCGCGTCGGGGCCAGCATCTCGGCGCGGCGCAGATGGTTGTTCAGGCTCTCGACGACCTGGACGCGGGTCGGGCGGGTGGTGACGACGGCGCCGCCATCGAACCAGCGGAACTCCGGCGCGCCCTCGACGGCCTGGACGGCGACGTTGCGATAGAAGGCCCGGGCGGGCGAGGCCTTGGCCACGGCGACCGGCGGCATGGCTGGTTGGCGCAGGGCGGCGACCTCCTCGCGGGTGGCGCAGGCGCTCAAGCCGCCGGCGGCGCTCGCCAGCAGGATGGCCAGACGGATGGACTTGGTCGGCATGATCGTGCGCTCCCCCAGATGGGCGGCACTATCCGGCTCAATCCTAAAGAGAGCTTGAAAGGCGAAGCTTCAGGCGAAAAAGAGCCCCTGTCGGGCAGGACCGACAGGGGCGCCAAGGCTTCTTCGGGGAAGGAGTGGTCGGCTTAGAACCGATAGTTCAGGCCGACGAGATAGGTGCGACCGTAGTTCTGGTAGTCGATGACCTGGCGCGGATCGTTGTTCTGGTAGGTGACGAAGGGCTCGTTGGTCAGGTTGTTGACCTGGGCCAGGACCGAGAGGCCCTCCATCGGGCCGTCGCTGAAGGTGTAGCCGATCTGGCTGTCGACGACGGACTCGCCCTTGACCATCCGGTAGTTGCGGCCGTTGCCGAAGCCGGTGACCTCGCCCAGGAACTTCGAGCGGTAGCGGTCGCTGACGCGGAACGAGAAGCCGTTCTTCTCGTAGTAGACGGTCAGGTTGGCGACCTTCTTCGACAGGCCCGGGATCGGGGTGCTCAGGTCGTTCGGGTTCGGGTGGATCGAGCTGTCGGTGTACGAGGCGCTGAAGGTGGCGCCGAATCCGTCCAGCACGTCGGTGAACAGCGCGCCGGGGATCGAGGCGGCGAATTCGACGCCCTTGACCGTGCCGCCCTTGCCGTTCTGCGGGGTCGTCACCAGGCCCTTGCGGGTGGCCGGTTCCGGGTTGCCGCCAGTCGGGAAGCCGGTGAAGTCGTAGATGATGCTCTGGTCGTAAACGTAGGTCTTCAGATCCTTGTAGAAGGCGGCCAGCGAGACATAGGCCTGACGGCCGAAGTACTTCTCGTACGACACGTCATAGGCGTCGGCGCGCCACGGCTCGAGGTCCGGATTGCCGCCCGTGCCGCTCCACGGCGAGAAGTTGATGTCGGTATTGCCGCCCTTGGCCGCGTCGAAGCTGTACTGCGTGCTGGCGCGCATCTGGTCCATCCGCGGGCGGGCCAGGGTGCGGGCGACGGCGAAGCGCAGGGTCTGCTCGGCCGGCAGGTGGAACTGCAGGTTCATGCTGGGCAGGAAGTCGGTGTAGGTCTTGCCGCCCGACAGGTTGGCGCGGGTGACGCCCGCGCCGGTGCCGCTGGCGCCCAGGGCGGTCGAGCTCTGGTCGGTGTTGACGATCTGGAAGCCGAAGTTGCCGGTGACCGGCACGCTGCCGACAGCCGCGTCGATATTGGCCTTCACATAGCCGATCGTGACCTTTTCCTCGACGTCCCAGCTCTTGACCAGCACGTCGGCGTTCGGATTGCGAACCAGGTCGTACGTACCGTTCTTGATCAGGGCGAACGGATCGTAGCTGACCATGCCGGCGATGCCGATGAAGGCCAGAGAGGTCGTGCCGACGATGGCCGACGAGGGGATCGCGACGCTGGCCGGCGAGCCCTTCACGCGCAGGAACCATTCGTCGTTGACGAGGCCCTTGGAGCGTTCGCTATAGTTGAAGCCGATCTCGAAGCTGGACAGGCCGTCATCCAGCGCCTTGGCGGCCGACAGACGGACCGCCTTCAGCTCGTCCTCGATGTGCGGCTGGTTCAGATAGCCGTCCTGGCCGCCGGTGATGATGTCGCCGCCCCAGCCTTGCGGGCTGGTCAGCTTGATCACGTTCGGATCGGCGTAGTTCAGGGTCGACTTGAAGATCGCCACGCCGTCGTCGTTCATTGAGAACGTCATGTTGTCGGTCGCGCCGACGCCCGAGCGGCCCGTGCCCGAATAGCTCTCGACGATCTGGTCGGTGCGGTCGACTTTCGACCACGACAGGTCGCTGACCAGGGTCCAGTCGTCGCCGACGTTGAACCTGTTGTTCCAGCCGACCGACTTGATGGTCGCGTCGCGGTCGTTGCCGTCGTTGCGGACCACGCCCTTGACGCCGTTGAAGGCGCCGCTGTTGACGAAGCCGCCCGAGGCCTGGGCGCCGGTCAGCGGCACGCCGCCCCAGACCAGCGGCAGTTCGATGCCGCGCTGGATCTGGTGGTTCTTGAACTTCGAATAGAAGACGTCCAGCGACGAACTGAAATTGTCGGTGGGCTTGAACTCCAGGACGCCGATGACGCCGTCGCGCTTCAGCATGCTGGACTGCACGTACGGCTTGGCGCCGCCGATCACCAGGTTGCCTGAGGCGTCGGTGGGATAGCCCCATGAATTCCAGCGCTCGGCCTGGTAGGGCGACTCCATGTGGGCGTAGCCCAAAGCCAAGCCTAGCTTACCGTCCATGAACTGGTCGATATACGAGATCGACAGGCGGTTGCCGTGGGCCTTGGTCCCGGCGTTCAGGGCGCCGATGTCGTTCCACTCATAGCGGGCGCCGATGGCCAGGGCGCGCTTGCCGAAGGCCAGCGGGCGGACGGTGCGCATGTCGGCGGTGCCGGCCAGGCCCTGACCGATCAGGCCGGCGTCCGGGGTCTTGTAGACCACGACGGCGCTCAGCAGTTCCGACGGATACTGGTCGAACTCGACGCCGCGGTTGTCGCCGGTCGAGACCTGCTCGCGGCCGTTCAGCAGGGCGGTGGTGAAGTCCGGGGCCAGGCCGCGGATCGAGATGACCTGTCCGCGGCCGTCCAGGCGCTGGGCGGTCAGGCCGGGGAGGCGGGCGATCGACTCGGCGATCGACATGTCCGGCAGCTTGCCGATGTCCTCGGCCGAGACGGCTTCGACGATCGAGGTCGAGCTCTTCTTCAGCGAGATGGCGCCTTCGATGCCGCGGCGGATGCCGGTGACGACGACCTCTTCGACCTTGCTGTCGTCCTGGGCCGTGGCGGCGGTGGTCTGGGCCTGGGCCGAGCCGGCCACGGCGAACGCCAGGGCCAGGCCCGTGGCGCTACCGGCCATCAGCCACGCGCGGCGACGCGAAAATTGGGTGTCCATGGAATGCTCCCTCCCTGTCCGGCTCTGCGCTCTTGCAAACTTGCGATCGGGCCGTTGTTGCAAACTACCGCAAATTAACGCGCTGTAATCAACCCAAAAAATTGCAAATCTGGCGTCAGGCTCGCCGTGGGGTCACCGGAATGGGGCGCTGTGTGGCTTCTTTACGCCACTTGTGCCACGCAAATTTGTTGGAAGGGTCTGCAAATCCAGTCGGTCGGACGGATTGACAGGCTGTCGCTGGTTCTGCAAATTCTTGCAAATAATTGCAGTGCGGTTGTTATTCGCCGCGAGGGGGGAGCGATGTCGGCGTTGACGCCTTGGCGACGAACGCTGCTGGCCGTGACGGCCCTGGGCGTGCTTGGCGTGGGTGTGCTGGTCTCGGCCGCGTGCGCTGCTCCGGGCTCCTATCGCCTCCGCAAGCCCCAGGATGAAGTGATCTATTTCGTCCTGCCCGATCGCTTCGAGAATGGCGACGCGACCAATGATCACGGCGGGCGCGATGCAGGGCCGCTGGTCGACGGCTTCGACCCGACGCGGGCAGGCTTCTATCACGGCGGCGATCTGAAGGGGGTGACCCGGCGGCTGGACTATATCCAGGGCCTGGGCGCGACGGCGGTGTGGCTGGCGCCGATCTTCAGGAACCGCGCGGTGCAGGGCTCGCCGGGCCATGAGTCGGCCGCGCACCACGGCTACTGGATCACCGACTTCACCGATGTCGATCCGCACTTCGGGACCAGGGCCGACTTCCGGGCGCTCGTGGATGCGGCCCATGCCCGAGGCCTGAAGGTCTATATGGACATCGTCGTGAACCACACGGCGGACGTCATCCAGTACAAGGAATGCCCCGAAAGCCGCTGCGCCTATCGCGGCGTCGCCGACTATCCCTATACGCGCCAGGGCGGCGTGGCGGGGGCGCCGATCAATGACGGCTTCGACGGCAAGGACTTTCGCAAGCTCAAGCGGACCGACTGGGCCTATACGCCCTACGTCCCGGTCGGCCAGGAGCGCACCAAGAAACCGGATTGGTTGAACGACCCGATCTACTACCACAACCGCGGTGACAGCACTTTCGCGGGCGAGAGCTCGCTGTTGGGCGACTTCGCCACGCTGGACGATGTGTTCACCGAGAACCCACGAGTCGTCGCGGGCTTTATCGAGGTTTACGGCCAGTGGATCGACGACTTCGGCGTCGACGGCTTCCGCATCGACACCGCCCGCCACGTGAACCCCGAGTTCTGGCAAGCCTTCGTCCCGGCCATGCTGGCCCGCGCGAAGGCCCGGGGCATCCCGAACTTCCACATCTTCGGCGAGGTGTTCGATCCGGACGTCGCGATCCTGGCCAGTCACACCCGCGTCGACAGGCTGCCGGCCGTGCTGGACTTCGCCTTCCAGTCGGCCGCGACTGACGTCGCCCTGGGCCGGACCGGGACCGATCGCCTGGCCCGCATTTTCGCCGCCGACCCGGTCTACGAGGGGGGCGAAGCGACCGCGCGTCAGCTGCCGACCTTTCTGGGCAATCACGACATGGGCCGCATCGGCTGGTTCGCGCTGAAGGCCAAGCCAGGGATAGGCGATGACGAGTTGCTGGCCCGCGTCACCCTGGCCAATGCCCTGATGCTGACCGCGCGGGGCGTCCCGACGATCTACTACGGCGACGAGCAAGGCTTCACCGGCGACGGCGATTACGCGGACAGCCGCGAGGACATGTTTGCGAGCCAGGTGGCCAGCTACAACGACAACCGTCTGATCGGCTCGAGCGCCAAGGGGCCGAGGTCGGCCTTCGAAACCGACGGTGCGCTCTACGGCCGCATCGCCGAGCTGACGAAGATCCGTGTCGCCACGCCAGCCCTGCGCGACGGTCGCCAGGTGGCCCGCGTCGCCGGTGACAAGCCGGGCCCGCTGGCCTTCTCGCGCATTCTGGACAAGACCGAGATATTGGCTGTCTTCAACACCGGCGACCAGCCGCTGACCGCCAATATCCCGGTCGAGACCGGTTCCGTCGCCTGGCGGGCGCTGCACGGCGCATGCGCCGCGACGGCGACCGCGCCCGGCAGCTATTCCATCGAGCTGAAGCCGCTCGACTACATGATTTGCGTTTCCGAGGGACGACAGTGACAGTGCAGGTTCTGGTTCGCCCCGGTGCGGAGACGTCGATGAACACCGAATGGTGGCGCGGCGTGGTGATCTATCAGGTCTATCCGCGCAGCTTCGCCGACTCGAACGGCGACGGCGTCGGCGACCTGCCCGGGATCACCGAACACCTCGAGCACATCGCCTCGCTGGGCGTCGACGGGGTGTGGCTGTCGCCGTTCTTCACCTCGCCGATGAAGGACTTCGGCTACGACGTCTCGGACTATCGCGACGTCGATCCGATCTTCGGGACCCTGGCCGACTTCGACGCCCTGATCGCCAAGGCCCACGCCCTGGACCTGAAGATCATCATCGACCTGGTCTTCTCGCACACCTCGGACGAGCACCCGTGGTTCGCCGAGAGCCGCCAGGACCGCGCTAACGCCAAGGCCGACTGGTTCGTCTGGGCCGACGCCAAGCCCGACGGCAGCCCGCCCAGCAACTGGCAGTCGGTGTTTGGCGGCCCGGCCTGGACCTGGGACGCCCGTCGCGGCCAGTACTACATGCACAACTTCCTCAGCAGCCAGCCGCAGCTGAACCTGCACAATCCGGCGGTGCAGGAAGCCCTGCTGGCCGTCACCCAGTTCTGGATCGACAAGGGCGTGGATGGTTTCCGCTTCGACGCCATCAACTTCTCGATGCACGACCCGGCGTTCACGGATAACCCGCCGCTGCCGCCGGGCGGCAAGCGCACGCGGCCGTTCGACTTCCAGGACAAGATCCACAACCAGAGCCACGCCGACATTCCGAAGTTCCTCAGCCGCCTGCGGGCGCTGACCGACGCGGCGGGCGGTCGGTTCTCGGTGGCGGAAGTCGGCGGCGACCACGCGGACCGAGAAATGAAGCTGTTCACGGCCGGAAACGATCGCCTGAACAGCGCCTACGGCTTCCTCTACCTCTACGCCGATAAGCTGACCGGCGACATGATCCCCAAGGGCGCGGCCATGTGGCCGGGCGAGGACGGGGAGGGCTGGCCGTCCTGGACCTTCTCGAACCACGACGCCCCGCGCGCGGTGTCGCGCTGGGCCGAGGGGCGCGACCGCAAGGCCTTCGCCGAGATGTGCCTGCTGCTGTTGATGGGCCTGCGCGGCAACGTCTTCGTCTATCAGGGCGAGGAGCTGGGTCTGCCCCAGGCCAATGTGCCGTTCGAGCGCCTGCAGGATCCCGAGGCCATCGCCAACTGGCCCCAGACCCTGGGTCGCGACGGCGCCCGCACGCCGATGCCGTGGGTGGCTGGCGCCATCAACGCCGGCTTCTCTCGCGTCGAGCCCTGGCTGCCGGTCGATCCCGAGCACCTGCCGCTGGCGGTGGACGTCCAGGAGGCGGATCCGACCTCGACCCTGCATGTGGCGCGTCGCCTGATCGCCTTGCGGAAAGCCTATCCCGCCCTGCGCACCGGCGCGATCAGCTTCGTCGACACCAACAGCCCGCTGCTGATCTTCCAGCGCGGGGAGGGGGGAGGCGCTGTGCTGCTGGCCTTCAATCTGGGTTTCGAGCCGGCGGCCTGGTCGCTGCCCGAAGGCTGGGCGATGGTCGACGGCGTCAATCTGGGCGGCGAGGGCCAGATGCCGCCGTGCGCGGGATTGATCGCGCGGCGGGTTTAGCCGCCGCAGCTTTCCCGGATGATCAGGTCGGTCGGCACCCGCTCCGACCGGCTGGCTCGCTCGCCGCTGTCGAGCAGCTTGGAGACCATCAGCCGGCCGGCCTTGTTGGTGTCCTGGGCGATGGTGCTCAGAGCCGGGCTGGCGTAGCGGCTGAAGGGGACGTTGTCGAAGCCCATCACCGAGACGTCGCCGGGAACCGACAGACCGGCGTGCTTCAGGGCCCGCATGGCGCCAAGCGCGATCAGGTCGGAGGCGGCGACGACGCCGTCGAACGCCACACCGTGGTGGATCAGGCTGTCGACAGCGGCCTCGGCCGACTCGACCTCGAAGTGGGCCGGGACGATCAGGTCTGGGTCGACGCCCAGCTTGGCGTGATCGAGGGCGTCCAGATAGCCGCGATGGCGCTGCATGGCCTCGGGCGCCTCGGTGTCGCCGAGGAAGACGATGCGCTTGCGGCCCAGGCGCTGCAGGTGAAGCGTGGCGCGGCGGCCGCCCATCACGTTGTCCGAGCCGACCGAGCAATAGTTCTGGTCCGGCAGCTGGGCGCCCCAGACCACGAAGCGGTTCTCGGTTTCGGCCAGGCGGTTGAAGGCCGCGTGCAGCGAGCTCTGGCCCAGGAAGATCACGCCCTCCGCCCGGCTGGTGGTCATGGCCGAGGACAGGTCTTCGAAATTGGTCGGGGCGATGTGGCTGAGGATCACGTCGCACCCGCGCTCGCGCGCGGCTTCGCCGACGCCAGCCAGCAGCTCGAGGAAGAACGGGTCGGACATGCTGCTGGCGCGGCCTTGCGGACGGGGCGTAACGATGGCGATCGTCGCCTCGGCCCCGATCGGACCGGCGGGCATGTAGCGGCGGAACGGATAGTCCATTTCGCGCGCCAGCTTCCAGATCAGCTGCTTGGTGCGCTTGTTGACGGCCGGGCTGTCATTGAGGGCTCGCGACGCGGTCGAGATCGAAACCCCCGCCAGCTTGGCCAGGTCCTCCAGTCGCGTCGCCCCCTTGCTCACCTTACGCCCGTCCCTGTTCGACTGTTGATGCTGCAAAGATTTCTGCAAACTTTTTCAGAGGCCCATAAGGCGCCGTTCGATGGGGTTTGCAAGCCGAGCTGGTTGAAAATGGATGTGAAAACTACTGCAAACCATGGCTTGAACCTTGCTGTTCCGCCGGTAGCGGATGTCGGGTTTGGGGCGCCTGTTTTGCGAATAGGCTCAACAAGTAGTGGATTCTCCGTTGCGCCCATTGACGGCGCATGCGCAAATGTCCGTCACGAGAGTTCATGAAAAAACTTGCGAACCAGTCGGGCTAACCGGCGGTCGGAGCGGGGCGGAGGACCGATGACCAGGCGGAGGCTCAGTTTCCTGCAGATCTGGAACATGTGCTTTGGCTTCTTCGGAATCCAGATCGGTTTCGGCCTGCAGAACGCCAACACCAGCCGCATCTTCCAGACCCTGGGCGTCGATGTGAACCACCTGGCGATCCTGTGGATCGCCGCGCCGGCCACGGGCCTGCTGGTCCAGCCGATCATCGGCCATCTCTCCGACAAGACCTGGGGTCGTCTGGGTCGCCGCAGGCCGTACTTCTTCTGGGGCGCGGTCCTCACCACTCTGGCGCTGTTCGTCATGCCCAACGCGCCCGCGCTGTGGGTGGCGGCGGGCGCGCTGTGGCTGATGGACGCCTCGATCAACATCACCATGGAGCCGTTCCGAGCCTTCGTCGGCGACAACCTGCCCGACGAGCAGCGCGCCACCGGCTACGCCATGCAGAGCTTCTTCATCGGCCTGGGTGCGGTGCTGGCCTCGGCCCTGCCGTGGATGCTGACCAACTGGCTCCACGTGTCGAACACCGCTCCGGCCGGCCAGATCCCCGACGCGGTGCGGATCGCCTTCTACGCCGGTGGCGCGGGCCTGCTGCTGGCCGTGATGTGGACGGTGTTCACGACCCGGGAATACAGCCCCGACCAACTCGTCGCCTTCGAGGCCGCCGAGCACGAGGCGTTGGGCTTCGGCCCGCACGAGGAGCCCGAGCCGTCGGTCAACGCCTATGTCGTCCTGGGCGTCGGCGGCGTGCTGGCGGGTCTGGCCTTGGCCCTGGTCGTCTGGAGCGCGCGCCTGGAGAAGGAGCTCTACGTCCTGGCCGGCCTGGTCTTCGCGTTCGGCGTGGCGGGCGTCGCCGGCGCGCGGTTCAAACGGATCGGGCGCACGGACAACGGCTTTTCCGAAGTGCTGTCCGACTTCTTCCGCATGCCCAGGACCATGCGTCAGCTGGCGGTGGTCCAATTCTTCTCGTGGTTCGGCCTGTTCGCCATGTGGATCTACACGACGCCCGCGGTGGCGGCGGTCCACTTCCACGCGGTGGACGCGACGTCCAAGGCCTATAATGAAGGCGCGGACTGGGTGGGCGTGCTGTTCGCCGTCTACAATGGCGTCGCGGCCCTGGCGGCCCTGGTCATCCCGCTGATGGTCCAGGCGACCAGCCGCAAGGTCAGCCATGCGGCGTGCCTGATCCTGGGCGCCCTGGGCCTGCTGTCGTTCCTGCTGATCCGCGAGCCGGGGATGCTGTGGATCGGCATGATCGGCGTCGGCTTCGCCTGGAGCTCGATCCTGTCGGCCCCGTACTCGATCCTGGCCGGGGCCCTGCCGGCGCGGAAGATGGGCGTCTACATGGGCATCTTCAATTTCTTCATCGTCATCCCGCAGCTGCTGGCCGCGACGGTGCTGGGCCTGTTGCTGAGGAGCTTCTTCGGCGGCCAGGCGATCTACGCCCTGGTGCTGGGGGCGGTGTCCTTCGCCATCGCCGCCGCCACGACCTTCCTCGTCCGCGACCGTGTCGCCGGCGAGCCCGCCTGATCCTCCCTTTCCCTTCCAGCCTGACGAGGTCCTCGCCATGCGCCGCCTGAAACTTCTCGCCCTGGCCTCGGCCGCCACGTTTACCACCGCCGCCGCGCACGCCGCGGCCCCAACCACCTGGGCCTATGCGGCCAAGACCGGCGTGGGCGCGTCTTACGAGGCCTATGTCGACGGGGTCTACAAGGCCGGCGGCAAGACCGGGACGGTGTCCAAGGTCTGGTTCTCGATCGCCGACGGCGTGCTGACCGAGACCATGTACGGCCTGATCCACGAGGCCCAGATCAAGCAGATGCGCATCGCCGTCCAGACCGCGACGGGCCTGGCGGTCGAGGGCGCGGACACGACCTCGAAGACCGAATATCTGCACGTCGACGCGGCCGGCCGTCCGCTGTCGCCGGCCTACAAGATCACCACCACGGACAAGCAAGGTCGCTTCGTCATCGAGAAGCGGATCTTCACCGATCCGGACCGCAACAGCCTGTTCGTGCGCGTCACGGTCAAGGCGCTGAAGGGGCCGGTGACCCCGACCCTGGTGCTGGAGCCGCACATGGCCAACACCGGCGGCGGCGATACCGGCGCGGCCTCGATGGCGGCGCTGACCGCCTCCGAGGGCAAGGCGTTCCTGAGCCTGAAGGGGACCAAGCCCTTCGCCAAGGCCCCCGCTAGCGTGTTGAAGGACAATGACGCGCTGCTGGGCCTGAAGACCGCGACGACCTCGGCCAAGGGCGCGATTGTCCTGACCGGCCAGCTGCCGGCCGTGAGCAAGGAAGCGACCTTCGACTTCGCCATCGGCTTCGGTTCCGACGCCAGGGCCGCTGACGCCACCGCCGCCGCGACGCTGAAGACCGGTTACGCCGAGGTGCTGGCCCGCTTCAACGGCGAGGGCGCGCGGGTGGGCTGGGAAGACTATCTGGCCTCGCTGACGCAGCTGCCGCGCCTGCGCGAAGCCTCGGAGGATGGCGGCAAGCTGGTCCAGGCTTCGGCCCTGATGCTGAAGGTCCAGGAAGACCGCACCCACGCCGGCGCCCTGATCGCCTCGCTGTCGAACCCGTGGGGCGACACGGTCGATGCCACGACGTCCTCGACCGGCTACAAGGCCGTCTGGCCGCGCGACTTCTACCAGTGCGCCATGGCCCTGGCGGCCCTGGGCGACAAGGAGACGCCGCTGGCGGCCTTCCATTACCTGCCGACGGTGCAGGTCGGAGCCAAGACGCCCGGCAACAAGGGCGATGGCGGCTGGTTCCTGCAGAAGTCGCACGTCGACGGCACGCCCGAATGGGTCGGCGTCCAGCTGGACCAGACGGCCATGCCGATCATGCTGGGCTGGAAGCTGCGCAAGCTGGGCTGGCTGTCGGAGGCCGAGCTGAAGACCTACTACGGCAAGATGCTGAAGCCGGCGGCCGACTTCCTGGTCAAGGGCGGCAAGGTCGACCTGGGCTGGAACCACGCGACCATCACCCCGCCGTTCACCCAGCAGGAGCGCTGGGAAGAGCAGGGCGGCTACTCGCCCTCGACGACCGCCGCCGTGATCGCGGGTCTGGTGGTGGCCGGCGACATCGCCGAGGCCGCCGGCGACACGGCCTCGGCGGAGACCTACCGCAAGACCGCCGACGACTATTCCTCGAAGGTCGAGGCCCGCATGGTCACGACCAACGGCGCGTTCGGCGACGGTCACTACTACCTGCGCCTCAACAGCGACCAGGATCCGGACAACAAGAGCGCGGTCGAGGAGCGCAACGGCCAGACGGCGGTCCCCGAGGACAAGATGCTGGACGCCGGCTTCCTGGAGCTGGTCCGCTACGGCGTGCGCCGCGCCGACGATCCAGCCATTGTCGCCAGCCTGCCCAAGCTGGACGACGAGGCGATGGAGGACCTCTATCGCGTCCGGTACAGCTTCACCTTCCCCGGCGTCGACGGGACCTTCCCCGGCTGGCGCCGCTACGGCGTCGACGGCTATGGCGAGGATACCAAGACCGGCGCCAACTACGGGGCCGACGGCCAGATGCGTCCGGGCCAGCGCGGCCGCGTGTGGCCGATCTTCACCGGTGAGCGCGGTCACTACGAACTGGCCCTGGCCGGTGTCTCGGGCAAGCCCGACGCGGCCTCTATCAAGAAGATCCGCGACATCTATGTCCGCGCCATGGAGCTGTTCGCCAACGAGGGCCTGCTGATCCCCGAACAGGTCTGGGACGGCGTCGGCGCGCCAAGCGCTCATGGCTACACGCGCGGCGAGGGAACGGACAGCGCCACGCCTCTGGCCTGGAGCCACGCCGAATACGTCAAGCTCCTGCGCTCGGTCAGCGACGGCCAGGTGTGGGACACCTATGCGCCTGTGAAGGCCCGTTTCTCCCGCTAGGGTAACTGTTCGGGATGCGCGGATTGTCGCAGTTCGGCGCGTCCGCGGCATGGTTAACGGGTGGTTTAGGATTCGGCCGCGAAGACAGGGTTAACAGCCCTGCTCGCGGCCGGAGACCTTCATGACAGCGTTCCGTCGATTGACCATCGCCTGGAAATTGATCCTCGTGGCGGGTCTCGCGATCGGCTTCCTGCTCATCGCCGCGGCGGTGGCCGTCTCGTCGCACACCAGCGCGATCGTTTCGGGCCTGACCAACCGCTATGCTGGCGCGGTGGCTGATGACGCCATCCAGAGCGTCCAGGCCGACATCGGTAAGGTCCAGTCGACGGCGCGGTCGATGGCCGTCTCGATCGGCGCGGCCCATGAGGCGGGCATGACCGACCGGGCCACGGTGGTCCAGATGCTGAAGCCCAACGCCGAGTCCTCGGCGATGGTGCTGGGCAGCTGGTACATGGCCGAGCCCAACGCCTTCGACGGCAAGGACGCCGAGTTCGTCGGCAACACCGCGTCGGGCTCGAACAAGGCCGGCAACTTCTCGCCTTACTGGGTGCACGACGGCGACAAGGTGATCTTCCAGCCGCTGGACCAGGGCAACGAGTACCAGGAGCCCTACTACGCCATCCCCAAGCAGACGGGGAAGTCGACCGTCGTCGAGCCCTATTCCTACGACGTCGCCGGCAAGTCGGTGTTGATGACCTCGGTCGTCTATCCGGTGTTCTCGCGCGGCCAGTTCATCGGCGTGGCCGGTCTCGACATGGCGCTGGACAGCGTCTCCAAGACCCTGGGCGCGCTCAAGCCGCTGGGCGGCGGCCGGGTGATGATGCTGTCGCCGAGCGGCAAGTGGATCGCCCATCCCGATCCGGCCAAGCGCACCCAGCCGTATTCGGATGCCGGCGCCGACCAGCTGCAGAGCGTCCTGGCCGGGGGCGCGATCGTCGAGGTCAAGGGGATTGTTGTCGATGGCGCGCCAATGGCCCGCATCATCCGTCCCGTCCCGATCCCGGCTTTGAACACCACCTGGGCCCTGGTCATGGATGTGCCGGTGGCCGCCATCACGGGTCCCGCTGACCGCCTGGCCAAGATCCTGTTCGTCGGCGGGCTTGTCATCACCGCCGCCGTGCTGGCGGCGCTGTTCTTCGCCAGCGCCGCCCTGGTCAAGAAGCCGCTGACGGGGCTGACCCGCAGCGTCGACAAGCTGAGCGCCGGCCGCTACGACGAGGCCGTTCCCGGTATCGACGGCGGCGACGAGATCGGCGCCATCGCCCGCGCCCTGGACGGCTTCCGCCACGACCTGGCCGATGGTCAGCGCCGCCGGGCCGAGCAGGAGGCCGAGCGCGCCGTGGCCGAGGCCGCCCGCCTGCGTCACGAGCAGGAAGCGCAAGCCTTCGCCGCCGCCCAGGCCAAGGCCGTCGCCAACCTCGGCGAAGGCATGGAGCGTTTGGTCGACGGCGACCTGATCTGGCGCATGCGCGAGGATGACTTCCAGGGCGACGCGGTGAAGATGCCGCGCGACTTCAACGCCGCCGTCGAAAGCCTGCAGGCGACCATGGCCGGCATCCTGACCGCCGCCCGCAGCATCCGCGGCGGCTGCGCGGAGATCAGCAGCGCCGCCGACGATCTTTCGCAGCGGACGGAGCGCCAGGCCGCTGGCCTGGAGCAGACCGCCGCCGCCCTCGACCAGATCACCGCCACGGTGAAGCGCAGCTCGGAAGGCGCCGAGCGGGCGCGTCAGGTGACGATCAGCGCCAAGGCCGCCGCCGAACGCAGCGGCGCGGTGGTCCAGGAAGCCGTCCAGGCGATGGGCGGCATCGAGAAGTCCTCGCAGTCGATCACCCAGATCATTGGCGTCATCGACGAGATCGCCTTCCAGACCAACCTGCTGGCGCTGAACGCCGGCGTCGAAGCCGCGCGCGCCGGCGATGCCGGCCGTGGCTTCGCGGTGGTCGCTCAAGAAGTGCGGGCCCTGGCCCAGCGCTCGGCTGATGCGGCCAAGGAAATCAGGGGCCTGATCCGCGCCTCCAGCGACCAGGTCGGCAAGGGCGTCAAGCTGGTCGGCGAGACGGGCGAGACCCTGGCGCAGATTCTCACCCAGGTGGCCGAGATCAACGAACTGGTCGGCGAAATCGCCTCGTCCTCCAAGGAGCAGGCCGTGGGCCTGGCCGAGGTGAACCAGGCCGTGAACCAGATGGACCAGGTCACCCAGCAGAACGCCGCCATGGTCGAGCAGTCGACGGCCGCCAGCCACGCGCTCTCGACCGAGGCCGCCGAGCTGGAACGCTTGATCGGCCGCTTCCAGGTCGGGGCGGTGGTCCACGAACTGCCCGCCCGCGCCGAGCGCCGTCCAGCGGCTCCGGTCCAGCGTCCGACGGCGGCTCCAACCCGCGAGAGCTTCCGCCAGCGCTACGTGCAGGGCGCGAACGCGTTGAAGGTTCAGCCGAACTCGCGTCCGGGCGAGTGGGAAGAGTTCTGACTTGCAAGTGACTCGCAAAGTTCTGGCGTGGCGGTAGCCAGACCGGGTAGTCCTTGGATCTAAGGTCCATACCCTGGAGCGCCGATGTTCACGAAGTCCTGGCTCATTTCCCTGCCGATGCTTGCCCTGGCTAGCGGCGCCGTGGCCCAGACCGCGCCGATCGTGAAGCCCGTCGGTGACGGCTACCAACTGAGCCGGGGGCTGGAGGACTTCTACGATACCGCGTTCGTCATGAAGGACGCCAAGACCGGCAAGCCCCGCGTCGTGAGCTTCGCCGAGGCCGCCGAGTTGCTGTCGGGCTACGACGTCGTGTTCTTCGGCGAAAGTCACCGCCATCCCGGCGTGCATCTGCGACAGCAGGAGCTGTTCCGCGCTCTGGCGGCCAGGAACCCGCGCTATATCCTGTCGCTGGAACAGTTCGAGCGCGACACCCAGCCGGTGGTCGACGCCTATCTGGCCGGCAAGGTCGGCGAGAACGCCCTGAAGGAAAAGGGCCGGGCCTGGGACAACTATCCGACCTCGTACCGGCCGCTGGTCGAGTTCGCGCGGACGCATGGCCTGCCCGTGGTGGCCGCCGAGGCGCCGACCTGGGCGATCTCGTGCATCGGCCAATGGGGCCCCGAAATCCTCAGCCAGTTCACGCCGGAGGAACGCGGCTGGATCGCGCGCGATCTCAATCCGGGGACCGGCGCCTATCGCGCCAAGTACATGCGCTTCCAGTCCGGCGCGGCGGCCCATGGCGGCGGCGCGAGCCAGTCGCCCGAGGCGCTGCTGAAGGCCGAGCGCAGCCTGGCCGGCCAGACCGCCCGCGACGACACCATGGCCGAGGCCATTTTTATGGCGCTGAGAGCCCATCCGGGCTCAAAGGCCCTGCATCTGAACGGTAATTTCCATAGCGCGGCCTTCCTGGGAACCGTCGAGCGGCTGAAGCTGCGCGACCCCGCCCTGAAGATCGCGGTCATCGACCCCCTGGAGGTCGATGACGCCAAGGCGCCGGCCTTCAAGGCCGCCGATCTGGAGAACGGCACGCTGATCCAGCTGATCTATCCAAATCCGCCGACCTTCGTGGACGGCGAGGACACCGGCGCGTGGGTCCAGGCCCTGATGGCCAAGCGCAAGGCCAGCGCCTGCAAGTACTCGCCGCCGGGGACCGCCGAGCCGGCCAAGCCCTAAACCGCGCCGCCCCCTCTGACATCCGCCGAAGGCCGCGCTATATCCCCGCCATGGCCGAAGCGTTCAACGACATCACCCTCTCCGCCGACAAGGCGACCCGCTATGCCGAGGTCGCCGACGAGATCGCGTCCGTGCTGGATGGCGAGCCCAACGTCACCGCCCGCATGGCGACGGTGGCCTCGATGCTGGCCAACAGCTTCGACCACTATTTCTGGACCGGCTTCTACGTCGTGGATCCCATGAAAGAGCGCGAACTGGTGGTCGGGCCCTACCAGGGCTCGCTGGGCTGCTTGCGCATCGCCTACGGGCGCGGCGTCTGCGGGGCGGCGGCGGCCACGGGCGAGACCCAGCTTGTGCCGGATGTGCACGCTTTCCCAGGCCATATCGCCTGCGACAGCCGTTCGGAGAGCGAGATCGTCGTGCCGGTCTTCGGCCCCGACGGCCAGTTGATCGCGGTGCTCGACGTCGATTCCGACAAGCCCGCCGCGTTCGACGCCACCGACCAGCTGTGGCTGGAGAAGATCCTCAAGACGACTTTTGCATAAAAGGTCGACCGAACCGCCGGTCTGACACATGGCCCGCCGATTGCAGGCCTTGATCCATCTTTCCCTAACCCGAGCCGGAGTAGGACAGCTGGACATGTTGGACGTCGAAACCCTACACCCGAACCTGCTGAGCGCCGAAGACGTGGCGCTGTGGCGGAGCCTGGCCGTCGCTCAGGCGGGTTTCGGCAATCCGTTGCTGGGCCCCGACTTCGCGCAAGCCATTGGAAGTGTTCGGGAAGACGCGCGCGTGGCGGTGGTCCGCCGCGACGACCAGACCCAGGGCTTTCTAGCCTATCACCGCCGTCCGGGCGGCCTGGCGCGGCCGATCGGTTCTCCGTTGTCGGACTATCACGGCCTGGTGGCCCGTCCCGATGCGGGACTTGATCTGGGACAGGTGCTGCGCGCCGCCGACGTCTCGGTTTTCCGCTACACCGGCCTCGTCGATCCGAATGGCCTGTTCCCGGCCTCGCCGGAGACCGATCGCACAGCCTATCTGATCGATCTGGAGGGCACGACCGCCGAGGCCTATCTGGAGGCCATCCGCGCCGCGAGCCCCAAGAAGATCAAGAACTACCGCCGCCTGGACAACAAGCTGGACCGCGAGATCGGGCCGGTGCGCCTGGTCGCGGGCGACGTTTCGCGCGACGCGTTCAACCAACTGATCGACTGGAAGCGTGAGCAACTGGAGCGCACCGGCGCCCACGACTTCCTGCGCGCCGACTGGACCCGCGAGTTGATGGCGGACCTGTTCGCGCGTCGCTCGGGCGACTTCCGGGGGCTGATGATCAACCTCTATGCCGGCGACACGCTGGTGGGCGGCCACTTCGGCGTCCGCCTGGGCGAGGTGTACCATCCGTGGATCGCCTCGACCTCCCCCGAACACGCCGCCTGGTCGCCGGGCCAGATCTTCTTCCTGCGCGCCATCGCGGCGATGCCGAAACTGGGCCTTTCCCGTTACGATCTCGGCCCCAGCCATGACCACTACAAGCGGTCTTACGGTCTCAACACCGTGACGATCGGCGAGGGCGCGGCGACCGCCGCCACGATCGGCGGGCGCATGGCGCTGTCGATCGAGAACGCCTGGACGATGGCTGGCGCCCACGGCGCGGGTCCGGTCGGACGCCTGCGCCGCCGCATGGACGCCATCGCCAGCACCGAACTGACCATGTCCGGCCGCGTGCGCGACTTCGTCGGGGCCGTGGCCTCGCGCGCGCATCGCCGCCAGGGGGGCCATCCGGAGGTCTGATGCCGCGCGTGACGATCATGATCCCGACACAGCGGCGTCCGGACGGCCTGACCGTCGCGGCGCGCTCGGTGTTCGGCCAGACCGGCGTCGACCGCGCCGAACTGGAGCTGGTGATCGTCGACAACGACCAAGTCCCGTCCGCCAAGCCCGTGGCCGACATGCTGGCCAAGGCCGCGCCGTTCCCCGTGGTCTACGTCCACGAAAAGCGCCCCGGCGTCGCCTTCGCCCGCAACGCTGGCATGGCCCGCGCCTCGGGCGAGCTGATCGTCTTCCTAGACGACGACGAGGAGGCCCCGGCCGGCTGGCTGGCGGCGCTGCTGGCGGCCCAGGTCCGCTACGACGCCGACGTGGTGTTCGGTCCGGTCCGAACTCGCGCCCCGGATCACATCGTAGAGCACCGCGACTATCTGGAGCGCTTCTTTTCGCGGGAAGGTCCCGCCGAGGCCGGTATCCTCGACCACTACTACGGCTGCGGCGACAGCCTGATCCGCCGCGCGGCCCTGCCGGATCCGGTCACGCCGTTCGCGATCGAGCGCAATCACATCGGCGGCGAGGACGACATGCTGTTCGGCCACATGCGCGCAGCCGGCGCGCGCTTCGCCTGGGAGCCGGCCGCCTGGGTCTGGGAAGAGCCGGTGCCCAGCCGCATGAACCTTCGCTACACGATCGCCCGCGCCTTCGCCTACGGCCAGGGCCCGACCTCGCACTGCGCCACGGCCGCGCCGCGCGACACTCTGGGCGTCGCCCGCTGGATGATCATCGGTCTGGGCCAGGCCGCCGTGTTCGGGGCCGTCGCCGGCTTCAAGTGGCTGACCCGCGCCAGGGACCGCGCCGAATGGCTGGACCGCGCCGCGCGGGGCCTGGGCAAGACCCTCTGGTGGGGGCCCTTCAAGATCCAATTCTACGGGAGGACCGCATGAGCGTGATCACCGACTGGACGGCGGACAAGGCCAAGGCCTTCGGCCACGAGAACCTGATGTTCAAGCACGCCCTGCACGAGCGTCCGATGTTCGACGACGAGGGGCTGGCGCGCCTGCTGGACCAGTATCCGCGCGACAAGCTGGGCGTCTTCACCATGGGCGAGGACCCCAAGGCCTGGACCACCTGGCGCAAGGGCTCGGCCGGCAATCTGAGCGGCGATCAACTGCTGGAGGCCGCCAAGACCGGCCGCATATGGCTGAATCTGCGCCAGACCAACGACCATGTGCCGGAATACGCCGCCCTGGCCGATGAGATCTTCGTCGACAAGGAAGCGCACGTGCCGGGCCTGCGCACCTTCAAGCGCGACGTCGGCATGCTGATCTCCAGCGCCAACGCCCAGGTCTTCTATCACCTCGACGTGCCGCTGGTGTCGCTGTGGCAGCTCCGCGGTGAGAAGAAGGTTTGGGTCTATCCGGTGGCGGACCCCTATGTCGGCGACCAGGCCCTGGAGAAGATCGTCCTGCGCGAGACCGCCGAGCAGTTCGCCTTCGAACCCGAATGGGACAAGGGCGCTCAGGAAGTGGCGCTGACGCCCGGGAACATGGTCACCTGGAAGCAGAACGCTCCGCACCGGATCGAGAACGGTCCCATGCTGAACGTCTCGATCTCGGTCGAATTCATGACCCCGCCGGCTTTGATGCGGGCCAACGTCATCTACGCCAACGGCGTGCTGCGCCGGCGCATGGGCATGAGCCCGCGCGTGCAGGAGGGTTTCGGGCCGACGGCGCTGGGCAAGCTGGCCGTGGCGCGTGGAGCCAAGGCCCTGGGCCTGCAGACGCCGCACGTGCACCACCTGCCGATCACCTTCGGCCTGGATGCCGCGCGACCGGGCGTTTTGGTCGAGCCCGTGCACGGCTGACCTTGCCGACCGCCGATCTTTGCCGCACTGCTTAGGCAATGAGTAAAGCGGTTACGATCGAACTGGGGGAGGGCGCCGAGCACGACGCCCGGGCCCTGCGCAATGCGTTCGGATGCTTCACGACCGGGGTGACGGTGATCACCACCGTCCGCGAGGACGGTCGCAAGGTCGGGCTGACGGCCAATTCCTTCACCTCGGTGTCGCTGGACCCGCCGCTGGTCCTGGTCTGCGTCGACCTGAAGTCGTCCAGCCTGTCCTCCCTGGACGCGGCCGGCCGCTGGGCGGTCAACGTCCTGCACGCCGAGCACCAGGCCCTGGCCCGCCAGTTCGTCCAGAAGGACACCGACCGTTTCGCCGGCGTCGAGACCGAGACCTGGCGGACCGGCGTGCCGATCCTACCCGGCTGCATGGCCAATTTCGAGTGCGAGACCCACCACGTCTTCGACGCCGGCGACCACCGGGTCTATGTCGGGCGGGTGGTCAAGCTGCGCTACGACCCCGACCACGAGCCGTTGGTCTATCTGCAGGGCCGGTTCCGCCGCGTCCATGTGGACGCGGAATGACTTCGCGCGATACGGCGGGAACCTTGGATGCTATTGACGCGCAAAACAGCGTTAGGGAGCGCATCATGCGAGACATCGCCCATTTCGTGAACGGTCAGACCCTGACCGGAGCCTCCGGCCGCTTCGGCGACGTCTTCAATCCCAACACCGGCGAGGTCCAGGCGCGCGTCCAGTTCGCGACCGACACCGAACTCGACGCCGCCGTCCAGGTCGCCGCCAAGGCCCAGATCGGCTGGGCGGCGACCAACCCGCAGCGCCGCGCCCGGGTGATGTTCGAGTTCAAGCGCCTGATCGAGCGCGACATGAACGCGCTCGCGGAAATCCTGTCGTCCGAGCACGGCAAGGTCATCGCCGACTCCAAGGGCGACATCCAGCGCGGCCTGGAAGTCATCGAGTTCGCCTGCGGCATTCCCCACATCCTGAAGGGCGAATACACCGAGGGCGCGGGTCCCGGCATCGACGTCTATTCGATGCGCCAGCCGCTGGGCGTCTGCGCGGGCATCACCCCGTTCAACTTCCCGGCCATGATCCCGATGTGGATGTTCGGCATCAGCATCGCGGTGGGCAACACCTTCATCCTCAAGCCGTCGGAGAAGGATCCGACGGTGCCGGTGAAGCTGGCCGAGCTGATGATGGAAGCCGGCGCGCCCGCCGGCGTGCTGAACGTCATCCACGGCGACAAGAGCGCCGTCGACGCCATCCTGACCCACCCGCTGATCCGCGCCGTCAGCTTCGTCGGCAGCTCCGACATCGCCCACTACGTCTACCAGACCGGAACGGCGCACGGGAAACGCGTCCAGGCCATGGGCGGAGCCAAGAACCACGGCATCGTCCTGCCCGACGCGGACATGGACCAGGTGGTAAAGGATCTCTCGGGAGCGGCCTTCGGTTCGGCCGGCGAGCGCTGCATGGCCCTGCCGGTCGTGGTGCCGGTCGGGAAAAAGACCGCCGACGAGCTGCGCGAGCGGATGGTCGCCGAGATCGCGACCCTGAAGGTCGGCGTTTCCACCGACCCCGACGCTCACTACGGCCCGGTGGTCAGCGCCGCGCATCGCGACAAGATCGCCGACTACATCCGTATCGGCGTCGAGGAAGGCGCGGAACTGGTCGTTGATGGTCGCGACTTCCAGCTGCAGGGCTTCGAGAAGGGCTTCTTCATCGGTCCGTCGCTGTTCGACGGCGTCAGGAAGGGCATGAAGACCTACCAGGAGGAGATCTTCGGCCCGGTGCTGCAGATGGTCCGCGCCGAGAGCTTCGAGGAGGCCGTGGCCCTGCCGTCCGAGCATCAGTACGGCAACGGCGTCGCCATCTTCACGCGCAACGGCCGCGCCGCCCGCGAGTTCGCCGCCAGCGTCAATGTCGGCATGGTCGGCATCAATGTGCCGATCCCGGTGCCGGTCGCCTACCACACCTTCGGCGGCTGGAAGCGTTCGGCGTTCGGCGACACCAACCAGCACGGCGTCGAGGGCGTGAAGTTCTACACCAAGGTCAAGACGGTGACCGCCCGCTGGCCGGAAGGCGAGGTGGGCGACTCCAGCTTCGTCATCCCGACGATGAAATAGGCCTTCAGGGAGCGGTGATGAGCATGCTGGTTCGACGATCCTTCCTGTCCATCGCCGCCGCCGGGCTCCTGGTCCCGACCGCGTTCGGCCAGACGAAGGCCGAGTGGGCCGCCATCGGCCAATACGGCGACAAGGCCACGCCCTTCACCGTCTTCGAGAAGGACGGGGCGCTGCATATCGACGGCGAGGGCTTCAAGTCCGCGCGGCTGACGCCTTTGGGCGGTGGTCGCTACGCCATTGCTGGCGGCGGCGAGTTGGTGCTGGAAAAGGGCGCGGCGCGCCTGAACGGCAAGGCCCTGGCCTTCCACGACTTCGGGGCCGAGACGCGCGAGCGGATCCACAGGGCCGTGCGCGCCGATCCGGTCGCCCTGCGCCGGCGCGCCCTGGCCGCCACGCCGCCGGTCGAGCAGGGCGAGCACTTGCCGTCCGATCTCGTCGACGTGACCACCATCGATCCTGGTATCAAGCTCGACATCCGCTATGCCGGATCGGACAACTTCATGGGCATCCCGCTCTACGAGACGCCGGCGGCCTATCTGCAGCGACCGGCCGCGCAGGCGCTGGGGCGGATCCACAAGGCGCTGGCGGCCCAGGGCTATGGCCTGCTGATCCACGACGCCTACCGTCCCTGGTACGTGACCTGGATGTTCTGGGAGGCGACGCCGCCGGAGGACCATGTGTTCGTCGCCGACCCGGCGCAGGGCTCGCGTCACAACCGCGGCTGCGCGGTGGACCTGACCCTCTACGACCTCAAGACCGGCCAGGCGGTCGAGATGCCCGGCCTCTACGACGAGTTCTCGACCCGCTCTTACGCCGACTTCGTGGGCGGCACGACGGCGCAGCGGGCCCGGCGCGCGATCCTGCGTCAGGCGATGGGGGCCGAGGGCTTCACCGTCTATCCCGAGGAGTGGTGGCACTTCGACTTCAAAGACTATGGCCGCTACCCGATCGGCACGAAGACGTTCACGGAGCTGGCGGGCGCTTAGGCCTCCCAGGTGAATTCGACGACGGCCCAGCCGTACGAGCGGATCCGCCAGCGGTCGTCCTCGCGGACCTGGACGAAGGTCCAGCCGCCCAGCTCCTTGAACGGCGCGCCGTCGCGCACGCCGCTCCAGCGCGTGGGCAGGGTGAAGTGGACGATGTCGCCCGTGACCCCGAAATCCTGCGGCTGCTCGAACGTGTGACGCAGTTCGCCGATGGCGCCCACGTGCTTGGCCATCGTGGCGCGCCAGAGGGACAGACCCGCCTGGCCGTGGAAGATGTGCGGCGGGAAGTTTTCCAGGATGGTGACGTCGCCCGTGGAGAAAACGCCGTCGAGCAGAGCTTCGTCGCCGGTTTCGAGAAAACGGGCGAGCGCTTCGGGCGCGGCCATCAGGGCGGGGTCGAAAGCGGGCATCGAGATTCCTCAACGTGTCAGCCCGGAAGCGCGTAGCGCTATCGGGAACCCAAGGGCAAGCGGCGGGTGCGGAGCCGCTCTCCGCCGCGCTATGGCCGGGCTGACAAGATGCGTTTGATCGCCAAGGCGTCCCGCGTCGCCGCGCCAAACTTGGTGTTGTCGAAGACGCACCAGGTTTCCGCCGTCTCTGTTTCATCAATGAGGCGGGCGGCGAGGGCGTCCTGCGCCTCGGGCGGATAGGCGCTCTCGTAGATCACCGGCGAGCCATGCCAGCGGCGATAGATCAGGTCGCGCCAGCCGCCAGGCTCGGCCGCCTCGGGAACCACGGCTGGATCGGCCGCGACGCGGGCGACTTGGAAATCCGCCAGCATCCGTTCCGGCTCGGCCGGGAACCAGCTCGGATGGCGCGCCTCCAACACGGTCGGCGCATCGGTGGATCCACGCCAGGTCCTCAAGAACGCCGCGACCAAG
Organism: Caulobacter sp. GW822-FHT01G02; assembly: GCF_058802865.1. Lineage (NCBI taxonomy): Bacteria > Pseudomonadati > Pseudomonadota > Alphaproteobacteria > Caulobacterales > Caulobacteraceae > Caulobacter > Caulobacter sp. GW822-FHT01G02. The sequence continues at coordinate 322,383 of NZ_JBXAON010000006.1, forward strand.
CCCGGCTCGAACCGCAGACTCGGCGGCAACTGCACCAGGAGCGGCCCGCGCTTGCCGCCCAGGCCGTCGGTCTCGTCGAGGAACCGCGCCAGCAGATCGTCCACGCCGACCAGCCGCCGCTCGTGGGTGATGGCCCGCGGGACCTTCACCGCGAACCGAAAGGCCGCGGGCGTCGTGGCGGCCCAGCGTTCGTAGGTCTTGCGCTGATGGGGCCGGTAGAACGCGCTGTTGATCTCCACGCAATCGAACCGCGCCGCGTAGCGCTCCAGCCCCGTTCCCTCGGCCGGGAAGTCGAGGTCGCGCGGGAAGCTCCAGCCGGCCGTGCCGATGCGGATGGTCATGCCGGATCAGCGCGCGAAGCGCCGCTCCGGTTCAGTCCCTCGGACGCCACGGCAGGACGTCGGCGCTGTGGCCGACGCCGGCCTTGGCGCACATCGACTTGATCGGGCACGCTCCGCACTTGGGGCCCTCGTGCGGACACAGCATCTGGCCCAGGCCGCGCTTCAGCAGCCAGTGCAGTTCGAACAGGTCGTCGGCGGTCCACGTGTCCGGCGCCAGGGCCATCAGCGTGTGATAGGCCTGAGTCGTGTCGCCCGCGCCGACCAGACCGATGCGCTTGGCGACGCGGTGGACGTGGGTGTCGACCACCAAGCTGCGCATGGCCAAGTCGCTGAAGTTCAGCACGCAGGCGGCGACCTTTACGCCCACGCCGGGCAGGGCCTGCAGCTCCCAGCGGGCCTGATCGACCTCCAGGGTCTTCAGGTGGTTCAGCGACAGCCAGCCGACCTTGGCCTCGATCATCTTCAGGGCGGTGGTCAGGTGGCGGGCCTTGTCGGCGGGGAAGGCGACATCGTCGATGATCCGAGCCACGGCCGCGACCGGCGCCTGGGCCAGGTCCTCCCAGCACTTGAACTCGGACCGCAGGCGCAGGAACGCCGCCCACGAGACGGCGTCCAGGGTGCGGCCGCTGATCGACGACTTCACCAACTGGGAGATCGGGTCCATGCGCGCGACAGGTCGCTGCGGGCCGAACTCACAGAGCAGGGCGTCGCGCACGCTTTCCAGCGGCGACCGGGCCAGGCCTAGGGACAGCTGCATGGGACCTCGCTACGCAAGAACATAATGGGAACATTATGCGCGCCGAACGGCGTTGTCCACAGGCGTTTGCTTGGGTTGGATCAGCGGCTGTAGCGGCCCCACAGCGCCGTCACGCGGCGGCGCAGGCGCTGGAAGGCGACGCGCGCGGGCGTCGGCGCCGGGTCGAGCGCCGGGCGCTCCTCCTCGGGCAGGGCGACGCCGGCGAAGTTGGCGATCAGGTCGCGTAGCGCGGGCTCCTGGACGGCGAGGGCGGCCTCGACCGGAGTCATCCAGTCCAGCGTGCGCTGGCCCTTCTCCGGCCAGGCTTGGAGTTCGCCGGTGACCTCCAGCGGATAGACGTCGACCTTGACCAACCGCGCCGCGCCGCTTTTCAGCTTCTTGAGGTACTCGTACTCGCCGATCGGCTGGTCGGCGATCACGCCCACCAGGCCGGCCTCCTCATAGGCTTCCTGGGCGGCGGCCGCGTGGTCGGGCTTGTCCCTCATCGGCCAGCCCTTGGGGATCACCCAGCGTCGGGTCTCGCGCGACGAGACCAGCAAGACGCGCAGGGCCTCGCCCTCGCCCCGCCAGGGCAAGGCCGCGACCTGGCGGCGCTTGCCGCCGCCGCCCGGCTTGCCTGATCCCGTATTGCCACTCGCCCTTGCCACGTCACCCCAATCCCAAGCCCGCGAACCGCGTGGTCCGCCCGTTCCGCGAATTTCAGCCACGTAGAATAGTGGCCCCGATCGCCCGAGTCGTCGCGTTGAACGTTGGTGCGACAACTCGCGCGCGCTCCGCGTGCGGAGTCGCGTCGATGAATATCGTCTGTGAACGGATCGACTCCCCGGGGGCGAGGTGAAGACCACGCGCGGGCGCGGGTGTCAAATTCGTTCGCGGTTTCGCCGAACAGGGGTCGCGCGCCAAGCCTCGCTGAGGCAGGATCGCGCTCGTTCACTGGGGATCGGAGCCGCGTCATGGCCTTCACGCTGACCGTCAATGGAGAAACCCGGACAGCCGATGTCGATGGCGACACCCCACTGCTGTGGGTGCTGCGCGACACGCTGGGTCTGGTTGGAGCCAAGTTCGGCTGCGGCGCGGCGCTGTGCGGCGCCTGTACGGTGCACCTGAATGGCGCGCCGGTCCGCGCCTGCGTCACGCCGGTCAGCCGGGTCGGGGCGCGCGCCGTCACAACCGTCGAGGGCGTCGGCAAGACCCCGGTCGGGGCCAAGGTCCAGGAGGCCTGGAAAGCGATCGACGTTCCGCAGTGCGGCTACTGCCAGGCCGGACAGATCATGTCGGCCACGGCCCTGCTGACCGCCAAGCCCAAGCCGACCGACGCCGAGATCGAGGCCGCGATGAACGGCAACCTCTGCCGCTGCGCGACCTATCCGCGGGTCAAGAAGGCGATCAAGGCCGCGTCCGGCCAGGTGGAGGTCTGATCATGGATGGCGAACTCCCGCGCGATCCGACACGCCGCTTCGTCCTGAAGAGCGGCGCGGCCGCCGGCGGCGGCCTGTTGCTCAGCTTCACCATGGCCGCCGATGGGCATGCGGCCGAGGCCAAGCGGATCAACGCCTATGTCCGCATCGCACCGGACGGCAAGGTCACCATCGCCTCGAAGGTCCCGGAGGTCGGGCAGGGCATCAAGACGGCCCTGCCGATGCTGATCGCCGAGGAACTGGACGTGGAGTGGTCGGCCGTGACGGTCGAGCAGGCCCTGGCCGACGCCAAGGTCTACGGCCGCCAGGTGGCCGGCGGCAGCATGGCCACGACCCTGGAATATGACGGCCTGCGCCGAGTCGGCGCGACCGTGCGGGCGCTGCTGATCCAGGCCGCCGCGGCGCGCTGGAACGTTCCGGTCGATAGCTGCAAGACCGAGCCGGGCTTCGTCGTGTCGGGCAAGAACCGCGCGTCCTATGGCGAACTGGCGGAAGCCGCCGCCGCCCTCACGCCGCCCGATCCCAAGACCCTGGTCCTGAAGGATCCCAAGGCTTTCCGGATCATCGGCCAGAGCCACAAGAGCCAGAACCTCGACGCCATCACCACGGGCCAGCCGCTGTACGGGATCGACGTGGTCGTGCCGGGCATGCTGTTCGCCACCTTCGTCAAGGCGCCGGTCTATGGAGCCAAGGTGGCCAGCGTCGATCTGGCGCCGGCCAAGGCTGTGAAGGGCGTGCGCGACGCCTTCATCATCGAGGGCGGGACCAACCTCAACGGGCTGCTGCCCGGCGTGGCGGTGGTGGCCGACAGCTGGTGGGCGGCGCGCAGGGGCCGCAACGCCCTGGAGATCCAGTGGGCCGAGCACCCCACCGCCGGCCAGTCCAGCGCCGGCTTCGCCGCCAAGGCCGCCGAGCTGGCCAAGGCCCCGCCGCAGCGCACGGACCGCTCGGACGGCGACGTCGACGCGGCGCTGAAGAGCGCGGCCAAGGTCGTGGCGGCGACCTACAGCTATCCCTTCATCGCCCACGCGCCGCTGGAGCCGCAGAACTGCACGGCCAGCGTCAAGGACGGCAAGGTCGAGATCTGGGCTCCGACTCAGAACCCCGAGCCGGGCCGAAAGCTGGTCGCGGCCGCTCTCAGCGTGCCGGAAGAGGCGATCACCATCCACCTAGTGCGCGGCGGCGGCGGTTTCGGCCGGCGGCTGAACAACGACTACATGGTCGAGGCCGCGGCGATCGCCGCCAAGGCCGGCGCGCCGGTCAAGCTGATCTGGACGCGCGAGGACGATATCCGCCACGACTTCTATCGTCCGGGCGCCTGGCACAACCTCACCGCCGGCCTCGACGCCTCGGGCAAGGTCACGGCCTGGAAGGACCACTTCGTCAGCTTCGGCGAGGGCGACAAGTTCGCGCCCAGCTGCGGCTTCAACGCCACCCAGTTCCCGTGCCGGGCGGTGGACAACTACCGCGTCGACGTCTCGGTCATGCCGCTGGGCGTGCCGACCGGGCCGCTGCGGGCGCCGGGCAACAACGCCTTCGGCTTCGTGCTGCAGAGCTTCACCGACGAACTGGCCGTCGCCGCAGGCAAGGATCCGGTCGCGTTCCGCCGCGAACTGCTGGGCGAGCCGCGCCTGCTGGGCGAGCCGGGCAAGGGCGACAGCTTCCACACCGGCCGGATGCGCGGGGTGCTGGACCTCGTGGCCGAGAAGTCCGGCTGGGGCCGCAAGCTGCCCAAGGGCTCCGGCCTGGGCGTGTCGTGCCACTATAGCCACCTGGGCTATGTGGCGGTGGTCATGCAGGTGACGGTCAAGGACGGGGGGCTGAAGATCGACAAGGTCTGGGCGGCCGCCGACGTCGGCCGGCAGATCATCAATCCGAACGGGGCCGAGCAGCAGATGCAGGGCTCGATCCTCGACGCCATCGGCTCGACCCTGCGCCAGGAGATCACCTTCGAGAACGGCACGGCCAAGCAGGGCAATTTCAACACCTTCCCGCTGCTGCGCATGTCCGACGCGCCTGACGTCGAGGTGCACTTCAAGCTGTCGGACAACAATCCGACGGGCCTCGGCGAGCCGGCCTATCCGCCGACCCCGGCGGCGCTGTGCAACGCCATCTTCGCCGCCACCGGCAAGCGCATCCGCAGCTTGCCGATCGGCGACCAACTGGCCTAGGACCGGGAGATACTCTTCAAGCGAGCGCCTTCATGTCCCAGGTCACCGTCGTCAGCCATCCGCTCGTCCAGCACAAGCTGACCAAGATGCGGGACAAGCGGACCTCGACGAAGACCTTCCGGGCCCTGATGCGCGAGGTCGCGACTCTGATCTGCTACGAGATCACCCGCGACCTGCCGATGGACGCGGTCCAGATCGAGACCCCCGTCGCCCCGACCACGGCCTATGAGATCGCCGGCAAGAAGCTGGTCTTCGCGCCGATCCTGCGGGCGGGCCTGGGCATGTGCGAGGGGATGCTGGACCTCGTGCCCTCGGCGCGCGTGGCCCACATCGGCCTTTATCGCGATCACGAGACGCTCGAGGCGGTCGAGTACTATTTCAAGGCGCCGGAGGATATCGCCGGCCGCCTGGTCATCGTCGTCGATCCAATGCTGGCCACGGGCCATTCGGCCATCGCGGCGATCTCGCGGCTGAAGGCCGCCGGCGTCACCAATCTGCGCTTCGTCTGCCTGCTGGCCGCCCAGCCGGGCGTCGAGGCGCTGCGGGCCGCGCATCCCGACGTGCCGATCTGGACGGCTGCGGTCGACGCGACGTTGAACGAGCACGGCTACATCGTGCCGGGCCTGGGCGACGCCGGCGACCGGACGTTCGGGACGCGTTGATGAGCCGAAACCTCGCCCTTCGACAAGCTCAGGGTGAGCTTTGGCGCGGAGTAGCCCTCACCCTGAGCCCGTCGTAGGGCGAGGGCGGGCCACTCGTCGCTACTTCTTGGCGTCCTTGACGGCGTCCTTCAGTTCGCCCTGCCTCAGGTTGCCGGCGACCTTGTCCTTCTTGCCTTCGTTCTTCAGGTCCTTGTCGCCGACGACCTTGCCGACGCCGGACTCGACCTTGCCGATCGTCTCCTGCTTGCGGCCGGCTTCTTTGTCGCAGGCGCTCAAGGTCGTCAGCGCGATCATCGAGGCCAGGGCGAAGGCGAGGGGACGTTGCAAGGTCATGGGTAAAGCTCCGTGTTGTCCGCAAGGAACGCGAACGGAGCCCTGGCGATCCGGGCCTAGTTCGGCAGCGCCTTGACGAAGGCCTTCACCACGGCCGCGGAATTGTCCGAGGCCAGGGCCATGAAGGTGTGCATCTCGTTGGCGCCCGCGCCGCCGCCGGCCAGGTCCGACAGGCTGCGGAAGGCGATGAACGGGGTCGCGTTGACCAAGGCCACGTGGGCGACGGCGGCGCTCTCCATGTCCACGACGCGAGCCTCGAAGGTCGCGCGCAGGTATTTGCGGTAGCCGGCGTTGTCGAGGAACACCGGGGCCGAGACGCCGTTGCCGCCCACCACCACCTTGGGCGGATGGACCAGGCACTTGTCGACGGCGCAGCGTTGCAAAGCGACCTCGGCGGCGACCTCGCGGGCGGTGGCTAGCAGGGCCGGATCGGCCGGGAACCAGACGCGGGCCGGCGCCGACAGGTCGGTCCCCGGCAGGATGATCGCGCGGGGATAGATCATCCCGTAGTTGGCCAGCGGACTGTTGCGGATGGCGGGCGAGACCTCGAAACCCTTATCCGTCTCGCGGGCGAAGGCGCTTTCCAGGTTCTGGGCCCACTGGTCGGCGACCACCACGTCACCGATGTCCAGCCCCTCGTCGACGCCGCCGGCGATGCCGGAGAATACGATGCGGGTGATGTTGAAGCGGTCCAGCGCCATCTGGGTGGTCATGGCCGCGTTGACCATCGACACGCCGCTGAGGAACACCACGACCGGCTTGCCCTCGAGCCGACCCGTCGTGAACCGGACGCCGTGGACGTCGAAGGTCTTCTGCTCACTGGTCGCGGCGTTCAGCGCGCCGATTTCGGGCGGGAAGGCCGAGATCACCGCCACGCGCGGGGTCTCGTCCAATCTTTGCGCCATGGCCGGCGCGCCAACGAGGAACAGGCAGGCCAGGACGAGGGCGGCCAAGGAAGGAAAGGACGGACGCATGGCGACTCCGAGGCGAAACTGCCTCTGCTTAGCGGTCCAGCCGCTCGGCCCCAAGGGTGGAAGCCTTTCCAGCGGCCTTCATTTGAATTGTGATCGCGAAACGGGAAGTCTTTAACAGATATCCGAAACCGCGTAGGCCGTTGGCTCGATGTCCAGACGTGTTCCTCTGATCTATGTCGCCGACGACGACGCGGCGACGCTCGAGCTGGTCGAGGCCTATCTGGCCCGCGACGGGCTTGAGGTGGTGGGCTTTCCGGCCGCCGACCGGCTGATGGCGGCGATCCCCGCGCGCCGGCCCGACGCCATCCTGCTGGACGTGCGTATCCCCGGTCAGAGCGGGCTAGACGCCCTGAAGGCGCTGAAGGAGTCGGAAGCCGCCGACATCCCGGTGCTGATGCTGACCGGCGATGGCCGCCTGGACCGCATCGTCCAGGCCATGCAGCTGGGCGCCAAGGGCTATGTGATGAAGCCGTTCGATGGTCCCAAGCTGGTCGCCGAAGTCCTGGCGATGCTGGAGTCCGCCTAGAGCCTGTCTGTTTCTGATGGAATCATCAGAAACAGACAGGCTCTATCTCAAGCATTTGGAGCGTGGCGGGCGCCGAAACCGCTCACACTTTCGGCTGCCACGCTCTAAGGTCAGCCGATCAGGCTCTTCAGCCAGGCCACGACCTCGCCGCACCACGCCAGGAAGTTCTCGAACACGCTGACGGGCCTGGCTGGAGGCGGCGGCTTGCTCTCGACCGGCGTGAACCAGCTGGGCGCGGCCGGCGGGGCGCAATTCATCCTCATGCCAACGCCCTTCAGATAGCCGCGTCGTACGCCGCCGGACTGGATGGCCTTGGCGATGGCCCGATCGTGCTTGGCCGCGCCGGTCAGGCGACGGATCCAGCCACGGAACGGCAGCAGGTCGTGGGTCGTGTCGCGGACCCCGGCCACCCCGGCGCCATAGGCCGCGTCGGCGACCTTCTTGCCGCGCGAGCGGTCGTCGGGCGGCGGGGCTTCGTCGAGGTCGGGGCCCAGGGCCGCGTCCAGCCGGCCGATTTCGGCGGCGATCGGCTCGCAGCGGGTCAGGCCCGTGAGGTCGTAGGGATCGGTGACCGCGCGGGCCAGGACCGGCGGAATCGACTTCCGCTTGAGGTTCAGGTCCTCCAGCGGCGCGGTGGCGGCGTCGCGGAAGGTGTCGTGCTGCTGCAGCGTGCCTGGGTCGGCTTCAGCGAGCGCCGGGCCGGCCAGGGTCAGCAACAGCAGGGCGGGGACCAGGCGCATCACGGCCGCCGCACGACCTGGCCGCCCTTCATGACGAGGACGACGTCCTGGGTGGCCTCGATCGTCCGGGTCGGATCGCCCTTCACCGCCACGATGTCGGCGAGGTAGCCGGGCTTCAGCTGGCCGAGGTCATTGGCCCGGCCCAGCACCTTGGCGTCGACGGCGGTGGCGGCCAACAGGGCCTGCGCGGGGCTCATGCCCTCCTTGACCAGCCAGACGAGTTCGCGGGCGTTGTCGCCGTGCCTGAAGACGCCGACGTCGCTGCCCATGCCGATGGTGACGCCGTTCTTCACCGCCAGCTTGAAGGCGCGCTCGGCGTTGACCATGGCGGCGGTCGGCGGGGTCTTGCCGGCGACGTAGCCGCCGAAATAGGTCGAGGTGCTCTCCACCGCCGTCAGGGTCGGGAAGAACACCACGCCCTTCTCGGCCATCAGCTTGAAGGTGGCGTCGCTGCCGCCATAGCCGTGCTCGATGGTGTCGACGCCCGCCACGATCGCCCGGCGCATGCCTTCGTCGCTGGAGGCGTGGGCCGAGACCGGCCGGCCGCTGGAATGGGCCGCGTCGACCAGGGCCTTCAACTCCTCGATCGAGAAGGTCGGCTGGGTCGAGCCGTCTGGACCGACGCGGTAGTCGGCGTAGACCTTGATCCAGTCCGCCCCGGCGCCGGCCTGCTCGCGCACGGCCTTGATCACCTCGGGCACGCCGCTGGCTTCCTGGGCGCCCTGGGGCAGCTCGGCTTCGGGATTGTAGTTCTTGCGGGCCGGACCGTACGAGCCGGTGGCCACGATCGCCTTGGTCGCCACGAACAGGCGCGGACCCGGGATCAGGCCGTCATTGATCGCCTTGCGCAGCGGAACGTCCGCCGCGCCGACGCCCTCGGTCCCGAGATCGCGCAGGGTGGTGAAGCCGGCCTCCAGCGTCGCCTTGGCCTGCACCGCCGCCCGCAGCGCGCGGTAGGTCGGCGTCTCCTTCAGCACCTGATCGTCCCACAGGGTCTCGTTATAGGGGTGCAGGAAGAGGTGGCTGTGCAGGTCCATCAGGCCCGGGATCACGGTTGTGTCGGGCAGGTCGACGATCTCCGCGCCCGCGGCGTCGATCTGGGCGGCGGGGCCGACGGCGGCGATCTTGCCGTCCTTGACCAGCACGGCCCAGCCCTCGCGCGGCGGGCCGGCGTTCTCGGCCGTCCAGACCCGGGCGGGCTTGAGCAGCACGGACTGGGCGGCGACCGCGAGGTCGGGCGCCAGGATCAGGGCAAGGACGGAGAGCAGACGGCGCATGGGACGACTCGTGTTTGACGCCACGCAGCTAAGCCGAAATCGCCCAACCACCAAAGCGATCAGACGCCAAGGCGCAGATGGATCAGCGGGTAGGGGCGGCCCTGGCCGTCGGTGGCCGACCAGCCGATGCGTTCGAAGCCCATGTGCTCGTAGAAGCCGACGGCCTGGCCGTTCTGTTCGTTGACGTCGGTGGTCAGGACCGGGTGAACCGCCAGGGCGTAGTCGATCAACATGGCGCCGACGCCGGCCCCGCGATGCTGGGGATCGATGAACAGGGCCTCCATGTGGCCGTCGACGATCAGCATGAAGCCCAGCGGTCGATCGCGGTCGTCGACGGCCAGCATCAGCGGCGCGGTCGGCAGGAAGCGCTCGACGTCGCGACCGATCGCGGCCCGGTCCTCCGGCGTCAGAAAGTCATGGGTGGCGTCGACGGCGGCGGCCCAGATCTCGACGACGCGAGCGCCGTCTTCCGGACGCGAGGGGCGGAGCTTGATCATGGCGGTGACCTAACCCGCCGCCGCTTTCCGCGCCAGCCGATCGGCCGGTTCCGACATATTTCGCGGCGCCCCTGATAAACGTGGCCATGGCTCCCCATATGAGGATCAGTCGCCGTCGGGAGCGAACCGCATCGCGGTCAACGCTCGGGCTTGGCGACGCTTGAGATTCTCCAAATGGACTGGCTCTTTCAGCTTTCGGCCGCCTGCGTCATCGCCGCGGCGATGATGCTTCCTATTTTCCGTTTCTTCACCGTGGCGCCGAGCCGCTCGCGCGCGACCAACCGCCCGTCCAAGGCGACGCCGCGATGAAAACCTATTCAGGCACGCTGCCCTCGCCCCTGCGCGGACTGAACGATCCCCGCTCGACGGGCGGCCCGCCGCCCCTGAAGCGCGTGGATACCGTCGCGCAACGGGGCACCAAGACGTCCTGATAAGGACGTCTGATCTCCGGCGGTTGAACGTTCAATGACAAAGGGCCGGCGCTGATGCGCCGGCCCTTTCTCGTTAAGCCGTTAGAACCGGTCAGATTTCCTGATTGTACTTGCCGACCCGGTCGCCCAGGCGGGGCTTCACTTCCTCGCGGAAGAGGGCGCGCATGTCGTCCTCGGACCGGGTGCTCTCGACCACGACCACGATCTCCGGCTTGTTCGACGAGGCGCGGACCAGCACCCATGAGCCGTCTTCCAGGTGGACGCGCACGCCGTTGACCGTGATCACCTCGGTGATCTTGCGGCCCAGGATCGAACCGCCGGCGGCGAACAGGTTCTCGTATTCCTTCACCACGTCGTCGACCACGCCGTACTTCACCTCGTCGCCGCAGTGCGGGCTCATGGTCAGCGAGGTGAAGGCCACCGGCAGGGCCTTGCGCATGTCCGACAGCTTCATGCCCGGATTGCGGTCCAGCATGGCCAGGATGGCCGCCGCCGCCGTCAGGCCGCAGTCGTAGCCGTAGCCCAGCTCGCCGTTCATGAAGAAGTGGCCGCTCTTCTCGAAGCCGGCCAGAGCCCCCAGTTCGGCGCTTTTGCGCTTGATGTAGCTGTGACCGGTCTTCCAGTAGATGACCTTGCAGCCGTGGGCGGCCAGGATCGGGTCGGTGGCGTAGAGGCCCGTCGACTTGACGTCGACCACGAAGGTCGCGCCCGGATGTAGCGGGGCCAGGTCGCGGGCCAGCATCAGGCCGATCTTGTCGGCGAAGATTTCCTCGCCCTCGTCGTCCACGACGCCGCAGCGGTCGCCGTCGCCGTCGAAGCCAAAGGCCAGGTCCGCCTTCTCCTCACGGACGGCGTGGGCCATCGCGTGCAGCATCTCGGCGTCTTCGGGGTTGGGATTGTACTTGGGGAAATTGAAGTCGAGATCGGTGTCCATCGGCACGACCTCGGCCACGCCCATCTTCTGCAGGGCCTCGACCACGAAGGCGCCGGCCGTGCCGTTGCCGCAGGCGGCGATCACCTTGAGGGGGCGGGTGATGCTGGCGCGCTTGGCGACGTCGTCGATATAACGCTGGGCCTCGCCCTGCACGCGGATCAGCTTGCCGCCGTCGCGCTCGACAAATTCGGCGCCCAGCACGATCGCCTTCAGGCGGCTCATCTCGTCGGGGCCGAAGGTCAGCGGACGCTGGGCGCCCATCTTCACGCCGGTCCAGCCGTTCTCGTTATGGCTGGCCGTGACCATGGCCACGCAGGGGATGTCGAGGTCGAACTGGGCGAAATAGGCGGTGGGCGAGAGGGCCAGACCGATGTCGTGGACCTCGCAGCCGGCGCTGATCAGGCCCAGCATCAGGGCGTTCTTGATCGAGGTCGAATAGGAGCGGAAGTCGTGGCCGACCACGATCTTCGACTGGCCTAGTTCGTGGATGTAGGTGCCGAGACCCAGGCCCAGCGCCTGAACGCCCAGAAGGTTGATCTCGGGCCCGAACAGCCAGCGCGCGTCGTACTCGCGAAAGCCGGTCGCCTTGACCAACGGCTCGTTCTCGTAGGCGGCGGTATTCGGGACGAGGTCGGAGCGCGGCGCGGAGAACATCGAAAGCTCGCTTCAGTTTAGGTGACGTGGCTTTAGCCGCCCAAAGACCGGGCGACTAGCGCGTTCACATGACAAAGTTCGATAAAGTCGAATGTGACCTAGATCACGCCGGCCCGGAGTAGGTCGTGAACATGCAGCACGCCGACCGGGCGTCCGGCGTCGACCACGAACAGCACGGTGATGCGGCGCTCGTTCATGACCTTCAGCGCCTCGGCGGCCAGGGCGCCAGGCGCGATGGTCAGCGGATGCTGGGTCATGACCTGGCCGGCCGTGTGCTGAAGAAGGCCGTCCATGTGCCGGCGCAGGTCGCCGTCGGTGATCAGGCCGGTCAGCAGGCCCCCGCCGTCGACGACGCCGACCGCGCCGAAGCGCTTCTCGCTCATCACCAGCAGGGCGTCGGGCATGGCCGCGTCGGCGCTCACCAAGGGGAGCTCGTCCTGCCCATGCATCAGGTCGGCGACGGTGCGCAACATGGCGCCCAGCTTGCCGCCCGGGTGGAAGACGCGGAAGTCGCTGGCCGTGAAGCCGCGCCGCTCCAGCAAGGCCACGGCCAGGGCGTCGCCCAGGGCGATCTGCAGGGTCGTCGACGTGGTCGGCGCATTGACCTCGGCCGTGGCTTCCGGCGCGTCGGGCAGCAGCAGCAGGATGTCCGCCGCCTCGCCCAGCGGGCTGTCGGCCACGGCGGTCATGGCCACCAGCGGGATCGAGAAGCGCTTGGCGTAGGCCAGGGTGTCGGAGAGCTCGCGCCCCGCGCCCGACTTCGACAGGGCCAGGATCACGTCGTCGGGACCGATCATGCCGAGGTCGCCGTGGCTGGCCTCGGCCGGATGAACGAACATGGCCGAGGTGCCGGTCGAGGCCAGGGTGGCGGCGATCTTGCGCGCCACGTGGCCAGACTTGCCCATGCCGGTGCAGACGACCCGGCCCTTGGCGTCGAACACGGCCTCGACCGCGCGGACGAAGGTCTCGCCCAGCGACTCGGCCAGGGTGTTGAGCGCGTCGGCCTCCCTGCTCAGCACGCGACGGCCGACCGCGACGGCGTCGAAAGCGCTCATTGCGGGGCCTGCGGCGGGGCCTGGGTCGGCATCTGGCCCACGGCCTCGACAGCCTTCTTGGCGGCCTGGTCGCGGCGGATCGCGGCGTCCTTCTCCTTTTGGATCCGGGCCTTCATCTCCGGCGTCTGCTGCACGGGCGTGTGGCCGAACGGACCCCAGGAACGGGCGCCCTGGCCTTGCGGCCAGACGAGGGACAGGGCGATCAGCGCGGCGGCGACCAGTCCCATCAGCGGCATGAAAATGCGATCAGGCATGGCCCGCCTATAGCATGCGCCGCGGCGCGGGGGAGGGGGAAGAGGAGGGAGGCGGACGTATCGCGCCTTGCTCCGCGCTTGACGCTGCGGCCGCGGAGCCTTAGCCCGCGCCCATACCTCCCCGATCCGCGAAGGAAGCCGCCCGATGCCGACCCTCGTCCTGCTCCGCCATGGCCAGAGCCAGTGGAACCTGGAAAACCGCTTCACGGGCTGGGTCGACGTCGACCTGACCGCCGAGGGCGAGGCCCAGGCCAAGAAGGGCGGCGAACTGATCAAGGCCGCCGGCATCCAGATCGACCACGCCTTCACCTCGGTTCAGACCCGGGCCATTCGCACTGGCAATCTGGCCCTGGACGCCGCCAAGCAGAGCTTCGTGCCGGTGACCAAGGACTGGCGTCTGAACGAGCGTCACTACGGCGGCCTGACGGGCCTGAACAAGGCCGAGACGGCCGAGAAGCACGGTGTCGAGCAGGTCACCGTCTGGCGTCGCTCGTACGATATCCCGCCGCCGGAGCTGGCCGCGGGCGGCGAGTACGACTTCAGCAAGGACCGCCGCTACAAGGGCGCCGATCTGCCGTCGACCGAGAGCCTGGCCACGACCCTGGTGCGCGTTCTGCCCTACTGGGAAAGCGATATCGCCCCGCACCTGAAGGCCGGCGAGACGGTCCTGATCGCGGCCCACGGCAATTCGCTGCGCGCCATCGTCAAGCATCTGTTCAACGTGCCGAACGACAAGATCGTCGGCGTCGAGATCCCGACGGGCAATCCGCTGGTCATCGAGCTCGACGACCAGCTCAAGCCGACCAGCGCTCGCTACCTGGACGAAAGCCGGGCGGAAGCTCTGCCCCAAGTTGGGTAAAATTCTGGCTAAGCTTCACCAGAAACCCTTGGAAACACGACGTTAATTTTGCTCTGCGCATGGTGATCCCCTATCCGGGATTCCATGCCAGACATGAGCGCCGCCGCCAGCACGACACAGGAATACAAGCGCCTGACGCAGCATGATGTCGACGTCATCTGCGCCAAGCACGATCGCCTGTGGTCGGCCCGCCTGGGCGGCGCGCGCGCCGTGTTCGCCTTCTGCGATCTGTCGGGTCTGTCGATGACCGGCCGCAATCTGTGCGACGCCGACTTCACCGGCGCGATGATGGTCGGCTGCGACCTGCGCAAGACCAAGCTGGACAACGCCAATCTCTACGGCGCGGATCTGCAGGGAGCGGACCTGACGGACGCTTCGATGCGTCGCGCCGACCTGCGCGGCTCCAGCCTGCGCGGCGCCAACCTGACCGGCGCCGACATGTTCGAGTCCGACCTGCGCGAAGGCTCCATCGCCGCCGCCGACCGCAAGGAAGGCTATCGCGTCATCGAGCCGGTCCAGCGCGAGGCCTACGCCAAGGGCGCCAACCTGTCGGGCGCGAATCTCGAGCGGTCGCGCCTGTCGGGCATCGTCGCCACCAAGGCCGACTTCAGCGACGCGATCCTCAAGGACGCCAAGCTGGTCCGCGCCAACCTCAAGCAGGCCAATTTCAACGGGGCGAACCTGGCCGGGGCCGACCTGTCGGGCGCCAATCTGGCCGGGGCCGACCTGCGCAACACGATCCTGGTCGGCGCCAAGACCATGTCGTGGAACATCAACGACACCAATCTGGAAGGGGCCCTGACCGACAAGCCGTCGGGCACCAGCGTCTCGGACCTGCCGTACGAGCAGATGATCGCCGACCACGCGCGATGGATCGACACGGGCGGCGCCGAGGGCAAGCCGTCGGTGTTCGACAAGGCCGACCTGCGCAATCTGCGTTCGGTGCGGGGCTTCAACCTGACGGCCCTCTCGGCCAAGGCCGCGGTGTTCTACGGCCTCGACATGGAAGGCGTGCAGATGCAGGGCGCGCAGCTGGACGGCGCCGACCTGCGCGCCTGCAACCTGCGTCGGGCCGATCTGCGCGGCGCGCGGCTGAAGGGCGCCAAGCTGACCGGCTCGGACCTGCGCGACGCCCAGCTGGGGCCGCTGCTGATCGCCGCCGACCGCGTGCTGCCAGTGGACCTGACCGGCGCCATCCTGGCCAACGCCGATCTGGCGCGCGCCGACCTTCGCCAGGCCCGGATGGCCGGGGCGGACGTGTCGCGCGCCAACTTCACCGGAGCTCAGCTCAAGGACGTCGACCTGACCGGCGCGATCCGCCTGGCGGCGCGCGGCTTGGACGACGTGATCTGAGAAAATAACGCGACAAAAGGACGCATGCTTAACGCTTCGCTCGTCCCTCGTCGCTAGAGTGCGCGTAACTCAGAAAAGCACCTAACGGGGAACCAACGTTATGAACGCCGCGCAAAGCGTGGTCGGGCGTCGTCGCCTGAGCCAAGCCGAGCTCGACATGATCGTAACGGCGCACGAGAAATTCGTTACCGGCAAGCAGGGCGGCAAACGCGCCTCCCTACGCTTCATGCAGCTGTCGGGCCTAGATCTGTCGTTCCGGAATCTGACTGACGCGGACCTGACCGCTTCCGTCCTCGAAAATTGCCGCATGGTCCGCACCAAGCTGGACCGCGCCAGCCTGTTTGGCTGCGACCTGCGCAAGAGCGACATGCGACAGGCTTCGCTGGTCCGCGCGGATCTGCGCGGCGCCTGCCTGCGCGGCGCCAACCTCGCCCAGGCCGACCTGACCCAGGCCGACTTCCGCGAAGGTCAGATCGCCATCCCGCATCCCCGCAAGGGCCTCGAAACCATGCGCCACGAAACCCGCCAGGGGGAGGTGGACGAGGTCAACTTCTCGGGCGCCACCCTGGACGGCTCGCAGTTCGAGGGCGTCTCCGCGTTCAAGGCCGACTTCAGCGACTGCTCGCTGAGGGGCGCCAAGCTGGCGGGCGCGAACCTCAAGGAAGCCAATCTGGTCGGGGCCATCCTCGACGGGGCCGACGTCAAGGGCTGCAATCTCGAAGGCGCGAACCTGTCGGGCGCGGTGATGGCCGGGGTGGACACCTCCACGGCCCGCACCAGCGGCGCCAGCATGACCGGCGCGGTGGTCACGGTGACCCGCGAGGCGATCGGCAAGGCTCAGGAACTTTACAATCGCTGCCTGGGCAACCAGCGCTGGTGCCAGACCGGCGGCAAGGAGGGCGCGGCCGCCCGCCTGGACGGCGAGGACCTGCGTCCGCTGGGCGACAAGCTGAAGGGTCTGCGCCTGACGGCGATGAGCGCCAAGGGCGCCTGCATGGTCGGCCTGGATCTCTCGGGCGCTCAGCTGCAGGGCGCGAACCTGCAGAACGCCGACCTGCGCATGGCCAACCTGACCAAGGCGGATCTGCGCGGCGCCCGGTTGACCGGCGCCAACCTGACCAAGGCGGACCTGCGCCAGGCCTTCCTGTCGCCGCTGCCGCTGGGGCCGGCGCGCCAGACCCAGTCGAACCTGCAGGGCGCGCGCATACGCTACGCCATGGTCCAGGCCGCCGATCTCAGCGAAGCCATCTTCGACGGCGCCGACCTGCGCGGTTCGGACTTCACCGGCGCGCGGATCGCCAAGGCCAGCTTCCGCGACATGGATCTGAGCCAGGTCCAGGGCCTGGATTTCTCGCTGCCCTGAACGGAAAAAGGCGGCGCATCGCTGCGCCGCCCAAGTTCAGAGGGGATTGAGGGGAGACTAGGGAGAGGCGCCGTTAGGCGGCCTTTTCGCCTTCGATCAGGGTCGAAGCGGCTTTCGACTTGATCTCCACCGTACGGGGCTTCAGGGCCTCCGGCAGTTCACGCTTCAGCGCGATCGACAGCAGGCCGTTCGACAGATCGGCGTCTTCGACGATCAGGTAGTCGGTCAGCTGGAACTTGCGCTCGAAGTTGCGCTCGGCGAGCCCGCGGTGCAGGTACTGCTTGGCGTCGCCGTCATTGGCGGCCTTGCGGCCGGTGACGGTCAGCAGGTTTTCCTTCACCTCGACGGTCAGTTCGTCCGGCTTGAAACCGGCCACCGCGATCTCGATGCGGTAGTCGTTCTCGCCGGTGCGTTCGATGTTGTAGGGGGGATAGCCCGAGGCCGCTTCGGTGCGGGCGGCGGCGTCCAGCTGGTCGGCGAGGCGGTCGAAGCCGACGAGCGAGCGGTACAGGGGCGAAAGGTCGATCGTACGCATAGGGTCAGATCCTTCTCTTCAAGCAAGGTCTTCGAATGTTTCGTCCCGTCGGCGACCCGAAATCGGCATCGCCAGGTGGTCCGGAAGGCCCGGGTGTCCAGCGCCTTCGTGAAAATAGTTGGTGAGCGGATTCCCGGGTTCAAGGGGGCGCAAGCTCGCAGAACGTGAATCGTTTGACGCACCGGCCGCCCCGGCTAAGGTCGCGGCCTCCGTTATGCCGAAGGACACGCCCCCCCATGCCGCTTCGCCGCCACATGCTGTTGCTCGCCGCCGCCATCTCCCTGGCCGCGCCCGCCGCCTTCGCCTCGACCGACCAGGCCCTGAAGGCCGCCGTCGCCTCGCCGACCCGTCCCGCCGGCGATGTCGCCCGCGACGGCGCGCGTCACCCCGTCGAGAGCCTGACCTTCTGGGGCCTGAAGCCCAAGCAGACCGTGATCGAGATCTCGCCCGGCGGCGGCTACTGGACCGAGATCCTCGCGCCCTACGCCAAGGCGACCGGCGGGACCTACGTCGCCGGCGTCGCCGATCTGTCGAACCCCAAGATTTCGGAAGGGGCCAAGAAGGGGCGCGCCGACTTCGAGGCCCGCTTCGCCGACGCGGCCAAGTACGGCAAGCCGCAATTCGTCAATTTCGGCGCCCAGTCGGGCCCGCTGGGCGCGCCCGGTTCGGCCGATCTCGTGCTGACCGCCCGCAACGTCCACAACTGGACCCAGGCGCCGGGCATGGCCGACAAGGTGTTCGCCGACTTCTTCGCCGTGCTGAAGCCCGGCGGCGTGCTGGCCGTCGAGGATCACCGCGCCGATCCGCGCTCGGAAAAGGACGCCGGCGCCGACGGCTATCTGAACACCGCCACCGTGATCGCCCTGGCCGAGAAGGCCGGCTTCAAGCTGGACGCCAAGTCCGAGATCAACGCCAACCCCAAGGACACCAAGGACCACCCCTTCGGCGTCTGGACCCTGCCGCCGACCAAGCGCACCGCGCCGGGCGGCCAGCCCGCCAATCCGAATTTCGATCGCACGAAGTACGACGCGATCGGCGAGAGCGACCGCATGACCCTGCGCTTCCGCAAGCCCGCCTAGGTTTGGCCCGCCTGACTTTGGTCAAGGTCGGCTGGCAGGCTGGCTGCATTACGGGGGAATGATGCTTCCAGCTCGGTATTGGTCGCGGCGAGGAGTCCTGGCGAGCGTTGGCGCGCTGGGACTCTCGGCCTGCGGCAAGAAGAACGACCCGGCCAAGACCGAGGCCAAGGCGGCCCAGAAGGCCGGGCCGGCGACCATCGAGGCGGTCGTGGCCGGCGACTGGCGCCTGCCCGCCGACCGCGCCCGCGACGCCTGGCGCCATCCGGTCGAGACCCTGAAGTTCTGGGGGCTGAAGCCCGGCCAGACGGTGGTCGAGTTCTGGCCCGGCGCGGGCTGGTACACCGACATCCTGGCGCCTTTCCTGGCCGAGACCCACGGCAAGCTCTACGAAGCCGAACTGCAGACCGACGATCCGTCGGAGCCGGCCGCGGCGGAGATCGTCGAGGCCTACCGTCGCAAGCTGTCGGAAAAGAAGAAGATCTACGGCGAGGTGACCTTCACCGCCTTCGGCCCGACCAGCGGTCCGGTGGCCCCGGCGGAGACGGTCGACCTGGTGCTGTTCCTGCGCAACCTGCACAACTGGATGGCCGGCGGCATCGCCGAGAAGGCCTTCAAGGACGCCCTGGCGGCCCTGAAGCCGGGCGGTATCCTGGGCGTCGAGGAGCACCGCGGCGAGCCCGGCCGGGTGCAGGATGTGCTGGCCGCCGACGGCTATGTGCAGCAGGACTACGTGATCCAGATGGCCAGGGAGGCCGGTTTTGTCCTGGCCGGGACCAGCGAGATCAACGCCAACGCCAGGGACACAAAGGACCACCCGTTCGGCGTCTGGACCCTGCCGCCGACGCGCCTTTCCGCACCCCGTGGGGAGCCGGCCGAGTCTGGCTTCGACCATTCCAAATATGACGCCATCGGCGAAAGCGACCGCATGACCCTCAAGTTCGTGAAGCCCAAATGAAACGCGCCGCTTCGCTGATCCTGATCGCCGCCCTGGCCGCCTCCACGCCCGCCTTGGCCGAGAAGACCGCGCCGGCCTCCAAGGTGCTGCCGTTCCTGGACCGCTATCTCAAGGTTCCGGCCGCCGAACGAGCGCGGGTCAAGCTGTCCTACGCCCTCAAGCGCGACGGCAAGCCCGCGTCGAACCTGAAGGTCGTCATGGTGGAGAAGAACGGCGCGCGCACGCCGCTGCCGGTCAACGCCGACGGTTATTTCGACAGCCTGCCGACCTTGTCTCAGCTCGACGGCGACCCGACCCTGGTTCTCGACGTGCCATCCGACGCCAAGATGGGCTCGATGATGAACTTTGGCGCTCAACTGAAGCCGGCCGCCGAGTATGACGCCCGCGAGCTGGTCGCGACGGTCAACGAGGCCAACACCGTGATCGGCAAGGCCGCCGGTCCGATGGCGTTCATGGCTCCGAAGATGACCGGCGTCGCCTTTCCCAAAGCCGACGGCGGCGTGGCGATCTTCGCCGATGGACACATCGCGTCGCTGCCGCGGGCAGAAGGGACGCCCTATTTCCGTCCCGCCGATCATCAGGGCGCCGTACGGGTAAAGTTGACAAAAACGCCAACTAAGGTCGGGTTCTACGACGGGAAGAAATAAGACCCTGGGTCGTCTGAACGGTGTTTACTTAACAGGACGGCCCGGTCTAGCTATTCGCCACACTTTTTCGCGCAGAGGGAGATCGCGCTCATGGCCACGCTTCAGGAAATCACCGATCGCATCAAGGGCGCCGTGGGCGACGACAGCGGTCTCGGCAAGAGCCTCAAGTTTGATCTGAAGGACGCCGGCGTCATCCATATCGATGGCGGCTCGGTGACCAACGAAGACAAGCCCGCCGACCTGACCATGACGCTCAGCCTGGACGATCTGCTGGCCATGGGCGCCGGCTCGCTGGACCCGACCATGGCGGTCATGACCGGCAAGCTGAAGCTGTCGGACATGGGCACGGCCATGGCGCTGCAGCCCAAGATGGGCGCGCTGTTCGCCAAGATGCGCTAACTTGAGATGATGGAAGAACCGGCGCGTCTGGTCTCGATTCCCGAGGCTCCGGTTCCCGATCACGGCCCAAATTCGACTGGGGCCGAATGGTTTAGCGGCGCGGATGGGGCGACCCTCCGCGCCGCGACGTTTTTCCCGCAAGGGCCCGCGCGGGGTTCGGTGGTGGTCAGCCCCGGACGCAGCGAGCCGATCGAGAAATATTTCGAGGTCGTCGAGGACCTTCTGAGCCGCGGCTTCGCCGTGCTGCTGCATGACTGGCGAGGGCAGGGGCTGTCGGCCCGCGGCCTGCCGGACCGCCTCAGGGGCCATGCCCGGGGCTTCAAGACCTTCATTTCCGACCACAAGGCGCTGCTCGACACGTTCGAGGCGCGGATGCCCAGACCGTGGATCGCCGTCTCCCACTCGATGGGCGGCTGCCTGACCATGCTGGCCCTGGCCCATGGCGAGACCCGCTTCGACGCCGCCGTGCTGTCCGCGCCGATGCTGGGCCTGAACACCGCGGGCGTGCCGCCCTGGCTGGCCAGGCCGCTGGCCTGGACGATGTCGCGGGTCGGTCTGGCCGGCGACTATGTGTCCGCCGCCTACGACCCGCTGGTCCAGACCTTCCAGGGCGACGCCCTGACCCATGACGAGACGCGCTTTGATCGCTACCAGGCGCAGCTAAGGGCCGATCCTGAGATCGCCCTGGGCGGGATGACCTGGGGCTGGGCCGACTTCGCGATCTCGGCCTGCGCCTGGTTGCGCGGAAGCAAGGGCGTCGAGGAGATCCAGATCCCCGTGACCATCGTCGGGGCCGAACTGGACAACCGCGTGCTGAACGCCGACGCGGAGTCGATCGCCCGCCGCATCCCCAAGGGCCGCTATGTCGAGGTCCCGGGCGCGTTCCACGAGATCCTGATCGAGACCGATCCCCGCCGGGCGCTGTTCTGGAAGACCTTCGACGAGGCGGTCGATCCGGTCGCTCCGCGCGAGCCGTTTATTTCGCCGAACGCTTCAGACTGACCAGGGCCTCGTCCAGCGGGCGGCGATCGCCCGAGATGACCATCTGGCCGCCGTTCGGGCCGACCGGCTCGCCGCGCCAGTTGGTGACCAGGCCGCCGGCGCCCTCGATCACGGGGATGGCGGCCTCGATGTCCCAGGATTTGAGGCCGGCCTCGATGACCATGTCCATCTTGCCCATGGCGACCATGGCGTAGGCGTAGGCGTCGCAGCCCAGGCGGGCCAGCTTGGCGGCCGAGCGCACCTGCAGCCAGGCGCCGCGTTCGGCCCCGTCGAAGCAGGCGTCGGGATCGGTGGTGGCGATGACGGCGTCGGTCAGGTCGGCGCATTCGCGGACCCTGATCGGCGTCTCCCGGCCCTGCGCCAGCAGGCGCGAGCCGCCGGCGTGGCCGATGAACAGCTCGCCGACATAGGGCTGGCCGATCGAGCCCAGCACCGGGCGACCCTGATGGCGCAGGCCGACCAGGGTGGTCCACAGCGGCAGGCCGGAGATGAAGGCGCGCGTGCCATCGATCGGGTCCAGCACCCAGACGAACTCTGCGTCCGGACGGTCCTCGCCGTACTCCTCGCCGATCACGCCGTGCTCGGGGAACCGCTCGCCGATCAGCTTGCGGATCGCCGCTTCCGCGCCGCGGTCGGCCTCGGTCACGGGGTCGAACGCCGCGTGGCTGTCGCGCGGGAGGTTCTTGCCGGCTCCCTTGTCCTCCAGGCCATGGTCGGCCCGGAACAGCGGCAAGATCGCATCCGCGGACGCGCGGTTCAGATCGATGATGAAGGCGTCGAGCGCCGTGAGCCGGTCAGCGGAAAGCGTCATGAGCGGGGGTTTAGCGCCCCCGCCTCACGTAAGCTACCGTTGTCAGGCGTCCGCGTGCTCGGGACCGCCGCCGTTCAGCGATTTGGCCAGGTCCAGCAGGCGACGGCGCGGACGCTCGCCCAGCAGGTAGTAGGCGCGGATCAGGTCCAGCGTCTCCTTGCGAGCGAACATTTCGCCGCCCTCGGCCGACTCGCCGGCGCTCTCGCGGCGCACGTCCGACAGGCCGTCGTAGAAGTAGCCGACCGGCACTTCCAGGGCCTCGGACAGTTGCCACAGACGCGCGGCGGAGATGCGGTTGGCGCCGCACTCGTACTTTTGAATCTGCTGGAATCGCACGCCGACGGCGCCCGCCAGTTGTTGCTGGGTCAAACCCAGCAGACGACGGCGGCGACGCAGGCGTTTGCCCAGGTGCGTATCGATGTCGTTACCCATGGAAGCCGTGCCCCCTAGCTTTCTCGAGCCGTCCCGAAACGGAACGGCCTGGGCTGACAGCCGCAAGTCGCGTGCCGGGCAAGAGCGCGTTGGTCCAAAGGCGCGCGCGGCTTCGCCGCCCAACGTGCTCTGGGCGACGTTGCGCGAGATATGCGAGACAGCCTACTTAGGACCTATGTCGGATAAGCGTCAGCCCTGGGTTCAGGACATTCTGTGGCGGTTGGAGGCCCTGGGCTTCGACCTCTTTATCGGCGCTGTGCGTCTGATGGGCGTGGACCGCGCTTCGGACTTCGGCGGCTGGCTGGGCCGCACGTTCGGGCCGCTCAGCGGCGCGCACAAGGTGGCGACCCGAAATCTGAAGCTGGCCTTTCCGGAAAAGGACGCCGCCTGGCACGCGCGGATTCTGGACGAGCAATGGGAGGGCCTGGGCCGCTCGTTCGCCGAGTTTCCGTTGATGGACAAGATCCTGCCGTCCACCGGCCGGGTCGAGGTGGTCAATGCCGAGCGTCTGGCGCAGATCGCCGAGCAGAAGACGCCGGTGGTGTTCGTGTCAGGCCATCTGTCGAACTGGGAGGTCATGCCCGCGGCCATCGTCGACAGCGGCGTGATCTGCGAGATGACCTATCGCGCGGCCAACAACCCCTATGTCGACAAGCGCATCCGCGACAGCCGCTTCCGCTACGGGGTGCGGCTGTTCGCGCCCAAGGGCGGCGACGGGTCCCGCGAACTGCTGAAGGGCATGATGGAGGGACGGTCGGTCGCCCTGATGAACGATCAGAAGTTCAACAGCGGCGTGGCGGCCCCGTTCTTCGGCCACGACGCTCGCACCGCGCCGGCTCCGACGCGGATGGCGATCCGTTTTGGCACGGTGCTGCAGCCGATGTCCGTGCAGCGGTTGAAGGGCGCGCGGTTCCGGGCGGTGGTGCACGCGCCGATCGTCCCGCCCAACACGGGCAACCGCACGGCCGACATCGAGGCCGGGGTGCGGATGATCAACGCCTTCATGGAAGACCGCATCCGCGAGCGGCCGGCCGAGTGGTTCTGGGTTCACCGCCGCTGGCCGAACGAGGTCTATGCGGAACTGGCCGAGCGCGAACGCGCGGCCCAGGACGCCAGCGCCTAGAGCCCTTTAGCAGGCTCTAGATCTCCAGCGTGTCGGCGGGCGCGTCCTTCTCGCCGGAGCGGCGGAAGGGGCCGCTATAGTGCGGGTCGACGCGACGGCGGCGGCAGGGGCCGAAATAGTCCCCCGAACGGATGAACGGCCGCGGGTGGAAGATCACCGTGTTGATCCGGTCCAGCAGCGAGCGGGCCGTCACCGGCTTGACCACCACCTCGGTCACCCCGGCGTCGCGGGCCTCGAACACGCGGTGACGCTCGGCGAAGCCGGTCAGCATGATGACGGGCAGGAACGGGTCGACGCTGTCGGGCGAGTTGCGGACCAACTGGGTGAACTGCACCCCGTCCAGGGGGGTCATCTTGAAGTCGACGATGGCGATGTCGGTCTGCCAGTCGCGCAGGATCTGCAGGCCCTCGGCCCCGTCCATGGCTTCACGGATGTGCCGAACGCCCACGCCCTTGAGGATCGCGGAGACGATCGACCGGATGTGCTGGTTATCATCCACCAGCAAAAAGCGCAGCTTTTCGAACGCCGCCGACATGCGGAAGCCGCCTCCTCAAATCATACGGGAAGATCGGAACCCCGAAGCCGCTCCCCCGCGTCTCCATGTCCCGATGCGGCGGCATAGCTACCTAAGGATTGAAATTCGCGCCAGGGGCGAAATGCCAGAATTTCAAGCGCGGAAGGGGCCGGCGCCGACCAGCAGTGACGGGTCGAGATTGCGGCCGCGCCACTTCATGCGCCAGCACAGATGCGGCCCGGTCGCCCGGCCTGCCTTTCCCGTCTCGGCGATCAGCTGGCCCTGCTTGACGTAAGTGCCCGCCGGGACGAGGATTTTCGACAGGTGAAGATAGGCGGTGACCAGGCCCTGGCCGTGATCGACCAGGACGAGACCGCCTTCGTAGTGCAATCCGGTCTCGGCGAAACACACCAGGCCGCCGGCCGGCGCACGCACCGGCGCGCCCACGGGCGTGGCCAGATCAACCCCATAATGGGGACGTTTGGGCTCGCCGTTGAGGATGCGCTGGCCGCCGAACCGGGCCGAACGCCGCGCGCCTGCAACCGGAAGTATGAAGCCGTCGCGGAATCCCTCCAGGTCGACCTGGCTGGCGAAGCCGGCCACCTTGCGCAGGTTCTCGGCGGTGATCCGCTCCAGCAGCGCCGGGTCGGTCGGCGTCACCTGTTCGGGCGGCAGGCCATCGATGCGCTGGACGTCGAAGTCGCCGATCGCGACAGCCCGCTCGTCGGAGGCCGAGCCGTCGGGCGTAGTGATCGTCATCTTGCTGGTCGGCGGCGCATCGCGGTCGAAGCCGATCACGAACCAGCCCTCCGCCGAGGCGGTGGTCAGCACCTGGCCGTCGAGATCGATCACCGCGCGAGGCGTGGTGCGGCCCACCGCGTAGCCGCCCTGGACGAACTTGCCCGTCAGCGACAGGCCCGGCGCGGCGGCGCGGGTCGTCGTCGTGAGGGCGGCCGAGAGCGGAAGCGCGGCGAGGACCGCGCGGCGGCTCAGACTCCCTGCCAACGCTTCAGCGCCTCGGCGGGACCGGCATAGGCTTCCTGGTGCTCGGGGCTCCAGTAGCGCAGGCCCTCCAGCGGGATCTGCTTGTTGGTGATGGCGCACAGCACGAAGCGGCCGGGGCTGAGCACGGCGTACTCGCCGTCGCCATAGTGCAGGACGGCCAAGCCGTCGGACTTGCCGAGATCACGATCGAAAGCGTTCATGGCTCTTACTCTACGCCAATGTGGGGCTTCAGAACAGATCGCCCTGATCGATCGGCGCCGCCGCCGGCTTGGGGCGGGGCTTCTGCGCGGGGACGGACACCGGCGCTGGCGGTGGGACGAACCCGCCTTCGCCGTCTATCACCGCGTCGCGGTCGCCGCTCTTGAACTTCAGGTTCACGCGTTCGCCGGAGACAAGGTCGGCCGCCGAACGCGCCAGCGTTCCGTCGCCCTTGCGGACCAGGGCGAAGCCCAGTTCCAGCGGCCGCTCGGGGTTCAGCGACTGGCGCAGCTTTTCCAGGCTGGACAGGCGGTCGACATCGCGCTGCAGGCGACGTTTCCCCGCCGCGTTCAGGCGCTGCCACAGGGCGGGCAGGCGAGCGTGCTGGGCGACGCGGTCGGGCGCGCGGCGGGCGGCCAGGTCCAGGCGGCGGCCAAGGTCGCCCACACGCTCGGCCTTGATGGCGCGCTGCCGGGTCAGCACCTCCGGCGTCAGGCGCGCGGTGACCTTCAGCAGCGCCTGGGCGTGGACGGTGGTGTTGCGGTGCAGGGCCGCGTCGAGGCGTCCGGAGGCGATGTCGAAGCGCTGCTGGGCCAGGGCCAGGATGTCGTCGGGACGCGGCAGGCCGCGCGCGGCGCTGACCAGGCGCGTGCGGCGGTCCTCGATCAGGCGCGCGCCCGAGCGGTTCAGGCGGCGGTCGAAGTCCGAGATCAGGGCGCGCAGCTCGGCCAGCACCGGCGTCGCCATTTCGGCGGCGGCCGTCGGGGTGGGGGCGCGGCGGTCGGAGACGAAGTCGATCAGGGTGGTGTCGGTCTCGTGACCGACCGCCGAGATCAGCGGGATGGTTCCCTCGGCCACGGTGCGGGCCAGGCCCTCGTCGTTGAAGGCCCAGAGGTCTTCGACCGAACCGCCGCCGCGCGCCACGATCAGGATGTCGGGGCGCGGCACGGGGCCGCCGGGTTGGATGGCGTTGAAGCCGCGGATGGCCGCGCTGACCTGGCCGGCGGCGGCGTCACCTTGGACGACGCACGGCCAGACCAGCACCTGGCAGGGCCAGCGGTCGCGGATGCGATGGAGAATGTCGCGGATCACCGCGCCGGTCGGGCTGGTGATGACGCCGACCACGGCCGGCATCGAGGGCAGGGGCTTCTTGCGCTCGGGCGCGAACAGGCCCTCGGCGGCCAGCTTGGCCTTCAGGCGTTCGAGTTGCGCCAGAAGCGCGCCGACGCCGGCGGCTTCCATGCTGTCGATGACGATCTGGTAGCGCGAACCGGCCGGATAGGTGGTGATCTTGCCGGTGACGATGACCTCGAGCCCATGCTCGGGCCGCACGCTCAAGGCCCGGACATTGCCCTTCCAGACCACGCCGTCGATCGCGGACTTGTCGTCCTTGATGGTCAGGTAGACGTGGCCGTTGCCGTGGTGAGTGACCTTGGACAGCTCGCCGCGCAGCCGCACGAAGCCGTAGCGGTCCTCCAGCGTCCGCTTCAGGGCGAAGGCCAGCTCGGAGACCGAATAGGGCGGGGCGTTGGAATCGTTCGGCGCGAGGTCCGTCATGCGCCCTATCTAGAACGTCCCCCGGAAATGGAAAATCCCAGGCAGTCGCGAGACCGCCCCGACAAATGGAAAATCCCGGGGCGCGTGAGCGCCCCGGGATCCGCCGCCTGAGAGACTATTGTTGTTCTTAGATGTAGCGGCGAAGCGAACGGGCGAGCTCGGTGGCGCCGCCCTTCTTCTTGGTCTGCTGCGGCTGGTAGGCCACGCGGGCGTGCTCGATGCAGTAGGGGCCGTCCGACGAGCGACGGCCGCAGAAGGTGAAGCCGTCCGTCGAAGGATCGCCGATCGGCCACTTGCACATGTGCGCGCCCAGGGTCAGCACGGTGGCCGAGCCTGGCTCCTCATGCCGGAAGGCCGGCAGCGATGGCGGCGTCGAGGCCGAGGCCGCCGGAACCGACGACGGCGCCTCGACCGGCGTCACGCGACGCGGCGCCGACGGCATGGCCTGGGCGGCCGGACGCGCCGGACGCGGAGCCTTGAACGCCGGACGCGCCGGCTGCGAGGGGGCCGCGCGGCCCGAGAGGCCCAGGCGGTGCACCTTGCCGATGACGGCGTTGCGCGTGACGCCGCCCAGTTGTTTGGCGATCTGGCTGGCGGAAAGGCCGTCCAGCCAGAGCTTCTTCAAGGTCGAAACCCGTTCGTCGGTCCAGCTCATAACCCGTCTCCGCCGTTTGGATGGAGGTGAAGCGCGTCCCCACGCTCCTCACCCCATATCTGGTGTTCAAACCGCCCCGCCGGCGGTCGTCCTACTAGATATCGTAAAGAATGTGTTAAGGCGCACAATAGGCGGTAACGACTCTGTCCACAGAAACAAGATGTTGATTCCGGCAAGCCCAAGCTTGCGGAAAGGCGCCTCAGGGCGCACATGGCCAAGCAACACAACGGGTTGAGCGTATGAGAGACATGGCCGACAGCGTCATTCCGCCGCAGCCGCGCGACTATCACGGCTGGAATTGGTCCGGGTTCGCCACGCTGTATCAGCGCGAAATCCGCCGGTTCTGGAAGGTCGGCACCCAGACAGTGGCCGCGCCGGTGGTCACCACCTTGCTCTACATGCTGGTCTTCGTGGTCGCCGTGGGCGCCAGCCGGCCGGCCGTGGGCGGGGTGACCTTCGGCCATTTCGTGGCCCCGGGCCTGATCATGATGGCGATCCTGAACAACGCCTTCGCCAATTCCTCGTCGTCGCTGATCCAGGCCAAGATGATGGGCCTGACGCCGGACTTCCTGACCCCGCCGCTGTCGGCGCTGGAGCAGGTCCTGGGTTTCGCCCTGGGCGCGGCGACGCGCGGCGTGGTGGTCGGAGCCGTCACCGCCCTGGTCATCGGCGTGCTGCCGGGCGCGGGGCTGCAGCTGGCCCACCCCTGGGCCATCGTCTATTTCGCCGTGACGGCTTCGCTGATCCTGGGCCTAGCCGGCATTTTGGCCGGCCTGTGGGCCGAGAAGTTCGACCAGCTGGCGGCCGTGACCAACTTCCTGATCATGCCGATGACCTTCCTGTCGGGCACCTTCTACCTGGTCGACAAGCTGCCCGAGCCGTTCCGCTCGGCCAGCCATTTCAACCCGTTCTTCTATCTGATCGACGGCTTCCGTTACGGCTTCATCGGCCACGCCGACGGCTCGATCCTGATCGGCGTGATCAGCATGGGCGTGCTGACCACGGGCATGTTCCTGTGGTGCTGGCGCCTGTTCGTCACCGGCTATCGCCTGAAGAGCTGAGGCCGCCGGCGTCGGCGAGCCGAAAACTCGTCGGTTTTTCAGCGGCCTTCACAGTCCGTTGATTGACAGGACGTCGTTCCACGGCGACAACCTGCGGCCTTCCGGTCCCCGTGCTCACGCACGGGGGCTTCTTTCCTTTTTGGGAGGCCGGTCTTGAGCACCGCGACGTCGTCCAACCCCTCGCAGCACCACATCATGGGCGTCTACAACCGCGCCCCGCTGGCGTTCGAGCGAGGCCGAGGCGCGCGCCTGTTCTCTACGGACGGCGGCGAGTACCTGGACTGCGTGGCCGGCATCGCCACCGACGGCCTGGGTCACGCCCACCCCGTCCTGGTCGAGGCGCTGAAGACTCAGGGCGAAAA
Source organism: Caulobacter sp. GW822-FHT01G02 (assembly GCF_058802865.1). NCBI lineage: Bacteria > Pseudomonadati > Pseudomonadota > Alphaproteobacteria > Caulobacterales > Caulobacteraceae > Caulobacter > Caulobacter sp. GW822-FHT01G02. The sequence continues at coordinate 351,317 of NZ_JBXAON010000006.1, forward strand.
GCTCTGGCACGTCTCCAACATCTATCGGATCCCCGAGCAGGAAGAGCTGGCCGACAAGCTGTGCGCCCACAGCTTCGCCGACGTGGTGTTCTTCACCAACTCGGGCACCGAGGCGATCGAGTGCGCGCTGAAGACGGCCCGCAAGTATCACACCGCCAACGGCCAGCCCGAGCGGACCGAGATCTACGGTTTCGACGGCTCGTTCCACGGCCGCTCGTACGCGGCGGTCAACGCTTCGGGCAATCCCAACTATGTCGAGGGCTTCGGTCCGCGCCTGCCGGGCTACAGCCAGCTGAAGTTCGGCGACCACGACGCCCTGAAGGCCGCCATCGCCAACCCGACCACGGCGGCGATCATCGTCGAGCCCGTGCAGGGCGAGGGCGGCGCGCGCTCGATTCCCGAGCACTGCCTCGTCAGCCTGCGCCAGCTTTGCGACGAGCACGGCGTCCTGGTGATCTACGACGAGGTCCAGTGCGGCATGGGCCGGACCGGCAAGCTGTTCGCCTACGAATGGGCTCCGGGCGGCGAGCCGCACATCATGGCCGTGGCCAAGGCCCTGGGCGGCGGCTTTCCGATCGGCGCCTGCCTGGCCACGACCGAAGCTGCCAAGGGCATGGTCGTGGGCGTCCACGGCTCGACCTTCGGCGGGAACCCGCTGGCCATGGCCGTCGGCAAGGCGGCCTTCGACACGATCAACACGCCCGAGATCCTCGACAACGTGAAGACCGTCGCCGGCTACTTCACCCAGCAGCTGAACGGTCTGAAGGATCGCTTCCCGGACGTCATCGTCGACATCCGCGGCAAGGGCCTGCTGATCGGGGTCAAGCTGATCCCCAACAATCGCGAGTTCATGGCCCTGGCCCGCGACCAGCACCTGCTGGTGGCTGGCGGCGGGGACAACTGCGTGCGCCTGCTGCCGCCGCTGAACCTCACCATCGAGGAAGCCAGCGAGGCGATCTCCAAGCTCGAGAAGGCTTGCGAGGTCGCTCGCGCCAAGGCCGCAGCCTAAAACACTCATCTCCGTCTTCCCGGCGAAGGCCGGAACCCAGATCAAGCCCGCTGACTTCCAGGATGACTCTGGGCCCCGGCGTTCGCCGGGGAGACGGGAATTAGGGATAGTCCGATGACTCAACCCCGGCACTTCATCGACCTGTGGAAGCTGGACGGCGCGACCCTGCGCCTGCTGCTCGACGACGCCCACGCCCGCAAGGCCGCCCGCAAGGGCTGGCCGCAGGGCAAGGTCGACGCCGACGCGCCGGCCAAGGATCGCGTGCTGTCGATGATCTTCCAGAAGAACTCGACCCGCACCCGCTTTTCGTTCGACGCGGCCATGCGCCAGCTGGGCGGCGGCGCCATCATCTCGACCTCGTCGGATATGCAGTTGGGCCGGGGCGAGACCATCGAGGACACCGCCAAGGTGCTGTCGCGCATGGTCGACGCGGTGATGATCCGCGCCAACAGCCACGCCGACGTCGAGCGCTTCGCCCAGGTCGCCACCGTGCCGGTGATCAACGGCCTGACCGACAAGAGCCACCCCTGCCAGATCATGGCCGATATCCTCACCATCGAGGAGCATCGCGGCCCGATCGCCGGCAAGACGATCGCCTGGGTCGGCGACGGCAACAATGTCTGCTCCAGCTTCATCCACGCCGCGCCGCTGCTGGGCTTTACGCTGAAGATCGCCTGCCCGGCGGTCTATCACGCCGATCTGCACGACCTGGCCCGCGCCGAGAGCCTGCAGGGCAAGGTGAGCATGACCACCGACGTCAAGGCGGCCGTCGCCGGGGCCGACGTCGTGGTGGCCGACACCTGGGTCTCGATGGGCGACACCGACCATGACGAGCGCCTGGCGGCTCTGGAGCCCTACCAGGTCGACGACGCCCTGATGGATCTGGCCGCCGGCGACGGCGTCTTCCTGCATTGCCTGCCGGCCCACCGGGGCGAGGAAGTCACCGACGCCGTGCTGGACGGCCCGCGCTCGCTGGTCTGGGACGAGGCGGAGAACCGCATCCACGCCCAGAAGTCCGTGCTGGCGTGGGTGTTCGGAGCGATCGGGTAGGGCAGTCGGGGCGGCGCCCTCGCAATTGTCACCCCCTCATCCTATCTAGCCTCCCCATGACCGACATCGCCTCCAATCCTGGCGTCCTCGACGACGTCGTTTCCGCATTCCAGATCGAAGGCCTGCCCGTGCGCGGCCGCGTGGTCCGCCTGGGCGACGCCGTCGACCAGGTGCTGACCCGCCACGCCTATCCGGAGCCCGTCGCCAACCTGCTGGGCGAGGCCTGCGCGCTGGCCGCCCTGGTCGGCTCCAGCCTGAAGTTCGAGGGCCGGCTGATCATCCAGGCCCAGGGCGACGGCCCCGTGCGCTACGTCGTGGTCGACTATGACACCAGCGGCGGCCTGCGCGGCTACTGCCGGTTCGACCCGGAGGAGGTCGCGGCCCTCTCGGAAGGCTTCACGCGTCCGGGCGCCAAGACCCTGCTGGGCGGCGGCGTCTTCATCATGACGCTGGACCAGGGCGCGGACATGGACCGCTATCAGGGTGTCACGCCGATCGAAGGCGAGACCCTGGCCCTGTGCGCCGAGCAGTACTTCGCCCAGTCGGAACAGACCCCGACCCGCGTGCGCCTGGCCGTCGGCCAGGTCGACACCGGCGAAGGGCCGAAGTGGCGCGCCGGCGGCATCCTGATCCAGATGATCGCGGGCGATCAGTCCCGCGGCGACACCCAGGACGCCTGGACCCACGTCCAGGCCCTGTTCGAGACCACGGGCGAGGACGAGCTGGTCGACCCGACCCTCACGACCCCGACCTTGCTGTGGCGGTTGTTCAACGAGGACGGCGTGCGGCTGCTGGAAGAAAAGCCGATGCGGGCGTTCTGCCGCTGCTCGGACGAGCGCATCGCCGTGGTGATGGACTCGTTCTCGGCCGAGGAAGTCGCCGACATGGTCGAGCCCGACGGCAAGATCCACGTGACCTGCGAGTACTGCTCGCGCGTCTACAAGCTGGACGCGCCGGCGGCGGCCTGACCGCCGGGCCCGAAGTCGTCACTCATAGACGACGGTGTAAGCGCCATTCGGTTCCTGGATCACGGTGGCCGTCGTCTCCGAGCGGCCGGTGAAGTCGATCGCGGCGTAGTCGTTCGATATCGCGTCCATGTCGATGACCTCGCCGGGCGTACAGGCGGTGTCGGCGACGTAGAACTTCACCACGGGCGTGATGTTGTATCGTTCGTTCGGCGCGGCGTTGAAGGTCGCGACGGGCGAGGGGATCGCGCCGCCGTTATCGGTAGCCAGGCCGAAGACGAAGTTGCTGATCGGCGTGAAGTCGCTGCTCGTCACGATCTGGAATGACCCGTTCTGCGCGTGACCGGGACTGCTCACGCCGGTGAACCCCGTCGCGCCCGTGTTGGTGAAGGTGACCGTGTCGTTCGTGCTTGAGTCCACGCCGATGACGCCTCCGGAGTCCAGCACGGTCCCGTGGTCCAAGCGATCAGCTGGCTGCCCCCAATAGGCATAGGTGTTTTCGGTGTAGGTCACCGAATCCCAGGCGCCATTCGTGATGTTCTCGAAGGTCGCCCAGGCGTTCGTGTAGACTGGCGTGGAACCGCCACTGGACACCACGGTCGGTTGCTGCAGGAACGCCACGAACGACTTCGTGACCTGAGACTGATTGAAAATCTTGATGGTGTAGGTCGCCATCGCGGAGCCTCCCGGATCGTGGAGGCGCCTTCGCGTATCAAGCCGCGTCGTGCTTCCCCCAAAAAAGCCACTCCATTAACGCGTGAAGTGCTCCGGGATGCAATCTATGATTTTTGTGGCGCGACGCGAAACGGCGACTAGTTCAGCTTCGCCGCCGCGCCGGGCAGGTGCAGCGAGAACTCCGGAATCTCGGCCTCGAACACCTCGCCCTGGTCGGTGACCATCTGATAGCTGCCCTTCATCGCGCCGGACGGCGTGGGCAGGGGGCAGTTGGAGACGTAGCGGAAGGCTTCGCGCGGCTTCAGCTCCGGCTGCTCGCCGACCACGCCCGAGCCCTCGACGTCGTTCACGCGGTTGAAGCCGTCGGTGATCGACCAGCGCCGCGAGATCAGGGTCACCGTCTCGGTTCCGTGGTTCTCGATCTCGACCGTGTAGGACCACAGATACAGGCCCTGATCGGGCGAGGATTCCTCGGCCGCGTAGGTCGCGAAGACGCGCACGACGATGTCGCGCGTGCGAGCCTCGTAGGCCGCGCCGTCCTGGCCGCGTCGACGGCGCATCCGCTGCATCGGCGGGGAGGTTTCACGCCTGATCGAGCGCACGGATCACATCTCGCTGAAGGTCGGCCAGGCTTTCCAGGCCCACGGACAGGCGCACGCCGCCCTCGGTCACGCCCAGGGACGGGCGCAGTTCCTCGGGCACCGAACGGTGGGTGGTGGTCGGCGGGTGGGTCGCCATCGATTTGGCGTCGCCCAGATTGTTGGAGATGTCGACGATCTCCAGGGCGTTCAGGAACTTGAAGGCCGCCTCGCGCGAGCCGAGGTCCATGGCGATCACGGTGCCGCCGCCGCTCATCTGCGCCTTGGCGACGTTGTGGCCCGGGTGGTCGGCGCGGAACGGGTAGAGCACCCGCTGCACCTTCTTGTGCTCGGCGATGGTGTTGGAGAGCGCCAAGGCGCTGTCGGCCTGGCGGCGGACGCGCAGGTCCAGGGTCTCCAGGCCCTTCAGCATCACCCAGGCGTTGAAGGGCGACAGCGACGGACCGGTGTGGCGCAGGCTGTCGCGGTAGAATTCCTCGTTGATCGCCTCGCTGGTCAGGATGGCCCCGCCCAGCACGCGGCCCTGGCCGTCGATGTGCTTGGTGGCCGAATAGACCACCACGTCGGCGCCCAGTTCCAGCGGCTGCTGGAAGATCGGGGTGGCGAAGACGTTGTCGACGATGACCTTGGCGCCGACCGCGTGGGCCATCTCGGAGACGGCGCGAATGTCGGTGATTTCCAGGACCGGGTTCGAGGGCGTCTCGATCAGCACGGCCTTGGTGCCCGGGCGGATCGCCGCTTCCCATGCCTTCAGGTCGGTGGCGTCGACGAAGGTGGTCTCGACACCGAAGCGCGGCAGCCACTCCGACACGATCCAGCGGCACGAGCCGAACAGGGCGCGGCCGGCCACCACGTGATCGCCGGCGCGGACCAGGCCCATCAGGGCGGAGTGGATCGAGGCCATGCCGGTGGCCTGGGCGCGGCAAACCTCGGCGCCTTCCAGCAGGGCCAGGCGGTCCTCGAACATCTTCACGGTCGGGTTGTTGAACCGCGAATAGACGAAGCCCGGATCCTCGCCGGAGAAGCGGCGGTCGGCGGCCTCGGCGCTGTCGTAGGTGAAGCCCTGCGTCAGATAGAGCGCCTCGGCGGTTTCCATGAACTGCGACCGCGCGATGCCCCCACGGATGAGCTTCGTCGCGACGTCCCAGTCTTTTGGATCCTCGGCCACGGGCCTTGCCTCTCTACGCTTGAAACCGCCGGCATAAGGAGCGGCGAGGGGGTCTTGGTCAAGCCTGAACGCCCCGTCCGCGAGCGGAGAATTGTCACGGGCGAAAATCACATTGTCACGGGCGAACTGGCGTCTCTCCCGCCTTGCCTTTGTGGCGCGGTTTGGCGAGTGTCGCGCCGATGACCGACGCCCACGCCGCAGGGATTCTGCCCTGCCAGACCATCGAGGACCTGATCGTCGAAGAGGCGATCACCTCGGCCACGCCTTTCGACACCGATCAGGTGCAGCCCGCCAGCCTGGACCTGCGGTTGGGCGCGCGCGCCTGGCGCGTCCGCGCCTCGTTCCTGCCGGGCCTGGGCCGCCGGGTGGTGGAGCGTCTGAAGGACGTCGCCATGCACGAGCTGGACCTCACAAAGGGCGCGGTGCTGGAGAAGGGCTGCGTCTACATCGCCGAACTGCAGGAGAGCCTGGCCTTGCCGGGCAATGTCTCGGCGCGCGGCAATCCCAAGAGCTCGACCGGTCGCGTGGACGTGTTCGTGCGCCTGCTGACCGACCACAGCCGCGCCTTCGACGACGTGGACGCCGGCTATGACGGTCCGCTCTATATGGAGATCGCGCCGCAGACCTTCTCGGTGCTCGTGCGCTCCGGCACGCGGCTGAACCAGCTGCGTCTCAAGCGCGGCGAACCGGCCAAGCTGTCGATCAAGAGCGTGGGCGTGGACCTGACGCCGGGCCCGAACGGCCTGGTCGGCTTCCGCGGCCGCCGTCACGCCGGCGTCGTCGACCTGGACCACGAGGATGGCCACGACCCGCGCGACTACTGGGAGCCGCTGGAGGCTCGCCATGGCGAGCTGCTGCTGGATCCGGGCGAGTTCTACATCCTGGCCTCGAAGGAAAACATCGAGATCCCCGTGCTGGAAGCGGCCGAGATGACCCCGATCGATCCGTCGGTCGGCGAGTTCCGCGTTCACTACGCCGGCTTCTTCGATCCGGGCTTCGGCACCGAGGAGGCCCTGGCGACGGGCTCCAAGGGCGTGCTGGAAGTGCGCAGCCACGAGACGCCGTTCCTGCTGGAGGACGGCCAGACCGTGGCGCGGCTGGTCTACGAACCGCTGACCGCGCGCCCCGTCCGCCTGTATGGCGAGGGCGGCTCGCACTACCAGCGCCAGGGGTTGAAATTGTCCAAGCATTTCAAGGCGTGGAGCTGAGCTTCAGCGCGCTGAGGCGTTAGGTCGCGGGGCGTGTTCACTCGCGCCTTACCAGGCTACCGCTTACCTGAAGGTCCAGTTCTGGTCGGGCCTTGAGTATGTGCGTCGTGTTTGGAAGCGCGCTGTCGCGCGAGGTCTGCCGCCCTTCCGAGGGCGCGCGGCTATGCCGTCCGGAGCCTACACATAGGTGTCGCAACCCCGCCGCGCGGCAACGCGCCGCACCACATCTAGTGGACAGTCGGTGCGGTTACACAAATTCTAGCCCTCGTCCTCGCTGGCGGCGACTCACCGAGTCGCTGGGTGGCGAGGCCGGTTAAATCTCCACGGAGGCCATCTTGGCCCGCATCGCACATGATCGGTTCCTGATCCTGCAAGGCCGCGTCGAGGCCTGGGAGCGGTGCGCGCGCATCCCTGGCTGCGACAAGGCCGTCTGGCGCCAGGACGCCGGGGGGCGGGTGATCCGCTGGGCCGACTTCGGTGATCGCTTCTCGCGTTACGGCTGGGAGGTGGTCAGTCGTCCGCGCCCTGGCGTGCTGGGCCGCGCCCTGTCGGTCAAGCGCCTGGAGGCCATCCACTGGCGCGGCCTGACCCGCAACACGGCGCCGGCCGACCCGTTCCTGGACCGCGAGGCGGCCTGAAGCGCTGCCGAAAACGTCAGGCGCCATAGTCTCTTAGATTGGTTTGCATGACAAAATGACAACTTTCCTTGACATGGTTGTGACTCGATGTGACAAGTCTACTTGTCAAATTGAGAGGGTTGCTTGTCATGGAAGATGCAAAGCCTAGGTGGCCCGGATATCTCCTGTTCTTCGCCGGCGTGGCGGCCTTGGCCGCCGTCCCGTTCTGGCTGGCCTATGCTCGTCCGTTTAAGGGACCGGCGATGCTGGTCGCGATCCTGGCCTGGGTCCTGGTCTACATGGCCTATATCTTTGTCGGCTCCTCGCGTTTGAAGGGGAATCGGATCGGTCCGGTCATGAAGCGCTATCGCCGCCGCCTGGGCGTGGCGATGATGGCCTACAGCTTCATCCTGATCGGTTCGCTGAGCCTGCTGCGCGGCGGCCATCTCACCGGACCGCTGCTGTGGCTCGTGGCCGCCGCGCCGGCCATACCGATCCTGGGCGTGCTGGTCGTGATGGGCCTCTACCTGAAGGAAGAGCCCGACGAGTTCGAGCGCATGATCCACGTCGAGGCCATGCTGTGGGGCCTGGGCGCGGTCCTGGGGGTCTCCACCGTCTGGGGCTTCCTAGCCAATGCCGAGGTCGTGCCCAATCCGCCCCTGTTCCTGGTCTTCCCGCTGTTCTGCCTGGCCTGGGGCTTCAGCCAGCCCATCATCCGGAGGCGGTACCAATGAAGAACCGCCTGAAGGTCCTCCGCGCTGAACGCGACTGGAGCCAGGCGGACCTCGCCGAGAAGCTTCAGGTCTCCCGCCAGACCATCAACGCCCTGGAGACGGGCAAGTACGATCCGAGCCTGCCGCTGGCCTTCAAGATCGCTCGCCTGTTCGAGCAGCCGATCGAAGCGATCTTCCAGGACGACCTCTGAGCCAAGGCCTCAGAGCCGGCTCCCACCCACCGACTTTTCTTTCCAACCGCGTCCGGCGCCTGAGCGCCGGAGCCTTCCGCACGTCCCTGTCCAAGGAGAACACACCATGTGCACGCCCATGCCGCGCTTCCGCTTCTTCGTCATGGTGATGGCCATCATGGCCGCCTGCGGCGTCTTCGGCCGCGCCCACGCCGCCACCCCGTCCGACGGCCGCATCACGGTCGCCGTCACGGGCCAAGGTCCCGACGTCATCCTGATTCCGGGCCTGGCCTCGTCCGGCGCGGTCTGGGACGAGACCGTCAAGCAACTGGCCCCGACCCACCGTGTCCACGTCGTTCAGGTCGCGGGCTTCGCCGGCGCGCCGGTGGCCGGCAACGCCGAAGGGCCGGTCGTCGAGCCCCTGGTCGAGGCGGTCGACGCCTACATCAAGACCAATCACCTCAAGTCGCCGGCCGTGATCGGCCACTCGATGGGCGGTTTTGCCGGTCTGCTGCTGGTCAGCCGTCACCCGGAGGACGTCAGCCGCCTGCTGATCGTCGACAGCCTGCCCTTCTTCTCGTCGCTGTTCTCGCCGGCCGCCACCGCCGAAGGCATGAAGCCCCAGGCCGCCGCCATGCGCGACGCCACCATCGCCATGAGCGCCGACGCCTTCGCCAGCCAACAGGCGATGACCCTGCCGCGCATGGTCAAGTCGCCGGACGGCCAGAAGGCCGCCCTGGCCTGGTCGGTCGCCTCGTCGCAATCGGTCGTGGCTCGCGCCCTGTACGACCTGCTCACCACCGACGCCCGCGCCGACCTGCCGGCGATCAAGACCTCCGCCACGCTGCTCTACCCTTACGATCCGGCCATGGGCGCGCCCACGGCGATGATCGACAAGACCTATGCCGACGCCTACGCCGGCCTCCCGGGTGTCACGCTGAAGCGCATCGACGACAGCCGCCACTTCATCATGTTCGACCAGCCCAAGGCCTTCGCCGACGCGGTCGAGACCTTCTTGAAGTAGGGGGCGGCGCAGTCCAAGCATGGGGCCGACGCATCAGCGGGGGTCCCATGCTTCGTAATCTTCGTCGCGTCGCGGCGGGCCTGATCTCCGTCCTGGCGCTGGGTTTCGCCGGGACCGCCCTGGCCGAGCCGGCGCTGTGGAAGATCCAGGACGCGGACTCCACCATCTACCTGTTCGGCACGATCCATGTGCTGAAGCCCAGCACGGTCTGGCGCTCGCCCAGGATCGACAAGGCCCTGAAGGACAGCGGCGACCTGACTCTGGAGATCGTCGGCGCCGACGACCCCGCGGTGATGCAGCCGCTGGTGCTGAAATACGGCCTGGATCCGAACCAGCCGCTGTCGGGCAAGATCGACGCGGCCGCCTTCCAGAAGGCCTCGGCCCTGGCCCAGGTGGGCGGCGTGCCGCCGCAACTGCTGAACGCCATGCGGCCCTGGCTGGCGGCGGTGCAACTGTCGCTGATCCCCGTCATCAAGGCCGGCTACGATCCCAAGAGCGGCGTCGAGTCGATCCTGGCCGCCGAGGTCAAGGCCGCCGGCAAGCCGGAGGGCGCCTTCGAGACGCCGGAGCAGCAGATTCGCTTCTTCGCCGACCTGCCGGTCAAGACCGAGGTGGAGTTCCTGAGCTCGACCCTGGACGAGGCCGACGAGGGCGTTGGCAAGATCGACAAGATGGTCGCCGCCTGGGCCGTCGGCGACACCGCCGAGCTGGAGACCGAATTCGTCACCGAGATGAAGGGCCAGTACCCGGAGCTCTACGACCTCCTGATCACCAAGCGGAACCAGAACTGGGCCGGCCAGCTGAAGACCAAGCTGGCGGGCAAGGGCGTCAGCTTCGTGGCCGTCGGCTCGGGGCACCTGGTGGGGCCCGACAGCGTCCAGGTCCAGCTGGCCAAGCTGGGCGTCAAGGCCGAGCGGGTGGAGTAGGGGGAGGGACTTTGGAGCGGGCGGGGGGAATCGAACCCCCGACATCAAGCTTGGGAAGCTTGCGTTCTACCTCTGAACTACGCCCGCCAAAGGGACGCCCCGTTTAGCCTGGGACGTCCGCCTACTCAAGGCGCCTTCGCGAGGCCTAGGCTCCGCACTGGTCAAGATGACCAAATTGCGCCGCACAGTTCGTCTCCTTATCCGCGGTGACACGGATGGGGAGTCGATCGGCGCGTGGAAGTCCTGACGGAAATCTCTAAGCCGCCCCGGATGGTCTTCGGCGAGGTGACGATCGATGTCGAAAATCGTCGCGTGCGGGCCCCCGTGGGCGCCAGCAGCCTGGAGCCGAGGGTCTTCGACCTTCTGCTGACCCTGGTCGAGCGGCCGGGCCTGACCGCTTCGCGCGACCATCTGATCGAGACGGTGTGGGGCCGGGGTGACGGCTCCGACGGGGCCCTCAGCCAGGCCGTGTCCAAGCTGCGCCAGGTCCTGGGCGACGATGATCGCGCGCCGCGCTACATCGAGACGGTGCCCAGGCTCGGCTATCGCTGGATCTTCGAGGAGCCGCCTGAACGCCTGCGCCCGCCCGCCCCGCGCTGGGCGCTGGGACCGGCCTGGGTGGCCGGCGGCGCGGCTCTGGCGATGATGGTCGGCGGCCTGGGCGGGGTCGGCGCCTATGCCTGGGTCCGGGCGGAAGAGCCCGACCATTTCGAGATTCGCAAGATCCGCATGCAGCGCACGGCCGACGGTCGCTGCCTGAAGCAGGTTCAGGTCATTCGCGGCGTGGGCCGACCCACCGAGGCCGACCAGGCTCTGCCACGGCCTTCGTCGCCGGGTTGCGAGCCGCCGCCGATCTCGCGTGAGTTCGTCGAGCGCTAGGCGTGAAAAAGGCGGGCGTTGCAGCGCCCGCCTTCCTCGTCCGGCCTTGGCCTATCAGGCCTTGATGAAGGCCAGGATGTCGGGGTTGATCACGTCGGGATGGGTGGTGGCCATGCCGTGCGGGAAGCCCGGATAGGTCTTGAGCGTGCCCTTCTTCAGCAGCTTGATGCCCAGGCGGGCGCTGTCGTCGATCGGGACGATCTGGTCGTCCTCGCCGTGCATCAGGAACACCGGCACGTCGACCTTCTTCATGTCCTCGGTGAAGTCGGTTTCCGAGAAGGCCTTGATGCAGTCGTAGTGGGCCTTGGTTCCGCCCATCATGCCCTGGCGCCACCAGTTCTCGACCGTGGCTTGCGACACCTTCGCGCCCGGGCGGTTGAAGCCATAGAAGGGCCCCGCCGCCACATCGTGGAAGAACTGGGCGCGGTTGGCGATCTGGGCGGCGCGGAAGCCGTCGAACACCTCGATCGGCAGGCCGCCCGGATTGGCGGGGGTCTTCAGCATGATCGGCGGCACGGCGCCGATCAGCACGGCCTTGGCGACGCGGCCCGGCTTGGCGCGGGCGACGTAGTGGATCACCTCGCCGCCGCCGGTCGAGTGACCGACGTGGACGGCGTTCTTCAGGTCCAGGTGGTCGGTCAGGGCCGCGACGTCGGCGGCGTAGGTGTCCATCTCGTTGCCGGTGTCGGTCTGGGTCGAGCGGCCGTGGCCGCGGCGGTCATGGGCGATGACGCGGAAACCCTGGCCCAGGAAGAACATCATCTGATTGTCCCAGTCGTCCGCGCTCAGCGGCCAGCCGTGGTGGAACACGATCGGCTGGGCGGTCTTGGGGCCCCAGTCCTTGTAGAAGATCTGCGTGCCGTCCTTGGTGGTGATGAAACCGCTGCTCATGTTCGAAGCTCCTGGAGCGGCCGCCGCGACGGCCGGATTGGCGAGGGTGGGGAGGGCGGTCAGCGCACCGAGCGCCAGCCCGCCGGCAAGCACGCCGCGACGCGATGTTTCGATGGGTTCGTTGGCGTCCATGGCTTTGCCCCTCGTGTGGAGACGCCCGCCTGGAGCGGCGCGCCGTCGTTCTGCGAGGCGGACATTGGCCCGGAGGGGCGGGGCGGGATTGGACGGCCTGGACGCGGTTTGAATGTTCATGAGGCTTGTCGGGCAATGCGTGCGCCCGAAATGCAAAACGCCGCCCGGGCGAACCGGGCGGCGTTCGAAAGCGTCTGGATTGGGAGCGCTTAGTTGCCTTGCGGCGGGTGGCCTTCCGGCAGCGGGCCGGGAGGCGGGCCGCCTTCCTGCGAGCGGCGGGCGCGCATCTTTTCGAAGGCGACCTTCAGTTCGTCCAGGGTGAGCTTGCCGTCGCTGTTGGCGTCGATCATGGCGAAGCGGTCGGCCGGGCGACCCGTGGCGTCCCATTCGGCCTTGTCGACCGCGCCGTCGCTATTGGCGTCCCAGCGCTTGAAGATGTCCTCGGGGGCCGGCATCTGGCGCGGCGGACCTTCTTGGGCCATGGCGACGCCGGCGGCGGCGAGAGCGGTGAGCGAGGCGAGCGCTACGGTGAGCGTGCGGCGCATGGGGGGTGTTTCCTTCCGGGTGATGTCCCTGTCTTGGTCATCGGCCGCGAATATTGCGAGGATGTTTCGAGATTGCGGCCGGACCGGGCCGCGAGCGCCTGGCCGGAACGCGTTCGACGCGACACGAAACTGTCATGCGTGGCCGATAGGCCGAACCTGTCAGATCCGAGGGCGAAAGGCGCCGTCGACGGCCCGACCTTGCGACGAGGCTTCGCCATTCGTGAGGCGGACCGCCAGCTTGCGAGGCGAGATATGAAAAAGCGGCTCAAGGGCTCGGTTCCGGAGCGTTCGCGGACCGCCCCGGTCCGGGCGGCCGAGACCGAGCTGGTCTGCTACGTGCACGAGGGCTGGAAGCCGCGGGTGGAACCGGCCTCGGCCAAGCGCGACTGGATGACCGCCACGCCCGAAAGCTTCGCCTATCGCTGCCTGCCGCTGGCGATCGCCAACGCCCACGGCTGGGTGATGCTGAGCCCGTGCGGCTTCTCCGCCCGATGGCTGGGCGATGTCGGCACCCATTCGGTGGAGATCGTGCTGGACAAGGGCGCGGACCCCAAGCACGCCCCGGTCTCTCTGTTCGGCAGCGGTACGCTGACCTTCCACGTCGAAGGCATCATGCGCACGTCGGAGGGCTGGAACCTGTGGGTCGGCGGCCCGCCGAACGCCATGAAGGACGGCATCGCGCCGATGGGCGGCGTCATCGAGACCGACTGGTCGCCCTACACCTTCACGATGAACTGGCGCTTCACCCGGCCGGATCACTGGATCCGGTTCGAGGAGAACGAGCCGTTCTGCTTCTTCTTCCCCACGCCGCGCGGCGTGGTCGATGGCTTGAAGCCGGAGCTGCGTCCGATGGAGGACCTGCCCGAGCTTCTGGACTCCTATCATGAATGGAGCCGCTCGCGGGCGGCCTTTCAGGACTGGGTTAGGAGCAACAAGCCCAAAAACCCGGCCGACCAGTGGCAGAAGCTCTACTATCGCGGCCTGCATCCCGACGGTCAGGCCGGGCCGGCCGACCATGAGTCGAAGATCCGGCTGGCCGAGTTCCGGCAGACGGGCTCGCGGCGGGTCTGTCCCGTCGGTCGCAAGGGCGCTCGCAAGCCCGACTGACGCGGCGCCGGTCGGAGGCTAGTGCTTGCCCCGGTCCCGGCCGAAGTTGGGTAGGGCGCTTTCCTGGCCGGCCGCCACGATGCCGCGCCGGATCGCCCGCGTGCGGGTGAAATGCGTATGCAAGGTGTCGGCGTCGCCCCAGCGGATCGCGCGGCTCATGGCCTGCAGGTCCTCGGTGAAGCGGCCCAGCATCTCGAGCACCGCGTCCTTGTTGGCCACGAAGATGTCGCGCCACATGGTCGGGTCGCTGGCGGCGATGCGGGTGAAGTCGCGGAAACCCGAGGCCGAGTACTTGATGACCTCGTTCTCGGTGACGTTCTCCAGGTCCGCCGCGCTGCCGACGATCGTGTAGGCGATCAGGTGGGGCAGGTGGGACACCACGGCCAAAACGAGGTCGTGGTGCTTCTCGTCCATCAGCTCGACCTGGGCCCCGAAGGCGCGCCAGAAGGCCGACAGCTTGGCGACCGCCTCGGCGTAATGTTCGTCATCGCTGTCGAGCGGCGTCAGGATCGTCCAGCGGCCTTCGAACAGTTCGGCGAAGCCTGAATCCGGGCCCGACTGCTCGGTGCCGGCGATCGGGTGGCCGGGGATGGCGTAGATCTTCGAGAGATCCTGGGCGCGGAAGGCCTCGGCGACATTGCCCTTGGTCGAGCCGACGTCGGTCAGGGTCGCGCCGGGCTTCATGGCCGGGATGATCTCGGCGGCCAGGCCGGGGATCGACAGCACCGGGGTGGCGATGACCACCAGGTCGGCGTCCTTCACCGCCTCGGCGATGTCGCCGGTGACGTGCTCGGCGATGCCCAGTTCGACGACACGGGCGCGGTTGGCCTCGCTGGCGTCGGCCGCGGTGACTTGACCGACGACGCCGTGCTGGCGCGCCGCGCGGATCACCGACCCGCCAATCAGGCCGCAGCCGATGACGGTGAGCTTGGGATAGAGGAGACCGGGACTGGACATCTAGCGCGCCATGAACTCGCTCAGCAGGTCGACCACCGCTCGATTCTGCTCTTCCAGGCCGATGGTGATCCGGATGGCGTCGGGCAGGCCGTAGTTGGCCACCGCGCGGACCAGATAGCCCTTCGACGCCAGGAAGGCCTCGGCCTCGAGCGCGGTCTTGCCGGGCGTGGTCGGGAAGGTCGCCAGGACGAAGTTCGCCGCCGACGGCGTCACCTCCAGGCCCAGGCCGCCCAGCTGCTGGGCCAGCCACGGTCGCCATTGCTCGACCAGGGCGAGCGAGCGGGCCTGGAAATCGTCGTCGAACAGGGCCGCCACGGCCGCTTCCTGGCCGGGGATCGAGGTGTTGAACGGCGGGCGGATGCGCTCGATCGGCTCGATGATGTGCGTCGGCGCATAGCCCCAGCCCACGCGCAGGGCGGCCAGGCCGTGCAGCTTCGAGAAGGTGCGCGTGACGATCACGTTCTCGGCGGCGCGGGCCAGATCGAGGCCGTCCTCGAAGCGCGGATCGCTGCAGAATTCCGAATAGGCGCCGTCCAGCACCAGGATCACCGACGGCGGCAGGGCCGCGTGCAGGGCGCGGATCTCCTCGCCGGTCAGCCAGGTGCCGGTCGGGTTGGCGGGATTGGCGATGAACACCAGACGCGTGCGTTCGTCGACGCACTTGACCGTCTCGTCGATGTCGATGCGGTGGTTGATCTCTCTGGCCATCCGCACCTGCGCCTGGCAGGCGCGGGCCCCGATGGCGTAGGCGGCGAAGCCGTGCTCGCCCTGGACGATATTGTCGCCGGGTTCCAGATAGACCTGGCACAGCAGGGCGAAGATCTCGTCGCTGCCGTCGCCGAAGGTCAGGCGCTCGGGTTCCAGCTTGAAGCGCTCGGCCACGGCGGCGCGCAGGATATTGGCCTTGCCGTCCGGATAGATGTGCATCCGGTCGACCGCGTCGCGATAGGCCTGCTTGGCCTTGTCGCTGCTGCCCAGGATGTTCTCGTTGCTCGACAGCTTCACCGGATGGGCGACGCCTTCGATCTTCGACTTGCCGCCGACATAGGCGTGGATGTCCATGATCCCAGGCTTGGGAACGGGACGGGGCGCGGCGAAGCGATCGGTGGGGACGGCGGTCATCGGATACTCAGTCTAGAGACGGGCGTCTCTTACACGTCGAACTGTTCGGGCGCAGCCCCGATGACGCCGGTCAGTTGACCCGGCGCGCGGGCCAGGCGCTCGTCGTCGGCCTGGAAGAAGCCCGACAGCGAGAGCAGCTTCAGGCCGCCGGCCTCGGCGACCTGCTCGGCGGCGACGCCGTCCAGGCTGAGCGCGTCGACGATGGCGGCCGCGCTCTTGGCCGAGTCGGTCACCCAGAAGGTCTGGTCGTGGCCGGTGGGCTCGACCTCGACCTCCGCCACGGCCAGGGCGGCTTGCGGTCCCCAGGTCGCCAGGCAGGGCAGGGCGGCGAACACCTTCAGCTTCGGCTCGGCCAGCAGGCGGCCCCACCAAGGCGTGTCTGACGCCAGCGGCAGGACGGCGACGCCCCACGGGGCGCGGGCCACGGCAAGGGCGTCCTGGGTGGTGGGGACGATCGACAGGCGCGGGGCGGTCCCGAAGCGCAGGCGGGTCAGCTCGACGGCGCGGGCCGGTTCGCGGCCGCCGAACACGGCCAGCTGATAGGGACCCTGGCGCGCCAGGTTGTCGGCCATGATCTCGCGCCAGATGCGGATGACCAGGGCGTTGGAGGCGCCGGTGCGGGGCGCTTCCAGAAGCTTGCGGACAATCTGGGCCTCGCGGCCGGGGCGCAGGCCAAAGCCCGTGTCGCCGGAGGCGCGCTTGGCGGCCGCGACGGCGCTGGCTAGACCGGCGCGCTCGTCGAGCAGCTTCAACAATTCACCGTCGATGGCGTCCAGTCGCCATCGGACCTCTTCGAGAGACGGTGTGGCGTCCGTCGCGTCGCTGCCCATGTTCTTCCCCGAAATTGGAGGGCGGACCATAGTCTTTGCCGCCGAACACGCAATAGCCAGCCCTGTTGGGGAAGAAAATTGCGCGCTCGGCGATCAGTGATCCATCACTCGGGTTCAATACACCTTCGGCGCGGGGCCCGTATCGATCACGCCCAGGAAGGTGCGGCCGTTCTGGAACTTCAGGTCCGCTTCGATGACCGGCTCCTGGCCGGCGGCCTGGGCGACGGCGGCCAGGGCCTGTTCCGGCGTCTTGATCGGCTGGCCGGGGGTGGCGCGTTCCTTGAGCGCCACGCTCAGCGATCCGGTCACCGCGCCATCGGCGTCGACCGACAGCACGCCGGACTTGGCCTTGCCCTCGGCGTCGCCGGCCAGCAGTTGGCTCTGCTGGACGCTGATCTGGCCGCCGGCCTCGCTCCAGCGCTTGACGGCCGCCTCCCAGTTGCGGCCGCGCAGGTACGAAACGTGCGACAGGCGGGTCTCCAGGATCATCGAGGCGGTCTTGTCCTGGGCCAGGCGGCCCAGCAAACCGGTGAAGGCGGTCTTGGCGCCGTCAGCCTTGAAGAAGATCGCGCCCTGGTCGTCGGGACCGCTGCGGGTGTGCAGCTGCATGTTGTCGGCCGAGACCAGCTGGAACGGCTTGGTCCCCGGGGCGGGGACGAAGGTCAGCTTGGCGCCCTCGACCGAGATGCGCGGCGGGTATTCGGTGACATGCGAGATGCTGGCGCGCAGGGCCTGGCCGGTGATGGTCACGTCGCCGGCCTCGGGACGGGTCAGCACCACGCCTTGGGGCGCGACGAGCACCCAGTGGGTCAGGTCATAGATCTCGGCCTCGCCCTTCAGCACCGGCGCACGGACGGCCCAGCCGGTGGGTTCGGCCATGCGGGCGTTGGTCAGGTCGACGTTCATGCGGAACGGGAAGCCGTGGAAGGTGCGGGCGCTCCACGACAGGTCATAGCCGCGCGACTTCAGGTCGGCCGACTGGGCGTCCATCCGCTGCTCGGCCTGACCACGCAGCCAGAACCAGCCATAGCTCCAGCCGCCCGCGATGATGGCGGCGAGGATGAAAGGCGTGAACAGACGGCTGCGCCGAGCCTTCTGGGGGGCTTTGCGGGACGGGCGGGCGTCGGTATGGGTCATGTATAGGGCGCGTCCAGTCGGGATCGGGAATGGGTTTGGCAGGCGACAGTGAAGATCGCTGGGTGTTCGGATACGGATCGCTCATGTGGCGGCCCGGGTTCCCGTTCATAGACCGAAGAACGGCCGTGCTCCACGGTCGCCGGCGGGCCTTCTGCATCTATTCCGTCCACCATCGCGGCACCTACGAGCGACCGGGCCTTGTGCTGGGCCTGGCTCCCGGCGGGGCGGTGCGCGGCATGGCCTACCGGGTGGCGGCTGGCGAATGGGAAGCGGTCTATGCCTATCTGCGCGAACGCGAGCAGCCGACCGAGACCTATTTCGAAACCTGGCGCGACGTGAAGATCGACAACGGGCCAAAGGGGGGCGAGAAGACGCCGGCGCTGGTCTTCCTGTCGGACATGAAGCATGCCCAGTGGGCCGGAGCCTTGACCCTGGAGCAGCAGGCCCAGCTGATCGCGGGCGCCAAGGGCCTGTCGGGCCGCAACATCGACTACCTCTCCGACCTCGTCCTGCACCTGCGCGAGGATGGGGTGCGCGACGGGACGATGGAGAAGCTGCTGAAGATGGTCGAGGCGATCGAGCCGGTCCGCTAGAGTCGTGGACCGAAATCCTCGTCCTTCGACAGGCTCAGGATGAGGATGAGGATTTCTACTGGAACCGCCATCGACAATAGCCCTCATCCTGAGCTTGTCGAAGGACGAGGGCGGGAGCGCGGCGGTTAAATTCCGCTGTCCTCCAGCGCCTTGGTCGCGGTGTCGATGCGGGTCTGCAGCTCGCGCATGAATTCGCCGCGCTTCAGGCCGGCGGGGATCGGCTCGAGATAGTCGAAGACGATCGTGCCCGGCTTGACGACGAAACCCTTGTTCCAGTGGCTGCCGCAGTTCAGGGCGAGCGGCGTGACCGGCATCTCCAGCTCACGATAGAGCGCGGCGATGCCAGGCTTGTACTCGCCGGGCTGGCCGGGGAGGCCGCGGGTGCCTTCTGGGAAGATCACGATCTGGCGGCTTTCCGTCATGCGCTCGACGGAGTCGCGGACCAGCTTCTTCAACGCCGTCGAATGGCCGGCGCGGTCGACCACGATCATGCCCGCCTTCATCCCGTGCCAGCCGAACAGCGGCACCATCAGGAGTTCCTTCTTCATCACGAAGCAGGCGTCGGGCAGCAGGGCGAACTGGCTGAAGACGTCGAACATCGACTGGTGCTTGGCCGCGACCAGGGCCGCGTCGGTCGGACGCTGACCGCGCACCTCGACCCTGACATCGGCCAGCCAGCGCAGGCTCCAGATCAGGCCCTTGGCCCAGGTCTTCAGCGACCAGGTGTTGGCCTGCCGGGGCAGCGGATAGGTCACGATCATGCCCACGGCCCAGACGATGGACCACAGCCAGAAGAACAGCTGGAAGAGGAACGAACGCAGATAGATCAAGACGCTTCCTTCGCGGCCGGGGCGGCCTTTTCTTTCGGTCCCAGGCCTAGAAACGCTTCACGGCCCAGGATCGCCAGGTACTTGCAGTATTCCACGATCATCCGCCGGGCGCTGATGCTGGTCTTCCACCAGCGGTGGGCGTTGAGATCGGTCTTGACCGGATAGGCATAGAGCTCGACGTTCGGCATGGCGGCCCGCAGCTCCAGCATCGAGCGCGGCATGTGATAGTCGGCCGTGACCACGATCAGGCTCTTATAGCCCTTGGACTTGGCCCACTCGGCCGTCTCGCGGGCGTTGCCGACGGTGTTGGCGGCGGCGAAGCCTAAGTCCACGCAGCAGTCATAGATCGGCTTGACCGCCTTGGTCACCGTCTGGACATCGGCGCGGGTGGCTTCGCGGTTGACGCCGGAGATCAGCAGACGCTGGCCCTTGCCCTCCTCCAGCAACTTGGTGGCGGCTTCCAGGCGCAGGGTCGAGGCGCCGGTCAGGGCCACGACGCCGTCGGCGACCGGCGGCTCCTTGGCGGGGGTCGACTGGTCCACCCGGCCGGTGAAGGCCAGCAGGCCCAGGCCCCAGATCATCAGCGCGATCAGCAGCGCGGCGAGCGTCTTCATGACGTTTGGGTCTTCACGGCATCTCCCCCACGATGCGCGACGCCGCCAGGCGGGCCGAGAGCCCGGCGATCAGGGCCGCGACCACCGGAGCGGGCAGGGCGGCGACCAGATCGATCCAGGCCAAGGGCAGGACCGGCGCAACCCCCGCGCCGCCGCCGAAGTAGCGCGCAACGACGCCGATGATGGCCGCGCCCGCTCCGCCCAGCAAGCCCGCCAGCGCGCCCATGGTCGCGAAACGGTTCTGGAACAGGCTGGCGATGAAGCCCTGCTCGGTCCCGGAGAAGTGCAGCACCTCGATCACGTCGCGGCGGGCGGCCAGGCCCGCGCGGGTGGCGAAGGCGATGACGGCGGCCGTGGCGGCGGCGATCAGGGCGAAAACGCCCAGGGCCGCCAGGCGGGCCAGGTCGGCGGCGCGCTCGATGTCGGCGATCCAGCGGCTGTGGTCGTCGACCGTGGCGTCGATGCCGGCCGAGCGCAGGGCCTTGTCCAGCACCTGGGCGGTCGGCGGGGCCTTGGGATCGAGCTCGAGGGTGACGAGACGCGGAGTCGGCAGGTCGTCGACCAGGGCCTCCTTGCCGATCCAGGGCGCGAGCAAGGCCTCTGCCTTCTCGCGCGGCAGGGCCTGGGCCTCGGCCACGCCCCTGACCCCGGCCAGGGTCTCGGCGGCGCGGGCCGCGGCGCTGTCGGGCGTCTCGTTGGCGCGGGCCCGGACCACCACGGTGGCGGAGTTGACCAGTTGCGAGGTCCAGCCGTGGGCGGCGCGGTTAGCGGCCAGGGCGGCGAAAGCGGTCAGGCAGGCCAGGAAGCACAGCACCGCCACCACGAACACCAAGGCCCCGTCACGGGCGTCACGCGGTGGCAGCAGCGGGCCTGGCTTCCAGCGGGCGACCTGGAAGAACTCGCTCATCGAGGGCCTCCCGCGTCGACCAGCCGGCCATGTTCGAGGTGCAGGGTCGGGCGGCCGGCGCGGGCCACCAGATCCTCGTCGTGGGTGGCGATCAGCACCGTGGTGCCCAGACGGTTCAGCTCGACGAACAGGCGCAACAGGCGCAGCGACATGGCCGGGTCGACATTGCCGGTCGGCTCGTCGGCCAGCAGGACGTCGGGGCGATCAACGACCGCGCGAGCGATGGCCAGGCGCTGCTTCTCGCCGCCGGACAGGGTGGCGGGAAGCGCATGCATGCGTTCACCAAGTCCCACCCAGGTCAGCAGTTCGGCGACATCCTCGCGGTAGGTGGCCGGCTTGCGCTTGAGGATACGCAGGGGCAGGGCGGCGTTGTCGAACACCGACAGGTGCTCCAGCAGCCGGAATTCCTGGAACACCACCCCGATCCGGCGACGCAGGAATGGCAGGTCCGAGGTATGGGTGAGGCTGACATCGCGCCCGAAAAGCTCGACGCGACCCCGTGACGCACGGTGCGCCAGATAGATCAGCTTGAGCAGGGAGCTCTTGCCCGCCCCCGACGCGCCGGTCAGGAAATGGAACGAGCCCGGCCCTAAGGAAAAGCTGATATCCCTCAGGGTTTCCGGCGCGCGGCCGTAACGCATCGAGACGCCATCGAACCGGACCACCGGAAGGGCGTCATCGCCCTGTTCTGTGTCGATCCGCAAGGCGCGTCACTTGGGTTTCTGGACATCAGGGTTAAAATCAGCGACCCCCTTAAGGTATGTGGGGAGCGTTCGATTCGCGGCCATGATACTGACCTGTCCGGAGTGCGCCAGCCGCTATTTCGTCGACGACTCCAAGGTCGGTGCGGCTGGTCGCGTCGTGCGCTGCGCTTCGTGCGGCCACCGCTGGAACGCGCGCAACGAAACCGCTGACGATCTCTTCGACGAGCCCGAAGCGCCGACGCTGGCCAGCCAGGCCGAGGGCGCCGAGCAGACCGCTGAAACCGTGGCCGAGGGCGCGGGGGCCGACGCCGAGGAACCGCCGGTCAGCGCCCTGCCGGGCGAGGAGCTTCCCAAGGTCTTCCGGGCTCGCGCCGACGCCGAGCGTCGCCTGCGCGAAGCCACCACCACCGGCGTCATCTGGGCCGGCATGGCCGCCGCCATGGCGGTGGTCGTGGTCGCCGCCCTGATCTTCCGCATCGACGTGGTCAAGATCCTGCCGGGCTCGGCCGGCGCCTACGCCGCCGTCGGCCTGCCGGTGAACACCATCGGTCTGGTGATCGACCGCGGCAGCCTCAAGGCTCAGCCCGTGATGCTGGATGGCCACGCGGCCGTGACCATCACCGGCTCGATCCGCAATATCACCGAACATGAAGTGCTGGCCCCGCCACTGCGGGTCGAGCTGCTGAACAAGCAGGAAAAGCGCGTGGCCGGCCAGCTGGCCGCCGCCGCCGACGCCAAGATCCCCCCGGGCGAGGTGCGCCACTTCTCGATCACCTTCCTGAATCCGCCTCGCACGGCCAAGGACTTGCAGATCGGCTTCGCCACCGAAGCCGGCGCGGCCAAGGCGGTGAAGGCGGCTCTCCACAAGCCCGAAGGCCACGGCGGCGAGCCCCAATTGGACCTGCGCGGCGCTCAGGACGCCCCCGTCGAACACGAAGCGGCTGGACAGGAACCCCCGGTACATGAGAGCGGGGACGAAACTCCTCCCCCAGCAGACTCTCATGAACCCGCCCACCATGAATGACACCAAACAGCCCGAAGTCCTGATCTCGGAAGCCGAGATCGCCGAGCGGGTTCAGAAGCTGGCGGAAGCCATCGCGCCGCGCATCGACAACGACACCGTCGTGATCTGCTTGCTGACCGGCGGCCTCTGGTTCGCCGCCGACCTCACACGCGCCCTCTACAAGGCCGGCCGCGATGTGCGTTTCGACGCCCTGTGGCTGGCCTCCTATCACGACGAGCGCAAGAGCACGGGCCGCTGCGAGGTCCGCGCCGACCTGCAACGCCCGCTGGTCGGCCGCCGCGCCCTGGTCGTCGACGATGTGTTCGACACGGGCCTGTCGCTGTCGGAAGCCGCCCGTCTGGTCAAGGACGCCGGGGCCAGCGAAGTGCTGACCGCCGTCTTCGCCCGCAAGCCCTGGCCCAAGGATCGCGGCATGGAGCCCGACTTCGTCGCCTGGGAAGCGCCCGCGCGCTACCTGGTCGGCTACGGCCTCGACGACGAGGGCAAGAGCCGCGGCCTGCCGTACATCGGCGCTCTGGACTAGAGGCCCTTAGGCCGCGCGCTGCGGGCGCGCCGCCGGCTTTTTGTCGATCTCGAACAGGTCGACTCGTTTGGCCAGTTCCTGCGTCTCGTTGTGCAGCGCATGGGCGGCGGCGGTGGTCTCCTCGACCATGGCCGCGTTCTGCTGCACGACCCGGTCCATCTCGCCCATCGTCGCGTTGACCTCGCCCAGGCCCAGGGCCTGATCGTGGGCGGAGGCGGCGATGGCCTTGACCTGAGCGTCGATCTCGGCGACGCGGGCGATGATCCGCTGCAGCGCTTCGCGGGTGCGGCCCACGCGCTCGACGCCGGCGCTGACCTGTTGGCCCGAAACGTTGATCAGATCCTTGATCTCCTTGGCCGCGCTCGCCGAGCGTTGGGCCAGGGCCCGGACTTCCTGGGCCACGACCGCGAACCCGCGACCGGCTTCACCGGCGCGAGCGGCCTCGACGCCGGCGTTCAGGGCCAGCAGGTTGGTCTGGAAGGCGATCTCGTCGATGACGCCGATGATCTTGCCGATCTGGCCAGACGAGTTTTCGATCAGGGTCATGGCCTCGACGGCCTCGCTGACCACGGGATCCGAGCTTTCGGCTTCCTGGCGAGCCGAGGCCGCGGCGGCGTTGGCCTGGCTGGCGCTGTCGGCGGTGCTGCTGACCGCGATGGTGATCTCGCCCAGGGCGGCCGTGGTCTGAACCAGGCTGGCGGCCTGGTGCTCGGTGCGACGGGCCAGTTCGTCAGAGGCGCGCGACATGTCCGCGACCCCGGCGGTCATGCTGGCGGCGTTGCCGGCGATCTCGCGCATGGCGGCCTGCAGGCGCGACAGGGCGTCGTTGAAGTCGGCGCGTAGCGGCTCGTAACGGGCGGCGAAGGCCTGTTCCAGCCGCCAGGTCAGGTTGCCGCGCGACAAGTGACCCAGCGCCGTGGCCAGTTCCTCGACGACCTGGGTCTGCTCGGCTTCCAGCGCGGCCTTCTGGCGAGCCTGTTCGGCATTGGCCATATCGCGAGCGTTGCGCTGGGCCTCGGCCTCGGCGTTGGCGGCGTCGGCGCGCGAAGCCGCGTCCAGCGCCTTGTCGGTACGAGCGGTGACGGTGACGAACAGCCGCGACACGCCGGCGGTCAGCCAGATCAGCGACCAGGACGTGGCGAGGGTGACGCCGGCGTCGAAGGCCAGGCGCAGGGGCGTGACCTCGCCGCTCATGAGGACGTGTGGAGCGATCGCGGCCATGGACAGCTCGATCCCCACCACGGTGGCCGCGCCCACGGCGACGGCGCGCCAGTCGCCATAGGCGACGAGCAGGGCCAGGGCGGCGAGGTAGGCCATGCGGGCGTCGGCTTGAAGGGGATGGCCGGAAAAAGCGGCGATGAACAGGCTGACCTGGCCCATCAAGGTCAACGCGGTCGAGATTCGCTGAGCGGCGTTGTCGCGCCAGATCGCCCAGCCGCCCCAGGCCAGGGCCGCCAGCAGCACCGAGCCGCCAGCCAGCGGCGGGACCGGGCGACCCGTCATCATCGCGGCGGCCGGGGTGATCAGCACCAGCGCCCCAATACAGGCCAGCACCAGATAACCGCCGAGCTTCCGTTGAGCTTCGATACTGTCGAATTCAATCAGGTTGCCCACCGCCGAGCTCCACTGTTCCCCGAGACTGGACCACTGTTACGGCGCCGATGGTTAATCCCTTGTGGCGGTAGGGCTATTTTTTGAGGCTTCCGTAAGACTACCTAGACCCAGTCCGGGATGAGGTCGCGCGCCAGCATTTCCTCATAGGTCGGGCGCTTGCGGATCACCGCGTAGCGGTCGCCATCGACCAGAACCTCAGGGACCAGCGGCCGGGTGTTGTACTCGCTGGCCATGGCCGAGCCATAGGCGCCGGCCGACATGAAGGCCACCAGATCCCCCGCGCCGAACGGCGGCAGGGCGCGATCGCGGGTGAAGGTGTCGCCCGTCTCGCAGATCGGGCCGACCACGTCATAGACCGTCTCGGTCCCTTGCTGGTCCTTGGCGCGCTTGATCACCGGCCGAATGTCATGGAAGGCGTCGTACATGGCCGGACGGATCAGGTCGTTCATGGCCGCGTCGATGACCAGGAACTTGCGGCCTTCCGGACGCTCGTGGACATGGATCACCTCCGAGACCAGCACGCCGGCGTTGGCGGCGATGACCCGGCCGGGTTCGAAGGCCAGCTTGACGGGAAGGCCCTTGGTGACCTCGCCGACCATCGCGCCGAACTCCGCCGGCGAGGGCGGCGCGGGGCTATTGAAATATGGCACGCCCAGGCCGCCGCCCAGGTCCAGGCGCTCGACCGACAGGCCTTCACCCAGCAGTTGTTCGACCAGGCCCCGCATCTTGGCGAAGGCCGCGCGCATGGGCGTCAGGTCGGTGATCTGGCTGCCGATGTGGCAGGCCACGCCGATGGGCTCGAGATTGGCGTTGTTGCTGGCGTTGGCGTAGAGGCGCGCGGCCTCGGCGAACGAGACGCCGAACTTGTTCTCGGACTTGCCGGTGGCGATCTTGGCGTGACCGCCGGCCGCGACGTCGGGATTGACCCGGAAGGCGATCTTGGCGCGGACGCCCAGCTCGGCCGCGACCTGAGCGATCAGGTTCATCTCCGGCTCGGATTCGACGTTGATCTCGGCGACGCCGACCTTGAGAGCGAACGCGATCTCGCGACGGGTCTTGCCGACGCCGGAGAAGACGATGCGCTCGGCCGGGATGCCGGCGGCCAGAGCGCGGCGGACCTCGCCCTCCGAGACCGTATCGGCCCCGGCGCCCAGATCGCCCAGAACCTTCAGCACCGCGACGTTGGAATTGGCCTTCACGGCGTAGGCGACCAGCGGGTCGACCACGCCGCCGGCGATCAGGGCGTCGCGGAACACGGTGAAGTGCCGCTCCAGCGTGGCGCGGCTGTAGACATAGACGGGCGTGCCGACCTCGGCCGCGATCCTGGCCAGGGGCACGCCTTCACAGGCCAGGCCCTCGGGGCCGTACTCGAAGTGGTTCAACGGAATCTCTTACCTGGGCGTGGCGCCGGGGAAGCCGGCTTGCGAGGGGCCGCCGAACGGATCGTTGGTGCCCGGCAGCGGCGCTTCGCGAATGGTGCGGTTGCTGGAGGCCGGGTCTCGGATCTCCTGGGCGCCGCCGGCGCGGGCCGGCTGATTGGCCTGGGCCGAGGCGGCGCGGCGTTCGGCTTCCCAGGCGGCCTTCTTGGCCGGGTCCCACATCGGCGCTGGACGCTCCAGGGCGCCTTGCTTGCCGCAGGCGGCGGCCGTGAGCGCCATGGCGGTCAGGGCGAGCAGGGTGACGGGGCGCCCAAAGTTCTTCTTAAAGGGGGTCATGCGAGGACTTCCTTCCAACGCGCGATCTGGGCGCGGACCTGGGCGGGGGCGGTCCCACCGTAGCTCATGCGGCTGGCCGCCGAGGCGGCCGGGGTCAGAACGGCGTAGACGTCCTGGGTGATCCGGGGCTCGATCGCCTGGAACTGCTCCAAGCTAAGATCGGCCAGATCGACGCCAAGCCCTTCGGCCGTCTTCACGGCGGAGCCTGTCACGTGGTGTGCGTCGCGGAAAGGCATGTTCAGCGTCCGCACCAGCCAATCGGCCAGGTCGGTGGCGGTCGAGAAGCCCGCGCCAGCCGCCTTGGCCATGGTCTCGGTGTTCGGGGTCAGGTCGGCGACCATGCCGGCCATGGCCAGCAGGCTGAGTTCCAGGGCGTCGAAGGCCTCGAAGGTCGGGACCTTGTCTTCCTGCATGTCCTTCGAATAGGCCAGCGGCAGACCCTTCATGACCACGGTCAGGGTGGTCAGCGAGCCCAGGATGCGGCCGACCTTGGCGCGGATCAGCTCGGCGGCGTCGGGGTTCTTCTTCTGCGGCATGATCGAGCTGCCGGTCGTGAAGGCGTCGGTCAGCTTGATGAAGCCGAACATCGGCGTCGTCCACAGCACGATCTCCTCGGCCAGGCGCGACAGGTGCGTGGCGGTGATCGAGGCGGCCGACAGGGCTTCCAGGGCGAAGTCGCGGGCCGAGACGCTGTCCAGCGAATTGGCGGTCGGGCGGTCGAAGCCCAGGGCCGCCGCCGTCTGGTTGCGGTCGATCGGGAAGGGCGAGCCGGCCAGGGCCGCCGCGCCCAGCGGGCACTCGTTCATGCGGGCGCGGGCGTCGCGGAAACGGCTGGCGTCGCGGCCGAACATCTCGACATAGGCCATCAGGTGGTGGCCGAAGGTGACCGGCTGGGCCGGCTGCAGGTGAGTGAAGCCCGGCATCAGGGCGTCGGCATAAACCTCGGCCTGAGCCAGCAGGGCCTTTTGCAGGGCTTCCAGTTGCGCGGCCGAGCGGTCGGCGGCGTCGCGGACCCACAGGCGGAAGTCGACGGCGACCTGGTCGTTGCGCGAGCGGGCGGTGTGCAGCCGGCCGGCGGTCGCGCCGATCAGCTCGCGCAGCCGCGCCTCGATATTCATGTGGATGTCTTCGTACTCGTCACGGAACGGGAAGACCCCGGCCGTGATCTCGCCCTCGATGGCGTCGAGCCCTTTGAGGATTTCCTCGCCGTCGGCGCTTGCAATCACACCTTGGCTGATCAACATCCGAGCGTGGGCGCGGGAGCCTGCCAGGTCCTGCGCCCAGAGGCGCTTGTCGAAGCCGATGGAGACGTTGATCGCCTGCATCAGTTCCGCCGGCTTGGCCGAGAACCGACCGCCCCACATGGCTTGGCCCTGGCCCTTGTCGGCCTTGGGCGTATCGGAGGCGTTGTCGGTCATATGAGCGAAGTCCAATCGGAGGCGGCGGCCAAGAAGCGCAACCCTGTGAGGCTGGCGCTGGGTGGCGTCGTCCTCGTCGGCGTGGCGGCGGTTCTATACGTCATCGCCAGTGCTTCGTTCAAACCCCATGGGCCTGCCGACCTCACAGAATTCAAGAAGGGGACGCTGGAAAAGCTCGACGTGCCCGCCACGCCGCGTCCCGCGCCCGACACGGTGTTCACCAGCCTGGACGGCAAGCCCGCCACTCTGGCCGACTTCAAGGGCCGCGTGGTGGTCATGAACCTGTGGGCGACCTGGTGCGCGCCGTGCAAGGCCGAGATGCCGACCCTGGCCAAGCTGCAGTCCGTCTACGCGACCCAGCCGGTCACCGTGCTGCCGATCAGCGTCGACCGCGATGGCGACCTGAACCTGGTCAACGAGGAGATGGCCGCCAACCCGCCGCTGAAGACCTATCGCGATCCGGGCTACAAGCTCTCGTTCGCGCTGGAGCCCAAGGCGGCCGGCTATCCGACGACGATCATCTACGACCGCCAGGGCCGTGAGCGCGCCCGCATGGCCGGTCCGGCCGACTGGTCCAGCCCGGAAGCGCGCGGAATCGTCGAGAAGCTCCTGGCCGAGAAGTGATCGATCCGGCGCTTCTAGAACCCCTGGCCGACGACGCCTGGCCGGCCCGCGAGCGGGCGCGGCTGGGTGGGTGGCGGCTGAACGCCTCGTCCGGCCAGTCGATGCGGATCAACGCCTGCTGGCCGTTGGCGGCGCCGGATCGCGATCCGGAAGCGGCGCTGGATGCGGTCGAGGCCTGGTTCGTCGAACGCGGCCTGCCGCCGCGCTTCAAGCTGACCGATGGCGTCGTGGCGCCGGCCGACCTGGCCGAGCGTCTGGCGGCCCGAGGCTACGCGGCGTGCAAGGCGACCCTGGTGATGCTGGGTCAGACCAGTGGGGAAGGCGACGATGGCGTCCGCCTTTCGGACACGCCGGACGCCACCTTCGAAGCCGTGTTCACCGCCACGGCCGGTAACCCGGAGGATGGTCGCGAACGGCTGGAGGCGCTTGGCCGCATCCCCGTGCCGGCTCGCTTCGCGCGGCTGGACATCGACGGCGTCCCGGCGGCGATCGGGGCCAGCGCCATCGGTGGCGGCTATGCGGGGATCTTCGGCATGCGCACCGTCCCCGACCATCGCCGCAAGGGTCTGGCCCGCCGAGTGCTGCGCGCCCTGCTAGCCGAGGCGAAGACCCTCGGCGCCGAGCGGGCCTGGCTGCAGGTCGAGGCCGACAACGCGCCGGCCATCGCCCTCTATGCCGACGAGGGTTTCACGCCAGGGTATCGCTACAGCTACTGGGTTCGCTGAAGGCAGCGCGATGCTCCGCCTGGCGTCGCCTAAGTGGGGTAGACTAGTTTACAAAACAAACTTGTTGATCCATGGTGTGGCCATCTTCAAGGGGGAAACCGAAGCCATGCACGCGCCCCTCAGCGCCTCCGAGAGATCGACGCTCGTCCAGATCGGCGGTCGCAACGCGGCCATCGGCGCCTTGCGCGCCTTCGTCACCCTGCTGGTGATCGCCCACCACGCGGTGCTGACCTATCACCCGTACGCGCCGGCCCCGAAGGCGTTCGACGCCCAGCCGATTCTCTGGACGGCTTTCCCGGTGGCAGACCCGCAGAAGTTTGGCGGCTGGAGCCTCGTTACCCTGGTCAACGACCTCTTCTTCATGTCGCTGATGTTCTTCATTTCGGGCCTGTTCGTCGCCGATGGCCTGCGGGCCAAGGGGGCGGGCGGCTACCTTAGGAGCCGGGCCTTGCGCCTGGGCGTCCCGTTCGTCCTCGCCGTCGGCCTGCTGGCCCCGCTGGCCTATTTCCCGGCCTGGCTGCAGTCGGGCGGCGCGCCGTCGTTCACCCCCTTCGCCGAGGCCTGGACGCGCCTGCCGTTTTGGCCCAGCGGCCCGGCCTGGTTCCTGTGGGTGCTGCTGGCGTTCGGCGGGCTGTTCGCGGCGGTCTACGCGATGTGGCCTGGCGTCACCTACGTCCTCGGTCGCGCGGCGAAAGGCGCGGACGCCAAGCCAGGTCGGTTCTTCTGCGGCTTGGCGGCGGTAAGCCTGATGGCCTATCTGCCGTTGGTCATGACAACCCCGTTCGGTCATTGGACAATGGTCGGACCGTTCGTGGTCCAGACGGCCCGCATCGGCCACTACTTCGTCTACTTCCTGGCCGGGATCGCGGTCGGCGCCGCGGGCGTGGGACATGGCCTGACGGATCCCGAGGGAAAGCTCGCCAAGCGCTGGCAGCTCTGGCAGTTGGCCCCGATCCTGCCGATCGTCGGGGCGGTGGCGACCATGATCATCGCCTTCTCGCCGAACCCTCCGCCCAGGCCGCTGCTGGATTCGTTCGGCGGGCTGATGTTCTGTCTGTCCTGCGCCACGCTGTCGTTCGCGGCGCTGGCGACCTTCCTGCGCTTCGTCCGCGAGACGGGGCCCATCGGTCGGAGCCTGCAAGCCAACGCCTACGGCATGTACCTGACCCACTACGTCTTCACCGCCTGGCTGGGGTGGCTGATGCTGCCGCAGGCCTGGGGCGGCTTCGCCAAGGGGTGCGTCGCGTTCGGCGGGGCCGTCGTGCTCAGCTGGCTGACCACCATGGTCCTGCGCCGCATGCCGCTGTTGGGACGAATCCTGTGAGCCGTCATGATG
Organism: Caulobacter sp. GW822-FHT01G02; assembly: GCF_058802865.1. Taxonomy (NCBI): domain Bacteria; kingdom Pseudomonadati; phylum Pseudomonadota; class Alphaproteobacteria; order Caulobacterales; family Caulobacteraceae; genus Caulobacter; species Caulobacter sp. GW822-FHT01G02. Next base: position 381,689 of record NZ_JBXAON010000006.1, read on the forward strand.
CTGCGCTGAAGGGGATCGGCATGAACGACAAGCTCAAGAGCGCCCAGGACGATCTGGCCTTCCTGCGCGGCCTCGCCGAGGGCGGCAACGAGCGCGGCGGGCTTGGCGTGGCCGGGGGCGCGCTCTATGGCTCGGCGGGCGTGCTCTACGGGGTCCAGACCCTGAGCTATTTCGTCCAGGAGAAGGGCCTCCTGACCCTGGGGGCGACGGGAAACATCGTGATGGCCTGGGCGCCGACGGTGATCTTCCTGATCCTGATGACGATCGTCATCGTCATCGACCGCAAGAACCCCCAGCGCGGCGTCACCAACCGCGCCGTCAACGCCGCCTTCGCGGGCACGGGCATCGCCAATCTGGCGCTGGTGGTGGTCTTCGCCTCGGCCGCCGCGCGCAACCACGACTTCCGCTACTGGCTGTTCCATCCGGCCGTGGTGTTCATCCTGCAGGGCGCGGTCTGGTACGTGAGTTTCGTATTGCGCAAGCGGGCGTGGATGGCGCTGGTGGCGATCGGTTGGCTGGTGTCGGGCGTCGCCATGGGAATGCTGATCCATCGCGCGGACCTCTATCTGGCGATCGCGACCTTCGGCCTGTTCGCCTTCATGGGGGCCCCCGGCTTCTTCATGATGCGCCAGGCCCTGCGGCCAGGCGCCTGAGACGATCGTGGCGCCCAGGTTCGACATCAGCGGGCTGGACGACGTCATCCATGGCCGCGTGCGGCTGGGGATCGTCGCCTACCTGGCCAGCGCCGAGGTCGCCGACTTCACCGAGCTGAAGGACGTCCTGGAGGTCACCCAGGGCAATCTGTCGATCCACCTGCGCAAGCTGGAGGAGGCCGGATACGTCTCGATCGACAAGAGCTTCGTCGGCCGCAAGCCCCTGACCCGCGTGCGCCTGACCGAGACCGGGAGAGCGGCCTTTTCGAACTATCTGAAGGCGATGGGCCAACTGGTCGAGCAGGCCGGGGGCGGGGCCTAAAAGCCGAGTTCGGCCCGCAGCTCGGCCGCGCTCATGCCCGCGGCCCTGAGTTCCCGCAGAGTCTGGGCCCTGTCGCGCTTGGCGTAGCGTTTGCCGTCCGGGCCGAGCAGCAGGCCGTGATGGCGGTAGGTCGGCGTCGCGTAGCCCAGCAGGGCCTGCAGCAGGCGCTGGATGTGGGCGGCCTCGAACAGGTCGACGCCTCGGATCACGTGGGTGACGCCTTGCAGGGCGTCGTCGTGGACCACGGCCAGGTGATAGGCGACGCCGACGTCCTTGCGGGCCAGGACGATGTCGCCGGCGATTTCCGGGCGAGCCTGGATGACGCCGGTCTCGCCGTCGGGTCCCGCGCGCTCCTCGACGAAGGTCAGGCCCTCGAAGCCACCGAGCGCGTCACGCGCCGCCGCCAGCGACAGCCGCCAGGCGAAGGCCTCGCCGCGTTCGAGGCGTTCGGCTTCCTCTTCGGCGGGCAGGGGCGCGCCGACATAGGCAACCGCCGGCGCGTGCGGCGCGCGGCCGATGTCGATCTCCTTGCGGGTCTTGAAGCAGCGATAGACCAGGCCGCGCTCGCGCAAGCTCTCGATGGCGGCGTGGTAGTCGGCCAGATGCTCGGACTGCCGACGGACGGGGGTTTCCCACTCCAGGCCCAGCCAGGCCAGGTCCTCCAGGATCGCCGCGTCGTATTCCGGCCGGCAGCGGGTGGCGTCGATGTCCTCGATGCGCAGCAGGAAGCGGCCGCCGGCCTCTTGCGCGGCGCGATAGGCCGTCAGCGCCGAGAACGCGTGGCCGCGATGCAGAAGGCCCGTCGGCGACGGGGCGAACCGGGTGACGAAGGTCACGCTCGCTCTCAGTCCCAATTCAGCCTTGAGGGGGCGCGGTGAACTTCGCGAACATGCCAAGGTGCTCGAACACGGCGCGCAGGAAGGCTTCCTCGCCGCCCAGCTGCGCCTTCAGCGTGGTGAACTGCTTGAAGCCGATCATCTCGGCCAGACCGTGACCGGCGCACCAGGCCGCGATGGTCGCCAGCTCCAGGTCGATGTCGCTGACGTGGCCGCCGCTGTTCTCGTTGATGGTGTCACGGACCTGGCAATAGGCGCCGTCGTCCTTCAACTGGTCGGGCAGGGCGTCCTTGTCGCGCGAGCGGTCGTACATCACGCGATAGAGCGCCGGGTTGTCGCGGGCGAAGCAGACATAGGCCACGCCCAGATTGCTTATCCGCGCGCGAGCGTCGTCGGTCGAGGCGCGGGCCGCGGACAGGGCCACGTCCAGCTCATGCCAGCCCTCGTGGGCGACGGCCTCCAGCAACTGGGCCTTGTCCTTGAAGTGATGATAGGGCGCGGCGGGGCTGACCCCGGCCTCGCGCGCCACGGCTCGCAGAGACAAGGCCGCAGGACCCTCTGTTTCGAGGATCTTGCGGGCGGCGTCAATCAGGGCGCGGCTCAGGTCGCCATGGTGATACGGACGGGATTCGGCGGTCGCGGTGGTCATGGGTCCTCACTGTAACAGCACCTTTCCAGATTTTCATCCAAACACTGTATAGATTATCTTGACGTCGTTCAGATTGGTGCTATCTAAGCACCGTCCAGATTGGCTCGGCGCAGGCTTGGCCAGGGCCCATCGGGGGTAGGACAAGGCATTGAGGGACATCCCATGCAACGTACGCTCGCCGCTTTTGAAAACGCCTTCGACCGTCTGGCCGCCGGCTATTTCCTCGTCATCGCTCTTGGCGTCGCCGCCGCTGTCGCCGGCGTTGTTCTCTAATAAAGACTGATGGTTCGCTGTCGGCGGGCTTGCCTCGGAGCGCCCGTCGCCGCGTTCGGCTTGAAGCTTTGCTGTCGCGGAGCTAACCAGAACCGGACGCGTTAGGCCTTCCGACGCCGTTTTATTCGTGTGCGTTGCAGGCTTTCTCCATGATCCAAGACATCGTCCGATGAGCGTCGCCTTCACCAAGGAAGGCGACAGCGAGGCCTTCGCGGCCGATCTGCCCGATCGCCCGATCTCCACCCATCCCAATCTCGTCACGCCGGAAGGCCTGGCCCAGATCGAGGCCGAGCTGACCTCGGCGCGCGCCGCCTACAGCGCGGCCCAGAGCGCCGGCGGGGCGGCCGATGGCGATCGCACCGCCATGGCGCGCGCCACCCGCGATCTGCGCTACTGGTCGGCTCGCCGCGCCACCGCCCAGCTGATGGAGCGCGACCCGGACAAGACCGCCGTGCAGTTCGGCGACCGCGTGACCTTCGAGCGCGAGGACGGGCGTGTGCAGACCTTCCGCATCGTCGGCGAGGACGAAGCCGACCCGACCCAGGGTTCGGTCTCCTATGTCGCCCCGATCGCCCGGGCGTTGCTCGGGAAGGTCGTCGGCGACGTCTCCCCCGCGCCCGGCGGCGAGGTCGAGATTACGTCCATCGGATAGTTCAGCAAGTTCCGGATTGTCAGCGGCCGCGGGGCGGGGTCCCTTGAGGCCGATGTTCGTTCCACCGACCGCCGACGCCCTGCTCGAAGCCCGCCGGCGCCTGGCCGCCGCCGACCCGGCGCTGGCCGCCCTGGAAGCCGTCACGCCGCCCTTCGAATGGCGCGTGAGCACGGGCGGCTTTCCGGGTCTGCTGAAGATGGTCGTGCAGCAGCAGGTGTCGCTGGCCTCGGCCGCCGCCATCTGGGCGCGGGTCGAGGCGGGCCTGCCCGAGATGACTCCCGACGCGGTGATGGGCCACGAGGACGCCTATCTGCTGTCGCTCGGCCTTTCGCGGCCCAAGGCCCGCTATGTCCGCGCCATAGCCCACGCCCACCTGGCCGGGACGTGCGACTTCGACGCCCTGCCGGGCCTGTCCGACGAGGAGGCGATAGCGGCGCTGACGGCGATCACCGGCATCGGCCGCTGGACCGCCGAGGTCTATCTGATGTTCACCCAAGGGCGGCTGGACATGTTCCCTGGCGGCGACATCGCCCTGCAGGAGGCCATGCGCTGGGCCGACCGGTCCGAGGTCCGGCCCAACGAGAAGCAGGCCTATGCCCGCGCCGAACTCTGGCGGCCCTATCGCGGCGTCGCCGCCCATCTGCTTTGGGCCTGCTACGGCGCCGTGAAACGACGCGAGATCGCGCCTTTCTGAGCCCTGTCGGCGAGATGTCTTGGTTCTGTCGCTGACATGGCCCATCCTTTCCATGCGTTCGGGAATGAATGGCGATTCCCTGAATAGCGTAGGAAGGAGGCCCGTCTTCAGTCCTGTCGCGTATCATATCAGCCGAGGTGCTGAACGCTTAGCCGTTCGCCTCGAAGGGGGGATCTGATGCAGGTCCTCACGCGCCCGCCCTCGGGCATGCCGGCCCTCGTGCTCAACGCCGATTTCAGGCCGCTCAGTTACTATCCGCTGTCCGTCTGGCCGTGGCAGGAGGTGATCAAGGCGGTGTTCCTGGATCGCGTCGACGTCGTGGCCAGCTATGACCAGGTCGTCCATTCGCCGTCGTTCGAGATGCGGCTGCCCAGCGTCGTGGCGCTGAAGCAGTACGTCCCGCAGGAGCGGCCGCCGGCCTTCACCCGCTTCAACCTGTTCCTGCGCGATAGCTTCAGCTGTCAGTACTGCGGTTCGCCGGAGGATCTGACCTTCGACCATGTGATCCCCCGCTCGCGCGGCGGCCGGACCACCTGGGAGAATATCGTCACCGCCTGCGCGCCCTGTAACCTCAGCAAGGGCGGCCGCACGCCGCGCGAAGCGGGTATGCAGCCCTTCCAGAACGCTCGCCGTCCGTCGATGCACGAACTGCAGGAGCGGGGACGTCGGTTCCCGCCGGGGCGGTTGCACGTCAGCTGGCTGGACTATCTGTACTGGGACATCGAGCTGGAGGCTTAGGCCTCCGGCTTCAGACAGCAAACGGCCCGGGCCGTGCGCGAGGGGATAGCTGTCCCCTCGCCGTGGCCATGCAACCCGAACCTGGACCGGCGGGTTTTTACTCCGAGGCTAAAAAGCCACGGGAGACCACGCCATGAGCCGACAACCCAATACCGACGACGACCAACGCCACTTCACGCACGGCGCCGCCGCCTCCACGGCCGACACGGACTCGGAGAGCAAGGTGCGCGCCGAAGACCGGCATATCGACGCGCCGCACGCGCGCGAGGCCAAGCGTCCGCTGGCCGACAATGAGAAGCACGACCAGCTTGCCGACAAGGTCGCCAAGTCCGAGAACCGTCAGGAAGCCCTGCTGGACGAGGGCCTGGAAGAGAGCTTCCCGGGCAGTGACCCGGTCAGCGTCAAGCGGATTACCTGACCGGAAACCGGCGGGCGGCGCGCTCGGCGAAGCTGGGCGCGTCCGTCTCGACCGGTTCGAACGCCGTCGCGCGACGGCGGCGGCCCCGACGGCGGTCCTGCGCGGCGATCTGCGCGAACGTCAGGTCGCCCTGTTCGCGGGCCATCTTGCGAACCGTTTCGATCATGCTCGCGCCGTAGATCGTCAGAACGCCGGCGGCGTCGGCCAGCCAATCGGCGATGTTACCGTCGCGATGGGCGATGAGCTGGGCCACTTCGACGGCCGCGCCCAGCACCAGGGCCGCGATCGCCAGGTCATTGCGGCGCATCCGTGGGAAGGCCAGGAAAGACACCGCCAGCAGGCCGCCGAAGGCGATGGCGTGAGCTTCCTTGTCGGTGAGGCCGAAATGGCCTTCCGCGCCCTGGAACGGACCCAGGGTCAGCACCACGACAGCCAGAGATCCGGCCAGCAGCGTGAAGCGCGCGGCGGCGACGAAGTGGACGGGCTTGAACATAGGACGCGACCTCCGGAAGGACATGCGGGTCCTAACCTCGAAGGTCGCGCCATCCGGTGAACGGACAGGGTTAGCGGAGGCTTACTTGTTCCCGGCGTCCGCCTTCTTCTTGGCTTCGGCCTCGGCCTTGGCGGCGTCGTCCTGGGCCTTCTTCCAGGCCTGATAGGCTTCCAGATAGGGCTGCCGGCGCAGGATCTTCGAGGCCGGGTCGACGATGACCGGCACGGTGTCGCCGACGCTGACCCGACCCGTCCCGTCGGCCATCGGCAGGGTGACGATCCTGTCGCCGACCTTGACGTCCACCGGCATGGGAAAGGGTTTGCCGTTGGGCGCCTTCCACGTCAGCATCAGGTCGCCGCCCTCGCGGGTCTCGACCAGTTCCGGCGGCGCGGCCTCGTAGAGATAGACGTCGAAGAACCAGCCGTAGTCCTTGCCCGTCACTTGGTTGACGATCTTGATATAGTCCTTCGTGCCGAGACAGCGGGTCGTGAAATTGCCGGGCTTCGGATCGTCGCGGCCGTAGACGGCGATGCGGGTGATCTTGAAGAAGGCCTCGTCGCCGATCAGCGTCCGCAGCGTGTGCAGGACATTGGCGGCCTTGTAGTAGATGTCGTTCCCGGGCCCGCGCTCGCCGTTATAGACCTCGTCTTCCCTCAGCGGCTTGCCCGAGACGATCGGGAACCTGTTCTTGGTGTCGACCCGCATCTGGTTCAGGCGCGCCATGTACTCCATGTCGCCGTGCAGCCATTGCGACATCAGCGGCTGCATGTAGGTCCCGTAGCCCTCGTGCAGCCACATGTCGTCGTTGTCGCTGTTGGTCAGCTGGTTGCCGAACCACTCATGCGCGAACTCGTGCTGCAGCAGCCAGTCGAAGCCGTAGACCTCCTTCCTGTACTTGTTGCCATAGGCGTTGATCGTCTGGTGCTCCATGCCCAGGTGCGGGGTCTCGACCACCCCCATCTTCTCGTCGCGGAAGGGGTAGGGGCCGATCATCTGCTCGTAGAAGTCCAGCATCGGCGCGAACTCGGCGAACAGGCCCTGGGCCTTGTCGGCGCCGCCCTTGAGATACCAGAACGACATCGGGAAGCTGTCGCCGAAGCGGCTCTTGTAGCTGGCCGTCAGCTCCTCATAGGGGCCGACGTCCAGGGCGATGGCGTAGGTGTTGGGGGTCTTGGCCCGCCAGTTGTAGGTCCGCCAGCCGTCCTTCTCGGTCATGCCCTTGAAGACGCCGTTGGCCGGGGCGACCAGAGGGGCAGGGACGGTGATGTGCAGGTCGACCAGCTTGGGCTCGCCGGTCGGATAGTCGATGCAGGGCCAGAAGATGTCGCAGCCGTCGCCCTGCACGGCGGTGGCGATCCAGGGCTCGCCGGTCGGGGCCTTGCTCCAGACGAAGCCGCCGTCCCACGGCGCGCGCTTGGCTTCCAGCGGGATCCCATCATAGGTGATCACGGCGGTGACCGACCGCCCCTTGGCCACCGCGTGGGGCAGGGTGATGGTCATGCGGCCTTCGGGGTTGCTCCAGGCCGTGGGCTTCAGCGCTTTGCCGTCGATGGTCAGTTGGCGGATCGTGAAGACGCGATCGAAGTCGAGAACCAGCTTGGTCAGCGGCGCCTTGGCCGTGAAGGTCAGGGTCGCCTCGCCCTCGATCGCCTTCCTGTCGGGCAGAATCCTGAACTTGAGGTCGGCGTGCTCGAAGCCCAGCGCGCGCTGCTCGGCGGGCATCGGACCGCCGGTCTGGAGGCTGAGTTCGCTGGTCTTCAGGGGCTCGGCGGCCCAAGCGACGGAAGAAGCCGCAGTCGACAAAGCCAGAAGCGACGCCGCGGAGGCGGCGAAGATACGGAACGACAAGTCGGCGACTCCCCAACGCAAGGTCTTGTGGGGAGCATCGGTAGGCCCGCGCGCGGCGGGCGCCAACCCGAGGGTCTAGATCTTCTCGCTGATCTTGATCGCCGCGCGGCAGCCGGCCTGGATCACGGCCGTCAGCAGCGGGTAGGCGATGGCCTCGTGGGCGCCTTCCTCGATGGCGATATCGCGGTGACCAAGCTCGTCGTCGCGGAACTGGGTGAGCTCCGCGGCCAGGGCCGGGTCGCGGTCCTTCAACTCCTCGATCTGGCCGGCATAGTGCTTCTCGATCACGGTCTCGACCGCCTCGGTGCAGGCATGGGCGGCCTTGTCGCCCAGCAGGGCGGTGCCGGCGCCAAGCGCGAAGGCGGCCGCGCGCCAGACCGGCGACATCAGGGTCGGGCGGACCTTGCGCTCGGTCAGCAGTTCGTTGAAGCGGCTGAGGTGGACCTGCTCGTGACCCTCCATCTCCGTCAGCTGAGCGGTGATGCGCTCGCGACCCGGCGCGGCGCGCATGACGGCCGCCTGGCCGCGATAGATGTGGACGGCCGCCAGCTCGCCGGCCTGGTCGACGCGCAGCATTTCGGCGAGGCGCGAGCTCAGGGCGCCTTGACCGGGGCGAGAGGGGATCGGGCGAGTCATCACAGCGTCTCCGTCTTGCGCAGGCCGGCCAGCACCGACCACACCGTCAGCTTCAGCGAGACCAGGGCGTTCCATCCGGCCATCGACAGGCCCAGGAACACCCAGGCGGCCTTGTCGCACATCGGCGCCTCGATCTTCAGCGAGCCGTCCAGCATGGCCGAGAGGTTGGCCGCGCTGGCCGCGCCGCTGCCGGTGCAGGTGGTCGGACCCGGCCACCACTTCCACTCCACCCCGGCGTGGAAGACGGCAAGACCGGTCCCGTAGAGAAAGATCGCGCCCAGCAGGAGGTTCACCGGCTGGCGCAGGCGCGTCCACAGCGGCGTGCGCTGCAGGACGGCGCCGATCAGGCCCACGGTCCCGGCGACCCAATAGACCTCGCGGGCCTTCAGGCAGAGGTGACAGGGGGCGAGGTGGCCGAAGGTCTCGAACGCATGGGCGATGGCCAGCATCAGCGCGCTGGACAGGAACGCGACCAGCGGCCAGTGGCGGGTGACCAGATCGTAGACGACGCCGACGAAGGTCGATCCTCTGACTTCAGACTTCTCGTTCGTCATGCGGCGCAAACTCCACCATGCCCGCCCCCGCCGATGAAGTGGCTGGCGGTCAGGCCGATGACAAGGAGGGCGATCAAAATTCCGGCGAACAGGGCCAGGCGGCGCTCGACGATCGGCAGCAGGGTCGGGCCGAATTTCCTGACGATGAAGGCGACCATGAAAAAGCGCGCGCCCCGCGTCACGGCCGAGGCGACCAGGAAGATCGGGAAGCTGAACGCGGCCAGGCCCGAGGCGATGGTCACCAGCTTGTACGGAATGGGGGTCAGGCCCTTGGCCAGGATCACCCAGACGCCGTACTTGCCGTACCAGCACTGGAACTGCTCCAGCCCGCCCGTGTGACCGGTCGCGGCCATCATCCACAGGCCGAAGTCGCGCAGGAAGTAGCCGATCGCCCAGCCCAGGGCGCCGCCCAGAACCGAGGCGATCGTGCAGATCAGGGCGTAGCGCCAGGCCTTCTCCGGCTTGGCCAGCACCATCGGGGCCAGCATCACGTCCGGCGGTATCGGGAAGAACGAGCTTTCGGCGAACGAGACGGCGAACAGGCTCACCGGAGCGTGGCGGGAAGCGGCCAGGCCCATGACCCAGTCGTAGAGGCGACGCAGCATGCGGACTCCGATATCGTGACCCGGCCGGTGGTAAAGCGTGAGCGCGCAAAGTGTAAGGACTTTTGGCGACGCCCGTGGCCCTTAAGCGCAAAACGCCCCGATCCGGTCGGATCGGGGCGTTTGCCCGCGAGGATCGCGGCGGCGCGGCTTCCCGGCCCACGCGCGCCGCGTCCCGGCGGATCTAGAACTTCAGCGCCAGGGAGACGCTGTAGTTGCGACCGGGCTGGCTGTAGCCGTCCTTGACGGTCGAGCTGTCGGCCAGGCCGCGCGCGTCGCTCCACCACCAGTACTTCTCGTCGGTCAGGTTGAAGACGCCGGCGCGCACGGTCACCGTGTCGGTCACGGCCACCCAGGCGGTGGCGTTGGCGATGGTGAACGACGGCGGCGTGAAGCAGCCGCCGGTGCAGGTGACGCCCGCCCGGCTGGCCGACTTGCGGTCCGCGTGGATGACGCTGAGGTCGCCGCCGAACCGGCCGGTCGGGGCGCGGTAGGCGATGCCGCCGGTCAGCTTGACCGGGTCGATCGACGCCAGCGGCGTCCGGACGCCATCGGTCTTGGACGAGCCCTTGGCATACGAAGCCGCGGCGCGCGCCGTGAAGCCGGCGCCGAAGTCGAACGAGGCCTTGGCCTCGGCGCCGCTGATCTTGGCGTCGGACAGGTTGATGTACTGGTAGACGGCCGGATTGGCGGCGGTGAAGTTCCCGCCGACTTGCACCTGCTCGATGAAGTCGTCGTACTTGCCGGTGAAGGCGGTCGCGGCCGCGCGGAAGCCGCCCTGGTGGAATCGGACGCCGCCCTCGATCGTCTTGCTGGTCTCGGGCTTCAGGTCGGGGTTCGAGATCGACTTGTAGTTCGAGACCAGGTTGGCGAAGCCGGTGTTGATCTGGATCGGGGCCGGGGCCTTGAAGCCGGCCGCGGCGTTGGCGAACACGGTGACCACGTCGCTGGCCTCCCACACCAGGCCGAGCTTCGGCGAGATGTGCGAGTCGTGCTGGCCCGACGCGGCGGTGGTGAACAGCGGGTCGGCCTTCGGGTCCAGCTTGTAGTAGTCGAAGCGGATGGCCGGATAGATCGTCACGGGGCCGGCGGTGATCTCGTCCTGCACGTAGAGGCCGGCCAGGGTGAAGTCGGTGGTCGGGAAGGCCTTGCCGGGGAAGGTCTCGCCGACCGGCGGGACCGTGCCGTCGCGCGTGCCTTGCTGGCGGGTGATCGAGGCGTCGCCGCCCCAGACGATCTCATGTTTCAGCGCGCCGGTGTCGAAGACGCTGTGCAGCTCGACGCTGGCGCCCAGGACGCGGTTGTTGAAGGTGGCGTCGCGGGTGCGGTCGGCGGCGGTATTGCGATCCTCGGCCGAGAACTGGCGGGTCGTGCTCTTCTGCCAGTAGACGGTCGAGTGGGCGGCCTTGATCAGGCCTTCGCCACCGTCGAAGCGGTGGTCGGCGCTGACGCGGTTGCGCCTGATCTTGTCGAAGGCGGTCAGGCCGATGACGCTGGTCGCGGCCAACGGCGGCTTGGCGATGGCCGACAGCACGGTCCAGTCGACGTCGCGATCGAGGTGGTCGACCGTCAGGCGGAAACGGTTCCTGTCGTCGGGGCTGTAGACCAGCTTGCCCAGGAACGAATTGGACTGGTTGTCCTCGGGATTGGCGGTGGTGCGGTCGGTATTGGCCGAGTCGTTGGTCCCGGCCGTCTTCTGGCCCTTGCCGTCGCGGCGCGTGTAGGCGGCCAGGGCTTCCCAGCGGTCCGACTTGCCGGCCAGCAGCAGGCTCTCGGTCCAGCTCTCGTCGGCCGAGGCGTAGCCGACGCGGGCGCGGCCGGCGAAGGTCTTGCCGTCCTTCAGGATGTCCGAGGGATCCTTGGTGATGAAACTGACGGAACCCGCGAGACCATCAGCGCCGTAGAGGGCCGAGGCGGGGCCGCGCACGATCTCGACCGACTTCAGGATGTCGAGATCGACATAGTCGCCACGACCCGTGGACTGGGCGCCGAAGGCGAAGCCGTCCGGCGTCCGCACGCCGTCGACGACGATCAGCACACGATTGCCTTCCAGGCCGCGGATGTTGAAGCCGGCATTGCCGTCGCGGCCCGTCGAGGAGCCGGCGGCGGTGAAGCGGGCAGGGGCGTTGCGGACCGATACGCCCGGCTCGTCGCGGACCAGGTCCTTGATGTCCTTGACCAGGCCGTCCTCGATCTCGTCCGATGAGATGGCGGTCACGGTCGCCGGAACCTTGGCGACCGGCTTCTCCGAGCGCGTCGCGGTGACGGTGACCTTGTCGACCTCGACCGCGTCGGCGGCGTTGTCGGCGGCCCATGCCTGAGAAGAGGGCGCGGCGGCGGCCAGGAGCGCGGCGGAGGAGGCGGCCGCGAGGGTGGCCAGCTTGAGGCGAGACATCGATATCCCCTTCGATGGTTTTTGCGACTTGTTCGCAACTTGATGGCGACGGGGTAAAACGGCCCGCCAGACCGGTCAAGCTATTTGCAATTGATTCTCAGAACTAATCGCAATATCTCAGGTCTCGCCGCGACTGGAGCGGCGACTGGGGTTTCCCGATGATCCGTTCTCTCCGCGCTGGCCTGCTGGGCGGCGCGCTCCTGCTCAGCCTCGCGGCCCCAATGATCCCAGGGATCGCCCAGGCCCATTCGCCCTATCTGCTGCCGACCGTGTTCGACGCGTCGGACCGCAAGATCGTCACCGTGCAGGGCGCCTTCACCGAGAGCTTCTTCACGCCCGAGGTGGCGATGAAGTCCGACGCCTACGCCGTGATCGGTCCCGACGGGGTCCGCGTCGCGCTGACTCCGGTCTACACCCGCGAACTGGCGCTGGTCGAAGCCGTCACCGAGACGCCGGGCACCTATCGCATCACCACCGGCCTGCGCGGCGGCCGCACCGCCAAGGCCGCCCTGGTCAAGGGCGAGTGGCAGTTCTTCGAGGGCGACAAGGCCCCGGCCGACGCCATCGACATGCAAAGCCTGACCATGGCCGACGTCTATGTCACGCGCGGCGCGCCGAACGACGCGGCCCTGGCCCCGATCGGCAAGGGTCTGGAGTTCCACGCCATCACCCATCCCAGCAAGATCGTCACCGGCCAGGACGCCGTGTTCGAGGTGCTGTTCGACGGCAAGCCGCTGGCGGGCCAGGCCATCACCGTCCAGGGCGCCGACGACCGCTACGCCGACACCAAGAGCGCGCCCGGGACCGTGAAGAGCGACGCCAAGGGCCGCTTCGCCGTGAAGGTCGACAAGTCGGGGATCTACCAGGTCCAGACCCGCTATCGCGTCGCCCCGGCGGCGCCTGGCCAGCCCGGCCAAAGCTTCACCTACGCCCTGACCTTCGAATCCCTCCGCTAGGACATCCCATGAAAACCCGCACGATCCTCGCCGCCGTCGCTGTCGTCTCGCTGGCCGCCGGGGCCGCCCACGCCGCCTCGCACGCCCGCGACACCTTCATCAAGGAGCAGGACCAGAACGGCGACGGCGTCGTCACCAAGGACGAGTACGCCGCCACCCGCGCCCTGCAGTTCGCCGCCATCGACACCGACAGGAACGGCGTGCTGTCGAGGACCGAATATGTCGGCGAGTTCAAGGCGCGCCTCGAGAAGAGGCTCGCCAAGGACGAGCGCACGGCCGAGAAAAAGGAAGAGGAGCGCGAGCGCCAGATGCGCCAGACGGACATCCGCTTCGACGTGCTCGACAGCGACAAGAGCGGCGCCATCACCCGCGCCGAGTTCGACTATTCCGGCTGGCGGATGTTCGTGACGCACGACACCAACAACGACGGGACCGTGTCTGCCGCCGACCCGGTGAAGGAAGACCCGCAGGCCTAAAAGGACGGGCGGCGCGTCGCCGGATTTGGATTTTCAGCGTTTCGTGGCTATCACCGCCGGCCAAGACATGGGCCGCGCTGCCCCGACCGAAAGCTGAAGACCATGAGCGACACGCCTCCCGACCGCCTCTCCGTGAACCCGGCCAGCCCGTACTACGACGCTGACCTGCTGGAGCGCGGCATCGGCATCCGTTTCAAGGGCGTCGAGAAGACCAATGTCGAGGAATACTGCATCAGCGAGAAGTGGGTGCGGGTCGCGGCCGGCAAGACCGTGGATCGCAAGGGCAACGCCATGACCCTCAAGCTGCAGGGCGAGGTCGAAGCCTATTTCCGCGACACCGCCGAAGGCTGAGGCCTGCTCGGTGAGCGATCCTACAAACGATCCCGACCTGGAGGCCATGGCGCGCGACGAGCTTTCGCGCGCCGTGACCCTGCGCTGGCAGGACCTGCGCGGGATCGTGCCCTGGGGCGACACCTTCGAGGGCATTTCCCCCGCCGGCCGCTATGTCGAGGTCGAGCGCAGCTATATCTGGGCCTCGACCGAGGGCGGCGACATCCTCTGCGAGGTGACCGTCTTTGGCGGTGCGTCGCGCTATGAGGCGGGCGCGCGGGTCTCCAGCATCATTTCCGCCCCGTCCTGAGAACCTTGGCCGTGCATAGATAACGCTGTTGCGTTAACCATAGGCCGCGCTATTCGACGCGTGGCGTATGGGGCCAAGGGGGATCGCCGTGTACCAGTCTGAATTTCCGGTCGAGCAGCCGGTGCCGGTCTTCGACCCGACCCTGGTGTTCCTGCTGATTCTGGCCGGGATCGCCATCGCCGCCCTGGCCTTTTTCGCCGGCCGCCTGACGGGGCGCGGCGAGAAGGGCGAGAAGACCAGCGACGTCCCCAAGAAGATCCACGAGGCCATCAAGGCCAAGTGCGTGGCCGCCAGCAGCGCCCATTCCGGCGAACTGGAGAAGAAGGCCCACGAGCTGCTCGACGAGGTCAGGCGCCTGATCGGGCCGCTGCTGACGTTCGGCGGTCCCTGCGCTAAGGCCTTCAAGCACCTGTCCGACGCCGTCGACGGCAAGCCGCCCGAGGAGAAGCCGAAGGAGGGCGCCAAGGACGGCCACCATGGCGCGGCGCACGGCAAGGACGACAAGCACGGCGACGACGCGGTCTGCGCCGTCCACGGCCCCGAAAAGCACAAGTGCGACGACAAGTGCCGCGGCGGCGGGGTCGAGTTGCTGAGTCGCAACGTGACGATCGTCGGCTCTCAGACCGTGCTGCTGGCGTCCTACAAGCCGGACGCCAAGCCCGACGATCACCACGAGGAGCCCAAGGGGCCCGACTCGAAGGAATTCAAGCAGCTGCTGCGCCTGGCCGTGGCCGAGTTCGCCGACTTCTGGAACCGCCCCAACTGCCTGCGCGAGCTGGAGGACTGCCAGAAGGCGCTGACGACGCTGCCGCCCATGCCCAAGGAAAAGCCGCACGGCGCCGACCATCACTGACGTCCCGAGGCATAAGAACGCCGTTCAGGTGGGCGAGACGGCTATTCTCTGCCCAAGCGGCGTGCGAATGTGGTCCTTCTTTCGAGCGAACTCGCCCCGTCGTTGAGACGCGGGCCGGGGACGCTCACACCAAGACGACGCGTGGGCCAACGCCATGGCCCGACCAGCGCGCAATGTATTTGGCGAAGGCCGCGCCTTCCAAAGGCGCGCCGCGCATTGAGCGCGTGGGCGAAAGTGTGAGCGGTTTCGCCCGTGAACGCGCTCAGAACTTTAGACTCGGGAACCTACGGGTTCAGATGGAGCATCTGAACCCGTAGGTTCTGGGGGAGGACGAAAGGAAGGGTATGACCGCGACGGTCTCTCCGATCACGTCTGGCGCGCCCGACGCGCCCGAGGCTGGTGTCAGCCTCATCGACTACGTTCCCTATCGCCTGGCCACGGCGTCGGCGGCGGTCAGCCGCCTGATCGCCCGCGCCTACGAGGACCGCTTCGGCCTGACCATCCCGCAGTGGCGGCTGATGTCGGTGCTAGCCGAGGGCTCTCTGACCCAGCACACCGCCGTCACCCGAACGGCGATGGACAAGGTCCGGGTCAGCCGCGCGGCGCAGGAACTGGTCGTCCGCCGCCTGGTGGCCCGCACGACGGTCCGCTCGGACCGCCGCTCGCACACCCTGGAACTCACCGCCGCCGGCCGTCGCCTGTTCGCCGAGATCGCCCCGCTGGCCCTGGCCTATGAGGCGACCCTGCTGGCCGGCCTGGCGCCCAGCGAGGTGGCGATGTTCAAGCGCCTGCTGGATCACCTCGAGACGGCCGCCATCCAGCTGACCGGCGGCGAGACGATCAGCCCGCCGTAGCCGTTTCACGGGCCGTCGCTAAACCGCGTTCTGAAGACTGGAAATCGCCGGCGACGCCTGTTAGGAAGACCACCCTTCGCGGTGACGCGAAGCCTGCGGGCGTGGTGAAACTGGTAGACGCGCCGGACTCAAAATCCGGTTCCGAAAGGAGTGTCGGTTCGACCCCGACCGCCCGCACCAACTCTTTCCTTCATAGTGGACTATGGCCGCTCTTCCGCCGCCACCCGCTGGATCAACCCCCGCAGCAGGCCGCGTCCCTTCACCCACGCCCCGTGCCCCGAATCCACATTGATGTGCCCCGCGCGGCCGAGATCCACGAACTCCGACCCCCAGCTTCGCGCGAACGCTTCGGCGCGTTCGAGTTCGACGTAAGGGTCGTCGCGGCTGGCCACGACCAGGCTGGGGAAGGGCAGGCGCTGGCGGGGGATCGGCGAGAAGCCGACCAGCAGGCGGCCGGCCGGGCCCTCGCGATTGACGTCGGCCGGCGCGACCAGCATGGCCCCGCCGACGCCGCGTCCGCCGGTCACCTGGGCCAGGTGGCAGATCAGGGCGCAGCCCAGGCTGTGGGCGACAAGGATCGCGCCGGGGTTCTGGCGGATCGCCTCGGCCAGGCTGATGGTCCAGTCGCCCAGCAGGGGGCGTTCCCAATCCTGTTGCTCGACCCGCTGGGCGTTTGGAAGCGCGCGCTCCCAATGGCTCTGCCAGTGGTCGGGACCGGAATTGTAGAGGCCCGGCACGATCAGGATCGGCGGCCATTCTGGTTCGTAATTGGCACGGTCGCGGCGGGGCGCTTCGAAGAGGGCGGGCGTAGGGGTCATGGGCGTGCTCTGGCTACCCAGCGGAGATGCCCCATTCCAACGCCGGGAGACAATTCATATCCATTCGATAGGAATTGAGAAAAGCTGGGGTGAGACCGTGATTTCGCCCCAGCTCTTTGGTCGGCGCTTAGGCCGCGATCTTGTCGCCGCGATGCAGCGGGTCGGGCAGGGGATCGCCCGACTTCACGAACTGCAGCGAGACCGAGTTGATGCAGTAGCGCAGGCGCGTCGGGGCGGGGCCGTCGGGGAAGACGTGGCCCTGGTGGCTGTCGCAGCGGGCGCAGCGGGTCTCGATGCGGACCATGCCATACGAGTCGTCGCGGACGCCCAGCACGTGGTCTTCGGCGAAGGGGGCGTAGAAGCTGGGCCAGCCCGTGCCGCTCTCGAACTTGGTCTCGTGCTTGAACAGCGGCAGGCCGCACAGGCGGCAGGCGTAGACGCCCGGGCTCTTCTCGCCCAGCAGGCCGCCGCAGAACGGAGCCTCGGTGCCGTGGTGCAGAAGGACTCGCGCCTCCTCGGCCGTCAGGTCGGCCTCCAGGCGTTCGCGCTCGGCCTCGGTCGGCGGCGTCAGGTCGAATCCGGCGGTTGAAAGGGCGGCTGTGTCTGTCATGACGGACAATGTAAGTGCTTACGCGTTGATCCGGTAGAACCCAGGAGTCGCCCTATGACCGTCGCCGTCGCCTTTTTGCAGCCCGGCTGGGCCGATTGGGAAGCCGGGAGCGTGCTGGCCCTGCTGCGCCGCGAGCTGAAGGTCCAGATCGAGGTCGCCACGCCCGACGGCGAGCCCGAGACCTCGATCGGCGGGGTGCTGGCCGCGGCCGACTACCGCTTCGACGATCCGGTGCTGAACGACGCCGACGTCTTCATCCTGATCGGCAGCGACTCGTGGGCCGAGGGCGAGAACAAGGCGGTCAGCGGCCTGCTGCGCCAGGCCTTCGCCGACGGCAAGGTGGTGGCCGGCATCTGCGCCGGAACCACGGCCCTGGCCCATGCCGGGCTGTTCGAGGGGCGCAAGCACACCTCGAACGGACGGGACTGGCTGGCCAAGACCGTCACCGACTATCCGGGCGCCGAGCACTATGTCGACACGCCCAAGGCCGTCAGCGACGGCAAGGTGGTCAGCGCCTCAGGCCTGGCGCCGGTGACGTTCGCCGCCGCCGTCGCCCGCCTGATCGCCCCGGAAGCCGAGGAGGCGATCGCGGGCTACGAGGCGATGTTCGCGCGGGAGTTTTCGGAAGGCTGAACTCAAAATCCCGATCTTCCCGGCCTTCGCCGGGGAAATCGGATGAAGGGGTTATTTGAGCGCGGCGGGTCCGACGCGGCGGTCCTTAGGCGGTAGCCTTCATGGCAGCACGACCTCGTCGTTCAGGGCGGTGTTTTGCGGTTGGGCGGTGACGATGCGGACCCGCAGGCCCTGGGCCTTTACGCCGGCCGGGATCTTCAGCTTCACCGAAGCGGTCTTGGGCAGCAGGTCCAGCGGCGCCTTCAGGGTCGGCGTCGGGGCGCTGGCCAGCACCTTGCCGGCCGCATCGATCAGCTCCAGCCTGGCCGCCTGAGCGTCCTGGGCCCCGAGGCTGTGGACCGTGGCGGAGATGGTCGAACCTTTCACCACGACGTCGCCGCGACCGACGCCGAGGTCGGCGCGCCTGGCCGGATCGTCGCCGGCCGTGACGCGCTTCATGTCGATGACCGTGGTCTGGCGCGGGGCCAGGACGACCTTGGTTCCCAGGCTGCGCTCGAAGGCGAGTGAGCGGGTCTGCGCCGCCCCGTCGATCGCGTCATCGCCATTGGCGTCGAGGCCCTGGCTGAGGCTCCACTGGCCGGGCGCGACGTTCCAGCCGGTCATGGTCGCCGTTACCGGCTTGTCGGTGGTGTTGTAGGCGATGACCTTGAAGCCGGTCTTGGTGGCGTCCTTGACCAGCACCGCCACGTCCGTGCCATCGACGCCGTCGAAGCGCCACGAGACGGTGTGGCCCGGCGTCATCTGCGTGCGCTTGTTGGCGATGCCGCCCAGCCGCGAGCGCTGCAGGATGTCGGACGGCAGCTCCACGCGGTCGGACCACCAATGGCCCTCCGTGTGCATGTACATGTGCTGGGCGTTCCACTGGATCTCGTCGGCGTAGAGGCTTTCGAGGTAGGTCTTATCGCCCGTCAGGTTCCAGGCCGCGTAACGCTCCAGCGCGCCGCCCTTCTTCGCGGCGGCGATGATCTGGTCCTTGTTGGCGTCGGCCAGACCCATCGCGGTCACGGCGTTCTCGTTGATGCTGGAGAGCGACTTGATCCCGTTCTTGCCGATCCGCCAGGTGATCGGGGCCAGGTACTTCCTGTCGCCGGTCAGGCGCCAGGCCTGCCAGAACACCTGGAACGGACCGTCGGCGCCGGAGCCCTGCAGCACCGTGCCGCCGCGCTCGGCGTCGCTGCGCCAGTTGATCTCGTTGGGATAGGAGCCGTCCTTGGCCACGTGGGCCAGATAGCCGTCGGCCAGGCCGATGATCGTGGCCTTCGCGGTCGGATCGCCGTTGAAATCGCTGATCAGGATCGAGGGGTGGGTGACGCCGAACGAATAGGGCTTCTGCCACTCCCACGGGCCCTCGCGGTACGCGATCTTGCCGCTGTACCAGTTGGTGTTGAAGTGGACGTGGCCGGCCGGGTTCCTGTCCACGACGCGGGGCAGGGCCTTCACGGTCGTGAACAGGCGCTCGACCGCCAGCGGATCGCCATAGTTGACGTACATGGCCTCCGAGTTGGAGTTGATGCCCTCTTCGTAGGCGTGCAACTCGTCGGTCACGATGGTCGACAGGCCATCGGTGAACATGCCGTTCTTGTAGACCGCGTCGGTCAGGCGGTTCAGCGAGTGGGTGATCTTGTCCGGCTGGACGCCCATCAGGGCCAGGCCCGGCCACTGTTGCAAGAGGTCGGTGTCGTCCGACAGGCCGCCGCCGAAGTCGCCGAACTCGGCCTGGCGCTCGTCGATCCACCAGTTGACGAACCTGGAGACCAGCTTGAGGTCCTCCAGCTGGCGGAAGGCCCACAGTGGCGTTCCGTCCGTCGGCTTGGGCTGCTCGAACGCCGGCCAGCCCTGGCTGCCATAGGTGATGTCGCCCCAGTATTCGCGGCCGATCTGGTTGTCGGGATCGACGCGCAGCAGGTCGGAGATGTCGGCATAGAGGCGGCGATACAGGCCCTGGCGCTTGGAGGTGGTGTGCTCCTCGACCAGGAAGGCCCAGTTGTCCTTCACCTGATTCAGGCGGTCGGCGACGTGCTCGGCCTTGGCCTTGTCGCGGTCCTTCAGCACCAGGCGGATCCTGGCGCCGTCCAGGGCCTTGGGACCGAAGTCGGCGCTGTCGGCGGCGATGGTCAGGTACAGGCTGTCGGACGTCAGGATGCGGTCGCGCAGGTCGAGCCAGACGGTGCGGGCCTCGCCGGCCTTCACCGAGACGCTGACGTCGATCATGTTCCGGCCCGGCCAGATCGGGTCCTTGACCTGGATGTTCAGCGGGATGATGGCGCCAGCGGCGCCAGGCAGAGAAGGAATGTCGATGGCCACGCCGTCCAGGCCGTCGCGGGCGTTCTCCCAGCCATAGGCCCAGTTGCGGGCCAGGGGCTGAGCGGCCGGCGCGTCGCCGAAGCCCGAGGGGATCAGCACGTGGACGATGGGCAGGCCCCCAATGACTGGCGAGCCGGTGAGGTCGCCGGCGGGCCGCTTGCGGTTGGGCGCGCCTTCCGGCAGGGCCACGACGGTGGCGCGCTCGCCGGCCGGGTGGCGGCCGGTGATGTAGGCGTTGAGGGCGGCCAGGTTCAGATAGTCCGGCGCGACATCGGCGCGGACCACGTAGCTCATCTTGAACGCGTCCTTCGGTTCCGCGCCGGCGGTGACGTTGTAGGCCCAGATCTCCTGGATCGGGGTTTCCTGGGCGACGTTGGTGAAGGTCAGGACGCCGCCGGTCAGCGGCTTGGCCAGGGTGTTGACCGTGCGCTGCTGGTCCTTGACCCGCGAGCCGACGCTGGCGCCCTTGTCACCGGCCTTGGCGGTCCCAAGGGGCGACCAGCTCAGGTCGCCATAGGCCGGACCCTGGATCTCGATGCGGTTCACCGGCTCGTCGGGCAGGGTAAGGGTCAGGGCCTTGCCGCCGTCGACATAGACGTTCCAGTCCGGCAGCTGGAAATAGTCGTTACGGCCGGGCAGGCGCGAGCGGTTGTAGACGCCGGGCCAGGTGGTCTCGGCGATGCCGTCCACGCCCTTCCACATCCATTCCTTGATGTCCTTGGCGTCCTTGAACTCGACCTTGCGGATCGTGGTCTTCTCGTCGGTCAGCAAGGGCGGGGCGGCGAGGTTCCAGCCGTAGCGCTGCTTCCAGGCGGCGTGGATGGCCGGATCGTCGAGCGTCGCCACCGGCGCGGCCGTCGCCGGAGCCTCGTTTCGCGACAGGGCGGCGATGGCGTCGGCGGCCAGCGGACGGTCGTAGACGCGCAACTCGTCCAGGTCGCCGCCGCGGGTGAAGTTGTAGCGGCTCTGCACCTGGTGCGGCGCCACCACGCGGCCGGCGACGCCGAACTGATCGAGGCCCGAGTCATAGACGGCCTTGGCCTCGGTCTTGGCGGCCAGCTTGCCGTCGACGAACAGCTGCACGCCGCTCGTCTCGTCCCAGGTGAAGGCCAGATGCGTCCAGGCGTCCGCGGCCGGGTTCCTGTCGAGCTTGAACGACACGCGGGTGCGCGAGAGGCCGTTGTCGGTGACGAAGGCGTCGAAGCCGTGGCCGTTCCAGTCGATGCGCAGGAACGCCATGTCCCAGCTGGAATGGTCGGCATAGCCGACGCGGAAGATCACGAACGGCGCGACCCCGACCGGATAGCCCGAGCGCCAGAAGAAGGAGAGGGTACCGCGCTGGGCCTGGATGTTGCCGGGCGCGTTCCACGAGACCACGCCGTCGTCCTCGGCGTGGAAGCCCTTGCCCGCCTTGCCATCGGCGATCGGCGTGACCTTGTCGGCGAAGTTGGGGATCGGGTCGCCGGCGGCGACGTCGGCGACCAGGCCCTTGTCGCCAGAGACCTTGAACAGCAGGGCGGGCTCTGACGCCAGGGGGGCGCTCTGAGCCGCCACGGCGGCGTTGGCGAGGATCAGCGCGCAGGCCGAGCCCAGGAAAATCGCCTTCATCGATGGTCTCCTCCCGGTGGCGTTTCATCGCGGCTTCCGCACTAATGGAAACCGGTGTCATGCCTGGGCGCTGGTTTAGCGCCCCAAGGGCAAGCTTGCAAACCCGACGGGGACTGATAGGCCGTGCCGCAAGGCACAAGATCTTTGGGCGGAAGTTGCGATGTTTTCGAAGATACTGATCGCCAACCGGGGCGAGATCGCGGTTCGGGTGATCAAGACGTGCCGTCGGCTGGGG
>NZ_JBXAON010000007.1:0-368265 GCF_058802865.1 Caulobacter sp. GW822-FHT01G02
TGTAAGGCCAAAGATGCGACTGTCGCACCTTGGTCGGCGTTAAGTTGTCGTTGGGCCAGCGTTAGGTTGTAACGACATAAAGCGCTGGCGGCCCAGGAGGGACTCGAACCCCCGACCTTCGCTTTAGGAAAGCGCTGCTCTATCCTGCTGAGCTACTGGGCCTTCGCGTGCGAGGCGCAGGGTCAATAGCGCAAGATGGCGGGCGTGCGAAGCCCGTCCGAATGGCTTGGGCGGAGCTCCCGGGGGACGAACGCGGTGCGACATCTGAAATCGATCTATGTCCAGGTCCTGATCGCCATCGCCTTGGGCATACTGGTCGGCGCGCTGTGGCCGAAGATCGGGGTGGCGGTCAAACCGCTGGGCGACGGCTTCATCAAGCTGATCAAGCTGGTCATCGCGCCGGTGATCTTCTGCACCGTGGCCGGCGGCATCGCCCGGATGGGGGACATCAAGGCGTTCGGCCGGGTGGGCGTCAAAGCCCTGCTCTATTTCGAGATCGTCTCGACCCTGGCCCTGGTGTTGGGCCTGCTGGTCGGGCGCACCCTGAAGCCGGGCGCCGGCTTCAACATCGATCCCAAGACGCTCGATCCGTCGATCGCCGCCGGCTATCTTGAGAAGGCCAAGCACGGCGAGGGCCTGGTCGCCTATCTGCTGCACCTGATCCCCGACACCTTCTTCGGGGCCTTCTCCGAGGGCAATCTGCTGCAGGTGCTGCTGATCGCCATCCTGACGGGCTTCGCCTGCACGCGGCTGGGCGACTTCGGCGACAAGGTGGCCAATGTGCTGGAGGACGCGGCCAAGCTGTTCTTCGGCATTATCCAGGTGGTGGTGCGCCTGGCGCCGCTGGGCGCGTTCGGGGCCATGGGCTTCACGATCGGCAAGTACGGGATCGGCGCCCTGATCCAGCTGGGGGCGCTGGTGGCGACCTTCTACGTCACCTCGCTGCTGTTCGTGCTGGTGGTGCTGGGCCTGATCGCCTGGGCCTGCGGCTTCTCGATCCTGCGGTTCCTGGCCTATATCCGCGAGGAACTGCTGATCGTGCTGGGCACCAGCTCGTCGGAGTCGGTGCTGCCGCAGATGATGATGAAGCTGGAGAACGCCGGCGCGCGCCGTTCGGTGGTCGGCCTGGTGATCCCGACGGGCTACAGCTTCAATCTGGACGGCACCAACATCTACATGACCCTGGCCACCCTGTTCCTGGCCCAGGCGACCAACACCCACATCGGCCTGGGCCAGGAGCTGGCCCTGCTGGGCGTGGCCATGCTGACCTCGAAGGGCGCCAGCGGCGTCACGGGCGCGGGCTTCATCACCCTGGCCGCGACCCTGGCGGTCGTGCCCGACATCCCGATCGCGGCGCTGGCCGTGCTGGTCGGCGTCGACCGCTTCATGAGCGAGTGCCGGGCTCTGACCAATCTGGTCGGCAACGGCGTGGCGACCCTGGTCGTCGCGCGGTGGGAGGGCGCCCTGGATCGGGAGCGTCTCAGGCAGGTTCTGCACGGCGAGACCGCGACTCCGGGAGCCGCCGCGCCCTGATCGCCGCCCCGCCGAGAAAATGCGCCCATAGGGCGATCTCTTTCTCTGTACTATCTGCGCGCAGCCCCTATCCTGACCAAAAATCAGCGTTCGCTGGATCCTGGAGGAGGCCCGTCTTGAGTCAGCCCTATATTGGCGAAATCCGCATGTTCGGAGGCAACTTTCCTCCGGTCGGCTGGGCCTTCTGCGATGGACAACTGATGTCGATCGCCGAGAACGACACGCTCTACAACCTGATCGGCACGACGTACGGCGGCGACGGCCAGAACACGTTCGGCATTCCCGACCTGCGCGGACGGGTCGTGACCCACTGGGGCGCGTCGCAGGGCAACACTTACGTCATCGGCCAGCAGGGCGGCGTGGAAACCGTCACCCTGACGACCAGCCAGATTCCGCAGCACACGCACCCGGTCGCGGCCACCACGGCCACGGGCGATACGGGCGCGCCCACGGCCAGCACGATGCTCGCGGCGGGCGGCCCCGGCGGAAGCACCCTTTATCCCTATGGGACTTACGGCGGGACCCAGGTCGTCACCTCCGGCGCCAGCACGCTTTCCAGCGGCGGCTCGCAACCGCACGAGAACATGCAACCGTACCTAGCGGTGAACTTCATCATCTCGCTGTACGGCATCTATCCGTCGCAGAACTGACCGCGCCAGCTCGAGGAAATCTTCATGTCCGATCAGTTCGTCGCGGAAATCCGCATCTTCGCCTTCAACTTCGCGCCGGCAAACTGGGCGCTCTGCAACGGCCAGCTGTTGCCGATCCAGCAGAACACCGCGCTCTTCTCATTGCTGGGCACGACCTATGGTGGCAACGGCACCAGCAACTTCGCGCTGCCCAACCTGATGGGCCTGGCGGCGCTCCATACCGGCCGCAACCAGCCGGGCCCGGGGCTCAGCGTCTACGACCTTGGCCAGACCGGCGGGTCGGAAAACGTGACCCTGCTGCAGAGCGAAATGCCGCTGCACACGCACGGCCTGTCGGTCTCCAGCGCCAACGGCACGACGCTGACGCCGACCAACAACCAGCTGGCGCGCGCCTTTTCGGGCAACTTCCAGTCTAACAGCCAGGGCCTGATGTACAGCACCGGCGCGCCCGACGTGCAGATGCCCCCGCAGTCGATCGGGGTCGCCGGCGGAAGCCTGCCCCACAACAACATGATGCCTTCGCTGGTGCTGAACTACTGCATCGCGCTGCGTGGCGTCTTCCCGGCGCGCAACTAGCCGCCCTCAAACTTTCGGAGCGCATCGCCATGAGCCAACCTTACATGGGCGAACTTCGCATCATGAGTTTCAACTTCGCGCCCAAGAACTGGGCGCTGTGCAACGGTCAGCTACTGTCCATCCAGCAGAACCAGGCGCTATTTTCGCTTCTGGGAACGACCTACGGGGGCAACGGCGTCAACAACTTCGCCCTTCCCGACCTGCGCACCCGCACCCCCCTGCACACAAGCCAGGACCTGGTTCTGGGCGCGGTGCTCGGCGAGTATTCGCACACGCTGATCAGCAACGAGATGCCACAGCATCTCCACGTCCTCAACGCCAACACCAGCGTCGCCGGGACGAGCAACGTCTCTCTGCCGACGAACAATACGATCCTCGGCAACGCCGCGGGCAAGGCCAGCTCCGGCTCGACCCCGCCCTTCCTGCCCTATAGCGCCAACACCGCGAGCCTGACGCCCATGGACCCGCGCGCGCTGGGCTCCCAAGGCGGCTCGCAACCGCACGAGAACCGCCAGCCCTTCCTGGCGCTGACCGTCTGTATCGCGCTCAACGGCATCTTCCCGTCGCGCAACTGATCTCGACAACGAGGGGATGCGCGCTCTTTCTCCCAAGGAGGAGCGCGGACGATCTCGTCTGAAGACGGCTCAGTTGAACACGGCCTGATAGTCCTGCCAGCCGGGCTCCGGGGTGTGGATCGGCGCGATATAGAGTTCGTGCGCCGCGCCGTCCGGCCCCTTCAGCATCCACATGTTCTCCGGCGCCCAGGGCGACTTGGGGCCCCGGAAAACCAGGGTGAAGGGCGCGCGCTCGCCGGCTGGCGCGTCCTGGACGTCAACCTCGACCAGGGTCAGCGACAGCTCGGTGTCGCCCAACTGGAAAGGCGCGCCGACGTGCGGTGAGAAATGGTCAGCGGTGAGAACGACGAAAGCATCTGACATCGAATGGGCGCTCGTTACGGGCTCTGCTTTTTTGAGACTCAACTATGACGTCTAACCACCTGGAAGGCAAAGTAGCGCCGCCCGTCCGTCGCGCCGAAGCCGCGTCCGATCAGACGCTGCTGCTGAACCTGTTCATCGCCGCCCGCGCCCCGCACTTCGCGCCGTTGAACCTGCCCGCCCCGATGCTGGACACGCTGATGCGCCAGCAGTTCCTGGCCCAGAGCGCCAGCTACGCCGCCCAGTATCCCGCCGCGCGCCGCGAGATCATCGAGGTGGATGGCGTATCCGTCGGACGTCTGCTCAGTGACCGGACGAGCGACCGTGTGCGTCTCGTCGATATCGCCCTGGCGCCGGCCTGGCGGAGCAAGGGCCTGGGCTCGATCCTGATCGGCGCGCTGATGGACGAGGCCCGCGCGGCCGGGGCGCCGCTCGCGCTGCAGGTGGCGTGCGACAATGCGCGGGCCGCGGCGCTCTATGTCCGCCTGGGCTTCAAGACGATCGCGGACGATGGCGTCTATCGCGAGATGCGCTGGACAGCCGCGTCCTGACGAAGAGCCACGGGGGCATGCTGCTCGACGCCCGCGTGGCGACGCATTTCGGGCGCGGAGGCCTCCAGGGTCGCCTCCACGACGCCGTCGTGAAACGATCGCTGTTCGCCGCGGCCGTTTGACGCGCGACATGCGGGGTGAAATCGGTCGTTCCGGGCCGCTCTCGCCCCGCTTCCCCTCGCGCCCGAAAAGCGCAAATACTCGCCAAAGCCTTGCCGCGTAAGCCTTCTGCAAAGGCCCCCGCCCCGTTCGCCCCCACTCCGAAGGCCTTTGAACGTGGGCTCGACTCACACGCATGTGCGATCGCGAGCATCGCCGGCTAGCGGCTCGGCTTGTCCGGCGCCGTCCGCATGTTAGGGTTTCAACCACAATCAACGTGCAACGCTGGAGACATGCTGGACTTAGCGCTCCGAGACGAGGTTGCGGCGCCCGATACGGGCCTGATGACGCTCATCGAAACGATCGAAGCCCTGTCGGCGACGCGCACGCTCGCCGAGGTGGCGGACGTCGTTCGCAAGGCGGCCCGACGCATCTCTGGCGCCGACGGCGTGGCCTTCGTCCTGCGTGACAACGAGCAGTGCTGGTACTTCGACGAGGATGCGATCGGCCCGCTGTGGAAGGGTAAGCGCTTTCCCCTGACCGCCTGCATCTCCGGCTGGGCGATGCTTAACCGCCAAACGGTGGTGATCCCCGACATCTATCTGGACGACCGCGTCCCGCACGACGCCTACCGCCCGACCTTCGTCAAAAGCCTGGTGATGACGCCGGTGCGGATGGAGGAGCCCGTGGCCGCGATCGGCGCCTACTGGGCCGAATCGCATACGCCCTCGCCGGAGACCGTGCAGAAGCTGCAGGTCATCGCCCGCGCCACCGCCTCGGCCCTGGAAAGCGGCCGGCTGCACGACAGCCTGGTCGACGCCCGCCACCATGGCACGTTCCTGCTGCAGGAACTGGATCACCGGGTGAAGAACACCCTGGCCATCGTTCAGTCGATCTCCCGTCAGACCCTCCGCGCCACCCCCTCGCCCGAAGCCTTCGCCGAGGTGTTCGAGGACCGCCTCCTGGCGCTGTCCCAGGCCCACGAGCTGCTGACCCGCCGCGCCTGGGGCCGCGCCCAGATGCACGAGATCCTGGACAAGGCCCTGGCCCCGTTCAGGGTCGATCGGGCCGAGCGCTTCGACATCGTCGGCCCGGCCATTACTTTCAGCGCCGAGACCTCGGTCTCGGTCCACATGACCCTGCACGAGTTGGCCGTGAACGCGGCGAAGTATGGCGCTCTGTCGACATCCGAAGGTCGGGTGGTGATCCGCTGGTTGGTCGACGAGGCCGCCGCGCCGCCGATGCTCACCCTGACCTGGCGCGAGGTCGGCGGTCCGCCGGTGGCCGGCCTACCCGAACGCCGCGGCTTCGGCTCGCAGATGATCCAACGCGGCCTGGCCCGCGATCTGGGCGGCGCGGCCACCGTCGACTTCGCCACGTCGGGCTTCGTCTACACTTTACGCGCGCCCTTGTCGGAGCGGGTGAGCCTGGCCGCATGAAACCCTCCAAGGTGATGATCGTCGAGGACGAGGCCCTGGTGGCCATGATGGTCGAGGACATGCTCGGCGACCTGGGCTACGAGATCGCCGGCTCGTTCGGCGCGGTGCACGACGCCCTGGCCTTTCTGGGCAGTGGCCAGCCGCAACCCGACGGCGCGGTGCTGGACGTCAACATCGGCGGCGAGATGGTCTTTCCCGTCGCCGAGGCGTTGCGCGAGCAAGGCGTGCCGTTCGTGTTCGCCACCGGCTATGGCGACCTGCCGCGCAAGGGCTTCGAGGGCGTCGAGGTGCTGGCCAAGCCGATCAATGTCGGCGCCCTGCGCCAGGCCGTCCGTAAGTTCCGGGCGAACTAGGCGGTCGCTCGGCGGCCGCTCTCGTGGCGGTCGAGAGGCCGCCCCGTCCTACCGCGTGAACCGCAGCACCAGGATCTGATTGATCTGCCTGGCGTCGTAGTTGTCGTCCGAGGCCAGGACGAGGGTCCGAGCCCCGTCCGCCTGGCGTGGCCCCCACGCCATGGCCTCCAGATTGTCGATCCGGATCCCGAGCCGGTCGAAGTTCAGCAGCAGCCGCTTCTCCACCGGCCGGACCGGCGTCGCCAACAGGCTGTCCACCTTCGAGACGTCCCGCGCCCCGCCCACATCGGCGAGGTAGAGGCGGACGTGGTAACTGTAGTGACCGTCGGCATGCTTGATCCCCGAGCGCTCCAGCACCAGCAGGCGGTGATCGTCGAGGGTCAGGATCTCGCTGATTCCGTTGTCGCCGACGCCGACCGGGGAGGCGACCTGCACCGGATCGATGCGATAGGCGTACTGGGCGACGAGCTTGCCCGACCGGTCCAGGCGGCTCAGCCGGGTCAACCCTCCCTCGGCCACCGACGGGATCGGGCCGTCCTGGACCAGCGGCCCCTCCATCGACATCCACAAGGATCGTCCGTCAGCGGACCAGCTGATCCCCTCGGTGGTGGCGTTCTTGCGCGCGCCGGTCTTGCCGCCGTCGTGGAAGGTCAGGGCGTCCGGCGCCGCCCACCGCTCGACCGGCGTCCCGTCGACCTTCATCCGCCGGATGGCCGGCGGATAGCCGTGATCGAAGTCGCCCTCGGTCGACCAGACCAAGTCGGCGCCCAGCGGATCGAAGCGGATCGCCTCGCCGTCCGCCGCCTCCGTCCCGGCCTTGCGGTCGGGGAAGGTCTCGCCGTCCTCGCGGCGCAACGGAACCATCGCCGTCAGCTCCGGGCCACAGGCCTTGCCCGGCCGCACGTCCAGCTTGCCGAGGAAAAAGTGCGACGGCCCGTGCTCGGACTTGTCGTCGCTGATGAAAGCCCAGAGCTTGGCGCGCGGGTCGTAGTCGATGCCCGAGATCCCGCCATAGCCGCCGCCCTGGAATTCGATCCCCTTCGGGGTCTCGCAGGCCTTGAGCAGCGACACGCGCTCGGCCGCCACGGCGGGCGTGGCGGCCAGCAAGGCGGCGAGGATCAGCGCCTTCACAGCAGGAACTCCGGCTCGCCAGGCGGCGGGCCGTCATCCCAGCCGGCCATGGCCTTGCGGGTCTCGGCCCGCTCGACCGCGATGCTCAACTTGCGGCGGAACTCGTCGGGGTCGATTGTGAACGGCTGGTTCTCCTGCGGCGCGATCGTGTAGAGGCGCGCCTCGCCGTCGGCGGGCAGGATGTAGCCGACATCGTGGCGGCGGAAGTTGGCGATCCGCGACTGCACCTCGACCAGCCAGTTCATCGACACCACCTGGCAGCCTTCGGGCGACAGGAGCGCATTATGCAGGCCCGAGCCGAACTCCCCCGCCACCAGCCGCGCCCGTGAGAAGATCCGCGCCTGCTCGGCCCAACTCTTGGTCTCGGGGCGAAGCAGGATAAGGCCGAGATCCTGGGCGATGGCCTCGATCTCGTCCTCGTTGGCCAACTCGCGGAACGACTGGCTGGTGCGTACCCCGCCCCGGCTGACGAAGATCATGTCGTCGCCGGTCCCGCGCGGCCAGGCCAGCGCCTCGCGCTCCAGGCTCCAGCGCAGAAAGTCGTGGAAGCTGTAATTGTGGTGCAGCATGTGCGGCAGCAGGGCCGCGCCGATCTCGACCGCCTCGTCGCGATGGTCGTAGGTGACGATCTCCTGCGCCGGCAGCATCATCCGGATGATCTTGAAGACATAGCCCGGCGCGGTGCGTGGAAGCACCAGAGGCGCGGTGATCCCGGCGGCGTTCAGGGCCCGGATCACGAACAGCTTCGGATACATCTCGGTCAGCCAGTGACCCCAGACGAAGTTGAAGTGTGTGATCACGAAGGCCCGGTCCAGCCTGATCCGCACCGGCGCGTCGAAGTCCCAGGCCGGCCGCGTGATGTCGTGATCGTACCAGTGCTTGATGTAGTAGGGGTACGCGCCCTCCGCGTAGATCAGCTGGCCGTCCAGCTTCAGGTGGGCGCCGGTGCCGCCGGCCACGACGCGCTTGGCGACCAACAGATCGACGTCGGGCGAGACCAGGTCGCCCAGCGCGTGCAGGCCATTCAGCATGTCGCCGGCGCAGGGCCACAGCATCGGACGCGGCGGGATCGGCGCGCCGCCCCGCATCAGCAGCGTGCGCGCCACCCGGTCGGGGCCGTGCAGGGCCTGGGCCAGGGGAACCTGCTCGCCGCCGGAAAGATCGATCGAAGAGGCCACCCTGGAGTCCTAGATCAGCCCGTCGAGGAAGGCCAGGAAGGCGGTCACGTCCAGCCGCCAGCCATAGGCCGAGGCCGGGCGCAGGCGTGGCTCCAGCGGGATTTCGGGCGGGATGATCCCTGTCCCGGACACGAAGCCATGCCACACGGCGCCGACCTGAACGGCCAGGTCGCGAGCCCAGGGCTCGGCCGGCGGGGTGGGCTGGATCTCGATGACCTTGGAACCGGGCGCGCAGAACAGGACATTGGCCAGGATCGTGCCCGACGCAGCGACGATGACCTCCGCGCCGCGGAACAGGGCGACCAGCTCGCGGACTGAAGCCGTCTCGGGCCGGACGATCGTAAAGCCGCGCGCGGCCAGGCCCTCTTCCAGCCAGGCCTCGGTCTCGTGCGGCGCCTTCAGGGAGCCCTGGCGGCTGACATAGATCCGGCGCGCGTCGGCGGCCGGCGCGACCTGGGCCAGAATCCGGGTGCGGACGGCGTCCAGCCCAGGGCGCGGCGCGGTCGGTGTCAGGAACACGGCCTCGCTCAGCTTGACCAGCGGCGCGTCGACCACGGTCGGTGAAGGGGCGTCGGCGAGGGCCAGGAGATCGGTGTGCCAGGGCGACAGCGGCGGGGCGATGGCCGGAAAGCGCGCCAAGGCGCCCGCGCGCTCGGCCGCCAGCAGGGTCGGCAACGCGCTCAGCAGGAACTGGGCGTAGTTATGGGCCGCGCCCCACCCCATGAAAACGGTAGCGGCGGACAGACTCTGGGCGTCGTCCGGCGGGACCAGCCGCGTCTCGCCGTCCTCGCGCCGGGCGCTTGGGATGCGATCCAGAGTCGGGGTCAATCGACGCGCCTCGCGAGCCGTGCCGGCGAAGACGCGTCCGGCCTCGTCGAGCACCACGCCGAAGGCCGGCGCGCACCAGGCGGTCTCGACCCGCGCCAGGTCGAAGCCATCGCCCGCCGCGCCGATCGCTCCGGGTCGTCCGTTCAGGGGATCAGCGACACGCGACAGGGCCTCGCCCTCCTCGACCGTGGTCAGCAGCAGGCCTGACGGCGGCGGCGGTTCAGGAACCAGAGCCTTCAGCTTGCGGCCGACCCGGCGGACCAGACGCTTGATCGGGCTCACAGTTCGAAGCTCGCGCGATAGCCGGCGCGGGCGACGATAGCGGCGGTCAGCCGCTCGATCGCGTGCGCCGTGGTGCCGTCGACACGCCCCAGCTCGGGCTCGAAACCGATCTCGGCGTCGGTCAGGTCGGACAGCGGCGCGAAGGCCTCCGTCCGTCCCCAGAACATCGAGCCGGCCGCGAACGGCGTCTCGGGCCGGGGCTTCAGGCCCATGCGGGCGGCCAAGCGTTCGACGGTCGCGCGGTTATTGTCCATCACGTCCGGATCGCCGATCCGCATCCGCGCCTCTGACGACGCCAGCAGGCCTAGTCTTGGGTCCTGAGCGAAGGCGCGCAAGGCCAGGGCCGCCGCCTCGCCGCCCAGCAGGCCATCGACCAGTTCCGCGCGCCACTGGTCGCCCTTGGCCCGATGCGGCGAGCGCTTGGAGTGCAGCTTGCAGAACACCGAATAGCCCAGGACCTTGGCGCGGCGCAGCGTCTCGACGAACGGCCGGATGTCGCGGCCCCGGTTCTCGGCGATGGCCAGGTGCGCGGCCGGGAACGCCTTGCGAACGCGGGCCAGGTCGGCCTCGTCCCAGGTCTCCGGCACGGTGATCATCAGGTCCAGCACATCGGCCGTGGCGGCCAGACGCTGGGCGAACCAGTCGATCAGTTCCGGATAGAACAGGTGCAGCAGGGTCACCGCCTCGGCCCGCTTGGCGAACCCGGCCTGCGCCTGGGCGACCAGCGGATGGGCGTCGGTCAGGCGCGGCGCGTAGGCGGCCAGCGCGGTGCGGGTGGCGTGCAGATAGCCGTGGCCGAACCAGCGGTCGGGCTCGAGATAGGCGCCTTCCCCCCACTCGTTCCAGGCGTTGACGAAGACCATCGCCTGGCCCGCCGGATGCTTGGCCCGCGCGTGCTTCAGCGCGCCCGACAGCCAGGTCAGGTAGCTTTCCGGATCGGCGTTGTGGAAGGCGTGGCCGGCCCAGGGCTTGCGCGCCTGGTTGTCCCAGCCCGGCATGACGCCCGGCACGAAGGCGTCCGGAACGGCGGCCAGCTCGTCCAGCTTGGATTGCACGACGACCGGATAGTCATAGACCTTGCCGGTGAAGTTCGCGTGCAGGGGCGTCACCTGCCGGGTGATCTCGCCTTCGACGATGGCGTGCGGCGGGAAGTCGATGATCCCGTCGAAGCCGTGCGAGGCATAGTCCTGGAAGCCGAACGCCGTCGTGCAGAGCAGGTGCAGTTCGCCCAGCCCCATGGCCCGCGCCTGGTCGCGCCAACGGTCGGTGGTGGCCTTGCTGTCGGGCAGGATTTCCGGGCGATACAGCACCAGCACCGGCTTGCCGCCGACCTTCAGGTAGCGCGGGTCGCGGATGTAGCGCGCCATGTCCTCGAACACGGCGCGGTCGTCCTCGGGCGAGTGGTCCTGGCCCATCAGGACGTCGCTCTCGTCGCCGTCCCAACGCCGGGTCCAGTTCTCGTTGGCCCAGCAGAGGGCGAACGGCAGATCCAGGGTCGGATCGGCCAGATAGAGCTCGATCGGCCGTTCCAGCAGGCGTTTGCCGGCGAACCAGTAGTAGTGGAAGCAGAAGGCCGAGACGCCGGCGCCCTTGGCCAGGTCGATCTGCTGGGCCAACACCTCGCGCTGGCGCAGGTCGTAGAAGCCCAGATCCGCCGGCAGGCGCGGCTGGTAGTGGCCCAAGAACTGCGGCTGGGCCTTGGAGACGTTGGTCCACTCGGTGAAGCCCTTGCCCCACCAGAGGTCATTCTCCGTGAACGGATGAAATTGCGGCAGGTAGAAAGCGATGAGCTTCGGCGCGTCGGCCGGCAAGGTGATCGGGGCGGTGATCGGGGCCGCGAAGTGCGGGCTGCGCAGGTTCTTCGAAACCGCGATCGCGTGGGCATAGGTCGCCTGCACGGGTCCGGCGTCGCCAGCGAAACGGGGGCCCCGCGAGCCTTGCAGCAGCGCTCGGCCACGCCGCCAAGCCGCGCCGGCCGGTCCGCGCAGCGGACCCAGCAGCGGCTTGATCGCCTGGATCGCCGCTCCGCGCAGGCCGCGGGGATCCTTGCCCAGGTCGCCGATGCGCGTGACCTTGAAGTCGGACACGGTGAACCGGCATTCGCCCTCGGACGGGTCGAGCCGCACGCCGATCAGCTGGAAGCTGCGCGCCGGCAGCGAGGCGAACCAGCCGTCCGGGCCGGCCTTCAGCCGCGTGTAGGAGTCCTCGGAAAAGCCGTCGCCCCAGTCGGCATAGAGGGCCGGGCCGACCAACTGGCCGTCAGTGGCCTCCAGCTTCAGGTCGATCCGCACGGCCTTGGCCGCGCGCAGGCCCGAGCGCTGCGCGCGGGTCGGGGTCCAGACCATCTGCGGATCGCCGCCGGCCGCCGCCAGGATCGTCCGCCCCTGGGCGTCCAGGCCCTGGACCGTGACGTCGCGGCCGGGCTTGAGACCTGCCGGCAGGGCGCTCATGCCTTGCCCGTGAGCCGCGCGATCATCCGCGCGATGAAGCCTCGCGGCGCGTTCGGGTCGCGCTTGCGGATGACCACCGCCGCCTGCCAGAACTGGGCCGGATCGTCGATATAGCGCACCACCTCGCCGCCGTGCGGGGCGGCTTGCCTGGCCACGAACTTGGTCGTCACCACCGCCTCGCCATAGACGTCCGGCCCGCGATAGTCGCCGCCGCCCGAGGCCAGATAGGCGATGCCCTCGTTGGCGAGGTCGGCGCGCAGCTTGGGCAGCTGGTCCTTGTAGACCGACAGGGCCGCCATCCAGGCGTTGTCGGCGTCGGGCTCGATGGCCTGGACCATGTCCAGGAAACGCGGCGGCTCGACCGTGAACACCAACTGGCCACCGGGGGCCAGCACGCGCAGCAGCTCGCCCAGCCAGGCGCGGAACAGGTGCGGCGGCAGGTGGGTGAACACCGAATAGGCCGTGATCAGCCGGAACTGGCCGTCGGCGAACGGCAGCGGCTGGCTGTTGGCGATGGTCTCGAAGCGGCCCGGCAGATCGGCCCCGGCGCAGAAGGCGACCATGTCCGGATCGATATCGACCCCGACCATGTCCTTGGCGTCGAAGTCGCGCAGGAAGAACCGGCCGATCCGGCCCCAGCCGCAGCCGAAGTCCAGATAGCCTTGCCCCGTCGAGCCCCTGTAGGCGCGGTCGGCCATGGCCTCCTGGGCGAAGGCGTAGAACTTGCCGGCCTCGTCCAGCGCGTCCTCATAGGCCGAGCCGACGAACTGGCGCTGGATCTCGGCCGACGGGAAGTCAGGATAGGTCAGACCGCCTTGGACGCGCTCGACGACCGAGCGCTTCAGGCGCGCCAGCCAGACCTCGGGCGCGAGGCCGCGAAGATCCTCGTGAGCCAGAAGACGGGGGGCCAGAAGACGGGCGTCGAGGCGACGGGCGGTCATGCGACGCTGGCCTCGCGGTGGACAAGCCAGTCCTCGGTCGAGCCGAGGAAGACGATCTTGCCGGCTTGCAGTTCGCAGACCCGATTGCAGACCCGGCGGACCAGGTCGTGGTCGTGGGTGGCCAGGACGACGATCTTGGCGTCCTCGACCATGCGCTGCATGCGGTCGGCGGCCTTCTGCACGAAGGCGGCGTCGCCGGCGCTGAGCCACTCGTCCAGCACCAGGATGTCGGCCTCGAACTCCGTGGCCACGGCGAACATCAGGCGCGCCTGCATGCCGGCCGAATAGGTGCGCACCGGCAGATGCAGAAAGTCGCCCAGCCCCGAGAACTCGGCGATGGCGTCGATGCGGCTGTCGATCACCTTGCGCGACAACCGGCGCATCAGACCCAGCTTGTGGATGTTGCGAAGGCCGGTCGCCTCCATGTCGAGACCGGCGTTGATGGCGATCATCGAGGTGATGTCCCCGTCGATCGACAGCTCGCCGCGCGTCGGGTGATAGATGCCGGCGATGACCTTGAGCAGGGTCGTCTTGCCCGAGCCGTTGTGGCCCACCAGGGCGATGCGGTCGCCCTCGTTGATCTCGAGATTGATGTCGTGCAGCGCCTTGACCGCGGCGACGTCGCCGGCGGCCTTGTACATCTTGCCGCCGACCGCGAGGTTGAACACGGCGCTGCGCAGCGACTGCGAGCGCAGGCTGTAGACGAAATAGTCGAGGTCGACGTTCGTCAGCTTGATCTGGTGCGTCATCGCCGTCTCCTACAGCCAGAAGACCACGCGCTTGCGGAACAAGGCCAGCAGCGCGAAGGCGACCACGAAGAGGACGCCGGTGGTTCCCAGCGTCCAATACCAGTCGATGGCGGCGGGCGCGTGGCCGGTCAGCGGCGCGCGCAGCAGCTCGACCTGGTGGGCCAGCGGGTTCAGCTCGACCACCCAGCGGTGCTTGGCGCTGACATTGGCGGTCATCCAGAACACCGGCGTCACGTAGAACAGCAGCTGGACCACGTAGCTCATCATGTAGGCCACGTCGCGGAAGCGGGTCGACGGCACGGCGATGATGAAGCCCTGCAGGCAGACGATGACCAGCATCAGGGCGACCGCCGGGATCAGCGTCCAGTGCGGCATGGCGAACCGACCGATGACCAGCATCACCACCCAGAACGCGATCGCCTGGAACAGGAAATTCGTCGCCGCCTTCTGGGCGTGCAGGAAGACATAGAAGGTCAGTGGCAGACGTTGGCTCTGCATCAGGCCGGCGTTGTAGAGGAAGATCGCCTGGGCCTCGGCGATGGTCGTCCCGACCAGCGACCAGGCCAGCAGGCCGGCCACCACCTGCGGATAACTCTTCGACATGTCCACGCCCATCAGGGCGCTGACCAGGAAGGCCAGGGCGAAGGCGACGACCAGCAGGTTGCAGGCCATCCAGAATGGACCCAGGATCGACCGCTGGAAGCGCGAGGCCGTCTGGTCCAGGCCGAGCCGCCACCACAGGGGTGCGAGACGAACGCCGTCTCCCACATCCTTAAGCGCCGCCATCAAGGGACTCGGCATCCGTAACCTTCCACAAGGCCTGTCCGGTTCGGATTACCATCCCAACCGGATAAACAGGCCGTCTTCCAAAGAATCGAGCGCGGCACGCCGCGCACGGGGGGGGGGCGCCCGAGAGGGACGACCAGCAAGGGGCCTGCTTACAGAGCCCCGAGCCGGCCGACAATTGCTTTGGAAGGTCGATGGACCACGTGTTGCGTAAAAACTTTAGTCAAGAGCCTTGAATTCGGAGCGCCGCGCCGCCGTCCGCCAGGTCTAAAACCAGCCGGCCTCTTGCTGGGCTCGCCGCCGTTCCTGCCCTGGTATCGCGCGATCTCGTTCCTGGCCTGGGTTCCCAACCTGCTGGTCGCCGAGCTTTGACTATGGAGGAAGGGCTCGCGGCGCGTATCGGGTCCTCATTGAATGCCATGGATTTGCGACACGATCGCCCTATGCTGGCCTGAGCAATTTGGGCGTGGCGGAGGTCGAATCCGGCGCCCCGTCCCGCGCAGGCCAACACGCGAAGGCCCGTTAGACCATGTTCAGCAAGTCTCTGAAAAACGCGCTCCTGATCGGAACCGCCCTGGCGTGCGGATTTACGACCGCCGGCGCGTCGACGACCGCCGACACGTCGGCCAGCCCGCCCTCCGCCAACGCGGGCGTGGATCCTGGCAAGACCATCGTCAGCAAGACCTGCCAGTCGTGCCACGACCTGGGCATGGTCACCGAAGCCCGTCACACCGCGAAGGAGTGGACGAGCGTCATCGACCGCATGCGCGCCAACGGCGCCGAGCTGAGCGAGGACGACGCCAAGCAGGCGCAGGCCTATCTGGCCAAGGTCTACGGCAAGCCCGGCTGAAGCGAGGCGCGGCGAAAGCAGCGAGCGGCGCGTAACCTTTCCGCTCGCCGCGACGTATCTGATCGCGGGGCGGCGAAACGGAGATCTGCGATGACGACGCGACGACACCTTCTGGCGACCGGAGCCCTCGCCACTTTCGGCCTGGCCGGTTTCGGCGCCCAAGCCGAGACGTTCGAGGTCACCCGCAGCGACGCCGAGTGGAAGCGCATGCTGCCGCCGGACGCC
The DNA here is from genome assembly GCF_058802865.1 of Caulobacter sp. GW822-FHT01G02. Taxonomy (NCBI): domain Bacteria; kingdom Pseudomonadati; phylum Pseudomonadota; class Alphaproteobacteria; order Caulobacterales; family Caulobacteraceae; genus Caulobacter; species Caulobacter sp. GW822-FHT01G02. The sequence goes on from NZ_JBXAON010000007.1 coordinate 15,557, forward strand.
TACGAGGTGCTGCGCCACGCCCGCACGGAGCGCGCCGGGACCAGCCCGCTCGACAAGAACTACAGGAAGGGCACGTACAGCTGCCGCGGCTGTGACCTGCCGCTGTTCTCGTCGACCACCAAGTTCGACAGCGGCACCGGCTGGCCCAGCTTCTGGCAGTCCCTGCCCAACGCCACGGCCAAGAGCGCGGGCGGCAGCATCATGTGGGGCACGGAGATCCACTGCCGGCGCTGCGGCGGTCACCTGGGCCACGTGTTCAACGACGGTCCCAAGCCCACTGGCCTGCGCTACTGCATGAACGGCGTCGCCCTGACCTTCCGCGCCGCCTAGAGGTCCGCGTTCCCATGATCCTGTTCCTGCTGGCCTATCTGGGCGGCGTGCTGACCATCGTCAGCCCGTGCATCCTGCCGATCCTGCCGTTCGTGTTCGCGCGCGCCGACAAGCCGTTCGTCCGTAGCGGCCTGCCAATGCTGGCCGGCATGGCCGTGACCTTCGCCCTGATCGCCACCCTGGCGGCGGTGGGCGGCGGCTGGGCGGTGCGCGTCAATCAGTACGGCCGCTGGGCGGCCCTGGCCCTGATGGCCTTCTTCGGCCTGACCCTGCTGGTCCCGAGCCTGGCCGACCGCCTGACCCGGCCGCTGGTCGCCCTGGGCGGACGGCTGTCCCAGCGCGCCGACGCGCAAGAGGCCGCCGGCGGCTCGACCGTCCTGGCCTCGGCCCTGCTCGGCGTCGCCACCGGCCTGCTGTGGGCGCCGTGCGCGGGTCCGGTGCTGGGCCTGATCCTGACCGGCGCGGCGCTGCAGGGCGCCAACGCCCAGACGACCCTGCTGCTGGTCGCCTTCGCGGCCGGCGCGGCCACCTCGCTGGGCCTGGCCCTGCTGGTCGGCGGCAAGGTCTTCACGGCCATGAAGCGCTCGCTCGGCGCCAGCGAGTGGATCCGGCGCGGCGTCGGGGCGGTGATCCTGGTCGCCGTCGCGGCCATCGCGCTGGGTGTCGACACCGGCTTCCTGACCCGCGTCTCGCAGACCAGCACAGCCGCGCTGGAGCAGGGCCTGGTCAACAAGCTGCACCCTCAGCGGGAGTCGGTCCTGCTGCCCGCCAGCGGTGACGCGATGAGCGGCAGTCCCGCCATGATGGCCGCCAATCCGGCCATGATGTCCGGCGCTCCCGGCGGCGCGATGATGATGCGCGCCAAGCCCGGCCAGGGCGAGGTCCTGCCGGTCGAAGGCGCCGCGCCCGCCCTGGACGGCGCGGTGACTTGGCTGAACTCTCCGCCCCTGACCAAGGCCCAGCTGAAGGGCAAGGTCGTGATCGTCGACTTCTGGACCTATTCCTGCATCAACTGCCTGCGCTCGATCCCCTACGTCCGCGCCTGGGCCGAGAAGTACAAGGACCAGGGCCTGGTGGTGATCGGCGTCCACGCGCCGGAGTTCGCCTTCGAGAAGGACGTCAAGAACGTCCGCAAGGCCGTCGCCGACCTGAAGATCGGCTACCCCGTGGCGGTCGACAACAATTACGCGATCTGGCGCGCCTTCGGGAACCAGTACTGGCCGGCGCACTACTTCATCGACGCCCAGGGCCGGGTGCGCCACCACCACTTCGGCGAAGGCGGCTACGACCAGTCCGAGCGGGTGATCCAGCAGCTGCTGGCCGAGGCCGGCCGCGCCAAGGGTAGTAAGGTCGAGGTCGAAGGCGGCCTGGTGGCGGTCAAGGCCACCGGCGCCCAGGCGGCCTCGGACGGCAAGGACGTCGGCTCGCCCGAGACCTATGTCGGCTATGACCGCGCCGAAAACTTCGCCTCGGCCGGCGGGGCGGTGCGCGACGCGCGCCACGTCTACGCCCTGGCCGGGCCGCTGAAGCTCAACGCCTGGGGCCTGGCCGGCGACTGGACCATCGGCGCCGAGCAAGCCGGCCTGAACGCGCCGGGCGGCAAGATCGCCTATCGCTTCCACGCCCGCGACCTGCACCTGGTGCTGGGTCCGGCGGCCAATGGCGCGAAGGTCCGCTACCGGGTCACGATCGACGGCAAGCCGCCCGGCGCGAACCACGGCATGGACACCGACGCGGCCGGCAATGGCGTGATCACCGGCCAGCGGCTCTATCAGTTGGTCCGGCAGAAGGGTGCGATCGGCGACCGCACCTTCGAGATTCAGTTCCTCGACGCCGGCGCCCAGGCCTATGCTTTCACGTTCGGCTGAGCCGGCCCAGGGCCGGGGCCTTGTTCGAAGTTGACGCCGGGGTGCGCGGCCTGCCGCCCGGCCAGTTTGGAGGCTGAGCGCATGAGCGCCTGGACCGACGTCCTGACGACTCTTCCCCTGGTGGCGATCCTGCGCGGCCTGACGCCCGACGAGTCGATCGAGGTCGGTGAGGCCCTGGTCGCCGCCGGCTTTCTCTGCCTGGAGGTGCCGCTGAACTCGCCCTCGCCGCTGGACAGCATCCGTCGCCTGCGTGACGCGCTCGGCGACCGCGCCATCGTCGGCGCTGGAACCGTGCTGACCGCCCAGGCCGTGCGCGACGTCGCGGGGGCCGGCGGCCAGATCATCATCTCGCCCAACACTGACGTCGCCGTGATCGCCGAGGCCAAGGCCGCGGGCCTGATCTCGTTCCCGGCCTTCTACACGCCCAGCGAGGCCTTCACGGCCATCGCCGCCGGGGCCGACGCCCTGAAGCTGTTCCCGGCCGAGGCCGCGGGTCCGGCCATGCTGAAGGCGATGAAGGCGGTGCTGCCGAGGACGACTCCGGTCTTCCCGGTGGGCGGAGTCGAGCCCGGCAACGTGGCGACCTGGCGCGCGGCCGGCGCCAACGGCTTTGGCCTGGGCTCGGCGCTCTACAAGCCGGGGAAGACAGCGGCCGAAGTGCGCATCGCCGCGGACGCCTTCGTCGCCGCCTGGAAGGCCAGCGCCTGATGGCTGACCTCATCGCTTTTGGTGACTGGGGCACCAGCCGCCTGCGTCTGGGCCTCTACGACGGCGACACCCAGCTGGAGTCGGTAGAGGGCCCCGGCATCGGCGCGCTCAGCGCCTCGCCCGCCGAGACCCTGCTGGGCGCGGTCGCCACTTGGCGCGCGCGGCGCGGTCTGTCGCGCGTCGTGCTGGCCGGCATGGCCGGCTCGCGCACCGGCGTGGTCGAGGCTCCTTATGTCGAATGTCCCGCCGGCGTCGATGACTGGGTCCGCCAGACCGCCACCGTGACGCTGGACGGCCTCTTGGTCGAGGTCGCGCCGGGAGTGGCCGGGATCGCCCCCAGCGGCGCGCCGGACGTGATGCGCGGCGAGGAGACCCAGGTGTTTGGGGCCATGGCCCTGCATCCCGAGCTCGCCGAGGGCGAGCAGGTGTTCGTGCTGCCTGGAACCCACGGCAAGTGGTGCCAGGCGCGGGACGGCCGCATCGTGCGCTTCCAGACCTTCCTGACCGGCGAGCTCTTCGCCCTGCTCTCGACCCGCTCCAGCCTGCTGCTGGGCGCGGACGCCGCCGAGAACGCCGAGCACGAGGCGGCCGGCTTCGCCCATGGCCTGGAGCGCGCCCGCGCGGGCCATCTGCTGAGCGCCCTGTTCGAAGCCCGAAGCGCCCAGCTGCGCGAGGGCCGCAGCGGCGCCTGGGCGCGGGGTTTCCTGTCGGGCCTGACGATCGGAACCGAGGTCACCGAAGGCGCCGCGGCCTTCGAGGCAAAGCGCGTGATTCTGGTCGGAGCCAGCGGCCTCAGCGACCGCTATGGCGTCGCCCTGGGCGCACAACGGGTGGAGAGCACAGCCCTCGGCGGCGAAGTCTGCGTACTGGCGGGGCTCAGGCGCTTGGCGTCGACCCAGGCCGGCTGTCATTGAACGGCCTGGTCGGCCAGGGGCTCTGCACCGGCCGTAGCCGTTCGTAGGCGCGCGACAGGCGCAGGACCCCCAGGTCGTCGAAGCGCCGCCCCACGATCTGCAGCCCGATCGGCAGGCCCTGAGCGGTGTAGCCGCAGTTGATCGAGGCCGCGGGCTGCTCGGTCATGTTGAAGGCGACGGTGAAGCCGATGTGCTCGAACGGCCGGGCCGGGTCGTTGGTCGGCGACGGCAGATGCGCGTCGAAGGCCGGCATGGGCGCGGTCGGCGAGAGCAGGAAGTCGAACGGCTGGAAGGCCTTGGCGCCCGCCTCGCGCATGCGCTGGATCTGGTTGAAGCCGCGATAGACCGACAGTCCGTCGGCCCCGCGCGCCGCCCGGGCCCAGTCCAGGATGTAGGGCAGGCAGCGCTCGGCCCGCTCCGGCGGCAGGGCGTCCAGGTCGCTCAGCGACCGCGTGCGCCAGAAGAGATCCAGCCCGTCCAGCATCTCGCGCGTCAGGTAAGGCGCGAACGGCTCGACGATCGCGCCGGCGGCTTCGAAGGTCCGGGCGGCGGCGGTCACCGCCTCGGCGACCTCGGGCTCGACCGGCAGGCCGACGCCGGCGTCCAGCATCAGGCCGATCCGCAGGCCCTTCAGATCGATGTCGAGGTCGGTCCAGGCGATGTCCGCAGGCTGCAGGCTCATGTGATCGCGTCCGTCGGGCGCGGAGAGCACGGTCATGGCCAGGGCCGCGTCCTCGACCGTGCGGGTCATCGGGCCGGCGCAACGGCCGATATAGGGCGGGTCGATCGGGATCCGGCCGTTGCTGGGCTTGAAGCCGAAGATCCCGCACCAGCCGGCCGGCAGGCGGATGGAGCCGCCGATGTCGGTGCCGATGTGCAGCGGTCCATAGGCCGCCGCGGCGGCCGTCCCGGCGCCCGCGCTGGAGCCGCCGGGCGTCTTGGCCAGGTCCCAGGGATTGCGCGACAGGGCGTGGAAGCTCGACAGGCCCGACGACAGCATGCCGAAGTCGGGATTGGTGGTCTTGGCCAGGATCACCGCGCCGGCTTCGCGCAGGCGGGCGGCGGGCGGGGCGTCGACCGGCTCGGGGACCAGGTCGGACGCGGCCGAGCCAATCGGCTTGGGTACGCCTTGGGTGGCGATCAGTTCCTTGATCGTCAAGGGCGCGCCATCCAATGCGCTCAGCGCTTCGCCGCGCCGCCAGCGTTCCTCGGACGCGCGGGCGGCCGCCAGCGCGCCTTTCGCGTCCAGCGCCCAGGTCGCCGCGAGGTCCGGTTCCCAGGCCTCGATCCGCGCCAGCACCGCCGTCGTCACCTCGACCGGCGAGAGGCTCCCGTCGCCATAGAGCCGGGAGAGTTCGACGGCGGTCAGATCAGGAAGCTCGCTCATGCGGGAAGACTAGGCCCGGCGGGGGCGGCTTCGCTAGAGTGCGGGCGAATCCTTGGAAGGACATCGCCTTGCTTCGACCTGGTCCGCGCAATCTGCTCACCGATGTGCCTGGCCTGACGGTCGGCAACGCCACGGACGAGGCGGCGCGCAGCGGCGTGACCGTCGTGCGCTTTCCGGGCGGCTGGATAGCCGGCGTCGACGTGCGCGGCGGCGGGCCAGGCGTGCGCGAGACCGCTGCCCTGTCGCCCGAGAACGGTTACTCCCGGCTGCACGCCCTGACCTTCAGCGGCGGATCGGTCTTCGGCCTGGCCGCCGCCGACGGCGTGACCGCCGCCCTGTCGCGGGCGGGCGAGGGCTTCCTGCTGAGACCGGATACGCCCCGGACCCCGATCGTGGCCGGCGCGGTGCTCTACGACCTGGCCAATGGGGGCGACAAGGCCTGGGAGATGGATCCGCCCTATCGGCGTCTGGGCCTGGCGGCCTTCGAGGCGGCCGGCGAAGCCTTCGCATTGGGCGCGGTCGGGGCCGGACGCGGCGCGCGGGCCGGCCTGGTCCAGGGCGGCCTGGGCTCGGCCTCGCTGGACCTGGGAGACGGCCTGAAGGTCGGGGCGCTGGTCGCCGCCAACCCGGTGGGCTCGGTGCTCATGCCCGACGGCGAGACCTTCTGGGCTTGGCCGTTCGAGATCGACGGCGAGTTCGGCGGCCGTGTTCCCACGGGACCGGCGGGGGCGGTCGAGCCCATGCCGGACGAGTCGCGACTGGCCGACCAAGGCCGCCTGACGCCAGGCGCGAACACCACCCTGGCCGTCGTGGCGGTGAACGCCGACCTCACCGCCGGCGAGTGCAAGCGCCTGGCGATGATGGCCCAGGACGGCCTGTCACGCGCCGTGCGCCCCGCCCACACGCCATTCGACGGCGACGTGGTGTTCGCGGCCGCTTCGGGAGCGGTGGCGCTCGGGACGGAGGCGCGCGCCCATCGCCTGGCGCGACTGGGCTCGGCGGCGGGCGACTGCCTGGCCCGGGCCATCGCCCGAGGGGTCCACGCCGCGCGCGGCTAGCCGCGGGCGGCTAGCGCTCGGGCCAGATTCGGCGTCGCGGCGATCAGTTGCGCCGTATACGGATGTTTCGGCGCGACGAAGAGCTCGGCGGTCGGTCCCGCCTCGACGATCTCGCCCTCGCGCATGACCAGCAGCCGATCGGTCAGGCCGCGCGCCACGCCCAAGTCGTGGGTCACGAACAGATAGGCCACGCCCAGGTCGTCGGAGAGCCGCGCCAGCAGGTCCAACACCTCGGCGCGGACGGTGACGTCGAGGGCCGAGACCGCCTCGTCCAGCGCGATGACGTCGGGCTCGACGATCAGGGCGCGGGCGATGGCGATGCGCTGGCGTTGGCCGCCGCTGAACTGGTGCGGATAGCGATCGGCGGCCTCGGCCGGCAGCCCGACCTTGGCCAACACGGCCTCGACCCTGGCGCGGTGTTCCGGGGGCGAGAGCCTGGCGTCCAGCAGGTGCAACGGCTCGGCCACCAGCCGCTCGACCGTCCAGCGCGGGTCGAGACTGCCGTTCGGGTCCTGAAAGACCAGCTGGATCGCGCGGCGGCGGCGGCGCGGCGAGGCTGGCGTGAAGGGCTCGCCAGCCAGACGCACCTCGCCGCCCTGCACGGGATCCAGGGCCAGAAGGGTCCGCAGCAGGGTCGACTTGCCGCTGCCGGACTCGCCGACCAGCCCGACGATCTCGCCCGGACGGATCTCCAGGGAGACGCCCCGTAGAGCGCGGACCGGCGGGCCGGCGCGGAGGAAGCCGCGCTGGCCGGGATAGTCGCGGACCACCCCGCGCGCTTCCAGGATCGGGGCGGCCCCGGCGTCCGGCCTCCGGGTCCGGACCGGCATTCGCTCGGCGTCGGCGGCCAGGGCCCGGGTGTAGGGATGGGTCAGGGCCTTGAAGACGGCGCCGGTCTCGCCCTGCTCGACGATCTGGCCGTCCTTCATCACCGCCACGTGGTCGGCGGCCTCGGCGACCAGGGCCAGGTCGTGGCTGATCAGGATCAGGGCCGCGCCGTCCTCGCGCACCAGATGGCGCAGCAGCTTGAGGATCTCGGCCTGGGTGGTGACGTCCAGCGCCGTGGTCGGCTCATCGGCGATCAGCAGGCGGGGCGACAAAACAACTGCGATGGCGATGGCTGCCCGCTGGCGCTGGCCGCCCGACAGCTCGTGCGGATAGCGGGTCAGGGGGATGTCGGCGAGGCCCACGCGATCCAGCGTCTCGCGGGCGGCGGCGTTGGCCTCGGCGCGCGAGGCCTTGCGGTGCAGGCGCACGACCTCGGCCACCTGGGCGCCGATGGTCATGACCGGGTTCAGGGCCGTCATCGGCTCCTGGAACACGATGCCGATGCGGTCGCCGCGCAGGCGCGACAGTTCCGCGTCGGACAGGCCGACGAGGTCGCGGCCCTCGAACCGGATCGCGCCCTCGACCCGCGCCCCGCGCGGCGGCAGGCCCAGGATCGAGAGGGCCGTGATCGACTTGCCCGAACCGGACTCGCCGACCACGCCCAGCACCTGACCAGCCTCCAGCGTCAGCGACAGGCCGCGCAGGATCGGCTGGTCGCCCAGCGCCAGCTTCAGGTCCTGGATCTCGAGCAAGGCCATCTAGCGGTCCTCGCCCAGGCGCGGGTCGAGGCGGTCGCGCAGGCCGTCGCCCAGCAGGTTCAGGCCCAGCACGGTGATGACGATGGCCAGGCCCGGGAAGATCGCCTGCAGCGGCGCGACCGCGACCAGGGTCTGGGCGTCGGCCAGCATCTTGCCCCAGCTGGCGGCGGGCGGCTGGGCGCCGAGACCGACGTACGAAAGCCCCGCCTCGGCGATGACGCCCAGCGAGAACTGTAAGGTCGCCTGTACGATCAGTATGCTGAATAATCCTGGCGCGATGTGCTCGATCGAGATCCGCGTCGCGCCCTTGCCGGCCGCGCGGGCGGCCAGAACGTAGTCACGGGTCCAGAGGCTTAGGGCCGAGCCTCGGGTCAGGCGGGCGAAGACCGGAACGTTGAAGACGCCGATGGCGATCACGGCGTTGATCGCGCCGGGGCCCAGGACGGCTGTGATCAGGATGGCCAGGATCAGGGCCGGGAAGGCGAAGACCACGTCCGAGGCGCGCATGACCAGCTCGTCGACGACACCTCGACGGGCCGCGGCCAGCAGGCCCAGCGGCACGCCGACGCCCGCGCCCAGCAGCACGGCCACCAGCGAGACCGACAGGGCGTTGCGAGCGCCCAGCAGGATCATCGAGGCCACGTCGCGGCCGAAGTGATCCAGGCCCAGCCAGTGGGCGGCCGAGGGTCCCTGCAAACGGTGGTCGATGTCGAAGCTGGCGACGTCGTAGGGCGTCCAGACCAGCGACAGCAGCGCGGCCACGACGAAAGCGATGCCGATCACGCCGCCGACGATCAGGGTTGGCGAAAGGCGGGACCGGCTCATGATCCGCGCCTCCGCAGGCGGGGATCGACCAGCACATAGGCCACGTCGACCAGGAAGTTGGTGGCCACCACGGCGAAGACCAGCAGCATGACCACGCCCTGCACCACGATCAGGTCGCGCTGGGCGATGGCCTGCAGCACCAGACGCCCCAGCCCCGGCAGGAAGAACACGTTCTCGATGATCACCCCGCCGGCCAAGAGGAAGGGGAACTGCAGGCCCAGGATGGTGAGCAGCGGGATCAGGGCGTTGGGCAGGCCGTGCCGCCACAGGGCTTGGCTCGCCGTCAGCCCCTTGGCGCGGGCGGTGCGCATGTAGTCCTCGGCCAGGGTGTCGATCAGGGCCGAGCGGGTGACGCGGGCGATGATCGCGGCTTGCGGCGCGGCCAGGGCGATGGCTGGCAGGGCCAGGGCCTTGAGCGCCGGGACCAGGCCCGCGTCCCAGCCGGGAAAGCCGCCGGCGGACACCCAGCGCAGACCGATCGAGAACACCATGACCAGCAGCACGGCGAACCAGAAGTTCGGCACGGCCACGCCTACCTGGGTCAGGCCCATGACGATCGTGTCGCTCCCCTTGCCCCGCCGCGCGGCCGCCAGGGCGCCGACCGGCGCGCCGACCACGACCGACAGGATCAGGGCCAACAGGGCCAGAGGCAGCGAAACGCCGATACGCTCGGCGACCAGGGCCGCGACCGGGGTCTGGTAGGTGTAGCTGACGCCCAGGTCGCCGCGCAGCATCCCCAGCAGCCAGGTGAGATAGCGCTGCGCCGGAGGGCCTTCGAGCCCCATCTGCTGGCGCAGGTTGGCCACGGCCTCGGGACTGGCGTTGAGGCCCAGCATGTAGGCGGCCGGATCCCCCGGCGCGACCTGGATGATCGCGAAGACCACGACGCTGGCGGCCAGCAGGGTCAGGACCATCACCACCGCCCGACCGCCCAGATAGGCCGCCCCGAAGCGGGCGGCGAGCAAGGCCAGGCCGGCGACCACGGCGAGCGTCAGGACGGCGCCGACGATCGCGCCGGCCGGACCGGCCTTGTCGCTGGCGATGGCTTCCGCCCCGCCGACGCCGTCGAACGACGCCGCGCGCAGGTCGATGGTCTGGGTCGGCGAATTGACCCAGAAGTCCTTCAGCCGCGCGTCGAACACGCCCAGGCGCGGGAACTGGAACAGGAAGCCGTTGACCGCGTCCTCGGCGATCCGGCGCTGGATCTGGCCCAGGATCGCCGCCCGCTGGCCCTCGTCGGTCGCGCCCTTCAAGGCTTCCATCAGGCCGTGGAAGGCGTCGCTATGATAGCCGAAATAGTAATCGGCCTTGTCATAGATGGCGTAGTCCATCGGTTCGGCGTGGCTGACGATGGTCAGGTCGAACGCGTGGCGGCCATAAACCTGGTCCAGCCACTGGGCCCACTCGATGTTCTCGATCTTCACGCGGACACCGGCCAGGGCCAGCTGGGCGGCGACGATCTCGCCGCCGCGGCGCGCGTAGTTGGGCGGCGGCAGTTTCAGGCTCAGGTCGAGGCCGTTGGGGTAGCCGGCCTGCGCCAGCAGCGCCTTGGCCTTGGCGATGTCGTGCGGATAGAAGCCGGTCAGGTCGACATAGGCCGCGTTCTGCGGCGGAAAGTGGCTGCCGATCGGCGTCCCATAGCCGTACATCGCCCCGTCGATGATCGCCCGCCGGTCCAGGGCGTATTGCAGGGCGCGGCGCACCCGCAGGTCGGCCAGCGGGCCGGCGCGATTGTTGATCGCCAGGATCACCTCGCCCTCGCTGGAGGCGGTGACCACCTTCAGGGCCGGATCGGCGCGCAGCTGGGCCAGGTTTTCCGGGGCTGGATAGTCAGGGAAGGCGTCGACCTCATGGGTCTTGATCGCCGCATAGGCCGCCGCCGGATCGGCGATGAACTTGAACTTCACCTGGCGCAGCTTGGCGGGCTGGCCCCAGTAGCCGTCGTCGCGGACCACGGTCACGGTGTCGCCGCGTCGCCAGCTGGCGAACCTGAACGGGCCGGTGCCCACCGGGGCGGTGGCGAGACTCCCTGCCGACTTGGGCGAGACCATCACGCTGTCGCCCCAGGCCAGGGTGTAGAGCAGGTTGCTGTCGGGGCTCGAGAGACGCAGGCGCACCGTGCGCGGGTCGACGACCTCGACCTGACGGATAACGCTCAGCGCCTGTTTCTGGACATTGGTCGAGGCCGGGCCGAGCGCGCGCTCCAGGCTGAACTTGACGATGCCGGCGTCGAAGGGCGTTCCGTCCTGGAACCGCACGCCGTCGCGGAGGTGGAAGGTGTAGGTCAGGCCGTCGGGCGACACCTCCCACCAGGTCGCCAGCAACGGCTTGACCGCGCCTTGCGCGTCGAGGCGGACGAGGCCTTCGAAGACGTTGCCGTAGACCACCTCGTCGGTCGCCACCGCCGCGCCGGATGTGGGGTCGAGGTTGGGCGGCTCCAACTGCAGCGCGACCGTCAGCGTGTCCTTGGGCGCGGCATGGGCGACGGGCGCGAACGCCAACAGGCAGGCCGCCGCCAGACCGAGAAGGGCGCGGAGCTTCACGCGATGCGCGCCCGGGCCTTGGCTGCCTCGGCGGGCAGGCCCAGGCGGTCATAGACTCTCGCCAGGGCGCGATTGAGCGGGACGCCGTCGGGATCGAAGCCGCGCCGCAGCTCCAGCGCCTGCTGAGCTTCCGACAGGCGGTCGGCCCGGATCAGGGCGTCGAGGATCAATTGTTCGAAGAGATCGCGCTGGGCGTGGCTGCCGCCGATCTCGGCCAGGCGCGGCAGGGCGGCGCGCAGGCCACGCAGGGCGCTCGGATGGTCGCCCCGCGTGTGGGCGACCAGCCCCTCGGCGGCGGGCAAGGCCACCTCGCGCCAAGTCTCGCGGACATGGTCGGGGGCGTCCAGCGCCGCGCGGCGCACGGCGGCCAGCAGGGCGTCGGCCTGCGGCCGACCGGCGCGGGCCAGGCCGTAGAGATACTGCAGGGTCAGGAACGGCTGGACCACGTCGTCAGCGCGCGCGGCCAGGCGATTGGCCACGTCATCCCAGCGGTCGCCGACGTCGACGCCGGCCAGCTCCAGTCGGGCCAGCAGCGACACCGCCCCGACCTGGTCCTGGGAATAGTCCTTCTCCTGTCCCCAGACATGGTCGTCATAGAGGGCGAGGGCGGCGCCGAACCGGCCCTGGCTCAGATAGAACAGCGCCAGGTGCCACCAGAGGTGGGTATCCATGAACGAGTTGAGGTCGGTCCAGGTGTCGCGCACGCCTTCCAGGAACGCGACGCCCTCGGCGACGCGGCCTTGGGTCAGCATCACGTGGGCCAGGGCGTGCTGGGCCCAGGGCTCCTTGCGCTTCAGGGCCAGGGCGCGCCGCGCGGCGGCTTCGGCCTCGTCCAGCAGATGACACTGCTCATAGGCGAAGGCCAGCATGCCGTGCAGCTGGGCCACGTCCTCGGCGGCCGGCAGGACGGCGCTGGCCGCCCGCAGCATGGCCGGGAAGTCGCCGCGGTTGAAGTGATGATACTGCGCGAGCTTCAGCACCAGCAGGTCACGCGGCCAGGCCGCCAGGATCGTGTCGGCGATGGCCAGGGCGCCGGGGATGTCGTCGGCCGACCACGCCGTCACGAACGCGACGAAGGCCTGTTCGCGGGGATGGGCCTGGCCCACCGCCGCTCGGGCGCGGGCCAGGTAGGGCGCGGCGCGGTCGGCGGCCTCGGGCGCTTCGAGCAGCAGCCACAGCGTCGCGGCATAGGCGTTCAGCAGCACGCTCTCCGGATACGCCTCGGCCGCGCCGATCACCTCGGCCGCCCGCGTCTCATAGCTGAGAAAGCCGTCGACGAAGGTGTCGACGGCCGCCAGGGCGGCGTCGGACGTCGGGCTCACCGGATTGCCGAGATAGTCGCTACGCATAAGGGTACTCTAGCGGACGCCAGCCTCGGCGAGGAAGGCGGCCGTATCGTCAGCTGAGCGTTGCGGCATCTCGACCTGCGGCAGGTGCCCAACCTTCGGATAGACGATCAGCCTGGCGCCTGGGATCGCCTCGACGAACTTGTGGGCGCCGGCCACCTCGATCAGCGGGTCGATCTCGCCCCACAAGACCAAGGTCGGGACCTTGATGGTCGAGAGGACCTCCTTGGTCGCCTGGCTGTGCTTGCCGGGCTGGATCGACATCAGGATGGCGCGGTGACCTGGGGCGCGCTGCAGCTCGGCCCAGCGATCGATGAGGGCGTCGGTGATCACGGTCGGATCCCCGACCTCGCCGCGCAGACCCGAGCGGATCAGCGGCTTGTTGTCGATCGAGCGCAGGAAGGCGCGGCCCCACGAATACTTCAGCAGCTTGAAGGCCAGGGGCGGCTTCTTCAGGCTCGTGGAGGGCCAGCCGGCGGCGTCGACCAGGATCAGGCCGTTCACGCGGTCCGGATGGCGCGCCGCCACCTGCCAGGCCACGCCGCCGCCCATCGAATTGCCGGCGATGGCGAACTTGGGAAGGTCCTCCTTGGCCGCCAGGGCGTCGACCAGGTCGGCGAAGCCATCGGCCGAGGCGACATAGCCCACGGGGGCGCGCGTCAGGCCGTGACCCGGCAGGTCGATGGTGATGATCCGATAGCGATCGCCGAGCCGGGCGACCCAGCCCTCCCACGAGAAATGCGAATCGCCAAAGCCGTGGACCAAGACGAGCAGCGGCCCATCGGCCTTGCCCTCGTCCTTGTAGTGCAACCGCACGCCGCCGGGCAGATCGGCATAGCGCGAGGCCTTGGTGGCGTACTTGGCTTCCAGGGTTTCGTAGGGAATGTCGGGGCCGCGCAGCAGCAGCCAGCCGACGAGGCCCGCGAGGACGACCAGGCCAACGAGGCCGCCCAGGATCAGCAACAAGGTCTTCAACATGTTCAACGCTCCAGGGCGGTCGTTGCCTGACTAGAAAGCGTAGTTGACGCGAACGCCATAGGTGGCGGGCTGGCCGGGCGCGGCGATGTCGATCAGCGGCAGGAAGAAGTTCCGCGTCAGGTCGTACTTGGTGTTGAAGACGTTCTTGGCGAAGGCAGTCAGCGCCCACGGCCCCTTGGCGGGCGACAGGGTCACGCTGGCGTTGGCCAGCCAGTACGAGTCAACATCGTAGCGCGACCCCAGCAGCAGCGGCTTGGTCTTGTCGTGGAAGGCGTAGTCGCCCTGCGCCTCGACCTCGTAGTCGCCGACGGCCCAGGTATAGGACACGTCGCCGCCGTAGCTGAGCGGCGGGAAGCCGACCTTGGCCCCGGTGCGGTCGATAAAGACGGCGTGCTTGGCCGCGACGCTGGCGGGGATATCCAGGTCGTTCAGATACCTGTCGAACTTGCCGGTCTTGTAGCCCAGCGACTGGCCGATCCGTAAGGAGCGGACCGGGCGCCAGGTCAGCTCCAGCTCGCCGCCGTACAGGTGCGACTTCTGAGCGTTGACGATGGCGCCGATCGGGCCGTTGTTGATGTCGTAGATCGCCGACTGAACCTGCTGGTCCTTGTAGTCGTAATAGAAGACCGAGCCATTCAGCTGGACGGTGTTGGCCGCGAAGCTGGACTTGAACCCGCTCTCGTAGGCCCACAGGGTCTCGGGCTTGAAGCCGTCGACGGCCGCGGCGTCGCCACGATTGTAAGAGGTGAAGCCGCCCGACTTCGTGCCCTTGCTGACGCTGGCATAGAGCAGCACGCCATCGACCGGCTTGTACTCAAGGGCCAGCTTGCCGGTCACGGACTTGTTCTTCAGCGACTTATCGTCGGTCGGACTGAAGTTGGTCGGCGGCGCGCCGGGGGCGAAGACGCCGGCGGTGACGAAGTCGAACTGCTGGCGCTTTTCATCCTCGCCGCGCAGGCCGGCCACCAGTTTCAGCCTGTCGCTGAGCGCGTATTCCACCTGGCCGAACAACGAGGCCGAGCGGACCTTCTGGCTGTAGGTCGTGCGGGTGTCGAACAGCAGCGACTGGTAGAAGTCCGAATAGAAGGCCTCATCGATGGTTTCGCGCGAATAGTAGCCGCCGACCAGCCATTGCAGCGGGCCTTCGGTCTTCGACGAGGCCCGCAGCTCCTGTGAGAACACCTTGGCGTCGGTGTCGAAATAGGTCCCGGCATAGGCGTACTGGGAGGCGTCCCAGTCGTTGTATTCCTTGCGGTGCAGCTTTTCGTAGGACGTGATCGACACCAGGTCGACGCCGCCGGTCTCGCCGTGGGCGCGCAGGGAGACGCCGCTGCTCTTGGTGTCATGGAATGGCTTGGCGTTCGCGGCGATGCCGGTCAGCGTCGCGAAGGCGGCCGAGCCGCCCCAGCCGGTGTTCTTGCGGCTGCTGTCGGCCGGAATGGTCGCCAGGCTGGCATTGTAGCCCAGCGGATTGAACAGATAGAGGCCGGTCGGCTCGGACTTGTCGTAACCGGCATGGACGCTGAGCAGGACGTCGGCCTTGTCGTTCGGCGTCCAGGCCAGTTGGCCGCGCACCGAGCTGGTGTCCTTGTCGCCCAGCTTCTGACCCGTGGCGCGGTTCTTCTGCCAGGCGCCGCCTTGGTCGGTGACGAAGGCCAGGCGGCCACTGAGCGTGTCGCCGAGCGGTCCGGACACGTAGCCCTCGGCCTTGAACGCGTCGTTGTTGTCGTATTCGGCGGTCACGCCGGCGGCCAGGCTGTTGGTCGGCCGGTTGGTGATGAAGTTGATCGCGCCGCCGGTGGTGTTGCGGCCGTACAGCGTGCCCTGCGGGCCGCGCAGCACTTCCACGCGGGCGATGTCGAACAGCAGGCCCTGGGTCTGGGCCTGGATCGGATAGGCCACCTCGTCGACGCTGACGCCGACGGTCGAGGAGTTGTTGGACGCGTAGTCGTCGAAACCGACGCCGCGCAGGCGGAAGCTGGGCTGGCCGCTGCCGAACTGGGGCGTGATCTCCAGGCTCGGCGTGGCGTACCGCAGCTGGTTGACCGTGGCCACGCCGCGCGCGACCAGCTGTTCGCCGGAGATCACCGACAGGGCGACGCCAACGTCCTGGGCCGATTGCTCGCGGCGCTGGGCGGTGACGATCACCTGCTCGACGGCGGCGTCGCCGGAAGCCTGGGCGCCGGCCTGGGCCCACGCGGCGCCCGCGAAAGCCACGCCCAAGGCCCCGGCGGCGGTTCCGATAAGAAGACGCTTGATCACTGCTCTATCCCCTTGTCGACGCCGGGAGAATGCGCCGGTTCTGCGGGACCAAAATTCCTACTGAAACAATGGGAATTGAAATGGAGATTTCCTCCCCAGAGGCCAAGCTTCTCTAATCACCGTTCAACAGGCGGGGAAAATCCGATCGGAGGCAAGCCTCAACGGAAAGCCGGGGATGTAGCCTTCGGGACGAGTCTGGTCCCCTCGTCACCGGTCGCCGGCAATTTCGCCCGGGCGGAGGGGTGTCATAGCGAGTTCAAGAACTTTTCCCAGGGCTCCAGGCGCACCGCCGGTGTGTCCCAGAAACCCGCCTTCGCGGCGGCCGCGCGACCGGCCTCGAACGAGGCTTTCATGGCTTCAGTGTCGAAGTCGAGCATGGCGCCGTTGGCGGTCGTGGCCGGGCGGGCGGGGATCGAGGCGACGCTCAAGGGGATGTTGTTGCCTATGCAGAACGTGGTCACGACATTCAACGCCTGACGGTAGGAGACCCGCAGCATCGTGTCGAAGCTGCGGATCAGGACACCCGGCAAACTCGGTGATGTCGTGCGCGGCGACGGGTCGATCACCGTGTTGATGAGGACGTAGACGCGACCGCGCCGCAGTCGCCGGCCGACCCGCAGCCAGTGCAGCAGGGCCTCGGGCAGGATGAACAGCGGCGTGGTGACGCCGCCGTCGACATGCAGTTCGTCGAAGGGTTCGCCGTCCGCTTCGCAGCGGATCAGCCGCGGCGGAAACAGGCCTGGCATGCTGGCCGAGGCGGCGAGAACCAGCCGGAACATCTCCACGGCCGAGGATCCGCCCCGGCACGCGATCTCGCCCATGTCCCAGATGGCCGGGCGTTGGCTGTCGAGATCGGTGGTGGCGATCAGCAGGCGGCGGTCGCGGCGATGCTCGGCGGCGACGGCGGCGACCAAGGCCTCGTCGATGAACGGAGCGATCAAGCCATCAAGGCTCTCGGCGGTCATAAGCCCCCCCTGGAGCACGCCCGCGAGCGCCGTCCACCGGAACTGCTCGGCCGCGCGCCCCCCCGTGTAGGCCTCCTTCAACCGCTCGTCCCACGCCGGGCCCAGAAAGGCGAACGGCGCGATCAGGGCGCCCGTGCTCACCCCGGTTACGATATCGAACCGGGGACGGTAGCCGGCCAGGCCAAGGCCCACGAGGGCCCCGGCGCCATAGGCTCCGCCCGCGGCGCCGCCAGAGATCGCGAGCACGTTGAACTCGTCGCTGCCCAGCCGAGGATGGGGAAGCGCCAGGCGTTCGGCGGCGGCCTGGAGCGAAACTTCCGCTTCCTCGAAGCTCAGTCGCACGCCCGCGAAGCCGGTGGGTTGGGCCAGCGGCGATGACGGCGCGGGCAGGCGGCGAGACCAGAGTTCGTCAAACTGCGGCCAATCAAACTTGTGATCCGACACCGCAGCCTCGCCTTGAGCGTCCAAGAGCGAAGCTTCATCGCCCGGGAATGATGAAACCCAACCTTATGCGCGCATCACTTGATCAAGGTCAAAGCGGGAGCACTTTGGTGGTGGCGGCCTCAGCTCAAGGCCTCGGCGTCGGCATGGCCGCGGCCCTGCCTGAACTCGCGGGGCGACAGGCCGTACTGCTCGCGAAAGGCCCGGCTGAAGTGGGCCGAGCCGTTGAACCCCCAGCGGAAGCAGATCTCCGAGATCGACAGCCGGGCGTGCTGGGGGCTGGCGAGATCGATCCGGCACCGCTCCAGCCGACGCGAGCGCAGATAGTGGCTGAAGGTCTCGTTGGCCGAGGCGAACAGCTTTTGCACGTAGCGCGGCGAGACCCCCTCCTCGTCCGCGACGCGCCGCAGCGACAGCTCGGCGTCGGGCAACAGGGTCTCGATGGTCTGGCAAAGTCGCTGCAGGTGCGCGGTCGGGGTCGTCGTCTCATAGGCGTCGGAGACCGCCGCCCCCTGCTCGAGCAAGCATTGCGCGAGAAACTCCGTAAAGGCCAGGTCCACCGGCCGCAGTTGGTCGACAGAGAGGTTCTCCAGCTCCTCGGCGGTCGCGCGCAGCAGGTCCGAGAGGATGCGCGGCACGCCCTTGGAGCCATCCAGCCAGCCGACCCGAAGGTTGAAAGGCCGGATCAGCCGGTGGTCCAGCGCCACGCGCGGCGCGCGGACGAACAGAAGCCGCGAGCGGGTGTCGAGCCGCAAGGCCGCCGCCTGTCCCGTCGGGCCGAAGGCGATGTCGCCCGCCCCGACGCTGACCGCCAGCTCGTCGGTGACCAGGGTGGCTTCGCCATTCAGCAAGACCGCCAGCCAGATCGCCGCCGGTTGCGCCGTGAGGCGGCCGGCGATCGTCTGGGCGCCGGCCTCGACCAGAGCGAATTCGATCCCCAGCGGCGAGGTCAGGCAGACGACCGACGCGGCCGCCGGCTCGTTGTCGGACAGCCCCTCGATCGGCAGGCCCAGGCGGCTCATCGCCTCGCGCCAGGCCTCCGCGCGCTCGGCGCGGGGGTGGCTTTCGGTGCTGAACGACCAGGCCTTCATGGGTCTATGCCTTGAGCTTTGGAAAGATGTCGCGCGGGATCCTGACGTGACAGCCCTGGGTGCCGTCGACCACCTGGGTGACCCCGAAGTCGGCCGCCACGCTCATCAGCGAATAGGCGTCGTTCTTGGACAGGCCGACCTGGTCGCTGAGCAGGCTCAGCATCTTGGTCGAGGCGTCGCGCATGGCCAGGTTCAGGTCCTCGTTGAAGCCGTGGACGATCCACCACTTGGGCGTCTCCAGCAGCGGGCCGGGCGTCTGGATATCCTTGCGCAGCACGATCTGCATCAGGACGTTCAGCGAGCTCTCGATGGCCGTGCCCGACAGCTCGCCGTCACCCTGGCTGACATGCGGGTCGCCGATCGAGAACAGGCCGCCGTCGACCTGCACCGTGTAGTACATCGTGGCGCCGGCCCCGATGCGCCAGTTGTCGATGTTGCCGCCGTGCTCGCCGGGCGGGATGGTGCTGACGCGACCGTCGACGGCGGGCGCCACGCCCGCGGTGCCCAGGTGAGGCCGGGCCGGGATCCGGATCCCCTTCAGGGCCGGCTGGCGGTCGCACTCGGGACAATGGGTGACCGTGCCTGGGATCAGGTACTTGCCCTCGAAGTCGTAGGCGTAGAGGGCGCTGGCGGTGTTGGTGTTCGGATCCAGCTCGTAGATCGTCACCCGCTCCTTCTCGCCGAACTCCTTGTAGAGATAGCCCCAGTTGGCCGCGAGGTTGGAGCCGTAGTTGTTGCGCGGGACCATGCGCAGGTAGCGCACCTCCAGCACATCGCCAGGCTTGGCGCCCTCGACATGGATGGGGCCGGTCATGATGTGCACGCCCGGGTTGCGGTCTTCCTCTGGGATCTCCTTGAAGATCCGGGTGACGCCTTCGTCCATCATCAGCTCGGGCGCGTCGCCGGCGTGGTGGGTGATCGCCTCGGCCTGGACCAGGTCCCCGCTCTTGATCCGCAGCGACGGCGGCGTCGAAGGATCGAAATAGCCCCAGTGCACGCTCGTGGGCGTGGCCTTCAGGGTGTGCAGGGCGCCGGGAACGACGTCCGGGCGGGTCTGGCCGGGTTCGCAGATAAAGGGCATCGGGATCTCCGGGTCAGGCTGCGGCGCCGAGCGTCACGCTGGTCATGCTCAGCGAGCCGTGCTCGATATGGTCGGGGGCGAAGGTCGGGACGTCGCCGGGCAGGCGCGCGCCCAGCACGTAGAGCAGCGGCCAGTAGTGGTCGGGCGTCGGCACGGAGCGCTTGGCGTCCTGGCCCTGGCTTTCGAAGTCGACGGCGCGCTGCGGGGCGTCCTCGACGATGGCGGTCTTGATGTAGTCGTTGAAACGCCGCGACCAGTCGTAGGGCGCGCAGTTGCGGTCGCCCCAGTCCATGGCTGGCAGGTTGTGGACGATGTTGCCGGTGCCGACGATCAGCACGCCCTCGTCGCGCAGGGGCGCCAGGCGCTGGCCGATCTCGTAATGCCAGGCGGGCGGCTTGCTCGCGTCCATGCTGAGTTGCACCACCGGCACGTCGGCGTCCGGGAACGCCTTACCCAGCACCGACCAGGTCCCGTGGTCCAGGCCCCAGCCACTCTCGTCCAGGGTTACAGGCGTAGGACTGAGGACCTCGCGCACCCGCGCGGCCAGTTCGGGCGAGCCGGGCGCCGGGTATTGCTGGTCGAACAGCGCCTTGGGAAAGGACGCCCCGAAGTCGTGGATGGTGCGGGGCCTGGTCATGGCCGTCACCGCGACCCCGCGCGTCAGCCAGTGGGCCGAGACGCAGAGAATCGCCTTGGGCTTGCCGACGGCGTCGCCCATGGCCTTCCAGGTCCGCGTGGTGTCGTTGGTCTCCAGCGCGATCATCGGGCTGCCATGACCGAAGAAGATAACGGGCAGACGGCTCATGCGGCGGCCTCCGTACTGGCAGGGGCGGGCGCGTCGCCGGCTTTCAGGGCGGCCCAGGTTTTCTGGTAGCGCGGCGTCAGCCAGCGGTTGAACTGCACCTGCGCCCCCTCCTGCCAGGAGTAGCGGCCCCGGATGGCGAAGCGCGAGCGCAGGCCCTGCTGGACCAGTTCGTCGACATGCATGTCCTGGGCGATGATCTTGCCGGCCGAGGTCATGATCATCTCGAGGCGCTCCTCGAAGCCGGGGCTCTCCGTGGCGCCGGGCGCCACGAGGATTCCGGTGTCCTGCTCCATGGTCTCGGGACCGGTCGGGCGCAGGATCAGGTAGATGACCATGTCGCTGGTCATCACCAGGGACAGCGTCGGCGGGATGTTGGCGAAGGTGGCGCGGTTGCGGTCCTCGTCGGTCAGGTTCGGAAAGACCGGCAGAACCGCCTTCTGCGTCGGGTTGAAGCTGGCGTCGGCGTGCAGGGTGCCGTTGTAGCGCAGGAAGCCGGCGTCGCCCTCGCCCGCCTCGGGGAAGCTGCACAGCTCGCTCGGAATGAAGTCGTGCAGCGGCCCCCGGTGCAGCTTGCTGGCGTGGTAGCCGTCGTTGTTGTTCTCGAACATCACCTTCCAGTTCCAGGCGAACTGGCCGGTCATCGGCGGCGAAAGGCCGTCGGCGTTCGAAAGGTCGTAGTTGGCCACGGCCGCCTCGACGGCCGCCAGGCGCGGCGCCAGCGGCGGGGCCTCGGCGTCGAAGTTGATGAAGATGAAGCCCAGCCAGACCTCGACCTTGAAGGTCGGGAGCTTGACGGCCTTCTTGTCGAACTCGCAGGTCCGCTCCATGGCCGGGGCGTTCACCAGGTCGCCGTTCAGCGAATAGACCCAGTGGTGATAGGGGCAGACGAAGCCGCGCGTATTGCCCCTGCCCTCGGCCACCAGCATGGCGCGGTGCTGGCAGACGGCCGACATCGCCTTGATCTGGTTGTCGCGGTTGCGCGTGACGATGATCGGCTCGCCGATGATCCGCGTCGTGAAGAAGTCGCCGGGCTCTTTCACCCAGTCGACGCGGCCCACGCACAGCCATTCGTGATTGAACAGCGCCTCCTTCTCGAACTCGTAGAAGTCGGCGTCGACATAGCAGGCGGGTGGCAGGGTCTCGGCGGTGTCGACGTTCCGCATCGAGCGGGAAAGGCCCTCGAAGAAGACGTCGCTGAGAAGGGGCGGCCGCGGGCTCATTGTGAAGCGCTCTGCAAGGGCGGAAGTCGACCATCACGCTAGGACCGCACCGTGAGCGGGTCTTGCCTCAGCGCGCACGAAGAGTTGGTCAGCAACCGTCCTCCACGGCGCGACGCCGGGTTTGCGGGCGCTCGGCGCCCCGGCGACGCTTCCGGCGCCTAATCCGGAACCAAACCTGGCCCCGCTAAGAAAGCTGTCGTGCGCGCTGAGACAAGACCGCCACCCTCGCCGCGCCTAGGGTCATGTCGTGGACATCGCCCACGGAGGACGCCATGACGCCGACCGCAGACATCGCCATCAAGGATCTGAAGCCGGGCTTCGGGGCCGAGATCTCCGGCATCGACCTAGCCTCCACCCCGGACGCGGCCCTGGACCAGGTCGTCGACACCTTCCACCGCCATGGCGCCATCGCCCTGCGCGACCAGAAGATGACGCCGGACGACCTGATGCGCTTCATCGGCCGGTTCGGCGATCCCGAGGACCACACCCAGACCCGCTTCACCCTGCCGGGCTATCCGAAGATCTTCATCCTCAGCAACCGCCTCGTGGACGGCCAGCCGATCGGCGCCCACAACGACGGCGTGGGCTGGCACACCGACTACAGCTACAAGCCCGAGCCGGTCATGCTGACCATGCTCTATGCGGTGGAGGTGCCTGACGAAGGCTCCGACACCCTGCTGGCGGACGGCTGCGCGGCCTGGAACGCCCTGCCCGCCGACAAGCAGGCTATGCTGGAGGGTCTGCGGCTGCACCACAGCTACAAGCACTTCATGGCCACCCGCCAGTTCGGCCAGCAGCAGACCCTGTCGCCCGAACTGGAAGCGGCCAATCCCGACGTCGAGCACCCGCTGATCCGCACCCACCCCGCCGACGGCCGCAAGGCGCTGTGGCCCTCGACCGGCACGGTGACCGAGGTGATCGGCATGCCCGGCCCCGCGGGCCTGGCCCTGCTGGACGAGCTGGTCGAGTTCATGACCGAGGAGCGGTTCGTCTATCGCCACAAGTGGCGGGTCGGCGACCTGCTGATGTGGGACAACCGCTGCACCCTGCACACCGGCACGCTGTACGACGACACCAAGTACATCCGGACCATGCACCGCCTTTGGGTGAAGGGCGACAAGCCTTACTGATCCCCCTTTCGGTGGAGTTGGCATGACCAAGACCTGGATGATCACCGGCGTCTCCGGCGGCCTGGGCCGCGAGATCGCCCGCGCCGCCCTGGAGCGGGGCGACGTCGTCGTCGGCACGGTGCGCAAGCCCGAGGCCGTCGCCGCCTTTGAAGCCTTGGCGCCAGGCCGCGCCCACGGCGTCGTCATGGACGTCACCGACACGGCGGCCATCGCCGCCGCCGTCGCCAAGGCCGAGAGCGTGACCGGGACCCTCGACGTGCTGGTCAACAACGCCGGCTATGGCCTGGTCGGGGCGGTCGAAGAGGCGTCCCTGGACGAGGTTCGCGCCCAGTTCGAGGTCAATGTCTTCGGGCCCCTCGCGGTCCTGAAGGCCGTCCTGCCGGCCATGCGCGCGCGCCGCGCGGGCCGGATCATCAACATCACCTCGGTCTCGGGCCTGGCCGTCTGGGCGGGCACGGGCGTCTACTGCGCCAGCAAATGGGCGCTGGAGGGCCTGACCCAGACCCTGGCCCAGGAGGTCGCGGAGCTCGGGATCCGGGTCGTCAACGTCGCGCCCGGCGGGCTGCGCACGGACTTCGCCACGGGCTCCAAGATCGTCGTGGCCGACAAGCTCTCCGACTATGACGGCCTCGCCCGCGACGCCGAGCGGATCATGGCCGACCATGCCGGCCAGGAACCCGGCGATCCGGCCAAGGCGGCCCGGGCGATCCTGATCATCGCCGACGCCGAGGCCCCGCCGATGCACCTGCTGCTGGGCGAGGACGCCCTGAAGTACGCCGGCTACGCCGCCCAGGGCCTGGCCGCCGATATCGACGCCTGGAAGACCCTGAGCCTCTCCACCGGCTTTGACGCCTGAACCCCGAACGCGAGCGCACGCCTTGACCAACACCCTGATCTTCGTCGACCTGGCCTCCGAAGACCCCTCCGTCGCCGGCGACTTCTACGCCAAGGTGTTCGGCTGGCAGAACGACGCCCGCCCGGAG
The DNA here is from genome assembly GCF_058802865.1 of Caulobacter sp. GW822-FHT01G02. Taxonomy (NCBI): domain Bacteria; kingdom Pseudomonadati; phylum Pseudomonadota; class Alphaproteobacteria; order Caulobacterales; family Caulobacteraceae; genus Caulobacter; species Caulobacter sp. GW822-FHT01G02. Next base: position 39,078 of record NZ_JBXAON010000007.1, read on the forward strand.
GGCGTCTATCACCGCATGGTGCCAGGCGGCTTCTTCAAGAAGCCCGACGGGACCGACAGCGAGATCGGCAACCTGCACCTGGGGATCTTCAAGGCCGCGAACGCCCGCCCCCATCCAGAGCCCGAAGGCGTCGAGCCCCGCGCGCTGAGCACCGAAGGCCGCAAGCCCCGCGTCTGGGTGCTGATCAGCGACGACGACAGCGCCGACCGCATCCTGGGGACCGCCGAGGACCTGGGCGCGACCGTGCTCTGGAAGAACCACTACTGGAAGGAATTCAACGGCTACAACCACGCCTTCCGCGACCCCTGGGGCAACGAGATCGTCCTGTGGGGCAAGGCGGGTCCGGATCCGCAAGTACCGGCGGACTTCACCCGCGAATAGCCAAACCGCCGCGCTCGTCCTGGGCGCGGCGTTCCGCTCCAAAGCCGCCAAGCGCCGCCGTTTCGCACGGCGGCGCTACGTGCACGATGTGATCAGAACGGCTTGTCGCCGGCGATCGTCACCCGATAGCCGGTGCGGGTGTCGGGGAAATAGTCCCAGATCGCCTGGTGCCAGGTGCAGCGGTTGTCCCAAAAGGCGACCGAGTTCGGCTTCCAGCGGAACCGCACCTGAAAGTCCGGATTACTGGCGTGCTGGTAGAGATAGCCCAGGATCGCCGTGCTCTCGGCCTTCGACACGCCCTCGATGTGGGTCGTGTAGGACGGATTGACGAACAGGCTCTTGCGGCCGCTGACCGGGTGGGTGCGGACGATCGGATGGGTCGAGCAATTGTACTTGCGGTCGATGTCCGGGAAGATCGCCTTGTAGACCGGGTTGGCGTCGTGCACCGCCGACAGGCCTTCCAGATAGGCCTTCATCTTGTCCGACAGGGTGTCATAGGCCCAGTACATGCTGGCGAAACAGGTGTCGCCGCCGTCGTCGGGCAGGACCTTCATGTAGAGGATGCTGCCCAGCGGCGGCTCGGGATCGCAGGTCAGGTCGGAGTGCCAGTTCTCGCCGGCCACGAACTTGGAGTCGGCGTCGGCGTGGATGGCCACGATCTCCGGGTGCTCCGGCAGGCCCGGCACGCCCGAGTGGATGGCTAGGTCGCCGAACTTGCGGCCGAAGTCCTTGTGGGCGTCGTGCGACATCTCCTGGTCTCGGAAAAAGATCACCTGGTGCTGGGTCAGGGCCTGGTGGATCTCTTCGAACTGACGGTTCGAGAGCGGCTTGCCCAGGTCGACGCCGAAGATCTCCGCGCCGATCCGGCGGGTCATGGGTTTCACGTCGAGCACGTCGTAGGCCATGCGGCGCAACTCCAACTATGCGTTCAGAAAGCCGCCGCGCACATAGACGAGCGGCGTCTTGGTTTCGTCGGTCACCACGCGCAGCACGTGTCCGACCAGGATCTCGTGATCGCCGCCGTCGTGGGCGTCGCGCAGTTCGCATTCGATGGCCGTCACGCAGCCGGCCAGCAGCGGCGCGCCACACATCCCGGCCTCGACGGCCGTGAGGGCGAAGCGGTCGTCGGCCCCGCTCTTGGCGAAACGGTAGGCCAGGTCGCCCTGCTCCCGGGCCAGGATGTTGACGCAGAACGCCCGCGCCTGGCTCAGCGCCGCCAGGGTGCGGCTGTCGCGCTTGAGGCAGACCATGACCAGCGGCGGGTCCATCGACACCGAGCTGAAGGCGCTGACCGTCGTGCCGACCAGGCGGCCGTCATGACAGGTGGTGACCACCGTCACGCCCGCCGCGAAACTGCCCATGGCCTTGCGGAAATCGGCCGGCTCCGGCGCGTGGTGTCGAGGCGCGGCGCTCATCACGCGTCCCCGAACGGGTTGTCGGGATAGACCGCCGAGGCCGGTCGCCTGGCGGCCTCGGCGGGGCCCGCGCGCCCGCAGATCGCCAGGGCCGTCAGGGCGTAGATGAGGGCGCTGTCGACCAGATCCTTCGGCGTCGGCCGCCAGCGGCGGAAGCCGGTGGTGATCGCCGGAATCCGTTGCATGTTGAAGACGTTGTGGTCGCGCCACATGCTGGAATAGACCGGGTTGGCCAGGGTGACCGGATGACCGAGGCTCAGCTGGGTGGCCACGTCCACGGCGCCGACCAGCGGCGCGACCTCGCCGGCGTCGGCCTCGAAGCCGTGGCGCACCACGACCGGCTCGATGTCGATGCGGCCGAGGCCCGCCTCGCGGACCATGGCCTCCAGCGCGTGCTGGACGTCGGCCACCCGCTGCTTGGGCGTCAGCCCCACCTCCAGATAGAGGTTCACCAGTTCGGTGCCCGCCCCGAAGGCATAGGGAATGCCGCCCCGGATCGAGGCGATCTGCGACTTGGGCTGGGCCACGCCGCCGGGACTGTCGTAGCGGCTCTTCTTCTCGTATTCGCCGCTCCAGGCGTGGATGGCCTCGGTCAGCTTGCCGATCTTGTAGATCGGGTTGGGGTGCTGGGCCGCCGTGGCCGGATGCTCCAGGAGCGGCGTGAAGACCCCCTCGCCCCAGACCTGGAACCGGAACACCGCATAGCCGCAGCCGACCCAGGTCAGGCCGAAGTCGCAGCCCTCGGCGGCGATGGCGTAGTCGGGCGCGACGCCGCCGTGATGGAACAGGTAGTGGGCCCCGATGTCCTTGCCCATATAGGCCACGCCGCGGTGCTCCTCGATCGGCTCGGGGCCGATCTCGCCGGGACAGGCGGTCAGGTACATCTTGCCGGCCAGCTCATAGCCGGCCTTCTTCAGCGCCTTGGCCGCGATCAGAAAGCAGCTCATCGGCCCGCGATCGTTGGCGATCGGGTAGCCGTAGAGCTTGCCGTCCTCCAGCCAGCACTTCTCCCACTCGGGATTGGCCAGGGTGTCGGGGCTGTACTTGTAGGCGTCGAGGTCGGGGTTCCAGGTCGGCGCCTCGGTGTCGAGGTGAGCGGTGAACAGCAGGTTCTTGCCCACACCCTTGCCGCCGTGCGTGCCGATGATGTTGGGCCGCTCGGGCGTCGCCCCGACCTTGCGCGGCGAGAAGCCCTCGCGCGCCATCCAGTCGTGGACGTAGTTGGCGACCTCCAGTTCCTTGCCGGACGGCGCGGGAATATTGCCCAGGGTCAGGGCCAGCTCGACGATCTCGGCCTCGTCGATGGCGGCGGCGATCGCCGCGCGATCAGCCTCGGTGACCTGGTAGGGGGCGCTGGCGCCCAGGTTCGGAAATCCATCGGCCATGGGTCAGGCGCTCCAGGCGCGCGCGATCGCGGCCGTGTCGGTCAGGATCGCGCTGTTGAGGTCCATCACCTTCAGCGAAGCGGCGTGGATGTCGGCCTCGTAGGCGGCGCAGGCGTCGGCGGCGACGAACACATGGTAGTCCAGGCTGAAGGCGTCGCGGACGGTGCTGTCGACGCAGCACTCGGTGGTCAGGCCCGCCACGACCAGGGTGTCGACGCCCAGGGCCTTGAGCCGCGCGTCGAGATCCGTGCCGCCGAATCCGCTGTAGCGGGCCTTCTTCACCACCGTCTCCCCCGGCAAGGGCTTGGGGCCGTAGAAGTCCGAGCCAACCTCGCCCTCGCGGCATAGGGCGCTCTCGTTGTCAGGATCGCCGCCCCGACGCCGCATGCGTTCCTTCCAGCTGGAGGAGTCGGTCTCCGGCGACGTGAAAAGGCCCACGAACACCACGGGGGTCGCTGCTCCGCGCGCGGCCTCGACCAGCCGCTCGGCGGCCGCGACCGCCGGCTGGACGACCGCCATGTCGACATAGGCGCCCAGGGCCCCGTCGGGCGAGGCGAAGTCCACCTGGATGTCGATCACCAGCACCGCCGTGCGCGACGGCGCGATCCAGCCGGCCAGTCCTTCAACGACTCCAGCGCCAGTCGTCACCGCATTCACGAGAACACCGCCCGCAGGCCCGGCAGGATCTCCGCGCCGAACATGGTCAGCCCCTCGACATAGTCGGGGAAGATCATCATCAGCCCGTCCAGCTCGCAGTAGCGCAGGAACTCTTCGATCTGGGCGCCGCACGTCTGGGGCGAGCCGACCACGGTTTGGGTCATGAACGCGCCCTGGGCGGCGGCCACGGTCGAGAGCTTCTCGGCCGGCACGCCCCAGCTTTCCAGCATGGCCAGGATGGCGCCCATGTCGGCGCCGCTCTTATAGTATTCGACCTTGGCCTCGGCCTCGGCGTCGGTGTCGCCGTGGATCACCGTGCACATGGCGAAGGTCTTGATGGTCTTGCCCATGCCCTCGGCCGCCTTCTTGGCCCGCAGCGAGGCGTCACGGCGCTCATCCGGCGTGCGACCGCCGATGAAGCAGATGTCGGCCTCGCGCACCGAGAACTGGAAGCCCCGATCGCTCATCCCCGCGCAGACCAGGTCCGGACGCGGCTTGGACAGCGGCTTGGGCTTGGACTGGCAGTCCTTCATCGTGAAGTACTTGCCCTGGAAGTCGACGCTGTCCTCCAACCACAGGCGCTTGACGATGGCGGTCCATTCCTCGGTCAGGGCGTAGCGGTCGTCGTGGGTCATGGAGTCGTCCCACGCCCCCATCTGGTCGAACTCGCCCTTATAGGCGCCGGCGACGATGTTGAGGCCCGCGCGGCCGCCGCTGATGTGGTCGAGGGTGGCGATCATCTTGGCCGCCACCGCCGGGTTCTGGAGCAGCGGATGGATGGTCGCCCAGATCTTCACGGTCTTGGTGGCCTCGGCGATGCCGGCCATCATGGTGACGGACTCCAGGGCCGTGCCCCAGTGGTCGGTCTCGCCGCCGAAGCCGCGGAACTTGCCCATCGACATGACGAAGTCCATGCCGACCTCGTCGGCCTTCACGGCCGCCGCGCGGTTCTGCGCATAGAGGCCGTCGAGCGTCGGGGCGGTCTTGGAGATGATCCAGCCGCCGTTGGCGACCGGCAGGAAAACCCCGAAATCCTTGTGCTGGGAAGGACGGTGGAACATGGCTTGTCTCCTGATCCTCGAAACTCTAGGCGGCGTCGCGCAGCAGGACGGGCGCGGGAGCCGGAACGGGCGCGACCGTGGTTTCTTCGACGGTCTTGCGCGGCGGACGCATGAACAACGCGGCCACGAAGATCACGCCGATCACGGCGGCGAACACTTGGAAGGTCGGCGCGAAGCCGCCGAGACGGTCTCGCATGAAGCCTCCGATGAAGGGACCCAGGGCCGACACCGCGCCGACCAGGCAGACCATCGAGAAGAGCTCCAGATTGTTCTTACGGCCATAGTAGTTCAGCAGAAGGATGCTGACGGCCAGCACGGTCATGCCGAAGCCGACGCCGACTCCAAGGGCGAAGACCACCATCATCGGCCCAGTCGTGGCCCCGGCCAGGGCCAGCAGGCCGACGGCCATCATCCCCTGCGCGCCGGCCAGCAGCCAGCGCGGATCGACGCGGTCCCCCAGCAAGCCGCCGCTCATCCGGGCCACGACCTGCATCAGGGATTCCAGGCTCAGCGCCGCCACGGCCACGGTCGAGGCCACGCCCAGCTCGCCGAAGTGGCTGGGAGCCAGGCTGACGGCGGTGACCCCGCCCAGCAGGTGGGCGAAATAGGCCGCCAGGATGACGTAGAACTGCGGGGTGCGGATCGCTTCCTTCACCGTCCAGTCGACCGTGGTGCGGTAGACGCGGGCGTTGGCGGGCTGGGCGGCGGCCTCTTCGGCCACGGCCTTGTCGGTCTCGACCGCCGCGTTCTCCAGCCAGGCTCGGCCGCCGACCAGGGCCGCGGCCAGGACGCCGACGACCGCCGAGGCGACAGCCTGCCAGGCCCAGTACGGCCGCCAGGCGCCGCCGGCCATCTCCATGCCGGCCAGGGCCATCCAGGGTCCGACGACGCCGCCCAGCGAACCGATCGTGAAATAGATTCCGAACGGCAGGGCGCGCTTCTTGAACAGCATCGACAGCAGGTGCGTGCCTGGGATCAAGGCCATCATCTGGTAGCCAACGCCCAGCAGGGCCGTGCCGGTCAGATAGACCGGCAGCCCATGGGCCAGGGTCAGGCAGACGAAGCCGGCGATCATCACGGCCGAGCCGGCGATGATCGTGGCCCTCACGCCGATCTTGCGGATCAGCAGGGCCGGCAACCAAGACGAGCCGCCACAGAAGGCGCCAAGTAAGGTGAAGCCCAGGAAGGCCGAGGCGAAGCTCCAGTGCTGCTCCTTGATCATGGCCGGCAGCACCACGCCCAGCGACGAGAACGTCGAGGCGGTGATCAGGAACAGCAGAAGGGAAAGAGCGCCCAGGAGGGTCCAGGAACGCCATTGGATCGTCGACATCGCCATCGAGCCTCCATGCAAAGCTCGCGGCGCGTCCCTGCCGGGGCGCGCCGCGCGGGGGGAACTAGAATTTCCGGGACAGGGTCACGCGCCACTCGCGGCCTTTGCTGGGCAGCGCGCCAAGGTTGGCGTAGCTGTCCGCGTCGGGCGTGAAGTAGAGCTTGTCGAACAGGTTATCGACATTGAGCGTGGCCGTGTACGGACCGTATTCGTAATAGACGCTGCCGCTGGCCAGCCAGTAGGCGGGATAGGTCACGGCGTTCTGGACGGTGCCCGCGGTCTTGGTCACGTGGGTCACGCCCAGCGTTCCGCCGACCTTGCCCCAGTCGTGGTCATCGCTGGTGTAGGCGCCGTACAGGCTGACCACCGACTTGGGGATCAGGGTGTAGTCGTAGTCGCCCGCGCGGCCCGGCAGACTGCTGAACGCCCAGACGACATAGGTGCCGCCATAGGCCTGGGCGCCGGGCACGCCGGCGGTGTAGGCCGGGATGTACTGGAACGAGTTGTCGGGCCCCTTGACGGTCGTGTGCTGGGTATTGCCCGAGAAGGTGAAGCTGAAGTTCTCGCTGGCCAGCCAGCGCACTTCCAGCTCCACGCCCTTGGCGCGCGTGCCGGTCGGGGTGCCGGTGATGCCGGTCAGCTGGGTGCGGTTCTGGCGATACCCCGCCAGCGAGCCGACCAGCGTGCCCTTCAGCCACTGGAACTTGAAACCGGCTTCAGCCAGGTCGCTGTTGGACAGCCAGGCGTCGCTGGGATCGGCCACCAGGCCCGGCGCGATGTCGCCCGCCTGGCTCATCTCCAGGGCCGAAGCCTTGGCGTAGGTGATATAGGGCATGATCCCGGCCGGAGCCTTGTAGGTCGCGCTGGCGCTGTAGGTGAACTTGCCCTTGCTGGCCTTCTGCTGGCCGGCGATCTGGTAGCTGAGATAGCCCGTATCGTTCGACTTGACGTCGTAGTCGTCGTAACGGCCGCCCAGCATCAGGTTCAGCTTCTCGCCGACCATGATGTCGGTCATCGCGAAGACGCCCGCCTGCTGCCACTCGCTCTTGTTGTCATTCTCCCAGAGCAAGCCCTGCACCCCGGCGCCGGTCTCGGTCGAGAACGGGCTGTCGATGATGTCTGTGGGCGTCGCGCCGAAGCTGATGTCGCGACGGTCGAGGGCGATCAGGCCGCTGTTGTAGCTTTCCCGGCGGCGGCCCTCGAAGCTGCGATAGGAAGCGCCGACGAACGACTTGGAGGTGATGATCCCGGTATCGTAGGCGAAGTTGTAGGTCGCGCGCGCTTCCCACACCTTGCTGTCGAACCAGGCCGGATAGCCGTAGCTGACGAAGCGCTTGTTCTCCTGGTCGTCGTAGAACAGCTGCAGCTTGATCGCGCTGTCCGGCGTCAGTTCCTTGGCCAGGTCGTAGTAGAAGGTGTTGGTGCGGGTCTTCGAGAAGTCGGCCCCGCTGATATAGACCGTGCGCGGATCGAGCTTGGTCGTGCCGACGCCGGTGTCCAGGGTGTGCAGGGCGTCGGTCGACGGGAACCCGTAATAGGCCTGGTACAGGGCGCTGGAGTACGGATAGAAGCCGATCTCGTTCGGCGTCAGGCGGCCGTTGCCGTCCGTGTCCTTCAGCGTGGTGTCGCGGCCGGTGACGTAGGTCTGGTTGTCGATCAGGTTCTGGGTCAGGCGGTTCCAGCCGGGCGTCTGAACGTCGCCGTCGGAGTGGTAGAGCATGCCGCCGAAGGCCGTCGTCCAGCCGTTGCCCAGGTCGAAGTCGGCCGAGACCTCGCCGGTCTGCCGACGCGGATAGATCCCCTTGTAGTAGCTGTGGGAGTCCTCGACCTCGCCATAGAAGTAGATCCCGCCGGTGACCGCGCCGAAATTGGCCGGCAAGCCCAGCTGGGCGGTCGCGTTCTTCTTGTTATACGAGCCATAGGTCAGGGTGACCTCGCCGGTCGGCTCGGTCAGATAGCCGCCCTCGTTGCGGCCCGACTTCGGAATGAAGTTGAGCATCCCGCCCACCTTGCCCGAGCCGTAGATCGGGGTCGGCGGACCGCGCACGATCTGGATCTGGTCGGCCGCGCCGATCGGGGTCGAGTAGGTCCCCCGGTTCTCGATGCGCTTGAAGCCGCGGAAGTAGTTCTCGGCCAGGGTGCCGCGAATGTTCAGCGCGCCAGGCACGCCGTAGAAGCTGGCCGTGTAGGTGCCCGGCGACACGGCGGTCAGGCCGTCGATCGTCTCGATGCCATAACGCTGCAGCGTCACGTCGCTGACGAAGCTGGCCGAGCGCGGTGTTTCCAGCAGCGGCTTGTCGATGCCGAAGACTGTGTTGTTGGGCTGCTTCTCAAGCAGACCCGCCTTGTCACGCGCCTTGACGATCACCTCGTCGACGGTGTCGGACGGCGTGGTGGTTTCGTCAGCGAAAGCAGCCTGCGTCTGCGCCAGCAGGACTAGGGCGGAACAACCCGCCATTAGTAGCCGATAGGTCGACATGCGGTCCTCATTCGAGGTCGTCGCGCCCACCGCCTGCGGCGGTTATCCCCAGGTCGACGCCTCGAAACGATCATCCGCCGGTCCCGGCCGGCATCGAGGTTTGGCGCGTGACATTTCACTGAAAATGTCGCGCTCGCATGGATGTTGAGCCGTCAGCGCTCGTAAAAGCCGCTCGCTGACCGCGAAACTTGCTTGGAGGCGAACCACACGGGCCTTAAAGCGTCCACCCGGCTGACGCGCAAGCCGCTCGCGGCGCGCGAACCCGGTCGATCCTGATCATCCAGCGGGTCGAGCCGAGTCCGACGTGCGTGCGCCTCGGTGACGTGGCTAGATAGCGCTCGGTGGTGGGCTTTGCGGGGCATGGGTCACGGGCTGTAGAAGCGGTAACCCACGCCCGCCTCGGTCAGGATCAGCTTGGGATGGGCCGGGTCCGCTTCGAGCTTCTGACGCAGCTGGCCGATGAACACCCGCAGATATTGCGTGTCGTGCATATGCGCGGGTCCCCAGACGGAGACCAGCAGCTCCTTGTGGGTCAATACCTTGCCGTGGCCCTGCGCCAGCCTCGACAGCAGGTCGTATTCGCGCGGCGACACCTTGACGATCTCGCCATCCCGCGTGACCAGCCGGCGCTCCAGGTCGATCTCGACCCCGCCCGCCCGGATCACGGCCTCGCCGCCGGGGAAACGCTGGCGCTGGCGCAGCGCCACGCGCAGGCGCGCCAGCAGTTCGCCCACCCCGAAGGGCTTTTCCACATAGTCATTGGCGCCGCGGTCGAGCGAGTCGATCTTCTCGATCTCGCGGTCGCGGGCCGAGAGGATGATGATCGGCCCGTCGTAGAAGGCCCTCGCCTGTTCCAGCACCGTCTTGCCGTCCATGTCAGGCAAGCCAAGGTCGAGCACGACCGCGTCCGGCGACCAGACCGCGATGCCCTTCAAGCCCGAGGCGCCGTCGTCGGCGCGAAGAGGATCGTAGCCGGCGGCGGTCAGCGCCGGCGCCAGGAAGCGATGGATTTGCGGCTCGTCGTCGACGATCAGAATACGCGGACGCATGGTCTCACAGCAGATTGTGATGGGTGGGAATGGCCTTGGGCAGACTGATCAGCATCCGCGTGCCCTTCCCGTCGTGAATGGGGCTGGCGGCGGCGATGCGGCCCCCCATCGCGTCGATGAACCCCTTGGCGATGGAGAGCCCCAGACCCACCCCCTGGGTGCGATCGGTGGGTTCTTCCAGGCGTTGAAACTTGTCGAAGACGCGTTCGAGCTCGGCCGGCGGGATGCCCCTGCCCTCGTCCTCGATGCTGATCACGACATTGCCCCGGTCCTCGTAGGCGGCCATCTCGATCGCCGCCCCTGGCGGGCTGTAGGCGATGGCGTTCTCGAGGATATTGACCACCACCTGCTCGAGCAGGCTGGCGTCCGCCTGGACCAATGTCAGGTCGGTCGGAAAGTCCCGGGTCAGGGCGCGGCCGCCAAGACGTCGCGAGACCCGTTCGGCGGCGGCCGCCAGGACGTCGCGCACGTCGATCCAGTCGGTCCGCAGGCGCAGGGCGCCGCCCTCGAGCCGCGTCATGTCGAGAAGGTTGCCGACGTAGCGATTGAGACGTTCGGCCTCCTCGCCAATGCTGACCAGGAGGTCGTCGCGCGTATCGGGTTCCATCGCCTTGCCGTAGCTCAGCAAGGTCGAGGACGCGCCCAGTACGGTCGAGAGCGGCGTGCGAAGATCGTGGCTTATCGAGCTCAGCAAGGCCGAGCGGAAGCGATCGGCGCGCCGAAGGCTTTCTGTCTCGACGGCCTCGGCGGCGAGTTCGGCGCGCTCCAAGGCGGTGGCGCCCTGGTCGAGCAGGCCCAGGACCAGACGCTCCTCGTCGGATCCCGAAGCCATGGCGCCCGCCTCGACACCGGCGACACCGATCCGGCCGCGCGCGCCCTGCATGGGCCAGAAGGTCCAGGCCGTGTGCGGCAGAGTGCTGGTGCCGGCGCCGGCGGCCTCGCCCTTCTCCCACGCCCAACGCGCCGCGGCCATGGGCGCGGCCTGCAGCGGCTCGAGGCTCGGCGCCCCGGCGGCGGGTTCGAGTTCGCCGTCGCGCGACAGCAGGACGATGGCGCGCGCGCCAGCGGCGGCGGCGACCTGTTCGGCGAGCGCGCGCGCCACGGGCTCACGCGCGGAAGCGCCCGACAGGGTGCGGGCGGCGGCGAGGAGGGTGGAGACCGCGGCGGCGCGGCGTTGCGAGCCTCGCGCCTGATCCCGCACCCGCCCCGCCAGGCCGCCGGTCGCCAAGGCCACGGCCCAGAACACGAAGAGCGTCAGGAAATCCGTCGGCGCTCCGATCTGAAAGCTGTAGCGCGGCGCGAGGAAGAAATAGTTGTAGACGAGGAACGCCACCGTCGCCGCCGCCAGGGCCGGTCTCAGGCCATGCTGCACGCCCGCCGCCAGGACGGCGGCCAGGAAGATCATCCCCAGGTCCACCCGGTCGAAAGCCGTGTCCAATCCCCAGGCCGCGAGCGTGGCGATCGCCACGAAACCCGCGCCGGTCAGGTAGGCTTTCCAATTGTTCCGGGCGAAAGGCTCGCTCTTGACCACGGGGACGTCCGTCGTGTCGCGGGCGGCCTCGGTGACGACGTGGATCGCCGCGCCCCTGGCCTCGCGCAGCAGGGCGACGGCCAGGGAGCGCCCCAATCGTTCGCGCCAGTTGCGCTCGACGGATTTGCCGATGACGATCTGGGTGACGTTGTTGCGCCGCGCGTAGGCCATCACCGTGGCGACGATGTCATGGCCGTTCAGCGCCACCGTGAGGCCGCCAAGCTGCTCCGCGAGCTTGAGCGCCTCACGCAGGCGCGCGCTCCAACGGGCCGGCGGCGGGGCGCGATCGGTGCGCTCGACATGAGCCACCGTCCACGGCGCGTCCATCATCATGTCGGAGAGCCGGCGGCCGGCCCGCACGAGCGTGTTGGACATCGGGTCGCCGCTGACCAAGACGAGGATCCGCTCGCCCGCCGCCCAGGGGCCCTCGACGCCCTTCTCGCGCATGGCGGCGACCAGCTGGTCGTCGACGGTCTGGGCGGCGCGGCGCAGGGCCAGCTCGCGCAGGGCGGTGAGGTTCTCGACCTTGAAGAAGTTGTCGGCCGCCAGCCGCGCGGTCTCGGGCACGTAGACCTTGCCCGCCGCCATCCGCTCGCGCAGTTCGTCGGGCGTGATGTCCACGAATTCGATATCGTCGGCCCGCGACAAGGCGCTGTCGGGCACCGTCTCGCGCTGATGCACGCCGGTGATGCGCAGAACGACGTCGACCAGACTTTCCAGATGCTGGACGTTCAGGGTGGTCCAGACATCGATCCCCGCGGCCAGCAGTTCCTCGACATCCTGCCAGCGCTTGGGATGACGCGAGCCCGGCGCATTGGAATGGGCGTACTCGTCGACCAGCAGCACCTTGGGCTTGCGAGCCAGGGCCGCGTCGATGTCGAACTCCAGATAGGCGCGGCCGCGATGCTCGATCGGCCTGCGCGGCAGGACGTCCATGCCGCGCAACAGGCTCTCGGTTTCGCGCCGGCCGTGGGTCTCGACCACGCCGATCAGAACGTCGACGCCCTCGGCCTTGCGGCGGCGGGCGGCGCGCAGCATCTCATAGGTCTTGCCCACGCCCGGGGCCATGCCCAGAAACACCTTGAGGCGCCCCCGGCCGGCCTTGTTGGCGGCGGCCAGGAGCGCCTCGGGATCGGGACGCCCGGGTTCGGTGTGGGAGCGATCCTCGGTCGGCAACTAACCGTCCTTCGGGAAACGCGCGTCGAGCGCCCGGTTGACGGCCAGGACGTTCACCGCTGGCTGGCCGATGAAGCCCAGTAGCGGCGCCTTGGTGTGGGCGTCAATCACGGCCAGGACCTCGCCGACGGGCACGCCGCGGGCCTTGGCCACACGCGGCGCCTGGAACCGGGCGTTGGCCGGCGAGACGTCCGGATCCAGACCCGAACCCGAGGTGGTGACCGCGTCGGCCGGGATCGCCACGCCGGGGTTTTCGGCCCGCAGCGCCGCGGCGTCGGTCTTCTCGCGCTCGATCAGCTTGTCGTTCAGCGGGCCCATGTTGGAGCCGCTGGACGCCGAGGCGTCATAGCCGTTGCCGGCCGCGGAGGGACGCGGGTGTAGATATTCCGGCTTGCTGAAGGCCTGGGCGATCAGGGACGAACCGATGACCGTCCCCTTGGCGTCCTTGACCAGGCTGCCGTTGGCCTGGGCCGGGAACGCCGCCTGGGCGACGCCGGTCACGGCCAGGGGATAGGCCAGGCCCAGCAGTCCCATGAACAGGACGCTGGAGACGATGGCCGGACGAAGATGCGAGAGCATGGTGGCGTCTCCTTAGAAGGCGGCCTTCAGCGAGATCACGGCGCGGCTGCCGTAGATCTTGCCGAAGCTGTGTTCGTCGGTGTCGTGGTAGCGCAGGTCGAGCGTCAGCGTGCTGTTCAGGGCGTAGGCCGCGCCGACGTTCCAGGTCGTGTAGTCGCCCGAACCCTTGTAGGTCTGGCGGCCGACGGCGGCCGAGACCGACAGCTTGTCGATGACCGGATAGCTGCCGTTGAGCTCGTAATAGACGGCCTCGTCGGCGGCGCCGAAGCTGTCGGGGCTGTAGAACACGGCCGCGCCCAGGGCGCCCTTGCCAGCCGGGATCGAGCCGGCGGCCTTGAACTCGACATTGCCGTAGTCAGCGCCCTTCGGCGCGCCGGCGTAGCCGTAGTAGATCACGCCGAAGTCCAGAGAAGCCGCGCCCAGGGTCGGCTTGTAGCCGGCGTAGAGGTCGATCTCGGCGTCGGTCTTGTCGCCGAAATCGACATTGGACGCCCAGGTCCCGGCGTAGAATTTGCCGGCGGCCAGATCGACGCCGCCGAACACCTGCGGGTCTTCCTGGGTCTGCGAGACGCCGCGGAACACGTAGTCCGAGGCGACGCCGACATTGTAGCTGAGGGTGAAGGGCTTCTGAGCCGCGTCTTGGGCGGAGGCGGCTCCGGCCGAGAGGGTCAGGACGCCGGCGGCGGCGATCAGGGCGGGGAGAGCAAGCTTAGTCATGGCGGTCGTTCTTTCAGAACAGAATAGAGGGTGTTTTGGCGGATCAGGCGGCGGTGAAGGCCACCAGGAAGACCAGCCCGATCGCCACGACCCCGAAGATCAGATCCCTGACCATCGGATTTGGGACGATCGGGCCGCGCATCAGGCCCATCCCAGGCTCGAGACGATCAGGTCGATCAGCTTGATGCCGGCGAACGGGGCGACCAGGCCGCCCAGGCCGTAGACCATCAGGTTGCGCGACAGGAGCTTGCCGGCGCCGATGGCGCGATACTTGACGCCCTTCAGGGCCAGCGGGATCAGGGCGACGATCACCAGGGCGTTGAAGATCACCGCCGACAGGATCGCGCTCTGCGGGCTGTGCAGATGCATGACGTTCAGCGCGCCCAGGGCCGGAAGGGCCACCACGAACATCGCCGGGATGATGGCGAAGTACTTGGCCACGTCGTTGGCGATCGAGAAGGTCGTCAGCGCGCCCCGGGTGATCAGCATCTGCTTGCCGACCTCGACGATCTCGATGACCTTGGTCGGGTCACTGTCGAGATCGACCATGTTGCCGGCCTCGCGAGCGGCCTGGGCGCCGGTCTGCATGGCCACGCCGACATCGGCCTGGGCCAGGGCGGGCGCGTCGTTGGCGCCGTCGCCGCACATGGCCACCAGGCGTCCCTTGCCCTGCTCTTCCCGGATCAGCCGCAGCTTGTCCTCCGGCGTGGCTTCGGCGAGGAAATCGTCGACGCCAGCCTCGGAGGCGATGGCCGCCGCGGTGACCGGGTTGTCGCCGGTGATCATCACGGTGCGCAGGCCCATGCGGCGCAGGTCGGCGAAGCGTTCCTTGACGTTCGGCTTGACCACGTCCTTCAGGTGGATGACCCCGACGAGGACGCCATTCTCGCTGACGGCCAGCGGCGTGCCGCCCGAGCGGGCGATGCGATCGACGGCGGCGGTGACCTCCGCCGGAACCATCTTCGGATCCAGGGCCAGGGTGCGATAGACCGCGTCGACCGCGCCCTTGCGCCAGGACATGCCATTGGCGTCCAGGCCCGACTGGCGGGTGGTGGCGCTGAAGGCGATCGACGTGGCGTTCTGCGGCGCCTCGATGACGATCCCCTGGTTGCGACCCAGTTCGACGATCGAGCGGCCTTCCGGGGTTTCGTCGGCCAGCGAGGCGCTGATGGCGGCGCGCAGCGCTGCTTCCGGACGCACCCCGGGGGCGGCGATCACTTCGGTGGCCATGCGGTTGCCGAAGGTGATGGTGCCGGTCTTGTCCAGCAGCAGGGTGTCGACGTCGCCGGCGGCTTCCACGGCTCGGCCCGAGGTGGCCAGCACGTTGTGCTTCATCAGCCGGTCCATGCCGGCGATGCCGACGGCGGACAGCAGACCGCCGATCGTGGTCGGGATCAGCGTGATGAACAGCGCGCCCAGCACGATGGGGTCCAGATTGACGCCCGAGAACTTGCCCAGGCCCAGCAGGGTGACCACCGCGATCAGGAAGATCAGGGTCAGGCCCGCCAGCAGCACGGCCAGGGCGATCTCGTTCGGCGTCTTGCGACGGTCCGCGCCCTCGACCATGGCGATCATGCGGTCCAGGAAGGTCGAGCCCGGCTGGGCGGTGACACGGACCTTGATCCAGTCCGAGACCACCGTGGTGCCGCCGGTGACGGCCGAGCGGTCGCCGCCGCTTTCGCGGATGACCGGCGCGCTCTCGCCGGTGATGGCGGCCTCGTTGACGCTGGCCATGCCTTCGACGATCTCGCCATCGGTCGGGACGACGTCGCCGGCCTCGATCAGGATCAGCGAACCGGGGACCAGCTTGTGGGCCGGGGTCGGGGTGACGGCGCCGGTGGCTTCGTCGGTGATCAGCTTGGCGTTGGTGGTGACCCGGGTGGCGCGCAGGCTGTCGGCCGCGGCCTTGCCCCGCCCTTCGGCGACGCTTTCGGCCAGGTTGGCGAACAGCACGGTGGCCCAGAGCCAGCCGGCGATCTGCATAGCGAAGCCGGCCGGTTGGTGGCTGGCGATCGCCGCGACGGCCGAAACCGTCGACAGCAGAGCCACGATCCAGGTGGCGAAGATCACCGGATTGCCGGTGAGCTTGCGCGGGTCCAGCTTGACGAAGGCGTCCTTGGCCGCCCGGGTCATGATGGCCGGAGAGAGCCCGCCCGCCAGGGCGCCGGCCTTGCGCCGGCCCTCCCCGGCGTGGGATTCAATGGTGGTCATGATGTAATCGCCTTTGCGATCAGTGGCCGGCGGTCACGGCGAGCACTTGGAAGTGCTCGACGATCGGACCGAGGGCCAAAGCAGGGAAGAATTGCAGGCCGCCCAGGATCAGGATCACCCCGACCAGCAGGCCGACGAACAGGCCGCCGTGCGTCGGCAGAGTCCCGGCCGACGGCGCTAGCTTGGGCTTGGCGACCAGCGAGCCCGCCATGGCCAGGATGGCCACGATCGGCAGGAAGCGGCCCAGAGCCATGGCCACGCCGAGGGTGGCGTCCCACCAGGGCGCGTTGGCGGTCAGACCGGCGAAGGCCGAGCCGTTGTTGGCCGTGGCCGAGGTGTAGGCGTAGAGAATCTCCGACATCCCGTGGGGACCGCTGTGCATCAGGCCCTTCAGCGCCTCGGGCAGCACCGCGGCGATGGCTGAGAAGCCCAAGGTGGCGACCGGGATGGCCAGGACGGCCAGGATCGACAACTGCACTTCGCGGGCTTCGATCTTCTTGCCCAGGTATTCCGGCGTGCGACCAACCATCAGACCGGCGACGAAGACCGACAGGATGGCCATGACCACCATGACCGCGATACCCGAGCCGATGCCGCCGGGCAGGATCTCGCCCAGGTGCATCAGGAACATCGCCATGCCGCCGCCCAGCGGCATCAGGCTGGAGTGCATGCCGTTGACCGAGCCGTTCGAGGCGCCGGTCGTGGCGGCGGCCCAGGCGGCCGTGGCCGGCGCGCCGAAGCGCACTTCCTTGCCTTCCATGTTGACGGCCGTCTCGACGCCGGCGGCCTGCTGAGCCGGCGGAGTCATGGTCTCGGTGGCGTAGATCGTCGCCGCGCCGGCGAACAGCAGCACGGCGGCCGCCAGGACCAGGGCGCGGACGTCCTTCTTGGCCAGGACCGAGCGGCCGAAAGCGAAGAAGGCCGCCCAGCCCAGCACGTTGATGGAGATCGCCGTGATCAGGTTGGTCAGCGGCGTGGGATTCTCGAACGGGTGCGCCGAGTTGACGTTGAAGACGCCGCCGCCGTTGATGCCCAGCATCTTGATGGCTTCCTGCGAAGCCACGGCGTAGAGCGAGATCTTCTGCTCGGCGCCTTCCATCGTGTGGGCAGTCACGCCCGCCGACAGGGTCTGGGGCAGGCCCAAGGCGACCAGCAGCACGGCCACGACGAACGAGATCGGCAGCAGCACATAGAGCGTGGTGCGGACCAGGTCGGCCCAGAAATTGCCGACGCCCTCGCCGCGGTTGGCCGTGAAGGCGCGCGCCAGGGCGGCGGCCACCGTCGCGCCGGTCGCGGCCGAGACGAAGTTCTGGGTGGTCAGCACCAGCATCTGGCTGAGCGTCGACATCGTCGTCTCGCCCCCATAGCTCTGCCAGTTGGTGTTGGTGACGAAGCTGATCGCCGTGTTGAACGACAGATGCTCGGAAAGTCCGGCGAAACCCTGCGGATTCATCGGCAGCACGCCCTGCAGGCGCAGCACCGCGTAGACGAACAGAAAGCCGGTGAAATTGAACGCCAGCAGCGCGCCGGCGTAGCTCCACCAGCTCTGGCTCTTCTTGGAGTCCACGCCGCAGGCGGTATAGAAGAACGCCTCGAATGGCCTGAGCACCGGGTCAAGCCAGGTGCGCTCGCCGTTCCAGACGCGAGACATGTACGAGCCCAGCGGCCAGCCGATGGCGACCGCCAGGCCCAGCGTCAGGGCGATTTCCGCCCAACCTTGCCAATTCATGGGATGTGATCCGTCAGAACTTGTCCGGTCGCAGCATCGCCACGACCATGTAGACCGCGACGACGATCGCCCCGGCTCCCCAAAGCGCGCTCACCAGCATGGTCACAGGCGCCTCAACGCGGTGGCGAAGGCGGCGAAGGCCACGAACAGCCCCGTCCCCAGCACCAGGAAAATAAGATCGGCCATGGACAGCCTCCTGCTAAGTTGCGCGGAACAGACCATGGAGGCGCGTAAGGGCTCCATTCGGGAATTAGGAGCTGTACGTAAGCGCCGCATAAAGGTCGGGTCGGAGACTTGCGCTAGCCTTATGCCGATCCCGCCAAACCGCCCGACTTCCGTATGGATCGCTTACGGCCCTCGGCGGGAGGTCGAAGGGGCCGGAATCGCGCGCCGGCCGCGCTGTCGGCCCGATACGGGGCGGACGACGCCTCACGATCCAGACCTCGTCTTTGGAGACGCCACGGCGCTGGTCGACCCGGGCGCCGGGCTTGGGGTCGCCGACTCTCAGGGCTCGACGCCGTCGGACCGGCCGGGCCTCCAGAAACCTCTCCAGGCGCGCCGCCCGGCCGCATAGGCGACCGAGCTCGGGACGGCCAGCTCCACCATCGCGCCCACGCCGGCGCGGCCGCGGACCGCCAGGGTTCCCTGGATCTTCGCGGCCCGCTCTTGCATGCCGGTCAGGCCGTAGTGGCCGTCGCGACCGCCCGCGTCGAGCACGGCCTGGTCGATCCCCACGCCGTCGTCACGGACGCGCACGCTGAGTTCGCGCGCGCCGTAGGCGATCTCCACAACCACCGTCTTGGCGTCGGCGTGGCGATAGGCGTTGAACAGGGCTTCGCCGACGATCTTCTCGATCTCGTCGGCGACCACCGGATGCAGAGCTCGCTCGGCGCCCGCGGTGATGACGGTGGTCTCCACCGAGCGATCGGGATCGGTGCGCTCGGCGACCGCGGCCAGGGTCATGGCCAGGTTGTCGCCCGACGCGGAACGCAGGCTTCTTACGCGCTCGCGGGCCTCGACCATGATGTCCTCGGCCCGGTCCAGCGCCGTCTCGAGCTGTCCGCGCGCCGGCAGATCCATGGGCACTTGCCGACTGGCGGCCTGGAACTTCAGCATCAGGCCCTGAACGCCCTGCAACAGGGTGTCGTGGAGTTCGCGGGCGATGCGCTCGCGCTCGGCCAGGCGGTCCTGCAGGCGCAGTCGGATGCGTTCGGACACCTGGCGCAGGCGCAGCCTGTAGCCGAGCCAGGCGAGGCTCAGGAGCAAGAGCGCCGAGAGCGCCAGGAAGAGCTTGCTCTGCAGGAAGGTCGGCGGAAGCTCAACTTTGAGCATCGCGCCGTCCTCGTTCCAGACTCCGTCGTTGTTGGCCGCCTTGACCAGGAAGCGGTACCGGCCTGGCTTCAGGTTCGTGTAGAAGGCTTGCCGGCGCGCGCCGGGGTCGATCCAGCCACGGTCGACGCCCTCCAGCCTGTATTTGAATCTCACCCGTTCGGGCATGGTCAAACTCAAGGCGGCGTAGTCGATCTGGAGAGACCGCGCGCCCTTCGCCAGCACGACGTCCCTGGGATCCTTGATCGTCTTGCCGTCCACCGTCAGGGCGGTGATGCTGACCGGCGGCGGGAGAAGGTTTCGATAGAGATGGTTGGCGTCGATCGCGAAGACGCCCGAGGTCGTCGCCAGCCAGACACGACCGTCCCCGCCGACCGCGACCGCCCGGTCCAGCGCTCCCGTTCCAGAGCCGACCAGGCCGTCCAGGCGCGTGAAGGTTCGGGTCGCGGGCGTGAATCCAGGATCAGTGAAGGCGCGATCCAGGTCCTGGGACCCCACGCGCGTCACACCGCCCTTGGCCATGATCCAGGTCGAGCCAGCCGTCTGGCGCGCCAGACCGTTGACGTCTTCCAGCCACGGGAAGCGATCGTCACTGAGGAACCTGAGCCCGCCCGCGTCCCGTCGGGTGAGGCCGTTGCTGGAAACGACGACGGTGGACGCGTGATCCCGCCAGACCTGGACCATGTTGCCCGGGAAGAACCGATCGGCGCCGTAGTCCAGGGGCTTGAGACCCGAGGCGTCCGCTTCGAAGAGCCGTCGCCCCCGCACAAGCACCACCCGACCCGCCCCGGTCGCGACCACCGAACTGAAGCCCGGCGCTTCTTCGGTCGCGTAGGCGCGCCAGCCACGCCCATCGAAGCGCTGGGCGGGCTGGTCGTAGGCCGTGACCCAAAAGTCGCCGTTGTCGTCCACCGAACAGGTCGATGACCTGGACACCGGCGAGGGCGGCCTGAGCTCGGAGCGTCGCCCGTCCTTGACGCGATAGATCTGTCCGGACCGGCCCTCCCCTCGCGCGCCGATGACCCACAGCGTCCCGTCCGGCGACTCGCAAACGGCCCCTGGGTCGATGTCTTCCAGCCAGGGCTTGAGGCTTTGACCCGGCTCGGCCTTCAGAAGGACGCCGCGATCGCTGACCAGGACCGCGCCGCCGCGCGTCGCCGCCACGTTGTAGCCGTCGGGCGAGTCGGCGCCGACGCGCGGCTGGCGGATGACATTGGCGTGGCGAAAGCGATCGAGTCCGCCGTTGGTGCCGACCCAGATATTGCCTTCCCGGTCTTCGAAGACCGACCAGGCCACATCGCCCGTGAGGCCCGCCTTGGCCGGAAAGGCTTCGGTCGGCTTCGAATCGGCCTCGACGTCCTTGCCGGCCGCCAAGGCGCGGACACGAAAGAGCCCGGCGCCGAACCCGCCGCCCCAAAGGTTCTGGTCTCTGTCGAAGATGACATGGTTCCAGCGCGAGGCCGTGCCGATCGCGAAGCGCGCGCCGGACGCGATACGGCCGGCGCGCGGATCGGAAAAGCGGCGCACGCCGAGGGAATCGGAAATCCACAGCTTGCCGTCCCCGTCCTCGGCCAGGCCCGGCCCAAGCCCGACCTGGGTGGCGACGGTGCGAATTCTGCCTTCGGCCGGCGGCAGATAGCCCAGCCAATGGTCCATGCTGAGCCAAAGCACGCCGGCGCGATCCACATGGAGACCGGTGACGATTCCCGAGGGTAGGCCCTCGTCGCGACCAACGAACCGCCAAGCCCCGTTCCGATAGCGCGCCAGCTGGGTCCCGGAGCTTCCCGTCGCCACCCAGATCGCGCCCTGACGGTCCTCGGCCAGCGCACGGATGGTCGCGCGGATGCGACGATGCTCAAGATAGGAAAACCGTCCCTTGTCGTAGAGTCCGACGCCTCCAAGGTCGAAACCCACGACCAACGCGCCTGCCCTGGTCACCAGCAGGGCGTTCACGCCCGACCCGTGCCCATGCTTGGGATTGGGGAGGACGACGCGTTCGAAGGCGACGCCGTCGTAGCGATAGAGGCCGTCGTCGGCGCCCATCCAGAGAAAGCCATCGGGCGTCTGGGTGACGACGCGCACCTCGGTGGGCGCGCCGTTGTCCGAGGTCCATCGCGTATGGGTGTACTGGCCCAGGCCGCGCGCGGGATCGAGCGCGCGAGCCGGGCTCGCGGCTTGGGCGATCAACGCCGTGGCGGCGATCAGTCCGATGCGTTTTGAATCCAGCCCCACGTCGAACGTCCCCAGGCGCGATGCAATCCTAGCTCCCGCGACGACCTTGTGAATCGACGCTCGCCGGACGACAAATAGACGAGGTTCGCGTCCGTGGCGCCCTTGATCGCGCCGTGGACGCCGCAGGCGCCTGGCCATTGCTCGTTCCGCAAGCGCATCCCCGCGCTTTGCCTCATCGGTGACGACGCCTGTTCGATCGACGGCACCCTGACGGGCTTCGGGTCATTCGCCCGTCGAAATGACGGGCCGCCGGCTCAGATCTGGATGATCCCACGGCGATGTCCGACCGTGACGGCCTGGGTGCGGTCATCGACGTCGAGCTTGTTGAAGATGCTGCGTAGATGCCCCTTGACGGTATCCTCGGAGAGCGAGAGCGCGCGGGCGATCTCCTTGTTGGCCTGTCCCGCCGCCACGCACTGCAGAACGTCGATCTCGCGTTCGCTCAGCGCATCGCCCGCCGCGTTAACGGCGATCTCCTGCGCCACTTCGGGCTGGATGTGGCGGCGACCGGCATGGACAGTGCGGATGGTGTCGATCAGCTCGCGGCGCAGGCTGCTCTTGAGGAGGTAGCCGCTCGCGCCAGCCTTCAGCGCCCGGAGCGCCTGAGCGTCGCCTGAATAGGTCGTCAACACGATGATCCTGGCGTCGGACGCTTCCGCGCGGATCGCCTTGATCGCGGCCACCCCGTCGAGGCCGGACATCTGCAGGTCCATCAGCACGATGTCGGGTCGCAGTTCAGCAAACCGCGCCACGGCTTCGACCCCGTTCGTGGCCTCCCCGGCGACGGCCATGTCCTCTTCACCGCCAAGCACGGCGGCGACGCCTTCGCGCAGCATGGGGTGATCATCCACGATGAGGACCGAGATCTTCTCGCCGATCGCCATCACCCCGCCTTTCGCCGAAAACGCCCGCATCCATTTAGCCGGGTCCCGGGCCTTGGCGATATCGAAAGGGTCATCGGGGGGACACCCGTTCGGAGCTTTGCCGGGAGGACGACCGACGTCTTCGCGCGAGAGCCGCCGCATTTCGCGCATGTCGCAGCGCCAACGAAGCCATGAGCGCCTGAAACCTTCTTCCGACCGAGAGGCCAGCGCCTTCCCGAACGGACCCTGATCATTATAGACAGTTTCCCGTGCGATCCGGTCAATATCGGGACCTTGCTTGCGACTGACGCAAAGGTGAGACATGGACAGGTTCGCGACCCTCAGCGCCTTCGTCACGGTCGTCGAACATGGCGGCTTCGCGCCGGCCGCCCGACGATTGGGCGTTGCGCCCTCGTCCCTGACACGGCAGGTCAACGCGCTCGAGGCGCACCTGGGGACGCTTCTCCTCAACCGGTCGACCCGCAACGTCACCCTGACCGACGCCGGCGCCCTCTATCTCAACGAGGCCCGCCGGATCCTCGATGAACTCGACAACGCCGACCGGACGGTGAGCGAGCGCGGCGGGCCGCCGAGCGGGCTTCTGCGGCTGACACTGCCCGTCGCGTTCGGGCGGCTCCACGTCGCCCCGATGCTGCCGGCCTTCCTGCGGCGATATCCCGAGCTACGCCTGGAGGTGCTGGCCACCGACGCCGTCAGCAATCTCGTCGAGGACCGCATTGACGTGGCCGTGCGGCTCGGTGCGATGAGCACCTCCAGCCTGATCGCCCGCAAGCTCGCGCCGCATCGGCGGGCGGTCTGCGCCAGCCCCGCCTATCTCGCCGAACATGAAGCGCCGCGCACGCCAGCCGACCTGATGAGTCACAGCTGCCTGATCTACGAGTACTTCAACGGCGACAGCACCTGGACCCTGGCGCGGGGCGGCAGGCGCGAGAAGGTGGCGGTCAGGGGGCCGCTGCGCTCCAGCGGCTCGGAGGTCCTGCGGGAAGCCGCGCTCGGCGGCGTCGGCCTGGCCCTCCTCCCGACCTGGCTGATCGGCGGCGATATCGCCACGGGGGCTCTGGTTCCGGTCCTGGACGGATGGACCGCCAGCCCGAACGCCGAGGAAGGCGCGATCTGGGCCGCCTATCCGCCGAACCGTCGCGGCGTCAAGAAGGTCGCCTGCTTTCTGGACGCCCTGGCGCGCCACATCGGCGCGCCGGCCTATTGGGATCGGGGCGTTCCGGCGTCCACCGCCGAAGACGCCCTCTCCAGCTAGGAGCGCGCCGCGCGGACGCGACGGCTGAAGCCGAGCGCCTGCAGGGCGGTGCTGAGGACGCCCAGAGCCACGCCCAGCGCCGTCACGGCGGTCCAGCCGCCGGCTTGCCAGGCCGCGGAACCGGCCGCGGAGCCGAAGGCGCCGCCCAGGAACATCGAGCCCATCAGCACGGTGTTGAGACGCGCCCGCGCCTCGGGACGCAGCGCGAAGGCGATGTGCTGATTGGAGACCAGGGCCGACTGCATGGCGAAGTCGAGCACGATGACGCCGACGATCAGGCCCGCCACCGAGGTCCAGACGCCAAACAGCACCCAGGAGACCAGGATCAGGATCGAGGCGAGCACCACCACGGGCTTGGGGCCGCGCCTGTCGGCGAACCGGCCGGCCAGGGGCGCGGCGAAGATGCCCACCGCCCCGACGACGCCGAAAAGGCCGGCCACATCCGCGCCCAGATGGTAGGCGGGCGACTGCAGCCGGAAGGCCAGAACCGTCCAGAACACCGTGAACGCCGCGAAGATCAGGGCCTGGGTGAAGGCGGCCAGCCGCAGGGCGGGAAACTCTTTCCAGAGGTCGCCGATCGAGGCCAGGAGCTTGCCGTAGCCGAGCTTGGAATCGGGCGCCACGCGGGGCAGCGTCATGAACATGATCGCTCCGGCGATCAGGGCCATCGGCGCGCCGAGCCAGAACATCTCGCGCCAGCCAAAATGCGTGGCCACGAAGCCGGCGAGCGTGCGGCTGAGCAGGATGCCGGTGAGGATGCCCGAGAGCACCGTTCCCACCGTCGCCCCGCGCTTTTCGGGCGAGGACAGATGCGCGGCGAAGGGCACGATCTGCTGGGCGACCGTCGAGGCCAGGCCCACCGCCAGGGACGCGAGCACGACCAGGGCCGCGCTGGGGGCGAGGGCCGCCAGCACCAGGGCCAGGGCCAGGACGACGAACTGGACGCCGATCTGCTTGCGCCGGTCGATGATGTCGCCCAGCGGGACCAGCAGGAAAAGTCCGGCGGCGTAACCCAGCTGCGTGGCGGTCGGGATCAGGCCGGTCAGAGGGCCGGGAAGATCCTGCTCGATCAGCCCCAGCATGGGCTGGTTGTAATAGATGTTGGCGACCGCGACGCCGGCGGCGGCGGACATCGCGAAGGTCATCAAGGATGACAGGCCTTTACGGGCCGGTGCGTCGAGGAGGTTGGGCACGGCAAAAATCTCCAGCATGAGGCCTGCGGAACTATCTAGCGCCGATCCGGAAGAAGATAATTGAACCAATTCGCCGTTCTTCTTTGCGTACTGCGCAAAAGTCGACGCGACCCATCCGGCATGCCCGGCTTCGCGTAGCCATGCCCTCATCCGGGCGCCCGACATAAGGCGGCGCCGAAAAGATCGCGCGAAGCGGCTTTGACGAAAAACGGGAGCCGCCCATCCCCGCGTAGAGTGGGATCGGCCGCCTTCAATCCCCGCGCGATACAGCCGTCCGCAGCAGGAAATCGCTGGTCAGTCCAAACTATCTATTTGAAATTATTTTGAGAAAATGGCGCGCAACCACCGAGCTGGTGAGCTTGGGCCACCTCGTGGTCGAGGTCTCGCGAGGACGCGGTAAGGCGAACTTCTACCGCGCGCTTCTGAAGGAACCTGCCCAGCCCTCCACGGGCGCCGAGGTCGCCACCGACGCGCATGAAGTCCGCCCCATTCGTACAGAAGCTGGAAATGGCGCGCTGGAAAAGCGGACGCTCGTGTCCGCCTATGAGAACGAAAACCGGACGAACGAGGCCGTGAAACCGGACAACCGTGTCCGCCCAACCCTTCTTGAACCCTATTACCCCCCTCCCCCAAGCGGCGCCTCCAGTCAGGCCCCGTCCGAGGCGGCGAACATCCGATCGCCCCATCACGAACCACACCCGGCTCTGCGGCAAGACAACCGACCCGAGCGCTTTCGCGCGTTGGCGAGGATTTGCAGATAGCGACGTGAGAGCGGCGGTTGTGAGAGCAATTGGCGAGGAAGGCGCGAGGAGCTACCTCGATCCCGCTTCCTGGCGGGAGAGCGACAAGACGATCGTCTGCCCCCTCCAGTTTTCAGCCGATCGCCTGCGCGCTGGAGCCGGAGCTTTCTTGGCTGAACTCGGTGTAGCGATCGAACATTCACCGGCCTCAATAAGTCCCCACATACGCCTTAGCGCATAAAACGATTTCATACGCCAAGACGCATATTGCCGTTTTATTCGCCCTGGCGTATATGCAGACTTCATACGCTGGAGCGCATGTGATGGACCAGATCGCCCGAACCTCCACACAGCTTGGCGCAGCTCTGCGTCGGAGGCGGAAACATCTTGGCCTTTCGCAAGCCGAGCTTGGCCAGCGGATCCATCTGCGCCAAGCGACAGTTTCCGCGCTCGAAAGCGGCGAGGTCGATACCAAGCTGACGACGCTGCTCGACGCCCTGGCGGCCCTCAACCTGGAACTCGTGGTCCGCCCTCGCTCCAGTGGCAGCAGCGCAGACATTGAGGCGTTGTTCTGATGGCCCGTCGCGCCCGCCACGCCCCGCTCAACGTCTTCCTCAACAGCCGGCTCGTCGGTCGGCTGCGCCAGGAAGCTTCTGGCGCCATCAACTTCACCTACGACCCCGAATGGTTGGCCTGGGCGCCGGCCATCCCCGTCTCGCTGTCGCTTCCGCTGCGCGAGGAGCGCTATATCGGCTCGCCAGTCGTGGCGGTGTTCGACAATCTGCTTCCCGATAGTGACGACATCCGGCGCACCCTGGCCGCTCGGGTGCGAGCAGACGGCATCGACGCCTTCAGCCTGCTTGGCGCGATCGGGCGCGACTGCGTCGGTGCTCTCCAGTTCTTGCCCGCCGACATGGACCCCGGCCCCGCCGGCGGCGTCGATGGCGTCCGGCTCGACGCCACTCAGGTCGGCGCCCTGCTCGGCGACTTGGCCAGCGCGCCTCTCGGCCTGACCGAGGACGCCAGCTTCCGGATCTCGCTGGCCGGCGCACAGGAAAAGACCGCACTACTCTTCAAAGACGGCGCCTGGTGGGCGCCGACCAGCACGACGCCGACGACCCATATCCTCAAGCCGCAGATCGGCCCGACCAATGGCGTCGATCTCTCCCAAAGCGTCGAGAACGAATATCTCTGCATGAAGCTGACCAAGGCGATCGGCCTGCCGGTCGCCGACGTCGAGATCGCAGATTTCGATGGTAGCCGCGCTCTGGTCGTCGAGCGCTTCGACCGCCGATGGGCGCAGGATGGTCGCCTGCTGCGCTTGCCTCAAGAGGACATGTGCCAGGCCCTCTCCACGCCGCCGGCCATCAAGTACGAGGCGCACGGCGGCCCAGGTATCGAGAAGATTCTGCGCCTCCTATCCGGCAGCGATAATCCCGCCGCGGACCAGACCACCTTCCTGAAGGCCAACATCTGGTTCTGGCTCCTCGGCGCCACGGACGGCCACGCCAAGAACTTCAGCGTCGCCCTCGGCCCTGGCGGCCGCTACCGGCTGACGCCGCTCTACGACATTCTGTCCGTTCAGCCCTTGGTCGACGCCGGCCAGGTTCGCCGCAACCAGTACAAGCTCTCGATGGCTGTCGGCGACAACCGCCACTACGGCGTGAGCTCGATCATGCCTCGTCATTTCGTCCAGACCGCGCGGCGTGCGGGGATAGGAGAGAGGACGGTGGAGGCGATTTTCGAAGAGCTGAGCGAGCGAATTCCTGCAGCGTTCGAAGCTGTGGAAGCTGAGTTGCCGGCGGATCTGCCGGCAGGTCTTTCCGCTTCCATCTTCGGCGGAGTTCACGCTCGTCTTCAGATCGTGCGACGAGGCTAGTCAGGAATTTCCGAGACGCGCCATTTGCTGCCGTTGGCGCGCCTCCAGGAGCCGGACGTTCGGTGGAGGCGCGCCGTGCACTCGGACAGTGTTGAAGCTGGCGGGCTGATGCGCTAGCGCCTCAGCGACCGCTTCGAAATCCGCCAGATCGGACCACGCCATTCAAATCCAGTCGCAAGAGATTTGAATCAGCCCCGCCGCTTTTTTTGAGGAATCCCGTTTATGGGTCTGTGATCTAGCGGTCTACCTAGTTCGCCGGCTTTGCGCTCGGCCAGGTGATCTCGATGCGCCGCGAGGTCTGGTCGACCTTCAGCCGCGCCCCGCGCAAGGCGGCCGATCCCAGGATCGCCTCGTAGCCGCCGGGAGTCGGATAGTTGACATGGGTCACCGGCAGCGTGTTCGGCCCCAGCGTGACCGGACCGGCCAGCTCGGCGGTGCGCAGGGTGATGTTGTTGGTCACCGTGCGGGCGGTTCCCGAGACCACACCCTCGTCGCGGCGCAGCTTGGCGGCCAGTCCGTCCGGCGCCGAGAAACCCGACTTGATCGTGTTGCCCGTATCCAGGACCGCGTTCACGGCCTGGCCCGCCACGGTGAGCGGCAGCTCGATCATGCCATCGGGACGGATGACCACGTCGAACCGGGAAACCCCGTCCGCCGGCGGCAGGGGCCCCTCTTCGATCGACACCTGATCGGCGGCGTAGTCCAGCACCAGGACATGGTCCTTGAAGACCTCCATGCCGAACATGCCCGACACCGTCGAACCCCAGCGCCCCATGTCGACGACAACGCCCGTCAGCGACGAGAAGGTCTTGGCTCCAAAGGTCAGGGAGTCGATCCCATAGATCGGCGTAGGGTACTGATTGTTCTCGGAGCCGTCGCTCATCATCTCTTCGCCGACCTTCTGCAGGCCCAGCTCGGCGACCACCTTGGGGTCGATGATCACTCGGCCCGGCGCGCCGGTGTCAATGGCGAAGGCGTAGGGGCCCCTGCCGTTCAGCATGATGTTCACCCGGGGCATGCCGCGATGAGGCGTCGAGGGCAGCGTCGCCACGACCGCCTTCCCGTCGGCCAGGGCAATGGCGGGCGCGAAGGCGTGAAAGGCGACGCACACGGCGGCGAGAACGCTGGGAACACGCATGGTCAGGCTCCGGGAAGTCTTAGGACTTCCGGATCCTGGGCGTCGCCCGCTCCCGACGTCGCGGGGCGTTCGACCAATCGGCCAAGCGGCGACGACCAATCGTCCGGGCGACGAAATCTCGACGAACACCAGGTCCCCCGCCTGTGCGCCGCGCTAGGATGAAGCATGACGCCGACCTCGCCGAACCCGCCCTCCGGAGGGCTTGTCCTGTCCGGAACCATCTGGGGCGTGGGCGCGGGGACCATGCTGGCCGTCAACGCGCTGGAGTCCCAGCACGGCGCCGCAGCCGCCCTCAACATTCTCCTTTCGTCGACCTGGGGCGCCCTGGCCTGCGTGGGACTCTGGCGGCTGGGCGCGCGATGGACGCTGGGCGGACGGGCCTCGGGCGCGCTGGGCTTTTCGGCGGCGGTCGCTCTGGCCCTGGGAATACACCTGGTCGTCGACCTGGGCCTGACCGCCCTGCTCCGGGCCCCCGCCAACCACGCCGTGGTGGGTTCGAACCGCTGGTACATGGTGTTCGTCATGCGGCTGGCGGTCGAGACGCGGATCTTCGTCTATCTGCTGCTCTACGGCGCCTTCGGAGCCTCGGCCCTGACCGTGCTGTGGTCGATCGAGCAGCGCCGGCAGGAGCGCCGGCTGATCGAGGCCCGCATGGAAGCGGTCCAGGCCCAGCTCTCGGCTCTGCGCTTCCAGATCAACCCGCACTTCCTGTTCAATACGCTGAACGCGATCAACAGCCTGATCGTCACCCAGCGAACGGCGCAAGCCGAGCGGATGCTGACCAGGCTGGCCGATTTTCTGCGCGCCACCCTGGCCGAACCGACCTCCGGCCTGGGCGCCCTGGAGCACGAACTGTCGGTCATCGAGGCCTATCTGGAGGTGGAAGCGGTGCGGTTTCCCGATCGGCTCAGGGTGGCCTATGACTGTCCGCCGGATCTTGGCGACGTCCTGGTTCCCGACTTCATCCTGCAGCCGCTTGTCGAGAACGCCATCAAGCACGCCGTCGCTCCGGCCGAACGCCTGGTCACGGTCACCCTCGCCGCCCGGGCCGAGGCCGGGCTGCTGGTCATTGCCGTGTCCGACGACGGCGACCTCGCGCCCGGGCGTCCCGTCGTCGCCCCGGGGCTAGGCGTGGGCCTGGCGAACGTGCGTGACAGGCTGGCCCTCCTGTTCGGTGAGCGCGCCGCCCTGACGGTGACCCAGGACGAAGGCGGCTATCGCGCCACGCTTCGATTTCCCATGGCCCGGATGCGAGCCGAGGAGACCCCATGACCAGTCCGATGCGCGTGGTGCTGGCCGACGACGAACCCCTGGCCCTCGAGCGTCTGGAGTTCGCCTTTCGCGACCTTGGCGGCGTGGAGATTGTCGGCCTGGCGCGCAATGGCGGCGAGGCGCTTGAGAAGATCCTGGCGCTGCGCCCAGACCTCGTGGTGCTGGACATTCAGATGCCCGGGCGGTCGGGCCTCGGCGTGGCCGCCGAACTGCCGTCCGAAAAGCGTCCGCAGATCATCTTCCTGACGGCGTTCGAGAAGCACGCCGTCGACGCCTTCGATCTCGAGGCCGCCGACTACCTTCTCAAGCCTCTGCGATTGGACCGGCTGCGTCAGGCGGTGGAGCGCGCGCGCCGCCGCCGCGCGCCGGACGCGCGCCAGTCGGCCGAGCCGACGCCTCCGCCGCCGGCCGCCCACGACTTCTGGATAGACACGCGCGATGGCCTGCGTCGCCTCCCCCTCGCCCAGGTGCAATGGATCGAGGCGGCCCGCGACTATGTGCTGCTGCACACCGCCGAACGCAGTCACCTGCTGCGAGCCACGATGACCGCGCTGGAGGATCGTCTGCCCCCGGGTCAGATGATGCGGGTGCACCGCTCGGCCTTCGTGCGCCCCAGCGCTGTCGTCGCGGTGCAGCGGACCACCGTTGGGGGGGCCTTGCTGTTGCTGGCCGACGACGTCGTCGTGCCGGTCGGCCCCACCTATCTGCGCGCCGTTTCCAACGCATTTTCCTGAGCGCGGGCGCCCAACCAGACGTTCGATTGCCGGCGGCGGCGGCGACGGTTGCCCCTGCCCGGGGCGGTCCGGAGGTCTGCGTAGCCGGCTAAGTCGCGCCATAACCGGACTCTCCTACCGGTCCAGAAACACGACATTCGTTTCACGAAGAGATCGGAGATTGTTTGGACCGCCCTTTGGCGTCCATGCTGCCGCCTCGTCGAGGAACGCGCCATGGCCAGAGTTGTTGGAATCGACCATCTCGCCATCCGGGTGAGCGACTTGGAGGTTTCGCGTCGCTTCTACGACCGATTGCTGACCTTCTTGGGTTTCGTGCGCGAGTGGGAGTTCGACCGCACGGTCGGATGGAACAACGGCGTGACCATGTTCTGGATCACCGAGGCGGACGCCGAAGGCCGCGCCCGGCCCCATCGCACCGGCGACATCGGTTACCATCACTACGCCTTCGAGCTCGGCGCCCGCGAGGAGGTGGACGAGCTCGGAGCCTTTCTCCAGCGGGAGAACGTCACCGTGGTTGACCCACCAGCCGCCTATCCAAGCTACGGCGAGGGCTATTACGCTGTCTTCTTCCTTGACCCGGACGGGCTCAAGCTCGAGGGCATGTACTTTCTGGAAAAGGTGAAACGCCACGGTCGTCCACCGCAAGGCATCTAGGCACAAGCACGCCCTGGTGCTCCTCGCCGGCAACCCCAAGGGTCCAAGCGCGCCAGGAACGAACGTTGGCTTGTCTCCAGAAACTCGATCTTCAGTGTCGGGGCGACGGCGGCCGAGATCGCCGCCTTGCGGAGCTTAGTTCGGTCCGCGAGCCGGACGTGAGCGGACCCAGTCGGTATGGCCGAAATCGGACGCTTGCGGCCGCTATGCTTCACGTTCTTCTCGTGTCGAGAATACCCGTATGGACGGCCGAATAAACAATTGGCGCATCCGCCGCTCGAACCCGTCCACGAAGGTGAAGACCACCGGCACGACCAGCAGGCTGAGGAAGGTGGAGGTCAGGAGGCCGCCGATCACCGCGATCGCCATAGGCTGGCGGAAGCTGGCGTCGGCGCCGAAGCCCAGCGCGATCGGCGCCATGCCGGCGACCATCGCAACGGTCGTCATGATGATCGGACGGGCGCGTTTGTGACAGGCGTCGACCAGCGCCGCCCGTCGCGACAGCCCCTTGTCCTTTATGCCGACCAGCGCGTACTCGACCAGCAGGATCGAATTCTTCGACACGATCCCCATCAGCATCACGAGGCCGATCATGGCCGGCATGCTGAGCGAGCTGCGCGCCAGCAGCAACGCCACGAAGGCCCCGCCGATCGATAGCGGCAGCGCCGACAGGATGGTGACCGGCTGCAGGAAGTCTCGGAACAGCAGCACAAGCACGCAGTAGATGCAGAGCACGCCAGCGATCAGGGCGGTGACGAACCCGACGCCCAGCTCCTCGCCCATCTCGGCCCCGCCCGCCGGGATCAGGGATACGCCCGAGGGCATGGCCTGGACCGCCGGCAGTGCATTGACCCGCGCCATCGCCTCGCCCAGCGGCACGCCGTTCATGTCGGCGGTGATGGTCACGTGCCGGCGGCGATCGAAGCGGTCGATCCGCGAGGGACCGCTCTCGACCGAGATGTCGGCGATACTGGCCAGCGACACCGGTCCGCTCCGCCCGGCTGCCCGCAGCGCGCCGACCGTCGTCGGATCGCGCCGCGCCGCGTCGGCGATCCGGGTACGGATGAAGAGCTGCCGCGTCTCCAGGTTCAACCGCGCGACCTGGGCGTCGAAGTCCCCGCTTGTCGCGATCCGGACGGTCTCGCCAACGGCCTCGGCCGTGACGCCGAGTTCCGCCGCCCGTTGCGGATCGGGCCGGATGACGATCTCCTGCTGCTCTAGGCTGGCCGTCGAGTTGATGTTCGACAGACCGGGGATGGTCCGCATCTCGCGTTCGAGGCGCTGGACGGTCGCCTGCAGCACCCGTGGGTCGTCGCCCGCCAGGATCAGGTCCAACCGGCCGCCGCCGCCGTCGCCGACCGCAAACCGAGCGCCCGGGACCGCCTTGAGCCGCTCCCCGATCGTCGCCTCGATAGCCGTCTTGGTTGGGCGGTGCTCGCGGGGCGCCAGGCTGAGGGTCAAGGTGGCGCGACGCACCTCAGGCACGCCGCCGGAGTCTTCGCCTCCCCGCCCGATCGCGGCGAAGATCCCCCGCACGCCCTCCACGCCGCTCAGGGCCTGTCGCACGTCCTCCGTCACCGCGACCGTAACGTCCAGCCCGCTGCCCGGCGGCAGTTCGACAGACACCTCGGTGAGGCTGCGATTGTCCGGCGGCAGAAAGCCGGTCGGGATCAGGGGAGTCAGCGCCAGCGAGCCGGCCAAGAAGGCCACGGTCGCGGCGGCGGTGATCTTGGGATGCGACAGGCACCAGTCGACGGCCGACAGGTAGCGGCGCATCGCCCAGCCGCCCTCTGACTCGGGCATGACCGTGTCCTTCAGGAAGTAGGCCGCCAGCATGGGCGTCAGCAGGCGCGCGACCAGCAGCGAGGCCAGCACCGCGATCACCGCCGTCCAGCCGAACGGCTTGAAGATCAGCCCAGCGAAACCGGGCATCATCGCGGTCGGCAGGAAGACGGCGACCAGGCTGAGGGTGGTGGCGATCACCGGCATGGCGATCTCGGCCACCGCGTCCTCGGTCGCCTCGCGGACCGGCTTGCCCATGCGCCTGTGGCGCTCGATGTTCTCGACCTCGACGATAGCGTCGTCGACCAGGATGCCGATGACCACAGCCAGGGCCAGCAGAGTCAGGGTGTTTAGCGAATAGCCGAACATCAACATCGCCGCGAAGGTCGGCAGAATCGACAGCGGCAGCGCCGTGGCGACGATCAGGGTGGCCCGCCCGTCGCGCAGGAACAGCCAGACCACGATGACGGCCAGCAGCGCGCCTTCATACAGCATCGACATCGAGCCGTGATACTGCTCGAGCGTGTAGTCGACGGACCCGCCGACGGGCTGCAGGGCCAGGCCCGGCGTCTTGCCCATCTGCTGGTTCAGGATGGCGTAGACGCCCTTGGCGACCTTGGTCTCGTCCGCGCCCCGAGCCCGATAGACCTGAAAGGCGACCACGGGCTTGCCATCCAGGAAGGCCGCCTGGGTGCGCTCGGCCGCGCCGTCCTCGATGCTGGCCAACTGGTCGAGCCGCGCTTGGCGGCCGTCAGCGAGCACGATCGGCAGCGCCGCTAGGTCGGACGCCTGGGCGACGACCGCCACGGTGCGGATCGATTGCTCCTGGCCGCCCAGTTGACCGCGGCCGCCCGACGATTGCTGCTGGACCTGCCGCAGGGCGCGGGAGACGTCGCCGGCGGTAACGCCCAGGGCGGCCATGCGCGTGGGATCGACGGTGACGCGCACCTCGCGGGTGACCCCGCCCAGCCGCTCGACCTTGCCGACGCCGGGCGCGGCGCGGATCGCCTTGCCCAGGGTGTCATCGACGAACCACGAGAGCTCCGCCTCGTCCATGCGCGAGGACTGGACGGCGTAGATTAGCACCGGGGCCGTGCCGAACGTGACGGCCTCGACGGTCGGCTGCAGCATGTCGGTGGGCAGGTCCGAGCGGATGCCGTCCACCGCGTCCTTGGTCTGGATCAGAGCGTCGGACAGCGGCTTGTCCAGCGCGAAACTGGCCTCGATCCGGACCGCCCCGTCATTGATCACGGTCGTGACGTGGCGCACGCCGTCGACCGCGGCCAAAGCGTCCTCCAGGGGCCGGGTGATCTCGGTCTCGAGCTGGGCGGGGGTGGCGCCAGGCAGGTTCGCATTGACGCTGACGGACGGCGGCGACAGGTCCGGCAGGTCCTGGATGGCCAGCAGATTGAAGGCCCGCAGACCCGCGATCGACAGCACCACGAAGAGCAGGATGACCGGAATGGGATTGCGGATCGACCAGGCGGCGAAATTCATCGGCGGTATCCTTCGGTGTGGGCCACGCGGACAACGTCGCCGTCTTTGAGGAAGCCCGCGCCACCGAACACCAAGCGCTCGGTTCCGGTCAGGCCGGTCAGAATCTCGATCGCGGAATCGTCCCGCCGTCCGGTCCTGACGCTCCGCATACGGACGCTGGGCCGGCCGGGGCGCTCGTCGAGCACCATCACGTAGCTGCGCCCATCACGGATCACGACGCACGGCGCCGGCACGGTCAGGGCCGGGGCCAAGCCGACGGTGATGACTCCGGCGACGTACATGCCAGCCAGCGCCCGGCCGCCGCCCGCGACGTCGGCGTAGATCACGCCCAGGCGGGACGCGCCGTCCATCGTTGGACCCAGCCGCCTCACCACGCCGCTCGCCTGGGTTCCATCGGGCAGCGAAAGGGTGACGACCTGCCCGGCGGCGACCTCGCGCAGTTGCTCGGCCGTCAGCTCGCCCCGCCACTCCAGCCGGTTGCGACGGATCATGCGGAACAACTCCTGGCCGGCGGGAGCGACCGCGCCCAGCGTCGCGGCGCGCGCGGTGATCACGCCGTCATCGGGCGCCAGCACGGCGGTGTAGCGCAGCTCCAGCCGCTTGGCGGCCAGCAGAGCGGACGCGGCCTTGGCTTCCGTCTCGGCGGCAAGCACTTCCTGCTCGCTGACGCCGCCGCTCGCGCGCAACGCCAGCGCCCGACGACGGTTGACCTGGGCCTGGTCGTGGCGCGCGAGCAGCTGAGCCTCCTCGGCGCGCAACAGGGCCGGATTGATCCGCGCCAGCACCTGGCCGCGCCGGACCTGATCGCCGACCTCGGCGTTCACCTCGACCAGCTGGTAGCTGCCAATCTGCGTGCCGACGCTGGCCTCCCGCCAGGGGGCGATGACGCCGGAGGCTGACACCGTTCGCGGCCAGGAGACCTTTTGGGGCGAGGTCGTGGAGACCGTCAGGCTGGGGACCGCCTGCGCCGGAATGGGCGCGTCGTCGCCCCTCGCCGCCCAGAGGATCAATCCAGCGGCGGCCGCCGCCAACAGCGCCGCCGCCGCGACGAGCCGACCGCTGACCGGGCCGAGGAGACGCCGCCTGATGGGCGGAGCGACGGCCGATCGATCGCTCATCAGAGATGCTTCCTTGTTCATGGGGTCGTTCTTGGATTCGGCGCGCCCGTCGTCCGAACCAGCGCCACCCAGGCGCGCGCCCGGTCGGCGGCGGCGGCGGCGGCGCTGTCCTGGGCCTGGTTGTATTGGCGGCGGGAGGCTTCCAGCTCCACCTGGGCGATGGCGCCGATGCGCCAGCGGGCCGCGTTGGCCTCCAGCGCGAAGGTGGCCGCCCCCAGGGCGTCGTGCGAGGTTTCGATCCGCTCCAGCGCCGACTGCTGGGCGGTTAGCGCGTCCTCGACGTCCCGCGCTAGCGTCCTGACCGTGAGGTCCAGATGCGCTGCCGCCTCCCGGTAGCGGGCCTGCGCGCCGCGCACCCTGGCCGCCCCGGCGCCGCCGTCCAGCAGCGGACCGGCCAGGTTCAGGCCCGTCGCCCCCGCGCCATAGGACCTGGTGGCGCCCAGCGCCCGGATCCACTGACCGCTCAGCGTCGCGGCCAGATCGACGCGCGGCAGCCTTTCGGCGCGCGCCACGGCGATCTCCGACCATCGCGCAGCGACCTCGCGCTCGGCCGCGACGACCGTGGGATGGCTGAGCAGCACGGTCGCGGGCAGCGCCGGGGTGAAGGGCGGCGGCGCGGCGATGGGCTCGCCGGTCGCCAGCAGGCTCCTGACCTCGGAGCCCTCCAGCCCGCTCAGCGCCGCCAGCGCGTTGACCAGCCGGCGGCACGCTTCATCCTGGGCGATGCGATCGGTGCGCGCGGCGGCCAGGTCGCCCAGCGCGGTCGCCAGCGTCACCGGCGGGGCGCTGCCGGCCGCCAGGCGCGCGCGCGTGACCGCCAGCTCGGCCTGCCGGGAGGCGATGTCGAGGTCGCGCAGAGTCGTCCTGGCGTCGCAGGCTCGAAGCGCCAGCGTGGCGTCGACGATCTCGCCGACGACCGACAGCCGCGCGGCGTCCGCTTCGGCGGCGCTGGCTGTAAGGCGATAGCGGGCGGCGGTGGCGCCCTCGCGCACTCGGCCCCACAGATCCAGTTCCCAGGCCAGGCCGACGCCGACCGACGCCGTGCTCTGGCTGGTCGTCGCCTCGCCGCCCCCGGCGCGATCCCGCGCCCGCTGTGCGCCGGCGTTGGCGGAAAGCGTGGGTCCCCGCGCCGCGTCCTGGATCGACAGGGCCGCCCGCGCCTGATCCAGGCGAGCGGCGGCCTCGGCCAGGGTGGGACCGCCATCCAGGCCGGCGGCGACCAGCCGATCGACAGCCCGGTCGTTCAGCATCGTCCACCAGCCGTCTCCGGCCGGGGTCGCGGGGGACGGCGGCGTGTTACTCCAGGCCTCGGTGACCTTGATCACCGGGCGCTGGTAGTCCGGCTGCAGGACGCAGCCGCCCAGCGCGACCAGGGGCGTCAGCGCCAGGCCGCAAGCAAGTCTTTTCATGTCGGGATCAATCCGGGCGATGCGCGGCGGCCTGCCGGCCGCCCTCGTTCGGCGCTTCAGGGCTTGGGGGCTTTGGCGGACGTCTCGTCTTCGGGCGGCCGGCCGGCGCCGGTCACGGACGGGGTATACAGCCCCGTGCCGAAGCCCATGATCATCCCACCCACGGCGCGGGCGCCGATGCGCGGCCCGAAGCGGGCGCAGGGGTCGGGCTTGGGAACCGCGTGTTTCTTGCTCGCCTTGGCGGCGAAGGCCTTGCCAGCGGCGTCGGCGAACTTCTCCGACAGCTGCAGGGCGTCGCCGACCGGCGACAACGAGGGATCCATGTTGCTGATCCCCTCGGTCGACTTCGCCCAGGTGATCACGGCCGCCTGGCGACCGTCGGGCGCGACGAGTTCGGCCTCGGCGACCAGTCCGCCGGATATTCCCGGGGGCCTGACCTTCAGGATCGGCACCGGAATGAAGAAGCTGGCGGCGGCTGTGGCGGCGGATCCGCCGGGGTTGGTGGGGGCGATGTGGGCGACGGCGGCGCGTACGCGCGCGGCGCCCTCTTCCGGCTGCGGAGCGATCTCGAACCGACGGCTAAGCTTATAGCAGAGCTGCCGATCGACCTCCTGGCGCACCATCGCCTGATCCGACGGCTTAATCGGCGTCCGGGCGTTGAGCCGCAGGACCGTCGGCTCGATATAGACCCGCCGGATCGCCTCCGAAGCGGCCTCATCGCGCCGCTTGCCGGGCTTGGCCTCGGCCAGCCCGCTGTAGCTCGAAAGATAGCCGGAACGCTCGGTCGGCATCGACTGACAGGCGGCGAGCGCCGAGACCGCGCCGAGCATGGCGATCCTGACGGTGAGGACAATAGCGCGGTCCGCGGGGCGGCGAGCCGGGTGGAGGATGGTCATTCATCGGTCTCCAGGTGACGACGCGCGCACCCTGGAAACCGAAACTTCCGCCAACCTTTCAGAGCCTGACGATGGCGCTAGCCGATCGCCATCGCCCTCTTGGCTATATGATCACGGCCATGTAGCCGAGCCCCCGCAAGGCGCGGATCGACACGTTCGCCCCCAGGTCCGACAGTTTGCGGCGCACCCTGTGGACGTGAACCTGGATGGAGTTTTCCGTGTAGTCCTGCTCCAGGGAATGCAGGCTCTCGCCCAGCTGCGCCTTGGTGATCACCCGCTCGGGCGATCGCAGGAAGCGCTCCAGGACGATGCTCTCGCCCCGCGACAGGCTCGTGCGCCCCTCGCCCACGGCCAGCTCGCGGGCGGCGGCGTCGTAGACGACGTCGCCATAGCGGATGACCGACTCGGCCAGGGGCGACGGCCGCCGCCTCAGGGCCCGCAGCCGCGCCACCAGTTCCTCGATCGCGAACGGTTTGACCAGATAGTCGTCGGCCCCGGCGTCGAGGCCGCGCACCCGCTCGCCGACGCTGCCTAACGCCGTCAGCAGCAGGACCGGCGTCGACAGCCCCGCGGCCCGCGCGCTGGCCAACAGGTCCAGGCCGCTCTCGCGGGCCAGCATGATGTCCAGGATAACGACGTCATAGGGTGCGACCCGCCAGGCGTGCCAGCCGTCCTCGCGCGTCTCGAAGAGGTCGACCGCGAAACCGATCTTGGCGAGAGACTTCAGGGTCGCCTCGCCCAGCTTGGTGTTGTCCTCGATGAAGAGCACTCTCATGGACGGGTGTTCCGGCCGCCGAGACCGCGCCGGGAGAAGTCGAGGACGAAGCGCGCCCCGGCCTCCCCCGGGTCCAGCCGCGCCTCGCCGCCGTGCAGCGTCATGATCCGGCTGACGACCGAGAGGCCCAGGCCCGCGCCGGCCCCACGCGGATCGGCCTTGCTGAACCGCTGGAACAGGCGATCGCGGAAATCGGAGGGCACGCCGGGCCCGTCGTCGCTGACCGTCAGGCGGCCGAAGACGTCGATCGTGACGAGAATCTCGCTGCCTCGCGGCGTATGTCGCACGGCGTTGTCGAGCAGATTGCGCAAGGCGACCTCGACCAGGCCCGGCGCGCCGCGGCACTCCCAATGGTCGGGAGCACTGTCGAAGGCGATCGTGCGGCCGCTCGCCACGATGGCGCCGGCCATGTCCCGCGTGAACTCGCGCGCCGTCTCGACCAGGTCAAAGGAGACACTGGCCGGCGCGTCGCCGTCGGCCTCGGCCAGCGTCAGCAACTGGGCGATCAAGCGCGACAGACGGTCGAACTCCTCCATGGCCTCCCGGCGCTCGCTCGGTTCCAGCAGACTCTCGACCTGCGCCCGCAGCGTCGCCAGGGGCGTCCGCAGTTCATGCGCGGCGTTGGCGGAGAAGTCACGCTGAGCCCGCAGGCCCGCCTCAAGGCGATCAAGCGCGGCGTTGAAGGCCATGACCAGCGGCGCGATCTCGCGCGGTGTCGCCTCCAGCGGCAGCCGCTGGCTGACGGTGGCCGGCCCGATCTCGCCGGCGCGCTCGGAAATCCGCCTCAGCGGTCTCAGGCCCAGATGGAGCGCCGCGAAGACGCCCGCCATCATCATCGCCATCAGGGTAAGAATCCAGGGCAGGTTGTCGCTGATCTCGGTCGCCAGGTGAGCAAGGTCCACGCGCTTGGCATCGGCCATGGCGGCCTTGCTCGGGTCGAACAGCTGCACGACCATGAAGACCACGACCGTGACCAGCACCACCGATTGAAACAGCACCCAGATCAGGGAACGGCCGCTTTCCCGGGTCGAGCTGTGCTTGGTCGGTGGGCGGTCGAGCATAGGAATAGTCTCCTTGCGGCGCGGAACGGCGGGGTTTCCGCCTCGCCCACCTGGCGCGCAAACCTTCCACGAACCTTTCTCGGCGATCCAGGGGGACCATGAAGATGGTCTAGCAACCCTGTCTTGCAGACCTCTTCCGAGGCCTCCGGTGGGGGAACGCCACGGAAGACTTTACGGCCTCGCCTATCGGCGACCGATCCGCCCGGCCAACAGCAGGCCGAAGGCCAGCGCCACGAGAACCAGCGCCAGGACGATCATTCAGCCGCCCACCGCCGCGCGAGGCAGCTTCGCGCCAAGAGGTCGTGATCGTCAAAAGGTCGCATGCGAGTCTTCCTTGGACGGCGTTGTCGGGAACGCCGGCGTGAGATGTCGCCCCAAGGCTTTCACGAGCCTTTCAGTCGGAAAGAAGAGCTACGCCGCAGCCTTGAACGATGCTTCCTGGCTGTCTCCGGCGCTAACGGCGTGATTGTCGTCTACTGAGGCTGTGTGAAAAACAGCCGCGCTGAAAATTCTGCAGGCATTTTCTTTCGCCTGTGGATGAATTTTCATCCGATCCCGAAAGGTTCGTCCATAGGCAGATATGCGCCATTTGCCGCCGTTGGCGCACCTCCAGGAATGCGACGTTCGGGACCACCGCTCGCGCCCCTCCGGCACACTGTAGTTCGCTCGCTCCGCGCTTTTCGCGCGCGTTGTCCGAATTGCGAAATCGATTGTCCGTCCCGACACGCGCCAGATCGCAAGGCGCCCTGTATGAGACCCACCAATTGTTAATGCGAGTTATTCGCATAGATTCGCAAAGGGGTCTCAATGTTCGGGACAAAAGACGGGGTCCGAAATCGTTCGAGTTGGTCGCGAGACGATCATGGCGGACGTGGGCGGGCAATCGCCCGGGGGGTGGGCTCTCTCATCGCATGCGCGATCGTCAGTGCGAATGGCGCGGCCCAGGCGCAAGCGGTTAGTCCGCTGGATGAACAACAAAGCACCTCGCGACGAGACGGTCCGGATACGGTCACGGGCGTCTCCGAAATCATCATTACCGGCGTCCAGGAGGGCGAGACCACCGAACGCACCGGCTCCTATACGACGCGTTCAACCGGCGCCGCGCTCGGCCTGCCGCTCCGACTGAGACAAATTCCGCAGGCGGTTACGGTCATCACCAGCCAGAATATGGAGGACCAGAACCTCACGAGTCTGGACTCCGTGCTGCAAAGCGCGGCCGGCGTGACCCGGAATTTCATTGATTCCGAACGGGTCAACTACTCGTCGCGCGGATTTGCCGTCGACAACATCATGTATGACGGCGTGGTGAGCTCGCTCGATAACGGCATCGGGTTCATCGACACCGCTCTTTATGATCGCGTCGAGGTCGTGAGAGGCGCAACCGGCCTCCTCACGGGCGCGGGCAATCCGTCCGCGTCGATCAATCTGATCCGCAAGCGTCCAAAGAACGATTTCGCCATAGGCGCATCGGCGCTGGCGGGATCCTGGGAAAACTATCGCGGCACGCTCGACGTCTCCACGCCGCTCACCGGCGACGGCCGCATCCGCGCGCGGCTCATCGGCGTCTATCAGGATCAGGACTCCTATCTCGATTTCTACCAGCAGAAGAAGGCCATCGGCTACGGGGTGATCGAAGCTGATCTGACCGACCACACGATCCTGACCGCGGGCTTCGAATATCAGCACAACAAGCCCAAGGGCTCGACCTGGGGCGCCGCCCCGCTTTTCTACAGCGACGGCGCCTTGACGACGGATCTGCGTCGTTCAGCGAGCCTGTCGCCGCCATGGACCTATTATGAGGTCGAATCCAAGACGGCGTTCGTCAACCTGTCCCACGAGTTCGCCAATGGCTGGAAGTTCAAGAGCGCGCTGACCCACTCGCAACTGAACCATGACGGGGAGTTGTTCGCGCTGGCGGGGATCGATCCCGCCAATCCCAGAAGGTCTATCGGCTTCTATCCGGATCGGCAGACGGGTTTCTCCAGCGTCCCGGTGATGGGCGCCGGCACGAAATTCAGCGGCAAGACGAGCCAGGATACGCTGGACGTGCAAACGAACGGGCCGGTCGAACTTTTCGGCAAGCGGCACGAGCTGATTGTCGGCACGACGCTGTCGCGAACGAAACAGGACACGCCAGGATCTCGCCTTGCGACCAACCTGTATTTTCCCTTCTCGGCGACGCCCGCGCCGTCAATCGACCAGGTGGGCGCGATTCCTCGCTTCGACTTCGAGAACAACTCGATGCCCTGGTCCATGGACTCGAATGTCAGGACCAGAAGATATGGGGTCTACGCGGCGACCCGCCTCTCGCCCACGGATGACCTCAAGATCATCCTCGGCGGCCGTTTCAATCGGTTTGAGCTGAATGACGATGAGGTCGGTTCCGCAAGCGTCAGGTATCGGCAAAACAGGTTCACGCCCTATGTCGGCGCGACCTATGACCTGACTAAAAATGTCACGCTGTTCGCGAGCTATACCGAGATATTCAAGCCGCAGCCGGAGCGGCGGGACCGTAACGGCGACATCCTGGACCCCACCAGAGGCAATAGTCGAGAAGCCGGCGTCAAAGGCGAGTTCTTCGGTGGCAAACTGAACACCTCCCTGACCCTGTTCGACACTCGGCTGGACAAACTGGCGCAGCAGGATGTCGGGTTCTTCGATCCGACCAATCCGCTGAACACCGCCTATGTCGCGGTCGACGGAACCAAGACTAGAGGCTTCGAGCTGGAAGCGAACGGCGAAATTCTGCCGGGCTGGAACGTGTCAGGCGGCTTCAGCTGGCTGAAAAGCGAAACCCCCGACGGCGCGCGCCTCAATCCGCAAGAACCTCGCCGGACGCTCAAGCTCTTTACGAGCTATAACCTGCCGGGAGCCTTGGACCGGCTGACGATTGGCGGCGGTGTCCACTGGCAAAGCGACATTCAGTTCACGGGGATCAACCGGCCGAATGGTCAGGGCGGGCTCCAGCGGGGCGTAACCGTCGTCCAAGGAAGCTACGTGCTGGTCAATGTCCTGGCGCGCTATGCGCTGAGCGATCGTGTGTCTGCTTCGGTGAACGTCAACAACCTGCTCGACAAGCGTTATTGGATGCGGGCCGGCTTCTACGACACCGCGGCCGTGGGAGCGCCGCGAAACGCCATGCTGACGCTGAACTTCCGGTACTGAGGCCCGCACCCGCATGGCGTCTTCACGGGAACCTTCGAGTGGAGACGCCATGCGCTTTTGCGTTGACGCCTGTGCGCCAAGTCAGGCCAAGCCGGCGTGCTCTAATCGCCGCCCTCCCCTTCCAGGCCAGAGAAATAGCGGGCGGGAGACGCCCCTACCATCTTCCTGAACATGGTCACGAAACTGCTCGTACTTTCGTAGCCGAGATCGAAGGCGATAGACTTGATGCTGCATCCATCGGCCATCCATTGCATGGCGCGGGCCACGTGAAACTGGCGGCGCCACTGTCCGAGGCTCATCCCGATTTCCCGGTTGAGCCTCCGGGCCAAGGTGCGCTCGGTCATGGACATCCGCGCCGCCCACTGCGCCACCGAAGCCTTGCGCGACGGGTCCGACATGATGAGATCGGTCAATCGCCGCAACTCGGGATCGGCGGGTAGCGGCAAACGCAGATGCTCCCGGCGCGCCGCGCCGAGTTCGTCGAGAACGACCGGCAGCAGGCGCGCTTCGGCCCCGTCCATCGGATAGAGCGCTGGGAACGAAGCGACACGAAACAGCAACTCTCGCAACAGAGGCGAGACCTTGACGGCGCAGCAGCTTTCGCCTGGGCGAGGATCAAGCTTTGGATCGACGAACAACGCGTAGGACTCGATCCGGCCGAACGCCCAGGATCGGTGAGGGACGTTCGACGGAAGCCAAATTGCGCACTTGGGGGGAATGGTCCAGATCTGGCCGTCCGCCTCGCAGTTGAGCACGCCCTTCGCCGTATAGATCAGCGCGCATTCTGGGTGCCGATGCTCGTGAAGCTCGAAGCCGTCGGTCATGGAGTCGACGCAGGCCGCCAGCAGCGGGCGCCGCGTGGCGTTCACATTCATAGTCTGGACGGATGGCGCGCGGACTGGAGGCATGGTGCGGCATCGGTCACAGGGTCGCCCCCCCGGCTGGGCATTTCCCGGGCGTGATCGAGCGCGGCGGAAATGGTCCGATAAAAG
Source organism: Caulobacter sp. GW822-FHT01G02 (assembly GCF_058802865.1). Lineage (NCBI taxonomy): Bacteria > Pseudomonadati > Pseudomonadota > Alphaproteobacteria > Caulobacterales > Caulobacteraceae > Caulobacter > Caulobacter sp. GW822-FHT01G02. The sequence goes on from NZ_JBXAON010000007.1 coordinate 82,783, forward strand.
AGGAAGAGGTCGGCCGCGGCGAGCGCGCAAGCCGAGGCGTCGAGCAACCGATCGAGCGACGGCGCGAGCTTGAGCGGCCAGTGAAGGGCGCCGCGCAGAGCCGCTGAGCGCTGGCGACGCGCGAGTTCGCCCAGAAGGAGGATCTCGCCCGACGAGACGAAGGGGGAGCCGATGTCGTGAAGACGCGCCGCGGGCAACATCTGCGGCAAGAGGGCGACGACAGCGGCCAGCGCCGATATCCCCTCCTTATCCATGCCGGCGCCGCGTAGCAGTTCCTCGCCCGCGAAGGGCCCAGGCGCCGGCGCCGCCAGCAGGCGCATCGCCTTGATGATCAGACGCTCGTGCCAGTGGCGCGCCCTCATGCTGGTCGGCTTGGCGTGCATCACTGTCGTTAACCCCAATAGCGGAGCGAAACGTGGGTCGAAGCAACTCGGCTCATGACATCCTGTCCTGTTAGGCGCCGAAAGGCTTCGGCAGCACATGCAACTCAGTCGCAGCGAAGACTTAGGCCAGGCCCTGCCTTTGAGCATCCGCCTCGCCCGTCAGCTTCTTTTGCAATCCCGCCAATTTGGGCCGCTCAGGCTCCAATCCTCTTCGTCGCGCGAAGCCATGGCGGGCTTGGCGGCATCTCGAAACTCTTTGGCGGACTCGCGCAACGCGCTCGCCGGCGAGCCGCTCTATCACCTTGTTGCAATCAATTCGCGTTTTCAAAACTGAGGGTACGGAGATTTCCCGATCGAGCAGACAGCGGGGGCCTTTGGGATGGCGGCGTGCGTTGCGTCGGTCCTGATGCTGCGGACAGCATGGCGAGGCGCGGGAACGCGGCGCAAACTTTGGGCGGCGGCCGGTTGGCTGATGCTGATCCCGGCCGTTGCTCTTTATGCCTTCTGGCTCGGGATGGTCGTCGGCCTGGTCGCGGCTCTGCTCGCCTTCAGCCTGTGCGCGATGACCGTCGTCAAACTCGGCGAGGAGCGCCGGCCGGCCCGACGATCGGCGCTACGCGCCATTGACGAAAAGCCGCTCGAGCCCGACGAGCGGCCCCGGATTCGCTGGCGGGGCTGGGCAAGAGGCGCGGCGGCGCTCCTTCTCACCGCGATCACCGCCAACGCGATCGGCGCGGCGGTGGCCGGCGTCGCGCCTGGCGCGCGGCTCGACCGCTTCGCCGCCGCCGTCATCCTCGTACCGCTGCTCTGGGCATGTCTCGTCATCTGGATGTTGAGTGACCGCGTCATGCTGCGCCCAGTCCTCGGCATGACCGGGGCGTCCGCGATCGCCGGCGCCGCCATTGCCTGGATCTTGCTAGCATGAACAATCGCCTCCGCCCCGCCACGCGCAAACCGCTGATTTCCAACAGCTGGGTCAGCGCCGTGCTGGCGGGTCATTCCGCACTGGGCCTCGCGCTCAGCGCCGCCATTTACCTGATTTGCCTGACTGGAAGCGTCGTCGTCTTCGTGCAGGAGCTGCAACGCTGGGAACAGCCCGCAGCCCCCCGGGTGGTCGCCGTCACACCCGGCGCGATTGATCTGGGCATTGCAATGCTCCGCGAGAAAGCGCCCAAGGAAGCGGCGCCATCGATTTCGGCGACCCTCCCCTCCCCCTCCAATCCGCATCTTCTGCTCTCGGCGAGAGGTCGTGAGGGCGCGGGTGGCGGGAGCTGGTACGCTGACGCTTCCGGTCACCCCGCCATGAAGGTGCGCCACGATGTCAGCGACTTTCTCGTGGGGCTGCATGTCGACCTTCATCTCCCGTTCGGCATCGGCACGGTGATCGTGGCGCTGGCGGGGATGGCTTTGCTGGCGCTGGTGATCTCCGGCGTTCTTGCCCACCCGCGCATCATAAAAGATGCTTTCCGGCTTCGCAGCGGCGGGTCTGAACGGTTGGGTCAGGCTGACCTCCATAACCGCATCGGCGTCTGGGGCTTGCCTTTCCACTTCATCATCGCCTTCACCGCCGCCTTCCTGGGCGTCTTCATCATCGTTTTCGGCAGTGTCGCTGCGACCACGTACAAAGGCGACATGGCCAAGGCCTTCACCGATATCGCGGGTCCTTCCGCACGTTCGGCGGCTCACGCGCCTCATAACGATCAGGTTCCATCCGTCGCGCCATTCATCGCCGCGGCGACCGCCGCCGCCCCAGGCCTCACGCTCCAGTCGGTCGACATCCAGCAGCCGGGCGCCAAGGGCCAGTTGATCGGGATCGGCCTGCGCGACCCGCGCAGCCTTGTTCTTAGCGAGCGCGTCGTCTTCGATAGCCAGGGTCGAAAGGTCTTCGCGTCCGACGTCGCCAAACGGTCACTCGGCCAGCAGATGATCTTCGCCATTCAGCCGCTCCACTTCGGCTGGTTCGGCGGGATCTTCGTCAAGCTTGCCTACGGCGTCCTTGGCCTGTCGATGTGCGTCGTCACGGCAAGCGGTTTTCGGATCTGGTTGGCGCGTCGGCGCGACAAGGGCCGCCCCGCGCCGGTCATGGAGCGGCTGTGGACAGCCACGATCTGGGGGCAACCGTTAGCCCTCGTGCTCGCCGCGGTCCCGTCGCTGGCGACGGACGCGAAGGCCGCGCCGCTGCTCGGCTGGACCGCGGGCACGATAGCAGCCTACGCATTGGCCTGTTTGCCCTCGATGCAGGCGCGCCTGGGGGGCGGCTTGCGCGCGGCGACGGCGGTGGCGCTGGCGGGACTGGCGCTCGTCCATGCCGCGATCAGCGCGGCGGGCGGCCTTCCCGCCATCGACCCGATGAGCTGGGCGGTCGACGCCACGCTGCTCCTAACAGCCTTCTTCGTCGCCCGGCCGATGCTGAAGCTTCGCCGTTCCCCCCGCGCCGTGGCGATGGCGGAGCGCGATCAGGCGCCTGTGGCTCTGCCGGATTGAGCGATATCGCCAAAAAGTTTCGCGATTCCGCCACCCAATTGAGAATTACTCGCACCTTGGAAGCTTTGCTGGCAGATTGAAGGCTGCCCCTGGGGAGCAGAGCGATGCAAAGCGACGACTACGAAATTTTCGAGCCCGAGGAGATTCCCCGGCCTGTTTCGGCGGTGGGGATGGAGCTTTTCACGGAAGGTTTCGAGCAACCGCCGCATCACCATCGCAAAGCGCAACTCATCCTGGCGGTCCGTGGCCTGATCACGTGCGAAGTGGCGCACGGTCTGTGGATGGTCCCACGGCAATGCGCGCTGTGGATCCCCGGCGACATGGAGCATAGCGTGCGCTGCGCCGGCGACCTCGAGGTCTACACGCTCTTCATCGATCCCGAACTTGCCCGCAATCTGCCCGCGGCGTGCAGCACCTTCTCGACCGGGCCGCTGCTGCGCGAGCTGCTGATCGCCGTGTCCCGCCTCCCGTCCCTCTATGATGTCGACGGCGCTGACGGTCGTCTTGTTCAGACCATGCTCGACCAGCTCGAGCGCGCGCCTATGGGAACGCTCCATCTGCCCATGCCGGCCGACCCGCGGTTGCGAACCATCGCCAAGACCCTATCGTCCGATCCCGCCAATCGTACGACCATCGGGGAATGGGCCCGGATCGTCGCCATGAGCGAGCGCAGCCTGTTCAGGCTCATCATGAGCCAGACCGGCATGAGCTTTGGGCGGTGGCGCCAGCAGTTCCAGGTGATGTTCGCGATCGAGCGTCTGACCGAAGGCGCGCCCGTGCAGACCGTCTCGTTCGATCTCGGTTACGAAAGCGCCAGCGCTTTCATCACGATGTTCAAGAAGGTCATGGGACAGCCGCCGGGGCAGTTCCTGGCCGCGCGGCGGAGCGCGGCGCCCACGGCGACGCCGCAACAGAGCAAGCCCAAAATCATATCCACGATGATGGAGGCTCAGAGAGCGCTGGGGCTTTGATGCGCGGCCTTGCTTGATCCGGCCGACGGACCGCCAGGCGCCCGCACGGATCTAGAAGATTGGCAGTTTCGATAAATCATCTGCCCGAGCGGCCAAATCCAAAATGACATCAAGAGCCTAGGAAGGCTCGGAATGATGAACTTGTTGGATTCAGGCCATGCTGGTGGACGACACGCAGTTTCCGATAGTGCGGATGCACTATAATCGCACCGATGACCGAGGCGATGACGTCAGCTTCAAGATTTTCGAAGATCTTCTGGAGCGTAAGACGCCCTTCGTCTTGATCGGTCTCGGCGCGGAACCTGAACAGGTTCAGTCGGCCGAGGAACGAAAGCGGGTGACGCTGTGGATGAAGCGCAACCGCCAGACGCTCCACACCTATGTCCGGGCGATGGTCTATGTCGAGCCGAGCCCGGCGAAGCGCTTCCTCGCCAAGACCTCGGCGCCCGTCTTCCAAAAGTTCTGGGGCTATCCGATCCTGGTCTCCGCTTCCGAAGCGGAAGCCGAAGACATCGCCGCACGGCTGCTCGCGGGCGAACAGGCCGCTCAAATTGAGGCGGAACAGGCCGATGCGTAGGCGCGTGCTCTGGACGGCGCTCGGCCTGATGGCGCCGCTGGTCGGCGGCTGCGCGATTCTGCCGAAACAAGGCGCGACGCCGGCGATGCGGCCGGTAAGCGCCCTTGCAAGCGCCGCCAGTCTGGCGGCGCCTGAGACATCCTGGCCGTCGGATCGTTGGTGGGAAGGCTTCGGCGACCCGCAACTCACGGCGCTGATCGAAGAAGGCCTGTCGGCCGCGACCGATCTGCGCGTCGCCCAGGCGCGGTTCGAACGGGCCGAGGCGCTGGTGCGGCAAGCACGCAGCCGACTGCTGCCATCGATCCAGGCCAATGGGGAGATCGGCGGGACCAAGCAGAGCTACAACTATCTCATCCCACGCGGGCTCGCGCCCGGAGGCTGGCAAGACTATGGCCAGACGACGGCGCGGCTGGATTGGGAGCTGGATTTCTGGGGGCGGAACCGGGCCGCACTGGCTGCGGCGCGTTCGGACGCCGCGGCGGCCCAGGCCGAGGCGGCGGCGACCCGCCTGATCTTATCGGCCGGTATCGCGCAAGCCTATGCCGATCTGGCCGATCTCTTCGCGCAAGCCGATGCCGCGCAGCGCGCCGTCGAGGTGCGGCGACGCACTGTCGAACTGATGGATGGGCGACGGGCGCAGGGGCTTGAAAACGCCGGCGCCGTCGAGCGGGCGCGTTCGGCGCTCGCCGCCTCCCAGGGAGAGCTTGCCGCGCTTAATGAAACCGTCTCGCTTACGCGCAATCGGATCGCCGCGCTGCTCGGTGCGGGGCCCGATAGAGGCCTTTCCATCGAGCGGCCGACCGCGCGCGCGGCGGAGGACTTCGGTCTCCCCGCCAACTTGCCGGCCGACCTTATCGGGCGCCGTCCCGACGTGATCGCCGCGCGGCTGAGGGCGCAGGCGGCCGCAAGCCGGATCAAGCAGGCGCGCACCGCTTTCTATCCGAACGTCAACCTTGCCGGGCTGATCGGGTTTCAGTCGATCGGCATTGGCGATCTCGTCAAGTCGGGCTCGACCTTCGGCACCGCCGGACCGGCCGTCAGCCTGCCGATCTTCGACGGGGGACGACTGACCGGCGCTTATCGCGCCGCTGAAGCCGACTATCGCGGCGCCGTCGCCGAATATGACGGCGCGCTCGCCCAGGCCCTGCGCGAGGTCGCCGACGCCGCCGCCAGCGAACGGGCGCTCGCCGAACGCATCGGCAGGGCCGATGAAGCCGAGCGCGCCGCGGCGGCGGCCTGGACAGTCGCCAACAATCGCTACCAGGGCGGGCTTGCCACGTCTCTCGATGTGCTCGTGGCCGAAGACGCCCTGATCGATGCGCGGCGCAACCTCGCCACGCTCCGCAATCGCAAATTCGTCCTCAATGTCGGCCTTATCCGCGCGCTCGGCGGCGGCTTCCGTTCCTGAAGGATCTCCAGATGTCCACTCAAAACCTGGCGGCCGCTCCCTTGGCCGCCGAAGCCCCGACTGCCTCCGCTGTAAAAGCCAAGCGCCGAAATTTGTTCGCGATTTTCGCGATGGTGGTGGTTGGCCTCGCCATTCTCTATTGGGCCTACGTCCATTTTATCGCCTCGCGACGGGTCTCGACCGACAACGCCTATGTCGGCGCCAATGTCGCCCAGGTGACGCCGCTGATCGGCGGTCCGGTGCGCGAGGTGCTGGTCGACGACGCACAGCGTGTGAAGCGCGGCGACATCCTTGTGCGGCTCGACGACACGGACGCCCGCCTCGCGCTGGCCCGCGCCGAAGCCGAGCTTTCACTGACTGAACGCCGGGTTCGCGGGCTCCTCGCGACCGATAGCGGCCTTGGCGCCCAGGTGACGGCGCGCGTCGCCGATCAGGCCCGCGCCGAAGCGCGGCTCGTCGCGGCGCGCGCCGATCTCGCCAAGGCCAAGATCGATCTTGACCGTCGCGAAGCGCTCGCGGCGTCGGGTTCCGTCTCCGGCGATGAACTGACCATCGCGCGCAACGCCTACAGCACGGCGACCGCGAACCTGAAGGTCGCACAGGCCGAGAACGCCCAGGCGCAGGCCAACCAGACCTCGGCGGTGGGCAGCCGCGACGCCAATCGCGCCCTGATCGCAGGCGCCGCCCCCGAAGCCAATCCGGAAGTCCTGGCCGCGCGCGCCGCGCGCGATCAGGCGCGGGTGGACCTTGATCGCACGGTGGTGCGCGCGCCGGTCGACGGCGTTGTTTCCCGTCGCCAGGTCCAGGTCGGACAGCGTGTCCCGGCGGGCGCGTCGATGATGATGGTGGTGCCTGTCCAGGCCGCGTTCGTCGACGCCAACTTCAAGGAAGGCCAGCTGGCCCGCGTCAAGCCGGGACAGCGCGTCACCCTCACCTCCGATCTCTACGGCGAGGGTGTTGAGTATCACGGCCGCGTCATCGGCTTCTCGGGCGGCACCGGCGCCGCCTTCGCAGTGGTTCCCGCCCAGAACGCCACGGGCAACTGGATCAAGGTGGTTCAGCGCCTGCCCGTGCGGATCGCGCTCGACCCGAAGGAACTGGCCGAACATCCGCTGCGGGTTGGACTGTCGATGAACGCCACCGTGGATCTCTCGAACTAAGCGGAACCCGGATATGACGGACACTGCTGCCACGCCGGCCATGGCGAAGCCGCTCACCGGCGCGACCCTTATTTTCGCGGCGTTGCTGATTGGCCTTGGCAATTTCATCGTCGTTCTCGACTCGAGCATCGCGAACGTGTCCATCCCGCATATTGCCGGTTCGCTCGGCGTGTCGGTGACGGAGGCGACCAGAGTCATCACCTTCTATGCCGTCGCCGACGCCATAACCGTACCGCTGGCGGGTTGGCTGGCCCGGCGCTTCGGCGAACAGAGGATGTTCATTTCGGCCTTTATCGCCTTTGGCGCTATTTCGTTGCTGTGCGGCCTGTCACGCTCGATCGAGATGCTGATCGCGGGCCGGATCCTGCTGGGTCTTGCCGGCGGAATGATGCGACCTCTCTCGCTGACACTGCTGCTGCGCGTCTTTCCCTCGGAGAAAGCGACGCTCGCGACGATCATCTGGGCGATGACCACCACGGTCGCGCCCATTGCCGGGCCCATCCTGGGTGGCGTGATCTCCGACAACGCCGGCTGGGCGTGGATATTTTTTATCAACGTCCCATTGGCCGCCTTTGGCGCGGCGAGCCTGTTATATCTGCTGCGTGGGCGACGCGAGGAAACAGCCCGATCGCCGATCGACGTGGTCGGACTAGCCCTTCTCGTCACGTGGGTTACCTCCCTCCAACTTTTGCTCGACGAGGGGCGTAATCTCGATTGGTTCGCAGCGACCGAAATCCGCGTGCTGGCCGTTGTTGCAGCCATCGGCTTCATCGCGTTCCTGATCTGGGAGCTGACCGAAAAACACCCCATTGTTAACCTGCGGGTGTTTCGGCACCGCGGCTTCGTCGTAGCGTCGGTCACCTATGCCATGAGCTTTGGCGCCTTCTTCGCGACCATCGTCCTTATCCCGCTGTGGCTGCAGCAGAACATGGGCTACACCGCGACCTGGGCCGGCTATGCCACCGGAATAATGGGCATCTTCGCGGTGTTCGCTTCACCGATCATCGGCGCTGCTTCGGCAAAAATCGACCCGCGCTTGATCATCTCGACCGGCATAGGAGGGCTGGCGCTCATCTCGGTTTGGCGCATCGGCTTCACGCCCGATATGACTTTTCTGCAGATGGCCTGGCCGATGCTGCTGACAGGCCCGTTCCTGATGATGTTGTTCATTCCTATCACCGGCTTGTGTATCGCCAGCGTCGATCCCAACGAACAGGCCGACGCCGCCGGCATCTCCAATTTTCTGCGCACGCTCGCCACCGCCTTCGCCGCGTCTCTGGTGCAGACGGGTTGGATCAACGCCGCCCGAGTCAACCAGTCCGGATTGGTTGGCGCGATGCAGCAGGGGCCCTCCACGATCGAGGCGATGGTTGCGTCTGGCCTGTCGCGCGACACGGCGACCGCCTTGCTGACCAATGTCGTCGAAAGCCAGAGCGTGATGCTCGCCACGCTCAACATGTTCGCCGTGGTGGCGTTGTGCCTTGCCTTCACCGGGGCGTTGATCTGGCTGGCGCCTAAGCCGAAAGGTCCGATCAATACGAGCGGCGGTCATTGAAGCGGAGGGTGGTAGGAGACGGCGCCGACGCCTCGGTCGACATCGTCGCTTATGACGTCATGAAGGCGCCTCATGTCAGTTAGCTTCCCACCCCCGCCAACCGCACCGAAGGTCGTGCCTTCGGCCGGGTCGCGCCAGGAGCCGACGTTGGCTCACCTCCAGGAAGCGGACCTTGTGCATCACCCAGTCACAAACTCGCTTTAGCGCCCAACGGACTTGAAGCGCCGGGACGCGATATAGTCGAGCAGCGGGGCCGGTTCGTCGGTCTGGAAGATCGAGATCCCCTCCGAGATCTGCCGCCCCCAGATCCCGTCCGGCGTCCGCAACGCGTCGAGATCGCCACCGTAACCCACCACGCCGATCACCCCCACGGAGGTCAGGACGTTGTTCCACAGGCGTACGCCAGCCTGGCGGGCGGAGGCGCGCACGGCTTGGAACTCCTCGGGCCGCAGGAAGATCATCTCCACCGCCGGGATCCTGTGGGTAGCCGAAGCCTGGCGGGCGACGATCGCGCCGACGTCTGTCGCCTTGCCCATCGGCGACGACCGGAGCATGGGCATGAACGGCAGATCGTTGAACGGCGCCTGGTCGGCCATCGGCGGCGCTTCCGGACCGGCGTCGGCCTTGATCAGCATCTCGTCGGCGACGCCGGCCTTGACCACGGCCGCGGCGACCTCGGCCTGGATCGGCTCCTTGATGTCGAGGTTCAGCATCATCCGGCCCTTGGCCCGGGCCAGGAACTCGTCGAGCGTTGACGGCGCCTCGTCGGTCAGCATCGGCGACATCGACCCGCCGAAATTCTGGCGCAGCCGCAGGCGCTTGAACTCGGCCGCGGTCATGTCGGCCAGACGCCCGGTTCCGTTGGTGGTCCGGTCGACCGTCGCATCGTGAAGGATCACCAGCACCCCGTCCTTGGTGCGGCGCACGTCAACCTCGACCATGTCCACGCCCAGCGCGATGCAGCGTTCCAGCGCCTGCAGCGAGTTCTCCGGGGTCGGGTCGAAAAGGCCCCGCGAGGGCGCCGGGTTGTGGCAGCCGCGGTGGGCGACGACGAAGACGCCGCCGTTCAGGTCGCGCAGCTTGCGCAAGGCCTCGGCCGAGTTCGCGCGCGGCGACGCGGCGACGGGCGACGCCGCCAGAAGAAGGGTCACGGCGACGACGAGACCTTGGGCGTGAATACGCATGCGGAACACTCTCCGGGACGGGGATCGACAATGGTCGGGAAGGCGCGGAGCGACGCCAGGGGATGGAAGCGCCGCTCCGCGAGGGCGCGCGACCAGGGCCGCGCGCCCCGTTCGGACTAGAAGCGCGGCGTGAAGCGCACGCCCAGCCAGTAGACGGTGGGCACCGAATAGGTGTCCTTCAAAAGGTTCTTGTCCGGCCCGTAGAAGCTGGTCAGGCGCGTATGGGTCAGGTTGCTGGCCTGGCCGTAGACCGTGAAGCCGGGACGCACCTCATAGCTGGCCTGAAGGTCGACCTGGTCGCGCGCGGCCCAGTAGAGGTCCTGCCAGGCGATGTCCGGGGTTATCGAGCGCAGCGCCTTGCCCTGGTGGTTGTAGGCCGCCCGCACTTCCAGACCTGCGTGGCTGTAGAAGATGGTGGCGTTGCGGGTCTGGTCCGGCTGGCCGGTCAGGCGGTCCAGGGTGCGGGAGGCGCCGTTGCCGCGCAGCACCTTCAGTTCGCCGTCCAGCTGGCTCCAGTTGCCGCTGACGCCGAAGTCCTTAAGCCAGGGGTGGACCCACTCCAGCGAGTTGACGATGACATTGGCCTCGACGCCGCGGATCGAGGCCTTGCTGGCGTTGAGGGGCCGGGTGACCACCGCGTTGACATAGGTGACACCGTCATAGGTGAAGCCCTGCGAGGACGCGTTGAAGATCTCGTCCTTGATGTCCTTGTCGAACACCGCCAGCGAGACCAGGCCGCCGTAACGGTTGGACAGACGCCAGTCGACGGCGAGGTCGAGATTGGTCGACAGGCGCGGCTTGATGTCCGGGTTGCCGACCGTGACGCTGACGCCGGTGGCGTTCGGATTACCCTTGTCGCTGACCTGCGTGAAGTTGATCGCGGTGCGGGCCGCGTAGCTGTCATAGCTGGGGCGGCCGATCGTCTGACTGGCGCCGAAGCGGATGTCGAGGCTGGGCGTGACGTCGTAGGTGATCAGACCCGACGGCAGCAGGAAGTCGTAAGATGACTTGGTCGGCAGCTTGGTCCACACATTGGCCACCCGGGCGCGGCCGGTGGTGTCCTGCCGGGTCGAGTCCTCGTGCAGGCCGAACTGCGCGCGCAGCTTGTCGCTGGCGTAGGCCACGACGCCGTAGGCGCCCAGGGTCCGCTCGCGGTGTTCGAAATTGTCCTGATTGCTGAAGCCGCTCTGGTCGGTGCGGTTGAGGCCGCCGGCGGCGCGGGCGGCTTCCCACTGCGCGGAGGCCTTGACCGGGTCCAGGGTCAAAAGGAACAGGCCATCGGAGTAGCGCATCGGCGCGCCGGCCGGGCCGGCCGCCGTCGCCAGCGTAAATGGCGTCGCGCTGGTGTTGGGGGCGTACTCGACCCGGTAGACATTGTATTCGGGCGTATCCTGCGTGTAGCTGGCGCCGGCCGAGAAACCCCAGCCGCGAGCGTCGCGTCCGATGTTCTTCCGCCAGTCGACCCGGCCGCTATAGATGTTGTCGCTGGCCGAGCGCTTGTAGTCGGGACGATAGTAGAAGGCCTTGTAGGCCGACAGGTCGTAGAACGCCGCCGGGTTCATGTTGAACCGCTGATTGAAACGGCTGGTGTCGTAGGTAAAGGCGTAGGCCGCGGTGGGAACGACGCTGGCGCCCGTGCTCGTGCCCGGCGCGCCATAGGCGGCGTTCGTGATATATTTGATCATCGTTATCGGCTCGCGATAGGTCGCGCGCGAGATCGAGCCGCGAGCGGTCAGGACCTGGTCGTCGGCGATCTTCCAGTCCAGCCCGGCCTGGATCAGTTGCGTGTTGGTGATGATGTTGGCGTGTTCGAAGCCGACCTCGACGTCGCCCTTGGCGTACTGGCCGCTGGTGGCGGTCTGGTTCAGGACCGTTCCGCGCTGATTGGAGTCCATCAGCAGCTCATTGCGCTCCATGGTGTCCTGGAAGCGGTAGAGGCCGCCGGTGATGAAACCGTAGAGCGCCTCGGTGAAGTTGGCCTCGCCCTTCAGGGTCAGGCCGTAGCGGGCGCGGCGATCCTGGACATACCAGTACTTGTCCTGCTGCGGCACGGCGAAGCCGTTACCAAGGTTCTCACCGCTCTGAAGGACGCCCGCGTCGTTGTAGAAGCCCGCATGGACCGTGTCGGTGGTCATATGCGTTTCGGTGAAGGTGTCCAGCTTCTGATAGTTGGCCGAGGCCGTCAGACCGTACTTGGCGTCCGGACCGAAGGTGAAGCTGCCCGTGGTCTGGACGCGTCCGCCGATCGGCGACTGCTTGCGCGGCTGGCCCTGGTCGTTGGCGCCGCCGCCGGCGATCTCGAACGTGAAGAACGGCTTGCCGCCGCCGGCGAAGGCGCTGCGGGTGCGCAGGTCGATCGCGCCGCCCACGGCGTTGGGGTCGAGGTCGGCGGTGAAGGTCTTGGTCACCGCCAGCTCGCTGATCATCGAAGAGGGCAGGATGTCGAGGCGCACGCCCCGGCCGATCGAGCCCAGATTGCCGTTCGGCGTGCCGGGCGAGGCGATCGGAGAACCGTCGATCGTGACGTTGTTATAGGCCGGGCCCAGGCCCCGGATCACCGGCGTCGCCGCTTCGTCGCGCGGATGCTCGTTGTCCGTCGCCGGCAGGACCGAAAGGCCCGGCACGCGGCGCAGCGCCTCGACGATCGTCAGGTCCGGCAGGGCCTGGACCTCATTGGAGCTGACGACGTCGACGACGCCCGCCGCCTTCAGCTTGCTGTCGATCGCCTTGAGGTTGGCGCGGCGGATGCCGGTAACGACGATCGCGTCGACCGCAGCGGCGGGATCGTCTTGCGTTTGCGCCAAGGCGGGCGCCGCGGCGGTTAGAAGCGTGCAAAGCGCCACGCTGTGGATGAGATGCTTTTTCATGGCCCGACCCCGATATTTCATGCGCTGGACGGCGCTACGGGGGGCCGAGTAAGAGGGGCCGGCGACACATTTATTTATTTCTTTGGAAATAAATCGGATCAGTCGTTGGAGCCCGGACGGCCGATCTCGTGGATCGGCAACAGCGCCGCGCCGATCGACACCGCGCTGCTGCCCAATGTCGAAGCCTTGACCAGCGGAGGCGGCAGATGCGGCGGATCTTCCGGCGTCATGAAGGCGCGCGTTGAGCGCTCAAGACGCCGCGCCAGGCCGTCCAGAACCGAAAGTGGCAGGGCGCCGGAGATCACCACGGCTCCGGGGTCCATCCACACCAGACCCGCATTGACCACCAACTCCAGCTGCGCCGCCGACCGGTCGATCCATGTGGCGATCACCTCGGGATGGGTCCGCAGGCAGTCCTCGACCTCCAACAAGGACGAGACCTCCGCCCCGGCCGCGCGCAGCGTGGCCAGCAGGTCAATGCCCGAGGGGCGAGGCCGCCCTCCCCCGGGATAGAGCCGCCCGACCTCGCCGGCATTGCCGTACTCGCCGACAAACATCTCGCGGCCGGCGATGACCCCGCCGCCCACGCCATGCCCGATGAACAGCACCAGCGCCGAGTTGCAGACCCGGATCAGGCGACCCGTGTAGTATTCCGCCAGGGCCGCGGCGCTGGAGTCGTTTTGCAGCCAGACCGGCAGGCCGAGACGGTCGCCGAGAAAGGCGGCGAGGTCCAGATCGCGCCATCCCCGCAGCCAGTCGACGGCCCACCAGTGGTTCGGGCGACCGACGATCGCCGGCCCCGGAATACCGATCCCCAAACCCAGGAACCGTGATCGCAGCATGTTGTGGTTCACCGCCAGACCCCGCAGTCGGCGCCCCACGGCTTCGGCGAAATCGGCCGGATCGTCGCTCTCGATCGGCTCGATATCGCGTGCGATGACCTCCCCGGAGAAATTGACCAGGGAAAGCTCCAGCCAGCCGGGATGAACCGTGGCGCCGGCGGCGTAACCCGCGCGATCCGAAATCGTCAGCGGCACGGTGGGCCGCCCCCGGGCCGTGCGCTCGCTCTGATCCTGCTCTTGAACGACGCCGAGCGCGATCAACTCCCGGCTAAGGCGGGTGAGCGCGCCGTTGTGGATCCCTAGATCGCGCGCGAGCTCCGTGCGCGACGCCGGACCGCCGGTCCTCAGCCTCCAGACGATGCGCTTCTGGTCCTCCGAGAGATGGATGGCGGGCGAAGGGCGCATGAGCATTTCAGATCCGGCGGACGGGCTTCCGCACATATTTCTTTTGCGTGAACTATTAAACGCGCACTGGCGTGCGGCCCCGCCGCATCGGCGCGATCAGCGCGATGAAACAGACGCCCCCCAGCGTCATCACCACGCCCAGACCCAGCGACGTCGTCCACTGACCCGCCCGGAATCCGTCCAGCGCCAGCCCCACCGCGCCCCCGAACACCGCCGACGCCAACTTCAGCGTGGCGGTGAGCAGGGCGAACGCGGTCAGGTCGGTGCGTTCGCCGGTGAGACGCGCATGGTCGCGGATCGCCGCGCTCATGCCGCGCCAGAAGAGCGTGGTGGTCGCGCCCAGGCTGACGCCGTACGCGCAACAGGCGACCAAGGCGGCTAGGCCCGACCGGGGATCGACCAAAAACCCAGCGCCGGCGGTGATCCCCAGCGCCGTGAAGGCCCGCGCCGCCCAAGGTCCGCCCAAGTCGCCGCGCAGGCGGCCGATGACGATCGGGCCGATCAGGGTTCCCAGCACCATGGCGAACAGCAAGGACGCGCCAGTATGATCGCTTCCGCTGCTCCGTTCGACGAAGGTCACCATGCGGGCCGTCATGTTGAAGGGCCCGGAATGGAACGCTGCGGCCAACAGCAGGCGCCCCGCCCCGACCGGCAGCCGCAGGCCGCCCGCGGCCGGTTGCGGGTCAACCGCGCGCACCGGACCGGCCCAAGCCAGAATCCAGCTCGCCGTCGCGACGATCGACATCGCGATCACGCTCGCCAGCAGGACCTCTCGCCCGGCTGGCGCGCTCTTGTCTATGATCAGAAATGAGAGCGCCGCCACGCAAAGTCTGGCGACGGCGCTGAGCGTCTGGCGCACCACCACGTACCGGTGGGCGTCGGCCCCGTCGCTGGGCAGCAGCGACACCAGCGCGTTCTGGGCGACATCGTAGACCGCGTAGGCCGTGCGCAGCAGGCCTAGCGCGACGATGAGATAGGCGAACGGCGGCAAGGCACCGTGAACCGGGCTGAAGACGATGATCAGCGTCGTCGCCGTGGCCAGGCCGGCGGTGAACTGGATCAGCAGGATCCGCCGGCGGCTGCCCTCGGCCCGTCGCAACAGGAAGGCGACGCCGATGTCCAGCACCGCGCCATAGGCCATCGAGAAGAACAACAGCAGGCCCGTCTCGGCCGCCGACAGTCCGAGCCGCATGTTGGCGTAGTAGGCCAGCAGCAGGTCGGTGAAGGTCCAAGCTAGACTCTTGGCGAAATGGCCCGCGCCATAGGCCCCCCGCAGCAGGGCCGCGTTCGCGGGACCATTCGCTCGAAGGGGCTTCTGGATCGACGCCATGCCGCGTCTATGGCGCGCGACAGAAACGGTTCGATGACAGAAGATCGGCTGCGCCCAGCACAAACTGGCGGCCGGTCCGCGCCATGTGTGGATGTCGGCAACCTTCCAGAAACGCGACGTGCAATAGAGGCGCCTCGTGCTCGGACCGCGCTGAGGCCGGTGAGCCGTTGCACCGGGTCGATTTGCTGGGACACCCCAGCACGTCGTCGACCTAGACCCCAAAGCAGACCCGCCTTCGGCAATGGGGCGGTGCAAGATCGTTCAATAGCTTGGTCCCGCTGCCTCCTACCCGTCACACCACGTCGCATCCGCGACTTGAATGAACGGGAGAATTTCTATGGTTGGGGCACTCAGGACGGTTGTTGGTGTCGCCGCGCTCGCGCTTGCATCCACCGCCGGAGCCGCGCCGAAGGCGCCGCATATCGATAAGACCGTGGTGCTTGTTCACGGCGGCTTCGTTGATGGTTCGGGATGGGAGGGCGTTCACCGCATTCTTGTGCAGGACGGCTACAATGTCGTGGTCGTTCAAAACCCGACGACGTCACTGGCTGACGACGTCGCCGTCACCACGCGAGCGATCGCCTCGGCGTCGGGCGACGTTGTGCTGGTTGGGCACTCCTACGGCGGTGTCGTCATTTCAGAAGCCGGCCTAGATCCCAGGGTCAAGGCGCTCGTCTACATCGCCGCCTTCGCGCCCGACAAAGGGGAGTCTGTGTCGTCGCTGATCGCCAATCCGCCGCCGGGCGCCGCTGTTCCGCCGATCCTCCCTCCGGTGGACGGCTACCTGTTCCTGGACAAAGCGAAGTTCGCCAACGCGTTCCCTTGGCGCACGTTGCTCTGGCGTGCGGCTTTGCAGACCAGAGTCACATGACCAGACTCTTCAAACGCTCCACGGGAATGGCGCCGCGGACTTGGCAGTTGGCTAACCAGGTCCGGGTTTCCGATCTTGGGTGAGTGCGGTCGTGCGCCATTTTCTGACATCGACATCCCTCCGAAAACACGACGCTCGCCAATCCTGCGCGTCATGCGAGGAGGCCGCCAACAAGGCTAGAGCAAAGCCCGGCTGGCCCTCTGAAAGCGGACGCTCGGCAGGCTTCATTTCCAAAGCCCGCACGCGGCGAGACGCGCAGCAGCGTGAGCTATCCCGGGGCCTTCGGCGTCTCCCGCGGGCCGGCGGGCGCGTGCTGGGGCAAGCGCGGCAGGCCCGCGATCATGCCGTCCGGACGCGCCTTGGCCAGCATGCGCTGATAGGCGGGACGCGCTTCGATCCTGGCCTTCCAGGCCGCCACGTTCGAAAACTGCGACTCCTCGACCAGGTTCAAGCCGGTCGCGGCGTTGAGCGGGAACATCATCATGATGTCGGCGCTGGAGAAGGCCGCGCCGCCGAACCAGGGATGCTGGCCCAGAAAGTTCTCGGCGAACTGCACCACGGCCTCGGAGTCAACCAGGCGCGAGCGCTGCTTGGGCGGTTGGGCGGTCCAGGCGCGATAGTCGGAGAACAGGCGCGCGGCCAGGCTCCCCTCGGCATAGTGCATCCACATCAGGTGGTCGGGATAATCGCGGCTGTCCAGCGCTGGTTGCAGGCGCCCCGGGGCGTGTCGGTTGAGGATCAGCTCGATGATCGCGCCGGACTCGACCAGGACCTGGTCGCCGTACTTCACCGTCGGCGCCATTGGCACGACCGGGCTGAATTCGCGGATCAGGGCCATGGAGCCCGCCAGGTCGCCGCGCTTGAACTTGAGCTCATAGGGAAAGCCCAGCTCTTCCATCAGCCAGACAATCCGCTCGGAACGGCGCCCCTCCAGATGGTAGATCGTAATCGGCGGCAGAGGCGTGGCGGGCTTGGCTTTGGCCTTCGAGGCGGTCAGCGGCGCGGCGGCCAGGCCGGCCAGAGCGCCCAGCCAGGCGCGGCGTCCCATGGACTGTTTCATAGGGCTCTCCCAGAGAGATAACGTGATTGAGAAAGGCGGGGCGAGACGTCTGCAGCCGCGGCGTCCGTGCCGGTCGTCTCGCCCCCTCGCGGCGCCGGCAAGAGCGCCGCGAAAAGGGTCCTAGAAGGCCACGTCCAGGCTGATCCCGGCCCGGCGCACGGAGTCCGGGCTGAAATACTGGACATAGCCGCCAGGGTTCAGGGCGGTCACCGGCGACGGGGTGATCTGGGCGGCGTAGCGCTTATCCAGCAGGTTGCTCGCGTACAGCGCCACGCTCCAGGCCTTGTCCGGCGCCGAGACGCCGATGCGGCCGCCGAGCAGGCCATAGGCCTTCTGGATCGTCCCCGGGTCGCCGCTGATCGAGTAGTTGATGTCGCTCTGCCAGTTCCAGTTGGCCTGGAAGAAGCCGCGCAGGCCCGGGCTCAAGGACCGCTCATAGACCGCGCTGACGCCGTAGACCCAGTCGGGCACGCCCGCCAAGCTCAGACCCTTGGCGTTGAAGAAGCCATCCAGCGAGGCAGGGGTGGCCGGCGGCGCGCTGCACGGCCCGCCTTGGGCGATCTTGGGCTGGCCGAAATAGCACTGCACGCCGTTGAAGTCGGCATAGCGGGCGTGGGTGTAGGCCAGACCAGCCGTGAGGCTGAGGCCGTTGGCCGGCCGAGCCATCAGGTTGGCCTCGAAGCCCCGCGTCTTGATCTCACCGGCATTGGTGATCCGCGAGGAATAGGTGGCGCTGGTCAGGTCGGAGACCTGGGCCTGGAAGTTCTTGACCGTGGTGCTGTAGACGTTGGCGTTGACGATCAGGCGGCGATCGAGGAACGCGGCCTTCATGCCGACCTCGTAGCTGGTGGGAATCTCCGGCTGCACGCGCTGGTCGGCCAGGCTGTTGGCCGCGCTCAGGCCGCTGAAGCCAGGTCCCTTGTAGCCGCGCGACACCGTCGCATAGGCCATGATGTCGTCGCTGAAATTATAGCGCGGCCCGATCCGCCACGAGATGTTGGTGTTTTCCACCTCCTGGTGCAGGTCGAGCGTGACCGAGCCTGGGATGTAGACCGCGCCGGGCGTCGGGGCGCGGTGATAGTCCAGGGTGATCTCGTCGCGCGTGATCCGAGCCCCTGCGATCAGATCGAGCTTGGGCGTGATGTGCAGGCCGACCTGGCCAAAGCCCGCGAAGCTGGTCGAGTTGATGTCGTTGTAGGTCGAGGTCTCGAAGATCGTGCCTAGCGGCGCGCCGGGGATGATCGGCGCGACAACACCATTGGTCGCGGGCGTGATCCAGCTGAGCTGGCCCCGCTGGCGGATCAGCGACGAGGCCTTGGAGTGGTAGAGATAGAGGCCGGCGACATAGTCGAACCGCTCGCCGATCGGCGAGGTCAGGCGCAGTTCCTGGCTGAGCCAGTCGGTCTTCCCTGCCCCGCCATTGGTGTCGACATAGCTGACCGGCGTCAGGTCGCCGTCATAGAACGCCTCGCGCTTGACCGAGCGGTAGGCGCTGATCGAGGTGAGGGTCAGGTCGCCCAGCCCGTAGTCGATCTGCAGCGTGCCGCCCTGGGCGGTTGACTTGCCTTGCGATGGGCCATTGGCGGCGACCTGCAGGTTCTTCGGCCCCGCGACGATGCCGTAGCGGGCGTTCGTCACCGCCGGCGCGTAGCCCGGCGTGACCTTGCGCCAGGTCGATGAGCAACAGAAGGCGTCGTTGTCGGTGCGGTCGGCCGAGAAATAGACGGTCAGGTCGTCGCTGGGACGCCACAGAGCCTTCAGGGTCAGGGTGCTGACGTCCTGGGGATCGGTGAAGACATTGTCCTTGGCGACATTGCGGATCAGGCCGTCACGCTGATTGTGCGTGGCCACCAGGCGCAGGGCCAGGGTGTCGCTGACCGCCAGGTTGCCGATCGCCTGCAGGACCTGTTCGCCGCGCTCGCCATATTGCAGGTGCAGCTGGCCGCTGTATTCGTTCAGCTTGGGCCGATTGGTGATGAAGTGGACCAGGCCCGCCGAGGCGTTTTTGCCGAACAGCATGCCCTGAGGCCCACGCAGGATCTCGACCCGCTCGACATCGGCCAGGGTGGCCAGGCTGGCGGGATCGGCCAGCACCACGCCGTCGACGACCGTGGAGATGCTCTGCTCGATCCCCGCCGAGAAGCTGCTGGTGCCGACCCCTCGAATCGTCAGGCCCGAGGCGCTGCTGCTGAGGCTCTGCTTGAAGCGGACGCTGGGATCGATCAGCGACAGCTGCTGGGGCTGGGTGATGTTCATCGAGGCCAGCGTCTCGCCGCGCACGGCGGTGATGGCCAGCGGCACGTCCTGGACGTTTTCGGCCCGCTTCTGGGCGGTGACCATGATCTCGTCGACGACGACGGGACCGGCGGTGCGCGAGGCGTCGTCCTCGGCCAGGGCGCCGCCGGCGGCGAGCATCATGGCGACGCCGACCGACGCCCCCGTCAGCAGATCCGTCCTCGGACCTCGCGCCTGGACTCGCGATCGGCGGGTTTGGAAGGGCATGGCGCATTCCTCCTTGAGCCGCTGCGCGGCTTCTTTTGTGATCTGTCGGGCGCACGCCCTCGCCGCCCGCCAAGACGCGGTCGTGAAGGGCGGGGCGAGCCGTGCGGTTCGCCGGGATGTGGATCAGCGTCCGGGCCCGAAACGCTTAAGTAACGCTATCGTCACTTAATGAGACTGGCAACTGCTTTCGAACGATTGTTCGTCAGGCCGTGGCGCTGGGCCGTTGGGCGACGCGTTCGAGCCAGGCGCGGACGTGGCCGCAGTCCTCGGGGATGGCGACGCCGATCATCCGCCCGAAGTCCACCGTGGTCAGGGCGACGATGTCGGCCATGCTGTAGGCGGGACCGGCGATGAAGGCCTTGTCGGCCAGCTCGCCATCCAGCCAGCGGTAGATCCGATCGGCATGGGCGCGATTGGACTCGCCGAAATCCTTGTACTGGGTCAGCAGGCCGGCGGTTAGCGGATGGGTGTGCCGCCAGATGTGGGCGATGGGCGCCATCAGCTGGAACTCGATGCGCCGAATCCACATGTCGATGGTCGCCTGATCCAGGGCGGTTTCGCCGAACAGCGGCGGCTGCGGATGCAGGCCCTCCAGGTAGCGGCAGATGCTGACGCTCTCGCTCAGGAACGCGCCGTCGTCGAGCTCCAGAACAGGCACTTGGCCCAGCGGGTTCTTCTCCAGGAAGGCGGCGGCCTTGTGAGCGCGCTCGGCCAGCGGCACGCGTTCCTCCTCCAGGGTCAGGCCCTTCTCGGCCAGGAAGATGCGGACCCGGCGCGGATTGGGCGCGGGATTGTCTTCGCCATAGAGCTTCATGTGGTCGCCTCCCCTACGGCTTGCGCCGTGCGCGGGGTCTCAACGCCCGCCATTAAGTAACGGTATCGTCACTTAATGGCGGAGGCAACCGTCGTCTGCGCGGAAGGGATCAGGCGGTCTTGGCGGGGCGAGGCTCGCCGTACTTCTTGGCCAGGGCCTTGGCGCCGGCGACCACCGCCAGGGTGATCGCGTCGATCATGGCTTCGTCGTCGCCATCGCGGGCGTCCAGCGCGCCCGCGGTGCCGGCGACCATGAACCAGGCGTATTGCTTGGCCTGACGCGCGGGCAAGCCGAAGGCCTTCTGCAGACCCAGCGCCCAAGCGTCGGCGTCGGCCTTGCGGTTGGCGCGCGCCCGCTCCGCAAGGGGACCGCAGTCCCTGACCAGACGCAGGAACAGCTCGCCGCGCTCGTCGGCGCGCCGGCACCAGTATTTCAGGGCGCCGCGGACCCACTCCTCGAAGGTGGAGGCCGGGCCGACCTCGCTTGCCAGACGCTCGACATAGATCTTGGTTTCGCGGTCGAACAGCGCGGTCAGCAGGTCGTCGCGATCGCTGAAATAGCGGTAGCCCAGGGCTTTGGTGACGCCCGTGAGCGCTGCGACGCCATCCATGGTGACGGCCGCGACCCCGTGTTCGATGACGATCTGCGCCGCCGCATCCAAGAAGCGTTCGCGTCGTTCCGCCCCCTTCAAACGTCTCTGGGTCATGCCCGCACCGAAACTCCGACCATCCCCCTTTTTGACGTGAGCGGGCGCGAAGTAGCAAGGGCGGGCCTCGACCGAGATCACTCTCGCTGTCGCTACGTCTCGTAGGGCTCGGTTCGACGACCTTCCGAGCGTCCGATGGTCTCGCGCCAGGAGCCGACGTCGGATCGGGTCCAGGAACACTGGTGAGCGTCGACAACGACTATCATCACCGCGTGGTCGCCTCCACCAGATCGAGGCGCGCCCGGAGCGGATCGGCTTCCGCCTTCGGCCCTTGCGCGGCGAAGTCCAGGATCTGGTCGGTGGCGGCCTCGTAGCGCGGCCAGGCTGGCTGCCCCGTGGCGCTGGGGGTGCCGCTCTTGGCGAACCCAATCCAGTAGGCGTGGGCCGCTTTGGCCGCGGCCGCGTCGGCCTGGGTCAGCGCCGCGCCATAGCGGGCGTCGACCGTGTCGAACACAAAGGGGATCTCGGTGGCGTGCGGCGCGCCCCACCACTGGCTCCTCATGCTCTCGGCCACGTACGAAAAGCGGAACTGATAGACGGGCATGCCCTGCTCCGCCATCACGCGCGACACCGCGCGAGCGGGCTCGATGAACATGCGGTCGCCGGCGGCGGCCCAGCCATAGACCTTGATATCGCCGTCACCCTTGGGATCGTAGAGCGCCTCGGCCTCGGCGCGGCGGGCGCCGAACGGCGCGAAGACCTGATCGCGGCTTCCGCCGAAGAAGAAGCCGTCGGCGCTGGTCGCCCCGACCATCACCGGCATCTTCGTCCAGGCGCCGGCCTTGTAGGCCTGCAATGGCTCGCGGGTCATGATCTTGCCGTCCAGCATCGGTCCGCCGCCCCACGTCGGGGTGTTGGACGTCGCCATGTTCAGGCCGTCGACCACCGTCTCGGCCGGCAAGGCGCGAAGCGCGTCGAGCGCAGCAGCGTCGGTCCCGGAGACCCCCGCCTTGGCCGCGAAGGCCAGGCCTGCGGCCTCGGCCGAGCGCTGTCCGGCCGGGGCGGTCAGCGGAAGGGTCGGCAGCAGGCGCGGGCGTCCGCCGCCAGACTGGATAATGGCCTTGTGGAACAGGCCCTTGGCCTGGGGCGCGGTCAGCAGGGCGTGGACCGACATGCCGCCGGCCGACTCGCCGAAGACCGTGACGTTGTTGGGATCGCCCCCGAAGGCGGCGATGTTGTCGCGCACCCATTTCAGCGCCGCGATCTGGTCCATCAGCCCGTAGTTGCCCAGCATCCCGCCATCGGCGCCGACCGCCGTCAGAGCCGGATGGGCGAAGAAGCCGAACCGGCCGACGCGATAGTTGAAGCTGACCAGCACCACGCCGTCGCGAGCGAACCGGTCCCCGGCGTACACCGCCGGCGAGCTCCCGCCGTTGACGAAGCCGCCGCCGTATATCCAAACCATGACGGGCCGCTGGGTCTTGCTCTTCAACGCCGCCTCGGGCGCCCAGACGTTCATGTACAGACAGTCCTCCGCCGGCTGGACGCCCAGGGGGGCGGCGTCGCCGGGGAACGGGTTCTGCATGCAGTCGGGACCGTAGGCCTTGGCGTCCCGCGGCGCGGTCCAGGCGGCCGGCGGCTGCGGCGCGCGCCAGCGCAGGGCGCCCAGCGGCGGGGCGGCGAACGGCACGCCCTTGAAGGCGGCGACGCCATGGGCGCTTTCGCCCACGACCGGGCCCGAGGTCGTGGCCACGGTCGGGTCGGCGGCCAGGGCCTGGCTCGCGCCCAGACCGGCCCCAAGAACTAAGATGGCCGCCAGACTGGCGATACGGATGTTCATGGCTTTCCTCCCGCTCACGGCTTCAGCGTCCGCGCCTTGACCTTGGCCGCGCCCTTCAGGGTCGGGTCGGCCGAGGAGGCGCCTACGGCGACCTGATAGTCGCCGCCGGTCAAGGCCCAGCGATTGGCCTTGACGTCGAAGCTGGCCAGTACGCGCGGGTCGGCGGTCAGCGTGACGCGGCGTGTCTCGCCAACCTTGAGGTCGATCTTGTCGAAGCCGATCAGCCGCTGGGTCGCCTTGCCCGCCGCCGCCGTCAAATAGACCTGGGGCGCGTCCTTGCCTGGACGCTGGCCGGTGTTGGTGACGTCGAAGCTGACGCTCAGGGTCTCGCCGCCCGTGACCTTCAGGTTGGCGTAGGCGAACGTCGTGTAGGAAAGGCCGTAGCCGAACGGGAACAGCGGCTTGGCGCCGGTCTTGGCGAAGCGGCGGTAGCCGACGTCCGCGCCCTCGGAATAGACGACGTCGAACCGGGTCTTCTCCGGAACGGTCAGGCCCGGCAGTTGCGCGCGCGGATACTGGTCGATCGCGGCGGGGAAGGTCATCGGCAGGCGACCCGACGGATTGACCGCCCCCAGCAGCACGTTGGCGATCGCCTCGCCGCCCTTCGCGCCCGAGTACCAGGCCTCGACCACCGCGCCGGCCTTGTCCAGCCACGGCATCGACACCGGACCGCCGGTCTGCAGCACCACGATCGCGTTCGGATTGGCGGCGGTGACAGCGGCGATCAGGGCGTCCTGGCCGTCCGGCAGCGACAGGTCCGGCGCGTCCTCGCCCTCGCCCATCCACTGGTTGCCGAACACCACGACCACGTCGGCGGCCTTGGCGGCGGCCACGGCGGAAGCGACATAGCGGCCGTCGTCGAAGGTCACCTTAGCCTCGGGCCGCGCCTTGCGCAGCGCCGCCAGCGGCGAGGAGCCATTGAAGTACTGGCTGCGGAACGGGCCCATCATGCCCTCCCCGCCCAGCGGCACGACGCGCTTGGCGCCGCCGGGCGGCACGACCTGGGAGGAGCCGCCGCCCGACAGCACGCCGGCGTCGGCGTGTCCGCCGATCACGGCGATCGTCTTGACGGTCTTAGCCAACGGCAACAGACCGTCGCGGTTCTTGAGCAAGACGATCCCTTCGGCGGCGGCGGCCTGGGCGACAGCGGCGCCGGCGTCGTAGTCAATCGCGCCGCCCGGCTCGACCGGCTTGTCAAACAGTCCTGCGGCGAACATCGAGCGCAGGATGCGGCGCGCGGCGTCGGAGATACGAGCGGCGGGGACCTCGCCCTTCTGGACGGCCGCCTTCAGCGGTTCGCCAAACCAGGTGGTTCCGTCCAGTTGCTCGCCGGACTGCTGGTCCAGGCCCTTGAGAATGTAGTCGGTGGCGTGGACCGCGCCCCAGTCGGACATCACCCAGCCCTTGTAGCCCCAGTCGCGCTTGAGCACGTCGTTCAGCAGGTGCGGGTTACCGCAGCTGTAGTCGCCGTTGACCAGGTTATAGGCGCACATCACCGACCCGGGCTGGCCCCTCTCGATGGCGATCTGGAAGGCCAGCAGGTCGCTTTCGCGATGGGCGGCCTCGTCGATCACCGAGTTGGCGAAGTGGCGCTTGGTCTCCTGGCCGTTCAGCGAGAAGTGCTTGACCGTCGAAACGATCCCCTGATCCTGAATGCCCTTGATCGCCGCGCCGGCCAGGTTGCCGGCCAGCCAGGGATCCTCGCCGAGGTACTCGAAGTTCCGGCCGTTGCGCGGATCGCGGGCCAGGTTGACGCCGCCAGCCAGCTGGACGTTGAAGCCCTTGGCCCGCGCCTCGCGGCCAACCACCGCCCCGCCGTCATAGGCCAGCTTGGTGCTGAAGGTCGCCGCCAGCGACAGCCCTGACGGCAGCGCCGTGGCCCCGTCGCCCGGGCGCACGTTCAGAGGATTGGTCACACCCAGGCTGGCGTCGCTCTCGTTGACGGCCGGCACGCCCAGGCGCGGAACGCCGGGAATGTAGCCGGCCGAGCCGATCGCGCCCTCGGGCTTCTTGATGCCGAAGATCGGCATCGACATCGGGCCGTGAAGCAGACCGATGCGCTCGTCGAGCGTCATCTCCTTTTCCAGCAGCGCCGCGCGTTCGTCCGGAGAAAGCTTGCCGTTCATCCAAGGCCGCGAGGGGGCCTGCGCTTCGGCGGCGGAGGCCACGGCGAGCACAGCAAGGCTGGCGGCGGCGATCAGGGGGCGGTTCATGCGGTCGTCCTCAGTAGGTCAGGCCGAAATGGATCGGGTACAGCGGAGCCCTGGAGTCGTGGGGCGCGTCCTCGGCCTGAGCCTCGACGGCCGCCATCGACGAGGGCAGCTCGAATGGCAGCCGGCCGCGCGGCGCGGCCTTGCCCGTCAGGGCGTCCAGGAAGGCTTCGTCGCTGGATCCGAAGTCGCCGATCAGGGCGGTCGCCTTGTCGCGCAGATTGGTCAGGATCGCCGGCCGATCGAGGTAGACGGCGACGATGGTCGGTACCTTGGCCGAGGCCGTCTTGATGGCCTCGTAGTCGGCCGTTCCATCCTTGAACGACAGGTCGCCCTCGTGCTGCATGGCGCCGAACACGAAATTTGGATGCAGGGTCTCGAAGGGGGCCGCCGTCCGGATGATGGCCAAGTCGGCCTGGGCCAGATCCTCGACCGAAACCAGGCCATGGGCGCGGGCGACCTCGGCCGAGACGCCCCTCAGCCAGACCTTCTTGCCGCTGGCCTTCAGCGGCAACAGGCCGTTCTTGTTCTCCAGCAGCGTCAATGCCGCGCTCTGCGCGGCCAGCCCCTCGGCGACGAAAGCCTTCGAGCCGACCACCGCGGCCGCGGACTTGGGATCGACATAGGGGTTCTCGAACAGTCCCTGCTCGAACTTGATCGCCAGGATGCGGCGCGCCGCGTCATCAATGCGGCCCCGCGGAATCTTGCCGGCCTTGACCGCCGCGACCAGCTCGGCCGTGTCCTCGACGCCGCCGAACTGGTCGAGCCCCGCGTTCACGCCCTTGGCGTAACGGTCGACCTTGCTCAGGCCCTCGACGCCCCAGGCGGTGGAGAGGCCCGCGAAACTGGGCTTCACTCCGGCCGGGAAGCCGTTCAGACAGGTCTCGCCGCAATCGTTGGTGATCGCCCAGTCCGAGACGACGATGCCCTTGAAGCCGTGCTTGGTCCGCAGTTGGTCGGTCAGCAGTTGCCTGGAGAAGCCGGACCCGACCTGCTCGGCCGGCTGGCCGTCCAGCGCCAGGTCCTTGAGGATCGCATAGGTGGGCATCACGCCGACCACGCCGGCCGCGAAGGCCTCGTCGAACGGCCTGACGTGCAGGTCGAACTGACCGGCCGGGAAGACGGCGTAGCGGCCGTAGCTGTTGTGGCCGTCGAAACCCTTGGCCGAGGCGCCGTAGCCGACCCAGTGCTTGACCACCGCCGAGACGCCGTTCGGCGCCAGGTTGGTATCGCCGCCCTGGAAGCCTTGGACATAGGCCTTGACCATGCGGCCGACGAGGTCGGCGTCTTCGCCGAACGTGCCGTTGATCCGCGACCAGCGCGGCTCGGTGGCGAGGTCGGCCATCGGCGACAGGGCCTGATGAATGCCGACAGCGCGATATTCCTGGCGAGCGATGTCGCCGAAGCGGCGCACGAGCTTGTCGTCGCCGATCGCCGCGAGGCCGGTGGCTTCGGGCCATTGCGAGAAGCCGGCGGCGGCGACGCTGGCGCCCGCCAAGAACTGGAAGTGGTGGCGCGGATCGGTGCTGATCGTGACGGGCACGCCTAGACGACCCTGCTCGGCGATCGCCTGGACGGCGTTGTTCTGTTCGGCCAGCCAGGACGGGTCGCCGGAAAGGCGGGTGATGAAGGTGGTGACGTAACGGTCCAGGATCAGGGGTTTCAGCTTGGCGAGGTCATAGCCCTGCCCTCGCCCCGGAACCACGCCGCCCAAGGCAGGCAAGGTGCCGTGCATCATCTCGCCAGCCTTTTCCTCCAGCGTCATCCGGGCGACGAGGTCAGCCGCGCGCTGGGCGCTCGACAGTCGCCAATCCTCGAACGGCGAAAGCTTGCCGTCGCGATCGAGGTCGCGAAAGCGCAGGCCCTCGACACTGATGATCTTGCCGTCGCGAACGCCGAGGTCAGGCTGGGTTGCGGCGGCGGCCGCCGAGCTGAAGGCGGCCATGACGGCGGTCGAGATCAGGAGACTTCGAAGGGCGAGCACGTTGAACTCCATACAAAGAAGGCCCCCCGGCGCGCAGGATACGCCGGGGGCGCAAGGTCATTGGGAGGCTAGAAACTGACCCCCAGACGCAGGCCGTAGGTCCGCGGCGGGGCGTAGAACTCGCCATTGCCGTTGGTCGCCAAGCCGGTGGTCGAGTTCGGCGACGAGGCGGTGCGCACGTCGTCATTCTCGAGGTTGCGGACATAGCCCTGCAGGGTCCAGCGATCGTCGGCGCTGGTGTAGGTCAGGCTGACGTCGGTCTTGGTGAAGCTGTCCTGCCGGTTCTGGGCGAAGCCGTGGTATTCGAGGTTCTTGCCGCTCTCGTAATGGGTCTGGACGCGGCCGACGACCTTGGCGCCCGAGGCGATCTCCCAGGTGTGTTGGTAGCCGACGTTGACGCTCCAGGTCGGGGTGCGGGCCATGCGGCAACCGGAGAAGTCGGTCGACCGAGGCGCGGCGGCCGCGAAGTTGGTCTTGAAGCAGCCCGTGCCGCCAGCGTTGGCGTTGTTGTTAGCGAAGGCGTCGCCCAGCGGCAGTACGAAGTCGGTGTAGCGGGCATGCAGCCAGCCCAGGGTGGCGTCGATGCGATCGTGCTCGGTGACGACGAGATTGCTCTCGAACTCAAAGCCGTACACCCGGGCCTTGTCGGCGTTTAGCGTGACCGACGCGTTCTGCCCGGCGATGGTCCCGACCGCCGTGACTTGGAAGTCACGATAGTCGTAGAGGAAGCCGGTGGCGTTCAACTGCAGGCGGTTGTCGAAGAAGCGGTTCTTCACACCGGCTTCGTACGAGGTGATTTTCTCGGGCTCGTAGACGTTGTTCTCGACCCCGTCGTAGTAGCCGCCGGCCTTATAGCCCGTGGCCACGTTGGCGTAGAGCATCGAGCTGCTGGTCAGGTCGAAGTCGGCGCCTAGCTTCCAGTTGGTGGCGTCCCACTTGGCGTCGGCCAGGTTCTTGATAACGGTCGAGGTGATCGCCCCGGCCGAATTGGTCAGGAAGGTCCCGCCGTCACGCGCCTTGCGGTCCTCGGTGTAGCGCAGGCCGCCGGTGATCCGGAACCGGTCCGTCACCTCGTAGGTGCCCTGGCCGAACGCGGCTATCGACTTGGCTGTGACTTCCGGCTGAATGAACGACAGGTATGAATTGGGCGCCAGCAACACCCGGAAGTCGACATTGTTGTCCTCCGTGAAGCGGTACAGCCCCACGACCCACTTGAGCTTGCCGGTGTCGCCGCCCAGGCGCAGCTCATGCGACCAGGTGGTGTCTTTGCCCTTGAAGTAGTTGGGCGCGCCGGTGCTGGCGTTCTCGCCGCTGCGGTCCAGGCGCGAGAAGTTGTAGCCGGTCAGGTAGGTCAGCGTGGCGAAACCAAGGTCCAGGTCGGCCTGGCTGTGAGCGCCGAAGAACTTGTTGTTGCGATAGAGGTTGGTGGCGCAGTTGCAGGTCCACGGATCGTTGTTGGACAGGGCCGCGCCATAGCTCTTGTCGCCGCCGCCGGCGCCGCCCTGGTGCAGGTAGTCGGCCCCAACCCGCAGCGAGAACGTGTCGCTGGGCTTCCACAGCAATTGGACGCGGGCCGACTTGTCGTCCTGGTCGTAGCGATCGTTGCCGCCAGTGCCGGGGCCCTTGTTCAGCGCTTTCACATAGCCGTCGTGGCGCGCGGTCTGGAACGCGGCGCGCACGGCGAGGGTGTCGCTGATAGGTAGGTTGACCATGCCCGAGGTGGTGATGGCGCCGTAGTTGCCAATATCGACCGAGCCATTGCCCTCGTAGTCGAATTTGGGCTGCTTGGTGATCACGTTGATCGCGCCGGCCGTGGCGTTACGGCCATACAGCGTGCCCTGAGGACCACGCAGAACCTCGACGCGATCGACGTCGTAGAACAGCGCCCCCACCGATGTGGAGCGGGCGATGTAGATGCCGTCCATGTGATAGGCGACCGCCGGATCACCGACCTCGGTGACATTGGTGCTGCCGATGCCGCGCAGGAAGACCACGGCCGCGCCCGAGCCACTGGAGCTGATCTGCAGCGCCGGCACCTGCGCCGACAGGTCGACCACCGTCTTGATGCCTTGCGACTCCAGCTTGTCACCCGTCACCGCCGACACGGTGAGCGGGGTCTTCTGGAGGTTTTCACTGCGGCGTTGAGCGGTCACGACCACTTCATCGAGCTTCACGGCGCCGGCTTCCTGAGCCGCCGCGCCAGGCGCGTGAAAGCTCACGGCCGCCATGGCGGCCGATGCGAACAGGAGACTACGCATCTCTTTCCCTTTGTCCTGCCTGGACTCGGAGCGCGCCGACGCGAACGCCGGACGCCACCAACCCAGCGGCGCCATCGGCGCCTGTTTGCGTTTCCTTGGGCCCCTTGTTCCGAGGCCTTTTCCCGACGCGGTCGTCGTCGCCAAGACGGCTACGACAACGTTGTCTTAAACTAGACAGCACAATTACGACAACGTTGTCTATGGATGTCGTTATTGACACCGCTGTCGGAAATTTCGGCCAGCGAACGGAATTCGCCTCCGACAAAGGCCCATGGCGAAGCTTTGTTCGCCGGCCTAACGCCAACGCCGAAAATCGATCGCGTCGGGCGCGCTCCTGGGCCGATCCGGCCTAGGCCGGCGGCGGGGCGGCCGAGTCCCTCTGGACGAGGCTATAGTCCAATTGGCGCGCCGCGACTCGGGCGCGAAGCCTCTCATCCCCGAATCCGTCGATCAGCATCTCGACGGCGGCCTCGGCCATTTCGGCGGTCGGCTGATGAACCGTGGTCAGGCGCGGCCAAGCCGCTTCGGCCGTCGGCGTGTCGTCGAAACCGACCACGGAGAGATCGCGCGGCACCGACAGTCCGTGTTTGGCGGCGGCGGCCAACGCGCCCACCGCCATCTCGTCATTGGCCGCGAAGATCGCCGTCGGACGCTCGGGCAAGGCTAGCAGGCGCTCCGTCGCGTCGAAGCCGGACAGACTGAGAAACTCGCCCTTGGCGATCCACTCAGGCCGTGGCTCGACGCCTCGGTCCCGCAGAGCCTCGATATAGCCTTGCCGGCGACGCGTCGCCGAGCCGTGATCGGCGGGACCATCGATAAAAGCGATCCGTCGATGGCCCATGTTCCATAGCCGCAGGGTCTGCTCCCGCGCCGCCTTGCGATCGTCCATGAAGACGTACGGCGAGCGCTCGAACTCGCGGTGCGGCGCGATGCGCACATAGGGCAGACCCGCCGTCTCGACCGCCGCCAGAACCTCGGGATCATCGCAGGTCGGCGGGGTCAGCACCACGCCGTCGAACCGGGCGTCGCGCAAACCTTCGGCGAACCCCTGGACGCCACCTACAGCCTCGGGCGGCAGCACCTGCTCGACCACCAGATGGTAGCCCGCCCGCCGACAGGCGCGCATGGCGCCCACCTGCACCTCGCCCACATAGTGATAGGCTCCGACGCGCATGAAGATCACGCCGATGAGATAGCTGCGGCGGCTGGACAGCGAGCGGGCCGAGACGTTCGGGCGATAACCCATCGTCGCGACGATTTCCAGAACCCGCGCCCGGGTCTCGTCCCCCACGCCCTCTTCCTGGTTGATCACCCGCGAGACCGTCTTGATGGACACGCCAGCGGCTCGGGCGATATCGACGATCGTGATTTTCCCGGTTGGCGGATCGCGCTGCATACGGACACCTATCGAAATCGATAACGCGAAGCGAGGATTTCAAGCGCAGGATTGTCGCGACTTGTTGATCCACGACGGAGCGCCGCCAAGTCCACGACACCAGGCTATGGCCTGAGGAGATTGGGCCATTCGCCCAAAGCGTCCGCGCGGCCCAGACAGTCTGCATCAGGTTGCTCGGAAGCCGGCCCGCCAGCGCTAAGGTTTGGGTGGGCGCGGACCGCCGGTATTTGAGCGCGCTGAGGGACCGTACGGCATTGAAGAGCCGCCGCCGGTCTCGATCGGCGCCTGGCTGAGCGCACCGACCAGGGCGCCTGCCACCCGATACACGCCACGGCTCAGCGGCCACCCGCCCTGAAAAGAGGGGAATACGCCGTTGCAGACAATGTCCCAGGCTCGGCGCGGCCGAGCCACCAGGGCGACCTCATGTTCGAGGAACGGTCATCGCCATCAACCCGAGAATCATTCTCATTTAAATTGATATTGGTTCTCATTCTCTGTAGAGCGACCGCCCAGATGGATCGCTACGGAGTCGGGCTGTGGGTATGGGTAGGGGTAGGGCGTCGGCGGTTTGCATGGCGACGCTGATCAGCATCGCGGGCCTCGGCGGGTCTGGTCTTGCCTGGGCGGACGACGCGCCGACGGCGTCAGCCGAGGACGAGCCCGACCTGACGATCATCATCACCGCCCGCGCCCGTCAGCTCTATCGCGCGCAGGAGACCACCAGCGGCAAGCTGGAGACCCCGCCGCTGGAGTCCAGCCTCAACATCCAGGTCCTGAACGAGGAGCTCATCCGCGACCAGGGCGCACGCGACGCCCAGGACCTCTATCGCAACATCGCCGGCGTCAGCCTGTTCTCCTACGCCGGAGTCACCGCTCGGGGCTTCCGTCAGGAGGAGATCTTCTTCGACGGCCTGCGCGGCGACCCCTATGTCGCCTTTTCGGTGCCGCAGCTATTCAATGTCCAGCGACTGGAGTTCCTGAAGGGGCCGGCCGGCATGCTTTATGGCCCCGGCGCGCCGGGCGGCCTGTTCAACTACATCACCAAGACGCCCAAGGACGAGTTCTCGGCGCGGGCCACGGCGGTGGTCGGCGCCGAGGCGCGCAGGGGTGGTTCGGTCGAGGTCGAAGGCCTCCTGCCAGGCGACAAGGCGCCGGCCACCCGGCTGGGTGTCTTCTACGAGGACCGCAACACCCCGCGCCGCAACTCAGGCAGCGAGGTGCTGATCCTGGACGGCGGGATCAAGACCGATCTCGGCCCGGCGGCCCTGACGCTACAGGCCACCCGCTACGAGCAGAACCTGCAGGGCAACCGCCTGCGCGGCGTGCCGACCGACAATCTGGGCCATTTTCTCGCCGACCGGCGCTGGAACCACAACGAGAAGAGCGACTTCCTCGACCTGACGGCCAATGTGCTGCAGGCGCGCGTGGCATGGCCGGTCAGTGAAAACCTGACCGTCGACGCGGGGCTGCGCTACTCGAAAAGCGTGGAGCGCCAGCAGTATCACGAGCCGCGCGGCCTGACCGACAGCGACCGTGACGGCGTGCCGGACCTGTCACGCCGCGAGTTCCGCGATCAGGAGCGCGATCTGGAGCAATTGAGCTTCGGCGCCAACGCCGTCTGGTCGCGCGACTTCGGCGTGGTGCGCAATCGCGTGCTGGTCGGCGTCGACGCCTATCGCAGCGAACTGATCAACAACAATCGGCCCTCGCTGCTGGGCGGCTTCACCGCGGTGGCGGGCTTGCCCGCGCCGTTGAGTCTGACCCATCCAGTCTACGGCGTCACCGATCCCAAGACCTACAAGCTCAAAGCCCGCGTGCGCACTTCGGCCATCCAGGAACGGTCCGGCGCCTATCTGCTGGAAGAAGCCACGATCGGTCAATTCATCGCCACCGCCGGCGTGCGTTTCGACCGCTATGAGGACCGGTCCGACGCCAGCACCTTCGAGGACGAGAAGGCAACCTGGCGCGCCGGCCTGGTCTGGCGCGCCCGTCCCGACGTTTCGGTCTACGGCCAGTGGGCCCAGAGCTACGAGCCGCAGAGCGTGTCCAGTCAGGACCCGCGGGCGGGCGGCCCCTTCGCCCCGACCGAGGGCGAGATCCTGGAAGGCGGCGTCAAGACCGAGCTGCTGGGCGGCCGTCTGCAGTCGACCATGGCCGTCTATAGGATTGTCCGCGGCAATATGCTGCAGAACGATCCGCGCGGCGACGTCGACGGGGATGGCGTCGACGATCTGGTCGCGTTCGGCGAGGTGACCAGCAAGGGCGTCGAGTTCGACCTGGCCGCCGACCTGACCAACAACTGGGTGCTGACCGGCTCCTACGCCTACAACGACACCCGCATCACCAAGACCAACGGCGCGACGGTGATCACCAACAGCGTCGGAGACCGCTTCGCCAACGCGCCCAAGCACAAGGCCGGCTTCTGGACCCGCTATCAGTTCCCCAAGCTGGGCCTGGCCCTGGCCCTGGGCGGTGACTATGTCGACGTCCGCACCTCGATCAGCGGTCAGAAGGTGCGTCCCTATACGGTGTTCGACGCCTCGGTGATCTACAAGCTCGGGCCGTGGTCGACGCTGCTACGGGTCGACAACCTGTTCGACGAAACCTACGCCGCCTCCGGCTTCATCGACCGCACCGGCCACTTCCCCGGCAAGCCGCGGTCGGTGTTCCTGGAAGTGTCGCGGGAATGGTGAGCGTCGAGCGCGCCCAGACGGCGGCGACGCCTCGGCGCGCCGCCAAGCCCAAGGCCTCGCGTCTGTGGTGGAGCGTCCACCAGTGGGTGGGGCTGAAGCTGTCGATCCTGCTGGCCTTCGTCTTTTTGACGGGGACGATCGCGGTGTTCAGTCACGAGATCGATTGGGCGTTGCGGCCCGCCCTGCGCGTCGATCCAGCGACGGTCCACGGTCCCATCGCCTGGTCGGCGGCGGCTCGCAACGTCGCGGCACTGCACCCCGACGCCAGGATCCTTTTGCTGGACGAGCCCATTGACCGGGGCTTCGCCCTGACCGCGACGATCCAGAAGCCGGACGGCGTCCGCGCCTTCGTCTATCTGCACCCCTCGACGGGGGCGGTGCGGGGCGAGGGCCCGTGGGTCGGGGCCCATCGCGTCCTGCGCAACATGCACCGCCACCTGAACCTGCCCACCCCGATCGGGGTGCCGATCGTCTCGGCCTTGTCGATCCTGCTGCTGATCAGCGTCGGCACGTCCTTCGTGGTCTACAAGAAGTGGTGGCGGGGCTTCTTCAAGCCGGTGCGCTGGCGTGACGCCCGCACGGCCATGGGCGATCTGCACCGCCTGGTGGGATTGTGGAGCCTGTGGTTCATGGCCCTGATCGGCGCGACGGGCCTTTGGTACCTGGCCGAGAGCACCGTGGCCAAGGCCCCGCCCTCGCCGCGCGCCAAGGTCGCCGCCGTCAAGCTGGACACCCGGAAGCTGGCCGACCGGCTGGAGACCAGTCTCAGCGCGGCCCAGACCGCCTATCCCGGCCTGCGCATCCAGCGCATCGCCTTTCCGGCCGGCAAGGTGGGCGCCTTCCAGTTCGCGGGCCAGTACAAGGCCGTTTTGGTGCGGGAGCGGGCGAATGTGGCCTGGACCAACCCGGCCACCGGCGCCGTGGTGCTGCTGACCGACGGGCGCGAATTGACCGTCCACCAGCGCATTTCGGAAATGGCCGACCCGCTGCATTTCGGCACGTTTGGCGGGGTGTGGACCAAGTTGATCTGGTTCGCCTTCGGCCTGGCTCTCACCGCGCTGGCGGTGTCGGGTGTGGCGATCTACGCCTTGCGGCTGTCGCGCGAACAGCGGGCGTCGGCCATTTGGGCGTCGGCATGGCGCGGCATGGGCGCCTGGCGCTGGCCCGCCCTGGCCGGGATCGGCGTCGCTCTGGCCCTGCTGCCGGCGTTGTTCCTCGCCGCGGGTGGCGACTAAGGCGCCCCCCTTGACGCTCAGCAACCCGTCCGGCCTTTCGTTCCACCAAGCGCTTCAGGGCGTTTTCCCTTCGAGGCGAGCGGCTCGTCAGGGAACTGTTTGGTGGCCGCACTGGCAAAGCCCAGCACATTTATACGATGCGCGTGTGGCGGCCGTCAGCCACCGCCCCGATCGAAGCTATCCTTAATCAACAACGGTGATCCTCCCTCGTTTGAGTGGACACCCATGCTAGCTTTTCGGAACTGGAGAGGAGTGTCTGATGAGCGTGAAGCGTCGGGTCCGTCCGTACTCCAGACTTCAACCGCCTTGTCGATGGCGCAGCCGTCTCAGCGCGGGGCCTCCGCCACCTGAGTTCCGCGCCTCGCCGCTTGGGTTATGAAGAAGCCGCGGGCGAAGCGGAGGTCATACGGTGAATTGCGCGCCTGGGCGTTGATCCTCGATCACGCACCGCGCCAGGCTTTGGGCGACACCTTTGGGGTCGGCCTGATCGGAGACGGCCCTCAGATCAATGTCCAGTTTCCGGGGCGTCGCCTCGATCAAGGTGTAGCCAGAGCGTTCGATGTCGGCGAAGCGGACGTGGTCATTGCGGGCCCGGACATCGCCATAACGCGCCGGCGGCGCGTGGCTGGCGGCCAGGCATGTCGTCACGAGCTCGGTGGCCACGGGCGCCGCGTCGGCTCGGCCGATCCGCAGGTCGTTGACCATATAGGCATGGATGTCGCCGCTTAGGACCACGGCGTTGCGCACCGATGGACGGGTCATGCTGCGCATAAGGCGGTCGCGCGCGGCGGCGTAGCCGTCCCACTGATCCGACATCACGCCGTCCGGCGTTTCGATCGGCGCGACCACCGTCTGCTGAGCCAGCAGGGTCCAGCGCCCGCGCTCGGCCTTCAGCGTCCGGTCCAGCCAGAGCTCCTGGGCCGCGCCCAGCATGGTGCGGTCGGGCGCGCTCAGAGCGGGGCAGTCGCGGCGCGGTCGGTTGCCGCTCTGGCCTGGCGGATTGCAGGCCTGGGACGAGCGATACTGGCGCCCATCCAATACCGGCAGGCTCACCAGATCGCCCCAGGCCAGGCGCCGATAGAGCCGCGGCTGGCCCGGCCGCGCCCACAGACTGGGTCGCACCGGCAGGTGCTCGAAATAGGCTTGGTAGGCGGCCGCCCGCCGACGGGCGAAGATCTGAGGATCCAGCCCCTTCAGGTTGGCCAGGTCGGCGTAGTCGTTCTCGACCTCATGGTCGTCCCAGGTCACGACCCAAGGCGCCAGGCGATGGGCTTCGCGCAAGTCAGGATCGGACTTGTAGATCGCGTGGCGGCGGCGATAACCGTCCAGGTCCGTGGGCTCGTGCGTGTCGAAGCGGCGAACCTTCGGAAACTGGGCGTAGCTGTTCTCGTAGATGTAGTCGCCCAACTGCACGATCAGGTCGGGTTGGGCGGCGACCATGTCGCGATAGGCGCTGAACCAGCCCAGTTCAAAATGCTGGCACGAGCTGACGGCGATCCGCGCGCTTTCGGCGTGCTCCGGCGCGGTGGCGGTGTGGCCGACCGGGCTGACCGCGCCCAAGGCGTGAAACCGGTACCAGTAAGGTCGGCCGGGGCGCAAACCCGAGAGCTCGACGTGAACCGAATGGCCCAAGGTCGGCGTCGCCGCGCGGCGGCCACGCCGCACGATACGGCGGAAGGCCTCGTCCTCGGCGACCTCATAGGCGACGGGAACGGCCGGTGCGTCGAGCGACGCGCCGCCGGCGCTGAGGCGGGTCCACAGTACGAAGCCGTCGGTCGACGGATCACCGCTGGCCACGCCCATCGCAAAGGGCTCGGCGGGCGCGGCCCGGCGGATCTCCAGTCCCTGCGTCGCCGTCGCGCGGGCCAGGAAAAGGCCGGTCGAGGCCGCCATCACCGCGCGGCGGGTCAGCAGGGACATCGCTGGGATCCCATCAGGAGAACGAAGTGAGGCGATCCGGCCCAAGGACCGGATCGCCCCGCGATCAAAAGTCGAACCGCGCGCCGATCCCGTAGGTGGCGGGCGCCCCAACCAGTCGAGCCGCGCCGTTCAGCTCGGGGAAATAGACCTCGTCGGTGATGTTGCGACCATAGGCATAGAGCGTCCAGTTCGACGGGGTGGACAGGTCCACTCGGGCGTTGACCAGGGTGTAGGCCTTGGCCGTGTTGCCCGGCGTGGCGTTCAGGCGGTTGGATTCCTCGCCGTGGCGGGTGACGCCAACGCGGCTGCGCAGCGACCAGCCTTCCTTCAGCGTGATGCTATGGTTCAGGCTGGCGGTGGCCGAAAAGTCCGGCGCGCCCGGCAGCGGATCGCCGACGGTCTGCAGCACCTCGGCCACCCGGTTGGACGAGAACGACAGGACCTCGGTGTCGAGCCAGGCCGCGTTGACGTCGAAGGTCAGTTGCTGGCGCTCGGTGCGCAGCAACTGGGCGCTGAGCGCCACCTCGATACCCTTGCTGCTGGCCTTGCCGACATTGGCGCGGCCGTTGGTGTCGTTGGCCAGCCGCGTCGTGGCCTGCAGTTCGCTGAAGCGATAGTCGAACGCGTCCAGCGACAGACGCAGGCGCGGCGTGGTCCAGCGCAGGCCCGCCTCGTAGGCGCGCACGGTCTCCGAGGCGAAGGGCTTGGTCTCGGCCACCGTGAAGATCGAAGTGCCGTCGAAGCCGCCGCCGCGATAGCCTGTGCCCGCCGACACGAACACGTTCAGGGCCGACGTGACGTCGTACTTCACGGTCAGGCGGCCCGAGACGTTGTCGTCGTCGAACTTCTCGTCCCATGCGAACGGGTTGGTGGTGGCGAAGGTGGTCGTGAAGGTGCTGATGCCCCACGGATTGTGGTCGACGTTACGGCCGACATAGTGGGCGTTGTCGCGCGTGTAGCGCAGACCCGCCGACAGCTGCAGGCGCTCGAGCAGGTGGTAGTCGGCCTGACCGAACAGGGCGAAGCTGTTACGTTCCTGGCGGTGCAGGTTGTCGTAGTTGGTCAGCGCCGAGTAGCTGATCCAGTTGGTGTTGAACTTGACGTCGTCGGTCACGTAGAAGGCGCCGGCGATCCAGTCCAGCTTGCCGCCCGTGTCGTCGGCCAGGCGCAGTTCCAGCGACGACTGGCTGAGCTTCTCGTTGGCGTCGAAATACGAGGCCGGATAGGGCGAACCATCGCCGTTGCCCTGCACCGAACGCTTGCTGCCCTGCCAGCCGCCGATGGCGGTGAAGTTCAGGTTCTCGCGAACCTTGTGACTGAAGCTCGCCGAGCCGCCGTAGATGTCGATCCTCTGGGTCGGATAACCCGTCGAGTAGAACTCGTAAGGATCGTTGTTCTCGCCGGCGTTGGCGATCGTGGCGTCCTGGGCCCGCGAAATCCGATCGTACTGACGGGTGTCGCCCCGGTCGCGGCTGCCGAACAGCTTCACGACCAAATCGCTCTCCGGGGCCATCTTGAAGTCAAACGTCGCGCGGCCGGCGACCAGGTCCTTGTCGCCAAAGCCTTTGCGGCGGCCCGGATCGACCAGTGGCGGCACCTGGGTCTGGACGACGCCCTTGACCGATGGGCGATAGCCAGCCAGCAGGCCCGCGCCCGCCCCGGTCATGAAGCCACCACCGTTTTGGGCCAGCACGGCCAGGCGGACGCCGACGGTGTCGCTGACCGGGCCGCCGACCGAGGCTTCCATCTCGGTGTAGTCATAGCTGCCATGTTCGACGCGGCCCGAGCCTTCGAGAGCCTGACCAGGACCCCGGGTGATCGCGTTGATGACGCCGGCCGTGGTGTTGCGGCCATAAAGCGTGCCTTGCGGGCCCTTGAGCACTTCGATGCGATCGAGGTCGAACAACGGCATGCCCAGATAGGCGTTCGAGGTCTGGTAGACGCCGTCGACGTGCAGGGCGACCGAGGGGTTGCCGTTGGGCTTGTAGTCGTCGGCGCCGCCGATGCCGCGGATGCTGATCAGACCGTAGTTGGTGCCGCCGAAGGCGTAGTTCACCGACACGCCGGCGACCTGATCGACCAGATCGACGACATTGGTGATCCCGCGCCGCTGGGCGTCGCCGCCTTCGACGACGGTTACCGCGATCGGGACGTTCTCGATCCGCGCCGAGCGCTTCTGGGCCGTGACGATCACTTCTTCCAGCTCGGCGACGACCGGATTTTCCTGCGCCGAGATCAGGAAGGTGCGCGGTCCGGTGGCCGTCGCCTTCAGGCCCGAACCTGCCAGGAGGTCACGCAGCGCCTCGGCGGGCGGGCGCGTGCCGATCACGGCGTTGGCCCGCTTGCCCTTCACGAGGTTCGACGCATAGAGCACCTGCACGTCGGCCTGCTTGGCGAAGGCCGGCAGGGCCAGGTCCAGGGGTTGGGTGGGCAGGGTGAAGGCCACCGGCGGCGCGGCGGGCTCCTGGGCCAGGGCCGGCGCGGCCGCGCCCAGGACCAACAGGGCGCAGCAGGCCATCAGGCCGCGCCGAAGACCGGCGGCGTGGGAAACTCGGTTCGTCATCGTGCTTTCCTAGGCAATCCGGCCCCCGTCGACCGATCATCCCCAGGAACTGCGGCCCCGCTGAAAGCCTCACCTTGTCGTGAAAATTTCATCGAATGCCGGAACGCCAGCCGCCGTCATTCGGCGATCTCCCAGGTCGTCCGGTCGACCTGCTGGACGCGCACGCCAAAGCCCGCCCGCAGGGCGTTGGCGAACTCGCGCGCGCCGTCGTAGCGGAACGATCCGGAGATTCGGATGTCGTTCAGCCGCGCGCCTGGAACCAGGGACAACTGGTCGCTGGAATAGCGATTGAACGCCGCGACGACTTGCGGCAACGGCGTGTCGTTGAACACCAGCCGACCATCGCGCCAAGCCGTCAGCGCGTCGAGATCCGCCGCCGCTACGGACTTTGGCCCGGCCTGACCCGACAGCATATGGCCGGTCGTCAGCCTTCGCGCCGCGGCCTGCCCAGCCGCGACGACGTCGAGCGCTCCATCCTCGATAAGAATCTGCGCCGTATCGCCCTGCCTGGTCACCTGGAAGCACCCGCCGCTGCCCTGGGCGCGCTCATCGCCGACAACGACCTGGAACGGCCGGTCGGGGGCCGAGCGCATGTCGAAGTAGGCCTGTCCCTCGACGAGCCGCACACGACGACGCTGAGCGTCGTACTGCACACGCACCCTCGACAGCGGGGCTAGGGTTACGCTCGATCCGTCCGGCAACGGGGCGGTAAGACGCTCACCCGCGCCGGTGCGGATCGTCGCGCCGGCCGTGCTGGCCATCATCACCGCGACGCCGCCCCCGCCGGCCGCCGTCGCGGCGCCGACGAGGCTGAAGATCATGCGCCGACGGCCGATCCCGGCCGCATCGCGCAAAGCGGCCGCGCGCATCGCTATCAGGCCATCGGCCCCCTTGGCCGCCGCCAGGGACGACCAGGCGTCGGCGGTTTCCTGGTAGGCCTCGGCGTTGCCGGGCGCTTCGAGCCATTCAAGGAAAGCCTTGCGGTCATCCGCCGCCAGCGGCCCCCGGTCGGCCTTGGCGAACCATTGGGCGGCCTGATCTTCGTGAACGATGCGACGCCCCATCAGCCCTGCTCCCGCAAGGCGTTGCGCAGAACAGCCATCGACCGCACGAGATGCTTCTCAACGGCGCTGACCGAGATGTTCAGTCGGGCGGCGATCTGGGCGTGGCTCATGTCCTCGAAGCGACGAAGGATGACGATCGTGCGCGCCCGAGGCGACAGCGACTTGAGGGCGACCTGGATGCGTTCCAGGTTCTGTCGCCCGCCGATGACGTCCTCCGCGTCCGGGAGGTCGTCAGCCAGGTCGATACGATCCAAGTCGACCGCGCTCAGCAGCGGCCGCGCCCGTTCCCGCTTTACCTTGTCGCGAAGGAGGTTCGCCGCAGCCTCGAATACATAACCGTCGATGCTTTCCAGGGCCATCAGGCCAGGGCGGCGCAGCAGTCGCAGGAACAGGTCCTGCACCAATTCCTCGCTGTCAGGCCGCGAACCGGTGCGGCGGGTGAAGTAGCGAAGCAGCGGGATGCGAAGGCGTCGGGTCAGAGCCTCAAAGCGCTCGGCGCCTGGCGGGCCGGCCGACTCGCGCGCCAGGCCTTGATCGGAGGCTGGGATGGACATGAGCCGGCCATGCCAGCGCCTGACGACAATCGTGTGAAACTTCCGTTGGAGACCCCGGCGACTACAACGCGGCGCTAGCGAAACTTCC
This sequence comes from Caulobacter sp. GW822-FHT01G02, assembly GCF_058802865.1. Classification (NCBI taxonomy): domain Bacteria; kingdom Pseudomonadati; phylum Pseudomonadota; class Alphaproteobacteria; order Caulobacterales; family Caulobacteraceae; genus Caulobacter; species Caulobacter sp. GW822-FHT01G02. Next base: position 123,647 of record NZ_JBXAON010000007.1, read on the forward strand.
CCCGCCTCCAGACAGTCGAAATTGAGGAGCTGCCGCTGAACCAAGCCCCCATCAGCGCGCCTAGATCGTGACGAGGCGGTTCCCGCTCTGGTCCACAGGCTTTACGCGAGGTCTCGCATTATTTATAACCGTCCGGTCGGTTATGAATCGGAGCAGCCATGGGACGTCGACGCGTCTTTGACCAGCAAGCTATCCTCGACGCCGCCGAACGCGTCGTCGCGCGCGATGGCGCCACGAACCTCACGCTGGACGCGGTGGCTAAGGAGGCCGGGGTCGGCAAGGCCACGGTGATCTACGACTTCAAGACCAAGCAGGCCCTGATCGAGGCCGTGGTGGATCGCGCGTTCCAGGCCGACGCCGCCCGCCACGCGGCGCTGGAAGCAGAATTGGAAGGCCAGGACAGCCGCGCCATCCGCGGCCGCATCCGGGGCGGTGCCCACGCCCCGCCCGAGGACTTCCGAGCCGTCGCGCTCAACCTCAGCGCCGCCCTGGTATTGGACGCTGACCTGCGGCGTAAGATGCAGGCCAGCCAGGCCAGCGTTGTCGCCCGGGTGCTGGCGACCTCGGCCTCGCCGCGCGGCGCGCAGCTGGCTTATCTGGCCCTCGAGGGCCTGAAGTTCCTCGAGCATCTGGATTTCCACCACTTCCCGCCGGCCGAGCGCGACAGGATCGTTCGAGAGATCGAATGGCTGTCACAGGCCCAACCGCAAGACGGCGCGCCCGCCGGCGGCTGATCCCTCCCCCAACCGGATTTCAAGATGACCAACACCCCCTCCGCCGCCCCCGGCGCGGCGACGATCGCGCACGCCTGCCCGCGCCGCCTCTTCCTGACCGGCGCCGCCGGCTATGTGGGACGCAACCTGGCCCGCCGCTTCCTGCGCGACGACGTCCAAGTGGTGGCCCTGTCGCGCAATCCCCAGGACGCCGAGCGCCTGCGGGCCATGGGCGCCGTGGCGGTCGTCGGCGACATCCTGGACCCGGCGATCGGCGAGGCCATGGCCGGCTGCGACGCCCTGATCCACGCGGCGGCCGACACTGATCACGGCCATGGCGGCCCCGCGCAGATGCGGACCAACGCCGAGGGGACGCGGAACGTCCTTCGCGCCGCACGGGCGGCGGGCGTCCGCCGCGTCGTGCACCTGAGCACGGAATCGGTGCTGGGCGACGGCCGTCCGCTGAGGAACATCGACGAGACCCGGCCCTATCCGGCGCGCCCGGCGGGCTCCTATTCGCGCAGCAAGATCGCCGCCGAGACGATCGCCCTGTCCATGAACGATGTGGGGTTCGACGTCCTGGTAGTGCGCCCACGCTTCGTCTGGGGGCGCGACGACACCACGGCCCTGCCGGCCTTGGTGGAGGCCGCGCGGTCGGGACAGCTGGCCTGGATCGACGGCGGCGGCTATCTGACGTCGACAACCCACATCGACAACCTCTGCCACGGCGTCGACTTGGCGCTGCGGGCCGGACGCGGCGGCGAAATCTACTTCCTGTCCGACGGTGAGCCGGTGACCTTCCGCGCGTTCGTGTCGGCGCTGCTGGAGACCCAGGGCCAGGCCCCGCCGGACAAGACCGCGCCCCGCGCCGTGGTGCGGGTGGTCGCGGCCGTGGGCGACCTGATCGGCGCGGCCACGCGCGGCGCCAAGCCCGTTCCCCTTACCCTGCAGGGCTTCTCCGCCTCGGCCGTCGAGGTGACGCTCGACATCGGCAAGGCTCGTCGCGAACTGGGCTATGCGCCCGTCGTCTCCCTCGCCGAGGGTCTCGCCGAACTGGTCGCCTCGGCCCCGCAGAGATAGTCCTCCAAGTGTGGCACGTCCCCGCGGCGTCCAGCCGCCAGCCGGTTGTCGGTACAGGCCAGAAGTGTCCCGGAAACAGGTTAGGGCTGTCAAAAATGCGACGCAGTCGCCAAGGGGTGATTGGCGTATGGTGGAGGTAAGCAAGCGCCATGGACTGACTTTGGCGCATCTCCGGAAACCAGACACTCAGCGCGCGCAGACGGCGCCCAAGCCCCTTCCAACTCGGCTGGCGCGCAAATGAAAAGCCCCACCCGATAAGGTGGGGCCGGTTCATGGGACGCGCCCCAAAGGTCGCCTGTCCTAACCCTTCCAGTCAGGCAGCGCAGCCAGCTGAGCCTTCGTCAGCTTGGCGCGAACGATGTGGTCGTCCGGATCGCCCGGCTCGGGCGCCACGGTCACATCGGCCAGGGCCACGACAACCTTCTTGTCCGGACCCATGCGGTCGATCTCGATCACGATGGCCGTGGGTTTGCCGGCCGCATCGAGAAGCACGTGCTCGACCTCGCCGGCTTTGCGGTTAGCGGCGTCGATGACATCGGCATCTTCGATCTGGCCAACCGTGAAGGCGCCCTTGGCCGGCTGGCTTTCAAGCTGGGCGATGGTGGTTTGAGCGAGCGCACCAGTGGCGACAGCGGCGAGGGAAAAACCCAAGATAGCGAATTTCATGATCGGCTCCTTCTCACAAGGCGACAGACAGGACCCGCTGTGACGGCAAGGTCCTGTCGGATGTCGTCAATTAACGCCGTGTGCGGAGCATTGATCCGGCGTGCGTGGTAAGCGACCGAAGCTTCGGCGCCGGCGCCTATCGCTCTCGTCAGAGCCATCCGCGAGAAATTCCCTCAAATCCATCCGCTCCCGGCGCATGACTCGCGGAGCTTTGGCGCCATTCCGGTCTTTCCCGCATCGGCTCGATAGGGAGCCGGGTTCCCGCGAATACAAACACAGTGCGGTCGCTTGTAAGATTCAGGCGTCCGCCAAGGCGCGCTCGCGCGTCGCGTCGTACTTTCTGACATCCGCCGAGAGCCGCGGCCCCCATCGCGCCACAAAGGCGACGGTGTCGGCGGCCGCCAGGTGGGCGCTTAGGGCCTGCTGATCTCGCCAGCGCTCCATCACGAGCAGCCGCCCGCGAGACGCGTCGACCACGGCGGCGTCGTAGGACACAACGCCGTCTCGCTGGCGGGTGGCTTCGGCGAGATCGGCGAGATCGCGGGTGAAGGGCTCCAGTTCCGAGGGCGGAACCTGCACGTAGCCCGTGACGATGATCATGGCGAGCGACTCCAGAAGCTAGAACAAGGAAACGGATCCCGCCGCGACGAGCAGGCGCGTCGGCGTCAGGCGACGGTCAGGACGATCTTGCCCTGGATGGCGCCCTCGGCGACGCGCTGGTGCGCGCGCGAGGCTTCCGACAACGGAAAGACGCTGTCGATCACCACGCGGACGGTCCCTTGGTCGAGCAATGCGGCGGCCTGCGCCAGCTGCGCGCCGTTCGAGCGGACCTGGGTCGACGAGACCTTGATCCCGCGCTGCGCCGCGGCGTCGCGGCCCTCGAAGCCCAGCGGGTTGACCAGGAACAGGGCGCCGCCAGGCCTGATCACGTCCAGAAACCGTTCCATCCGAGCACCGCCCACCGCATCGAGCACCAGGTCGACATCCTGGACGACCGCTTCGACGGCGGTTTTTCCGTAATCGATGAACTGCTCGACGCCGAACGCGCCGAGCATCGTCGCGTTCTTGGCCGAAGCCACGGCGATCACCCGCGCGCCTCGCGCCTTGGCCAGCTGCGTCGCCAGATGGCCGACGCCCCCGCCGGCGCCGTTGATCAGCACCGTCCGGCCTTCAAGCTCGGCCGGCTCATGCGGGAAGGTCTGGAAGGGATTGGGCGCGTCGTGGCCAAGTTCGATCAGGAACTGCCACGCCGTCAGCAGGGACATCGGCGCGCCGGCGGCTTGGATGTGATCCAGCTTGGCCGGCTTGCGCGCCAGATGCGAGGCCGGCGCGCTGACATATTGGGCGTAGGCGCCGCCGCCGGTCATCACGCCGTCCGGGAAGCGCACCATGCCGAAGACCTCGTCCCCGGCCTGGAAGTCGGTGACGTCAGCGGCCGTCGCCTCGACAACGCCAGAGACGTCGGTTCCCAGGATGAGCGGGAAGTCCCCGTCCGGTCGCCACTCGGGCGGCAGGGCGCGATAGCCGTCGCGCAGATACCAGTCCGGCGGATTGAGGCCGACGGCCCGGACACGGACCAAGACCTCGCCCGGCCTAACGTCAGGCTTGGGGGCGTCTTCGTAAGTCAGCACTTCAGGTCCGCCAAAGGCGTGCAGTCGGACCGTTTTCATCGTCTCGCCCATGATCAATCTCCTCGCACGGCGCTTGACGGCTGATTTAGCGGGTGGCGATAAGGTTGATAATCAGGCCAAAAATCACTTCAATAGTGCCACCATGGAACAAATTGGCCTCGACCGCCTCACGGGATTGATCGCCTTCGCGCGGGTCGGCGCGCTGGGAAGCTACACGGCGGCCGCACGGTCGCTGTCGATCTCCCCCTCGGCCGTGAGCAAAAGCATCCAGCGGCTCGAGCAGCGGCTGGGCGTCTCCTTGTTCACGCGCACCACGCGTTCACTGGCGTTCACGCCAGAGGGTCGCGACCTGCACGAGCGCGCCTTGAACCTGATCCGCCAGGCCGAGGAGATCGAGCAGATGGCGCTGACGGCGCGCTCGGAGCCGCGTGGCACGCTTCGGGTGGCCGCGTCCCTCCCGATCGGCCTGCACGTGATCGCGCCTGCGTTGCCCGCGTTCCGGCGGCGCTTTCCGGATCTCTCGATCGATCTTCGTCTCGAGGACAGGACGACGGACCTGATCGACGACGGGATCGATGTCGCCATCCGCATCGGTGAAGTTCCGGACAGCCGCCTGTTGTCGCGCAAGCTCGCGCCCTATCGGCTTTGCTGCTTCGCCTCTCCGGACTACCTGGCCGCGCGTGGAACGCCATCGCATCCAAACGACCTCGAGGCCCACGATACGGTCAATCTACGCTATCAGAGCAGCGGCCAGATGTTTCGCTGGCCGTTCAAGATCGCCGATCGTGAAATCGAGATCCTGCCCAGATCCGACATCGTGATCGACGCCAGCGAGGCCTTGATGGCGACGCTGGTGGCGGGCGGCGGGATCGGCCTCGGCGCCTCCTTCGTGGCCGCCCCGTATGTGGATCGTGGACAGCTGACGCCGGTCCTTTCAGCTTTCGCGGTGGAACGCCACAACGTCACAGCCCTTTGGCCGGAAAGCCGGCGCAGCAACCCGGCCGTCCGGGCCTTCATTTCCATGTTGAGCGCCACCTTCGATGACCGGATGGCGGCGGCGACTTCCAGCTTGCCATGACGCCTTCTCCAAGCTCCTCGGTCGCGGCGCGCCTATTGGTGGCTAGGCGATCACCGCTCGGTGCGGCGCATCTCGTCGGCATGGGCCAGGGCCCAGGCGCACAGGGCCTCGAAAGGCTCTCGAAGCGAATGGCCCAAGGGTGTGATCGCGTACTCCACCCCAATCGGAGCGGTCGGCAGCACTGTGCGGGTCACCAGGCCATGGCGCTCGAGCCGCTTGAGCGCGTCGGCCAGCGCCTTATGGGTGATGCCGTCCAGCCGCCGCTTGATCTCGTTGAAGCGTGACGGCCGAGGGCAGAGGACGGTCAGGATCATGATCGTCCACTTGTCGGCGATCTTCTCCAGCACCGGCCGCACCTGCGCCATGTCCTGGCGCGCGCGCTCGGACAGTTGGTCCAGATCGGTATCGTCGGGGATATCTAGGCTACTCATGGTGCGTTCTTGATAGCAGATATATTCCGTATATCTAAACCGTCGTCATTGCATGAGGAGCAACATGATGGCTCGACTGGATAACGATATCGCCCTGGTTGTCGGCGGCGCCAAGGGCATCGGCCTGGCGGTCGCCGGGCGGCTGGCCGCCGATGGCGCGCGGGTTTACCTCACCGGCCGAAACGCGGCCGAGGTCGAGAAGGCGGCCGAGCAGGTGGGACACAATGCTGTCGGCTTGGTCGCGGACGCCAGCGAGGCTGGCGACCTCGCCAAGGTGGTAGAGACCGTGAGGGCTCAGGACGGGCGCATCGACGCCCTTGTGCTCAATGCCGGCTTGGCCGAACCAGCCTCGCTGGCCGACGCGAGCGTCGAGCACTTCGATCGTCATTTCACCGTGAATGTCCGGGGCGCGATGCTGGCGCTGCAAGCCAGCCTGGCGACCATGCCGGACGGCGCGGCCGTGGTGCTGGTCGGGTCGATCGCCGACGCGATCGGGGTGCCCAACTACGGCGTCTACGCGGCCACCAAGGCGGCGATCCGCTCCTTCGCCCGCACCTGGGCGGCGGAGCTCGGGCCGCGCCGCATCCGGGTGAACGTGGTGAGCCCCGGCCCCACCGACACGGCGATGATGGCGGCGACGAGCGAGGAGATGCGTGCGGCGCTCGTCGGCCAAATCCCGCTGGGTCGCATGGCGCGCCCGGACGAGGTCGCTGCGGCGACCGCCTTCTTGCTCAGCGACGACGCCAGCTTCGTCAACGGCGCCGAACTCTGTGTCGACGGCGGCATGACCCAGGTCTAGGTCGGCAGCGCCGTTGGTCGATTTCGACGCCGGAGCCTGCGCTACGCGGTCGTGAGCTCAGTGGCCTCTTGAGGTCCAGATCTCCAGACTGGAGTTCCTTACTTCTCGCCCATCATCCGAGTGGGCGAGAAGCCCCTTCCCTGGTCAGTCGACGCGTCCAACTCAGCGGCTGGGCGGCGCCAGTTGCTGACGTTGGCATGGCTCCAAGAACGCGACATTCAGAGCTGGCGCGTCATGCATTCCGGCCGCGTTAAAGCTGGCCCGCTGTTGCGCTAGAGGTCGATCTGCTCGGACATCTCCAGAGCGTCGTCGACCTCGATGCCAAGGTATCGGACCGTGCTCTCCAGCTTCCTGTGTCCGAGTAGTAGTTGGCATGCGCGCAAGTTGCCCGTCTTCTTGTAGATCAGCGCCACCTTCGTTCGGCGTAGGCTGTGCGTGCCGTACGCACGGGCTCGAGTTCAATCATCGACACCCACTTGTCGACCAAGCGGGCGTACTGCCGCGTGCTGACGTGGTCGCCTGGTCGACTGCGGCTGGGAAACAGCCAGTCGTCGTTGCGTCTTCCACGCAACTTCAGCCAAACCGCCAAAGCGTCTCTTGTGGGCTCGGTGATCTCGAACGGGACGGGCTGTCCGGTTTTCCGCTGGATGATCGTGGCGCGTGCACGTAGCGCGCCGCCCGGCGCCACGTCACTGACACGTAGCTTCACCAAGTCACAGCCCCTGAGCTTGGCGTCTATGGCGCAATTGAACATGGCGAGGTCGCGGACTCGACCGTTCGCTTTGAGCTGCTGTCGGATCCCCCAAATGTGCCTGGGCTTGAACGGCGGCTTGGGGCCGATCACCCGGCCCGTGTTCCAAGGAAGTTTGGGCGGAAGGAAGAGATCAAATTGAGCCATGTCCGCCTCCCGCGAATGGCTACTCCCCTCGTTTCATCCTACCACGTTCGAGTGTCCGGGGCTCCGGCTGCGCATAGCCGACATTGGGGGGCGCCAGGCTCCAGACATGGCATCGTTGGCGCCTTCGGCGGCTCACGACCCTGAGCGTACTTTGCTTCATGCCCGGGAAGCGGACATTCGGTGCTAGAGCAACTAACTTCGGCGCCGCCCCTTTTTGCGCCCCCTCGCGACAGGTGCGTAAGGGAAAAATCTCGCGGGATAAGGCTCCGGGGCAAGCTCGTTGACGCCGAGCCCCCTCTTGAGGGGGCCCGCCCTTGTCGCCTACTTCACGGCAATGAAGATCGGGTTGGCGTAGAACCACAGGTCCGACCACGGATCTTCGCCTGGCAAGTCCGGCAGCGGCTCGCTCTCCGCGCCGTTCGTGCCCCGGACCCGGATATAGGTGGAGCGGCGCACGTCCTTGAGCGCGTAGACCATCGACAGCACCTCGCCCTCGCGCGCCCAGGAGGTCGGGGTGAAGGCGCGCGCGACGCGGGTCGAGGGATTGGCGTCGAGCGTGCGGTCGGCGGCCGGTCTGGTGATGTCGCCCTGGATCAGGTCGATTCGGGCGACGCTGGGCGAAAAGCCGCCGAAGTTCTTGCCCGCTGGGTCGCGCACCCGGATGACCACCGTGACGTCCGCTCCCGCAGGAACCTCCAGTCGCCCGCCGATCTCGGCCCTAGCGCCGGCGGCGCTGGCGGTCACATCGACCTCGGAGACCAGGTCGCCCAGGGTTACGAAGATGCGGCCGTTGCGCAGACCGTCCAGCACGTCGTCATAGGTGTGGGCGGCCTTTACATAGGTCTTGGAATACTCGCCCGGCCAGAAGTCCGCGCCACCATCGGTGTAGTGGCGATGGGAGTCCGAGGTCGAGGTGACCCACCAGCGGCGCCCCTCGCCCAGCATCGCGTCCCAGAAGCCGCCGAGCTTGGCGGTCATCTGGTCGAAACCGCCGAGGGTCGGCGCTCGCGAATAGCCGCCGCGATCGCCCTTGCCCTTCAGCGAGCCGTCGGGGCTCAGGCCCGAGGCCTGGTGTCCGGGCGCGCCCTCCATGCCGACGGCGACGTCGGGGGCGGTGTCGTTCCAGTCGCGCAGCTCGGACGGCGAGACCAGGCCGTAGCGGTCCATGCCGGTCGCCGACCGCGACGGGTGGTTGGCGATCACCACCGGCGGCTTCGCCAGCGCCTTCATGTGGCGCAGCGCGTCCAGCATGAAGCTCTCCTCGTCGCGGGCCGGGTCCGCCGGCCAAGGTTCGCGCCGGTTGTAGCGGCTCTCGATCCCGAACAGGGCGTCCCGTTCGCCCGCCGTGCGCGGCAGGATCAGGCTGGAGTGCTCGGCCGCCGGCGTATCCAGCTCCATGCCCCAGAACTGCAGCACGCTCGGCGTCTCGCGGCGGGAGCGCGCCAGCTCGGGATAGGCCTCGTCGCGATTCAGTTTGGAGTGGTTGGGACCGCCGTGATCGGTGGCCACCATCCACGAGAGGCCATACTGGGCGGCCATCCGGGCGTTGGTGGCGATCGGGTTGCTGGCGTCGCCCGCCTTGACCAGGATCGGCGGCTGGGACGGATCGGCGCTGGGCTTCACCGAGACGCTGAACCAGCTGTGGACGTGATGGTCGCCGGCCAGCCAGCGGCGCTCGGAAGCCTTGGCCGGGCGCGTGCCGGGGCGGTTCGGCGCGACCGGCTCGACTGAGTGGCCAGGATGCGCCGACGCCGGGCTTCCGGCGGCCTGCGCCAGGCAGAGCGTCAGGGCGGCAGCCGAGCAAACGAGACGGGCTCGAGACGGAAAGGTGCGCATCCGAATATCCTAGCCAAACCCTGTGACGCTTCCCGCAGGCGATCTTGGGAAAGCAAGCCGGCCCGCGCCGCGGGGGCGCGAGCCGGCCTCGAACCCCGCCGTCAGGCCTAGAACTTGGCCCGCAGGCCGAAGCTGACCGTGCGGCCGTAGTTGGTGTAGCCGCCGAACCAGCCGCCCTTGATGAACTGCCGCTGGGAGGCTTTCGTCAGGTTCTGCCCTTCGATCGTCGCGGTGATCTGCGGAGTGATCTTGTAGCTGACGCTGCCATCCAGCGAGCCGAACGCCTTGTCGTTCAGCGCCGAGAGCCCCGCCCCGCCGACGTCCTGCAGGACGTCGTCGACCCAGCTGTAGCTGGCGCGGGCGGCGAAGCGGTCCTTCTCGTAGAAGGCCGTCACGTTGAAGCTGTTCTTGGCGACATTGACCATCTCGTCCTTGAGGGTCGGCGAGTAGGTCGCTTCGGTGTCGGTGTAGGTGTAGTTGGCCAGGAAGCCCAGGCCGTCGAACGGGGCCGGCAAACGCTTGAACAGGTGCTGGTAGGCCAGCTCGACGCCCTTGATCGTCGCCTTGCCGCCGTTGGTCGGCGAGGTCAGCACGTAGGTCTGGCCGTCGACGACGATGTTGGTGTTCTGGCTGTAAACGAAGGTGGTGATGTCCTTGTAGAAGGCCCCGCCGATCAGCGCGCTGCCCGGCGCGAAGTACCATTCCAGGGTCGCGTCATACTGCCAGGCCTCGAAGGGCTTCAGCAGCGGATTGCCGCCTACGGCCGTCAGCAGGGTCCCGGAGTTCAGGGTCAGGCGCGGCGCCAGGTCGGCCAGGGACGGCCGGGTGATCACCTTGGCGGCGGCGACGCGGGCCTGCAGGGTCTCGGTCAGCTCCAGCGCGAAGTTGGCCGTCGGCAGGACGTCGGTATAGGTCTTCTCGAAGCGGACGGGCAGCGCCGCCGCGCCGTTGTCGGCGTGACCCGACGAGACCTGCTTGGTCTGCGCCACACGCACGCCGACCTCACCGCGCAGGGGCGCGCCGAACAGGTTGGTGTCGATGTCGCCCAGGGCGTAGCCGGCCCCGATCTTCTCGGACACGCGATACGAATTGCGCTGGTCCGCGCGGGCCGTGCCCTTCTGGTTCGGGTCGCGCAGGGCCCAGAACGCGGCCGGGTCCGGCATGGCCCAGCGCGTAGGCAGGCCGGCGGAGGCGCCGCCCAGGAAGTCGGTGACCGGGAACGGGTCGAAAGAGTCCGCGCCGAAGACCTTGCCGGTCAGGTTGGTCGTGTAGTTGATGTCGGCGCGATTATAGGATCGCGAGCGCTCGCGAAATTTGACGCCGAACTGAAGGCGGCTGACCGGACCCAGGTTCACCGGCCGTTCGGCGTCGAACTGCAGGGCGGTCTCGTCGTCCGTGGCGTTGCTCACCCGCCATTCGATGCGGCGGAACGGCAGCATGGACGGGTTGTTCAGGTCGGCGGTCAGCAGGCTGACGTCCGGCAGCCCGTCGCCAGCCTGGGGCAGGTTGAACGTGGCCCGGCCCATCGACCCCTGCAGACGGGTGCGGGTGATCGGCTTGGAGGTTTCCGAATAGGCCCGGGCGTAGGCGAGGTCGCCAGTGATCGTCCAGTCCTCGAGCTTCTGACGGATCTTGCCGGCGATCATCATGTTGTCGTGAGCCAGGTCGCTGACTTCGCGACCGATCTGGCTGTTGGTGTTCGCCGTGCCGCCCGTCATGACGCCGTCCTTGATCACGGCCGAGCCGGCGACCAGGGTCGAGAGATCCGGATCGACCGAGTAGGTCAGTTCGTCATAGTGGTCGTCGAGCTTGGTGTAGCTGCCGTCCAGCGTGATTTCCGTGGCGTCGCTGGGCCGATACTGGGCCGAGAGGACGAGGCCCTTGCGCTTGCGGTCCTCGCGCTCCAGCGTCGGGCGGATATTGGTCGCATACAGCTGCACGCCCTGGGCGATCAGGCTCTTTCCCAGGGTGGTGGTCGCGCTGGGATAGCTCCAGCCCACGCCGGTGATGCGGTCCTGGCGCAGGGTGCGCTGATCGTACACCGCCGCCGCCAGCACGCCGAAGGTGCCGGCCGCGTTGGTCCAGCTGGCCAGGCCCGACACGCGCGGGTCGGTCTTGCCGGCGAGCTCGGGATGGCTGGCGGTGGCCGACAGCGCCAGGGTCGTGCGGCCTAGGTCCAGCGGGCGAAAGGTCTTGATATCGACCACGCCGCCGATGGCGCCCTCGTCCAGAGAGGCCAGCGGCGTCTTGCCGACCTCGACGCCGGCCACCAGTTCCGACGGCAGGGTGTCGAAGCGGAACTGGCGGCCGCTCTGGCCGCTGTCGCGCATGTTCTCGTTCACCGCGGCGCTGCGGCCGTTCAGGGTGACGATCTGGAAGTTCGGGCCCAGGCCCCGGACGCGGATGAACAGGCCCTCGCCCCGGTCGCGGGTGATGGCCACGCCCGGCACGCGCTGCAGGGCCTCGGCGATGTTGTTGGACGGGAACTTGCCGATGTCCTCGGCCGAGATGGCGTCGACGACATTGGCGGCCTTGCGCTTTTCGTTCAGCGCGCGGGCGAGCGAGTTGGCGAAGCCGCCCGTGACGACGAGCTCTTCGATCTCGGTGGGCTCGTCGGCTCGGGCCGGGGCGGACTCGGCGCGCGGCGCGGCCGCGGCGGGGTTGGCCTCGGTCGAGACCTTCTGGGCCGCCGGGCGCAGGATCGCCGCGCCGCCGTTGCGCACGAACGTCAGGCCCGTTCCCCGCAGCAGCTCGGCCAGGCCGCGCTCGGCGTCGAACTGGCCGCGCACGCCATTGGTGTGCTTGCCGCTCAGCAGGGCCGGATCGGCCAGCACCTGCAGGCCCGTGGCCCGGGAGAAGCTCGGCAGGGCCGAGACCAGGTCGCCAGCCGGGATCGCCAGGGTCGGCTTTTCGGGCGGCGCGGCCACGACGGGGCTCGCCGCCAGCAACGCGGCCGCGGAGGCCGAGCCAAGCCAGGTCCAGGTCTTCGAAGTCATGTCGTCATCCCCTTTTTGCGCGGCGTTCGACGCCGGTTCGGCCGGGAAGACGCTGGCCCCCGGCAAACCCGGACAGGGATTTTTGTGAAGTTTCGGCGACGGCGGTCAGCGCGAGAGCAGCAAGCCGTCCGAGGTCTGACGAACGGTGAAGCCGTGCATCAGCGCCAGATCGCGCACCAGGGCCCGGGGCTCGTCGAGCCGGAAGCGGCCAGCCACCCGTTGGCGACCCAAGGCCGGATCGGCGATCACGATCGGCGTGGCCGAGGCGCGGTTCAGGCGCTCGACCAGCCGCGCCAGGGGGATGCCGTCCGTTTCCAGCCAGCCCGAGCGCCAGTCGTCGGCATGGAGGTCGAACGCGCGGATCGCCGACAGCCGGCCCTCCTTGGCGAAGGCCCGCTGGCCCATGGTCAGCTCGGCGGTGCGGTGGATCAGCCCCGCCGGCGCCAGCCGAACGCGACCGCGACGCACCGAAAGCTCCAAGCGCTCGTCGCTGCGCTCGAGGTCGAAGGCGGTGCCCAGCACGCGGGCCGAGCCTTCGGGCGCCTTGACCGTGAACGGCCGTCCCGCGTCGTGGGCGACGTCGAAGAAGGCCTCGCCGCTGACCAGCTCGACCTGGCGCCGCCGGGCGCCCAGGCGCACCTCCAGGCGGGTCGCGCCGTCCAGGGTGACCCGCGTGCCGTCGGCCAGGGTGGCGACCCGGTGCTGGCCCGGCGCGGTCTGCAGCACCACCGGCGCGACGGTCATCAGCTGGATCTGCGGCCAGGCGAGGACGGCGGCCAGGCCGCAGGCCGCCAGACCGCCCGCCAGCGCGGCCCAACGCCCAGCGCGGCGCGGGACGCTCCGCCGTTGCTCGCTCAGCCGCATCGCCTCAGCCAGGGCGGGGTCCTGACTGGCGCGCCAAACCGCGTCGAAGGCTTGGCCGTGGGTCGGATCGGCCGACTTCCAGGTCTCGAAGGCGGCGTCCTGACGGTCGCCGTCGTCCAGACGTCGCGCCGCCCAGACGGCGGCCTCTTGGCGGATGCGGCTCATCGGCGGCCTCCGCTGGCGCGGCGCTCGGCCCGCGCGATCTCGCGATGCAGCTGCTCCAGCGCCCGCACCACGTGCTTTTCGACCGCCGCCTCGCTGAGGCTGAGATCCTGGGCGATCTGACGCGGCGAGTGGCCGTGCAACCGGCGCCGGATGAAAACGTCGCGACGCAGGGGCGGCATTGCATCCAGCGCCTTGCCGAACACCTCGACCTTCTGGCGATGCATCAGGATCTGCTCCGGCGCAGGGGCTTGGCAGGGAATGTCGTCGTCCAGCGCCTGGGCGGGCCGTCGGCTGGCGCGGCGGAAGTGGTCGCGCACAAGGTTCAAGGCGATGCGATAGCCCAGCGCGGCCCTGTCAACGATGGTCCGCGCCTGCTCGTAGGCAAGCAGGCGCTCGAACGTTTCCTGCACCAAATCCTCGGCCGTCGCGGGATCACGCGTCCGCCGAACGATAAACTGATAAAGGTCGCGCCGCTGCGCGCGCAGGCTAACCAGGTCGCTCATCGTAGCGCTTGGCTCCCCCAGGGAGCGGAATAGCGGACGGACCGACCAAGCATGGCCAGGCGCTAGCACGACTTTGTGACACTATCGCCTTTTCGCGCCGAACGTCGCCTCAGCGCCGATTGTGTTGAAAAAGTCGACCCCACGATTTCACAGGCTTATTTTCAGCACGAATAATGCCGATCGATCCAGTTTCCTAAACGGTTGAATCTGCAGCGTGCGCGTTCACGCAGATAAGCCTCGATCGCTGAGCCCGGCGGACTTTTTCAACACAATCCGCCAAAAGCGGTCACAGGGGCGTCAGACCAAGGCTCCCGAACTGTCGCCAAAGCCATCCCCCGAGGTTGTCACGAAACCGTCTAAACCGTTGAAGGAAAAAGGTTCTCGACGGTCTGGGATGTCAGGAGAAAATGGCGCGCCCGGAACGATTCGAACGTCCGACCCTCAGATTCGTAGTCTGATGCTCTATCCAGCTGAGCTACGGGCGCGCATTGCCTTTCGGCGAGGCGGGGGAAGTAGCCCGTCCGTTTCGGGAACGCAAGCCCGGTTCGCAGGAAAATTCGAAAAGTTTCGCACGCCGGTGTTCGCTCGGCGCAACGGCCTTGCCGCATAGTGGTTCAGGGCGCGGGATTGAAGCGGCTTGCAGACTATCTGGACGTGACAGCGTCGCTTGATTGGTGTCCATGGGTGGCCTCGGGACGGCGGGCAGGCCTTCCCCAATGTTCGCCCCTCGTCCGCCATAGAGGATCCGTATGCGTCGTTTTGTTTCCCTGCTCGCCCTCGCCGCGTCGCTCCAGCTGGCGCTGGCTCCGGTCTCCGCCGCCCACGCCGAGTCGATCCCGCTGGGCATGCCGGCGGCCAGGCCGGTCTCCACCTCGACACCCGCCAAGGGCATGGTCGCCGCGGCCAATCCGCTGGCGGTCGAGGCCGGCCTGCGGGTGCTGCGCGACGGCGGCTCGGCCGTCGACGCCGCCGTGGCCATCCAGGCGGTGCTGGGCTTGGTCGAGCCGCAGAGCTCGGGCCTGGGCGGGGGGGCGTTCATGGTCTTCTACGACGCCAAGACCGGCAAGGTGACCGCCTATGACGGCCGCGAGACCGCGCCGAGCGGCGCTTCGCCGGACATGTTCATGGCGCCGGACGGCAAACCCCTGCCCTTCGTGACGGCGCTGCTGTCGGGCCGCTCGTCGGGCGTGCCAGGCGCGGTGGCCATGCTGGCCCAGGCCCAGAAGGAACACGGCAAGGCTGCCTGGAACACCCTGTTCAAGGACGCCGAAAAGCTGGCCGACGACGGCTTCGTAGTCAGCCCGCGCCTGGCTGGCATGATCGTCAGCCGCGCGCCCCAAGCCTCGCAGCCGGACGCGGTGAAGTACTTCACCAAGCCGGACGGAACCCGCTACCAGGCCGGCGACGTGCTGAAGAACCCGGCCTATGCCGCGACGGTGCGCAAGATCGCCGCCGAGGGTCCGGCGGCCCTGCTGGACGGCTCGATCGCCCAGGCGATCGTCGACCGGCTGCACGAGGGCGACCTGCCCAGCAGCATCACCCTGGCCGACTTGAAAAGCTACAAGCCGCGCGTGGCCCCGGCCCTGTGCCGCCCGTGGAAGGTCTATACCGTCTGCGTGCCCAACCCGCAGTCGTCGGGTCTGGCCGTGATCCAGGCGCTGCGGATGCTGGAGCACACCGACATCGGCAAGCGCGGTCCGACCGATCCGGTGGCCTGGACCCAGCTGGCCCAGGCCGAGCGAGTGATGTACGCCGACCGCGACCGCTATGTCGGCGATCCCGCGTTCGTGACCGTGCCGGTCGACGGCCTGCTGGACCCGAAATATGTCGCCGAGCGCGCCAAGCTGATCACCGACACGGCGGGCGCGGCCCCGCCGTTCGGCAAGCCGAAGGGCGCGCCGAAGGTCGGGATCGACATGACCAAGGAGCCGGGCGGCACCACCCATCTGGTCGTAGTCGACCCCGCCGGGAACGTCGTGTCGATGACCACCACGGTCGAGAGCATCTTCGGCAACGGCCGGATGGTGAACGGCTTCTTCCTCAACAACCAGCTGACCGACTTCTCGTTCTCGCCGAAGGAGAAGGACGGCGCGCCGGCCGCCAACGCCATCGCGCCGGGCAAGCGCCCGCGCTCGTCGATGTCGCCGATCATCGTGCTGGACAAGAAGGGCAAGTTCCTGGCGGCCGTCGGCTCGCCGGGCGGCAACGCCATCCTGTCCTATAACCTGAAGGCCATGGTCGGGCTGTTCTACTGGAACCTGAACATGCAGGAGGCCGTGTCGCTGCCAAATGTTGTCGCGCGGGGGGATGCCTATTCGGGCGACGCCCAGTGGTTCGGACCCGCGATGCTGTCGGCGCTGAACGCGCGCGGCGTCAATATCAAGGTCGGCCAGGTCGAGGGCTCTGGCCTGCACGGCGTGATCGTGCGGCCGGGCGACGTGCTGGAAGGCGGCGCGGACCCGCGTCGCGAGGGCGTGGCCAAGGGGCTCTGAACCTCTCCGCCAAGGACTAGGTGCGGGCCTGATGCTCTTCCAGGGCGTGGCAGCCGAAAGTGTAAGCGGTTTCGGCGCCTGCCACGCCCTGCCTTTTAGAGATGGACCCTGATCGAACGATCAGGGCTCCAGGCCCGCCTCGACCTCGGCGCGGGAGAAGACTTCCTCCTGGCCGTCGATGAGCAGTTCGGTGTCGGAGGCTTCCTGCACAGCGACCATGGCCGCCACCCGGCGCAGAGCGCTCGGGACATCGGGCGCCTCGACCGTGATCTCGTGGATCGGCGCGCCCCCAGTCGAGGCGCCGATCTTCACCGCGATGGTCCAGGTGGTGGTCATCGCACGTCCTCCTAGGTGGCCGAGGCGTCGGCGGCCTTGTCATCCGGCTCCGGCAGCGGCTCGGGCGCGCCGGCCAGGGTGAGATCGAACACCGAACCGCCGGGTCCGGTCTCGACCAGCGCAAGATCTCCATGATGACCCTGGGCCAGCTCGCGGGCGATGGCCAGACCCAGTCCCGTGCCGCCGCGCCGCACCGAGCCGACGAAGGGTTGGAACAGGTTGGCGCGGGCGCGCTCGGGCACGCCGGGGCCGTCGTCCGACAGGCGTAGGATGCTGTGGCCGGCGTCGCGGCGCAACTCGACGAAGACCTTGCCCTTGCCGCCCCGGTCGGTCGCGCCCTCGATCGCCTCGCGGGCGTTGCGGAACAGGTTAGTGAGGATGCGGTGCAGTTGGTCCGGGTCGGCGACCACCTGTTCGCGCGGACCGATGACAGTCTCCAGGGCGACGCCCTGCGGGGTCAGGCCGGCGTCCTCGGCGGCCATGTCCAAGGCCGGACGCAGCGGGATGATCCGCGTCACCGGCTCGGGCTCCTTGGACTTGCCATAGGCCATGACATCGGAGGCCAGGGTGATGGCGCGGTCCAGGGCTCGTTCCAGGCGGGGCAGGGCCTGAGCCACCTTGGGATCGCCGAGGGCGGCCAGGCGATCGGACGCCATCTGGGCGCTGGTCAGCATGTTGCGCAGGTCGTGATTGATCTTGGCCACCGCCTCGCCGAGGGCGGCCAGACGAGCCTTGGACGCGAGCGCCGCCAGCAGGTCGACCTGCATGCGGTCCAGCTCGGCCTCGGCGCGGCCGATCTCGTCGCGGCGCTTGGACACGGCGATACGCGCCTCCGGATCGCCGGGGTCGACCCGGAAGGCTTCCATGGCGCGGGTGATCCGCTGCATCGGCCGGACCAGGAAGACATTCAGGAAGGCGTAGACGAACAGGCCAGCAAGGGCGGCGACAAAGATGGTCACGCCGGCCAGTCGCCAGAAGTACTCGACCAACGCAGCCTTCAAGGGAGCGTCGGGAACCACGACCTCGACGAACTCGGCCTTGCGGAAGCGCGGCTCGGCCATAACGCGGACCATGCTGCCCTTGGGGCTGGTCAGGGTGAAGAACGGCGCGGCCAGCCACGAACCGGGGTTCTGGCGGCGCAGGTCCACGAGATACGGCGTCTTGAAAGGCTGCTTGGGCGGCAGGACGAGGCGGCGCGCGCCCTCGGCCTGGACGGCGACGGTGACCGCCCCGGCCTGGTCGAACATCTGGTTGGCGACGGCGTCGCTGACCCGCAGGTCCGGATCCGACTCGGCGATGGTCGAGGCCAGTTCCCCGGCCCGCACGCGGTCCAGCAGCCACTGCTCCTCATAGGCCGCCAGGGTCGGCGGCAGGATCAGCAGGCCGCCGAAGGTGACGACGATGGCGGTGAACAGCAGCAGGCGCGCCGACAGGCCGCCGGGCCACGGAAATCGCTTCCGGGGCGGGGCGGGCTCAGTCTCTGACGGCGAAACCGTTTCGACCATCCGGGGCGGCTACTTCTCGTCCAAAGGCTTTGGCAGGGGCGCTGCTCCGCGCCGCTTGCGCCAATGGCGCCACAACGGCGGCAGAAAGGCCAGAACGCCCATGCCGACAATGGGAAGATAAATCCGTGGCGAGAAGAGGGTCTCCAACGTCACGGGGCCGCCCCGCGCGAAGAGATGGCCCAGTCCCGCGCCGATGCCGGCATAGACGAAAGAGCTCGGGATCATGCCCAGCACCGAGGCCAGAATGAAGGTGCGGGTCGGAATATTCATCAGCCCGGCCGCGACATTGACGATCAGCAGCGGAAAGGCCGGGATCAGGCGCAGGGTCAGCAGGTAGTTGAAGGCGTTGTGCTTGAAGCCCTCCTCAACCCGCGCCAGGAACGCGCCGGGCTTGCGGCGCAGCATGTCGCCAAACGCGGTGCGGAACACGAGATAGATGATGGTCGACCCGCCGGTGGCGCCGGTCACCGCCGCGAATCCGCCGCCTATGGGTCCGAACAGAAAGCCGCCCGTCAGCGACAGGATCAGGGCTCCCGGCAAGGAGACGGCGACGGAAGCGATGTAGATCGCCAGATAGATGGCCGCGCACAGCAGCGGTTTTTCGCGCGCGAAAGTCTGGAGTTCGGCGCCGCGAGCGCGCAGCTCCTCGAGCGAGATATGATCGGCGACGCCGCTGGCGAAGGCGGCCACGAACAGGACCACGATGACCACCAGCGGGCCAAAGCGGCGCAACAGCATTACAGCCCGGTCTCGCGTCATGCGGCGCCGACCGCGTCCTCGACGGCGGCGAAGCCATCGGCCCGCAGGCGGGCGGCGAGATCGCGCTTGATGCGGGTGACCAGGCCAGGGCCGCCATAGACGAGGGCCGAATAGAGCTGCACGGCCCGCGCGCCGGCGCGGATCTTGGCGTAGGCCCCGGCGCCGTCGGCGATCCCGCCCGTGCCGATCAGGTCAACGCGACCGGCCGCGGCGGCATGGAAGCGCTTCAGCACCTGGGTCGAGGGTTGCAGCAGCGGCGCGCCGGAAAGGCCGCCACTCTCCTTGGCATGGGCCGACTTCAGGCTGTCAGGGCGGGCGATGGTGGTGTTGCTGACGATGATCGCGTCCAGGCCCGCGTCGACCACAGCCTCGACGATGGCCTCGACCTCGCCGTCTTCCAGGTCGGGCGCGACCTTGAGGAAGATCGGGTAGTCGGCGCCCGAGGCGACCTTCATCGCCTCGCGGGTCTCGGAGATGCGGCCCAGCAGGTCCTCCAGCGCCGCCTTGGTCTGCAAGGCGCGCAAGCCCGGCGTGTTGGGCGAGGAGATGTTGGCGGTGAAGTAGTCCGACAGGCCCCACAGGCGGGTCAGGCCCGTCACGTAGTCCTCGATGCGGTCGCTGGCGTCCTTGTTGGCGCCGATGTTCGCGCCAACGATCCCGCCCCTGCCCTGGCGCTTACCGAGCCGCGCCGCGAAGGGTTCAAGGCCGCCATTGTTGAAGCCCATGCGGTTGATCACCGCTCGATCCTCGGTGAGGCGGAAGAGACGCGGGCGCGGATTGCCGGCCTGGGCCAGGGGCGTGACCGTGCCGGCCTCCACGAAGCCGAAGCCGGCGGCCAGCATGGGATCGGCGACCTCGGCGTTCTTGTCGAAGCCTGCGGCCAGACCCACGCAGTTGGGCAGTTCCAGGCCGGCGATCTTCACCGCCAGGATCGGATCGTCGGGACCGGTCTCGCGGGGGCCCAGGCCCATCCTGAGGCCGCGAATGGCCCAGCCGTGGGCGTCCTCGGGATCGAAGGCGTGCAGGGCGCGCGCGGCGAGGTCATGCAGGTTCATGCGAGGTGATCGCCCAGTCGAGGAACGCCGTCGGCGTCGAGACCAAGATCGGCCTCGGTGATCACCTCGCTGGCCAGCAGCGGGCGATAAAGATGGGGGAACAGCGCCCCGCCGCGCGAGGCTTCCCACTTCAGGTCCGCGCCCAGGCCCTCGGCCTCGACGCCCAGCAGGACCAGGTCCGGCTGATCCTTGAAATATCTGGCGGCGGTCTCCTGGGCCTGGTCGGCGGCGGAGAGGTGGATGAAACCGTCCTGGTGGTCGACGGCCGAGCCTTCGAATCGACCCACGGCCTTGGCGGCGTCCCACTCGGCGCGGGACAGGATCTTGTAGATCAGGGTCATTCGCCGCCGGCTCCGCCGTTCTCGTGCGCGTAAAGGAGGTGCTCCAGCACGGGGCCCCTGTCGGTCCAGCCGAACACCACCGTGGTCGAGGTCGGGAAACGGCCGCGCAGCTTGTTGGTCTGGATCGGCGAGGCCTCGCCTTGCTGGGCCAGACGCAGGGCCAGTTCGTGCAGGCCGGGATTGTGCCCGACCACCATGACCGTGGCCACGCTGTCGGCGTGCGCCTCGATCACCTGGACGACCTCTTCAGGATCGGCGTGATAGAGGTCGCGGAACTGCTCGACCCGCGCCTTGGGAAAGCTCGGCGCGACGCGCTCGGCCGTCTCGCGCGTGCGGCGGGCCGAGGAGACCAGAATCAGGTCAGGCGCGAGGCCGGCCCGCGCCAGCGTCTGGCCCATGACGGCCGCGTCGGCCCGGCCGCTGTCGGCCAGGGCGCGTTCGAAATCGCCGCCGCTCTGGGCGTGCCGCTCGGCCTTGCCGTGGCGCATCAGGATCAGTCGCTCCATGCGACCTCCATAGCCGTCCCTCGCCTTGTCAGGAAGCCGGTGGTTGACACCTTGTTCGCCAAGGGGTCCAAGGCAGGCCATGGCTGCGCTCGATCTGGTTACACCCGCCGGCGGGGGAACCTGGCGGTTTCCCGCGAACGAACCCCTGCGGCTCGATTCCGGCGCCATGCTCGAGGGCCTGGAGATCGGCTACCAGACCTATGGCGCGCTCAACGCCGACAAGTCCAACGCCGTCCTGATCTGCCACGCCCTGACCGGCGACCAGTACGTCGCCTCGCCGCACCCGACGACGGGCAAGCCCGGCTGGTGGTTGCGGATGATCGGTCCCGGCAAGCCGCTGGACCCGGCGCGGCACTTCATCATCTGCACGAACGTGATCGGCGGCTGCATGGGCTCGACCGGGCCGGCCTCGATCAACCCGGCCACCGGCAAGGTCTACGGGCTGGCGTTCCCGGTCATCACCATCCCCGACATGGTCCGCGCCCAGGCGATGCTGGTCAGCGCCCTGGGCATCGAGACCCTGTTCGCCGTGATCGGCGGCTCGATGGGCGGGATGCAGGCCCAGCAGTGGGCGGTGGACTATCCGGAGCGGCTGTTCAGCGCCGTGGTGCTGGCGTCCGCTTCCCGGCACTCGGCCCAGAACATCGCGTTCCACGAGGTGGGCCGCCAGGCGATCATGGCTGATCCGGACTGGCGCGGCGGCGCCTATGCCGAGCATGGCGTGCAGCCCGGCAAGGGCCTGGCGGTGGCGCGGATGGCCGCGCACATCACCTATCTGTCCGAGCCCGCCCTTCAGCGAAAGTTCGGCCGCGAGCTGAAGCGCGACGGCCTGTCCTGGGGTTTCGACGCCGACTTCCAGGTCGAGAGCTATCTGCGTCACCAGGGGGCCAGCTTCGTCGACCGGTTCGACGCCAACAGCTATCTCTACATCACCCGGGCCACCGACTATTTCGACATCGCCGCCAGCCACGGCGGGGTGCTGGCCAAGGCCTTCACCGGGGCGCGCGACGTGCGCTTCTGCGTGCTCAGCTTCACCAGCGACTGGCTCTATCCCACCGCCGAGAGCCGTCATCTGGTCCGCGCCCTGACCGCGGCCGGGGCCCGCGCCGCCTTCGCCGAGATCGAGAGCGACAAGGGCCACGACGCCTTCCTGCTGGACGAGCCGGTGATGGACGCGGCGCTGGCGGGCTTCCTGAGTTCGGCAGAGCGTGACCGGGGGCTGATTTGACCCCAAATTCCCAGAATAAAGTTCGGGAGGACTTCCGCGAGATCCTGCGCCTGGTGCGCCCCGGCTCGCGGGTGCTGGACGTCGGCTGCGGCGAAGGCGCGCTGCTGGACCTGCTGAGTCACGAAAAGCAGGTCGACGGCCGGGGGCTGGAGATCAGCGCCAGCGGCGTGGCCGCCTGCATGGCGCGCGGCCTGTCGGTGGTGCAGGGCGACGCCGACCTGGACCTCGACCACTTTCCCGACCGCTCGTTCGACTACGCGGTGCTGTCCCAGACCCTGCAGGCGACGCGCCATCCGCGCCACGTGCTGGACGAACTGCTGCGGATCGCCGACCGGGCCATCGTCTCGTTCCCGAACTTCGGCCACTGGCGGGTGCGCTGGTCGTTGCTCAGCCGAGGCCGGATGCCCGAGACCAAGGCCCTGCCGATGCCGTGGTGGTCGACGCCGAACATCCACCTCTGCACCCTGGCCGACTTCCTGGCCCTGACGGCCGAGCTCAACCTGCGCGTCGACGCCTGCGCCGCTTTCGCCGGCGCCGGTCCGGCCCGACCGATGAATCCGGCCAGCACGCTCGAGAACTGGCGGGCCGAGACCTGCCTGTTCATGCTCAGCCGCAACGGCGCGACCGCCCAAGGAAAGTCTTCCGGCAAGGAACTTCCGCCGGTCTCGGGCGATCTGTTCGACGGATGAAGACGCTTCGTCTCATGACCTACAACGTCCACCGCTGCGTGGGCACGGACCGCAAGCTCGATGTCGAGCGTGTGGCCGAGGTCATCGCGGCCGAAAAGCCCGATGTCGTCGCCCTGCAGGAACTGGACGTCCTTCGCGCCCGCACCAAGGGCGTCGACCAGGCCCATCGCCTCGCCGAGTTGCTGAAGATGAGCTTTCACTTCCACCCGGCCATGACCGTGGAGGAAGAGCTCTATGGCGACGCCATCCTGACCGCCCTGCCCGAGCGGCGGGTCAAGGCCAAGAGCCTGCCGCTCTACAAGCGCGTGCCGGGCCTGGAGCCCCGCGGCGCCCTGTGGGTGGAGGTGGATGTCGGCGGGACCAAGGTCCAGATCATCAACACCCACCTGGGCCTGATCCCACAGGAACAGAAGCGCCAGGCCGCCGCCCTGCTGGGTCCCGACTGGATGGGCGCGGACGAGTGGCTGGCCCCTGGCGTGGTGCTGGGCGACTTCAACGCCACGCCCTATTCGGCGACCTACCGGATGCTGCGAACCGCCCTGCGCGACGCCCAGGCGCCGACGCCAAGCTGGCCGCGACCGGCCACGGCGACCTTCCCGTCCAGCTTCCCGTTCATGCGCATCGACCATGTCTTCCTGACCAAGGGCCTGGAGACGCGCGGGGTCAATTCGCCGTTCAGCCCGTTGGCCCGCGTGGCCTCCGACCACCTGCCGCTGGTGGTCGAGCTGGAGGTCACGGCTTAAGCCGCTCTGGAGGCTCGGGCGGCGGCTGAGTAAGCCGGGCGATGTCGCGCCGCAGACGCGTCCGGCGGCCCCAGGGTCGCCAGGCGTCGTCGGGCGCGATGGCGTCGCCCAGGCTCCAGTCGGCGATGAACTTCTGAACGCCGCTCAGGTGGCGCGCCGGCACGGGCCGCAGCCGGCGCGGCGGGCCGCCCTTGACGTCCAGCGCATTGATCGCCGCGCCCAGGCCGCCTTCGCGATCCATGGCCTCCAGGACGTCGGCGGCCGAACGATCGATGAAGTGACCGACCAGACGGCCCAGGAAGGCGCGGACCGTCTCGCGCTCCAACTCGCTCCTGGCCTCGAAGGCCAGGTCGCACTCGCTGTCGAGCCCGATCGAACGGTTGTTGAGGTTGGCGCTGCCGATCCGCAGCATCCAGTCGTCCATGATCGCCACCTTGGAGTGGACGATGATCGGCGCACCCTTGGGGGTGTGGGCCGAGAAGGCCGAGAAACGCCCATGGACGTCGACCTCGCGCAGGCGGTTGATGGCCGAGGTCCGCGCGCTGTCCATGGTCATCTGGTCGAAATAGCTGGGGCTGCGCGCCGGTCCGACCGTGACCACCTCGGGACCATCGGGCTCGGCGAGGCGCTCGGCCAGGGCTTCGACGATGATCGGCGAGGTCAGGTACTGGTTCTCCAGATAGATCAGCCGCTTCGCGCGCCGGATCGCCGAGAGGTGCAGCATAAGGCACTCGATGATCTCCGGGCGGCCTTGCCACGCGGCCGAGGTGCGGGCCACGGCGACCGGCAGACGGCGCAGATCGGGCGGCAGATCCTCGGGCCAGGGCGTCTCGTCGGGGCGGTCCGGGCGCTCGACCGGATCGCCGCCCGAGGCCTTCCAGCGGTCGACGAACAGGTCGGCCATCGCCTCGCCCGCCCGGCCATCGACCAGGATCGAGACCTCGTGGCGGGCGGGATAGTGACGGCCGGTCGGCAGGCGACGCAGCGGATTGTTGTCCAGGTGCAGGGTGTCGTCCCAGCGGTCGACGCCGATGTCGCCGCCGCTGACGAGAGCGGTCACGCCGTCGATGATCACCGCCTTCTGGTGATGGCAGGCGCTGGCCGGCAGAGTGGCGTCCAGCCGGTACTTGACGCGGGAGCCCGCGAAGAAGGCCGCGCCGCGATGCGGACCGAACAGCTGCGAGGCGGCGATCGGAAGCGGCATGTCCCAGGTCAGCACCCGAACGTCGAGCGCGGGATTGAGCGCCGCCTGTCGCCGCAGGATCAGGCCGATGCGGTCGGCGTGGCTGGGATCACGGCTTTTCCTGACGCGGTCGGGGTCCAGGCGCGTCAGGGGATCGAACACCCAGGCCAGGATCCAGATCGACTTCCTAGCCGACAGGATCAACGGCTTCAGCGCGTCGAACGCCTCGTCGTTGTCGATGAACAGGGCCACGCGATCGGCGGGCTCGACCCGCCAGCAGTTGTATCCCGGTTGGAAGACGGAAGGTTCCGGATCCATGTCGCCCCAAATCGCCGTGAACCACGACAACGCGCAGGGCGGCTCATGGCTCCGCTTGTCTTACCCCGCGATGGCCGCCGCGTCGCGTTCGCCGGTGCGGATGCGCAGGGCTTGTTCCAGGTCCATGACGAAGACCTTGCCGTCGCCGATCTTGCCGGTGTTGGCGGTGCGCTGCAGAGCCTCGATGACGGGCTCGAGCACGTCGGTGGGCACGGCGATCTCCAGCTTTACCTTCGGCAGCAGCTTCACCTCGTATTCGGCGCCGCGATAGACCTCGGTCTTGCCCTTCTGGCGGCCGTAGCCGCGCACCTCGGTGACGGTCAAACCCGACGCGCCCGCCTCGGTGACCGCTTCAAGCACCGCATCCAGGCGGCTCGGCTTAATCACGGCGACGATCATCTTCATGGCGGTGTTCCCGGGAGCGAACGGTTGTCAGGACCACAAGCTAGGCGTCCGCGCGCTTCGCTCCAAGTGAGATCAGACGTCCCGACCGTTCGGCGCCTGAGGAACGGGCGCCTGATGAACGGGAACGGACCGGCCACCTTCGTGCCGCGCGGGGGTCGGCCCGGCCGGACTGGGCAGCAGGACGCCGGGCGCGAACACCCGCGCGCGAGCGCGATGGCCGCGCGGCTTGACCGCGAAGGTCTGCTTGATGGCCTCCATCAGGATCACCCCGGCGAAGCGCGGCCACAGGCGCGCGCCAACCTGTTCGAAGCCCTCGGCCCACGACGCCATGGCCCCGACCGGAGGCACATAGAGCGCCCGCGTCCAGCCGGCCGGCTCCAGGTCTGCCTCTCGAATCAGCGATTCCAGCTGGCCGCGGCTGTAGGGGCGGCCGTGGCCGAACGGCGTGGTCTCGGCTCCCGTCCAGACGCCGTCGCGCGACGACACCGCCACGATAAGCCGTCCCGTCGGGGCCATCACCCGGCCAATCTCGGCCAGCAGGGCGGCCGGGTCGTCGGCCTCTTCCAGGGCGTGGACGGCAAGAACGCGGTCGAACATGGCGTTGGGCAGCGGCAAGGCTGTCTCTTCGACCAGGCAGGCCTGGTTGCGGCCGCCATGCGGCCAGACCTCGACGCCCTGCTGGGCCGGCATGGCGGCCACAACCCGACGGGCGTTGCTCCGGGCGGCGTCCAGAAAGGGAGTGGCGTAGCCGACGCCCAGCACGTCGAGGTCCCGCGTATTACCCCATGCCTCTTCCACCTTGCGGGTCAGCATGGTCCGCGCCGCGCGGCCCAGCGGGGCGGCGTAGAAGGCTCTCAGATCCAGCACGTCGCGGCGCATTGAGTCTCCCGAGCGTCGAGGCCATCCTTGTAGGCGCGCCCGCGTCGGCGCGATAGAGCAAGCCCTCTCATGTCCCTGACCGTCCACCAGTTCCCGTGTCTGTCCGACAACTACGGCTTCCTCGTGCGCGACGAGACCAGCGGCAAGGTCGCGACCATCGACACGCCGGACGCCGACGCCATCCTCGCCGAGCTCGACACGCTGGGCTGGAGCCTCGACTTGATTCTCAACACCCACTGGCACCCAGATCATGCCGGCGGCAACGCGGCGCTGAAGAAGGCCACGGGCGCTACCATCACCGGCCCGGCCGAAGTGACCCGCATCGCGCCGCTGGACCGCGTGGTGCGCGGTGGTGACATCGTCCTGCTGGGCGAGACCCGGTTCGAGGTCATCGACTCCGGCGGCCACACCCTGGGCCACATCGCCTACCACGACGCCGCCGACGGCATCGCCTTCGTCGGCGACACCCTGTTCGCCCTAGGCTGCGGCCGCCTGTTCGAGGGTACGCCCGAGCAGATGTGGGAGTCGCTCTCCCGCATCACCGCCCTGCCCGACGACACCGTCGTCTACTGCGCTCACGAATACACCGCCGCGAACGCCCGCTTCGCCCTGTCGGTCGACGACGACCCCGCCCTCAAGGCCCGCGCCGACGCGGTGTTCGCGGCCCGCGAGCGCGGCGAACCGACCGTGCCCACCACCATCGGCGCCGAGAAGGCGACCAATCCCTTCCTGCGCGCGCCGCGGCTGCGGCCGGCCGCCTCCACCCCCGCCCAGGCCTTCGCCGAGATCCGGGCCGCCAAGGACAGCTTCAAGGGATGAGTGACAGCGTGATCGACTCCAACAAGACCGTACGGGGCGTCTCCGGCGACCTGGGCGCCAAGGAAATCATCCGCGTGCTGGACATGCAGCCCCATCCCGAGGGCGGCTGGTACAAGCGGACCTTCGAAGACGAGCCCGGTCCCGACGGCCGCGCCCATTCCACCTGCATCTACTACCTGCTGGAGGCCGAGCAGATGTCGGCCTGGCACCGCGTCGACGCCGTCGAGACCTGGCACTGGTACGCCGGCGCGCCGATCTCGATCACCCTGTCGCCGCCCGACGGCCGAGGCGCCACGGCCTATGTCCTGGGTCCGGACCTGCGCGCCGGCTGCCGGCCGCAGGTGGTCGTGCCGACGCTGTGGTGGCAGACCGCGGTCAGCCTGGGCGCCTGGACTCTGGTCGGCTGCACCGTCGCGCCGGGCTTCCGCTTCGAGGGCTTCGAACTGGCCGCGCCCGATTGGAGCCCCTCGAAAACCTAAGCCCTCCATACCTGCGTCAACCGGTCGCGGGTGCTCAGATAGGGTACCCATAGTGGGCAACTTGGTCGCATGGCGTCGTTCATCGAGCCATGCAATCCTTTTCACGTCGCGCCGAAACGACGACCCTGGGGAACCGAGTAACCTATGTCCGATGAGTACATCAACGCTCGCGCGGCCAGCCGCTACGCGACGGACTACATTCTACGCTGGGTCGAGATCGCCAACGAAGTCCATGGTTCGGACCTCCTGTACGCCCTCGTTTTCACTACCCTTTGGGCCGGCAACTGCTCGCATATCCGCGGCGGCCTCTACGCCGAGGTCGACGAAGTTCCGCCGGACCATGAGCGCCGCCCGCTGACCGTGCGCCAAGTCGCCGACTCGCTGGCCCTGCCTTACGAAACCGTTCGCCGCCGTTTCGTCGAGATGCTGGAGAAGGGCATGGCCCAGCGCGTCGGCCGCGAAGGTTTCATCGTCCCGCAGTCGGCCCTGTCCAAGCCCGAGGTTCTGCAAGGCCTGAAGCGTTCGCACCAGAGCCTGGCCCGTTTCCTCAAGGAATTGAAGTCGATCGGCGTCGAAGCGACGTAAGTCACCGTCGGCGCTGCTAGACGCTGGAGCCGCGCACCACCAGCTCGACCGGCGACAGGATCCCGGGCGCATCCTCGCCGGCCATGCGGCGGAACAGCAGGTCGACCATCGCCCGGGCCCCGAACGCCAGGTCCTGGCGGATCGTGGTCAAGGGCGGAGTGCTGTAACGGGCCAGGACGATGTCGTCGAAGCCGACCACCGCCACCTCGCCCGGCACGCTCTTGCCGGCCTCGGTCAGGGCGCCGATCGCCGCCAGGGCGATGATGTCCGAGAAGGCGAAGGCGGCGTCGAACGACACACCGGTCGCCAAGAAGGCCGTGATCGCTTCCTGAGCCTCTTCCATGGCGCAGGGCGCTGGCACGACCAGACTCGCGTCGAAAGGAAGGCTCGCCTCGGCCAAGCCCATCTTGTAGCCCTCGAAGCGCTGGGCGGCCTCGGGCGCCTCAACCGCACCGAGGAAGGCGATGCGCTTGCGGCCGGCGCCGGCCAGGTGCGCCACGGCCAGTCGACCGCCCTGGACGTTGTCGCTGCCCACCGCGCAATAGCGCTGGCCCGGCAGCGGGGCGCCCCAGACCACCATCGGCTTGTAGGTGTCGGCGACGGCGTTCAGCGCCTCGTGCTGGACTCTCTGGCCGATCAGAACCAGACCATCGGCGCGGTGCGACTGGATGATACGGTCCAGCCAGCCCGGCTCGGTCACGATCACCTTGTTGAGCAGAACGGAGTAGTTGCGGCGCGTTATCTCGTCGGCCAGTCGCCCGACCATCTCCAGTAAGAACGGGTCGGAGATCAGCTGCCCCGCCTCGTGGGCCAGCGGAATGATGACGCCGATGGTGTCGGTCTTGCGCAGGCGCAGGGACCGCGCCGACTGGTTGACGACATAGCCGTGGGTCTGGGCGATCTCGACGATCTGGTCGCGCAGCGTCTTGGGGATCAGCGGATTGCCCGCCAGCGCGCGCGACACCGTCGAGATCGACACGCCCGCCATGCGGGCGATGTCGGCCATCTTCAGCCGCCCACGCTCAGGAACCTCGGCGAGCTCGGAGCTATCCATGACCAGACAATAGAACCTTGCGGATGCACGAAAAGCCTCGCTGGCGTCGCACCACGCGGGGTTGATCCCATGCGGCGGCGCCATCGTGGCCGTGTGTCATCAAGCTAGACCATTCGGGTAAACGGTCGCTGAGGAGTTATGGTTACGCTTGGAGAACGGCGTTCGCCAGAATTCAGTACGCCGCGACGGATCAGCGGTTCATGACCTTGATGATCCGCTTGGACGAGGGCCGGCCGGCCAGGCCCTGATCCGGCGAATAGGTGATGGTCAGGGCCCCGTCCTTCAGCGCCGCGGACGGCTTGCGGCCCTCGGCCAGCAGGACACGGAAGACCTTGGCGATGATCGAGCGGTCGCCCTTGCGAGCCATCCGCTCGAAAGCCTCGGCCACGACCGTGGCGGAGTCGGCGGCCAGGACGGAGGTCTCGGGCCGCACATCCTCGACGGTCGAGAACTCGATATCGCGTTGGGCCGCGCGGCTGGCGCGGGCCGTGGCGATGCGGACGCGCTGGACGAACACGCTGAACGACATGATCGCCGGCGGCTGGATCGACGAGGCGCGGCCCGACAGGGCGGCGGCCGCGCCCATCGGGGCGTCGTCGGTGAACAGGATCATGCCGCCCAGCTTGGTCACCCGCAGTACGGGTTCGCCCAGGTCGTTTCGGTAGATGACATCGCCGCGCGAGGCCGGCTGGGCCGACAGCACCCAGACCTCGGCGCTGTTGTCGAACTTCATCAGCGGCTGGGGCGCGGCCTGGTCGAAGATGAAGGCGCCGCCGCTTTCGGAGACATAGCGCCCTACCGGCGGAGCGGCGACGCGGCGGGCCTCGGCCGGTCCCTTATGACCAAGCAAGGCGTCCCGCAGCGAGTGCGGCAGCTGCTGGGCGTTCGCGGACGCCGTCATGACCATCAGAGCCGCGATCGCCAGGGGCACACGGGCCCCGAGGTCAGCCAACTCCGCCTTACAGAATTTCATGCGATCCGTACTGCCCGCCGACTGGGGCGAATCTTGGACGCGTTAACGCCCATTCCCCGAAGCCGGCGGCATGAGGCCCAACCGCAACAGTCGGCGTCAAGCCTTGGGCTTCAGGGAACCAGGATCAGGCCCGCATCAGGCCATGTACTGGCCACCGTTGAGGCTGAGCGTGGCGCCTGTGACGAAGCCTGCGCGTTCACCCGACAGGAACGAGACCATGTCGGCGATCTCCTCGCCCTTGCCCAGGCGACCGACGGGGATGCCGGCGATGATCTGGGCCAGAACGTTCTCCGGCACCGCCGCCACCATCTCTGTGTCGATGTAGCCGGGGCAGATCACGTTGACCGTCACGCCCTTCTTGGCGTTCTCGAGCGCGAGCGCCTTGGTGAAGCCGATCAGGCCGGCCTTGGCGGCTGAATAGTTGGTCTGGCCCATCTGGCCCTTCTGGCCGTTGATCGAGCTGATGTTGACGATGCGACCCCAGCCGCGGTCGCGCATGCCCTCGATCACCGGGCGGGTCATGTTGAAGGCCGAGTCCATGTTGACCCGGATCACTTCGGACCACTGCTCGTAGGTCATCTTGTGCAGCATGCCGTCACGGGTGATGCCGGCGTTGTTGACCAGGATGTCGATGGGGCCAAGCTCGGCCTCGACCGTCTTCACGGCGGCGGCGCAGTCGTCGAACGAACCGACATTGCCCTTCACCACCATGACGCCCAGCGCCTTGGCGCAGGCCGCGGCCGCTTCCTCGTTGCCGGAATAGCCCGCCGCCACCTTGTGTCCGTCGGCGATCAATCGCTCGCAGATCGCCCGGCCGATCCCGCGGGTGCCGCCGGTCACGAAAGCCACTCTCGTCATCTGATCTCTCCCGAACGCTGTTTTCTTATGGTTCGCGTGATCCGCGCGCCTCAGCAAGAGGAAGCGCGCGGATCACGCCTAAGGATGCGCGACGTTATTGAGGCAGCCGACTTTCTTGAGGCCTGGGCGCTCCGGACCTAGACGGCCTCGACACACATGGCCACGCCCATGCCGCCGCCGATGCAGAGGGTGGCCAGGCCCTTCTTGGCGCCCGAGCGCTTCATCTCGTGCAGCAGGGTGGTCAGGATCCGCGCGCCCGAGGCGCCGATCGGGTGGCCGATGGCGATGGCGCCGCCGTTGACATTGACCTTGGCCGGGTCGAGGCCCAGTTCGCGGACCACGCACAGCGACTGGGCGGCGAAGGCTTCGTTGCTCTCGACCAGGTCGAGGTCGGCGACGGTCCAGCCAGCCTTTTCCAGCGCCTTTTTCGAGGCCGGGATCGGACCCGTGCCCATGATCTCCGGCTCGACGCCGGCATTGGCCCATGAGGCGATGCGGGCCAGCGGCTTGAGGCCGCGCTTGGCGGCTTCGTCGGCGGTCATCAACACCAGGGCGGCGGCGCCGTCATTGAGACCCGAGGCGTTGGCGGCGGTGACCGAGCCTTCCTTGTTGAACACGGGCTTGAGGCCCTGGACGCTTTCCAGCGTCGCGCCATGGCGGATGAACTCGTCCTTGTCGACGATCGTGTCGCCCTTGCGGCCCTTGATGGTGACCGGAACGATCTCGGCGTCGAACTTGCCGGCCTTCTGGGCGGCCTCGGCCTTGTTCTGGCTGGCGACCGCGAAGACGTCCTGGTCCTGGCGGGTGATTTGCCAGCGGTTGGCGATGTTCTCGGCCGTCTGGCCCATGTGGTAGCCGTGGAAGGCGTCCCACAGACCGTCCTTGATCATGGTGTCGACGAAGGTCAGGTCACCCATCTTCTGGCCGCCGCGCAGGTTCTGGGCGTGCGGCGCCTGGCTCATGCTCTCCTGGCCGCCGGCCACGACGATCTTGGCGTCGCCGGCGGCGATCTGCTGGGCCGCCAGGGCCACGGCCCGCAGGCCCGAGCCGCACAGCTGGTTCAGGCTCCAGGCCGGGCTCTCGACCGGGATGCCGGCATTGACCGAGGCCTGGCGAGCGGGGCCCTGGCCGGCGGCGGCCTGCAGCACCTGGCCCAGGATAACCTCGTCGACATCGGCGGGGGCGATGCCGGCGCGCTCGACGGCGGCCTGGATCGCGATCTTGCCCAGGTCCGAAGCGGGCAGGCTGGACAGCGCCCCGTTGAACGAACCGACCGGCGTGCGCGCGGCGGAGACAATGACGATGTCGCTCATGGATAGGCTCCCGTGACGTTCTGACGTGACGCCTTCGCGGTTGCGGCGCCCGTGCTTTTGCGATGCAGCATCCAACATGCACATCGCGACGGCGTTCGTCACGGCTACATTTTCACGGCTTGGCGACAGCTCCAAGTCATCTGACCACTGGCGCCTCGCCTTTGCATTAGCGATAGTGCGGTGCGAGAAGCGGCCCAACCGCTACCTTAGGGAACGAAATGTCCGAGAACCCTGAAAAAGGCGAAACGGCCGCGAACAGCGAAAAGGCGGGCGCCGAGAAGGCGGCCGGCCAGCGCGTCATCATCAAGAAGTACGCCAACCGCCGCCTCTACAACACGGCCTCGTCGTCCTACGTGACCCTCGAACACCTGTCGGACATGGTGAAGGAGGGCGTCGACTTCGTGGTCTATGACGCCAAGACCAACGACGACATCACCCGCTCGGTCCTGACCCAGATCATCTTCGAGGAAGAGAATCGCGGCGGCGGCCAGAATCTGCTGCCCATCCAGTTCCTGCGCCAGTTGATCGGCTTCTACGGCAATTCGATGCAGGCCTTCCTGCCGTCGTACCTGGAAATGTCGCTGGAGAGCTTCTCCAAGCAGCAGGAGCGCATGCGCGGACAGTTCGCGGGCCTGGCGCCCGGCAAGATCCCCGGCATGGGCGTCTATGAAGAGCAGATCCGCCAGAACATGGCTCTGTTCGACCGGGCCATGAAGATGTTCTCGCCGTTCGCCTATGTGCGCCCGGAAGACGGCGGCGCGGCGCCCGCCGAGCCTCAGCCTTCGCCTGCGCCCACCCCCGCCGGCGACGACTCCCTGGCCGACCTGAAGCGCCAGATGGAGGCGATGCAGGAGCAGTTGGCCAAGCTGGCGAACAAGTCCTAACCCACGCCTTAACCAAGACGCTCCAGCGGTTCTTAACCGTCCGGCTTCTAGGCTCTTCACCATGAGCGGCCCGATCGATCCCCTTCGACGCCCTGGTCCCGCGCGCCGCGCCCTGCCGGCGCCGCGCGATGGCGAGCGTCATGAGACCGAAGAAGAGGTTGTATTCGTCGTGGAGGAAGACGCCCCCCCACCGCGTCAGGACACCCCGCCGCGCCGGGGAGGCTTCGCCGCCTTCGCCGCGCATGTCATGGGTCAGCCTGGACAGAAACGCGGCCTGCGCGGTGGGCAGGAAGTGCTGGATACGGCCAGATCGACCTATCTCGGGACGGAATATTCCGGGCCGGCCGATCGCCGTCCCCCAACGGGCCTGCTGAAGAAGACCAAGATCTAACCCTTCAGGCGGGCCAGCTCGGCCTCGAGCGCGGCGACCCGCGCCTCCAACGCCGCCAGACGCTGGGCGTCGCTGACCGGCGGTGGACGCATCCCGGCGCGCGACGCGGCCTCGGCCGGCGTGACGCCCAAAAGCTCGGCGAAGACAGAGACTTCCTGCATCGATAGCTCGCGCTGGTCCTTGAACGCCAGGGCGAGGTCGGCCTCGCTCAGACCAGCGGCGGCGGCCAGGATCGTGCGGCTCAGACCGCGCTCGGCGAGGCGTTCGTCGTACCAGGCGGCGTCGAAGAAGAGCGCCATCAGCGGGAACCGAAGGGTTGGCGCCAGTCTTGCTTAATCGTTGGTGAATTCATCGCCCACGGGTCTTCAAATGCTGTCCGTCGCCATCCGCATCTTCGACGTCGCCGTCGTGGCCCTGATCTTCACGGCCCTGACCTAGGATACGCCCTCGCCCTTCGACAAGCTCAGGGTGAGGACGACATCAAACGACGCAGTAGAAACCTCATCCTGAGCTTGTCGAAGGACGAGGTTTCGGCTCCTCGAACCTAAGCGCTCTCCAGCAGCATCATCGTGCCCTGGCCGCCGTCGGCGCAGATGCTGACGATCGCGCGCTCGCCCTTCGGACGGGCGGCCAGCTCCTTCACCGCCTGGCTGAGGATCCGCGCTCCGGTCGCCCCGAACGGGTGACCCAACGCCAGCGAGCCGCCGAACGGATTCATGCGATCGCGTGGGAACGCCCCCATCGGCGCGGTGACGCCGGCCTTCTCGCTCAGGAACTTGGCGCTCTCCCAGGCCGCGATGTGCGACAGCACCTGGGCGGCGAAGGCCTCGTGGATCTCCCACAGCCCGACATCGGCATAGGTCATGCTGTTGCGGGCCAGCATGCGCGGCACGCCATAGGCGGGCGCCATCAGCAGGCCCTCGTGGCGCAGGTCGATCGAGGTGACCTCGTAGTCGACGATCTTCACTTTCGGCGTCTCACCCGGCAGGCGGGCCATGCCGGCCTCGGACCCGACCCAGATCGCCGCCGCGCCATCGGTGAGCGGCGAGGAGTTGCCGGCCGTCAGCGTGCCCTTGCCGCTGGTCTTGTCGAAGGCCGGACCCAGCTTGGCCAGCTTCTCCAGCGTCGAGTCCTTGCGGGGGATGGTGTCGCGCTTGGCGCCGCCGATCGGAATGACCAGGTCGTCGAAGAAGCCTTCCTCCCAGCCCTTCACCGCGCCCTGGTGGCTGGCCAGGGCGTGGGCGTCCTGGTCGGCGCGCGACAGGTTCCATTCCTTGGCGGTGATCTCGGTGTGCTCGCCCATGGACAACCCCGTGACCCGGTTGGCCACCTTGGGGATGAACAGCTTCACGTCCTTCAGGTTCAGCGCGCCCAGGGCCGCCAGTCGCTGCTGGCCCGTCTTGGCGCCCTGGAACTTGCGGATCCAGTCCGACAGGGCGACCGAAAGGCCGATCTGCACCCGGCTCATGCTCTCGACGCCGCCGACCAGGGCGAGGTCGCGGCCCCGCCCGTCGATCATGCCGGCCGCCTCGATCGCGCCGATCATGCTGGTCGAGCAGGCCATGATGGTCGAGAAGGCCGGAATGGTCGGGTCGGCCCCGGCGTCCAGCAGCACTTCGCGCGCCAGGTTGCTCCAGGTCAGGTTCGGAATGACCGTACCCCAGACCGCGAAGTCCGGCCGCGCGCCTTTCGCCAGCATGGCCTTCACGACCGGCACGGAGAGTTCGATCGCGTCGTAGGAAGCCAGCGGCCCGTCGACCTTGGCGAACGGGGTGCGGACGCCCGAGGCGATCCAGACATCCGAGGACTTGGCGGCGGATTTGGCGACGGGCATGACGAACTCCGGAAGGCGCGGAAACCTTGATCTATATGGGGTCGCCGTCCCGTTCTTGTCGAATACCGCCCTTCGGTTTTGCCTCAGGCGCGGCGACCCATTTGCACGCGGGCGTTCTGCGGCTTAATCCGACGGCATGAGCACCGACCAAGACCTCGAAATTCTGGCCCTCGACGACAAGAAGGCCAAGGCCCGCGCCTGGTTCGAAAGCCTGCGCGACCAGATCTGCGCGGAATTCGAACGCCTGGAGGACGAGGCCCCGGCCGATCTCTATCCCGGCGCGCCCGGCCGCTTCGAGAAGAAACCCTGGGACCGCCCGGCCGGCGGCGGCGGCGTCATGGGCATGATGCACGGCCGCCTGTTCGAGAAGGTCGGCGTCCACGTCTCGACGGTGCACGGGACCTTCACGCCCGAGATGGCGAAAAACATGCCCGGCGCGGCGGACGACCCCCGGTTCTTCGCCACCGGCATCAGCCTGATCGCGCACATGACCAATCCGCGGGTGCCGGCCGTGCACATGAACACCCGCTTCATCGCCACGACCAAGAGCTGGTTCGGCGGCGGCGGGGATCTCACACCCCTGCTCGGCTATCAGCGCCAGCAGGACTTCCCCGACGCCATCGACTTCCACGCCGCCTACCAGCGGGCCTGCGACAAGCACGATCCGGACTGGTACGCCAAGTACAAGGCCTGGTGCGACGAGTACTTCTTCCTGCCCCACCGTAATGAACCGCGCGGTATCGGCGGCATCTTCTACGACCACCACGCCAGCGGCGACTGGGACCGGGACTTCGCCTTCACGCAGGACGTTGGCCGGGCGTTCCTGGAGATCTATCCGGAGCTGGTCCGCCGCCGGATGGGCGAGGCCTGGACGGCCGAAGAGCGCGAGCAGCAACTGGTCCAGCGCGGCCGCTATGTCGAGTTCAACCTGCTCTACGACCGTGGCACCATGTTCGGTCTGAAGACGGGGGGGAACGTGGAATCGATCCTGAGCTCGATGCCGCCGGCGGTGAAATGGCCTTAGGGACAGTGTCGGCCGGCCGCCGGATCGCGGCCTTCGTCATCCTATTCGCCCTCTACCAGTCGGCCGAGGGCGTAGGCATGCTCTGGCTGCACAGCCCCGCTCTCCAGGCCGTGCTGATGATCGCCGCCCTGCTGGCGGCCTGGCCGGTTGGGCGCTGGCTGCTGGGTCATCGCGGCTATGACGCCTATGCCCTCGACCTCAAGCCGGGTTGGGCGCGGCTGGTGCTGGTCGGCATTCTACTGGCCGCCCTGGCGCGACTCGCCGCGGTCTTCTGGGGCCTGGCGAACGGAACCTTCGTCTTCGGTTCGCCACCTGCCTCGCACACACCGATCTTCTGGATCGGCATGGTCGCCGGCGCGGCCCTGTCGACCTTCGTCGCCTCGATCACCGAGGACATCCTGACCCGAGGCTTCTGGCTGAAGGCCTCGGGCGTCGCCTGGACCGGCTCGGCCTTCGTCCTGGCCAGCAGCGCCATCTATCTGCTGAACCACATCTACCGACTGGGCGACGGGCCGTTGGCCTGGATGCGGATCTTCTGCTTCGGCCTGGCCTATGCGGCCGCGGCCTGGCGCTGGAAGAGCCTCTGGGCCGCCGTCGGTCTGCACTGGGGCTGGAACCTGACCAACACCTTGCTCGATGGCGCAGTCACCATCGACGCGGCCCGTCCGGACGGGTCGCCCTGGCTCTCGGCCGGGGCGCACCTCGCCCTGACGGCGATCGTGCTGCTGTGGCCCGTTCAGAGCTTCATCGACAGTTCCACGTCCTCGCCGAACGGCACGGACAGGTAGCCGGCTTCGGTGGACCGCACCTTCGCCAGATACTCCGGCGCATAGTCGGCGTTGTCGGCGATGATCAACGCGCCCGGCCGCAGGCGGCTTTCCAGTAGGGCCAGGATCTCCGGATAAAGCGCCTTGGCGCCGTCCAGCAGGACGAGGTCGATCGTCTCCGGCAGGTCGACGGCCAGGGTCCGCAGCGCGTCGCCCAGGCGGATCTCGACTAGGTCCAGCAGGCCGCCGGCGACGAGATGCTCCTGGGCGCGCTCGGCCTTGAACGGCTCGAACTCGGTGGTGATCAGGCGACCGCCGCCCCCATCCCCCCAATTGTCGCGCAGGGCCGCGGCCAGGTGCAGGGTCGAGACGCCGAACGAGGTCCCGAACTCGACGATCGTCTTCGCGCCGATCGATCGCGCCAGCATGTAGAGCAGCGCGCCGGTGTCGCGCGACACCGCCAGCGGAAATTCCTTCAGGGCGCCGTAGAGCTCGAGATACTCGGTCTTGCTGCGCATCAGCCGCTCGCGCTCGGCGGCGGGCACGCCGGAGAAGACGGGGCGCGCCGTGTCGCTCAGGTCGAACAGACGGCCCAGCAGCGGTCCAAGCTTGATCAGGGTGTTCATGGAGGTCTCCAAAAGCGCGGTGTTGCGCCGGCCTCAGAAATGCGACTAATTCGTCAGGTTTCCTATTCGCGTTGCTGGACGCTCCTATGAACGACCATCCAAGCCCCCGGATTTCCTCACGAAAGCAGCCCAAGCAGGCCCGTTCGACCGAGCTGGTGGCGGCGATCCTGGAGGCGGCTGTTCAGGTTCTGGCCAAGGAGGGCGCGGCGCGTTTCACCACCGCCCGGGTCGCAGACAAGGCAGGAGTCAGCGTCGGCTCGGTCTATCAGTACTTCCCGAACAAGGCCGCGATCCTGTTCCGGCTGCAAAGCGACGAATGGCGCCAGACGACCGACCTGCTGCGCACCATCCTGGAGGACCGCGCGCGGCCGCCCCTGGAGCGCCTGCGCGCCCTGGTCCACGCCTTCGTCCGATCCGAATGCGAGGAAGCCGCGATGCGCACGGCGCTCAACGACGCCGCGCCGCTCTATCGCGACGCCCCCGAGGCCCAGGCGGCGAGGGTCTCGGGCACGGACACCATCCGCGACTTCATGCGCGAGGTGCTGCCGGACACGGACGAAGACGTCCGCGTCCAGGCCGGCGACCTGATCACCCTGACGCTCAAGGAGGTCGCCAAGGCTTTCTCCGAGACGCCGAGGACGGACACCGAGATCACGGCCCACGCCGACGCCATGGCCGACATGTTCACCGCCTATCTGGAAAGTATCAGGCGGCCTTAGGGCATTTGGCGCCGGTGTCGATCCACGCCTTGATCAGCTCGCCGAACCGCGCCTGCGTGCCGGGGGCCGGGATCCGTCCGGCGCCCGGGTTCCAGGCCCAGCCGACCAGGTGATCCTGCGCCATGTGATGATGCAGCTCGGCCATGGACTTGCCGCCGTTGGTCGAGGGATTTTTGATCTGGGCGCAGATCTGGCCCAGCGACTTGCCTTGCCAGGCCATCTCGGCGGGGGCCAGGGCCCACTTCGGATCGCCGGGGATACTTTTGATATCCGCACCCCAGGTCGGGACGTTGGCCTGGGTATGACACGAGAAGCACGGCATGCCCGCCGGGCCATGGCCGCTGTCGCCAGCGATCATCGGCGGATTGTGCGGATGCAGGTTGTCGCCTTGCGTCGGGGCGCGCTGGACCGGATGGCAGTTCAGGCAGCGCGGGCTCTGGATCACCTTGCCGGCCTCCTGGAACAGGGCGATCGACCGCGCGGCCGGATCCTTGATCGACTGGAAGCTGGCGGCGGTCTTCAGCGCCACGGGCGCTGGCCCCGCCGCCTTCGTTTCAGGCGCCGCCTGGACGCTGGCGACGACCGCGCCGGCGGCGGCCAGGGCTCCGGCCAGGATCACGACGGTAGCGATACGCATGGACGGACCTCCCGGATTTCACCGCGGGAGGAACGCGCCCGCTTAGCCTTGGGTTTCCTGCTTCAGGAATGCGCCGATCCATTCGGCCATCCGCGCGCGGTCGTTGTCGGCCGAAAGGCTGGCGATCGCCGCGTCGGCCTGCTCGTCGGTGAGCCGCGCGCCGCGCCGCGTCTCGATCAGCGCCTTGGCGTAGTCCGGCGAGAACTCGGGGTGGACCTGCATCGAGATCGCCTTGGCGTCGTCGTACGTCAGAATCCCGTAGGGCGTGAACGCGCTGCCGGCCAGCACCCGCGCGCCAGGGGGCAGCGCGACGACCTGGTCCTGGTGCGAGCCGGGCACGGCGAGGTGGTGGGCATCGTCCATCCACGGTTCCTGCGCCTCGACCGCGTAGGCCTGTAGGCCCACGCCCCAGCCCTTGTCGGACTTGATGACCTTGCCGCCGAACGCTTCGGCCATGATCTGGTGGCCGAAGCACACCCCGACCATCGGCTGCTCGCCCTTGGCCTGGACGAGGAACGCTTTGAGCGGCTCGATCCACGGCAACGGGTCATAGACTCCGGCCGCCGAGCCGGTGATGACATAGGCGTCGTTCTCGCCCGGATCCTCGGGCAGCTCGCCCTTCTGGACGTCGTAGACGCGGTAGCTGTGCTCCGGCCCCAACAGCGCCTTGAACATCGCCGAATAGCTGCCGTGGGTCTCCGCGAGGTCGCCTGGCGGATTGCCGGTCTCGAGCAGGCCGATCTTCAAGACACCCCTCCTAGTAAACCATACCCTGCGCGACCGCCTTCAGCCGCTCGATGGCGCTGAACTTGTCCTCGATAAAGTCCTGGTCGATCCACCAGATTTCGATTTCGCGCATCACCTCGCCGACCATCGGCCCTTTTGGCACGCCGGCCTGCATGACCTCCTCGCCCGACAGCGGGAAGGCCGGCGGGTTCCAGGTCTCGGCCAGGGCCAGCAGGGCCCGCCACTGCGGGGCGGTCGAGTCACGGCCCGAGCCGGCCCAGGCCAGCTTGATCCGGTCGCTGAACGCCCGCACGCCCAGGCCATAGACGGCGCGGCGCGCTTCACGCGGGCTCATCCACGAGACGATGCGCGGACTCTTGCCAACCGCGTCAACGATCCGGTCGCGGACATTGTTGGGCAGGCGCAGTCGCTCGGCCAGGTCGGCGGCCTGCTTGGGATCGTCCGGGATCAGCGCCGCCAGGCGCAGGTCCGGGTCGTTCTCGAACAGTTGCTCGGTCTCGATGGCCACCAGGGCCTCGAAGCGGGCCAGAGACTTCACCTGGGGCAGGATCGAGGACAGCACGCTGGTCGCCGCCATCAGGCGCAGAGCCGGGCGCGGATCCTCCGCGGCCAGCATCTTCATCAGTTCCTTCTGAGTACGCTCGGCGGCGCGGCCGGAGACCATGCCCTTCAGCGCCTTGCAGGCGGCCAGGGCCTTCTGGTCGGCGTCGCCCTTGCCGTACCAGGCCTGGAACCGGAAGAAGCGCAGGATGCGCAGATAGTCCTCGCGGATACGGGTCATCGGATCGCCGACGAACACCACCCGGCCTTCGTGAGCGTCCTTGATCCCCTCGCCGGTCGGGTCGTAGAGCCGTCCTTCCAGATCCGCGTACAGGGCGTTGAAGCGGAAGTCGCGGCGCTCGGCGTCCTGGCCCCAGTCCTGGGTGAAGGCCACCACCGCCCGGCGGCCGTCGGTCGAGACGTCCTTGCGTAGGGTGGTGATCTCATAGGGCCGGCCGCCCGACAGCGCCGTGATCGTGCCGTGGTCGACGCCGGTCGGAATGGCGCGCAGGCCGGCCTGCTCCAGGGCGTCGATGATCAGGTCCGGCGTCAGGGTGGTGGCGATGTCGATATCGTCGATGGGCTTGCCCATCACCGCGTTGCGAACGCAGCCGCCGACGAAGCGCGCGCAGCCGGGATAGCCGCGCGCCTCCAGGGCGGCGAACACCGCCCTTGTTCCAGGTAGCGCCATCCACGGCTGAACGCCGATCGATTCACTGCTCAACGCCTGACTCCCCACAGCACGCGTCATCGCCCCTTGAACGGGGCGACATTGTTAGGCCAGGAGACCCTGGCTTCGCCAGAGCCTGTCCGTTTCGGACCGCACAAATCCGAAACGGATAAACAGGCTCTGTTCAAACATTGGAGCGCGATAACCGCCGAAACCGCTCACACTTTCGGCTATCGCGCTCTGCGAAACACCCTATTCGGAGGGTGTCCGTCCGCTTTCGTCGTAAAGCGCCTCGTACAACGACCGGAGCATGCCGGCCGTCGCCCCCCAGATGAACCGATCGTTCCAGGGCATCGCATAGAAATGACGTCGCGCCCCATCCGGAGCCTCCCTCGACTGCCGTTGATGGTTGACCGGATCCATCAGGAAGGCGAACGGCGTCTCGAAGACGTCGGCCACTTCCTCGGGGCTGGCGACGAAGGTCGCCTTCGGATCGATGAAGCCGACCACCGGCGTCACGTGGAAGCCGGTCACCGTCTGGTAGCCGTGCAACAGGCCTACCACGGTCACCAGGGCCGGATCGAGGTTTACTTCCTCCTGCGCCTCGCGCAGGGCCGTCTGCCAGGGCGTCTCACCCGGATCGCAGCGACCGCCGGGAAAGGCGATCTGTCCGGTGTGGCTGCGCAGGGTGTCGGACCGGCGGGTCAGCAGGACCGTCAACCCGTCCTCGTGCTCGATCAGCCCCACCAGCACGGCGGCCGGACGCAGAGCGTGCGGGTTGTCGACCTTCAAACCGGGATTGAGGTCGTAGTCGGACTTCTTCG
The DNA here is from genome assembly GCF_058802865.1 of Caulobacter sp. GW822-FHT01G02. Taxonomy (NCBI): domain Bacteria; kingdom Pseudomonadati; phylum Pseudomonadota; class Alphaproteobacteria; order Caulobacterales; family Caulobacteraceae; genus Caulobacter; species Caulobacter sp. GW822-FHT01G02. The sequence continues at coordinate 165,490 of NZ_JBXAON010000007.1, forward strand.
GATTGGCGAGACTGGGGTCGTAGTCCGAGATCGGATGCAGACGGCTGGCGATCCAGGCGCGGCGCTCCTCCCGCGTCATGTCTGGGTGCGTCATGCCGGGACGGCTCCCGGCGGCGCGATCGGGAAGAACGCGCCGTTCGAGCTGACGCCCCAAGCGTCGTTCTGCTGGCCAGCCATCTCGGCCAGTTCGTAGAACACCGGCCGGGCGATCAGCGCCTCCAGCCCGCGACGGACGTGAACATAGGGGCGCGGCTCGCCGGTCACCGGATCGATCTCGACGCGGATCGCATTGTCCGGCCCCGCCTCGACCGCGTCGCCGACATTGGTCTGGAAGACCAGCGCCTCGCCGCCATCGTCTTTCTGGACGCGGTCGACGCGGGTGGCGATGAACGGCGCGTCCTCGACCGTGATCCTCATCTTCTCGACGGGCGTGACCAGGTGATAGCCGTCCGGATCGAGCCGCAGCACGGTCGAGAACAGCCGCACCAGGGCCTCCCGGCCGATCGGCGAGCCTTCGTGGAACCAGACCCCGTCCTTGCGAATGCGGATGTCGATCTCGCCGCAATGCGGCGGGTTCCACAGATGGACCGGCGGCAGGCCGCGCGCGCCGGCGGCCCCCCCTTGTGCGTTTTGGGCGGCCTGGGCGACGCCGTCCAACCCGGTCTTGGGAGATGCGTCGGTCATCACGGATCAGTTAGGCCCATAGGCCATCGCACTCAAGCAGGAGTGGCGGTTCAAGCGCGCGGATCGATCGCGACCAGACCCGCGAGTCCTTCGTCCCCGGCTTCCTTCAGCGGCAGCAGCAGCACCCGGCGCTGATCCACCGGGCCGGGCATGACGACACCGGCCGTGTGGGCGTTGGTGAAGCCGACCCGGCCGAAATAGGGGCCATCGCCGACCAGCAGCACCGCGCGCCAGCCGGCGGCGCGGGCGGCCTTGACGGCGCTCTCGACCAGGGCCTGGCCCAGGCCCGCGCTGCGCTCGTCGGGATCCACCGCCAGCGGCCCCAGGAAGGCGACCGGCTCGCCGCCGATGGTCACCGGCCACATGCGACAGCAGCCGACCGGCTCGCCGTCGCGCAGAGCCACGAACGAGCAGTCGCTCAACAGGGTGTTGCCCTCGCGCAGACGCTCGGACGACTTGGCGAAACGGCCGGGGCCGAACACCCGGTCGATCAGGCGGGTGACGGCCGCCTCCATCGCCGGGGTCTCATGGACCAAGGGCGGATAGGCGGGCGCGGGCGGAACGGTCTTTTGGGCTGTTGTCGGGGTCATCGGCCTTCGGGAAATGCGAAAGGGCGTCGGGGGCTCCCGACGCGAAGGCGCGACCGGGAGGGCGTCAGATCGTGGCGCGTTCGCGCGTCATTCGTCGCAGGCGGGGCATACCCGGAAACCTCCAGAAGATGCGCGCGCTGTAGGGCCAAGCCTTTCTCAGGTCAATAACGTTGCGGTGCGCGAAGCGCGGCCTATGTTGCGACCCAATGTCCGACCCCGCCTCTCCCGCGCCGCCCGCTCCCGACACCTCTACCCGCGCCCTGTTGCGGGAGCGTGACTTCCTCCTCTTCTGGGTGGCCCGCTTCGTCTCCACCCTGGGGGTGCAGATCCAGTCCGTGGCCCTGGGCTGGCAGGTCTACGCCATCGCCCGCCTGACCCACTCGGTGGGCGAGTCGGCCTTCATGGTCAGCATGATCGGCCTGGCCCAGTTCGTGCCGCTGTTCCTGCTGACCCTCATCGCCGGCGAGACGGCCGACCGACGGACCCGCAAGCTGATCGTCGCCGCCACCCTGTGCCTGGACGCGATCAGCGCCAGCGTGCTGCTGATCCTGGCGCTGATGGGCTCGCATGCGCTGTGGCCGATCTTCGCCGTCTCGGTGATGTTCGGGGCCAGCCGCGCCTTTCTCTCGCCCGCCAGCAGCGCCATGGGGCCGATGTTGGTGCCGCGCCCCCTGCTGCCGCGCGCCATCGCCTGGAACTCGCTGTCCTGGCAGGGCGGCTCGATCCTGGGCCCGGCCCTGGGCGGCCTGCTGCTGATCCACTCGCCGGCCCTGGCCTTCGGCGCTTCGCTGGTCTTCTACCTGGCCGCCGCCGTGCTGGCCCTATCGATCCGCAAGAACACCCAGCCCGAAACCCAGCCCGGCTCGCGCGTGGAGCTGATCAAGGAAGGCCTGTCCTACGTCTGGAACAACAAGATCGTCTTCGGCTCGATCTCGCTGGACCTGTTCGCGGTGATCCTGGGCGGGGCCACGGCCCTGTTGCCGGTGTTCGCGAAGGACGTGCTGCACATCGGCCCCGGCGGTTTCGGCCTGCTGCGCGCGGCTCCCGCCATCGGCGCTTCGCTGGTCGGCGTCTACCTGGCCAGCAACCCGATCCGCCGCAACGCCGGCAAGATCATGTTCGCCGGCGTGGCCGTGTTCGGCCTGGCCACGGCGGTGTTTGGCCTCTCCAAGCTGGAGTGGCTGTCGGTCGGGGCCCTGGCCGTGCTGGGCGGGGCCGACATGCTGTCCGTCTATGTCCGCCAGACCCTGGTGCAGATCGTCACCCCGGACGCCATGCGCGGCCGCGTCGCCGCCGTCTCCGGTGTGTTCATCAGCGCCTCCAACGAACTGGGCGAGGTCGAGAGCGGGGCCATGGCCTGGCTGCTGGGTCCCATCGGCGCGGCGGTGTTCGGCGGCGTCGGGGCCATGGCGGTCACCGCCGTGTGGGCCTTCCTGTTCCCCGACCTGCGCAAGGCCGACCGACTGGAATAGGACCTAGAGGCCCGCCAGCTTTCGGATGCCGTCGCCGGTCAGCCGGCGGATGATCCATTCGTCCATCGCGGCCGCGCCGAGGCTGTCATAGAAGGCGATCGACGGGGCGTTCCAGTCGAGCACCGACCACTCCAGGCGGCCCAGCCCCTCGTCGACGCAGCGCTTGGCGAGGTTCGCCAGCAGCGCCTTGCCCGCGCCGGAGCCGCGCGCGGAAGGCCGCACGAACAGATCCTCCAGATAGATCCCGTGCCGGCCGACGAAGGTCGAGTAGTTGTAGAACCACAGGGCGAAGCCGACCGGCTGGCCGTCGAGCTCGGCGATGTCCGCGAAGGCGCGGGCCTTGGGACCGAACAGAGCCGCGGCCGTATCGGCCTGCGTCGCCTCCACCGTGTCGAGCAGCTTTTCATAGTCCGCCAGATCGAGGATGAACTGGTGGATCAGGGCGGCGTCGGCGGGCGTGGCCGAGCGAATGGAAACGGACATGGCGGTCTCTGCGGACTATCGGGACTTCGTTCTGGAGCAACTGGCCCCGCTGGGCCAGATCACCGCGCGCCGGATGTTCGGCGGAGTCGGCGTCTACGCGAACGGCCTGTTCTTCGCGCTGATCGACGACGACGTCCTCTATCTCAAGGGCGACGACGCGCTAAAGGTCGCGTTCGAGGCCGCCGGCTCCCACGCCTTCGACCCGTTCGGCGAGGGCAAGCCGATGGCCTACTGGGCCGCGCCGGTCGAGGCGCTCGACGACCAGGACATCCTGCTGGAATGGTCGCGCAAGTCGCTGGAGGTCGCGGCCCGATCAAGCGCCAAGAAGGCGGCGGGCAAGAAGAAGCGCTAGCCGATCTTCACGCCCGGCGGCGGCGGGCTGCTCTCCGGCACGAAGAAGTCCGGCATCAGGGTCGCGGCCGGATCGACCTTGTACTGGTCGAAGTCGCGGACGCCCTCGCCGTACAGGAAACTATCATCAATCAAGAAGTTCCCCGAGAACTCACGCGACGGCTTGCTGAAGATCGCATGGGCCGCGTCGGCCATGATCTCGACCGTCCGACAGTGCTTGAGGCCCTCGTCGCCGGTCAGGGCGAACTGGATGGCGGCGGTGGCGATGCCGGTGCGGGGCCACAGGGCGTTGAAGGCGACGCCGTCGCTCTTGAACTCTTCCGCCATGCCCAGCACGCACATCGACATGCCGAACTTGGCCATGGTGTAGGCCACGTGCGAGCCGAACCAGCGCGGCGACATGTCCAGCGGCGGCGACAGCATCAGGACGTGCGGGTTCTCAGCCTTCTTCAAGTAGGGGATGCAGGCCTTCGAGGTGACGAACGTGCCGCGCGTATTGATCTGGTGCATCAGGTCGTAGCGCTTCATGTCGGTCGACAGCGTCCCGGTCAGCGAGATGGCCGAGGCGTTGTTCACGCAGATGTCGATCCCGCCGAACTGGGCGACAGCCTTCTCGACCGCCTCCTGGACATTGGCCTCCTCGCGCACGTCGACCACCAGCGGCAGGGCCTTGCCGCCGGCGTCCTCGATTTCCTTGGCGGCCGTGTAGATGGTGCCGGGCAGTTTCGGATGCGCCTCGGCCGTCTTGGCGGCGATGACGATATTGGCCCCGTCCCGCGCGGCGCGCAGGGCGATGGCCAGGCCGATGCCGCGCGAGGCGCCGGTGACGAAGAGGGTCTTGCCCCGAAGCGAATTGGGCTGGCTCATGCGGGTTCTCCACGCGCTTTGATCAGGTCGACGCCGGCGACGACGAAACCGAGAATGAAGCTCATCTTGGCCACGTGCGCGACGGGACCGTGATCCTTCAGAGCGACGCCGACAAGGCCGATGACGAGCGCGGCGATCCACAGGCCGGCAGGAATGCGAAATGCTTTCGCCCGTAGGAGATCGAGAGCCCAAACCACCATGCCGACCGACCAGACGCTGGAAGCGATCAGGTACGAGGCCTCGCCGAACATCCTGGCCGACGAGGTCCGCACCAGCATCACGCCCAGCAGGCCTAGGACGAAGCCGGCCAGGCCCAGGACGCTGGCCGTGCGCCGACTCGCCGACCAGACGCCCAGCATGCCGAACATCAGCAGCAGATCGATGGCCACGTAGACGAGGTGCGGCTGCGGCTCGACCAGATGTGGATAGATGACGAACGGCGCGACGATGTCGATCACCGCGCCGACGATCGTGGCGATCCCGGCCAGACGCAGGATGGACCGGTCGTCCATCAGGCGCCCGCGCCCGTGGTCTTGACCGAAAGGTCCCACAGGCGGTCGGCCGCGTCTGGGTCGAGGGCGTGGGGCATGACGCCGTTCCAGGGGTGCTCCTGGCTCCACGGGACGGCCTGGTTGCAGTCCTCCAGATAGAGCCCGCCGACGCCGTCCAGCTCGTCGCCGACCGCGGCCCATACGCTGGTCGCCGCGCCCTGCTCGGTGCTCTTGAAGCCCTCGCGCGGCTTGTCGTGCTCGTCCAGCCAGCCCATGGCCCGCTGCTCGTCTAGTGTCATGTGCCGCTGTAGCGGAGTCATGATGCCGCCGGGCATGACGGCGTTGGCGTTGACGCCCTGGTCCTTGAACCGCTTGTCGAAGCCGACCGCGAACAGGCTGTTGGCGGTCTTGGCCTGGCCGTAGGCTTCCCACTTGTCGTAGGGCCGGGTCTGGTAGTTCGGGTCCTCGAAATGCACCGGCGAGCGACGGTGACCGATCGAGGACAGCGACACCAGTCGCGATCGGTGGCCCGAGTGCTCGGCGCCGTCGACCAGGTTCGGCGCCAGCAGCGCCGACAGCAGGAAATGGCCGAAGTGGTTCGTGCCGATCTGCATCTCCAGCCCGTCGGCCGTGCGCGACAGCGGGCAGGCCATGACGCCGGCATTGTTGATCAGGATGTTCAGCCGGCGATCGCCCCAGCGGTGGGCGAAGTGGCGGATGGCCTCGAAACTGGAAAGGTCCAGCATGCCGAAGCTGACGCGCTTCAACCCCGCCTCTTCGTTGATCTGGTTGGCGACCTCTTCGCCCAGCTCCGGCTTGCGGGCGGCGATGATCACCTCCGCGCCCGCCAGGGCCAGGGCCCGCGCCGTCTCGACGCCGATGCCGGTGGCCGCGCCGGTGACGATCGCCACCCGGCCTGACAGGTCATGGCCCGCGACGACCTCGCGCGCCGTCGACTTCGCCCCGAAGGGCGAGGTGATCCGTTCCGCCATCTGATCCTCCCAGATCGTAGTGTTGTCGGTGGAGCTTAGCCCACCTTCGAGAAGTCGGGAGCCCTTCGTTCGGCGAAGGCCATGAAGGCTTCGCGGGCCTCGGCCGTCTGCAGGCGCGCGGCGAACTCGGCGCCCTCCATGTCCATCAGGGCGGCGATCTTCTCGGCGTCGCGCATCAGGCGCTTGGTGACGGTCAGGGCCCCCAGCGGACGCTTGGCCAGTTGATCGGCGGCGGCGCGGGCGCGGGCCCGCAGGTCGCCAAGCTCGGCCGAGCCGTTGGCTATGCCCCAGGCCACGGCGGTGGCGCCGTCGATCGCCTCGCCCAGGGCGAACATGGCGTAGGCGCGGGCGTGGCCAATGCGGGCCGGCAGCAGCCAGCTGGAGGCGGCCTCGGGCACCAGGGCCAGGTTGACGAACGGCGTGGTCAGGCGCGCGTCCGGGGTCACGAACACCAGGTCGCAGTGCAGCAGCATGGTCGTGCCCACGCCCACGGCCTGCCCCTGGACGGCGGCGACCAGCGGCCGGGTGGCGTTGGCCAGGGCCTTCAGGAAGCGGATCACGTGCCGCTCGCCCGTGAAGGCTCCGGTGGCCTGGGCCGCGAAGTCCTGCAGGTCGTTGCCGGCCGTGAAGCTGTCGCCGTCGGCCTGGATGACCACGACGCGGACGGCGGGATCCGCCTCGGCCGCCTCCAGGCTGTCGGCCAGCACGCCGTACATGGCGTTCGACAGCGCGTTCTTCTTCTCCGGACGCGCCAGGGTGAGGGTCATCACGCCGGCGTCGATCTCGACCTTTACGTGATCGGTCATTGTTGGTCTCCCTTGGGGAACTTGGTCTGCAGACTGGCGAGCCAGCGCGCGACGACGCCGATCTCCTCCTCCGTGAAGCCTTCGGTGAGGTGGGCGTTGACGCCATCAAGACCCGCCTTCGCGGCCTGGCGAGCGGCGCGGCCCTTGGCGGTCAGGCGCAGGCGCATGGCGCGGCCGTCCTTGGGATCGGCCTGGCGCTCGACCAGCTCGGCGCGGGTCATGCGGTCGATCAGGCCGGTCATCGCCGAAGGGGCCAGGTCCAGCGCGTCGGCGGCCTCGCCGATCAGCGCTCCGTCCTGCTCACCCAGATAGAACAGCACCCCCGACTGGGCGGCGGTCAGGCCGCCCTTGGCCGCCATCTTGCCCTCGATCCAGCGCTGCACGCGCCGATGGCCGGCGTTGAGCAGGAAGATGAGACGGCGATCAGCGGACACGGACATGGCCGCAGATTATGTTTCGTATGCGAAATGTCAAACGAGCGTTTCTAGTCGGGACTAGAAAAAGCCGCGTACCAGGCCACGCCGTCTCCATCCAGCTGGCGCCGGATCTTGCCGCGACCGATCAGGCAGTTGAGATGCGCCAGCGCCTCGCCCGTCGCCATGCCCAGCAGGTCTGGCCCGATCGGCCGCGCGAACAACGCCCCGAAGGTGTCGACCACACGCTTGGACTCGGCCAGCTTCTTTTCCAGCCGCGCCAGGCCCCGTTCGTGACCCGAGATCAGGCCGTCGATCCGGGTGTGCAGCCCCTCGAACGGATCGTTGTGGGCCGGCAGCACGATGACGTCGTCGGGAACCGTCGCCTTGACCTTGGCCAGCGAGCGCAGCCAGTCGCTCAGAGGGTCGGCGTCCGGCTCGGTCGGGAAAACCGAGACGTTGGACGAGATGCGCGGCAGCACCTGGTCTCCGGAGATCAGCACATTGAGTTCGGGGCACCACAGGCAGGCATGGTCGGGCGAGTGGCCCTGCCCCGTCACCACCCGCCAGGTCTTGCCGCCGATGTCGAAGTCCTCGCCGTCGGACAGCCGGCGATAGCTGTCGGGCAGGGCGTAGATCGCCTTGCCGAAGCCGCCGAAGCGGGCCTTGTAGTTCTCGATAGCGTCCTCGTCCCAGCCTGCGGCCTGAAAGAACTTCACCCCGTCCTCGGGCGCCTCGCGGCCGGTGTCGGCGACCAGCATCCGGCACTGGAAATATTCCAGCCGGGTCATCCACAGCCGGCAGTCGAACTTGCGGGTCATCCAGCCGGCCAGGCCGATATGGTCGGGATGCAGGTGGGTGACGATCACCCGGGTGAGCGGCTTGCCGCCCAGGGCGCCGGCGAAGGCGTCGCGCCAGGCCTGGCTGGTCTCGCGGGTCTGGACGCCGGTGTCGACGATCGCCCAGCCCTCGCCATCCTCGATGGCCCAGACATTGATGAACTGCAGCGAGCCGCCCAGCGGCATGCGCAGCCACAGGACGCCCGGCGCGACCTCGACCGCGCCGCCCGAACCGGCCTCCGGCGCGGTTTCGAACGGATAGACCAGCCGCCCGGCCTTGCGGACTTCCGGCGTCTCGGCCGCCGCTTCGTCTTCGAATCCGTCGCGCATTTTCGTTCCCTCAGGCCCCGTTCAACCGGCGCTTGTCGTTGATCCAACCCATTTTTTGCCCTGAAACCCAGTCATCATCACGCCTGGGTCGGACGGTGTCTTGACCCCTGATACAAGCACGCGCTTATGTCCGCGCGAGGAATCCACCCAGGAGATGTTACCCATGAGGCCTTTCGCGATCGGCCTGTCGGCCGCCCTCGCGGTCGCCATTCTCATTCCGGCCGCTGTCATTTCGGCGCCGAAGGAAGAGAAGAGCAAGCCCGCCGCCATCGACGCCAAGTCGCGCGAGATCGGTAAGAAGGACGCCCCGGCCGTCATCCAGGCCAGCGGCGCGAGCTGCACCGTCTCCGACGCCCGCTACATGGGCGAGGACAAGAAGGCTGGCGACAAGTACTACGAAGTCGCCTGTAACGAAGGCATGGGCTTCGCGGTCATCGCCAAGAAGGAAGGCGCCCCGCAGCTGTATTCCTGCCTGGAATCGAGCCAGCCGGGTCCGGACGGCAAGGTCGGCGGCCTCGCCTGCCTGCTGCCGGGCAACGCCAACCCCGGCGCTCAACTGGCCCCCTACGTCAAGAAGGCCGGCGTGACCTGCGAGCAGGAAAACGCCCGCGCCATCGGCTCCGGCGCCAAGAACTCGTTCTTCGAGGTCGCCTGTAAGGGCGGCGCCGGCTACATCGTCCAGACGACGAACCCGATGAACCTGAACGGCGAAGTCGTCGCCAACAGCTGCCTGCTGTACGAAGAGGGCGGTAATGTCAGCTGCAAGCTGACCAACCGTCAGACCCAGCTGCAACTGGTCGACACGCTGAACACGGCCGCGGCCAACAACTGCGTGATCAAGGACCGCCGTTACGTCCTCAGCACCAAGAACGACAACTATTTCGAAGTCGCCTGCCAGGACGGCAAGGGCTACATGTATCAGCAGGCGATGGCCACCAACGCCTTCGTCAAGTCGATCCCCTGCGCCCAGGCCGGCTTCGTCGGCGGCGGCTGCACCATGACCGACGCCGTCGCCGCTCAGACCGAGCAGGCCGGCTTCTACAGCAAGCTGTCGGCCAAGGCCGGCTTCCCCTGCGACGTCGAGAAGTACGGCATGCTGCCGAGCGCCGATCCGAAGAAGGAAGTCGTCGAGCTGAAGTGCAAGGGCAGTGAAGTCGGCGCCATCGCCGTGTTCGCCGCCGCCGGCGGCGGCACGGTGTTCGACTGCCTGACGGCCGAGCTCAACGGCTACCGTTGCTCCTTCACCAAGAAGGACACGCAGTACGCCCGCCTGAGCCAGGATCTGGTCGGCTTCAACAAGGCCTCGTGCAAGGTCTCGGACGTCCGCGTCATGGGCTCGACCGACAACGAAGGCTTCGTCGAAGTCGCCTGCTCGGACGGTCTGCCGGGCTGGGTGCTGGGCTATCCGACGGGCGTCGCCAAGCCGGCGGCCAAGGAGTTCCTGTCCTGCGCCCAAGCCAAGGGCATCGGCGGCGGCTGCAAGCTGCCGACCAACAAGGTCAAGGGCTGATCCCAGCGCTTGATCTCTGAATGACGAGGCCCGCCGGAGCGATCCGGCGGGCCTTTTCTTGGCTAGAGCGCCGCCTCGATCAGGCGCGGCCCGGGCGCGGCCATGGCCCGGGCGAAGGCGTCGTCGAACGCTTCGGCGGTCTCGGCGCGTTCGGCCGGCATGCCCATCCCCTGAGCCAGCTTCACCCAGTCGATGCGAGGGTCGCCCAGATCCAGCAGCCGCGAGGCCGCCGGGCCCGGATTGCCGGCCCCGGTGCGGGAGAGCTCGATGCCGAGGATCCGGTAGGCGTGGTTGGCGAAGACCACGACGGTGACGTCCAGTTGCTCGCGGACGATCGTCCACAGGCCCTGCAGCGTGTACATGCCCGCTCCGTCGCCGGTCAGGGCCAGGACCTTGCGGTCCGGGCAGGCCACGGCGGCGCCGATCGCCAGCGGGATGCCCTGACCGATCGCGCCCCCCGTGAGAGACAGCCAGTCGTGGGCGCGGGCGGCCCTGGTCTGGGTGAAGATCGGCAGGCCGGCGGTCACCGCGTCGTCCGAGATGACCGTGTCGGCCGGCATGTGCCGCGCGACCGAAGCGCCGATCGCCCAGGCGTCCAGGCGGCCGGCCGGGGCGTCGGGCGCGGCATAGGCCTCGACGGGGCCCGCGGCCGGAGCGCCGATCGCGTCGGCCAGGGCGTTCAGGGCCGCCGCCGCGTCGACCTCACGGCCGCACAAGGTCTCGACCGAACAGCCTTCGGGAACCAGCACGCTCGGCCGGTCCGGATAGGCGAAGAAGGCCACCGGACGCTGGGTCGAGACCAGGACCATCAGGTCGACGCCATCCAGATCCTTCAGGGCCTGCTCGCCGAAATAGGGCAGCTTGTCGGGTCGGAAGCGCCCCTCGCCACGGGCCTGACGGGCGGTGAAGGTGTCGGTCAGGATGCGGACGCCGTGCGCCGCCAGCCGCCCGGCCGCCGCCAAGGCGGTCTCGCCGCAGGCGCCCGAGCCCAGCAGCAGCACCGGCTTACTGGCGAACCCCAGCGCCTTGGCGACGCTCTCGACAGCGGCCGTGTCGGGCTCGGCGAAGGCCGGCGGCGTGACGACTGACCCCTTCACCGTCGCTTCGTTCCAGGCGGCGTCGGCGGGCAGGATCAGGCAGGCGTTCCCGCCGGGCGTTCCGTGGCTGGCGACGATGGCCTCGGCGGCCAGCGGGCCGACGCTGTCGGCGGTCTCGGCCGACTTGACCCAGAGCGAATTGGGGGCGGCCAAAGCGGCGATGTCGCTGTTCAGCGGCGCGTCGAAGCCGCGATGATAGGTGGCGTGGTCGCCGATGATGTTGACCACCGGGGTGTACGCCCTGCGGGCGTTGTGCAGGTTGGCCGCGCCGTTCGCATAGCCGGGCCCCAGATGCAGCAGGGTGCAGGCGGGCTTGCCGGCCATGCGGCCATAACCGTCGGCCGCGCCGGTCGCCACGCCTTCGAACAGGCACAGCACCGAGCGCATGCGCGGCTCGCGGTCCAGGGCCGAGACGAACTGCATCTCGCTGGTGCCCGGATTGGCGAAGCAGGCGACGACCCCGTTATCGGCCAGGGTGGTGATCAGGGCGTCCGCGCCGTTCATGCGTTCCTCCGCTTTTTAGGCCTCTTGTCTCCGACATTTCGGCAAGCAGGCCAACCCGGTTGCGCATCAGCCGATCGCCATTGCAGTCTGGTCGGCAAAATCGGGGGGAAACGTTCGATGCAAGGTATGAGCGCGGCCGCGCGTTGGACGTTGATCGCGTCCTTGATCGCCGGCGTCAGCTATGTGTCAACCTGGGGACTGACCCTGCCGCCGGGCGTCGAGACGGCCTGGAAGGGCGCCGGCGTGGCGCTGCTGGCGGTCCACGCGGCGCTGCGGGCCAAGAACCTGGACGGCTGGCTGCTGGCGGCCGTGATGGCCTTTGGCGCGGGCGGCGACGTGTTGCTGGAGACCCACGGCCTGACGGTCGGGGCGGTGTCGTTCCTGCTGGGCCATGTGGTGGCCAGCGGGCTCTATCTGCGGCATCGCAAGCCGGGGACCTTGATCCCGCTGGTCCTGATCCCGGTCGTGGTCGGGATCGCTTATCAGCTCCCGCACGATCGAGCCGGCGCGCCGGGCGTCGCGTTCTACGGCCTGTTCCTGGCGGTGATGGCCACCACGGCGTTGATGAGCCGTTTTCCGGTCAAGACCGTCGGCATCGGCGCCTTGATGTTCGTGGTCTCGGACCTGCTGATCTTCGCCCGGCAAGGCGACCTGCCCGACAACCTGGCCACCGGCCTGGCGGTCTGGGGCCTCTATTATTTCGGCCAGCTTCTGATCTGTCTGGGGGTGGCTAAAGAACTAGAACCCCGTCGTCCGGCATCGTAGCGAACAGCCGCGCCAGCTCGTTCGGCCGCCGGTCCCGCGCCAGGGCCTGGTTGATGTAGCCCTTGTCGGTCAGTTCGCCGCTGGCCGCGTCGGGGGCGCCCTCCAGGATCAGGGCGCGGGCGATCCGGCCGCCGCCGCCCTTGGCCGTCGCGTTCATCCGCAACAAACCTTCGGCGATCGTCGCCCTCACCACCTCGGCGTCCCCCAGCCGCTCGCAGGCCTTGGCGTCGAGGAACAGCATCAGGCCGACGCCGTCCTGCCCCTCGCCGCAAACCACCGCGTCGGAGACCACGCCGCCGATCGCCGACACCGCCGCCACCCGCAGGGCCCCGGCCGCGACGAAGGTGCCGCTGGCCAGCTTGAAGTTCTCGACCAGCCGCCCGTCGAACACCAGCCCCGCCGCCGGGTCCTCCGGATCGGCCAGACGCGCCGCATCGCCCAGGCGGTAGAAACCGTCCTCGTCGAAGGCCTGCTCGGTGGCTTCCGGCTGATCCAGATAGCCCGGCGAGACCTGCGGCCCCTTCACCCGGACCTCGAACTTGCCGCCGTCGCCATCCTTCGTTCCTGGGGCCGGGACCAGCTTCACCGCCGTGCCTGGCGTCGGCAGCCCCACCATGCCCGAGCGGGCGTTCAGCCAGTGGATGTTGCAGGCCGTCGGCCCGGTCTCCGTCGCGCCATAGCCGGCCGCGAAGGTGATCCGCTCGCCGATCGTCCGCACCGCCACGGCCTGGACGCGATCCAGGATCGACTGGGCCATCGAGGCCCCGCCGTACTGCAGCACCCGCACCTTTTCGAAGAACCTGGCCGCCAGCGCCGCGTCACGCTCCAGCTCGCCGACAAACAGCCCCCAGCCGGCGGGGACCATGTTGTGATAGGTCGTCGCCACCTCGCGCAGGTTCCGCACCGTCTCGGCGAAGCGGCCGGGCGCGGGCTGGCCGGCGTCGATGTACAGGGTCCCGCCCCGATGCAGCACCATGTGCAGGATGGCGTTGGCCCCCAGGCTGTGGCTCCAGGGCGCGGAATTGACCAGCACGGGCGGCTCGGGATCGGCGTAGCAGGCCTCGATCTGGGCGGCGTTCAGCGCGATGTTGGCGTGGGTGCAGACCACCGCCTTGGGCCGTCCCGTGGAGCCCGAGGTCAGCAGCAGCTTGGCGACGTCGCCGGGCTGGGCGACCGGCTCGATCGGCGGACTCTCCAGCAGATCGTCGAAGGTCACGTCGCCCGGCCGCGCGTGGCGGCTGACCACGACCGGCAGGCCGGCCAGGAACGGCGCGGCCAGGGCGTCGCCGAACGCTTCGGCGTCGTCGGCATAGACGGCCGCCGGCTTCAGCCGCTCGACGGCGTGTTGCAGCCGGGTCAGATCCGCGCCCTTCAGACCATATTGCGGCGAGACCGGCGCGGCGGGCGCGCCCAGGCTCATGGCGGCATAGGCGATCAGGGCGTGGTCGACGCCGTTGCGGGCCAGGATCAGCAACGGCTGACCGCGCGACAGGCCCAGGCCCGCGAGCCCGCCGGCCAGGGCCGCGACCTTGGCCTTGGCCTCGCCGTAGCTCACCTTTCGCCAGTCGTCGCCCCCCTGCCCATTGGCGCGCTCGGCCAGCCAGACCCGATCCGGCGCCTCGGCGGCCCACCGCGCCAGCGGCTCGGTCGTGGTCCGCACCGCGTCCGAATAGGCCATCGGATTGCGCAGGATCAGCGTCTCGCCCTCATGGCCCCCAAGTCGCTCGACCTCCAGCGCGCGGGGCGCGTAGCGGGCGTCGCGGAAGGGAGCGGTGTGGGGGCTGGATCCGTCCATGCCCTGTTATGCGACCGCCAGCGGCGCGGTTCAATCCGGCCGCCGCGGCGCCCCTCTCGACATTTTTCGTTGTCCGCTGTCGAATCTCGCGGAGCCGGCGCGTCTCAGAGGTCGAAGCGCCGCGATGGTCGCGGGCTCGTCGGGAGATATCGCCATGCAATACGCCCTTTTGATCTACGAGAACGAAGACCTCTACCGCGCGGGCGACGGCCGGGCGTTGGACGGGATCATCGCCGCCCACCAGGCCCTGGCCGGCGAGTTGGCGGCCACGGGCGTCCTGAAGGGCGGCTCGGGCCTGAAGACGGTCGACACGGCCACCACGGTGCGCAAGACCGACGGCCAGCATGCCCTGCACGACGGTCCCTATGCCGAGGCGCGCGAACAGCTGGGCGGCTTCTACCTGGTCGAGGTTCCGGACCTGGACGCGGCCCTGGCCATCGCCAAGCGGATCCCGCTGGCCGGCGACGGCGCGGTCGAGGTCCGCCCCGTCATCGACGAAGATTGAAGACGCCCGACCCCAGAATGGCTCTTGAAGGGGCCGCGCGGGAGGCCGGCGGGCGCATCGTCGCCGCCCTGGCCGCGACCTTCCGCGACCTGGACCTGGCCGAGGAGGCCTGGGCCGAGGCCTGCGCGCGGGCCGCCGCCGTCTGGCCGACGGCCCCGCCCCTGGACCCGGCCGCCTGGCTCTACGTCACGGCGCGGCGCCATGCGATCGACTTAATCCGTAAACGGATCATTCATCAGCGCCTGGCGCCGGACGCCCCCGAACCCCAGCCCTCCGCCGAGGACATCCTGGCCTGCGACGCCCGTCTGATCCCCGACGAGCGGCTGCGGCTGATCTTCGTCTGCTGTCATCCGGCCGTCGCGCCCGAGGCTCGCGCGGCCCTGACCCTGAGGCTGGTCTGCGGCCTGTCCGTGGAGGAGATCGCCCGCGCCTTCCTGGTCGCCGAGCCGGCCATGTTCCAGCGCCTGACCCGGGCCAAGAAGAAGATCGCCCAGGCCGGCGTGTCGTTCGAAGTCCCCGATCCCGAGGCCTGGCCCGAGCGCCTGGCGGCCGTGCTCTCGACCCTGGAGGTCGCCTATGCCCGCGCCCACGAAGACGCCGCCGGGACCGGCCAGCATGCCGGCTATGCCCGCGAGATGCTGGACCTGACGGCGGTATTGGCCGAGCTGCTGCCGAACGAGCCGGAATGCCTGGCCTTCGCCGCCCTGGTCCGCTTCGCCGAGGCGCGGCGGCCGGCGCGACTGGATGCGGAAGGGGCGATGGTCCCGCTGTCGGAGCAGGATCCCAAGCTGTGGCGGCGACCGCTGATCCTGGAGGGCGAGGCGCTGCTGCGGGCGGCCGCGCGCTTGAATCGGCCTGGGCCGCGCCAGCTGCGGGCGGCGCTGCACGGCGTCTGGTGCATGCGCCGCGCACTGGCCGAACCGCCGCCCTGGTCTGCCGCCCTGGCGCTGTACGACCTGTTGCTGGCCTGGCGGGAAGATCCATTCGTCCGGATCAACCGCGCCGTGGCGCTGGCCGAGGTCGCTGGGCCGGCGGCGGGCCTGGCCGAGATCGAGAAACTGGACGCCGCGCGGCTGGACGACTTCCAGCCGTTCCATGCCGTGCGCGCCGACCTGCTGGCGCGGCTGGGCCGGCGGGACGACGCGCTGGTGGCCTATGATCGGGCGCTGAACATGGCGCCTGGACCGGCGGAGCGGCTATGGTTAATCCGTAAACGGACTAATCTCTAGCCAGCCAGCGTCTCCAGGAACCGCACCGGCTCGCCCTTGCCTTCCGCCACGATCTCGTCGTCGCGCATGACCACGACGCCGCGCACGATGGTCGCCATCGGCCAGGCCTTAGCTTCGAAGCCGTCGAAAGGAGTCCAGCCGGCGCGGTTGGCCATCTGGTCGTGAGTGATGACCTTGCGGGCCTTCATGTCGACGATGGTGAAGTCGGCGTCGAAACCCTCGGCGATGCGGCCCTTGTCGGCCAGGCCGAACACGCGGTTGACGCCATGGCTGGTCAGGTCGACGAAGCGTTCCAGGCTGAGCTTGCCGTCGACCACGTGGGTCAGCATGACCGGCACCAGGGTCTGGACGCCCGGCATGCCCGACGGCGAGGCCGGATAGGGACGGGCCTTTTCCTCGCGGGTGTGGGGCGCGTGGTCGGAGCCCAGGACGTCGGCGATGCCGGCCTCGACGCCGCGCCAGACGCCGGCCACGTGGTCGGCCGAGCGGATCGGCGGGTTCATCTGGGCGAAGCCCTTCAGCCGCTCATAGGCCTCGGGGGCGACCAGGGTCAGGTGCTGCGGCGTGACCTCGACGCTGGCGACGTCCTTGTTCTGGGCCAGGAAGTCGATCTCTTCCTTGGTCGTGACGTGCAGCACGTGGATGCGCTTGCCAAGGTTCTTGGCGATGCGGACCAGGCGGTGGGTCGACTGCAGGGCGGCCTGGGCGTCGCGCACCTCGGGGTGGCTGGTCCAGTCGCCGGGACGGGCCAGATGGCGGCGGTCGGCCAGGCGGTACTCATCTTCCGAGTGGAAGGCCGCGCGTCGGTTGACGTGGCGCAGCACGTTCTCGACCCCCTCGTCGTCCTGCACCAGCAGCGAGCCGGTCGAGGCGCCCATGAACACCTTGATGCCGCAGCAGCCCGGCAGGCGCTCCAGCTCGCCCAGGAACGTCGCGTTCTCGTGGGTGCCGCCGACATAGAAGGCGTGATCGGTGTGCATCCGGTTCCTGGCGCGGGCCAGCTTGTCGGCCAGGGCGTCGGGGTCGGTGGTGGTCGGCTCGGTGTTGGGCATCTCGAAGACGGCGACCACGCCGCCCAGGGCCGCGCCGCGCGAGCCGCTCTCCAGGTCTTCCTTCCACTCCAGCCCCGGCTCGCGGAAGTGGACCTGGCTGTCGATGACGCCCGGCAGAACGGTCAGGCCGGCCGCGTCGAACACCTCGCCGGCCGAGGCGTGGGAGAGGTCGCCGATGGCGACGATCTTGCCGCCCCGGACGCCGATGTCGGCGATCCCGCGTCCCGCGTGGTTCACCACTTCGCCACCACGCACGATCAGGTCGAAAGTCTGGGTCATGGGACGGCTCCTGGCGATGGGTTGAGGCGGTCGTAGGACCGGCTCGCTCGCGAGGCAACCGAAACTAGCTGGCGTCCCGCTCGGCCGCGCGTTCCTCGGCCAGGGCCTCTTCGACGACGGCCAGTTCAGGCGAAACCTCTTCGACCGACGCCTCGACGGGTTCGGGCGCGGGCTCTTCGGCCAGCGGCGCGATCTCGGCGCCGGCGGCCTCCTCGGCGATCGTGTCCTCGACCACCGCTTCCTGCGGCGAGACCTCGGCGCTCGGCTCGGTGCGGATCAGCAAGGCCTTGGCCTCGCGGACCACCGTGGCCACCGGCAGGTCGCTCATGTGGCGGATGGCCTGCGAGAGGTCCGGGTCGACGGCCAGGAACTGGTCGAAGCCGCGCGGGCCCCGCACCGCTACGGCCTTGTCGCCCCAGGGCGCATAGCGGCGCTCGTCCGAGGGTCCGAACAGGCCGAGGGTCGGCGCGCCGGCCGCGGCGGCGATGTGCATCAGGCCCGAGTCGTTGCCGATGAACAGGCGCGCCCGGCGCAGGCAGGCATAGGCGGTCAGCAGGTCCACCTTGCCGGTCAGGTCGATGGTGCGGCCGCGGGCCGAGGCCCTGCGCAGCTCCTCGATCATGCGGGTGTCCTCGGGTCCGCCCAGGATCAGCAGGCGCCCCCCGGCCATCGGGCCATCCTTGTCGAGCAGTTGGGCCACCGTCTGGGTGAAGCGCTCGATCGGCCAGACCTTGCCGACCCAGTTGGCGGCCGGTCCGACGGCCAGGATCGGTCCCTCCCCCTGTCCTGCGATTGGGGCCAGCAGATCATCCGCCAGGGCCTGGACATCGGGCGTGATGTAGAGGTGCGGCGCGGGCGGGTCGCCTTCCAGCTTCAAGGTGCGGGCGGCGTCGACCACCTTGTGCACGACCTCGCCCGGCAGCTTCTTCCAGATCGCCCGCTTGTCGCGGCGCAGGAAGAGGGCCGTGGCCGATCCGCGCAGGTCGACGACCAGGCTCCACTTCTTGTGGCGCACCTGCCGCCAGAGCTTGAACCAGTGGCCCTTGCCCTTGCCCTTCTCCATGACGATCACGCGGTCCAGGCCCGGCACGTGGGCGAACAGCGGCGCGGCCAGCGGACCGGCGACAATCGTGAAGCGGGCGTTGGGAATCTGGTCGGCCAGCATCCGGATGAGGCCGGACGAAAGCACCGCATCACCGATGCGGGTGGCCGTGATGAAGAGAATCGGGAAAGCCCGCTGTGTCATCGGACTATCCATAGATCAGTCGGCGAGTCGGCGCATCCCACGTTAACAGTTGAGCTTTCCCCGTTTTCAGGGACTGGTTTTGGTGCGGACTCGGCGCCACATCTCCTGGCATGAGCTCGCTTAATGTCGCCCGCCTCGCTTCCCGCGCCGTCATCACCGTGTCCGGCCCGGATTGGCGCGGCTTCCTGCAGGGTCTGCTGACCCAGGACGTCGAGACCCTCGCGCCGGGCGAACTGCGCTTTTCCGGCCTGCTGACGCCGCAGGGCAAGCTGCTCTACGACCTGTTCGTGGCCGGGACTGATGACGGCGCCCTGCTGGACGTGGCAGCCGAACACCGCGCGGCGATCCTGCACCGCCTGACCATGTACCGCCTGCGCGCCAAGGTGACGCTGGAGGCCAGCGACCGGCCGGTGCTGGCGGTGTTCGGCGACGGCGTCTCGGGCCCCTATGTCGACCCACGCCTCCCCGGCCTGGGCGCGCGCGCCTATGACGACCGCCCCTCCACCACCGACGAGGACGCCTACGAGGCCCATCGCCTTGCCCTCGGCGTCCCCGGCCCCGCCGACTGGGGCAGCGAGACGACCTATCCGATCGAGGCCGACTTCGACCTGATGGCCGGCATCGACTTCAAGAAGGGCTGCTTCGTCGGCCAGGAGACGACCAGCCGCATGAAGCGGCGCGGCGTGATCAAGAACCGCATGCTGCCGATCACCTTCGACGGCCCCGCCCCGGCCTTCGGGACCGAGGTGCTGGCGGGCGGGCTTCGCGCGGGCGAGGTGCTGAGCGGCCGCGACGGCCGGGCCCTGGCCCTGCTGCGCCTCGACCGTATCGAGGGCGCGGACCTGACTGCCGACGGCCGGCCGGTGCGCGTCGACCGTCCGGCCTGGCTGGCCTAAAGAACGGCTCGCCTAGGGTCTTTCGTTCTCGAAAAGTTCTGCTAGCGTCACCGCATGACCGAGAGCACGCGCTGCACCTGGAAGGGCATGAACGGGGACCCGTTCTACGAGGCCTATCACGACGATGAATGGGGCGTTCCCGAGTGGGACAGCCGCGCCCTGTGGGAGAAGCTGGTGCTGGACGGCTTCCAGGCCGGACTGTCGTGGATCACCATCCTGCGCAAGCGCGAGGGGTTCCGCGCCGCCTTCGCCGACTTCGATCCGGAGAAGGTCGCCCGCTTCAATGACGCCGACCGCGCCCGGCTGATGGCCGACGCCGGCATCATCCGTTCGAACGGCAAGATCGACGCGGCCATTTCGGGCGCGCGGATCTATCTGGACATGCGCGAGCGGGGCGAGGACTTCGGCCAATTCCTGTGGGACATGGTCGGCGGCGCGCCGATCCAGAACGCATGGCGCGCCGGAGAGGTCCCGGCCCAGACGCCGTTGGCCGTCGACATGGCCAAGGCGCTGAAGGCCAAGGGCTTCAAGTTCTGCGGCCCGGTGATCGTCTATGCCTTCATGCAGGCCACCGGCTTGGTCAACGACCACTTGGTGACATGCTATCGTCACGAGGAATGCCGGGCGATGGCCAGGCGGGTCTAGGGGCGGAGGCTCCTTCGACTAAGCCCCCCGCTGGCTGACCCGCACCCAGTCGACCTCCATCGTCGCCGGCAGGGCGGTCTCGTCGACGCCCTTGGCGTTGGCGCTCTCGGGCCAGCGGCCACCGAAGGCCAGGTTGAGGATCAGGTGAAAGGGCTGGTCGAACGGCGCGGCGGTTGCCTCCCCCTTCTCGTCGCGCTTCCACTGCGCCGCCTTGGCCTCGGCATAGCGCTGGCCGTCGACGAACCAGACGATGGCTTCGGGCGACCACTCGACCGCGTAGACGTGGAAGCCGGTGGGAGAGGCCGGCATCGGCGTGGCCGTGCTGACCTGCCTGTGAGCGCCGGCCGCATCGCCGGCGAAGTGGATCGTGCCGAAGATCCGGTTCTCACGACCGCCCTCGCAAGATCCGCACGGCGCGCCCAGATTGACCGTCTCCAGGATGTCGATCTCGCCCGAGCGCGGCCAGCCGCCATAGGCTCCGCGCTCCGGCATCATCCAGATCGCCGGCCAGACGCCCTGACCGCCCGGGACGCGAGCCCGGGCCTCGATGCGACCGTAGAGCCACGACGCCTTGCCCTTGGTCAGGATCTTGCCCGAGGCGTAGTCGCCGGTCTTCATCGGCCCCGTCGGCCCAGCCCACGGATTGGTCAGGCCCTGGGTCTTGCGCTTGATCGTCGTCAGCTTCAGCACGCCGCCGCCGACGGACACCGTCTGCGGGCTGAACACGTAGCACTGCCGCTCGTCATTGCCGCCTCCGCCGCAGTCGGCGGCGTAGGTCCATTTGGCGTCGTCCAGCCGGTCACCGTCGAATTCGTCGGACCACACCAGCCTCCAGCCCTCCTCCTCGGCGTGGGCATGGGTTGGCGCGGCGGCCGAGAGCAGGCCAAGGGCGACAGCGACGGTCTTGAAGGTCATGACCCATCTAGACGCGCCGGATCCGGTTTCTCCAAGCGTGACCAGCCCGTTTCCAGCCAGGCCGGCGCCAGGCGGCGCGCGCCCGAGGCGCCGAGATGGTCGTCGTCGAAATAGATCGGCTCCCCGTCCATCATCGCCAGGCAACGACCGTTACGGCACAGGGTCTCGGACGGGAACACCACCGCCACGTTCGGGCGATCCTGGACAGCGGCGCGCAGGGCGTCCTCGGCCGGCAAGGTCCGCGACAGAGGCAGGTCGGCGGCGACGCTGGCGCAGACCCCCGGCCAGCCGCCGATCTGCTTCTGCTGGGCCAGGCACTCGGGCGCGCCCAGGGTTAGCTCCGGGAATGGCCCGACCACCAGCACCCGGACATCGGGCCGGCGACGGGCGATGGCGTCCAGCGTGGCCTTCAGGGCGGTCGACACGCGCTGACGCTTCCCAGGCTGGCCGATCACCTCCATCGTCACGCGCGGCGAGTTGACGTCGTAGAACGGCGGCGCGTCGCGATAGAGCGGCCAGCGGCCCATCAGCACCACCAGCTTCAGCTTCCGGTCCGAGGCGATCAAGGCCATGGCCTGGTCGGCGGCGGCCGCGCACTCCAGCTTGAAGCGGTACATCGTGCGGACATTGACCCCGACCAGCGGCGGGCAGCCGCCGCGCGCTGCCTCACGGACGCTCCAGCCGCGGGCCACCGCCCAGTCGACCACGCCGGGAGTCAGGGCGTCGGCGTGGGAGTCGCCCCAGACCAGGACGTCGTCGCCGACACCGTCTGGATGCGCGCCGAAGCGGCAGTCCTCGGGCTTGGCCGTCCTGGCCTTCTCGAAGCAGGCCTTGCGGGCCGGATTGACGTCGGTCTCCTCCAGGTCGGCCAGGACCTTGGCGGCGGGAGACAGCCGCTGGGGCAGGCCGTGGCTGAAGAACAGCGCCGCGCCGATGGCGATCGGGACCAGCAGCGGCAGGAGCCGGACGCCCAGGCGTCGCCAGGGACGATCGATCGGACCGCGCCGGAACGGCTGTTCGATGAAGCGCCAGGTCACGACGGCCAAGGCCAGCGACAAGGCGACGAGGCCCAGGCGCTGCAATATCGTCAGCGGCTGCTGGGCGACGTCGGCGGCCAGGACCAGCAGCGGCCAGTGCCAGAGATAGAGCGAATACGACACCCGCCCCAGGCAGACGACCGGCGCCAGGCGCAGGATGGCCGGGCCCGGGCGGGCGCCCATGCCGCACCAGATCAGCAGCGCCGTCCCCAGACAGACCGGAACGGCCGAGAGCCCCGGAAAGACGCTGGCCTCGCTCAGCAGGACCAGGCTGGCGGCGATCATCAGCCCGGCGATCACCCCGGCCAGATTGGCCGTGGCGCGGTCCCCCGGCGGCTTGACCAGGCCCAGGGCCAGAACGCCGCCGGCCAGGAACTCCCAGACCCGCGTTGGCAGGCCAAAGAAAGCCCAGGTCGCCGCGCCCAGCCCGACCAGCGCCTGGGCCAGCACCAGCGAGGCCAGCAGCAGGACCAGCGCCAGGGTCGCTCGCCGACCCCGCAGAGGTTTCCACCACAGCAGGGCGATCAGCGCCGGCCAGACCAGATAGAACTGCTCCTCGACGCCCAGCGACCACAGGTGCAGCAGGGGGTTCTGCTGGGCGCCCGGCGCGAAATAGCCGGCGGTCTGGGCGAATAGCATATTGGCCGCGAACAGGCCCGAGGCCGCGGTCGCCGCGCCGGTCATGGCCAGCAGGCGCGGCATCTCGATCACCACCGCCAGGGCCGCCGTGACCAGCACGACCAGCAGATAGGCGGGGATGATCCGCCGCGCCCGGCGCAGGTAGAAGCCGCCCCACGAGAAAGTTCCCGCGTCGCGCGCTTCGGCGATCAGCCGGGTGATCAGGAAGCCGGAGATGACGAAGAACACGTCGACCCCGACGAAGCCGCCAGGCAGCAGACCCGGAAAGGCGTGGTGGATGACGATGGCCGCCACGGCCAAGGCGCGCAGGCCGTCGATGTCGCGCCGATAGCCGTGACCGGTGTCCATGCTCGCCCCTAGTATTACATCTGTAATCAACTGAGCGACGTCACGCCGCGCCGTCAAGGTGAATTATTACGCTCGTAAAATTCTTTCCCGCCTCCGCGAACCGGCCTAAACACCGGCCCATGCGCACCGGACCCGACATGATGCTGGAGCTGGCCTGCGGACCGGGGCCGGTCTGCGGGGTGGACGAAGCTGGGCGCGGTCCGTGGGCCGGACCGGTCAGCGCCGGCGCCGTGATCCTCGATCCCGACCGGGTGCCCAAGGGCCTCAACGACTCCAAGAAACTCACCGCCAAGGCCCGCGCCGCCCTGGAGGAAGAGATCAAGGCCGTCGCCATCGCCTGGGGCGTGGGCCTGGCCTCGATCGAGGAGATCGCCGAGCTCAACATCCTGCACGCCGCGGGCCTGGCCATGTGCCGGGCCATCGAGGGCCTGTCGGTGACGCCCGCCATCGCGCTGGTGGACGGCAACTACGCCTTCAAGCTGCCCTGCCCGATCAAGACCGTGGTCAAGGGCGACAGCCTGTCTTGCTCAATCGCCGCCGCCTCGATCCTGGCCAAGGAAGCCCGCGACCGGATCATGGTCGAGATGGACGCGGTCTATCCCGGCTACGGCTTCGCCGGCCACAAGGGCTATCACGCGCCGATCCATGTCGAGGGTCTGCGCAAGCTTGGCCCTTCGCCGATCCACCGTATGGGCTGGGCCCCGGTGAAGGCCGCGCTGGCCGGTGAGCTGGCGCTGGGCGACGACCTAGACCTCTGATCCGAAAGAGGTTTTGAGTCTGATCGGACTCAAGACCACGCGTTTTGCGCGCATTAACGTCCCGCTAACCACGTCTGCTCACCCCGCATTTACCAGCAAGACTCATGATTCCGTTCTCTTTTGTAGGGACGCGGGACATGAAGTTCGGGCCGGAAACCATCATCCTGGGCGACTGCATCGAGCAGATGAACGCCCTGCCGGAGAAGTCGGTCGACCTGATCTTCGCCGATCCGCCCTACAACCTGCAACTGGGCGGCGACCTGCTGCGTCCCGACAATTCCAAGGTCGACGCCGTCGACGACCACTGGGACCAGTTCGAGAGCTTCGCGGCCTACGACAAGTTCACCCGCGAATGGCTGAAGGCCGCCCGCCGCGTGCTGAAGGATGACGGCGCGATCTGGGTGATCGGCAGCTATCACAACATCTTCCGCGTCGGCGTGGCCGTGCAGGACCTGGGCTTCTGGATCCTCAACGACATCGTCTGGCGCAAGTCCAACCCGATGCCCAACTTCAAGGGCACCCGCTTCGCCAACGCCCACGAGACCCTGATCTGGGCCTCCAAGAGCCAGAACGCCAAGCGCTACACCTTCAACTACGACGCCCTGAAGATGGCCAATGACGAGGTGCAGATGCGCTCGGACTGGACCATCCCGCTGTGCACCGGCGAGGAGCGCATCAAGGGCGTGGACGGCCACAAGGCCCACCCGACCCAGAAGCCGGAAGCCCTGCTCTATCGGGTGATCCTGTCGACCACCAAGCCGGGCGACGTGATCCTGGATCCGTTCTTCGGCGTCGGCACCACCGGCGCGGCCGCCAAGCGCCTGGGCCGCAAGTTCATCGGCATCGAACGCGAGGCCGAATATCTGGAACACGCCAAGGCCCGCATCGCCAAGGTCGTGCCGATCGCGCCGGAAGACCTGGACGTCATGGGCAGCAAGCGCGCCGAGCCGCGCGTGCCGTTCGGCACGATCGTCGAGAGCGGCCTGCTGTCGCCGGGCGACACCCTCTACTGCAGCAAGGGCAACCACGCCGCCAAGGTCCGCCCGGACGGCTCGATCACGGTCGGCGACCTGTCGGGCTCGATCCACAAGATCGGCGCCCTGGTGCAGAGCGCGCCAGCCTGCAACGGCTGGACCTACTGGCACTTCAAGACCGACGCGGGCCTGGCCCCGATCGACGTGCTGCGGGCGCAGGTGCGCGCGGGGATGAATTAGATCAGCCGCTCCGCCGCCAGCGCTGCTTTCAGGAACACGCTGGGCAGAGCGCCCAGGCCTTCGCGCGGGGTCCAGACGAAGTCGCCAGCGTTCACGCCGTCCGCCGCGAACACCCTCAGCGTCAGGGAGAAGTGCGTGAACACGTGCTCGACCGCGCCGAGGTCGCGCCAAGCGACCGCGACCGGCGCCGCGGCCACCGCCTCGGCGTCGGAGAACGGCGCGGCGCGCCAGTCGCTGGTCGGCAGGCCCAGCATCCCGCCCAGCAGACCCTTGGGCGGACGGCGGACCAGAGCCATATCGTCGCCGCGCGTCAGGACATAGGCCACGCCGTGGCGGCGCGGGCGGTCGGCCTTCTTGGTCTTGCGCGGATAGGTCTCGGGCGCGCCGCCCTTGTAGGCCGCGCACCAGTCCGAGATCGGGCAGCGGTCGCACAGCGGGGCCTTGGGCTTGCAGACCGTGGCTCCGAGATCCATCAGCGCCTGGGCCCAGTCGCCGGGGCGATCGTCGGTGACGAGTTCTCCGGCCTGGGCCTTGAGTTCGGGCTTGCTGTCCGGCATCGGCGCCTCGACGGCGAACAGCCGCGCCATCACCCGCTCGACATTGCCGTCGACGACATTGGCCGCGCGGTCGAAGGCGATGGCGGCCACGGCGGCGGCGGTATAGGCCCCGACGCCGGGAAGGGCGCGTAAGGACTCCTCGGTATCCGGGAAGACGCCGCCGTGCTGGTTCGCCACCGCCCGCGCGCAGGCTAGCAGGTTGCGGGCCCGGGCGTAGTAGCCGAGCCCCGCCCAGGCGGCCATCAGGTCGCCGTCGTCCACCGCCGCGAGATCCGAGACCGTCGGCCAACGCTCGGTGAAGCCCAGGAAATAGGGCGTGGCGTGCGGCACGGTGGTCTGCTGCAGCATCACCTCCGACAGCCAGACGCGGTAGGGGTCGCCCCGCACGCCGGCGCGGCGGTCGGCGGGCGAGACGCGCCAGGCCAGGGTCCGGGCCTGGGCGTCATACCAGGCCAGCAGGGCCGCGCGGATCGCATCGCGACGAGAAAGGGATTGGGCTTTCATCATCCCTCGCCTACCGCGAACCGAGCCCGGCATGCTAGTTTCCTCGCATGCGCCGCCCCCTGCCCACCGCGGAAGAAGCCCTCGCGATCCTGCGCGCCAAGCGTACGCGTCCACAGCGCCGTCCGCCGCCGCCCGCCGGCAAGAGCCTGGCGCCGTTGCTGAAGTCGCTGGAAGAGCGCTTCGGCAAGGGGCCCGCCGCCCTGCAGGCCCGCTGGCGCGAGATCGTCGGCGACACGCTCGCGCGTCGGACGGAGCCCGTCCGCATCATAAAAGGCCGCAATGGCGAAGGCGGCGCGCTGGAGCTGCGTGTCGACGGCCCCGTGGCCTCGCTGATCCAGCACCAGGCCCCGCAGATCACCGCCCGTCTCGACATGCTGCTGGGCAAGGGCGTCGTCACCCGCCTGCGCATCGTCCAGGGCCCGGTCAAGGCCGCCGCCGCGCCGGTCGCACAACGTCCGCGCCGCAAGCCGCCTCTGGACGCGGCGCAGGAAAAGCAGCTCTCCGACAGCCTGGCCGACCAGCCCGACGGCGGTCTCAAGGACGCCCTGCTGAAACTGGGGCGCGGCGTGCTGCGCGAGCATCCTTGAGCCGACGATCCCCCCCATGATCCGCCCGACGATGTGATTGACAACCCGACCCTGATCGCGCTGTTGCAAGGCCTTATCGGCGCCCTTTTCGCCGCCTCTAAGAATCGCGCTTAACTTCGCCGCCGTACCGCAAGGAAGATCGAACATGCGTCCGCTGACCCGCCGGCTCCTGACCGCCGTCGCCCTCACCGCCTCGCTGGGCGCTCTGACCGCCTGCGGCCCCACGGGAACCAAGGTCACCGCCGACGACATGACCCTGGGCAACCCCGCCGCCAAGGTCACCGTGGTCGAATACGCCTCGGTCGCCTGCCCACACTGCGCCACCTGGAACGCGGAGGTCTTCCCGGCCTTCAAGGCCAAGTACATCGACACCGGCAAGGTCAACTACGTGGCCCGCGAAGCCCTGACCGGCGAGCCGCGCCTGGCCAACGCCGGCGCCATGCTGGCCCGCTGCGCCGGCAAGGATAAGTACTTCCAGGTCACCGACGCGATCTACGCCGCCCAGATGCGCATCTTCCAGACCGGCGACATCCGCGGCGAACTGCTGACCATCGCCCAGGCCGCCGGCATGAGCGAAGACCAGTTCAACGCCTGCCTGACCGACGAGAACGCCGCCAAGTCGGCGGAGCGTATCGAAAAGTCGATGAAGGCCGACAAGATCGAGGGCACCCCGACCTTCATCGTCAATGGCAAGAAGGTCGGCGGCGAGTCCGGCGGCGAGGTCACCCTGGCCCAGCTGGACGCGGCCATCGCGGAAGCCTCGAAGTAATGGGCCTCGACCGGCGCGCGCTGATCGTCTCGGGCCTCGCTGTCGCGGCGAGCCCTCTGGCCGCGCGCGCCGCGCCGCTGCCGCCGGCCCCGGGCGAGATGGTGCTGGGCTCGGCCAAGGCGCCGGTCCAGTTGGTGGTCTACGCCTCGGCCAGCTGCCCGCACTGCGCCCACTGGTGGACGACGGTGCTGCCGGAGGTCCGCAAGGCCTTCATCGACACCGGCAAGGTGCGCCTGGTGTTCCGCGAGTTCCTGACCCCGCCCAACGAGTTCGCGGCCGCCGGCTTCATCCTGGCCCGCCGCATCCCGGGCAAGTACTTCGAGGTGCTGACCACCGTCTTCCAGAAGCAGGAAGAGATCTATCGCAGCGAGAAGCTGTTCGAGGGCCTGCAGGCGATCGGCAAGCAGTACGGCCTGACCGACGCGCAGTTCAAGGCGACGCTGGAGGATCCGGCGGCCCTGAAGGCCGTCAACGAGCGCATGGCCAAGGCGGTGGACGATGGCGTCGAGGGCACGCCGACCTTCTTCGTCAACGGCGCGCCCTACGATCACAGCGCCGACTTCGCCGTGCTCTCCAAGGCCTTCGCCGCCGCGGCGAAGGGCTAGGGTTCCAGGGGACCGCCTCCGTGCAGTTCCAGCGCCTGCGCCTTTCGGGCTTCAAGTCCTTCGTCGAGCCGACCGAGTTCCGGATCGAGCCCGGGCTGACGGGCATTGTCGGCCCGAACGGCTGCGGCAAGTCCAACCTGCTGGAAGCCCTGCGCTGGGTGATGGGCGCCAATTCCGCCAAGGCCATGCGGGCCGGCGGCATGGATGACGTGATCTTCGCCGGCAGCGGCGCGCGGCCCGCGCGCAACCACGCCGACGTCGCCCTGACCATCGACAATGCCGACCGCACCGCCCCCGCCCAGTTCAACGACGACCCGGTGCTGGAGGTCGTCCGCCGCATCGATCGCGGCGAGGGCTCGACCTACAGGATCAACGGCCGCGAGGTCCGGGCCCGCGACGTCCAGCTCCTGTTCGCCGACGCCTCGACCGGCGCCAACTCACCAGCCCTGGTCCGCCAGGGCCAGATCAGCGAGCTGATCGGCGCCAAGCCGCAGAACCGCCGCCGCATCCTGGAAGAGGCCGCCGGGGTCTCGGGCCTGCACACCCGCCGCCATGAGGCCGAGCTGCGCCTGCGGGCCGCCGAGAGCAACCTCGCCCGGCTGGAGGATGTCGCCCGCGAGCTGGAGACGGCGCTGAATCGCCTGCGCCGCGAAGCCCGCCAGGCCGAGAAGTACAAGCGCCTGTCGTCCGAGATCCGGGCCGTGCAGGGCGCGGTGCTCTACACCCGCTGGACCGAGGCCCGCGACACGCTGGAGCGGACCACGAGCGAGGCCACCAACGCTGCCCGTCTGGTCGAGGAAACGGCCCGCGCCAGCGCCGCCGCCCAGGTGGCGATCACCGAGGCCGAGGCCGCCATGCCGCCCCTGCGGGAAGAGGCGACCATCGCCCAGGCGATCCTGGGCCAGCTGGCCATCCAGAAGGACCGCGCCGAGCGCGAGGCCGAGGCCGCCGCCGCCGAGTTCGAACGCCTCTCCAATGACCTGGCCCGCATCGACGCCGACCTGGCCCGCGAGGCGCAGGCCAAGGACGACGCCGCCGCCGCCCTGGCGCGCATCGACGCCGAACTCACCGAAGTGCGGGAGCTGGTCGCCGCCGCGCCGGAGCGCGGGCCCGAGCTGGCCGCCGCCGCCAAGACCGCCGAGGAGGCCCGCGCCGCCGCCGAGGCCGCTGTCGAGCAACTGGCCGCCCGCGTCGCCGCCGAGGAAGCCCAGTTCCGCGCCGCCGCCGCGCGCTTCTCGGAAGCCGAGGCCCGCGCCAATCGCACCAACCGCGCCCTCGACCAGGCCAAGGCCGAGCGCGCCGCCGTCGGCCCCGAGATCGACCCGGCCGCCGCCGACGCCCGCCAGCGTTTCGCCAACGCCGAGGCCGCCCTGGCCGCCGCCCGCGCGGCGCTGGAAGAGGCCGAGGCCGAACGGGTCAAGGCCGCCGAGCAGGAGGCCCAGGCCCGCCAGCTGGCGCGCAATGTCGAGGACCAGCTGGGACGCCTGCGCACCGAGGCCCGCGGCCTGGCCCAGCTGACCGCGCCGCGCAGCAAGAGCGGTCATGCCCCGGCCCTCGACAGCGTCGCGCCGGACAAGGGCTATGGCGCGGCTCTGGCCGCCGCTCTCGGCGACGACCTGGACGCCGCGCTCGACGCCAAGGCGCCGTCCTACTGGGGCGGGGCCGAGGCGCCGGCCCCGACCTGGCCCGAGGGCGCGCAGCCGCTGGCTCCTCTGGTCAAGGCGCCGCCCGCCCTGGCCGCCCGTCTCTCGCACGTCGCCGTCGTGACCCGCGCCGATGGCGACCGGCTGCGAGCCGCGCTGAAGCCCGGCATGCGCCTGGTGTCCAAGGAAGGCGACCTGTGGCGCTGGGACGGCTTCGTGGCCCGCGCCGACGCGCCCAAGCCCGCCGCCGTGCGGCTGGAGCAGCGCACGCGCCTGGCCGAGGTCGAGACCGAGATCGACCTCATGACCCCGCGCGCCGAGGCCACCGCCGCCGCGCTGAAGTCCGCCGCCGACCGGATGCGCGCCGTCGAGGACCTGCTGCGCGACAAGCGTCGCGGTCCGCCGGACGCCGAGCGGCTGCTGAACGGCGCCCGCGAGGCCGTCGCCAAGTTCGAGCGCGAACAAGCGATGCGGGCCGCCCGCGCCCAGTCGCTGGACGACACCATCGCCCGCTTCGAGGCCGAGAAGACCGAGGTCGACGCGGCCTTGGCGGAGGCCCGCGAGGCCCACGCCGCCGCCCAGACGTCGGGCGATCTGCAACCTCAACTCGCGCAGGCGCGCCAGGCCTCGGCCCAGGCCCGGGAAGCGGCCAGCGCCGCTCGCACGGCCCTCGACGTCGAGACCCGCGAACGCGCCGGCCGCCAGCGCCGCCTGGAGAGCCTGGAGCGCGACCGCGCCGACTGGGCCAAGCGCGCCGAGACCGCCGGCAAGCGCGCGGAGTCGCTCGCGGACGACCGCGTGAAAGCCGCCGCCGCCCTGGAGGGCGCGCGCGAGGCGCCGGCGGCGCTGAAGGAGAAGCTGGTCGTCCTGTTGGACCAATTCGCCGCCGCCGAAGCCCGTCGCGCCAAGGCCAGCGACGCCCTGGAAGCCGCCGAGACCACCCGCCTCAACAACGACCGCGCCGCCCGGGCCGCCGAGCAGGCCGCCGGCGAGGCCCGCGAGAAGCGCGCGGCCCTGGTCGCCCACCTGGACGGGGCCCGCCAGCGCTTCGGCGAGGTCGCCTCGGCCATCCGCGAGCAGGCCCGCATGGAGCCCGAGGAGCTGGGCCGTCACGTCGCCGGCGAGGCCGTGGCCGTCCCGAAGGACGCCGCCGGGGTCGAGGCCCACCTGTTCGCGCTCGAACGAGAGCGCGACGCCATCGGCCCGGTGAACCTGCGCGCCGAAGAGGAGGCCCAGGAATATGCCGGCCGCCTGGAGACCATGCGGGTCGAGCGCGCCGACCTGTCGGGCGCGGTCGGCAAGCTGCGGGCGGGCATCGAGGAGCTGAACGCTGAGGGCCGCGAGCGCCTGCTGGCCGCCTTCGACGTGATCAACGCCAACTTCCAGACCCTCTTCCAGGCCCTGTTCGGCGGCGGCCAGGCCGAACTGAAGCTGATCGAGAGCGACGACCCGCTGGAGGCCGGCCTGGAGATCTTCGCCTGCCCGCCCGGCAAGCGCATGGCCAGCATGAGCCTGATGAGTGGCGGCGAGCAGGCCCTGACCGCCAGCGCCCTGATCTTCGGCGTGTTCCTGGCCAATCCGGCCCCGATCTGCGTGCTGGACGAAGTCGACGCGCCGCTGGATGACGCCAATGTCGACCGCTACTGCAACATGCTGGACGAGATGCGCCGGCGCACCCAGACCCGCTTCATCGCCATCACCCACAACCCCGTGACCATGAGCCGGATGGACCGCCTGTTCGGCGTCACCATGGCCGAGCGGGGCGTGAGCCAGCTGGTCAGCGTGGATCTGTCGACGGCCGAGAAGCTGGTCGCGGCCTAGAACCCGACCGCCTGCCGCAGCGGGTTGGCCGGATCGGCCAGAAGCTTCACGGCCATGGCGCACGAGATCACCACCAGCAGCGGCCGGATCAGCTTGGGTCCGAAGCGCATGGCGAGCCTTGAGCCGACCTGGGCGCCGATAAACGCTCCGGCGGCCATGGCCAGGCCGACCGGCCAAACGACCGCGCCCTTCAGGATGAACAGGCTCAGGCTGCCGACATTGCTGGCGGCGTTGGCCAGCTTGGTGTGGGCCGTGGCCTTCAGCACGCCGTAGCCCAGCAGGGTGACGATCGCGACCATGTAGAAGGCCCCGGCGCCAGGTCCGAAGATGCCGTCGTAGAAACCGACCAGCGGGGCGACGAAGCAGGCGAACGGGATCAGCGCCATGCGCGGCGCGACGTCTTCGGTCTTGAGGGCGCGCGAGAAGCCGAAATAGAGGGCGATGGCGATCAGCAGCAGCGGCACGATGGCCCGCAGCAGGTGCGGCGACAGCAGGCTGGCGCAGAGCGCGCCGCACAGGCCCGCGACCGCGGCGGCGCCAGCGACCGGCAGGGCCGTCTTCCAGTCGATCAAGCCGCGACGGGCGAAGGCGCTGGTCGAGGAGATGGCGCTGACCGCGCCTTGCAGCTTGTTGGTGCCCAGGGCCTGGACCGGCGACAGGCCCGCCAGCAGCAGGGCGGGCAGGGTCACCAGACCGCCGCCGCCGGCTATGGCGTCCAGCGCGCCAGCGAGCGCGGCGACCACGAACAGGCTGGCGATGACGTCGAGAGGGACCATGAGCGGCTCATGATCCCGTTCGAGGCGTCGATCAAGGGAAAGGCATGGCAAAGAAAAAGGGGCCTGATGAGGCCCCTTCTCGGATCAGCCCAGGAGGCTGCCCCACGCGTGGGCGCGAGACGCCTTGCTGTTGCTGGTCTTGCCCAGGGCGCGCAGCTCGTCGCGTTCCTTCGCCTTCTCTTCCTTGCGCACGCGCATCTCGGCGGCTTCGAGAGCCTTGCGTTCCTTGCGCTCGGCGCGCTTGGCGGCCATCAGCTCTTCTTCGCGAGCCAGGGCCTCGAGGCGGGCTTTTTCCTTGGCCTCGGCGCGGGCGGCGCGGACAGCCTCGAGTTCGGCGGCGCGCAGTTCCTCGCGCTTGTCGAAATCGGGGTCCTGGACGGTCGGCTTGGCCTTGAACTTTGCCAGCATGGCCTTCTTGGCCTCTTGCTGGGAGGAGATGCGATCGGCGAATCCGGTGTTCTTCAGGTGCGACATGAATCTTCGTATTGTTTGGAGGCGGCGGCTCTAAAACCCAGATCGACGAAAAAATCAATGCGTGATTGGGCTGCGCCGCACCTTGCCTATGGGGTGTGGCGCCGAAAGAACGCGTGTGATGTAGGAAGCCGTTCCCGCCTCCGGTAGGGGCGCGAACGAACGGCCAATCGAATGAAAAGCGGGATGGTTTTGCCTTCCCTTTAAGCCAAAGGCGAAATCCTTAAGTATTCCCGTAACTTGGCCCGGGAAGCGCTTACCTTGACGCACTGCGGCGAGGTCTATAGGTTCCGCGCCGATCAAGCCGGCCGGAAATGCGCCTTGTTTTGGCGCGCCCGCGGCGTTTTCGGACCTGCCGCTCCCATGCCCAAGGCCGACGAACCGAACGACAAGGCTCTGGTAAGCCTCGACGCTCGGCTCGACGCATTTGAGGCGAGGAAGGCGGCGGAAAAGCCGGCGAAAGCCGCGTCCGAGAAGGCCAACCAGGACGGCTATCGCCTCCTGGCGGATCTGATCGGGGGCGTACTGGTGGGTCTCGGCTTCGGCTGGTTGCTCGACCACTATGTCCACACGAGCCCCTGGGGCATGGTCGGCGGTCTGCTGATCGGCTTGGGGCTCTCGATTTTCTCCGTCGTCCGCAAGGCGACGAAAATGAGCGCGCAGGCGTCGGCGCCGTCCCCTCAAGGGAATGCCGGCGGAGACACGGGAGGCGGGTCAACCGCCCCCAAGCAGAAGAGAGACTAGGGCCGATGGCCGATCCGATGCACCAGTTCCAGATCCAGAAGATCGTGGAACTGCCCACCGTGACCGTTCCCGGCCTCGGCGCTATCGACCTGTCGATCACGAACTCGGTGTTCGCGATGATGCTGGCGGCGCTGCTGGTCATCACGTTCTACAGCCTGGCGGCGCGCAAGGCCGTCATCCCGGGCCGCCTGCAGTCGGTCGGCGAGATGCTCTACGGACTGGTCGACGGGCTCTCGGAGTCGATCATCGGCCACGACGGCAAGAAGTTCCTGCCCTTCATCTTCACGCTGTTCGTCTTCGTGCTGTTCATGAACATTCAGGGCATGTTCCTGGTGTTCACCGCCACGTCGCAGCTGGCCGTGACCCTGACGCTGGGCCTGATGGTCATCCTGACCGTGGTCGCCGTCGGCTTCGCCAAGAACGGCCTGAAGTTCTTCAAGCTGTTCGCCCCGTCGGGCGTGCCATGGCCGCTGTATTTCCTGCTGGTGCCGATCGAGATTCTGTCGTTCCTGATCCGCCCCATCACCCTGGGCCTTCGTCTGTTCGGCAACATGCTGGGCGGCCACGTGGTGCTGAAGATCTTCGCCGGCTTCGTGATCGCCCTGGGCGGTCTCGGCGTACTGGGCTGGGCCGGTTCGGCCCTGGCCCTGACCTCGGTCGTCGCCCTGACGGCCCTCGAGTTCATGGTGGCCTTCCTGCAGGCCTTCGTGTTCGCGGTGCTCGCCTGCGTCTACATCAACGACGTCGTGCACCTCGACAGCCACTGATCAACCTTTAGTCTTTCCAACAAATACCCTTCCAAGGAGTCTCTATCATGGACGCTGCTGCAGCTAAGTACATCGGCGCTGGCCTGGCCATGCTCGGCATGATCGGCGCGGGCGTTGGCCTGGGCGTGATGTTCGGCAACTACTTCCAAGGCGCCCTGCGCAACCCGACGGCCGCCGCTCAAGAGCGCCCGATGCTGTTCCTGGGCATGGCCCTGACGGAAGCCCTGGGCATCTTCGCCCTGGTCATCGCCTTCCTGATCCTGTTCTCGTAATCCGACCCTGGAGCGCGGCGCTTCAACGGAAGCGACGCGCTCCATGCTTTTGTTTTCTCGCGCTTCCTGGAGCGGGCCGGATCACGGTCCGCTCCAAGCGCACTAGCTGAGAGGCGCCTTCGCCCATGGCGACGGAACATCACGGCACGGTCGAGACGACTGAAGCCCCCAAGCACGAAAG
Source organism: Caulobacter sp. GW822-FHT01G02 (assembly GCF_058802865.1). Taxonomy (NCBI): domain Bacteria; kingdom Pseudomonadati; phylum Pseudomonadota; class Alphaproteobacteria; order Caulobacterales; family Caulobacteraceae; genus Caulobacter; species Caulobacter sp. GW822-FHT01G02. Next base: position 199,939 of record NZ_JBXAON010000007.1, read on the forward strand.
CGGCGGCCTTCCGCAGCTGCAGTTCGAGCATTGGGGTGGTCAGATCGTCTGGCTGCTGCTCATCTTCGCCGTCCTCTACGCGGTGCTGTCGAAGGGCCTGCTGCCCCGCGTCAGCGGCGCGATCGACGAGCGCGGCGCCAAGATCGCCGGCGACATCGCCGACGCCCGTCGCCTGAAGGACGAGGCGGAAGCCCAGGCCCGCGCGGCCGCCGCCGAAGTGGCCGAGGCGCGCGCCAAGGCCCAGAAGACCGCGGCGGACGCCAAGGCCAAGGCTTCGGCCGAAGCCGCCGAGCGTCAGGCCAAGGAAGAGGCCGTCCTGGCCGAGAAGCTGGCCGCGGCCGAGGCTTCGATCCAGGCCGCCCGCGACACGGCCATGAGCCATGTCCGCGAAGTGGCTCAGGAGACGGCCGGCGCGATCGTCGAGAAGCTGACCGGCAAGGTGGCCACCGCCGCCGAGCTGAAGTCGGCCCTGGCCTAAGGAGCGCTGACGATGGAACACGAATCCCTGTTCAGCCTCTCGAACCCCGAGTTCTGGGTTCTGGTCGCCCTGGTGATCTTCTTCGGCCTGCTGGTCTATCTGAAGGTCCTGCCGGGCGCGCTGTTCGGCGCCCTGGACGGCTACGCCGCCAAGATCAAGGCCGAGCTCGACGAAGCCCAGCACCTGCGTGAAGAGGCCCAGGCCCTGCTCGCGGACGTCAAGGCCCAGCGCGAGGAAGCCGAGCGCCAAGCCGTCGCGATGATGGACGCCGCCAAGGCCGACGCCAAGCGGATGGCCGAGGAAGCCAAGGAAAAGCTCGAGGAGCAGATCAAGCGCCGCGCCGAAATGGCCGAACGCAAGATCGCCCAGGCCGAGGCGCAAGCCGCCGCCGACGTGAAGGCCGCCGCGGTCGATCTGGCCGCGCAAGCCGCCGAGACCGTCCTGGCCGCCCGCCTCGCCGGTTCGACCAACGACGGCCTGGTCGACGCCGCGATCCGCCAGATGGGCGCCAAGCTGCAATAGCGGCTAGCGACATCGGACAAGACAAGAGGGCGCGGATCGCAAGGTCCGCGCCCTTTCTTCTGGGCGCCTTCGAAAGCGGACCCGGCAGGCGTTTGAGGAGAGGGGGAAGCCGACTTCACTCCCGGTCCCGCGAAAGCTCCGTCTCGCATCACGAAGCAGGCATAGGGATTTTCAAGGACGCGGACCTTAAGCACACGCGGCTAACTGACGCGGACAGCCCAAGCCGAGGTCTCCGTTAACGCCGTCCATGAGCACTATCGCCGTTAATCAGCGAGGTTCGACATGCTTGGCTCCCTAAAGATCGCCCACAAGCTCGTGGCGGCCTTCACCGTGCTGGTGACCTTGGTGGCTTTGGTGTGCGTTCTGGTCCTGACCGGCGAGCAAACCATCAAGGCCAGGGCGGCCGAGGATCACCGCGACCTGACGCGCGACAGCCTGATGGCCAAAGCCAACGACGCCCTTGTCGAACAACAGAACGCCGTCCGCGGCTATCTGGCGACCAACGATCCGTCATTCCTCAAGCGCTACAACGGCTTCAAGGCCGACTATGCGGCGGCTCTCGATGTCCTTCTCGCCGAGCCCACCGACAACGGCGACAAGGACCGTCTGACGCGCTTCGCCTCGGCCGTTCAAACCTTCTCGGGCCAGACCGATCTCCAGATCGCCCAGGGCGGAGATCCGACAAAACTAGAGGCCGCCCGCGCATCATTGCTGACCGCAGGACGTCTCACCGCCGTCCGCAAGGTTGGCAAGGAGATCGCCGAACACTCCGAGGCCGCGCGGAACCAGCGCGAGGCCTCGCTGTCGGCGCTATATCGTTGGGCTGAAATCGGCCTGGGCGTTGTCGGCGTGCTGACGATCGGCCTTGCCTGCGCCATGGGTTGGCTTCTGACCCGGGCGATCGCCAACCCTGTCCGCGATATGACCGCCACGATGCGGAGCCTGGCGGCCGGCGACAACACCGTCGAAGTGCCCGCGGTCGGACGAAGCGATGAGATCGGGCAAATGGCCGATGCGGTGCTGGCCTTCAAGCAATCGGCGATCGACAAGCTGAAGGTGGAGCATAGGGCGGAGGATCAGCGCCAAGCGGCCGAACGCGATCGCGTGATCCATGACGCCGAGCGCGCCGCCCATGCCCGCGAACAGGCCATCGTGGTGGAACATTTGGGCGTGGCGCTGGATCGCCTCGCGGCTGGCGACCTCACCTATCAGATCCAGACCGGATTTCCCGCCACCGCCGCCAAATTGAAAGAGGATTTCAACGCCGCCATTCAGCACCTCAACATCGCTATGGCGGCCATCGACGGCGGCGCGCGTAGCATCCTTGGCGGCTCATCGGAGATCAGCAAGGCCGCCGATCAGCTGGCCCAGCGCACCGAACGCCAGGCCGCGAGCATCGAAGAAACCGCCGCCGCGCTTGAAGAACTGCTGGCGACGGTCCGCCGCTCGGCCGACGGCGCCGCCTCGGCCAGGACTCAGGTCCAGACCGCGCGCGACGACGCCGAGCGCGGCGGCGCGATCGTCGCCGAGGCGGTGATCGCCATGAGCGCCATCGAAAAGTCGTCGCACGAAATCGAGCAAATCCTCAGCGTCATCGACGAGATCGCCTTCCAGACCAATCTCTTAGCCCTGAACGCTGGGGTGGAGGCGGCTCGGGCCGGTGACGCCGGACGTGGCTTCGCCGTCGTCGCGCAGGAAGTGCGGGCCCTGGCCCAGCGCTCCGCGGAAGCGGCCAGAGCGATCAAGGGCCTCATGCTGGCCAGTTCCGGTCATGTGGAGAACGGCGTGCTGCTCGTCAACCAGACGGGCGAGGCGCTCCAGCGCATCGTCGGGGGCGTCCGACAATCGGCCCAGGTCATGGAGCAGATCGCCGCCGCGGCTCAGGAGCAGTCGCAGGGATTGGGCGAGGTCAATATTGCCGTCAACCAGATGGATCAAGTCACCCAACAGAACGCCGCGATGGTCGAGGAATCAACCGCCGCCAGCCGCTCGCTGGCCGACGAGGCGCATGAACTGACACGCCGCGTGGGGCACTTCACAATCGACGCCGACGCCGCGCGCTTAGCGGCTTAGAACCCCCCTCCGCGCGGCAGCCTGGCCCCGAGATGAAAGGCGCCGACGGGCGGATCTTCCAAGGCCGCCTTTGCCCAGAAGCGAGCGCCATTCATCAGCAACGCCAAGATCCGGCGCGGGTGGGGAACAGCTATCGGCGCCGGCCGGATACCGGACCTCGGATCACGCTTTCGGACGAAGTGTCGGTCCTGGCGTGAAAAACGGACGTCAGGCCCGGCTTTCAGCGCCGGGGCGGATGGGATGCAGGCCGTACCAGATGACGAAGCCGATCATCATCGCCATACCGACAGCGGATGGCAGAACCTGGCTCAGCGGCTGCCACTCGGCCAGCAGATTGCCCACCCCGGCTGAAAGCATGGCGAAGTAGAAGCCGATCATCTTCACGCCGTGATCCAGGGGACGGACCCAGCGATACCAGGCCCCGACCCACAGCGACCGGCTTAGATCATAGGCCGTCATCGTCAGCAGATAGCCGATGGTCGTGTAGCCAATGGCCGGGGTCCAGGACGCCGTGCCTCGCCCCATCTGGAAAGCCACGAGCAGAGCCATCCCCACGCCCAGGGTCGACAGCAGGGTGTCCGGCAGGCGTGGCCCGCGCCGGTTGAGCGACAAGGTCCGCAAGCCGCTGAGATACTGATACCCGGCCGTGAGGGTCGCGGCGACCAGCGGCGCCGGCGGTCGAAACAGGATCACCGCCAGCACCGCGCTGGACAGGACCACAAGACCCAATCCCGCGGTGGCGCGCCCCGACCAGCGATGCAGCGGACCGCCTTTGCGGCAGAACAACGGTATGAGACCGATGAGCAGGGCCAGCGCCCCGGTCGAGACGTGGGCGGCGATGTTCAACGTGTGCGCGTCGGTCATGCGAAGACTATGTTGAGGCGGAGCCCACCATAGCAAGCAAATAGGATGAGGCCGGCCTCGCTCCAACGTTCAACTTGGCCCGAAAGCCGACGCCCGTCCCTAGGCCGTCTTCGCCATCTTCCGCGCGACGTACTTCTTCACGCGCTTGCGGGTCTTCTTCAGCAGGCGCCAGCGGGCGCGGCGCAGGACCATCTTCTCGGTACGGAGCATCTGCTGCCAGACGACCAGCAGCACTTCAGGCTCGCGGCGCATCAGGCGGCGGATCGGGAAGACCAGCTTGGGGTGGCGCTTCTGCCAGCGGATGAAGGTCTTCCGCGCGGCGAACGAGTAGCGCAGCACGATCATCAGCCCGATGACCAGCAGCGGCAGGCCCAGGTGCCCCGGCAGCGGCGTCAGCACCGCTCCGGCCAGGATCACCAGCGTGCCGAAGCCGATGGCGATCCAGCGGAAGGTGCGGGCGGCGGACTCGCGCAGCAGCAGGGCCAGCCGCGCACGGCGGCGAACCTTGTGCTTAATATCGTCAATCGTGGCGACCGCGCTCACCTTTGGCTGCGCTTCACGGCGCGCTGCTTCAGCGACTTGCGCCAGCGAACGGCCACCCGCCACCTGCGCGGCACGATCAGGCGCTCGACGCGCAGGGCCTGCTGCCAGGCCACCAGCACGACTTCCGGCTCGCGGCGCAGCAGGCGGCGCAGCGGGAAGATCAGCTTGGGGTGGGCGTGCTGGAAGCGGACGAACTGCTTGCGGGCCTTGAACGAATTGCGCAGCACCAGCATCAGGCCGACCACGGTCAGCGGCAGCCCCATGGGGCCGGGCAGCGGCGCGATCAGTATGCCGCCGATGACCAGCAGCACACCCAGTGTCACCAGAATGACGCGCAGAAAACGCGCGACGAGCTCGCGGGCGAGGTCATCGGCGGTGCGTTGGGCGCGCGGCATGGCGAGTGCGAAAGCAGTCATGGGAGGACGAAACGGGCTTGCGCGCCGCTTGCTCCCTGGAAAAGCCAGTCAGCCCGGATGCGCCCCCCCGATATGTGGAGACAACAGGGCGCCGTAAAGGCGCCCTGCCGTCGCAAGGGGGGTATGGAATTTGCTATTCAGCGGCTAGTGGCGCCGCGGCCACAGGTTTCCACCTCAACCGGGGCTTGCGGGCCGCCAGGGTCTCATCGAGGCGGCGGAGCGGAGCGTGGAACGGCGCGCCCTTGAAGCGCTCCGTCTCGCCCGCCTTGGCCGCGCCGGCGAGCAGGCGAAGCGCCTCGATGAAGCGATCCAGCTCCTGCTTGCTCTCGGTTTCGGTCGGCTCGATCAGCATCGCGCCGTGGACGACCAGCGGGAAGTACATGGTCATCGGGTGGAAGCCCTCGTCGATCATCGCCTTGGCGAAGTCGAGCGTGGTCACCCCGGTGCCTTCCAGCCAGCTGTCGTCGAACAGGGCCTCGTGCATGCACGGACCGTCCGGGAAGGCCGGGCTCATCACGTCCTTCAGGCGGGCCTTGATGTAGTTGGCGTTGAGGACGGCGTCCTCGGCCACCTGCCGCAGGCCGTCGGCCCCGTGGCTGAGCATGTAGGCGTAGGCGCGGACATACATGCCCATCTGGCCGTGGAAAGCGCTCATGCGGCCAAAGGCGGTCTTGGCCCCCTCTTCGCCGGCGTGCTCGACCAGGGTGAAGCCGTCGTGGCCGTGGACCAGCCAGGGCGTCGGCGCGAAGGGCGCCAAAGCCTCCGACAGCACCACAGGACCCGCGCCCGGACCGCCGCCGCCGTGGGGCGTCGAGAAGGTCTTGTGCAGGTTGATGTGCATGGCGTCGACGCCCAGGTCGCCCGGGCGCACCCGGCCGACGATGGCGTTGAAATTGGCGCCGTCGCAGTAGAAGTAGGCGCCGGCCGCGTGGGTCAGCCGGGCGATCTCGACGACGTCGCGTTCGAACAGGCCGCAGGTATTGGGGTTGGTGACCATGATCGCCGCGACGTGGTCGCCGAGCTTGGACTCCAGGTCCGCCATGTCCACCCGGCCGTCTTCCGTCTGGGCGATCTCGACGACAGTGTAGCCGACGAAGGCCGCCGTGGCCGGGTTGGTGCCGTGGGCGCTGGTCGGAGCCAGCACCGTCTTGCGGTGGCCCTGACCGTTGGCTTCGTGGGCCGCGCGGATGGCCAGCATGCCGCACATCTCGCCGTGGGCGCCGGCCTTCGGCGTCAGGGCCACGGCCGGCATGCCGGTCAGGGTCTTCAGCCAGTGGGCCAGACGGTCCATCAGCTGCAGGGCGCCCTGCACGGTCGACTGCGGCTGCAGCGGGTGAATGTCCGAGAAGCCCGGCAGCCGCGCCATCTTCTCGTTCAGGCGCGGGTTGTGCTTCATCGTGCACGAGCCCAGCGGATACAGCGCCAGGTCGATGGCATGGTTCTTCTGGGAAAGGCGCACGTAGTGGCGGACGGCTTCGGGCTCCGACAGGCCCGGCAGGCCGATGGGCTCGGCGCGCAGCAGGCCGGCCAGGTCGCTCGACGGGGCGGCGGCTTCCGGCAGGTCGACGCCGGTCTTGTTCCAGCCGTCCAGTTCGAAGATCAGGGCCTCGTCCTGAAGGAGACCACGACCGCCGGTCAGGGTCTCGTGGCCGGTGGCGGCGTCGTTCGCGGTTTCGGGACGCGTGGGGCGGCCGACGTTGTTCATGCTCATTGGGCCACCGCCTTGGTGAGGATCTTGGCGAAGAAGGGGATGTCGATATCGAGCGTGGTCTCGGTGGCCGCGACCAGCAGCACGTCGTTCAGGCCCGCGTCCGCGTCGAGGCGCGAGAACGGCACGCCGGCGATGACGCCATGGCCGGCCAGGGTCTCGACGACCTCGGCCGCATCCTTCGGCAGCTTGATCGCGAACTCGTTGAAAAAGCGCGGGGTCAGGATCTCGACGCCCGGCACGGCCTTCAGGGCGTCGCGCAGGGCGACCGCCTTCTGGTGGTTCAGGGCGGCAAGCTGGCGCAGGCCAGTCTCGCCCAGCAGGCTCATGTGGATCGAGAAGGCCAGGGCGCAGAGACCGCTGTTGGTGCAGATGTTCGAGGTGGCCTTGTCGCGGCGGATGTGTTGCTCGCGGGTCGACAGGGTCAGGACGAAACCGCGCTTGCCATCGGCGTCGATGGTCTCGCCGCACAGGCGGCCCGGCATCTGGCGGACGAACTTCTCCTTGCAGGCGAAGAGGCCGACATAGGGGCCACCGAAGTTCAGGCCGTTGCCGATCGACTGGCCCTCGGCCACGGCGATGTCGGCGCCCATCTCGCCGGGCGACTTCAGCAGGCCGTACGAAACGGCTTCGGTCGTTACCACGATCAGCAGCGCGCCGGCCGCCTGGGCGGCCTCGGCGATCCGGGTCACGTCGGTGACCGTGCCGAACACGTTCGGGGTCTGGACGACGACGCAGGCGGTGTCGGCGTCGATGGCGGCGATCACCGCGTCCTCGGCGTCGATCGCTGGGGCCATCGCCTGGGTGCTGACGCCGGCCGCGTGGGCCAGGGTCTCGATGGTCTCGACATAGTGCGGGTGGACACCGCCCGACATCACCGCCTTGTTCCGGCGGGTGACGCGCTGGGCCATCATCACCGCCTCGGCCGCGCCGGTCGAGCCGTCATAGAGCGAGGCGTTGGCCACCTCCATCCCGGTCAGGGCCGCGACCTGGCTCTGGAATTCGAACAGCACCTGCAGCGTGCCTTGGGCGATTTCCGGCTGATAGGGCGTGTAGCTGGTCAGGAACTCCGACCGCTGGATGATGTGGTCGACCGTGGCGGGCACGTGGTGGCGATAGGCGCCGGCCCCGCAGAAGAACGGTCCCTCCCCCGCCGAGCGGTTGCGACGAGCCAGGCCGGCCATCTCGCGCTCGACCTCGATCTCGCCGGCGTGCAGCGGCAGGTCGACGGTTCCGGAACGCTGGGCCGAGGCCGGCACGTCGATGAACAGGTCGTCGATCGACTTGGCGCCGATCGCGCCGAGCATCTCGACGCGGTCTTCGGGGGTCAGGGGGAGGTAACGCATCTTTCGGTCCTTCTCCCTTCCCCCTCAATGGGGGAAGGGGCGGGGATGGGGGGTGTCTACGGCGGTGGAGCTAGAGCGTGCTCAGGAATGCTTCGTACGCGTCGCGGTCCATCAGGGCGTCGACCTCGGCCGGGTTGCTCAGCTTGATCTTGGCGAACCAGCCGCCGCTTTCCGGCAGGGCGTTGACGGTTTCCGGCGCATCGCCCAGCTCGGCATTGCCTTCGACGACCTCGCCCGACACCGGGGCGTAGACGTCGGAGGCGGCCTTGACGCTTTCGACGACGGCCAGTTGCTCGCCCTGCTTGACGACCTTGCCGGCCTCGGGCGTCTCGACGAACACCACGTCGCCCAGCTGCTCGGCGGCGTAGGCGGTGATGCCGACGGTGGCCACGTCGCCCTGGACGATGACCCATTCATGATCTTTGGTGAAACGCATTGCCTGGGCCCTTGATTAGAGTTTGCGGACGTAACGGTTGGCGACGAACGGGGTGGCGACCACTTCAGCGGCGGCGGCCTTTCCACGAACGATGACCTTGAGCTTCGTCCCCACGGCCGCATAGGCCGGCGGGGCGAAACCGATGGCGATGGGGAAGCCCAGGCTGGGGGCGAAGCCGCCGCTGGTCACATTGCCGATGACATTGCCCGCTTCGTCGGCGATCTCGGCGCCTTCGCGGGCCGGCGCGCCTTCCAGCACCTTCAGATTGACGCGGACGCGCGACAGCTCGCCGGCCAGTTCCTTGGCGATCCGGGCCGCGCCCAGATAGTCGCCAGCCTCGCGGCGCGACTTGCCGACCGCGAAGTTCAGACCGGCCTCGATTGGCGAGACCGTCTCGTCCAGGTCATGGCCGTACAGCGGCAGGCCCGCTTCCAGGCGCAGGCTGTCGCGCGCGCCCAGGCCGATCGGCTTGACGCGCTCATCGGCCAGCAGGGTGTCCCAGATGTGCTCGGCGGCGTCGGCCGGAACCGAGATCTCATAGCCGTCCTCGCCCGTATAGCCCGAGCGAGAGATGATCGCGTCGACGCCGAAGGCGGTCAGGGCCAGCGTGTCCATGAACACCATGCCGGCGGCTTCCGGAACATGAGCGGCCAGGACGGCGGCGGCCTGCGGACCTTGCAGCGCCAGCAGCGCGCGGTCCTCCAGGCGGGTCACCGTGGCCTCGCCGGCCAGGGCCTCGGCGATGATCTTGTAGTCGTTGTCCTTGCAGGCGCCGTTGACCACCACGAACAGGCCGTCGTTGTCGGGGCGCGCCGTCATCAGGTCGTCGATGATCCCGCCCTCGGCGTTCAGCAGCACGCCATAGCGTTGCTTGCCGGCCTTCAGGCCCTGGTAGTCGGCCGAGACCACCTTCTCGAAGCTCTTGGCCGGGTTCTCGCCCCGGATACGCGCCTGGCCCATGTGAGAGACGTCGAACAGACCGGCGTGCTCGCGGGTCCAGAGGTGCTCCTTCAGCACCCCGTCCTTGTACTGCACCGGCATCGAGTAGCCGGCGAACGGCACCATGCGCGCGCCAAGCGCCACGTGGGCCTCGTACAACGGGGTCTTCTTGAGGTCTTGATCGGACACTGGACAGGCTCCAAGCGGGGTCGGCGACGGGACCGGCGTCCGCCGGCAAGTCGCCCCCGCTGTCCCTTGGACCTGAGAGATTCCGGCCTCGCCCCTCTGCCGGACGGGTTTGGCCTTGCTCCTTCGGCGAGCCGCCCTTTCGGGAGGCCTCTTTCCAGCGTTCCTAAACCCGCGCGGTCCTTTTGCCTGAGCGTTTCCGGGGCGGTTGCGCCTTCGGCCTCGGGAGCGAATCCCGATGTCTCCCGCGAGGGTCTTCGGGGTGATGCGGGAGGGTCACCTCAGAGTCAAGCTGGACCGGCTTCTTTCAACTCCGATTTCCCCGGCGAATGCCGGGGCCCGGATTCATCATGAGAGTCGGACGTGCTCGCGCCCACGCGACGAGCAGAACCACTAGCGCGCTTGGCTTCGATCTGGGCCCCGGCATTCGCCGGGGAGATCGGACAACTTAGAGGTTCAAGCCTACAAACCAGTCGTCCTCGCCGATCGGCGGGCCGGGCGGGATGACGACCTTGGCCTTGCCTTCCTCGATCAGCCCGGCCAGGCGGTCGCCGCTTTCATCGGTGACGACGCCAGCCAGGGCGCGAGCCTGGGCGCGGTCGGCGGCGTCGCTTGCGGTCACGGCCTTGAGGCCCTTGCCCCAGTCGGCCAGACGCGCGCGGATCACGGCGGCCGCGGTCGGGGACAGGTCCTTGTCGCCCAAGGCGTTGGCCAGGTTGACCACCATCCTCTGGCGGACGCGACGCGCCAGCTCGGCTTGGCGGCCCGTCGCCTTGCCATCGAAGGCGGCGAAGGCCAGGGCCTTGTCCAACAGCCCCTCGACACCCGGCTGGGCCGGATCGCGGCGCTTGGCCTCCATGAGACGGTTCAGGCGCGCCGGCGCGAACAGGTCGCCCCAGACGAGGTCGGCGGCGACGTCGGCGGTCGCGGGGAGGTCGAAGACCGGCCCCTGGCCGAAGGTCTCGACATCATTGGCCTTGTCGGCGCCCTGCGACTGGCCCGAGGTCAGGACATCCAGGGTCTTGTCGGAGAGGTCCAGCGCGGCGGGCGCCAGCGTCCTCAGCAGCGCGTCGATGGCGGCGGCCTGGCGGGCGGGCGGAACGATCTTGCTGGCCTCCCGGCCATCGCCCTCGGCGGCGTAGGTGAAGTCGACGCCGCCGACCAGCTTGGCCGTCGCGTCGACCTGATAGCGGTGGAAGATATAGATCGGCACGATCACGCGGCGCAGATCGGCCACCGACCCGCCCTTGGGCAGGTTGGCCAGGCCGAAACGGTCCAGCGCGATCTTGCGCACGGCCATCAGATGGTCGAGCTCGACGACCGGATCGGAACCGTTGTCCCAGACCGCGCCGACCGGATGCGGCGTGTCCTGCCCGCGCGCATCCTCGTCGGAGACATAGCGCAGGCCGTCGGCCTGGCTCTTGTCGGCCTTGGCCTTCAGCCAGGCCTTCTCGTCGACGCCAGCCGGGGCGACGCCATACAGCCAGTCGATCACGAACTTGTCCCAGGCGCCGATCCCGCGCCCATAGGCGTCGGAGAAGTCCAGCTGGCCGCCCTTGATGGCGATCCTCGGGGCCGGATAGTCCATCACAGAGGCGCGGTCGCCATAGGTGCTGGCGGCGAAGTTGTGCTGCAGGCCGATCGAGTGGCCGATCTCGTGCGGCGACAGCTGGCGGATGCGGGCCAGCGAGATCTCGATCGGATCGTTGGGGCCGCCCTGGCCAGTGGCCGCCGCGCCTTCCAGTCCCTCGAAGATCAGCCGGTCCTGGCGGACGCGCTGCGAGCCCAGCAGCACGTCGCCCTTGATGATCTCCCCCGTGCGCGGGTCGACCACCGCGTGGCCGTAAGACCAGCCGCGCGTCTGGCGGTGGACCCAGTTGACGACGCTGTAGCGAGCGTCCAGCGGGCTGACGCCCTCGGGCAGCAGCTCGACCTTGAAGGCGTCGATGAAACCTGCGGCCTCGAAGGCCTGGTTCCACCAGCGGCCGCCCTCGATCAGCGCCGAGCGCACCGGCTCGGGCGCCGCGCGGTCAACATAGAACACGATCGGCTTCTTGACCGGCGAGCGGGCGGCGGTCGGATCGGTCTTCTCCAGCCGGAAGCGGTGGACCAGCCGATAGACCAGCGGCTCGCCCAGCGGCGCGGAATAGTCGGCCACGGTGTGGTCGATCACGCCCACGCGCGGATCGTTCTGGCGCGGCTGATAGCCCGGCTCGGGCAGGGCCACGAACGAGTGGTGCAGGGCCAGGGTCACGTTGCGCGGGTCGGGGACGATGCCGCGAACCTCCGAACCCGGATCGTCGCCGACGAAGGTCTCGACCGCCTCCAGCTCGACGTTCAGCGGGAAGACGTTCACCGCCCCCGTGTCGGCGTAGGACAGGCTGTCGTTCAGACGGAAGTCGCCCTGCTTGCCGCGCTTCAGCGTCTTGGCGACGCCTTGGGCGTCACGGGTGAGGAAGCTGGTCACATCGACCAGAAGGCCCCCGTCCGGACTTTCAGCCTCGATGGCGTTCGACCAGACGCTGGAGATCGGGAACGAGTCGGCCACCGCCTTCTGCTCGTCGACCGAACCCCGCGCGGCCGAGAAGCCCCAGTTCTCGAACTGGGCGATGACCTTGCCGCCCACGCGGCGGAAGGCGATGATCTGGGTGTCGCCCGGCGCCGAGCGGTCCAGACCCGTCGGGTTCGAGCCCAGACCCGACCGCAGATAGGTCTGGTAGATATAGCGCCCCGCGATCCCGTCCGCGCCCGGCTTGGGCAGCAGCACCAGGATCTTGCCGTCCTTCTTGTCGACGAACACCGGCAGGAGGCCGTCCTTGCGTTCGAGGCCGGCGGTGGCGTCGGCGAACTTGTTGGTTTTGGGCTTGGCCTTCTCGGCGAAGGCCGGCGCGGCGATCGCGCTGACGCAGGCGCTCGCCATCAACATGGCGACCACGGACTTGTTCATAACCCCTCCCGACACACGCAAGCGCGGCCGGGACTGTCGTGCGCCCTCGCGGCGATTGCAACCGCCGCGAGGGACTCGAACCCTACATCCGTTCCGGCGCTTCGATGCCGAGCAGGTCGAGGGCCAGCACCAATTGGCGCAGGGTGGTCTCGGCCAGGCTCAGGCGGGAGGCGCGCAGTTCCTCGGTGTCGGCGCTGACGATCGGGCAGGCCGCGTAGAACTTCGAGAACGACTGAGCCAGCTTGTAGGCGTGCTCGGCCACGAAGTTGGGGGCCTTCTTGTCATAGGCCTCCTGCAGAGCGCCCTCGAAGGCGTCCAGCAGCATGGCCAGGTCCCGCTCGGCAGGTTCGCGGATCACGATGCGACCGGCGACGGCGCCGGCCTCGGCGGCGCGGCGCAGCACGCTCTTGATCCGCACCGACTGGTACAGCAGGTACGGTCCGGTCTTGCCCTCGAAGCTGGTGAAGCGGTCGAGGTCGAAGACGTAGGAGGTGCCGCGGAAGTTCTGCAGGTCGGCGAACTTCAGGGCCGCGACGCCGACCTTGTGGGCGGTGTCCTCGAACTGCTCTTCGGTCAGCTCGGCGCCGAGGCCGGCTTCGCGCAGGCGCTCGCGGGCCTTTTCGCGGGCCATCTCGATCAGGTCGTGCAGCTTCAGGACGCCGCCGGCGCGGGTCTTGAAGGGCTTGCCGTCCGCACCGTTCATGGTGCCGAAGCCGATGTGCTCCAGCGAGCCCTCGGCGGCGTAGCCGGCCAGGTAGGCGGCGCGGAACACGGTCTCGAAATGCAGGGCCTGGCGCTGGTCCACGCAGTAGAGGATCAGGTGGGGGTCGAACGACTTGCGGCGGTCCAGGATCGTCGCCAGGTCGGTCGTGCCGTACATGGCCGAGCCTTCCGACGACACCACCAACAGCGGCGGCACGTCCTGCTTGTCGCCCTCGCGGGCCACCCGGACGATGCGGGCGCCCTGGTCGTCGACCAGCAGGCCCTTGTCCTCCAGCTGGCGGACCATCGGCTCGATCAGGTCGTTGACGTCGCTCTCGCCCTTCCAAAGGTCGAAGTCGACGCCCAGGGCGTGGAACTCGCGCTCCAGGGCCACGCGGCTGACATTGACGAAGTGACGCCACAGCAGGCGATAGCCGAAGCGGCCGTTCTGCAGCTCGGCGGTGGCCTTGCGGGCGCGCTCCTTGAACGCCGGATCTTCCTTCTGGCGCACCGAGGCGGCCGGATAGATGCGGTCGAGGTCGGCCAGGGTGATGCGGCTCTCGAACTCGGCCATCACCTTGGCCTCGTCGGCGGCGCTGAAGCCGCGCGGAGCCTCGGGAAGCTTCTGCATCAGGGCGTTGATGAACGCGTCCTCGTCCATGATGGCGCTGATCAGCAGGCCCATCTGGAAGCCCCAGTCGCCGAAGTGGGCGTCGCCCACCACGTCGTCGCCGCGGAAGCGGTACAGCCGCTTGACCGACTCGCCGATGATCGAGGCGCGCAGGTGGCCCACATGCATCGGCTTGGCGACGTTCGGGCCGGCATAGTCGACCAGCACCCGGCGCGGGCTTTCCAGCAGCTGGGCGCCGGCGCGATCGTCGGAAGCGATCTCGCGGGCGCGGGCCGACAGGGCCTCGTCGCTGACGCGCATGTTGATGAAGCCGACTCCGGCGATCTCGACCGAGGCCAGGCGCGGGTCGCCCTTGAGGATATCGACGACCTGCACGGCGATCTCGCGCGGATTGCGCTTGGCGCTCTTGGCGGCCGCGAGGGCGCCGTTGCACTGGAAATCAGCCAGGTCGGGACGGTCGGAGGCGGTGACGCGTCCGAATTCGGGAGGCAGTCCGGCGGCCTGGAAAGCGGCCGCGGCCGCCTCGCTCAGGGACCGCTTCAAATCGTTCATTGCTTGGTGGTGTTCCCTGCTTGCCCAGCTTGCTGAGCCTGTGCGGCCTGACCGGCATTGACGCGGAAGCGCTTGCCGTCGCGGTTGAAGGCGGCCATTTCCGGGGTCACGTCGAAGCCCAACAGGACCTCGAAGTTGCTGCCGCTGACCTTGTCATCGGCGCGCGGAATGGTGATCTGCTCGATCGTGTCGGTGGCGTATACGCGATCCTTGCCAGGCGCGAAGGTCACCGGCAGGTCGAAATATTCCTTGGCGATCACGGACTGGTTCCGCTCGGTGACGGCGACCCAGTAGCGATAGACGTGCTTGTCGCCCTCGGCCTGCGGGCCGCGGCCCAGCTGGAACAGGGCTTCGATGCGGATCCTGATAGGCTCGTTGGCCTTGTAGGCGCAGCCCGACGAGATGCTCTGGATCTCGCCCGTGAAGCCGGCCTGGTTGGCGGCTTCCTTGCCGTCCTTGAACTCGACATAGCGGCTGGCGTCGTACAGCACCTTCACATAGGGGCACGGGCCGGCGTTGCGCAGCTGCTGCAGCGGCGCCTTGGGCTGGTTCCACTCCTCGTCGCGCTTCTTCTTCTTCGCGGCGCCGCCGTCATCGTCGGGGCCACCGCCCTGGCCGCCGCCGGGCCCCATCTGCGCATGAACAGTCGTCGCCGTCGCGACGAACGAGACGGCCATCATGGCGCTGAGGGCGAGCGGAAGAATGCGGCGCATGAAACGTCCGGTTCGAGAAAAAGAAGAGCCAAGCGGGACCATGCAGCCCCTTCGGCGTCATGCAGCCTGATAAAGGCATATGCGTGACGTCGCAACGACGCAGACTCCTGGCGCCGGACCATCCGAACGACTAGTTTCCGCCCATGAACGCCCATACGCCCGCCCCCATGCCGGTTCGTCGCCCGATCTCGCTCGTGCTGGCCAGCCCGCGCGGCTTCTGCGCCGGCGTGGACCGCGCCATCCAGATCGTCGAACGCGCCGTCGAGAAGTTCGGCGCGCCGGTCTATGTGCGCCACGAGATCGTCCACAACCGCCACGTGGTCGACCGCCTGAAGGCCCTGGGCGCGGTGTTCATCGAGGAACTGTCCGAGGCCCCCGACGACCGCCCGGTGGTGTTCTCGGCCCACGGCGTGCCCAAGTCGGTGCCGGCCGAGGCCCAATCGCGCCAGATGATCTATCTGGACGCCACCTGCCCGCTGGTCTCCAAGGTCCACGTCGAGGCCCAGAAGCACTATGACGCCGGCCGCGAGATCGTGCTGATCGGCCACGCCGGCCACCCGGAAGTCATCGGCACCATGGGCCAGCTGCCCGAGGGCTCGGTCACCCTGATCGAGGACATCAAGGACGCCGCCGCCTGGGAACCCAAGGACGCCGCCAACGTGGCCTTCCTGACCCAGACCACCCTGTCGGTCGACGACACCGCCGACATGGTGGCCCTGCTGCGCGAGCGCTTCCCCGGGATCGCCGCTCCGCACAAGGAAGACATCTGCTACGCCACCACCAACCGCCAGGACGCGGTCAAGCACCTGGCCGAGCAGTCGGAACTGGTGCTGGTGGTTGGCTCGAAGAACTCGTCCAACTCAGTGCGCCTGAAGGAAGTCGGCCTGAAGGCCGGCGCCACCGCCGCCTATCTGATCGACGACGCCAACGGCATCGACTGGACCTGGTTCGACGGTGTCTCGCGCGTGGGCCTGACCGCCGGCGCCTCGGCCCCGGAGGATCTTGTGCAGGGCGTCATCGACGCCATCTCGGCGCGCTTCGACACCACCGTCGAGGAACTGGTCGAGGCCCGCGAAACGATCACGTTCAAGCTGCCGAGGCTGCTGACGGCCTAAACTGGGCGGAGCCGAAACCTCGTCCTTCGACAAGCTCAGGATGAGGTTTCTACCGCAGCGGCGCCAAAAGTAGCCCTCATCCTGAGCCTGTCGAAGGACGAGGGCTGCCCACACCCTTGACCGCCGGCCTCCCGTCGAGCATCCCGACGCCATGGCCGTCTATACCGACATCACCGACGCTGAACTCGAAGCCTTCCTGGCGGGCTACGACCTGGGCTTGCCCCTGGCCTTCAAGGGCATCGCCGAGGGGGTGGAGAACTCCAACTTCCTGCTCGAGACGGAGAAGGGTCGCTATATCCTCACCGTCTACGAGCGGCGGGTGAGGGCCGACGATCTGCCCTATTTCCTGAACCTGCTGACCTGGCTGGCCGACAGGGGCTATCCCAGCGCCCGGCCGATCCCGGACCGCAAGGGCGCCACCCTGGCGACCTTGCGCGGCAAGCCGGCCGCCATCGTCGAGTTCCTGCCCGGCCTGTCGGTGCGCAAGCCCACCGTCGCCCACTGCCGCGAAGCCGGCGAGGGACTGGCCTGGCTGCATCTGGCCGGCGAGGGCTATCCCGGCCGCCGCGCCAACGACCTGGGCCAAAGCGCCTGGTCGCCGCTGTTTTCCAAGCACCGCAAGGCCGCCGAGGACCTCAAGCCCGGCCTGTCGGCGACCATCGACAGCGACCTGGCGCAGCTGGCCCTGATGTGGCCGCGCAACCTGCCGTCGGGCGTGATCCACGCCGACTATTTCCCGGACAACGTCTTCTTCGAGTCGAACGGCAAGTTCGCCGCGGCGATCGACTTCTATTTCGCGTGCGAGGACAGCTACGCCTACGATGTGGCCGTCACCCTGAACGCCTGGTGCTTCGAACCTGACGGCAGCTTCAACATCACCGCCGCCAAGGCCTTGCTGAACGGCTATGAGCGCCGCCGGCCGCTGAGCCCGGCCGAGAAGGAAGCCCTGCCGATCCTGGCGCGCGGCGCGGCCATCCGCTTCTTCCTGACCCGCCTGGCCGACTGGGGTTCGACGCCCGCCGGCGCCCTCGTAAAGCCCAAGGACCCGCTGGAGTACGAGCGCAAGCTGGCCGTCCACCGCGAAGGCCTCGTGCTGTTCGCATGACGCCCAAGGTCACGATCTATACCGACGGGGCCTGCAAGGGGAATCCGGGTCCTGGCGGCTGGGGCGCCATCCTGTTCTATGGCGACAAGAAGAAAGAGATCTGCGGCGGCGAGCCGGCGACCACCAACAACCGCATGGAGTTGATGGCCGCCATCCAGGCGCTGGAGCTGCTGAACCGCCCCTGCAAGGTCGAGCTGCATACCGACAGCCAGTACGTGATGAAGGGCATCCAGGAGTGGATCCGCGGCTGGAAGGCGCGCGGCTGGAAGACCGCCGACAAGAGCCCGGTCAAGAACGACGACCTTTGGAAGCGCCTCGACGCCGCCCGCGAGCGGCACGATGTCGACTGGCGCTGGGTCAAGGGTCACGCCGGCCATCCGCTGAACGAACGCGCCGACGCCCTGGCCAACGAAGGCCTGCGCCAGGCCAATCCGAGGGTGTTTTAGGCCTCGAGAACGCCCGGCTCCTCGCCGCTCACGAACGGCAGGCCTTCGTCTTCCCAACCCGTGATCCCGCCGATCATCAGCTTCACCGGTCGGCCCAGCCTCGCCAGCTTCAGGGCCGCGCGGTCGGCGCCGTTGCAGTGCGGGCCGGCGCAATAGACGACCAACAGGGTGTCGGCGGGCCATTGCGCCATCCGCTCGGCGGTCATGTCGGCGTGGCGAAGGTGGATCGCGCCCGGCACGTGACGGCGGGCATAGGCCTGCGGCGAGCCGACGACATGCAGCAGGACGAAATCGACCTCGCCCGCCTGCAGGGCGGCGGCGACGTCGGCGCAATCGGTCTCCAGCGACAGCCGCGCGGCGAAGTGGGCGGCGGCGTCTCGAGAGGACGCGGCGGGGATCTCGGACACATAGCTCGGCTTGGGGCTCATGACGGTCTCCAACGGTTGACGCCGATAGACTTGCCTTGGCGCGACCGTACGCGTTAGCTGGCGAGATCGACATCGACCGTAAAGATCATGCCAAACCGTCAGCCTCTTGTCGTCGTCCTCGCCTATGACGGCCTCTGCACCTTCGAATATGGCGTGGCGGTCGAGCTGTTCGCCTTGCCGCGTCCGGAGATGGGCGCGGACTGGTACCGCTTCGCCACCGCCGCCGTGGAGCCGGGCGACCTGAAGGGCCTGGGCGGCGTGCGGATCGTCGGCGACGGCGGGCTCGAGTTGCTGGAACAGGCCAGCGTCATCGTCGCGCCCGGCTGGCGGGGGATCGATCATCCCGCGCCCACGCCACTGATCGAGGCGCTGCGAAAGGCCCACGCCAGGGGCGCGCGGCTGATGTCGATCTGCTCGGGGGTGTTCGTGCTGGCGGCCACGGGTCTGCTGGACGGACTCCGGGCCACCACCCACTGGCGCTATGCCGACGCCTTGCGCCAGCGCTATCCGGCGATCGCAGTCCAGCCCGACGTGCTCTATGTCGACGAAGGCGACTTGCTGACCTCGGCCGGCAGCACGGCGGGCATCGATCTTGGCCTGCACCTGATCCGCCGCGACTTCGGGCCCGAAGCCGCCAACACCGTCGCCCGCCGTCTGGTCATGCCGCCGCATCGCGACGGCGGCCAAGCCCAGTTCGTCGAGCGGCCCGTGCCCGTGGCGCATGAGGCCTCGCGGCTTTCGCCGATCCTCGACCGCATGCGCGCCGATCTGGCCGGCGACCACACGATCAAGGCCCTGGCCGGCGCGGCGGGGATGAGCGAGCGGACCTTCCTGCGCCGCTTCGAGGCCGCCACCGGCGAGACCCCGGCCCGCTGGCTGCTGGCCGAGCGCCTCAACCGGGCGCGGGACCTGCTGGAGAGCTCGACGGCCGGGATCGAGCAGGTCGCGCGGGCCGTGGGCCTGGGCGCCCCGGCCCTGCGCCATCACTTCCGCCGCCAGTTCTCGACCACGCCCGGCGCGTACCGGGCGCGGTTCGCCAAGGCCTGAGGGTAAAGAGGGTTTAGATGACCGGCGCGTCCTCTGGCTCGCCGACCAGGATCCGGCCGAGACTGAGCTCGATCCAGTCGGCCAGGCCGCGCACCTTCTCGGCGACCTCCAGGCCCAGGGGCGTCAGGCTGTACTCCACATGCGGCGGCACAACCTGGTAGGCCACGCGGCGCACGAAGCCGTCGCCTTCCAGCTGCTGCAGGGTCTGGGCCAGCATCCGCTCGCTGACCCCGCCGATGCCCCGGCGAAGTTCGCTGAAACGATGTGTCCCCGTCTCCAGGGCCATCAGCGCCAGCACGCCCCAGCGGCTAGTCACGTGCTGGAGCACCGCGCGCGACGGACAGTCGGGCGCCATCAGGTCGCCGCGTAGCAGTTTCTCGGAGAGCGGCGCGGCAGGGGGCGAATTTTCTTTCATGCTTACATTCATGTGGGTACTTACGAAAAGTAAGCAAGGCGCCCAGATCGGTCCCATCACACCCCATCGGGAGAACGATCATGACCATCGCCATCACCGGCGCCACCGGCCAGTTGGGCCGCCTCGTCGTCAAAAGCCTCAAGACGCGCGTTCCGGCCGGCGACATCCTCGCCCTGGTCCGCGATCCGGCCAAGGCCGCCGACCTGGGCGTGGCCGCGCGCGCCGCCGATTACACCCGGCCCGAGACCCTCGGCCCGGCGCTCCAAGGCGTCGACACCCTACTGCTGATCTCCGGCAATGAGGTTGGCCAGCGCCTGCCCCAGCACCGCGCCGTCATCGAGGCCGCGCAGGCCGCCAGCGTGACGCGGATCGCCTATACCAGCATCCTGCGCGCCGACACCTCGCCGCTGGTCCTGGCCGACGAGCATAAGGCCACCGAAGCGCTGCTGAAGGCTTCGGGTGTCGCCTACACCCTGCTGCGCAACGGCTGGTACGCGGAGAACTATGCCGGCGCGATCCATGGCGCCGTCGCGTCGGGGGCGCTGATCGGCAGCGCTGGCGAAGGCAAGATCTCGGCCGCCGCCCGCGCGGACTACGCCGAGGCCGCCGCCGTCGTGCTGGCCACGGACGGCCACGAGAACAAGACCTACGAACTGGCCGGCGACACCGCCTTCACGATGGCCGAACTGGCCGCCGAGATCTCGGCCAAGGCCGGCAAGGCCATCCCCTACAACGACCTGCCCGAGGCCGAATACGCCAAGATTCTGGAAGGTCTGGGCCTGCCCGCCGCCTTCGCCGCGATCCTGGCCCAGTCGGACGTCGGCGCGTCGCAAGGCGGCCTGTTCGACGACGGCCATCAGCTGTCGGCCCTGATCGGCCGCCCGACCACGCCGATCTCGGCCCTTGTTGCCAATCTCGTCTCCTAGGGGGCTTGCTGGCTTAAGAAGCTGTGGGCGGTCCCGGAAAGTCCTCGCCAAGGCTCTCCGGGTTTGCCAAGCCGGCGCGATGAACCGCGTCGGCTACTACCGCCTGCCGCCCGTCAGGGGCGTCTTCTTCAGCCCGGTCCAGGAGGAGCGCCTGCTGCTCCTGGGCTGCCAGGAGGTGTTCAGCGACCGGTGCCTGACCAACGCCATCATCCGCCCCGGCCTCGACAAGGCCCTGGCGGCGCTGGCGCCCGGCGGAACCCTGGCGGTGCTCAGCCTGCACGCCCTGGCCGGCACGACGACGGACCTGCTGGAGGCGGTGCTGAAGCTGAAGGCCCGCGGCCTGCATCTGGTCGTGGCCCAGCCCGCGATCGACACCAACGCCGATCCCGGCTTCTTCGCCACCTGCGAGACCCTGACGGCCTTCAACGCCGAACGCGCCATGGTCAGGGCCGCCGAGGCGGCCCTGGTGAGCAAGGGCGGCGGCGCGCAGGGGCTTAAAGCCGGCGCGGCGGAGACCGACTGAACGGCGCCATTTTCTTGTCATCCCGGAAGCCTCGCAGAGGCTGTCCGGGACCCAGGGGTCGACGCAATGCGGTTGCCCCTGGGTCCCGGCTCTACGCTTCGCTTCGGCCGGGATGACAAGAGAGGAGTACAGCGCCGAGGCCGATCACACCTTCAGCCGGTAGCCCGTCTTGAAGATCCAGCCCACCGCCGTCAGGCAGATGACCAGGAACACGCCGGTCATGGCCAGGCTGACGCCGACGCCGACGTCCGACTGGCCGTAGAAGCTCCAGCGGAAGCCGCTGATCAGATAGACCACCGGGTTGAACAGGGTGACCTTCTGCCAGACTTCCGGCAGCATCTTGATCGAGTAGAAGCTGCCGCCCAGGAAGGTCAGCGGCGTCACGATCAGGGCGGGCACGATCTGCAGCTTCTGGAAGTTGTCGGCCCAGACCCCAATGATGAAGCCGAACAGGCTGAAGGTCACTGAGGTCAGGACCAGGAACAGCAGCATCACGAACGGGTGGGCGATCTCGAACGGCACGAAGATCCGGGCGGTGGCCAGGATCAGCAGGCCCAGGCAGATCGACTTGGTGGCGGCGGCGCCGACATAGCCGGCGACGGCCTCGAACCAGGCCACCGGGGCCGAGAGCAGCTCATAGATCGTGCCGGCCCACTTGGGCATGTAGATGCCGAACGAGGCGTTGGAGATGCTCTCGCTGAGCAGCGACAGCATGATCAGGCCCGGGATGATGAAGGCGGCGTAGCTGACGCCGTCGATCGACTGCATGCGCGAGCCGATCGCCGAGCCGAACACCACGAAATACAGCGAGGTCGAGATGACCGGCGCCAGGATGCTCTGCAGCAGGGTGCGGAACCACCGCGCCATCTCGAAGCGGTAGATAGCCTTGATCGCGAAAAGGTTCATTGCGGAGCCCTCACCAGGCTGACGAAGATGTCTTCCAGAGAGCTCTGGTCGGTCTTGAGGTCCTTGAAATCGACGCCGTGCTCGGCCAGGCGCTTCAACAGATCGGCGATGCCGGTGTCGTCGGCCTGGGCGTCGAAGGTGTAGACGAGGTCTGCGCCGTCGTTGATCAGGCTGAGCGAGGGATCGGCCAGACCGACCGGCAGGGCGGCCAGCGGCTCGCGCAGGTGCACGGTCAGCTGTTTCTTGCCCAGCTTGCGCATCAGCACGGTCTTGTCTTCGACCAGGATGATCTCGCCCTTGTTGATCACCCCGATCCGGTCGGCCATCTCCTCGGCCTCCTCGATATAGTGGGTGGTCAGGATGATGGTGACGCCGCTCTCGCGCAGCTGGCGGACCATCTCCCACATGTCGCGGCGCAGCTCGACGTCGACGCCGGCGGTGGGCTCGTCCAGAAACAGGATGGTCGGCTCGTGGCTCAGCGCCTTGGCGATCATCACCCGGCGCTTCATGCCGCCCGACAGCGCCATGATCTTGCTGTCCTTCTTGTCCCACAGGGAGAGGTCGCGAAGGATCTTCTCGATCAGGGCGTCATTGCGCGGCTTGCCGAACAGGCCGCGCGAGAAACTGACCGTGGCCCAGACCGTCTCGAAGGCGTCGGTGTGCAGTTCCTGTGGCACCAGGCCGATCTTGGTTCGGGCGGCGCGATAGTCCTTCACCACGTCGTGGCCGTCAGCCAAAACGACGCCCAGGCTGGGATTGACGATGCCGCAGATGATGCTGATCAGGGTGGTCTTGCCGGCCCCGTTCGGGCCCAGGAGCGCGAAGATCTCGCCCCTCTCGATGTCCAGGTTGATCGTCTTGAGGGCCTGATGGCCAGACGCATAGGTCTTGGTCAGACCCTTCACCGATATGATTGAAGTCACGCCGTCTCCCCTAAACGCGACGGTTCAGCGTCGCGCATGCCCTGCAAGGTGGCTGATGCGGGGCTCAAATGGTGTCGCCGTCGGCGGATAACAGGGGCAGACGCCGCGTTCTGTCAGCAGATCTCCGTCAGGTCGGGATCTTGCGGACCTTCAGCACCGCGCCATTGAGGCCGATGACCACCACTTCCTGGCTGATGGCGGGGATCGGCTCCTCGGTCTCGGCCGCCCAGTCCTTGCCGTCGACGAACACCCGGCCGCGGCCTTGCTCAAAGGTCGACAGCACCTGGCCGCGCTGGCCGATCAGCCGTTGCAGCGGGTCGTTGAGGTCCGGCCCCGTCGGCTCCAGCACCGGCCGCAGGAAGCGGCGGGCCAGATAGGTCGAGGCGATGGTCAGGACGGCGAACAGGCCGATCTCGAGCACAGCGCCCGGATGCAGGGCCTGGGCGACCAGGCCTATGACGAAGGCGCTGGCCGCCGGCCACAGGAGCCAGCCCGTCCCGGTCGAGACCTCGATGGCCAGGCAGAGGGCCGCGACGGCCAGCCACAGCCAGAACGGTTGCAGAGCGTAGAAGCCGGCGATCGCGCCCATGACCTAGGCTCCGCGCTTGGCGGGCGGCGGGCTGGTCGGCGCCGCGGTCGATGCGCTCCGCGACGGCGGCGGGGCCTTGGGGGTATCGGCGCCCAGGCTCTTGATCAGCTCGGCGACGCCGGCGACGGTCCCGGTCAGGCCCGAGAAGTCGGCCGGTACGATGACGGTCTTCTGTTGCGGGCTGCGGGCCAGTTCGCCGAAGGCTTCGACGTACTTCTGGGCGATGAAGTAGTTGATGGCGTTGACGTCGCCCTTCGAGATCGCCTCGGAGACGAAGGCCGTCGCCTTGGCTTCGGCCTCGGCTTCCCGCTCGCGGGCCTCGGCGTCGCGGAAGGCGGCCTCGCGGCGGCCCTCGGCCTGCAGGATGGCGGACTGCTTCTGGCCCTCGGCGCGGGCGATCTGGGACTGCTTCTCGCCCTCGGCCTCGGTGATCACCGCGCGCTTCTCGCGCTCGGCCTTCATCTGGCGCGCCATGGCGTTGGTGATGTCCGGCGGCGGCGTCAGGTCCTTGATCTCGATCCGCGCCACCTTGACGCCCCACGGGCCGGTGGCGTGGTCGATGGTCGAGAGCAGCCGGGTGTTGATCGCGTCGCGCTGGCTCAACACCTCGTCCAGCTCCATCGAGCCGACGACGGTGCGCAGGTTGGTCTGGGCCAGCTGGGTGATGGCGTACATCAGATTGTCCACCCGATAGGCGGCCGCGGCGGCGTCCATGACCTGGATGAAGACGATGGCGTCGACCTTCACCGACACGTTGTCCTTGGTGATGACCTCCTGCTGGGGCACGTCCAGCACCTGCTCCATCATGTTCACCTTGCGCCCGATCGTCTCGACGAAGGGAGTCAGGATGCTGATGCCGGGCTTCAGGGTCCGGGTGTAGCGGCCGAACCGCTCGACGGTGAATTCGCGCCCCTGCGGCACGATCTTGATGACGCTCATCACCAGCACGAAGGCCAGGACCAGCAGGACGATTACGACGATGGACGTGCCCAAGAGCAACGCTCCTCTACAAACCTGGGTAGAGGTTAGCGCGCCGCTTCGCCGTACGCCATGGAATCCGGCGCGGGCGGCGGCGACGTCGGGCGCATCGACTGCGAGAGCCTGTGGGCCAGGACCTGGCCCTTGCGGGCGGCGGCCTGCTCGGCCTTGCGGCTGGCCTCGTCGCAGATCGGATATTCGCTGCGACGCGAGGCGAAGCCGGTGTTGAACCGCTCGCGCATCTGGGCGTCGAAGGCCTGGTCGGCCTGCTCCACCTCGGTCAGGCGAACCATGCGCGAGCGCCAGTACTGGTCGTCGACGCCCTCGCAGGCCTGGCGCAGGGCGTGGCTCTCGCCCAGCGTATAGGCCAGGTCCAGCAGACGCTGACGCTCGTCGGCGGCTCGTTCCTGACCGAACGCCTTAGGGGCCAGGACCGGCGAAACGACGAGGGCGCCGAGGAGGACGCCGATAAGGAACGGACGCGACATGAGCCTGTTATCGCCAAACCACGCCCGCCTGTCACCGTCCCGCGCCTGACGGGCGAGCGGTCGGCTTCCGCTTGGGGACAAAATGCCCCTCGGTGTCAAAAAAGCTTGAACAATAAGGGCCTTGTGATCGCCACAGATCAGGCGTTCCCTGTGGATACTGCAAGGAGGTCTGCCCATGACTGAGGTGCATTATGGTGTCGTTCGGGTCGGCGATCGCTGGTCCATCATCGGCGACAACCTGCGCTTTGGCGCTTACGAAACGCGCGGCCAAGCCAGCGCCGCGGCCCGACGCCTGGCCGAGCATCCAGCCGGCCTGGGCCTGCATGTGATGCTGCACGAGCAGGAAGAGGACTGGGTGCTGCCCGGCCCGACGACGCTGAGCTAAGGCATTCCTCCAACCGCTCATCCCCGCGAAAGCGGGGACCCAAGCTGACGCTTCAAACCAAATTCTTGTCATCCCGGAAGCCTCGCAGAGGCTGTCCGGGACCCAGGGGTCGGCGCAGTGCGGCTACCCCTGGGTCCCGGCTCTCCGCTGCGCTGCGGCCGGGATGACAAGCTTTGGATAGGGCGCAAACCGGCGCCTGGGCCCTCACCTCCGGGGAGGCTGGAGGCTGGAGGCTGGAAGATACAGTCTAGGCTTCCGCCGTCTCTTCCTCCTCGCCGTACAGGAACGGCTTGATGACCCGCCACACCTGCAGGATCGACGCGACCGCGCCCACCACGGACGCGACGACCTGGAACGCCTGCCAGACGAAGCCGACCAGCGGGTCCTCGCCCAGCATCGCCACCAGCGGGTAGATCAGGTGACTGACCGCGATCCGGAACTGAGCGTAGGCGGTGGAATACTCCACCGACGCCCCGGCGATAGCGGCGGTGACGATCACCGCCAGCACCGGTGCCCACAGCAGCGGCAGGACCAGCAGCAGGGCCAGGGCCGTAATCAGCGACTTGGTCGACAGGCTGACGTCCTGGGCTAACGTGATCCCGACGCCGGTGATCACCGCCAGGCCCAGCAGGGCCAGGGCGATCGGCAGGGCGAGGTCGGCGGTCTCCGCCAGCGGCGCGCCCACGCCGAAGACCATGGCGGCCATGACCAACAGGGTGACGACGAACGATCCGAGCCACAGCGCGCCGTACTGGCTCAGCCTCCGCCGCAGGTGTCGCTTGGCGATCATGGGTCTACTCCCTGGCCCTTGCGGAGGGTGCTTCGGAAGAGTCTCGCCGTCCACGGGAAACTAAGCCGTGCGCCGCGCGCTTATGCTGTCGAGCTTCACGGGAGGCATGCATGACCGCCATCACCCGCATCGTCCGCAGCACCGTCGAGGGCGACGCCGCGCCGACCTACGATTCCAACCGTCTGCTGGCCGCCCTGCGCCCGGACGCCCTGGCCGAACTGGCCGCGCACATGGTTCTCGTCGACCTGCCGGCCGACGCCGTGCTGTTCGATGTCGGGGACGACGTCGAGCACACCTACCTGCCCTGCGGCCCCACCCAGGCCTCGTTGTTGGTGGTGACCTCGGACGGCCAAGAGATCGAGGCCGCCAGCATCGGCTTCGAAGGCGCGATCGGCGGCGTGGTCAGCGCCGGCTTCAAGCCCGCCTATGGCCGCGCCGTCGTCCGCGTGCCCGGCCACGCCTTCTGCCTGCCGACCGCCAAGCTGGAGGAGGTCAAGCTCCGCCACGCCGTCGTCGGCGACCTGTTCGATCGCGCCGCCGACGCCTTCATCGCCCAGATGATGCAGGTCGCCGCCTGCAACGCCCTGCATCCGATCGAGCAACGTGTCTGCCGCTGGCTGCAGTTCGCCCACGACCGCTCGGGCAAGGAGCCGATCCGCCTGACCCAGGAGACCCTGGCCCAGATGCTGGGCGTGCAGCGCACGACGATCAGCGCCGTCGCCCGCGTCCTGCAGGACGCCAAGGTCATCCACATCGGCCGCGGCAAGGTCGAGGTGCTGGACCGTCCGGGCCTGGAAAAGCGCGCCTGCGAATGCCACGCGGTCTTCGAGGCGCACTTCCAGCGGATCCTGCCCCCGCACAAGCGTTAGACGCGGAAGGCGTTCGCCCGGTCCAGCGCCGCCTCGGCCTCGCTGACGAGCCGCGCCACGATCTCTCCAGCGGGCAGCACCTCGCGCACGCCGCCGGCGCTCTGGCCCATGGCGAAGCAGGACTTGGCCGGGTCGAGACCCTCGATCTGGCCGCCGATGCCGCCCATGGCCCCCGCCCGGATCGAGATCATGGCCTGCTGCGGGAAAGGCTGGATGTCGGATGGCCGGCCCTCCCAGTCGTCGACATAGGGGTTCTTCTTCACCCGCATCGGCTTGCCTGAGTAGCAACGGGTGCGGATCGTGTCTTCGTCGGCCGCCTCGACCACCGCCTGGCGATAGAGGTCGCCGGCGTGAGCCTCGAGGCTGGCGATGAAGCGCGTGCCCATCCAGACGCCCTGGGCGCCCAGGGCCAGGGCCGCCGCGAGGCCCCGGCCATCATAGAGCCCCCCCGCCGCGACGACAGGGATCTTCACGGCCTCGACCGACTGCGCGACCAGCGGCAAGGTGCCGACCAGACCGGTGTGGCCGCCGCCCTCCCCGCCCTGGCAGATGACGGCGTCGCAGCCGGCCTGCTCGGCCTTGACCGCGTGCTTCACCGCCCCGCAGACGACCATGACCTTCAGGCCGGCCGCCTTGAGGCGCGCGATGATCGGCAGCGGCACGCCAAGGCCGGCGATGAAGGACGAGGCGCCCTCCTCGATGATGACCTCGACGCTGGCGGTGAGCGCGTCCGGCGTGGCGGCCAGCAGGTCGACGCCGAACGGCTTGTCGGTGAGGCTTCGGACCTCGCGCATCTGGTCGCGGATGAAGTCCGGCGAGGTCCCGGCCATGCCCAGCACACCGTAGCCGCCGGCGTTCGACACCGCCGCCGCCAGCGGCGCATAGGACACCCCGCCCATGCCGGCCAGAAGGATCGGATGCTCGATATGCAGTAGATCGCAGAGCGGCGTGCGCAGGCCCATGACCGTTCCTCCCGTTGCTTTCAGGGAGGATTTCGCGCCGCGCCCGCGCCCGCAAGCGTGCCGCGAGGTTAGCCTAGCCTAGTTGTGGCGGACCAGCTCGGTCTCGACGTCCGATTCGGCGGTCCAGAAGCAGCTGGCCATGGCCGTCAGGACCAGGGCGATCAGCGTCAGGAAGCCGCGCGGCGGAGCCAGGCTGACAACGTCTTGGGGCGTCATCGTCTTTGTTTCCTCGTCGGCGCCCGGATCTGATGTCCAGGCTGCCGTGGAGAAAGCTTCTCACCGCGCGGACCGTTCCGCAAGGCCCTGTTTTACCTGGGTTTTTATTGGACTTCAGAGTCCAAGAAACACGCCGTCAGAAGATCGAGTATCCGCCGTCGATGACGATGGTCGTGCCCGAGTGGTAGCTCGACGCGTCCGAGGCCAGATAGACGGCCATGCCGCCGAAATCCTCGGGCTCGCCCCAGCGGCGAGCCGGCACGCGCGGGATGACCTTCTCGGCGAAGGCGGCGTTCGCCTGCGCCCCGGCCGTCATGTCGGTGGCGATCCAGCCCGGCAGGATGGCGTTGGCCCGCACGCCATAGCGGGCGTGCTCGACGGCGACCGACTTGATCATCGAGATCACCGCGCCCTTGGTGGCCGCATAGGCCTCGTTGCGGGCCGCGCCCTCGATGGCGGCCAGCGAGGCCACCCCGACCAGCGAACCGCCCGGATCGCCGGTCTTGGCGCGCTCGACCATGTGGCGACAGGCCTCGCGCAGGGTGAAGAACACACCGTCCAGATTGACCGACAGCACCTTGCGATAGGTCTCGGTCTTCATCTCGACGAACGAGGGCGAACCGAAGCCGACGCCGGCATTGGCGAAGACGCTGTCGACCCGGCCCATGGCGGCCACGGCCTCCTCCATGCCTTCGCGGACCTGATCCTCGTCGGAGACGTCGACGGTCTGAGCCTTCACCCGCACGCCCAGCGTGGTCAGCTGCTTCTCGGCCTCGAGATTGCGCTCGGGATTGGAGCCCCAGATGACGATGTCGGCGCCAGCCTCCGCCATCGCCTTGGCCATGCCCAGGCCGATGCCGCGATTGCCGCCGGTGACCAGGGCCACCTTGCCCGACAGATTGAACGGCGCGTAGGCCATGGCGAACCTCCCTCTTGTCTCTGAAACGTTTGTTTGAGGAGAGGCGGTCGGGCGCGGAAGGTCAAGAGCCCCAGAAGTGGAAGGCTTGCCAGCCGGCGCCGACGGCCGGCCGCGACACGCCCAGGAGGTCGGTGACCGTCAGGGCCGCGCCGAAGATGAAGCCGCTGACCCCGGGGACCCAGAAGATCAGGGCGAACAGGATGAGAAAGCCGATCCGCTCGATCTTGACCAGCCTGGCCCGCACGCCGTCGGAGAGGAATGGCCGGATGACGCCGTAGCCGTCCAGGCCCGGGATCGGCAGGAGGTTCAAGACCAGGGCGCTGGCCTGGAGAAGAGCCAGCAGCGACAGGGCGTTGTACAGCGGGCCCGAGGCGACGAACGGCAGGATCACGGCCAGGGCGACCAGCACCGCCAGCGTCCCCAGCGGCCCGGCCAGCGAGGCCAGCGACCGCCAGCCTTTCGACCGCATCAGGTCCTCGCGCAGATAGACCGCCCCGCCAGGAAAGCCGATGCCGCCCAGGGCCAGGGCGATCAGCGGGAAGATGAGGGTGGTGACGAGGTCCGAGTACTTGAGCGGATCGAGGGTCAGGTAGCCCTTCTCGACGATCGTCGTGTCGCCGGCCTTGTGCGCGACGAAGGCGTGGCCGAACTCGTGGACCCCGACGCTGAGGATCCAGGTCGCGGCGACAAAGGCGAAGGCCAGCGGTCCGGCGGGCGGCAGCTCGGTCGCCACCGCCCAGCCCAGACCCACGCACGCGGCGATCAGGATCAGGGCGTTGGGGCTGAGGGAGGTGCGCGGGGCGCGGGCTTCGACGAGGGTCATGGGGTGGATTGAACACGGACGATGGCTGGACGCAACGAAGCGCCGTGACGGAGGGGCGTCTAAGCCCCGAACCGCTGATACGTCTCCGCGATCACCCGCCGTGTTTCCTCCCACTCGACCAGGGCCATGGCCTCGTCCAGCGTCACGAACTTCGCCTCGGCCGCGTCGTCGCCGGCCACGGCCTCGCCGCCGGTCCATCGGGCGGCGTAGTCGATCATCACGTAGTGGCGAGTGATCTCGCCGCCTGGACGGGCCGGGAACACGCCGTCGACCACGTCCAGCAGGCCCAGCAGCTCGGCCTCGACGCCGGTCTCTTCCTTGAGCTCGCGCAAGGCGGCGACCTCCAGGGTCTCGCCCCATTCCAGCCTTCCGCCCGGCAGGCTCCACTGGTTCAGTCGAGGCGGCGTGCCGCGCCGGATCAGCAGGACGTCGCCGCCGCGCAGGCAGACGACGCCGACGGTCGGCACGGGATGGTTCATGGCCAGGTCCTTCAGGGGAAGCCGACCTTGAGATCGACGCTGGATTTCACACCGATGCAGTTTCCGCAGTCGGCCAGCCAAGCCTCCGCCGCCTTGCGCCCCCGCGCCTTGAGGTCGGTCAGGAAACTCCACTCGGTGTTGAACTTGGTGGAGAGCGACAGATCCGCCAGCGGCTTGTCGGCGGTGATGGCGTGGACCAGCATCCGGCGGTAGCGGCCCCGGGCGTTTTCCTTCAGCAGGCCCTCGTCCAGCAGCTTCTGCACGAAGCCGATGGCCCGCAGTTCCGAGGCCAGGGAGGCGTTGAAGGTGATCTCGTTCAGCCGGTCCATGATCTCGCCCGGGGACTTGGGTGTCTCCTCGCGGACGAATGGGTTGAGGCTGACGATCAGGATGTCGTCGGGGGTGTCGTCATAGAACAACGGCCACAGCGGCGGATTGGCCAGGAAACCACCGTCCCAGTAGGGCTCGCCGTCGATCTCCACGGCCTGAAAAACCTGCGGCAGGCAGGCGCTGGCCATGATGTGGCGAGACGTCAGCTCGGTCTCGCGGAAGATCACCGACTTGCTGGTCCGCACCGCCGTGGCGGCGACATAGAGCTTGATCGGGCTCTTCTCGCGGATCTGGCTGAAGGTGATCTCGGCTTCCAGCGTGTCGTGCAGCGGGTTCAGGTTGAACGGATTGAACTCGTAGGGGCTGAGCGACAGGGCGAAGGTCTCGGCCATCCGCCAGCCGGGAGTGTTCTTCAGCCAGTCGGCCCCGCCGCTGAACGCGGAGGTCCAGATCGAGGTGTCGCCGAAGACGTTGCGCCCGCCCTGCCGGTTCACCTGCCGCCAGAAAGATTCGAGACGCTTCCTGGCCCCGGCCTTGCCGTCGTCGATCAGGCCCTGGGCCAGGCAGACGGCGTTCATAGCCCCAGCCGAGGCGGCGGTGGCCGCCCGGATCTCCAGATCGTCCTCCTCCAGCAGGCGGTCGAGCACGCCCCACTCGAACGCCCCGTGCGAGCCCCCGCCCTGCAGGGCCAGGCTCAGCGTCCGGGGGCCGGACTTCTTCTTGATGAAGGGCGGGATGGGCACGCGGCCCAGCCTATTGCGCGACCCAGCCGCCGTCGACCTGGAACGCCGCGCCATTGGCCGAAGCCCCGGCGTCGGAGACCAGATAGAGCAACATGCCGCCCAGCTGTTCGAAGGTGACGAACTGCTTGGTTGGTTGGGCGGCCAGGATCACGTCCTTCATCACCGCCTCTTCCGAAATGCCGCGGGCCTTGGCCTGATCGGCGATCTGGGCCTCGACCAGCGGGGTCTTCACGAAGCCGGGGCAGATGGCGTTGCAGGTGATTCCGTGCTCGGCGACCTCGAGGGCCACCGTCTTGGTCAGGCCCAGGATGCCGTGCTTGGCCGCGACATAGGCCGACTTGAACGGCGAGGCGACCAGACCATGCGCCGAAGCGATGTTGACGATCCGCCCGCGTCCCTGCTCCTTCATGATCGGCACGGCCGCCTTGGTCGCGTGGAAGGCCGACGACAGGTTGATCGCGATGATCAGGTCCCACTTGTCGTCCGGGAAATCCTCGATCGGGGCCACGTGCTGGACGCCGGCGTTGTTGACCAGGATGTCCAGCTCGCCGAACTCGGCCTTGGCGGCGCGGACCATGTCGGCGATCTGGTCGGGCTTGGTCATGTCGGCGCCGTGATACAGCACCTCGACGCCGTGGGTTTCGGCCATCTCGGCCCGGGCGCGCTCGATGGCGTTCATCTCGCCCAAGCCGTTCATGACGATGTTGCAGCCCTGGGCGGCGAGCGCGTCGGCCAGGGCGTGACCGATGCCGCTGGTCGAGCCGGTGACGATGGCGACCTGCCCCTGCAAACCGAAATCCACGGCCATGCGCTCACGCTCCCTGCATTTGCTGCGACGCAGCATATAGCTCGCCCATGCGAGAGGCGAGCGCTTATAAATTCATCGATAGATGAATTCAGGGCTGCGGGCGAGCGAAAACCCAGTCGGCCTCGGTCGAAAGGTTCGGCTTGAAGGCGTAGCCGTCCAGGTCGAACCGCTTCAGCCCTTCGGCGCGGTCGATCCGGTTGTCGATGATGTAGCGAGCCATGCGGCCCCGCGCCTTCTTGGCGAAGAAGCCCAGCACCCGCAGCTCGCCGTGCTTCTCTTCCTTGAAGTGGCAGGTGACCACCGGCAGCTTCAGGGCCTTGGCGTCGACGGCGCCGAAATACTCCTGGCTCGCCAGGTTCACCAGGGTCGGGTCGTCGTGGCCCTCGGCGGCGGCGTTCAGGGTCGTGGAGATCGTCTCGCCCCAGAAGTCGTAGAGGTTGCCGCCGCGCTTGGTCTTCAGCCGCGCGCCCATCTCCAGGCGATAGGGCTGCAGGGCGTCGAACGGGCGCAGCACGCCGTAGAGGCCCGACAGGATCCGCAGGTGATCCTGGGCCCACTCCAGGGCCGGACGGTCCAGCTCGCGGGCGGCCAGGCCGGCATAGACATCGCCGTTGAAGGCGATGATCGCCTGCAGGCCATCCTCGAGCTCGGAGTCGAAAGCCTGGAACCGCTCGCGGTTCAGCTTGGCCAGGGCGTCGGAGATGTGCATCAGCCGCTTGAGGTCGGGCGCGGTCAGCTTGCGCGTGACCTTGGCCAGTTCGGCGATCTGGGGCTTCAGCGCCGGCGTGGTGAGCGGCAGCACATCCTTGGGGGCGGTGAAGTCCAGCGACTTGGCGGGCGAGATGACCATCAGCATGGCCGGGAGATAGAGGCTTAGGGGCGACGGCGCCAGCTATGTCATTCCCCTGAGTCGACACGCCGCCGCATGTCCGCATGGGCGGCGGCGATCAGCTCGGCCAAGGCCGACTCGTCGATCGGCTGGCCCCAGCGCAGTTTGACGTGTCGCATCCGCTTGCCGGCGCCCTCCAGCAAGCCGGCGGCATCCGGCAGCGACGCTCCCTCGTAGAGGCCTATGCTGGCATGGGCGGCGAAGGCGTCGACATAGGCGAAGGCGGCGTCGTCGACGCAGGCGGTCGGATGGCCGTCGTGCAACACCTCGCGAACGTCTTCGCCGCTGGCCCGCAGGCGCTCGAACCAGGGCTCGACAAGCCGGCGCAGCGGATCGTCGGCCGAGAACCAGGCCTCGACCTCAGGGTGACGCCGGACAGCGCTGGCGAACCGGAAGAGCGCGCTCATGCCGCCATCAAGCTCGCCCCGGTCGAGGTTGTCGAGTCCATCACTTTCCATGTTGGAAAGTTTTCACTTGCCATTCTGGAAAGTAGCGGGTTATGACTTTCCGCAATGGAAAGTAAGGAAGTCGCCATGACCCGAGACGAGGACGCCCTGCGGATGCTGGCCGAGGTCGAAGCCGCCAATACCGACCTGGCCGAACGGGCCAAGGCGCCGATCTGGTACCACCCGGCGCTGGGTGTTCTGATCGGCGGGCTGATCGGGGTGCAAGCGCTGCCGATCCCCCTCGTGGTCGCGTTTTATACCGTCTATGTCGCCGGCCTGTGGCTGCTGGTGCGAGCCTACAAGCGTCACACGGGAATGTGGGTCAGCGGCTACCGCGCCGGGCGCACACGCTGGATCGCGGTCGGGCTGGCCGCGCTCGCGACACTCGGTGGACTGATCTCGCTTTGGCTGGTGCACGAGCGGGGGCTAACCCTGGCGCCGCTGGTTTTCGGCGCGCTGGTCGCCGTGATCGTCACCATCGGCGGCTTCGTCTGGGAAGCGGCCTTCCGCGCCGACCTGCGCGACGGCGGCTCGCTGTGAGCGTGGAACTGGACCCGGTGATCCACGCCCCCAATCGCCTGCAGATGTGCTGCATGCTGGCGGCGGTGGACACCATCGACTTCGCCACCGTCCGCGAGGCGCTGGACGTCTCGGAATCGGTGCTCAGCAAGCACGTGAAGACCTTGGAGGAAGCCGGCTACGTCAAGGTCAGCAAGGCCGCCTCCGACGGCCGCCAACGCACCTGGCTGTCGCTGACCAGTCCGGGCCGCAAGGCGCTGAAGGGTCACCTGGCGGCGCTGAAGGCGATGATGGCCGGGGTTCCGGAGACCTAGCGGGTCAGGACGATCGGCTTGACCGCGCCGCCCGAGACCGAGACCAAGGTGACGATCGTGCCGCCCTCCTGGACCATATAGCCGCCGCCATTGCCGGCCGGGCTCTCGATACTGACCACGGCCGCGACATAGTAGTCGCCGTCGGGCAGGCGGTCGAAGGCGAAGCCGCCCTGGGCGTCGCAGGTCTCGATCGTGACGACCGGATCGAACGGCTGAGGCTCCCAGCTCGTCCGGCGGGCGAAGCCGCCCTGCTCCGAACCATAGGCCTGGCGCACGAAGGCGATAGTGGAAGGACCGCGCGGGAACAACCGCACCGGCGAGCCGGCGCAGCTGCGAGTCTGGCCGTTGCGCGTGCGCAGGAAGGCCGTGCCCTTGATGATGTTGCTGCTGCTCACGACCGCCGGCGGCGGCGGCGCGACCGGCCCCCCGGAGAGCGGCGCGGGCGTGTAGACCGTCGGCGCCGCCGGTGCGTAGGTCGGCGCGCGGGAGGGCGGCGGAGCCGGTGTGTAGATCGGCGGCGCCGCGACCGGTTCGGGCGCATAGGCCGATTGCGGAACGGCCGGCGGCGGCGGGACAGGCTCCGGCGGCAGGAGCTCGGCGGGCGGGTCGTAAGGTCCAGTCCGCTCCAGCTTCACGAAGGCCGGATTGGGCACGAGGTCCTGGGTGGCCCCGGTGGCGGAGTCGATGCCGACCCCGATCAGACCACCGATCAGGACGTTGCCGGCCATGCCGGCGGCGCCCGCCTTGGCGGTCTTGTGGGTGACGGTGATGGTGGCCGGGCGGTACCCCGGCTTGGTGACGGTGGCGACAAACTCGCTCTTGCGGCTCATGCGGATCGCGCACGGCGTCGCTTCGCAGAAGTGGCCGTTGGTGGTCTCGACCTTGGCGCCGATCGGGTCGCTGTTGACCTCCCAGGCGTCGGTCGAGCCGCGCGTCACAGACGCGCAGGCGCAGAGCAGGACGCACGCGGACGCCGACGCGACCAAACCAAACTTCATGATCTTTCCCCGCCCATCCCCTGACAGGTGCGCCTTATGGACGCCCAGGAGTTGAGTAACCGTGAAGGCGGCTCGACCCATCCGGGGCGAGACGGCTATGCAGCGCCCATGACCCAGACTTTTGGCCTCGTGGCCGCTCTCGCCTGGCCGCTGCCGATGGTCGTGGCCGCGTTCCTGGTCGCCCGCGACCGGACGCTGAAGTTCCGCATCGTGTGGGCGCTGATGTGCTTCGTCGGCGTCGGCGCGTTCTGGATGCAACAGGGCACGGGCCACTGGGGCTTCATACCCCTGGCGATCAACGTGCTGGGTCCCGGCTCGCAGGCCGGCTTCTACAAGGCCACGATCCCGGCTGGCGCGATCGCCGTGCTGGTCCTGCAGGCCCTGCGCGTCCGCAAGCGGCGCGCCCTGGCCAAAGCCGCCGGCTAGAACAGAATCCTGGGGTTCATGATCCGCTTGGGGTCCAGAGCCCCCCGGATCGCCCGCAGGGCCGCGACCTCGATCGGGTCCTTGTAGGTCAGGGCCTCGGCCGTCTTCATCGCCCCCAGGCCGTGCTCGGCGCTGATCGAGCCGGCGAAGCTGGCGGTGATGTCGTGGACGATCCTGGCGCCCCGCTCGCGCTGGGCGTCATGAGCGTCATCATCCGCGCCAACGGGTTTGAGCACGTCGTAGTGGACGTTGCCGTCGCCGACATGGCCGAAAGCGATGATGCGCACGCCGGGGAAAGCTTCCTCCAGCGCCGCGTCGGCCTTTTCAATGAAGGCCGGGATCTTCGAGACCGGCACCGAGATGTCGTGCTTCCACACCGCGCCCTCGGGCTTCTGGCCCGCCGAGTGCCCCTCGCGGATGTGCCAGAAGGTCTTCTCTTGCGTCTCGGTCTGCGCGACGGCGGCGTCGGCGATCAAGCCGTCGCCCAGGGCCTTGGCCAGCAGGCGTTCCAACGCCGCCTCGGCCGTCCCGGGCTCGCCGCTGGCGATCTCGATCAGCACGTACCAGGGATGCTCGGTCGGCAGCGGATCGCGCAGGCCAGGCACGTTGCGGATGGTCAGGGCGAAACCCAGCAAGCTCATCAGCTCGAAGGCCTCGACCGCGCCGCCGGTCTCGTCTTTCGCCCTCGCGAGAAGCTGGATCGCGTCGGCCGGCGCGTTGAGGCCCACGATCGCCACCGCCCGCGAGGCCAGCGGCGCGTGCAGCTTCAGCGAGGCCGCGGTGACGACGCCCAGCGTGCCCTCGGCGCCGATCAGCAGTTGCTTGAGGTCGTAGCCGGTATTGTCCTTGCGCAGGCGCTTGAGGCCGTTCCAGATCTCGCCATTGGGCAGCACCGCCTCGACGCCCAGCACCTGCTCGCGCATCATGCCATAACGCAGCACGGCCGTGCCGCCGGCGTTGGTCGAGATCAGTCCGCCGATCGTGCAGGAGCCTTCCGAGGCCACGCCGACCGTGAAGCGCCGGCCGACCCGGGCGGCCTGCTGGTGGGCTTCGTGCAGCGTGACCCCGGCCTCCAGCACCATGGCGTCGTCGAGCGGGTCGACGTCGCGGATCGCCTTCAGCTTCTGGGTCGAGAGCAGAATCTCGCCGTGCGGGATCTGGCCGGCGACGAGGCCGGTATTGCCGCCCTGGGGCGTGATCGCCACGCCCTCGGCCGCGCAGATCCCGACCACGGCGGCGACCTCGGCGGTCGTGCGCGGCGTCACCAGCAGCGGCGTCTCGCCCCGCCAGCGACCGCGCCATTCGACGAGGTGTGGCGCGAGCACGTCCGGATCCTGGCTCCAGCCGCCCTCGCCGAGCACGGCCTTGATCCGGGAGACGACATCGGCGGGGACAGGCTTGATCATGGCGCTCAGTATAAGCGGCGGATTGGGTCGATGTCAGCGTCTACGGCGTCGCGGACCTAACCCAAGGCGGGGTCGGGAAGGCCCCGGATGTCGCGCCAATATTCCTCGCGCACATTGTCGTCGATCACGGCCGGATCGCCCGCGCCCTTGAACAGCCGGTCGGCCCCGTCCTTGCGCGCTCGAGCGATCCAGTACGGATGGCCGGTCACGCTGTCCTGGAAGTTGGCTTTCAGGCCCGAGTGGCGCAGGGCCCAGAACGTCTGGCCGGCATAGTGCAGGGTCTCGCCGCTCTTGGACGAGACGACCCGCCCGATCCGCGCCGGCCCGTTGATGCCCTTGGACTTGTCCTCGACATACATGATCCGGGTCTTGCTCTTCATCGGTCTATCCTACGAAGCCGGCCGCGCGACGCAGCCGGTCATTGATCGCTTCGCCCAGGCCGTCTTCCGGGATCGGCGCGACGGCGATGGCCGAGGGGCGAAGACGGTCGGCGGCGCGCAGGTACGAGAACAGGTTGGCGGCGGCTTCGGCCAGGTCGCCGGACGGGCTGAGATTGAAGACGCGCGGACCCTGCGGCCAATCCCCGAACGCCAGATAGGCCTCGGTCGTCTCTGGGGCCTTGGCGTTGATCCGCACCGGCGCGTCGGGGGCGTAGTGCAGGGCCAGGCGGCCGGGCGAGCGCCTGGCGTCGTCTTCCGCTTCGGCCAGAGGCCCGACGATCCGCTGCAACTGGAAGCGCGTGACGGCGCCGGGCCGCAGCAGGCGCGCCTGGCCGTCCAGGACCGAGACCACGGTCGATTCCAGGCCGACGGCGCTCGGCCCCCCGTCCAGGGCGGCGGCGGCCTTGTCGCCGGTCTCGGCGACGGCGTCGGCATAGGTGGTGGGGCTGGGGCGGCCCGAGCGGTTGGCGGAGGGGGCGACGACCGCGCCGCCGAACGCTTCCAGGACCGCGTGCGAAACCGGGTGGCCCGGCACGCGGATCGCCACCGTGTCGAGCCCGGCGCGCGCCAGGTCACAGACGGCGGCCGTGTCCTTGATCGGCGCGACGATGGTCAGCGGCCCCGGCCAGAATTCGCGGGCCAGGGCCCAAGCGCGGTCATCGAGGTCGGCGATCCGCGCGGCGGTCTCCAGGTCAGCGACGTGGGCGATCAGCGGGTTGAAGCGCGGCCGGCCCTTGGCCTCGAAGATCGCCGCCACGGCCGCCGGGTTCGCGGCGTCGGCCCCGAGCCCGTAGACCGTCTCGGTCGGCAGGATGACCAGCCCGCCGGCGCGCAGAGCGGCGGCGGCGGCCTCTACTTCTTCTTGGCGGTCAGGCTGAAGCTGACCTTCACCTTCGCCGCGATTTCGTCCGTCGACGCCCATTCGCCCTGCCCAACTCCAAACGTCGTCCGGTCGAGGGTGGTTACACCCCGGGCGGTCGCCGTGTCGCCGTCGATCTTCAGAGAGAACGGCAGGCTGAGCGGCTTTTTCACGCCGCGCAGGTCCAGGATCCCGTCGGCGACGAACTTACCCTCGCCGGTCTTGCGGAACTTGGCAGCCGTGAAGGTCGCTTTTGGGTGCTCGGCGGTGTCGAAGAAGTCGCCGCTGGGCAGGCTCTGGTCGCGCTGGGCGTCGCCGGTGTCGACCGAGGCCGTGTCGATGGCGACGGTCAGCTTCGAGCGGTCCAGGGCCTCGGGCGAGAACAGGATGTCGGCGGTCCAGGTCTTGAAGCGGCCCTCGATGGCGTTCTCCGACCAGGTGGCGCTGAAGCCCAGGGTCGAGCCCTTCTGGACCGTCCAGTGGACTGGGTCCTTGAGCTCGGAGACTGCCGCGGGGGCGGCCTCGACGGCGGGCGGCGCGGCGTCGACCGGCGGCGTCACGGCGGCGGTCGGAGCTTCGGCCGGAGCAGGTTCGGCGGCTGGCGCGGGCGGCGCGGCGGGCTTGGCCTTGGTGGCGGGCATGTAGAGATAGCCCGCGGCGACCACGGCGGCGAGACCGGCCGCGGCCAGCCAGGCCCGGGGCTCTTTCCAGCCGGGGCGAGCGCCGGGAGCCATGTTGGCGAACACCTCGTCCTTGTCGAGGATCTGGTGCTTGGCCACCGCGCCCAGGTGCAGGATCAGCAGCAGATAGGTGATCTTGACCAGCACGCCGTGGCCCAGCTCGCCGATCTCGTACCAGAGGTGCTTGGGACCGGCCGCCAGTTCGGGCAGGCCAGGAATGTGCGGCCACGGCATCGTCCCGAACAACAGGGTCGGGATCGGCACGCGGCTGGCCGAGACCAGGATCCAGCCCGTCAGCGGCAGGCCGATCATGATCACATAGAAGCCGATGTGAACGAGCTTGGAGGCGACCTGCTCCCACTTGGGCTGTCCCTCGGGCGGGGCCGGCGGCGTGTTGAACAGCCGCCAGGCCAGCCGCGCCAGGCTGAGCAGCAGGATGGTGATGCCGATCGACTTGTGCAGCTGGAACAGGGCGTAGGTGGTCGGGCCCTTGGGCCCGTCGCCCATCCGCCAGCCCAGGATGATCTGGAAGATGAGGGCCGCGGCGATCAGCCAGTGAATGACGATCGCCACCGTCGTGTAGCGCGTACGGCTTGCGGCCATGCGAGTCTCCCAGGTCCCCTGAACTTTAGCTTGGATCATGGCGGGGTTCGCCCGCCATGATCCAGCGCAGTTTTACTTCTTCTGGAATTCGACTTCGATGTTCAGCGTGACGTCGTCGCCGACCAGCGGCACGTACTTGCCGACGCCAAACTCCGACCGCTTGATGGTCGTGGTCGCCGAGAAGCCCGCGCGGGTCTGCAGCGGGTTCATGCCCGGGCCCGAGCCGTTGAAGGTGACGTCCAGCACCACCGGCTTGGTCACGCCGTGGAAAGTCAGGTCGCCGGTCACCGTGCCGTGCTGGCCGTCGCCGACGTTCACGACGGTCGAGACGAAGGTGATGGTCGGGTACTTGGCGGCTTCCAGCCAGCCGTCGCCGATCAGTTCCTTGTTGAACTTCAGGCCGAACTCGTCGGCGCCGGTGGCGGTGTCGATCGAGGCC
This sequence comes from Caulobacter sp. GW822-FHT01G02, assembly GCF_058802865.1. Lineage (NCBI taxonomy): Bacteria > Pseudomonadati > Pseudomonadota > Alphaproteobacteria > Caulobacterales > Caulobacteraceae > Caulobacter > Caulobacter sp. GW822-FHT01G02. The sequence goes on from NZ_JBXAON010000007.1 coordinate 240,227, forward strand.
GGGTCGACCGTGACGGTCAGCTTGGCGGCGGTCGGCTGGGCCGGATCGTACTGGTAGGAAGCGTCCAGCTTGGTGAAGCGCAGGGTGTAGTTCGACAGGCCCATGTGCTTGAGCTTGGCGGTCAGGGAAGCGTGGGTCTTGTCGAGCACATAGCTGCCGGCGGGCATCTTGGCCGGATCGGTCGACGGCGCGGCCATGGCGGCCGGCGCGGTCAGCACGGCCGCGGCGAGCGTGGCGTAGAGGAAGGGCTTGTACATCGGGGCGCTCCAGGGCGGAATTAAAACAGCATTAGTTGCAGTTCCCCGACTTAGGCACTCCAGCACGGCTTTGAAGGGGGCGAAGATCACGAGGCCGTGATCTTCGCCATAAAGACGGGGATGGCTTGGCGACGTTGCGTCACCCCGCCTAAACAGATCGCCGATCCTCTGGAGCTTGTCGGCCATGACCTATCGCGCCCCCGTCCGTGACCTCGCCTTCTCGCTGCGGCATGCGGCGGACTTCGGGCGGCTGGCCGACGCCTTTCCCGAGGCCGACGCCGACACGGTGACGGCGGTGCTGGAAGCGGCCGGCGCCTTCGCCGCCGACGTGCTGGCTCCGCTGAACCGGGGCGGTGATCAGGTCGGCGCCCGGCTGGAGAACGGCGTGGTCCGCTCCGCCCCCGGCTTCGCCGACGCCTACAAGCAGTTCGCGCAAGGCGGCTGGGCCAGCCTGGCCGCGCCGGTCGAGCACGGCGGCCAGGGCCTGCCCAAGACACTCGAAGTCGCGGTGCTGGAAATGATCCAGGCGTCGAACATGGCCTTCGGTCTCTGCCCGATGCTGAGCCTGGGGGCCATCGAGGCCCTGGAGCTGTGCGGCACGGACAGCCAGAAGCACACCTACCTGCCCAAGCTGATCTCCGGCGAATGGACCGGCACCATGAACCTGACCGAGCCGCAGGCCGGTTCCGACCTGGCCGCCCTGACCACGATGGCCACCCCCGATGGCGCCGGCGGCTGGAAGATCACCGGCCAGAAGATCTTCATCACCTGGGGCGACCACGACGCGGCCGACAATATCGTCCACCTGATCCTGGCCCGCACGCCCGATGCGCCTCCCGGCGTGAAGGGCATCTCGCTGTTCCTGGCCCCCAAGGTGCTGGTCGACGCCGACGGCAAGCTGGGCGAGGCCAACGCCCTGCGCGTGGGCGGGCTGGAGCACAAGCTGGGCATCCACGGCTCGCCCACCTGCGTGATGCTGTTCGAAGGCGCCAAGGCCGAGCTGGTTGGGGGCCTGGGCCAGGGCCTGCCCAATATGTTCGTGATGATGAACGCCGCCCGCCTGCAGGTCGGGGCCCAGGGCGTGGCCATCGCCGAGCGCGCCTACCAGCAGGCCCTGCACTTCAGCCAGGAACGCGTCCAAGGCCGCTCGGCCTGGACGGGCGCCTATCCCTCGCGCCTGTTCGACCATCCGGACGTGCGCCGCTCGCTGGTGCTGATGAAGGCCCATATCGAAGCCGCGCGCGGCATCTGCCTGTCGACCGCCGTCGCCGCCGACCTGTCGCGCGCCGCCACCGACGAGGCGACCCGCACGAGCGCCAAGCTGCGCGAGGAACTGCTGACCCCGATCGCCAAGGCCTGGTCGACCGATGTCGGCGTCTGGGTCGCCTCGCAAGGGCTGCAGATTCACGGCGGCATGGGCTTCATCGAGGAGACCGGCGCGGCCCAGCACTATCGCGACGCTCGCATCGCCCCGATCTACGAGGGCACGAACGGCATCCAGGCCATCGATCTCGTGGGCCGCAAGCTGTCGATGGGCGAAGGCCAGGCCGTGGCTGACCTGATGGACGACATCCGCGACACCATCGACGCCCTCAACGCTTCGGCGCTGAAGGCCGTCGGCCTGCGCCTGGGCGCCGCCCTGGACGCCGCCGCCTCGGCCACCGCCTGGCTGGTCGAGCGCCGGACCAAGTCGATGCCCGACGCCCTCTCCGGCGCCACGGCCTATCTGAAGCTGATGGGCGATGTCGTCGGCGGGTGGATGCTGGCCAAGGGCGCCCTGGCGGCCTCGGGCGAAGCCGACGCGGCCTGGGCCGAGAGCAAGCGGGCTCTGGCCCGCGTCTTCGCCGAGAGTGTGCTGGCTCAGGTTCCCGGCGCGGCGGCGGGCGTCATGCTCGGCGCGGCCGACCTGGAGGCGATGACGCCCGAGGTGCTGGGGGCCTGACAACAAACCGTGTCATCCCGGCCGCAGCGAAGCGGAGAGCCGGGACCCAGGGGCGAGCGGCGGTGCGCCGGCCCCTGGGTCCCGGGTCGGCTACGCCGCCCGGGATGACACCGTTTTCTTGCGCGTTCAGGCCTACGCCTTGAAGAACGCCAGCAGGTCGGCGTTGATCACCTCCGGGTGCGTGGACGCCATGCCGTGCGGCAGGCCCGGATAGGTCTTCAGCGTCCCCTTTTTCAGAAGCTTGATGGCCAAGTGGGCGCTGTCGGCGATCGGGACGATCTGGTCGTCTTCGCCGTGCATGATCAGGACCGGCACGTCGATCTTCTTGAGATCCGGCGTGAAGTCAGTCTCGGAGAAGGCCTTGATGCAGTCATAGTGGGCCTTGGCCCCGCCCATCATGCCCTGGCGCCACCAGTTGTCGATCAGGCCCCGGCTGACCTTGGCGCCCGGACGATTGAAGCCGAAGAACGGACCTTCCGGGATGTCGCGGAAGAACTGGGCGCGATTGGCCAGCAGGGCCGAGCGGAACCCGTCGAACACCTCGATCGGCAGACCGCCCGGATTGGCCGGGGTCTTCAGCATGATCGGCGGCACCGCGCCGATCAGTACGGCCTTGGCGACGCGGCCCGGCTTGGCGCGGGCGACATAGTGAGCGACCTCGCCGCCGCCGGTCGAGTGGCCGACGTGGATGGCGTTCTTCAGGTCGAGGTGGTCGGCCAGGGCGATGACGTCGGCGGCGTACGCATCCATATCATTACCCGTATCCGTCTGGGTCGACCGGCCATGGCCGCGACGGTCGTGAGCGATCACGCGATAGCCCTTGCCCAGGAAGAACATCATCTGGGCGTCCCAGTCGTCGGCGCTGAGCGGCCAGCCGTGGTGGAAGACGACCGGCTGGGCGTCCTTCGGACCCCAGTCCTTGTAGTAGATCTGGACGCCGTCCTGGGTGGTGACGAAGCCGCTTTGCGAACGGTTGGCGGCATGCGGCGTGGCGACGGCGGCCTTCGGGGTCGCGGCCTGGGCGCTCTGGCCCAGCGAGGCGGCCGCCACGGCGGCGAGACCGAAGCCGGCGGTCATCACGCCGCGACGGGAAGCTTGGTTCGACTGGCTCATGGATCAACCCTCATTTTCTAACCGCGATAATTGTTATCGCTACAACGAGTAGCGATCTAAACCGCGGCGGCGGCCCTGTCCATCATTTTATTTATCGCGACATCATTTTTCGTGATAGGAAGGATCCATGACGACGAAGACCCCACGCCCATACCCTCTGGATCAGCAGATCTGCTTCACCCTGTACGCCACCAGCATGGCGATCACGCGGGCCTACAAGCCCCTGCTCGACGCGCTGGGCCTGACCTATCCGCAGTACCTGGTGCTGAACGTGCTGGGCGAGGCGCCTGAAGGCAAAGGAGGCGGGATCACGATCGGCGGCATAGCCGAACGGCTGGACCTGGAGTCCAGCACCGTGACGCCGCTGGTCAAACGCCTGGAGGCCGCCGGTCTGGTCGCGCGGCGGCGCGGGCTCGAGGACGAGCGCCGTGTCGAGGTGACGATGACGGAGGCTGGACGCGCCCTGCTGGGCCGCTCGGGATGCCTGAACGACATGCTGCTGGAGCGGTCGGGCATGGAGGGCGAGGACCTGGGGGCGCTCAACAAGCGGATCCAGGCGCTGCACGAGGCCATAGTCAAAGAATAAAGGGCGCGGCGGCGGCCGCCGCGCCCTTCGGGTCTTACAGCTGCTCGAGCAGGTACTCGGCCGACGAGACCTTGAACTGGCCGGCTTCCTCGACGTGCAGCTGGGTCACGACGCCGTCCTTTGCGATCAGCGAGTAACGCTGCGAGCGCTCGCCCATGCCGAACTTCGAACCGTCGAAGTCCAGGCCGACCGACTTGGTGAAGTCGCCATTGCCGTCGGCCAGCAGCAAAACCTCGCCGTCGATGCCCTGGTCCTTGCCCCAGGCCTTCATCACGAAGACGTCGTTGACCGAGACGCAGGCGATCGTGTCGACGCCCTTTGCCTTGAGTTCCGCGGCCTTCTCCTTGAAGCCCGGCAGGTGCTTGGCCGAGCAGGTCGGGGTGAAGGCGCCGGGGACGGCGAACAGGGCGACGGTCTTGCCCTTGAAGATGTCGTCGGTGGTGATCGGCGCCGGCCCTTCGGCCGTGCTGGTCATGAAAGTCGCCGCGGGCAGCGTGTCGCCAACCTTGATCGCCATGGGCCGTGTTTCCTCGTGTGCGTGTGAAATCGCGCCTGCTCGAATATCCCTCGCGAGAGCAGACGCCAAGCACGCTTTGAAACGTTCAACGACTTGAAACCGTCACGACGAAAGCCAATGCTCTTACCATGGACACCTTCATCGAAGACGGCCCCCACGGCGAGGAGGACGGCGATTTCCTGGTCGGGCGGCTCTTGGTGGCCATGCCCGGCATCGAGGACCCGCGCTTCGAGCGCATCGTGCTCTATCTGTGCGCCCACGACGAGGACCAGGCCATGGGCCTGGCGGTCAACCGCCCGGTCGAGGGCCTGACCGTGTTCGAGCTGCTGGAGCGCCTGGGCGTGAAGTCACGGCTCCAGGCCCCGAGTGATCTGGTGCTTCTGGGCGGCCCGCTGGAGCGCGAACGGGGCTTCGTGCTGCACACCGACGATTTCATGTCGCCGGACTCGACCCTGCCCGTGGCCGACGGCCTGAGCCTGACCGCCACCCGCGACGTGCTGGACGCCCTGGCCAGCGTCAACCGCCCGCGCAAGGCGATGCTGGCCCTCGGCTATGCCGGCTGGGGTCCGGGACAGCTGGAGCAGGAGCTGCGCGACAATGTCTGGCTGATCTGCGACGCCGACGAGGCCCTGCTGTTCGACGAGGACCACGAACACAAGTGGACCCGGGCGCTGGCCAAGCTGGGCGTCACCGCCGACCACCTTTCGGCGACGGCGGGACGGGCCTAGCCCCGCGCCTTCACCGGCGCGGCGCCATCCACATAGGCTTCGTTCAGATAGACCTCGGCCTCCTGCGGCGACAGCGCCGGCGCGTAGCCGAAGCCCTGGCCGTAGTCGCAGCCCAGCGACTGCAGGGCATGGGCCATCTCGGCGTTCTCGACGCCCTCGGCCACGACTTCCAGATCCAGGTCCTGGCCCAGCTTGACGACCGAGCGGACGATCTTGGCCGAGCCGGCGTTGCTGCCCATGGTGCGGACGAAGTAGCGGTCGATCTTCAGCGTGTCGAACGGCAGGCGCGTCAGGTACGAGAGCGACGAGAAGCCGGTGCCGAAGTCGTCCAGCGCCAGGCCGGCGCCGGCTTCGCGCAGGGTCTTCAGGATCACGGCGGCCCGCTCGGGGTCGCGCATGATGTCGCTTTCGGTCACTTCCAGCTTCAGGGCGCCGCGCGGCAGGCGGTTGACGCGCAGGGTTTCGGCCACGTCGGTGACCAGGCCCGGACGGTCGATCTCGCCGGTCGACAGGTTGACGCTGACGGTCAGGGCGCCCATCGCCGGATGGCTGTCGCGCCACGTGGCCAACTGCTTGGCGGCGGTGTGCATCATGTGCGCGCCGAGCTCGCTCATCAGCCCCATCTCTTCGATCAGCGGCAGGAACTCGTCGGGCGGCAGCATGCCCCGGCGCGGGTGGATCCAGCGGGCCAGGGCCTCGAAGCCCGACAGCGCGCCCGTCGACAGGCGCACGACCGGCTGGAAGTAGGGTTTGATCTCGCCGCGCGCGATGGCGCCCCGCAGGTCGGCCTCCAGGGCCAGGCGCGAGAGGCCGTCGGTTTCCATCGAACGGCCGTAGGCGGCGGCCCCGCCACGGCCGGCGGCGGCGGCGGCCTCGACGGCCAGCTCGGCGCGACGCAGCAGTTCGCAAGCGTCCGGAGCGTCCAGGCCGCCCTCGGCGGAGACGGCGCCGATCGACAGGGTCGGGTGGATGTCGAACCCGGCCACGCGCAACGGCTGCTCCAGGGCCGAGCGCAGCATCTCGGCCGGCTCGTAGCCCTTGGGCGCGCACAGCACGGCGAACTCGTCCTCGCCGATCCGGCCCAGCAGGGCGTCGCCCGGGAACGAGGCGGCCAGGCGGGAGCCGAGGGCGGCCAGGACCAGGTCGGCGCGTTCGTGGCCCAAGGCCTCGTTCAGGCGGCGCAGGCGATCCAGGTCGGCCACGACCAGTTCGTGCATCCCGTCCTGTTGCAGGCGCTCGCGGGCGCGGGCGATGAAGCTGCGGCGATCCAGCAGGCCTGTGAGCTCGCAGCGCTCCGAGGCCGAGAATTTCGTTTCGGGGGCGACGACGCCGGCGGCGCGGACGCCCTCCTCCAGCCAGACGCCCCGCCACAGGCAGGTCTCGCCGCCGCGCACGCGGAAGCGGGCGATGACCTCGCAGCCAGGCTCGCGCAGCTTGAGGACTTCCTCGGCCTGCGCGCGGTCCTGCGGCAAGGCCAAGGCGCGAAAGGCGGCGGAGGAACATTCGGGGGCCAGCGGCCCCAGGCCCAGGGCGCGGGCGGCGCCATTCAGGCGGAGGCGATCGGCTTCGGGCTCCCAGATCCACAGCGCGACATCGGCGCCGCCCAACGCCTCGAGCGTGGCGGTCGTGTCCCAGTTCCGTCGTTCGCTGGTCTTGAAAGACATGCCCGTCCCAAAAACTCGTCGGTCGGGCCGCGGCGCTACTCGGGCGCGACCATGCCGAACAGACGATGATCTCGCCAACCGCCGTTAATTTTCAAATAAGCGGGCGCATATCCCTCCTCAGAAAACCCACATTTCAATAACAGGGCGGCCGAGGCGGCGTTCTGCGGCATGCACGCGGCTTCAAGTCTGTGGAGACCCAGACCCTTGAAAGCAAAGCGGATCAGGGTCTGGACGGCGTCGCTCATCAAGCCTTGCCGTGTAAAGGACTGGCCGATCCAATATCCAATCGAGCCGGTCTGAGCGACGCCACGTCGCACATGAAAAAGTCGCACGGCGCCGACCAGGACGTTGTCCGAACGACGAAAGATGAAGAATGGATAGGCTTCGCCCATCTCCAGCTCGCGGGCATAGGCGCTGAGTCGGGCGCGAAAGGCGGCCCGGGTCAGGTCGTGTTCTGGCCAGGTCGGCTCCCACGGCTCCAGGAAAGATCGGGACTGGGCGCGCAGGGCCGCCCAGGCGCGATGATCCTGCGGACGCGGCGGCCGCAGATAGACGGCGCGGCCCTCCAGCTGCAGGCGGGGGCGAGTCTTCAGGAACGGTAGAAGGACGGACAAGGACGAAGCTCGATCTCAATCACGGCCGTCACCTTCCGATGTCAGCTTTTGGGGGACAATGCTTTGCCGAACGCCTCGCCGGCCTTCAGCGCCGACTTGGCGCCGAGCACGGCGGTGGCGGCCTGGCCGGCCAGCAGGCGCCGACCCAGACGCGCAACGTCGGCGGGGGTCACCGCATCGACCTCCGCGGCCAGTTCGGACGGCGGATAGAGGCGGTCGAACAGCAACACCTGCCCGGCCCCCTGCTCGGCGCGCGACAGCGGCTGCTCGCGGGCCATGAACATGTGCGCCTTCAGTTGGGCCTTGGCGCGGGCCAGCTCGGCGTCGTCGATGCGCTCGACCAGCTTGACCAGTTCCTCGGCGCAGACCTTGGCGGTCTCGACCGCGTCGCCGGCCGCGCAGCCGGCATAGATGCCCAGCGCCCCGTGGTCGGCATAGGTGTCGGCATAGGCGTCGATATTGTAGGCGAGGCCGCGCTTCTCGCGGGCTTCCTGGAACAGGCGCGAGGACATGCCGCCGCCCAGGGTCTCGGCGAAGATGCGCAGGGCGAAATAGTCCCGCTCGCGCGCGCCGCAGGCCGGCAGCATGAACACCAGATGCGCCTGCTCCAGCTTGCGGGTCTCGGCCCGCGGGCCGCCGATGAAGGCCGCGGCTTGCGGGACGGGCGCGCCAGGCGTGGCGGGCAGGTCGCCGAAAGCGCGCTCGGCGGCGGCCATCAGCTCCGCCTCGTCGACCGCGCCCGTGGCGCTGACCACCAGGCGGTCGGCGGCGTAGAGCTGGGCGCGCCAGTCGGACAGGGCCTCGACCGTGGCGGCCTCGACCGTGGCGTCGCTGCCCAGGATCGGACGGCCCAACGGGTGGTCGCCCCAGCTGGCGCGCTGGATCAGGTCGAAGACATAGTCGTCGGGCGCGTCGGCGGCCTCGGCGATCTCCTGGGCGACGACCTGCTTCTCGCGGGTCAGGTCGGCGGGATCGAGCGTCGGGCGACGGACAAGGTCGGCGATGACGTCCATGCCGAGATCCAGGCCGCCCTTCAGCGCCCGGACCTGGAAACTGGTGCGCTCATAGCCGGTCGCGGCGTTGACCGAGCCGCCCTGGTTCTCGATGACCTCGACGATGTCGCGAGCCGAGCGTCCGCCCGCGCCCTTGAAGACCATGTGCTCCAGCAAGTGCGACCAGCCCGACCGCGCCGGATCCTCATAAGCGGCCCCGCGCCCCGCCACGACGGAAAGGGCCAGGGTTTCGAGGCCCGGCATCGGGTCACAGACGACGCGGACGCCATTGGGCAGGGTGCGGAGGATCGTGGTCATGAGCGGCGGTATCTAGGCGCTCGCGCGCCTAAACACTAGCCCAGCCTCAAGTATTGGCCGCGAAGGTCCGCACGAAGGCCTTGATGGACGCGCCGTCGGCCGGCAGGCGCTCGAACTTTTCCGGTTTCTTGGAGAGGTCCGGCGTGGCGCGCGGGGTCAGGGGCAGAAGGCCCGTGGCGGCCTGGACCGCTTCGGGGAACTTGGCCGGATGGGCGGTCGACAGCACCACCACCGGGACCGAGGCGGGGACGTCCACGCCCCGCGCGGCGGCCAGGCCGACGGCGGTGTGCGGGTCGATGACCTCGCCGGTCTCGTTCAGGGTCGAGAGCATGGTCTTGGCGGTGTCGGCTTCACTGACCGACGCGCCGCGGAAAAGCTCGCGCATCCAGGCGTGCGCGCCCGGCGGAATGTCCAGCAGACCGGTGTCGGCGAAGGCGCGAAAAGCCCGCCCGGTCTCGGTGCCGTCGCGGCGGACCGCTTCGAAATAGAGCCGCTCGAAGTTGCTGGCGACCTGGATGTCCATGGCCGGGCTCTGGGTCGCGGCCACGGCGCCGCGCGCATAGCGGCCGGTCTCGATGGCGCGCGCCAGGATGTCGTTGGAATTGGTGGCGGCGGTCACCGAGTGGATCGGCAGACCCAGCTTCTTGGCCACGAAGGCGGCGTAAGCGTCGCCGAAATTCCCCGTGGGCACCACGAAGGCGACCTCGCGGTTCGGAGCGCCTAGCGCGACGGCCGAGGTGAAGTAGTAGACGCTCTGGGCCGCGATCCGCGCCCAGTTGATCGAGTTGACGCCCGACAGATCGACGGCGTGGCGGAACTGGTCGTCCTGGAAGGCCTGCTTGACGATGGCCTGGCAGTCGTCGAACGACCCCAGCACCGAGATGCAGGCCACATTGGCGTCGACGGCCGTGGTCATGAACCGGCGCTGCACCTCGCTGATGCGGCCTTCCGGGAAGAGGGCGACGATGCGGGCGTTCTTGCGGCCCCGGAACGCCTCGACGGCCGCGCCGCCGGTGTCGCCCGAGGTGGCGCAGATGATGGTCATCTTCCGCGACTGCCGCTCGAGTACGTAGTCGTACAGCCGGCCCAGCAGCTGCATGGCGACGTCCTTGAACGCCAGGGTCGGGCCGTGGAACAGCTCCAGCAGGTAGCGGTTCGGGGTCAGCTGCTTCAGCGGCGTGACAGCGGTGTGGGCGAAGGTGGCGTAGGCCTCCTCGCACATGTTGAGCAGGTCCTCGGCTGGGATGTCGTCGCCGACGAACTTGCCGACCACGGCGGCGGCCACCTGGGCATAGGGCTGGCCCGCGAAGCTCGCGATCTCGGCCGCCGAGAAGCTGGGCCACTCGTTGGGCACGTACAGGCCGCCGTCGGGGGCCAGGCCGGCCAGCACCGCATCCAGGAAGCCGATGGGCGCGGACTGGCCGCGGGTCGACACGTAGCGCATCAGGGTCTCACTCTCCGCCAGAGCATGGCGGCATAGATAAACAGCAGGGTTACGGCAAGACCGAACCACGTCAGGGCGTATTCCAGGTGCCGATTGGAAATTTCTGCCGGCAGCGGCGCGGGGGTGATTCCGGCCGGCGCGGGGGCCTCGCTCTCGGCCATCAACACCAGCGGCGCGGGTTGGCGGCCGGGAAAGCGCTTCAGGACCTCGGCCCGGTCACCGCCCAGTTGCTTGATCGGCATCAGCACGCCGACCACCCGACGCGGCGTGTCGAAGGACCGCGGCGGCGGCGCCACCTGCCCGGTCAGGGCGGGGACGACGCCACGGTCCACAAGGATCATGTTGTAGGGACCGGCCAGGACAGCGCAGGGGGCTTGGGCGCGCCAGACCACGTCGCCGTCGCGAACGCCATAGACCAGCGGCAGGGGCTGGCCGGCGACGTCGCCACAGTCGACGCTCACCCGGGTCCAGGCCAGGTCCTTGGCGCGGGCCTCGGCCGTCAGCACCTGGATCAGCGGCAAGGCCGGCGCCGTCTTCAGGACCTCGATCCGCGCCAGTATGCCTTGCTTCCAATGCAGGCGCTGGACCTGCCAGGCGCCCAGGCCGCAGAGGATGGCGAAGGCGATCCCCGTGGCGATCGTCAGGCCGATCGGGAAGCCGGACTTCCTGGCTGCGGACTCAGACATGGTCGCGACCAGCTTCCGAGGCCTTGTGGGCGACCTGGGCGGCGACCATCAGCCCCTTGGCCGGGCGCATGAGGCCCAGGCTGATGATCACCACCGCGGGCAACCAGACAACCAGCAGCGCCCAGATTGGCCAGTTCCAGGCGAACATCGAAAACAGCGCCCCGAAGGCGCAGACCGATCCGGCGATCAGGATGACGAAGGTCGCCGCCCCGTCGCCGGTCTCGAACTTGCTCAGGTCGAAGCCGCAGGCCTCGCAGGATGGCGCCAACTTGAGGAAGCCCTCGAACAGATGGCCTTCCCCGCAGTTGGGGCACAGGCCGCGCGCGCCGGCGGCGTAGGGGTTGGTCTTGTGGGTGGAAGAAGGGGTCATGGGTGCGGGCCTCCGAAACGAAAAAGGCCCGGAACGCTGATCCGCGCTCCGGGCCCCTCAGGATCTTGCGACCCCCGAGCGCGTCGCCGCGCTCAAACTTTGAGGCTAGAGCCCTCTCATGAGGGCTCTAGTGGGGCGAGGCCCCGAAGATCACGTAGATGAACGCGAACAGGAACAGCCAGACCACGTCCACGAAGTGCCAGTACCAGGCCGCCGCTTCGAAGCCGAAGTGCTGCTTGGGCGTGAAGGCGCCGTTCATCAGGCGGATCAGGCAGACCAGCAGGAACAGGGTGCCGACGAACACGTGGAAGCCGTGGAAGCCGGTGGCCAGGAAGAAGGTCGAGCCATAGAGGCCCGAGTTCACGGCGGCTTCCGAGTAGAACAGCTTCTCGTGGTTGATGTGGCTGTACTCGTAGATCTGGATGGTCGTGAACAGCACGCCCAGCAGGATGGTCAGGATCAGGCCCCACCTGGCGCCCTTGCGGTCGCCGACCTGCAGCGCGTGGTGCGCCCAGGTGACCGTGGTGCCCGAGAGCAGCAGGGTCAGGGTGTTGACCAGCGGCAGGTGCCAGGGCGAGACGGTCTCGACGCCGGCGGGCGGCCAGGTGGCCCAGGCGGTGCGGACTTCCTCGATCGCCGACAGGGTGCGGTGATGATGGAACAGCGCCATCTCGAAGAACATCCAGAACCACGCCACGAAGAACATCACTTCCGAGGCGATGAACAGGATCATGCCGTAGCGCAGGCCGATCGAGACGACCGGGGTGTGGTCGCCGGCCTTGGCTTCCTTGGCCACGTCCGACCACCAGCCGAACATGGTGTAGAGCACGCCCGCGATGCCGGCGGCGAAGATGGCCCAGTTGCCCTTCTCGATGCCGAGAACGCCGCCCTTGATCCAGCCGATCAGGCCGATGGCCATGACGGTGGCTGCGGCCGAGCCCACGAAGGGCCACGGGCTGGGCGGAAGGATGTGGTAGTCGTGTTTGACGGCGCCGGCCATGTTGCTGCTAACCCTTATATCCCTCTGATCACGGTCGCTGGTCCCCCGCGCCGTGGTCGTTGTGAAACGCTATAGCCCTCTCGACGGTGCGCCGCCAAGGGGTTCCACGATGCGAGGCGTCGCCGCCGCCGCAACTTTGGTCTTCTTGCCGTCGTCGACGGCGGGGAAGAACGTGTAGCTGAGCGTGATCTCGTTCTTTCCGACGGTCTCGGGATCCTTTACGTATTGCGGATCCACGAAGTAGACGACCGGGAACTCCACCGTCTGGTGGGGCTGGATCGTCTGGCTGGTGAAGCAGAAGCACTCCAGCTTCTGGAAATACGGCCCCGCCGATTCCGGCACGACATTGTAGAGCGCCCGGCCGGTCATCGGCTTGTCGGTGGGGTTGGTGACCTTGAAGAAGGCCAGGCCCGTCTCGCCGATGCGCACGTCCTGGCTGGACTGCAGCGCCTGGAATTTCCAGGGCAGCTCGCGGATGTTGGCGTCGAAGCGGATGGTGACCTTGCGGTCGAGGATCTTGTCCGGCTTGGCCTCGGCCTTGCGGACCGTGCCGTCGAAACCGGTCGCCTGGCAGAACAGCTTGTACAGCGGGACGGCCGCATAGGCCGCGCCAACCATGCCGAAGAAGGCGGCGGCGCAGATCAGCGCCACCTTGCCGTTGCGGCGCGCGGCCTGCTCTTGCGGGGTCAGGTCCGCCTTGGGGGGGCGTTTCTTAGGGGTGCGGGTGGGCGACATTGGCGCCGAGCCTCACGAGGGTGACGACGAAGACCATGATGACGAAGGCCACGAGGCCCAGGCCGAGCGCGATGTTGCGCCCGTCCCGCGCCTTCTTGGCGGCGTCCCTGTTGGCTTGAGTGTCTAGGGGTTGATTCACTTGAGCAGCTCCAGGGCGCGCACGCCCGACACGGCTTCGCCCAACAGGGCGGCGAACATCGCGAAAAGATAGAGGATCGAGAAGGCGAACAGGTTGCGGGCGGCTTTCGAGCCGGCTGCCTTCTCGTCCTCGGTGACCTCATAGAGGGCGCGGTCGGTCACGCGCGGGTCGGCCGCGTCGCCCGCCTTGCTGGCGAAAACGCGCCAGGCGAGGATCAGGAACACCGCGCCGCCCAGACCGGCCACGGCCAGGTAGATCGGACCGCCCAGGCCGGTCAGCACCGGCGCCAGGCAGATCGGGATCAGGATCAGGCTGTAGATCAGGATCTGCTTGCGGGTTTCCTTGGCGCCCTTGACCACCGGCAGCATCGGCACCCCGGCCTTGGCGTAGTCCGTGGTGACGTACAGCGACAGCGCCCAGAAGTGCGGCGGGGTCCAGAAGAAGATGATGGCGACCATCAGCCAGGCGTTCAGCGGGGCCGAGCCCGTGGCCGCGGCCCAGCCGATGGCGGGCGGCAGGGCGCCGGCCAGACCGCCGATGACGATGTTCTGCGCCGTCCAGCGCTTGAGCCACATCGTGTAGACGACGGCGTAGAAGACGATGGTGAAGGCCAGCAGGGCGGCCGCGAACCAGTTGATCGCGAAACCCAGGAACATCACCGACAGGAGCGAGAGCACGACGCCCAGCGAGGCGGCCTCCTCGCCCTTGACCTTGCCGGCCGGGACCGGACGGCCGCGCGTGCGGCGCATCTGCTGGTCGATGTCGGCGTCGTACCACATGTTCAGCGCGCCCGAGGCGCCGGCCCCGACGGCGATGCACAGCACCGCGATGGCGCCCAGGACCGGATGGATCGGCGCGCGGGCGGCCAGCAGGCCCGTCAGGCCCGTGAACACCACCAGCGACATGACGCGCGGCTTCATCAGCTGGAAGTAGTCCTGCCAACGCGCGGCCTGAGACAGGTCTGGCTGCGACGTGTCGGGCTGAACGGTCTCCGGGGTCATGGCGAGGGTCTTCGACATCGGGGTGAACATATCGGTCTTGAATGGGCGAAGGGCGCGGCCCGGACCCTTAAGGATCCTGACCGCGCCCCTTTTTGCTTCAGGTCAAACCCGGAAGCCGGCCTTAGTGGTAGCCGTCTTCCTTGATCACCGGCGGTTCGCTGAACTGGTGGAACGGCGGCGGCGAGGACAGGGTCCATTCCAGCGTCGTGGCGCCTTCGCCCCACGGGTTGGCTTCCGCCGGGCGGCGACGGATCGCGGCTTCCAGCAGCATGATCATGAAGATGCCGACGGCGACGACGGTAATCATGTAACCGACCGTCGAGACGTAGTTCCACTTCGTGAAGGCATCCGGATAGTCGACGTAGCGACGCGGCATGCCTTGCAGGCCGAGGAAGTGCTGCGGGAAGAAGATCAGGTTCACGCCGACGAACATCACCCAGAAGTGGGCGCAGCCGAGGAACTCGTTGTACTTCACGCCCCACATCTTCTCGAACCAGTAGTAGAAGCCCGCGAAGATGGCGAAGACGGCGCCCAGAGACAGCACGTAGTGGAAGTGGGCGACCACGTAGTAGGTGTCGTGCAGGCTGTAGTCGATGCCGGCGTTCGACAGGACCACGCCGGTCACGCCGCCGACGGTGAACAGGAAGATGAAGCCCATCGCCCACAGCATGGGCGTCTTGAAGTCCAGCGAGCCGCCCCACATCGTGGCGATCCAGCTGAAGATCTTCACGCCCGTCGGGACGGCGATGATCATCGTGGCGGCCACGAAATAGGCGCGCAGGTTGATGCTCATGCCGACCGTGTACATGTGGTGCGCCCACACGACGAAGCCGACGAAGCCGATGGCGACCATGGCGTAGGCCATCGCCAGGTAGCCGAAGACCGGCTTCTTGGAGAAGGTCGAGACGATGTGGCTGATGATGCCGAACCCGGGCAGGATCAGAATGTACACTTCCGGGTGACCGAAGAACCAGAACAGGTGCTGGAACATGACGGGGTCGCCGCCGGCGGCCGGGTCGAAGAAGTGGGTGCCGAAGTTACGGTCGGTCAGCAGCATGGTGATGGCGCCGGCCAGGACGGGCAGCGACAGCAGCAGCAGGAAGGCGGTGATCAGCACCGACCAGGCGAACAGCGGCATGCGGTGCAGGGTCATGCCCGGCGCGCGCATGTTGAAGATCGTGGTGATGAAGTTGATCGCGCCCAGGATCGAGCTCGCGCCGGCCAGGTGGAGCGACAGGATCGCCAGGTCCATGGCCGGACCCTTGTGGCCGATGGTCGAGAGCGGCGGATAGATCGTCCAGCCGCCGCCGAAGCCGTGGCCGGGACCGCCGTCGACGAACATCGAGGTGACCAGCAGGACCCAGGCGGCGACCAGCAGCCAGAACGAGATGTTGTTCATCCGCGGGAAGGCCATGTCCGGCGCGCCGATCATGATCGGGACGAACCAGTTGCCGAAGCCGCCGATCATGGCGGGCATGACCATGAAGAAGATCATGATCAGGGCGTGGGCGGTGACCACGGCGTTGTAGCCGTGCTTGCCCTTGAAGATGCCCATCTGCGCCAGCATGCCGGTGTCCGAGAACACCTGGATGCCCGGCTCCATCAGCTCCCAGCGGATCAGGCCCGACAGGGCCCCGCCGACGATGCCCGCCATGATGGCGAACAGGATGTACAGGGTGCCGATGTCCTTGTGGTTCGTCGAGAAGAACCAGCGGGCGATGAAGGGCGGCTTGTGGTCGGCGTCGTCATGACCGCCGTGCGCGTCGTGAGTGTCTGCGGCGTGAGCCATCGGACTTCTATCCTACGATCGTATCTTAGGCCGCCGGCGCGGCGGGAGCCGCGGCCGGAGCGGAAGCGGGGGCGGGAGCCGAAGCGGGGGTCACGGCGGCGTCCGCCGGAGCGGCCGGCGCGGCGGCCGGAGCCGGCGGAGCGACCTTCTCCTTGACCCAGGCGTCGAACTCGCCTTGCGAGACCACGCGGATCTCGATGGGCATGTTCGAGTGGTCAACGCCGCAGAGTTCCGAGCACTGGCCGTAATAGACGCCGGTCTTCTCGGCCTTGAACCAGGTTTCGTTCAGGCGGCCCGGGATGGCGTCGATCTTCAGGCCGAAGGCCGGCAGGGCGAAGGCGTGGATCACGTCGGCGCCGGTGACCTGGACGCGGACGACCTGATTGACGGGAACGACCATCGCCTTGTCGGCGGCCAGCAGGTACGGGACCTTCTTGGCGTCGGCCTGTTCCTTGGTCAGCGGCAGCGACACGATCTCGCTGATCTTCTGGTCCGGGTACTCGTAGCCCCAATACCACTGATAGCCCGTGGCCTTCACGGTCATGTAGGGCTTCGGCATGTTGTTGTAGGCGAACAGCAGGCGGAACGAGAAGATGGCGATGACCATCAGGATCAGGACGGGGAACACCGTCCAGATGATCTCGATCGTGGTGTTGTGGCTGAACTTCGCCGGAACCGGGTTCGCCTTCTTATTATAGCGAACGATGATCCAGATCAGCAGGCCCAGAACCAGCAGGGTGATGGCCGTGATGATCGGCATCAGCACCAGGTTGTGGAAGCGGATAGCGTCGTGCTTCAGGACCGAGGCGGCCGGCTGAAGGTCAATGGCCCCCGGCGTCGGCTGGCCCAGCAGATCCTCGGCGAGGGCGTTCCCCGCGAGCATCCCAGAAAACACCATTGCGGCGGCGAGGGCGGACGCGCCCGTCATGATCCGCCGAATCCCCGAAAATTGCGCCTTCATATCCCTCACGGCCCGTTTCAGCGGCGGTTTTTGAGCCCGATCAAGGCCGCGCCGCGCCGACTTGCATATTACAATCCCGGAGCGCTCCACAATCGACTTCGCGCTCGTAGAATCGCGCGTCGACGTCAGCCCGCCCCGAGGATCGGTCCGGAGGCTGCATACGCGCATCCCTAGCGGTTGCCAAGCGCCAGAGACCACGCGCGCGGCATGGGATTGCCCGTAATCCCGGCCTAGGGCCGCTCCAGTCAAGAACCATTCTCATCAAGCCCAAAAACCTCCGTCCGCATCATTACGTATCATTCATGAGTAGGTACCTTGCACCACTCAGTACCTGGCGGTAGAAGAGAGCATCAACGGAGGCAAGGACGCCGTGCCGGAAACGATTGAAATCCAACTGAAGAAAGGCGTGCTGGCGCTGTGCGTGCTGGCCCTGCTCTCGCACGCCGACAGCTACGCCTACGAGATCGCCAGCAGGCTGACGAGGGACATCGATATGGGGGAAGGGACGATCTATCCGCTGATGCGCCGCATGCAGTCGGATGGGCTGGTCGAGACCTATCTGGTTGAAAGCCAGAGTGGTCCGCCGCGCAAATACTACCGCTTGACCACCACCGGGCGTCAAAGCCTGGAGCAGCAGAGGGCCGAATGGTCGGCGTTCTCGCGAGCGGTCAACGACATCGTGGGAGCCGCCGCATGAACCGCGCCGAGTTCATCACCCGTCTGCGACGGGGTCTCGCCGGCCTGCCGGTGACCACCATCGCCGACATCGTCGCCGATCACGAGGCGCACTTCGCCGACGCGCAAGCCGCCGGTCGCAGCGAGGCCGAAACGGCGGCGGCCCTCGGCGATCCCGACCGCCTGGCCCGCGAACTGCGCGCCGAGAACGGTCTCAAGCAGTGGGAGGAGAAGAAGAACCCCTCCAACGCCCTGGCCGCCGTCCTGGCCCTGCTGGGCCTGGGGGCCCTGGACGTGATGTTCCTGCTGCCCCTGCTGATGGGCGTGCTGGGCGTCCTGTTCGGGATGCTGGTCGCGGTCGTGACCATCTTCATCGCGGGCGGCTTCGTCTTCGCCGCCGGCCCGCTGACCGGACCGCCCGGCGGACCGCTCACCGCCTTCCTGGCGGGTCTGGGCATGATGGGCGTGGCCACCTGCCTCGGCGCCCTGCTGACGCTGGCCACCGTCGGGGTCTTCAACGCGGTCGTCTGGTACGCCCGCCTTCACTTCCGGCTGCTGAAGCCGGCCATGGACCAAGCCTGAGCGGCATTAGGAGGGGACAATGTTGATCCGCAATACGCTCATCGTCGCCGGGGCCAGCTTCGTGCTCGCCGTCGGCTGCTTCGCCGGGGTGGCGGCTCTCGCCGGCCCCGACATTCTCAAGAACGGCTGGACCCTGCCGCTGGAGCATGACGAGACCATCGTCATCCGCGAGAACGGCAAGGTGGTCCGCACTGGACGGCACTTCGTCCAGGGCCGGCACGCCGAACCCAGCGTCGACCGCACCTTCGCCTGGACGGGCAAGGACGAGCTGATCATCGACCTGCCGGTCGACGTGGTCTTCGTCCAGGGCGCCGAGGCCAAGATCGTCGCCTCGGGACCCAGGAGCTATATCGACCGCCTGCGCGTCGAGGGCGGCCGCATCACCCTGGGCGACAACGACGGCGTCGACCATGACAGCATCACGATCAACGCGTTCGGCGTGCATGTCGAAAGCGACTCCGATCGGGTGAGGATCACGGTCATCGCCCCGGACGTCACCAAGTTCGACGTCCGCGGTTCGGGCGACCTGGAGGTCCGCAAGTACGACCACCCGGCCTTCGCCGTGTCGGTCAGCGGCAGCGGCGACGTCGAGGCCGCCGGCCGGGTCGAGACCATCGCGGTCGACAATTCGGGCTCGGGCTACGTCAACCTGACCGACCTGAAGGCCAAGGACGCGGTGTTCGACGTTTCCGGCAGCGGCGGCGGCGCCCTGTTCGCCACCAACAAGGCCAAGATCGACATCTCCGGCAGCGGCGACGTCGAGCTGCGCACCGAACCCAAGACGGTGACCAGCGAGATCAGCGGTTCGGGCGAGATCCGCCGCGAATACTGATCTTCGAGATATCCGATCTCCCCGGCGAAGCCGGGGCCCAGATGCAAGAGCGCCCGCGTTCCGGACAGGATCGTGGGCGTTTTTTGCATGCGCCTCGCAGCCATAAGACCTGGATTCCGGCTTTCGCCGGGAAGATCGGAAGCTGGTGTGACGAAGGGGGCGGGGTGACGGACGCGCTCGGAAGTCCTACCTGTAGGGCCATGAACGCTCCGCTCTCCGCCTCTTCCTTGGCCGCCCCTTCCCTTCTGGACGCCGCTGGCGTCGATCGCGACCGCGCCCAGTCGATTCTCGGCGAAGCCCTCGCCGGCGCCGACGATGGCGAACTGTTTCTCGAACGCTCCGAGAGCGAAGCCTTCGTCTTCGACGACGGACGCCTGAAGAGCGCCTCCTATGACAGCGGCGAAGGCTTCGGCCTGCGCGTCGTGGCCGGCGAGACGGCGGGCTACGCCCATGCCGCCGAAATCTCCGAAGCCGCCATCCGCCGCGCCGCCGATTCGGCCAGCCTGGCCAAGCGTGGCTACAGTGGCGTCAGCGCCGAGGGTCCACGCTCGACCAACGAGCGCCTGTACGGCGAGGACGACCCCGTCAGCGCCCCCGACTTCTCGGACAAGGTCAGCCTGCTCCAGGAGATCGACGCCTTCGCCCGCGCCCGCGACCCGCGCGTCGTGCAGGTGATGGCCTCGCTGGCCGGCGAGCGCCGGGTGGTCGAGATCCTGCGCGCCGACGGCAAGCTGCTCCGCGACGTGCGCCCCCTGGTGCGGGTCAATGTCCAGGTCACGGTCGAGAAGGATGGCAAGCGCGAGAGCGGCTCGTCCGGCGCCGGCGGCCGCGCCGGCTTCGCCGCCTGGATCTCGCCCGACAAGTGGCGGGACCAGGTCGACGAAGCCCTGCGCATGGCGCTGGTCAATCTGGACGCCGTCGCCTGCCCGGCCGGCGAGATGGACGTGGTGCTCGGCCCCGGCTGGAACGGCGTGCTGCTGCACGAGGCCGTCGGCCACGGCCTGGAAGGCGACTTCAACCGCAAGGGCATCAGCGCCTTCTCGGGCCGCATCGGCGAGCGCGTGGCGGCCAAGGGCGTCACGGTGTTCGACGACGGCTCGCTGCCCGGCCGCCGCGGCTCGCTGACCATCGACGACGAGGGCACGCCCACCGAGCGCACGATCCTCATCGAGGATGGCGTCCTCGTCGGCTACATGCACGACCGAATGAGCGCGCGCCTGATGGGCATGAAGGCCACCGGCAACGGCCGCCGCCAGTCCTACGCCCACATGCCTTTGCCGCGCATGACCAACACCGGCATGCTGGCCGGCAAGGACGATCCCCAGGAGATGATCGCATCGCTGAAGCGCGGCCTCTACTGCGCCAATTTCGGCGGCGGCCAGGTCGACATCACCAACGGCAAGTTCGTCTTCCAGTGCACCGAGGCCTATCTGGTCGAGCACGGCAAGATCACGGCCCCGGTCAAGGGCGCGACCCTGATCGGCGACGGCCCGTCGGCCCTGACCCGCGTGACGATGATCGGCGACGACTTCGACTTCGACCCCGGCATCGGCGTGTGCGGCAAGTCCGGCCAGGGCGTGCCCGTGGGCGTGGGCCAGCCGAGCCTGAAGATCACCGGCCTCACCGTGGGCGGGACGGCGGTTTAACCCAAACTCCGATTTCCCCGGCGAAAGCCGGGACCCAGATGCAAGAGCGCCCGTGTTCCGGAGAGGATCGCGGGCGTTTCTGCATGCGCCTCACAGCCTTACGATCTAGGTCCCGGCTTTCGCCGGGAAGATCGGATTAAAGGGTGCGCTCCAGATAGGTGACCGTCTTCTTCCCGCCGTGGATCTGGGCCGTCCCCACGGGGACGAAGCCGAGCGCGGCGTGGAACTTGTCCGAAGCCGGGTTGGGCGGATCGGAATTGACCTCGCAGACGATCCGCTCGTGCCCCGCCGCCCTGGCCACGGCGAACAGGTCGGCATAGAGCGCGCGCGCCAGGCCCCTGCCCCGCGCGCTGTCGGCCACCACCACCCGGTCGACATAGACGAAGGCCGGGTAGCGCGCGCGGAACCACAGATAGTTGACGCTGTCATAGTCGGCGGCCTGGTCGAAGGTCAGAAGCAGCGCGTCGGCCACGCCCACCCGGCGCGCCACGAAAGCCTCGGCGACCAGATGCGCCAGCCGCTCGGGCTCCAGCCACGACAGCTCGACGGCGTGGGTGTTGTTCAGCGCCAGCAGCGCCTGCCCGTCCGGACCGGTCAGGTCGTCGGTCGTCAGCGGCTTCACAAGGTCGGTCATCGGGCCCTCCGTCGGGTCTCGGACCTATGGCTCGGCGGCCGCCCGCGCAACCTTGCAAAGGTTTAATCCACCTGTCGGGCTTGTAACTTCCCTCGCGGCGCGGCGAGCGCCACCTTGCCTCCAGGTTTTCACCGACGAACTTCGGGTAGGAGCGGAAACGGACTTCGGGGTTTGAGCCACCGCGAAGGACGGTCCCACCTGGGGTCGAGGCGCGGCCCCTCCGCGCCTCGTGAGAAGGGCCCCAGTCCATGCTGGGGCCCTTCGTTCCTTATTCAGTCTAGGCCCCCGAGGCGTCGGCGACCGTCGGGCCGGTGGTGTCGTCGGCGCCGTGTGACCACTTCTTGAGGACCGGCGAGAGCAGCAGGAAGCCGATCCCGATCACCACCGACACCAGGCCGATGACGTTGAACACCTTCAGCGAGGCGGCGAGCGCCGCGCCGGGGTCCAGCACCTGGCCGCCGACCGTCTCGGTGGCCGCCAGGCCGGCGATCTTGCCGCCGACCCACTGGGCGATGGCCACGGCCATGAACCAGACCGCCATCATGAACGACACCACCGCGGCGGGCGACAGCTTGGTCATCTGCGACAGGCCGACCGGCGACATGCACAGCTCGCCGGTGGTGTGCAGCATGTACATCAGCGCCAGGAAGATCAGCGGCATCTTGAAGGCGCCGTCGGCGAAGGTGGAGCCCCACTGCAGCAGCAGGAAGCCGGCGCCGACCTGGATCAGCGCCAGGCCGAACTTGACGACCGGATTGGGGTCCTTGCCGCGCGCGCCCAGGAAGGTCCAGAGCGCGGCCAGAACGGGCGCGAAGATCAGGATCCAGCCGGCGTTCAGGGCCTGGGTCTGCGGGGCGTTGAAGCTGGTGTTGACCCAGAAGGTCGAGGCCGCGTCGATGCCGGCCTTGGCCAACTGCTCGGGCGTGGCCAGGGTCACCGCGCCGCTGAACAGCCGGACGGGCTCGCGGACGAGATCCAGCTGGACGTTGGTCGCGGCGAACAGGCTCAGCGACGAGCCGGCCTGCTCGAACAGCGTCCAGAACACCACAGCGCCGAAGATCAGGAACACCGCCAGGGCGAGGCGCTCGCGCTCTTCCTTGCCGCATTTGCGGAACATGAACCAGCCGATGTAGCCCAGCGAGGCCAGGATGCCGATGTTCAGGGCGACGCCGACCACGGCGTTGAACTGCACGAGGAAGAAGATCCCGATCAGACCCAGCAGGGAGACGGCGTAGATGGCCAGCTCGCGGTTGATGGGACCCAGGACCTTTTCCTTCAGGACCTTGGGCTGGGGCGGCTCGGCCTTGCCTTCCAGCCAGGGCTTGCCCAGCACGAAGACCACGAAGCCGGCCAGCATGCCCACGCCGGCCAGGCCGAAGCCGGCCCACCAGCCGACGTTCACGCCCAAAAGGCCGCAGAGGATCGAAGCCCAGAACGAGCCAAGGTTGATGCCGTAGTAGTAGAGGGTGAAGCCCGGATCCCGGCGCGGATCGCCTTGCGGGTACAGCTGGCCGACGATGGTCGAGATGTTGGGCTTCAGGAAGCCGACGCCCAGGATGATCAGCGACAGCGAGAACCAGAAGATGTTCAGGTACAGCGGATCGCGCCCCGTCACGTCCAGCTTGTAGTCGGCCTTCGGGAGGACGGCGGGCAGCGGCGCGCCGGCCGGCAGATCCTTGATCTCGAACTCGCCAGCCTTGGTGGCGGCCACGTCATAGGGCTTGCCCGCGATCACCAGCTTGGCCACGCGGTCCTGTCCCCGGCCCTCCGCCAGAAACTCATAGGTCGCGCCCTGATAGGTCAGGGTCTGCACGGCGGGCTTGCCCTCGATCGCCATGGCCAGGTGACCCGCGACGAGCAGGATCGCGCCGAACGCGACCGCCTTGCGCGTGCCCAGCCACTTGTCGGCCAGGAAGCCGCCAATCAGCGGCAGCAGATAGACCAGCGCGGTGTAGGAGCCGTAGTGGCCGGACGCGACCTTCGGGTCGAACAGGAAATGCTGAGTCAGATAGAAGATCAGGATGGCGCGCATGCCGTAGTAGGAGAAGCGCTCCCACATCTCGGCCAGGAAGCAGATGATCAGGCCGCGCGGGTGGCCGCGCAGCAGCTGGACCAAGACGGGAATGCCGGTCACGAGCGTGACCAGGATCCCCGCGGCGATGACGATATTCATACGCTAGCCTTGAAACATGACGAGAGACGGGAACCTGACCCCCCGGTCAAATCATCCCCGTCGACCCCAATTTGGCGGGGAGAAGATCACGCGGCTGACGGTTTCACAAGCAACGGCTTGCCGCTGACGTAAACGGCCCCATGTTCGCTTGGGAGCTTGGCGGTCGCCCCGCGCGTTTGGCTAGGCGAACCCTTTGCCACGACGGGAGCCCGCCATGAAGATCCCCGACGAAGACCACCCCATCACCATTGAGCGCGCCCCGACGACCGTGCGCGTCCTGTTCGAAGGCCATGAGATCGCCGACAGCGACGACGTCCTGGTCCTGAAGGAAGCCAACTATCCGCCGGTCTATTACTTCGCGCGCGAGGACGTGCAGATGCTGTTCCTGCGTAGGACCGACAA
The DNA here is from genome assembly GCF_058802865.1 of Caulobacter sp. GW822-FHT01G02. Classification (NCBI taxonomy): domain Bacteria; kingdom Pseudomonadati; phylum Pseudomonadota; class Alphaproteobacteria; order Caulobacterales; family Caulobacteraceae; genus Caulobacter; species Caulobacter sp. GW822-FHT01G02. The sequence continues at coordinate 264,027 of NZ_JBXAON010000007.1, forward strand.
GGTGACCCATTGCCCCTACAAGGGCGACGCCAACTACTTCACCATCTATCGCGACGCCAAGGTCATCGAGAACGCCGTGTGGTCCTACGAGGCTCCGTTCGCGGCGGTCAGCCAGATCGCCAATCGCGTGGCCTTCTATCCCGAGCACGTCGAGTTCCAGCTGGGCGAGCTTACGGCCGCCCGGACCGAAGCGGTCGATGTCGACGACGCGATCCGCCACACCGATAGCGGTTCGGGCCGCAGCCAGGCCGAGCACTGGCCGCCGAACGTCGACATGCCCGATCCCGAACGGGCCGAGCGCGACATCGACCAACCCTACAGGGGCGTCGGCGCCCCGTAGCGCGACGCCCGGCTTAAACCGACCTTAACTCTTGGGAGCGTGACCATGCGGTTCAGCTCCCGTCAGAGGGGCGCGGAGGAAACCATGGCCTACGTCTCATACGATCGGGCTGTTCACGCGACCAATCCCGTTCGCCGCCTCGCCTGGGGTCGGCTCTTCACGCTCGCCGCCGCCATCGGCCTGTGGGTGGCGGTTATCGTCGGAGTCCGCGCGATCTTCTAGAGCGCCGGGTCAGTGCGTGTGGCTGGCGGCGGCCGCGCCGCCCAGGCGCATGACCGTGATCCTGGCGACCATCCGCGCTGAACGGGCCGGACGCAGGTCGCCCTCCACGACGAGTTTGAAGGGGCCGTCCTTGGCCGCCAGCGGCGCGCCGTCGGCGCGGTCGGCCAGGATGATGCGGTTCGCGCGCGTCCCAGGATCCGCCTCGGCCAGGCCCAGCGCCACCGCGTAGCCGTCGTTGGCCTCGACCAGCACGACATCGGCCATCTCAGGCCCGCGCAGCGCCTTGCCCGTCGGCGCGCCGGCCTTGGCCAGCACATCGATCAGCAGCGGCCCCTCATAGACATGGCTTTCGCCGTGACCCGCGAAAGCCATGGTCTGGCGCGGCAAGGCGGCCAATTCGGCGGCGGTCAGGGTCACGGCCTGGCCGTCGGGCCCGACCAGCGCCAGGTTCTGGGCCAGCACCGGCGTCGCGAGGACGGTGAGCGCAACGGCGCCGAGCAGCAAGCGAAGCATTCGAAACCCTCGTTATGCAGTCAAGATACATAACGAGATTTCACGCCACGCTCCACCTCGATCTCAGTACGCGCAGTCCGTGAACACCCGACTGATGTCGCCCCGCCATGCGCCGTTGTAGAGCGACAGCAGCTTTTCGGCGGGGGTGACGCCGCTGTCGGCGATCTGTTCCAGCTCGCCCAGATAGATGGTCTCGTCCAGGAAGCCGCCGTTCAGGTGGGCGCGGTTCTTCAGGCCCGACTTGGCGATGGCCACGAAGTCCTTGGCGACGTCCTGGGCCGTGCGGCCGGCGACGGTCGCCTTCAGGCCCAGCTTCGGCACATCGCGGCGCAGGCCCTCGCGGTCCTCCAGCGTCCAGTCCTTGCAAAGGTCCCAGGCGGCGGCCAGGGCCGCGTCGTCATAGAACACGCCGGTCCAGAGGGCCGGCAGGGCGCACAGACGGCTCCACGGGCCGGCGTCGGCGCCGCGCATCTCCAGATAGGTCTTCAGGCGCACTTCCGGGAAGGCGGTCGTCGTGTGGTCGACGAAGTCCTTGATCGTGGCGATCTCGCCCGGCAGCTCGGGCAGCTTGCCCTCGATGAAGTCGCGGAAGGATCGTCCAGCCACGTCGATATACTTGTCGCCGCGCTTGACGAAATACATCGGCACGTCCAGCGCGTAGCGGGCGTAGCGCTCGAAATCGAAGCCGTCCTCGAACACGAAATCCAAGAGGCCCGTGCGGTTCGGATCGGTGTCGGTCCAGACATTCGCCCGCGCGGAGAGGAAGCCGTTCGGCTTTCCTTCCGTGAACGGAGAATTGGCGAACAGCGCCGTGGCGATCGGCTGCAGGGCCAGGCTCATGCGGAACTTGGCGACCATGTCGGCTTCGCTGGAGAAGTCGAGATTGGCCTGCACCGTGCAGGTGCGCAGCATCATGTCGAGGCCCAGATTGCCGACCTTGGGCATGTAGTTTCGCATGATGACGTACCGGCCCTTGGGCATGACCGGCACCTGCTCGCGCGTCCACAGCGGCGAGAAGCCCACGCCCAAGAAGCCCAGACCCAGCTCGTCGGCGACGGTCTTGACCTCGTCCAGGTGCTGGCCGGTCTCGTCGCAGATGTCGTGCATGGTCGCCAGGGGCGCGCCGCTGAGCTCGAACTGGCCGCCCGGCTCCAGGCTGACATTGGCCCCATTGCGCTCGAGGCCGATGACGACCTCGCCCTCCATGACCGGGGTCCAGCCGAAACGCCGCAGGCCGGTCAGCAGGGCGTGAATCCCCTTGTCGCCCTCGTATGGAACCGGCGCGTGCGATCCCAGATAGAAGCCGAACTTCTCGTGCTCGGCCCCCACGCGGAAAGCCTCCTTGGGCTTGCTGCCCGCAGCGAAATATTCGGTCAGATCGGCGAGCGTCAGTTGACACTCTTGGACGTTAGCGGTGTCGGCCATGCAAGCCGTCCCTCCCCAGGGTGCGATGCTGCGGGAGGAGAGGGCCCATTCTCTCCGCCGACGGCGAACTTCAGTCTCGCCCAGTTGGGCGTTTTCTTTGCGAACCTCAAGGGGCGACCTTGAGCATATATTTTTACCGCCAATCCCCAGCGGCCGCCTGCCACAGGGTCATGGCCGAGATCGCGGCGGTGTCGGCCCGCAGGATGCGAGGGCCAAGCGACACCGGCGTGACGAAGGAAAGCCCCCGCAGCCGCTCGCGTTCCTCCGGCGCGAACCCGCCTTCCGGACCGATCAGGATGGCGGCCGGCGCGCCCGTTCCCGCCAGCGCTTCGATCGCCGGCTTCGCATCGCCGCCCTCGTCGCAGAACACCAGCCGCCGGGCCGGATCCCAGTCGTCGAGGATCTTGTCCAGCTTCTCCGGGTCGGCGACCTCGGGCACGTCCAGGCGACCGGTCTGCTCGGCGGCCTCCATGGCGATGGCGTCCAGGCGCGCCAGCTTGACGAAGTCGACGTTCGTCCGTCGGGTGATGGTCAGCCGCACACGGCGCGCGCCCAGCTCGGCTGCCTTCTCGACGATGGTCTCGACCCGGCCGCGCTTGACCATGGCGATGATCAGGTCGAGGTCCGGCCCGATCTCCATCGGCCGGGCCTGTTCCTCGGCCTTCAGCAGGCAGCCGCGCTTGGTCGACTCGATGATGCTCGCGCGCCACTCGCCGTCGCGGCCGTTGAACAGCAGAACCTCCGCCCCGACACCCAGGCGCATCACCGATGTCAGATAGCGCGACTGGTCGACGGTGGGGACGACGCCGGCCCCGGCGGAGAGATCGTTGGGAACGAAAAGACGGATCATGCGGCTCTTCTAGCGCAACTCCTCTTTCCGGGGGTAGGCTCCGCGCATGAGCAAGCACGACGACTACGAGAACGAACTCGCCCAGCTGCAGCTGGCCCTGATCGCCATGCAGAAGAAGGCCATCAAGGACGGCTGGAAGATCCTGGCCGTCTTCGAGGGCCGCGACGCCGCCGGCAAGGACGGCACCATCGCGCGCATCACCGAGCACCTGTCCAAGCGCGACACCACGATCGCGGCCCTGCCCAAGCCGACCGACCGCGAGCGCAGCGAGTGGTATTTCCAGCGCTATGTCGACTACTTGCCCGCCTGTGGCGAAGTGGTGATCTTCAACCGCTCCTGGTACAACCGGGCCGGGGTCGAGCGGGTGATGAACTTCTCCACGCCCGAGCAGCAGGAGCAGTTCCTGCGCGACGTGCCGGCCTTCGAGCGGATGCTGGTCGAGAATGGCCTGCGCTACGTCAAGTTCTGGCTCGACATCAGCCGCGACGAGCAAGCCCAGCGCCTGAAGGCCCGCCGCGAGGACCCGCTGAAAGCCTTCAAGACCAGCGACCTGGACAAGGTCGCCGAGGAAAAGTGGGACGACTACACCAAGGCCCGCGACGAGATGTTCATGCGCACCCACAGCGATGTCGCGCCGTGGATCTGCGTGCGCGCCGACCACAAGAAGGAAGCCCGGCTCAACGTCATCCGCTGGCTGCTGCACGCGGCCGGCGACAAGAAGCTGGCCAAGGGCGTGGCCAAGCCGGATCCCAGCGTGATCTTCTCGTTCGAGCCGACCGCGCTGAAGGATGGGCGGCTGGCGCGCTAGCTCAATAACCAAACCGATCTTCCCGGCGAAGGCCGGGACCCAGATCGAACCCACGGACATCGGGATGTCCGCAATGCGGTTGGCGCGTCATGCCCCGCCGCTCAGGCTGGATCTGGGCCCCGGCCTTCGCCGGGGAGATCGGAGTCTTGGGTTAGCGCGCCCCGTACAGCGCCATGACGTCCCGGCGGAACGCCGCGCCGCTGTCGGGGCGGCTGTAGAACATGTGCCCGCCCGGATAGTTGGACAGGGTCACGCGGCCGTTGGCCGTGGCCGGAATGGCGTCGACGATCAGGCGCGAGGCGAAGAACGGGCACGACAGGTCATTGTAGCCGTGGACGATCAGCACCTTCAGCTTCGGGTCGACCGAGACGACCTTGCGCAGGTCGGAGACCGACTCGGTGTCGGCGCCGCGACCGCGATCCCACAGGCGGTTGACGTTGCCCGACAGGGCCTCGTAGCGCGCCTCGGGCTTCCAGCCGACGATGCGGGTGGTGAAGTCGACGATGGCGCTGGTCGTCGGCGCGATGATCGCGTCGAGTATCGGGTCGTTGACCTCCTGCTCGGGCGCGTTGGGGAAGGGATCCAGCGAGGTGACGTTGCTGTCGTAGCGGCTGCCCAGGCGCCCCTTGTCGCGGAACACCTCGCGCAGGAACGACTGGGTCTCCAGGCGGCCGCCGGCGCGACGGACATAGGTCGGATCCAGGCCCGTCATGGCCGAGACCTTGGTCGTCAGACGGTCCAGGGCGGCGGGGTCCGAGCCCTTCATCAGGTCGACCATGTATTCGCCGCGCGTGTAGTCCTCGACGGCCTTGATGGTCTCGGGCGTCAGCTTGCCGTCGCGCTCCAGCTTGGCGGCGGCGATGGACGGCAGGGTCCACATGGCCGGCAGGGGCGAGACCTCCTGGCTGGCGCGGCCGGCGCTGGACAGCAGCGGCGAGACCAGCACGACGCCCTTCACCGCGACGCCCAGATCCGTCTGCAGCTCATAGGCCAGGCGCGGACCGCGGAAGCCGCCGTAGCTTTCGCCAACCAGGTACTTGGGCGAGGCCAGGCGCTCGGTCTTGACCAGGTAGTCGAAGACGATGCGCGACAGGTAGTCGATGTCCTGCTTGACGCCGTAGAAGCGCTTCTTGGTCTCGTCCTCGCTGACCAGCGAGCGCGAGAAGCCGGTGCCGACCGGGTCGATGAAGACGAGGTCGGTGAAGTCCAGCCAGCTGGCGGGGTTGTCTTCCAGCTTGCTGAACGACGAGGGGCTGTCGCCCTCGGCGCCAAACTGTACGCGCTTGGGGCCCAGGGCGAAGTTCAGATAGACCGAGGCCGCGCCAGGGCCGCCGTTGAAGGCCACCGTGATGGGGCGATTGGGATCGCGCGGGCCGTCGACGATGTACGAGGTGTAGACCACCTCGGCGACCTTCTTGCCCTTCTCGTCCCGCACCGGCAGCACGCCGACCGTCGCGGTGTACGCGACGACCTTGCCGCCGATCGTCGCCGTCTGCTTGACGGACTTGTCGGCCGGGAACGCCGGCAGGTCGGACTTGGCCTCGGCGGCCGGCTTGTCGCCGCCCTTTTCCTGGGCCAAGGCCGGGGCGCCGCCGAGCACCGCCGTGACGAGAAGGGCCGCGACGCTGGCCCGGAAAAGCTGTTTCATTACTACCCCTCCAAAGAGGCTGAAATTGCTAAGCCAAGCGGGGAAGCTTCACAACCGCGCGCGGGCGTGATGGTCTGAGGCCGACAAGGGGAGACGCCGGATGAGCTCGACCGACGCCATGACGGCGCGAAAGACGGCCGCGACGCGCCTGGCCATCGGCCTGGCCCAGGGGATCGCCCTCTTCCTGCTGCAGAAGGCCGACGAGTCGAAGGCCTGGCCGGCGACCGTGCCGATGCTCTACGCGCCGCTGCTGGTCTGCGCCCTGATGGTCCCGATGATCCCGCTGGCCGCGCTGTCGGCCATGCGGCGCACGGCGCTGATCGCCTGGACCGCCGTCGCGGTCGCCCTGGCGGCGATCCTGGCCGTCCACGCCGCCTGGACCGGGGCCGAGCCTCAACGCCTGGGCGCGGGCCCTCTGTCGCCGCCGATCTTCATCGCCGCGGCCGCCCTGCTGTTCATCGCCCATCACCTGGTCCAGCCGGCCGACGCCGCCCGCAAGCCGGTCGCGCCCTATGCGGACTATTTCGACCTGGCCTTCACCAACCTGATCCGGCTGTTCCTGTCGCTGGCTTTCACCGGGGCCTTCTGGCTGCTGCTGTTCCTGGCGGGAGCGCTGTTCAAGTTGATCGGCGTCCAGGCGATCCAGAAGCTGATCGGCGAGACCGCCTTCGCCTTCCCGGCTACCGGCCTGATGTTCGCCGCCGCCGTCCACATGGCCGTGCAGTTGACCGAGGCCCGCGCCGGCCTGGTGCGCGGCGTGCGCACGGTCGGCCTGACCCTGCTGGCCTGGCTGTCGCCGCTGATGGTGGTGATCGCCGGCGGGTTCCTGGCCACCCTGCCCTTCACGGGCCTGGCCCCGCTGTGGGGCACCAAGGCCGCCACGTCCCTGCTGCTGTCAGCCGCCGCCGCCCTGATCATCCTGGTCAACGCGGCCTATCAGGACGGCGTCGAGCCGCCCTCGACGATCCCGCGCTGGGCGGCGCGGATCGCCGGCCTGCTGCTGATTCCGATCGTGATCCTGGCCGCCTACGCCCTGTGGCTGCGGGTCGACCAATATGGCCTGACGCCCGACCGGGTGTTCGCCGGCGCCTATCTGGTGGTCGCGATCGGCTTCACCATCGGCTACGCGTTCGCCGCCCTGAAGCCCGGCCCGTGGATGAAGACCCTGGAGCCGACCAATCTGATCATGGCCGCCGTCTCGGTGCTGCTGCTGCTCGCCCTGTTCACCCCGATCGCCGACCCGGCGCGACTGTCGGTAAACAGCCAGGTGAAGCGACTGGAGCGCGGCAAGGTCGCGGCGGAGAAATTCGACTTCCAGTTTCTGCGCTTCGACAGCGGTCGGTACGGGCGTTTGGCGCTCGAACGCCTGAAGGCCCATCCCGACGCCGAAGTCGCCAAGCGTGCTCGCGAGGCCGCCGCCAGCACCGAGAAGCGCTACGCCGCCAGCGAAGCGCGTCCCAACTTCAAGGCGATGTCCGTCTATCCGGTCGGCAAGGCTCTGCCCAAGAGCTTCATCGCGCAGGACTGGTCGAAGCCGTCGGGCTCGAACTGCACTGGCGCCGCCATGCAGTGTCCGGCCCTGGTCGCCGACGTCGACGCCGACGGCAGGGACGAGGTCCTGCTGGCCGAGGGCGACCGCCTGAAGGTGTTCTCGGAGGGCGCGGATCACACCTGGAGCCTGACCGCCATCGCCTTGGCGGGCTGCGAGAGCTATGACCTCGAAACCTGGATGAAGGCCGGCCCGCCCACGCTGGGCGAGCCCGTCGCTCGTCGCGACCTGATCCTCGATGGTCGACGCTTGCCCCTCCAGCCCGCGAGCAAAGACTGCCAGGCCAGCGGCGCGCCGACCGCTCCGCCGAAGGACGGCGCTGTCAGCCCCGACAAGAAGTGACTACGCCACCCCCGCGCTGATCGCGTTCAGCCGGGCATAGACCCCGCCCTGCGCCGTCAGCTCGGCGTGGCGCCCCTCCTCGACGACGCGGCCGCCCTGGAAGACCAGGATGCGGTCGGCGCCGCGCACGGTCGACAGGCGGTGGGCGATGACGATCGTGGTCCGGCCCTCCATCAGCGCCTCGGCGGCGGCCTGGACATGGCCCTCGGTCTCGACGTCCAGCGACGAGGTCGCCTCGTCCAGGACCAGGATCGGCGCGTCGGTCAGGAAGGCGCGCGCGATGGCCACGCGCTGGCGCTCGCCGCCCGACAGCTTGACGCCGCGCTCGCCGACCAGGGTGTCGTAGCCCTTGGGCAGGCGCAGGATGAAGTCGTGGGCGCGGGCCTTCTTGGCCGCCGCCTCGACCTCCTCGCGGGTCGCGCCGGGCTTGCCATAGGCGATGTTCTCGTAGAGCGAGCGGTGGAACAGGGCCGGATCCTGCGGCACCACCGCGATGGCGCGGCGCAAGGACGCCTGGGTCACCTTCGACACGTCCTGGCCGTCGATCACCACCGCCCCGTCCTGCAGGTCATGCAGGCGCTGGACCAGCTTGACGAAGGTCGACTTGCCCGAGCCCGTCGGCCCGACCAGCGCCACCCGCTCGCCGGGCGCGATCTTCAGGGAGAAGTGGTCGTACAGCGGCGCGCCGGCCGCCTTGTAGCGGAAGGTCACGTTCCTGAACTCGATCGCGCCCGCGCCCGGCTTGAAGTCCGGCGCGCCAGGGGCGTCGGCGATCTGCGGCTCAAGGCGGGTCCAGGCCGCGACGTCCTCGGTGTCGTCGATGCCCTTCTGCAGCATGCGGATATTCTCGCCCAGGTTCCGCAGATAGCCGCTCATCAGCATGAAGGCGGTGATGGCGAAGGCGACGTCGCCGGGCGTGGCCGTGCCCTTGGCCCAGCCCCAGACCATCGAGCCGGTCAGGCCCGCCTGCAGCAGCACGAGCAGCAGGTTCTGGCCCAGCCACACATCGGTGAAACGGCTCCAGGTGACCATGACAGCCTCGCGCCAGGCGGCGGTGACCTCGGCCAGGCGCGCGGCCTCGCGCTGTTCGGCGCCGAAGCTCTTGACGGTCGGGTTGGAGGTCACGGCGTCGGCCAGAGCCCCGCCGATCTGGGAATCCAGGGCGTTGGAGCGCAGGTTGCTGGGCCGCACATAGCGCTCGGTGATCCACAGGTTCACCGACAGATAGGCGACGACCACGACCAGCGACACCGCGCCCGCCAGGGGCTGGCGCAGCAGCATGCCGATCGACAGGCCGACCAGCACGATGATCCCCGGCCCCAGCCAGATGGTCACCGCGTCGGTGACGCTGTCATAGCCCCACATGGCCCGGGTCAGCTTGCGCACGGTCGCGCCGGCGAAGCTGTCGGCATGCCAGTCCGACGAGAAGGCCTGCACCTTGGCGAAGCCCTCGTTGGTCATCTCCTCCATGTTCCGGGCCGCCAGCGGGATCCAGAACCGATGGGCGATGTTGCGGATCACCGCGAAGGCGAAATACACGCCGACGAAGACGCCCAGGGCCTTCCAGGCACCGGCGTCGCCGCGCGGCTTGCTGGTGACGGTGTCGACGAGGTGGCCCGAAGCGTAAGGCAGCGCCAGGTCGAAGGCGATCGCCAGCAGGGTCAGGCTGACGCCGAAGCCGAACAGCACCGGCCGCCGCTTCCAGAACCGGGCCACGAAGCCCAGCACCTGGCGGTTGGACAGCGCGCGCTTGCGGGCGCCGGTTTCGTCTTCATCCTCGAAAGCGTCGGTCATGGCGCGGAGATAGTGCTTTCCCGCCTGTTCGTCAGCCCCGCCGCTTGCGCCCGCCGCCGAACGGTCGCCAGCGCAGGAACCACAGGATCGCCGGCCCGACCACCGGCACGCGCAGCATCGGCCGCACGGCGTGGGGGCGGGTCTTCAGGAAGCACAGCACCGCGCCGATCCAGAACACCGTGGTCGGCATGCCCGGCGTGACGATCCCCACCGCGCCGGTCGCCAGCAGCGCCCCGCCCAGGCCATCCAGCACCCAGCGCTCGACGCGGCTCAGGCGGCGGCGCGGCTTGCGGGCGGGTTCAGGAGTCATGCGCCCAAGCTAACGCGTCGCGTTCGCGCTCGGAAGCCTTAGAACGCCTCCGCCACCCCGCCCACGCGGCGCGGCGGACGGCTGTTCAGGCCGCGCCGGATCTTCGGGCCGAACTTGGTGGCCGAGGTCAGCCGCGCCACCATGCCGTGGTCGCCGGCCAGGGCGAACAGCCTGCCGGCGGCGGTCCACAGGCGGGTGGTCACCGGGTGGGGCAGGACGATGCCGGCGCCGACGCCGGCCAGCAGCAGGCTCCAGCCGGAGAGACGGATTGCGGCGGTGGTCATAATTGTCGCTCCTGCGAATGACTTGCAGAAAGACCTTGGTCTCATCGCGCCCACAAATCCAATTGATTGTTTCTCTGGACGAGATCGATCTTCCCTATGGGATTCCGCGCGGTTTGCGCGGTAAGCCTCGCCGCATGACCGCCTCCGCCCAAAGCCCCACGGGGATCCTCCCCGACGCCGTCGCCACCAACTGGGTCGATCGCCACGCGCCCGAGCGCCTGCGACCCTGGCTGAAGCTGGGCCGGTTCGACCGTCCGGCGGGAATCTGGCTGCTGATGCTGCCCGGCTGGCAAGGCATCGCCCTGGCGGCCGCCGAGCAGGGCCGCTGGCCCAATCCACTGCTGCTTCTCGCGGTGTTCATCGGCGCGGCGCTGATGCGGGCGGCCGGCTGCGCGTTCAACGACATCGTCGACCGCGATTTCGACGCCCAGGTGGCCCGCACCGCCATGCGCCCAATCCCGGCCGGGCTGATCACCGTCAAGCAGGCCTGGCTGTTCCTGATCGGCTGCAGCCTGGTCAGCCTGATGATCCTGCTGACCCTGGGCTGGGTGGCGATCGGGCTGGGCGTACTGTCGCTGGGTCTGGTGGCGGGCTATCCGTTCATGAAGCGGATCACCTGGTGGCCGCAGGCCTGGCTGGGCCTGACCTTCAACTGGGGCGCCCTGCTGGGCTACGCCGCCGCCACCCACCACCTGTCCTGGTCGGCCGCCCTGCTCTACGCCTCGGGCGTCTTCTGGACCCTGGGCTACGACACGATCTACGCGATCCAGGACATCGAGGACGACGCCCTGGCCGGCATCAAGTCCTCGACCCGACGCCTGGGCGACCACGTCCAGATTGGCGTGGCGGGCTTCTACCTGGCGAGCTTCGTCTGCGTGGTCGCGGCCGGCTGGGTCGGAAACATCGGGCCGCTGTTCCTGCCCTTGGCCGCCTTCTTCGCCCTGCACCTGTCGCGCCAGGCGGCCGCCGTCCGCATCGACGACGGCCAAGGCGCGCTGAAGCTGTTCAAGTCCAACGCCGTGGCGGGACTGATCGTGTTCGCGGGGCTGGTGGCCGGACTGTGGAAGCCGGGCGTGCGGTTCTAAGAGCCCCTTCCCACTCGCGGGAAGGGGTTGGGGATGGGGGCGCCGGCTCCGTATCGGCCGGCCCGAAACGCTGGCTCCCCCACCCCCGCCCCTCCCCGCAAGGGGGAGGGGTTCAGATCAGAACGGCCCTTGCTGGTACACCCGCTCCATCACCGTGTTCAGCTGGCGAATGCGGTTGTCGTAGCTGCGCGCCAGGCAGGCGCGGTTGCCGCCGCAGGTCTTGCGCGCCGCCAGCCACGCGCGCTGGTCGTCCATGATCGCGCCGCGACCGCCCATCGGCACGAGATGGCGGGTGATCCCGTAAAGCTGGTCCATCCGCACGTCCTGGTCGTTGAGATCGCGGTTGGCGCAGATCGCCTTCTCGTCCGCGGTGCGGGCCTTGCGGCAATCGAAGCTGGCGGCGGCGGCGGGCGTCGCGCCAATGGCGAAAACACCGGCGCAGACAGCGGTCAGAACGAAAGCGGGGATCAGTCGGCGCATGGGTGGCTCCAAATGTGACGTCGGGTCATCCTGTCAGGCCTAAGCTGAATGTGCGATGATCGTTCCATGGCCGTCGCCCCCCGCGTCAAACCGCAGGATCTGTTCACGCCCGACGAATGGACGCGGATCTCCGCGCGCTCGTCCTGGCGCGGGATCTTCATGGTCGCCCACGCCTGGGCGGTGATCATCGCCGCCGGGGCGCTGTTCGTCTTCTTTCCCAACCCGCTGACCTACGTGCTGGCCGTGATGCTGATCGGCGCGCGGCAGCTGGGCCTGGCCATCCTGATGCACGAGGCCGCGCACGGCGGGCTGCATCCGAACCTCAAGGTCAACGACTGGCTGGGCGAGTGGCTGTGCGCCGCCCCGACCGGCGCGTCCCTGGCCAGCTATCGCCCCTATCACCTGACCCATCACAAATACGCCCAGCAGGCCGAGGATCCGGACCTGATCCTGTCGGCGCCCTTCCCGACCACGCGGGCCAGCCTGCGCCGCAAGATCATCCGCGACCTGACCGGCCAGACCTTCTTCAAGCAGCGGTTCGGACCGCTGCTGGGCAAAATGAAGGGGGATCAGCCGAAAGGCGCGATCTTCGCCGGCGAGGTGGCCCGGCAGAAGCCGTTCCTGCTGTGGAACCTCGGCATACTGATCGTGCTGTCGACGCTCGGCCTCTGGTGGGCCTGGTTCGCCCTGTGGATCGTGCCGATGGCGACCTGGTTCCCGCTGGTCACGCGCCTGCGCAACATCGCCGAGCACGCCCTGGTGGCCAAGGACGAGCCCGACCCGTTCCGCCACGCCCGCACCACCCACGCCAACTGGATCGAGCGCGCCCTGATCGCGCCCTATCACGTCAACTTCCACGCCGAGCACCACCTGTTCATGCACACCCCGTGCTGGAACCTGCCGATGGCGCACCGGCTGCTGGAGAAGAAGGGTCTGACGTCGGGCATGCTGACCGCTCCGGGCTACCTGACCGTGCTGAAGGCCGCCTCTAGCAAACCGGTCGCCGCCTGAGGCCCGCCCTCGTCCTTCGACAGGCTCAGGGTGAGGACGACTTCAACGTCACGGTAGAAATCCTCATCCTGAGCCTGTCGAAGGACGAGGATTTCGGCTCCCCAGCCGAAGCCCTGGATGCTCTAAGCGCGCCATGATCGTCCAGACCCTGGAAGGCCGCCGGGCCTTCATCCGCGACAACACCCGCTTCCAGCCGACGCCACACGCGCCGGAACTGTCGCTTCACCTGGCCGACGAGATCACGCCGATCTGGAAGCTGACCGAGGAGGCGCTGGAAGAGATCGGCCTGCCGCCCCCCTTCTGGGCCTTCGCCTGGGCGGGCGGCCAGGCCCTGGCGCGCTTTATCCTCGACAACCCCGAGACCGTCGCCGGCAAGCGCGTGATCGACTTCGCCACCGGCTCGGGCATCGTCGCCATCGCGGCGATGAAGGCCGGCGCGGCCAGCGTGCTGGCCGCCGATATCGACGTCTTCTGCGAGGCCGCCATCGGCCTGAACGCCGAGGCCAACGGGGTCGCGGTGGCCTTCACCGATGTGAATCTTCTCGATGCTCCGCCGCCGGCCTGCGACGTGCTGCTGGCCGGCGACATCTGCTACGAGAAGCCCATGGCCGAGGCTGTGATGGACTGGCTGCGGCAAGGCCGGGCCGCCGGCGCGACGGTGTTCATCGGCGATCCGGGCCGCACCTATTTCCGCAGGGACGACCTGGTGAAGCTGGCCGAGTATCAGGTCGAGACCACCCGCGAGCTCGAGGACTTCGCCGTGAAGCGCACGAGCGTCTGGACTCTGCCCTAGCGGCGAACTAGAACATTTAGAGAACATCGTTTTCGGGAGAGCACCCATGCGTGAGGACGGCAAGATCGACTATATCGAGTGGCCGGGCGGCGACCTGCCGGCGACCAAGGGCTTCTATTCGGCCGCCTTCGGCTGGAGCTTCGTCGACTACGGCCCCGACTATGTCGCCTTCGAGGGCCAGGGCGCCGATGGCGGCTTCGCCAAGCCGCAGGAGGGCGCGACCGACCGTCCGCTGGTGATCCTCTACGCCCACGACCTTGAAGCCATGCTGGGCAAGGTGACGAAGGCCGGCGGCGTTGTCACCGCCCCGATCTTCAGCTTCCCTGGCGGACGCCGCTTCCACTTCACCGATCCATCCGGCAATGAACTGGGCGTGTGGAGCGCGACGGGGGTCGAGTAGATATGCATCTGGCGAGCGTGAGCATCTTGCTGTTGGCGACGGCCGGAACCGCCTGGGCGGACGATCCGCCGCCGGCGCCCGTGCCGGCCGAGGTCGGCGCGCTGCAAGGCTGCTGGCGCGGCGCGGGCGAGGTCATGGGCAAGGCGGTCGAGATCACCCTCGCCGCCAAGCCCGTCGCGCTCGGAACCATGCTGACGGTGGACGCCGACAGTCGCGCCAAGGCCGATCCCAAGGATCGCTACGCCGCCCACCTGGTGTTTGGCGGTCGGGGCGCGGCGCTGAAGGGCGGTGAGCCCGCCGGCGTGTCCGGCTTCTGGTCCGACAGCTTCGGGGGCGACTTCACCGCCGTCGGCCAGGGCGCGGCCCAGCCGGGCGGGTTCGACATCGCCTACGCCTATCCGGACGCCAGCTACGTCAACCGCTGGCGGCGCGACGGCGACCGGCTGACCTGGACCATCGTCGCCCAGAGCGGGGCCAAGGAAGCGCCGTTCGCCCGCTACGAGCTGACCCGGACGAGCTGTCCCGCGTAGCGCCGCCCCATCAAACCGTCACACGGCATCGCTACCGTCCGCCTCCTGACGATCAAGCTCACTTCGGGCAGGGACGGATGGGCGACAAGAGCTGCGGCGACTGCGGCCTGTGCTGCAAGGTTCTGGCCATCGAGGCCCTGAACAAGGCCGACGGCGTCTGGTGCTCGCACTTCAGGAAGGGCGGCGGCTGCGGCCACTATGAACTGCGGCCCCAGGCGTGCCGGAGCTTCATGTGCCTGTGGATCACGCCCGAAAGGCTGGGCGACGCCTGGCGGCCCGACAAGGCCGGCTTCGTGATGTACGCCGACCGCGACGGCAAGCGCCTGAACGTCGTCGTGGACGCCGGCAAGCCCGCCAGCTGGAAGCGCGAGCCGTACTATTCCTACATCAAGAACATGTCCCGCCGGGCCCTGGACGGTTACGAGCTGGTGGTCTGCATCGGCGACCGCCGCATCGTGGTGTTCCCGACGGAAGAGATCGACCTGGGGGTCCTGCCGCCCGACCGCAAGCTGGTCAGCGGCTATGTCGAACGCGACGGCGGCCTGACGCCGTTCGCCATGGTGCTGGCCGACGCGGACTAGAAGCGCGGGTGGAACTTTCTCGGGCTCCACCCGAAATCCCGCATCGCCGCCGAGCTGTCGAAGGTCAGGTCCTGGCCCATCCGCGCGCCCATGGCCACGGTCGCGCCCGGGTAGAACGGCTTGGCCAGCCGCATGATCAGTCCAAACAGCCAGGTCGGCATCGGCAGGCTGCGCGGAGTCTTGCCCAGGCCCTCGAAGATCCGGTCGACCATCAGGCGGTAGGTCACGGTCTCGCCGCCCACCAGGTCATAGGCCCGGTTCATCGTCGCAGGCGCGTGGGCGGCGGCCAGCGCTCCAGCCGCCAGGTCCTCGGCATGGACCGGCTGGCGCAGGCCCGCGCCGTCGCCTGATAGCGGCATGACATGGAAGCGGCGGATCAGGCGGGCGATGCGGCTGACGTTCTCGTCGTGGCCCTCGTCATAGATCAGGGTCGGCCGCAGGATGGTCCAGGCGACGCCGTGCCCGGCGCACCAGGTTTCGACCGCCGCCTCGGCCTCCGCCAATGTCCGCGCCACCGCCCGCTCGCCCTCGTCCGGCGAGTCGACCTTGGTGAAGCGGCTGGTCGAGGAGAAGGCGATCAGCCGCTCCATGCCGCGCGCCTTCAGCGCCGGCAGCGCCGTCGGCAGCAGCCAGATCGGCGACAGCGCGAACACCGTCGCCGCCACCGGCAGCCGCTCGTCCAGATCGGCGTCCTTCAGGTCACCACCGATCCAGCAGGTCTCCTCGGTCGGCGGGCGCCGGCTGAACGCCGTCGGATCCAGGTCCTCGGCCTTCAGCCGCGCCAGCAGGTGACCGCCGATCAGGCTGGTCGCGCCCAGCACCAGGACCGGCGTCTTCAGGGTGTTCTCAGCGTCCATTCCCCACATATAGTCGTGCTGGGGAAGAGAGCCCATGACCTACGACGACGTCAGAGCGTTCGCGCTCAAATTGCCCGGGGTCGAGGACGGGACCGCCTATGGCCGGCCTTGCCTGAAGGCGCACGGCAAGTTCCTGACCCGCCTGTTCGAGGACGGCGAGAGCCTGGTCTGCCCCGCCGTGCCGTCCGATGAACGCGAGATGCTGATCGAGGCCGAGCCGGACGTCTTCCATGTCACCGATCACTTCAGGAACTACCCCTACGTCCTGGTCCGCCTGCCCCATGCCCATCCGGGCACGGTCGAGCGGCTGGTCACCCGGCAGTGGCGAGCCACCGCGCCGAAGAAGGTGCTGAAGGCCTGGGACGAAACCCATCCGACGGAGACCCTGCCTTGAGGATCAGGGCCGCGCGGGCCTTCGCCGTGGTCTTCATCGCCCTCTCGCGCGTTCGCACCAAGGTGGCGCTGGCCAAGCCAGAGCCTATATCCGCCTGACGTCTTCCCAGGAGTTCTCCATGTCCAAGCTCGTTCCCGCCATCCGCTCGGGCGACGTCCTGATGCCCGCCCTCGGCTTTGGCACCTGGCAGCTGGAGAACGGTACGGCCGTCCCCCTGGTCGAGAAGGCCCTGGAGGTCGGCTATCGCCATATCGACACCGCTCAGATCTACGGCAACGAACGCGATGTGGGCGCCGCCCTCAAGGCCAGCGGCGTCAAGCGCGACGAGATCTTCCTGACCACCAAGGTCTGGATCGACAAGTTCCACGACGGCGACCTGCAGCGCTCGGCCGAGAAAAGCCTGGAAAAGCTGGGTGTCGACCATGTCGACCTGCTGCTGCTGCACTGGCCCAAGCCCGAGGTGCCGCTGGCCGAGACCCTGAAGGCGCTGAACGAGGTCCAGTCGCGGGGCCTGACCCGCGCCATCGGCCTGTCGAACTTCCCATCGGTTCTGCTGGAAGAAGCCGCGAAGCTGTCGGAAGCCCCGATCGCCAACGATCAGGTCGAGTATCACCCCTACCTGTCGATCAAGACCCTGAAGGCCAAGGCCGACGCCTTGGGCGTCTCGATCACCGCCTGGTCGCCGCTGGCCCAGGGCAAGGTCGCCCAGGATCCGGTGCTGGTCGAGATCGGCCGCGCCCACGGCAAGACCCCCGGCCAGGTCACCCTGCGCTGGATCATCCAGCAGGGGATCATCGCCATCCCCCGCACCAAGAACCCGGCGCGGATCGAGGAGAACTTCGACATCCTCGACTTCAACCTGTCCGACGACGAGATGACCCGGATTCACGCCCTGGCGCGACCGGATGGGCGGCTGGGGGACTGGCTGGACAAGGCCTACGCGTGGGACGCGGCGTAGGATCTAGGTACCGCTATATCGACCCTAGACTCGCCCTGAGGCCCTCACCAGTGCACGTAGCATTGAACATTGTCGCGAGACGAACTGATGAATGAGCCTGTCAAAGAGCCACTATCGCGTCCGCCTGGTTGGGGCGACGACACGCTTACCGCTTACATGGAACACGCGGCGCGTCACCGCTGGGCGACTTTCGCTCACTACCAGTTAGTGATGCGAGATCTTGCATCCATCGACTCGCAGTTCGTGCCACTTGATGGATTGCGAGATCCAACGAATGTAGTCACGCCTCATCTCGGCTTCAGAAGCCATGCAAATTTCAGGGCGGCCTGTGAGCATGCACTCGCGGGTCAATTGGGCGACATGTTTCCGATGGTTCGAGCCTCTCTTGAGGCGGCAGCCTATGCGGTACACCTGAATGACGATCCGGTACTGACGGAGGCGTGGCTACGCCGCCACGATGATGGAGGCATGAAGGCATTCAAAGAGAACAAGTTCAGCCAAACCTCTGTCCGTACTAGCGTTGCGCGGCACGATCCCGATTTGGCGGCGCTATACGGAGAACTGTACCAACAGGCTATCGACTTCGGTGCGCACCCTAACGAACGCGGACTCAGTGTTAATGCGAGGTCAGTATCGCACGAAGAAGGGAAGCGGTTCCTGCTCGTATATCTGCACGAAAACGGCCCTGCGCTTAAGTTCGCCCTGCTTACGGCATTGGAGACGGGGGCTGCAGCCCTAGCACTATTGAGGCTCGTCTTTCCGGCCTCCCTTGGGGCCGACGAACCGATCCACCGCGAGCTTCGTGCAAGGCTACGCGCCAGCCGGGTTAGACTAACAACTTCAACCGAACTCATGCAATCAGCCGAGTGAGGTCTACGCCCCACCAAAACTCCGTCCGTTTTCAGACGAAGCCGGTTTCATCCTGCCTTGAAAGCGCCTAGGTAAGCCTCAACCTGAGCATAACTGACCAGGGCCATCAGGATTAGGACGGGGACGATGGACGACGCGGGCGCCGGCTTGCAGGCGACGATGGCGGGGATGGGCCGGACGGCTCGCGAGGGCGCGCATGCGCTCCGCCTCGCCACGCCAGAGCAGCGCACCGCCGCCATCCAGGCCATGGCCGCCGCGATCCGCGAGGACGCCGTCGCCATTTTGACCGCCAACGCCAAGGACCTGGGCCGCGCCGAGGCCAATGGCGTCTCCGGCCCGATGCTGGACCGCCTGGCCCTGGACGAGGCGCGGCTGGAAGACGTCGCCGCCGGGGTCGAGGCCGTGGCCGCCATCCCCGATCCTGTCGGTGTCGCCACCGCGCGCTGGACCCGGCCCAACGGCCTGGACATCAGCCGCGTGCGCACACCGATCGGCGTCATCGCCATGATCTATGAAAGCCGCCCGAACGTGACCGCCGACGCCGCGGCGCTGTGCGTGCGCTCGGGCAATGCGGTGATCCTGCGCGGCGGGTCGGAGTGCATCCACTCCAACCTGGCGCTTCACGCTTCGATAGAACGCGGTTTGAAGGCCGCTGGCCTTCCCGCCGCCGCCGTCCAGATCGTCAAGACCCCCGACCGCGCCGCCGTCGGCGCCCTCCTCTCGGGCCTGGACAAGGCCATCGACCTGATCATTCCGCGCGGCGGCAAGAGCCTGGTCGCCCGCGTCCAGGCCGAGGCCCGCGCCCCGGTCCTGGGCCACCTGGAAGGTCTCAACCACGTCTTCGTCCACGCGGCCGCCGACGTGAAGAAGGCCGTCGACATCGTCGTCAACGCCAAGCTGCGGCGGGTGTCGGTCTGCGGCTCGGCCGAAACCCTGCTGGTCGACAAGGCCGCCGCCGAAAAGCTTCTCCCGCCGATCGCCGACGCCCTGATCCGGGCCGGCTGCGAACTCCGGGGTGACACGGCTGCGCGCGCCATCGAGCCCACGATGAAGAAGGCCACCGTCGAGGACTGGACCACCGAATATCTGGCCCCGATCCTGGCCGTGGCCGTGGTCGACGGCGTGGCCGGCGCGGCCCGGCACATCGCGGCCTATGGCTCGGGCCACACCGACGCGATCGTCACCGAGGACGCCGGCGCCGCCGACGCCTTCGTGGCCGAGGTCGACAGCGCCATCGTGCTGGTCAACGCCTCGACCCAGTTCGCCGACGGCGGCGAGTTCGGCTTCGGGGCCGAGATCGGCATCGCCACCGACAAGCTTCATGCCCGCGGCCCGGTTGGGGCCGAGCAACTGACGACGTTCAAATATGTGGTTCGCGGGACCGGCCAGACTCGTCCCTGAGGCCGGCCGGCCCAACGCTCAGCGTCTTGGCTTCCACCTGGAACCGGGCATGCGCGTCGGCCTGTTCGGCGGCAGCTTCAACCCGGCGCACGAGGGCCACGCCCACGTGGCCGAGACCGCCATGCGCCGCCTGGAGCTGGACCGCGTCATCTGGCTGGTGTCGCCACAGAACCCGCTCAAGTCCTCGCACGAGACCCGCCCCGTGGCCGAGCGAATGGCCAATGCCCGCCGCTGGGCGCGCGGCTCGGGCATGATCGTCTCGGACGCCGAGACGCGCCTGGGTTCGCGGTACACCATCGACACCCTGCGGGTGCTGCGGGCGCGCTATCCCGGCGTGAAGTTTGTCTGGGTCATGGGCGCCGACAGCCTGGCCACCTTCCATCGCTGGCGCGGCTGGACCCAGATCATGCGCGAGGTTCCGGTCGCCGTGATCTCCCGCCCCTGGATCGCGCTGAAGGCCCGCACCTCGCCGGCCGCCCGCCGCTTCGCCTTCGCCCGCTGGCCCGCCAGCGCCGCCGCCAGACTGCCCGACGCCAAGTCGCCGGCCTGGGTCTACCAGACCGGACCGCTGAACTTCGCCTCCTCCACGGCTATGCGGTCACGGCAAAAGGGCTGAAAGCCAAGCTTTCGGGCGTTGCGTGAACGCCTCAGGGGCGCCGACGAATCGGCGTTCGGCCATCACCCCCTCACTTCCGGCTCAATTCCGTGCTATGGAAGATATCCACAGCGAACCCATAAGGAGCAATCCGCTGCGTAGCGACCCCGCGCTTAGTGCGCACGAAGGCCTGGCCGGCGCCGAGTCATCGACTGAATCCCCGGGCCTGAGTCTGCCCCTCGATCTCAAGGCGCTGGAGCGCCTGATCCTGGAACGTCTGGATGACGACAAGGCCCAGGACATCGTCCACATCGACTTGGCGGACAAGAGCTCGGTCGCCGACAGCCTGATCGTGGCGTCGGGCCGTTCGCACCGTCACGTCGGCGCGCTGGCCGACCACCTGCTGCGGGCGCTGAAGGAAAACGGCTACGGCAAGGCGCGGGTCGAAGGCCTGCCGCATTGCGACTGGGTGCTGATCGACGCCGGCGACGTCGTCATCCACCTGTTCCGTCCCGAAGTGCGCAGCTTCTACAACATCGAGAAGATCTGGGCGGTCGACGCACCGCACCGCACCGCGGCGAACTGATAGCGCCAGGCGACCTCGCCCTTCGACAAGCTCAGGGTGAGGTCTATTGATGCGCGTTCTTGAGATCCTCGCCCTGAGCCTGTCGAAGGGCGGGGATCTCAACGCACTCCCCCGATGAAGATCACCATCCTCACCGTCGGAAAGCTCGGCCGCATGGTCGAGGCGCAACTGGCCGTGGACTATGCGTCCCGCGCCACGGCGTCCGGCCGCGCCCTGGCCCTGGGGCCGGTCGAGATCCTCGAGGTCGAGGCCCGCAAGCCCGGCAAGGCGGCCGAGGCCGAGGTGCTGCGCCCGCACCTGGAGGGCGCGCACGTCATCGCCTGCGACGAGCACGGCAAGGTCCGGCCCAGCCGCGCCTTCGCCGACCACCTGGCCCGCCTGCGCGACGACGGGACGCGGCGGGTAGTGTTCCTGATCGGCGGGGCCGACGGCCTGGATCCCTCGATCCTGGCCGCCGCCCACGAGACCATGGCCTTCGGCCCCCAGACCTGGCCGCACGCCCTGGCCCGGGCCATGCTGGCCGAGCAGGTCTATCGCGCCGCCACCATCCTGTCGGGCTCGCCCTATCACCGCGACTAGGGCTAAAGGTTGGGCGATGCCCCGCTCGCGACTCGTCATCGCCGTTTGCGCCCTGGTCCTCGCCGTCCCGACGGCCGTGGTCGGCTGGCAGCGCGCTGACCGCATCGTCGAGGACCAGCGGGCCAGGGATCGCCAGACCGCCATCGACACCCGTCGCGAGATCGAGGATCTGCGCGCCGAGCTGGACCGCCTGGACCACGCCCGCATCGCCGCCGGCGGCGACGTCGACGCCAAGCGGGCCCGGCTGGAAGCCTTGAACGCCCGCGAGAACGCCATCCTGGCCGACCTGGGCGCCAACCGGCAGCGGCTGTCGCTGCTGCTGTCGGCCCTGCAGCTGTTCCGCCGCGATCCGCCGCCGGCGCTGCTGGTGACGCCGAACGATGCGCGCGATGCGGTGCGGGCCGCGATCCTGATCCGGGCCATGACGCCCGAGTTGCAGAAGCGCGCCGAGGCCTACGGCCGCCAGGCCGTGGCGGTCGGGACCCTGCGCCGCGAGGCCGCCGCCGCCTCGGCCGAACTGTTCACCGCCGAGAGCGCGGTCGCCGACCGCAAGGGCGAGATCGAGCGGCTGATCATCGAGAAGACCCAGCTGGAGCGGGCCTATGCCCAGGAAGCCCTGACCCAGCAGAATGAGCTGCGCACCCTGGGCGCCCTGACCGACGGCCTATACGCACCAGGAGGGGGTAGGGTCGAGGCCACCGGGCCGCTGGTGCTGCGACGTCCCGCCGCCGGCGAGATCGTCCGCCGTTTCGGCCAGGACATGCCGGCCGGCGGCAAGTCGCCCGGCCTGACCGTGCGCACGGAGAAGGGCCTGACCGTCACCGCTCCCGTCGCCGGAACCGTCGAATATGCCGGCGCGCTGAGCGGCTGGGGCGCGGTGCTGATCCTTCGCGCCCAGGGCGCCTATCACGTGGTCGTGGCGGGCCTCGACCAGATAACGGCCTCACCCGGACAATCTGTCGCGGTCGGCGCCCCCATTGGGAAGATGCCGGATCATGTATCTTCCGAGCCGGAACTCTATCTAGAGGTTCGGGAGAACGGCGCGCCGGCCGATCCGGAGCGTTGGCTCAAACAGGAGTCGCGGTAGACGGCTTTTTCAGTAATGGTGGCCGTAATTATACCTCCGGCCTCTGACAGTGGTTGGGTGGGGCTAAATTCGGTTGCGACGCCGCGCGTCGCGTAGGGAGCCTTCCGGGCCTTAATGCGCAAGTACCTGCTCATCGGCGTTTCCGCCTTCGTCCTCGGCGCGGGGGCCATGGCGTATGTCAGTCCCATCGCCCAGGCCAACAACGCGCCTAAGACCAAGACCTACAAGATGCTTGAGCTGTTCGGCGACGTGCTGGGCACGGTCGAGGACCAGTACGTCACCGAGGTCGACGACAAGAAGCTGATCGAAGCGGCCCTGGACGGCATGCTGACCAGCCTCGACCCGCACTCGGGCTATCTGGCGCCCGACGCCTACGAGGACATGCAGGACACCACCCGCGGCGAATACGGCGGTCTCGGCCTGGAAGTGACCAGCGAGGACGGCGTCGTGAAGGTGATCTCGCCGATGGACGGCACTCCGGCCTCCCGCGCCGGCGTCCAGGCCGGTGACTACATCACCGCCGTCAACGGCCAGAGCGTGCTGGGCCTGACCGTCAACGAGGCGGTCAAGCAGATGCGCGGCCAGCCCGGCGAGGCGGTCACCCTGACCATCGCCCGCGACAAGACCGATCCGTTCGACGTCAAGCTGGTCCGCGAGGTGATCAAACCCAAGGCCGCCATCGCCCGCATGGAAGGCGACTATGGCTACGTCCGCCTGCCCGGTTTCAACGAGAAGGCCACCGACGCCCTGGTCGCCTCGATCAATGATCTGAAGGCCAAGAACCCGAAGATGAAGGGCCTGATCCTCGATCTCCGGAACAATCCGGGCGGCCTGCTGGACCAGGCGGTCGGCGTGGCCGACGTGTTCCTGGACGGCGGCGAGGTGGTCAGCCAGCGCGGCCGCGATCCGCGCAACATCCAGCGCTACAACGCCCGCCCGGGCGACCTGCTGAACGGCATGAAGATGGTCGTGCTGATCAATCAGGGCTCGGCCTCGGCCGCTGAGATCGTCGCCGGCGCCCTGCAGGACCGTCACCGCGCTGAACTGGTCGGCCTGACCAGCTTCGGCAAGGGTTCGGTGCAGACGGTGATCCCGCTGCGCGGCGGGGCCGACGGCGCCCTGAAGCTGACCACGGCCAAGTACTTCACGCCGTCGGGCCGCTCGATCCAGAAGACCGGCATCGCCCCGGACCTCGAGGTCGCCCAGACCCGTGACCAGGCCCAGGACATCGCCAACCGCGTCTGGTTCAGCGAGGCCAGCTTCAAGAACGCGCTGAACGCCGACGAGGGCAAGAGCCGCGTGGGCGTCCACACCCCGGCCGAAGCCCCGCCGACCGCCTTCGACGACAAGAAGGGCGACTTCCAGCTGCAGCGCGCCATCGCCGTGCTGAACGCCGGCGGCGTCGCCAATACGCCGAAGCTGCCCAAGCCGGCGGCCAAGGTCGCCGAGGTCACCGCCAAGGCGGCCGCCGCGGCGAGCGGCAAGCCGGTCAGCGAGAACAAATAGGGCTTCGCCTGCCTCGATCCGATCAGCGCCGCTCCGGGCAACCGGGGCGGCGCTTTTCGTTCGACCTTAAGCCGCCTTGGCCGCCTCGGCCGCGCGCAGCAGGCGCAGGACGTTGCCGCCCCAGATCTTGGCCAAGTCGTCGCGGGTGTAGCCCTCGGCCAGCAGGCGCTCGCTGATCTTCCAGTAGTCCGAGGCGTCGTTCAGACCGGTCACCCCGCCGCCGCCGTCGAAGTCGATGCCGATCCCGACGTGGTCGACGCCGGCCACCTTCAGCGCGTGGTTCAGGTGGTTCATGAAGTCCTCGAAGGTCGCCTTCGGAACGGGGTACTTGGCGTCGATCGCCTTCATCTCGGCCATGAAGCCCGCGCGTTCGGCCTCGGTCATCTTGGCCCGCGCGCCCGCCTTGGCCCGCAGCGCCGCCATGGCCGCGTCGCGCTCGGCGTTCTTGGGCGTCTCGATCAGATAGCTGGAATAGGCGTCGACCTGGATGACGCCGCCGCTGGCCGCCAGGGCCTTGATGCGGGCGTCGTCGACATTGCGCGGATGGTTGAACACCGCCTTGCAGCCCGAGTGGGTCAGGATCACCGGCGTCTTGGACAGGGTGATCAGCTGGTCCAGCACCTCGTCGGACGAGTGCGAGCCGTCCAGCACCACGCCCAGGCGGTTGGCCTCGGCGACGAACTGTTTGCCCAGCGGCGACAGGCCATGCCACTCGGGCGTGTCCGTCGAGCTGTCGGCCATGTCGTTGTTCTTGAAGTGGGCCAGGCCCGAGATCCGCACGCCCAGCGCGTAGAAGGTCGACAGCAGGGTGACGTCGCCATCCATCGGATAGCTGTTCTCGACGCTGACGAAGACCACGCGCTTGCCCTGGGCGGCGATGCGCTCGGCGTCGTCGGCCTTCAGGGCCAGGGCGAACTTGTCGCCGTGCTTGGCGACCATTTCGTGGATCTCGACGCCGCGGATGATCGCCGCGTCGCGGGCGGCGCGCGTGGCCTCGGGCGTGCGTGGCCCCTGGTTGGTGAAGATGGCGAAGAAGCCGCCGTCCAGCCCGCCCTCGACCATGCGCGGATAGTCGATCTGCGAGCCGTCCTTGTCGGCCGAATGGCGATCGAGAATGTCCCAGCCCGGCCGGCCGAAATTGGCGGGGGTGTCCAGGTGGGTGTCGAGGGTCAGCAGGCCCTCGTGCAGCTTGCGCGCGGCGGCCGGATCGGCGGCCCAGGCCGTCATGGGCGCGGCGCCGGCGACCAGGGCCAGGGCGGCGGTCGTGGCGAGGAGGAAACGGGTCATGAGTACGCTCGAAAAGGGTCCGGCCGGCCTTTGCAGAGGCCGACCGGAGGGCGGGGACTAGAAGTCGGCGGAGATCGTGAACTGGATCGTGCGCGGCGGGGCCGGACGGAAGCTGGCCGGCGTGTTAACCGTGGTGTTGATCGTGCCCAGATAGTCCTTGTCGAACAGGTTATCGATGTTGACCCGCGCCTTGACCTGGCTGAACGGCCCGGCCGCGAAGCCGTCGCCGATATCGATATAGGCGTTGACGATGGTGTAGCCGCCGACCTTCTCGCTGTTGACGAAGTTGGTGAAGCGGCTCTCCAGGTGGCGGGCCGAGACGTTCATCAGCAGGCCATCGAACGGCTCCAGCGTCACGCCGCCCTGGAACACCCAGTCGGGGAAGTCCGGCACCTTCTTGCCGGCGACGGCCAGGGTGACCGGCGCGGCCGTGGTGCTGGCGCGGTAGTTCAGGACGTCATCCTGGAACTTGGCGTCGTTGTACGAGACGTTGGCGTTGAAATAGGCCTTGCCGGCGAAGATCTCCGGCTTCCACTGGCCGCTGAACTCGACGCCCTTGGCCTTCACCGCCCCGACGTTCTGGTAGAAGGTCTCGGTCGTGCCGCCGCCGCCGGGCACCAGCGAGGCGAAGGCCTGCAGGCGGTTCTTGAACTCGGTCTGGTAGGCCACGATCGAGGCGTTGAACGTCTTGTGGTTGGCGCGGTAGCCCAGCTCCCAGTTGGTCGAGGTCTCGGGATCGGGGCCGGCGACGGTCGGGCTGGCGGCCGAGAAGATGTCGTCGGCGCCGCGCGGCAGGGCCATGTTCTCGGAGTACGAGGCGAAGATCTGGTCGCGGCCGGTCACGCTGTAGACCGCGCCGACCTGGGGCAGGAAGCTGTCCTTCCAGTTGTCCTTCAGGATCGGGTGTCGGCCGTTGATGTAGTCCAACGGATTGCGATAGCCGGCGATCTTGTAGTCGATGTCGGTGGCCTTGAAGCCCAGCTCCAGCTTCAGCTTGGCGTCCAGCAGGGTGACGGTGTCCTTGACGAAGAACTGCTTGGTCTCGCGCAGCGACTTGTAGTCGCGCTGGGCGTGGACCCGCTCGTTGAACAGCGGCTTGCCGTCGGGATTGCCGTTCTCGACGTTGTAGCGGTTCTGGGTGCGGTGATAGTCGTCGTTCTCCAGCCAGAGGCCGGCCTCGATCTTGTTGAAGCCGAGGCGCCAGGCGACCTTGGCGGTGACGCCCTTGCGGATGCCGTCGATGCCGGAGAGGCCGTACTGGATGCCGCGCGGGGCGACGATGCCGGCCACCTTGCCGACCTCGGCGTCATAGCTGGACTTAGAGGTCGAATAGGCCTCGGGCGAGACGCCGTAGCCGCCCTTGTCCTCGTAATAGGCCGTGGTGGTCAGGTCGAAGTTGTCGGTGATCGGCGTGTTCAGCGTCAGGCCGTACAGGTGGTCCTTCCGCTTGTTGACCGCGAACTTGTAGTACTGGGCGTAGTTGGCGTTGGAGTACGGCACCCCCGCCACGGCTTCCGGCAGGCTGCCCGTCGGGATCGACAGCGGCGTACCGAACGGGACCGAGGTCGGCACCGCGCCCAGATAGGCGAAATAGCGCCCCTGGCGGCCGAACACGTCGCCCGCCGTCCCGGCGTACTGAGCCTTGGTGATCGACGGGCTGTCATAGTCGAAATAGTCGTTGTGGACGGTCTGGAAGCTGATGTCGCCGCCGTTGGGCAGGTCGTACTTCAGCTTGCCCTCATAGTGCTTGCGATCGATCGTGCCCGGGCCGCGCCACAGGTCGCCCTTGATCCAAGAACCGCTGACATAGCCCGACAGCGGACCCACCTTGCCCGACTCCAGGCGCAGGAAGGTGCGGCGCAGGTCGTCGCTGCCGAAGGTCTGGCTGATCGCGCCGCCCATCTCCTCCGACGGGGCCTGGGTGAAGTAGTCGACGATGGGTCCCAGCGAGGCATAGCTGGGCAGGGCGACGTCGCCGGCCCCGGCCGAGGCGGTCACCCGCAGCAGGTTCTCGTTGTCGACATAGCGATAGATCGGGCTGCCGCCGAACTGGTCGCTGCGGCCCATCGGGATGCCGTCCAGCAGGAAGCCGATCTGCTGGAAGTTGAAGGCCCGCACCGAGACCGAGTTGCCGAACTCGTACATGCCCAGGGCGTCGTTGGCCTGGACGTTGAAGCCCGGCAGGCTCTCCAGCATCTTCAGGCCGGTGATCCCCGCCGGCGCGGACAACAGAGCCTCGCGGGTGATCGAAACGGTGGCCGTGGCGTGGTCGGTGCCGATGGCGACGCTGGCTTCCGACAGGCGCTTGCCGGTCACCACGACGGTTTCCAGTTCGGCCGCCTTGTCGGCTTCCTGGGCCAGGACCGGCGTGGCGCTTCCCAGAACCGAGGCGGCGAGCAGCAGCGCCCTAAGACGAACGGCGGCGTGTGCAGGTATGCGAGTGGTCATGACTATCCCCGATCATTTTGACCAGGGCAACGTCATCAACGCCTCATCGCAGGTAAACTAAGAATTTCTCGGATCGCATCCACATAATCACAAAGTGGAAACGTTACGCATCCATGTTCGATTTATGAACACTTCGAATATATTCATTTTATATACCTAACAGATATCTCACGAAAGTCGCACACGACGATCGCGTTCATTACGTTTCGCTATATCGATATGGAAATGCCTAGATCTGCATTGGCGCACGCGTGGGTCTGAGCGGGCCGGGACGGCTCGCCTTCGCACCCCCGCTGTCCTTGGGCCTGAGAGATTCAGCGCCCCGTCTCCGATGGACGGGCGGTCGCCTTGCTCCTTCGGCGAGGGCGTTACGCGCCCTGCTTTCCAGCGTTCAACATCTCGCGCGGTCCTTCTGCTTGAGCGTTTCCGGGGCGGTTTCGCCTTCAGCGCCGGGCCGGGGCCCGATCTCTCCCGCGAGAGGACTCCAGGGAAGGAGCCGGGGCCGCGCCCGTCAACCGATCAGACCGCCCGCAACCGCACTCAGCGTTCAACGCCTGCGGCGATTGCAGAAAACGCCAATTTCAGCGGCGCCCGCGTCGCCGCGCCGCGGCCAGAAGGTCATCAGAACGCCATACGGCCATACCTCGTTAACCATATATTCGAAGCTTGCCCGCTAGCCTTAAGAGGTCATGGCCGTATCCTTTTCGCGTAAGCCCGCCTATGCCGCCGCCGCGCCCGCTCCGGGCGGGTCCGGTGACCTGCGCGCCAAGCTGATGGCCGCGGTCAGCAATCCCTTCATCGGCGCCAGCGGCGCGGCCTGCCTGTTCCTGGCCTCGCTGGCGACGCTGGTTCTGATCACCAGCGACCCGCACGCCGGCTCGCCGGTGATTCGCCTGGAGCTGACCAAGATCGGCGCCACCAAGAACGCGCCGGAGGGCTGGCGCGAGGGCTTGGGCGGCGAGGATCCGCACGGGGCCGAACTGGCGCCCGGCCAGTTGGACCTGTCGGCCAATCCCTTCGCCCCGGTGAAGCCCGAAGAGGGCAAGGCGCCGGCCGCCGAGGGCCTGCAGAACCTGCCGCCGATCCAGCAGGGCCCGGGCCTGGCCCAGGCCCCGATCGCCGGCCTGACCGCGCCGGGCCCCGGCGGCGGCCCTCTGCCGATCATCGGCGCCGACGGCCGCACCGCGGCCGAGGCCTATGCTCGCCCCTTCACGCCCAACGGCCGCCCCAAGGTGTCGATGGTCATCGGAGGGCTCGGCCTCAACGCCCAGACCACCCGCGCGGCGATCGAGACCTTGCCGGGCGAGATCACCCTGTCCTTCGCGCCCTATGCCGAGGGCCTGCAGGGCTGGATCGACCTGGCCCGCGCCCATGGCCACGAGGTGCTGCTCGAGACCCCGATGGAGCCGGCCGACTATCCGGCCAACGATCCGGGTCCCTACACCCTGATCGCCGCCAACAGGCCCGAAGACACCGTGCGCAAGCTGGAATGGCTGATGTCGCGCGCCACCGGCTATTTCGGCCTGTCGAACTATCTGGGCGCCCGCTTCGTCGACAACGACCAGGCGATGGCCACCTTCAACGGCGTGCTCAAGTCGCGGGGCCTGGCCTTCGTCGACGACGGCCTGGCCGCCCGCCGCGCCGGCCCGATCCCGCGCGCCTCGGCCGACCGCGTGATCGACGACGAGCTCTCGGCCGGCGCCATCGACACCCAGCTCAAGGCCCTGGAGACCGGCGCCGCCGGTCGCGGACAGGCGCTGGGCTCGGGCTTCGCCTATCCGGTGACGATCAACCAGGTGCGTATCTGGGCCGCCGGCCTGCAGGCGCGCGGCATGCAGCTGGCCCCGGCGTCAGCCCTGGCGCACCGCTAGAACTCGTGGAAAAAGGCTCGGCATGACCGAGCTCGACCATCCCAAGCACCGACCGAACGTCGGCGTCGTCCTGTTCCATCCGGACGGCCGCGTCTGGCTGGGTCGCCGCCACAAACAGCCCCCGCCCTACAACTGGCAGTTCCCGCAAGGCGGTGTCGACGAAGGCGAGGACCTGGAGGCCGCCGCCCGGCGCGAGCTGGCCGAGGAGACCGGCGTCAGCTCCGTCGAACTTCTGGGCCGCACCGAAGGCTGGATCACGTACGACTTTCCGCCCGAGGTGCTGGCCAACGAGAAGCGCTCGCGCGGCTGGCTGGGGCAGAAACAGGTCTGGTTCGCCTATCGCTTCATCGGCGACGAGGCCGAGATCGATCTGGAAGCGGACGCGCACGTCGAGTTCGACGCCTGGAAATGGGGCAGGCTCGACGAAGCACCCGAACTGATCGTACCCTTCAAGCGCGGGGTCTACGAAGCTGTGGTCGCCGCGTTCCAGGAGTTCGCGCGCGGCGGCTGATCTCCCGCGCTGGGGAGTATCGAATGGCGAATACGGTCCTGCTGATTCACGGCTATGGCTGCGCGGGGGACGTCTGGGGTCCCGTCGCCGCGCGGCTGAAGGCCGAAGGCTATCGCGTGGAGGCGCCGACCATCCGATCGGCGGTGCGCACGGTCGAAGGTCCGCGCGCGGGTCTGGTCGGCCTCTCTCTGGCCGACTATGTCGCCGAGATGAGCGCCCTGGCCCAGACCCTGGCCAAGGAGACCGGCAAGAAGCCGCTGGTCTTCGGCCATTCGATGGGCGGGCTGATCGCCCAGAAGGTCGCCGAGGCCGGCCACGCGTCGGCGCTGGTGCTGTTCGCCCCGGCCTCGCCGGCCGATGCGCGCGGCAAGCCCAAGCTCTCTCCGGTCTTCACCTTCCTGAACATGGCCCTCCGATCCAAACCCGAGACCCGGGCGGGCAAGATGTGGAAGACCGGCTTCAAGTTCGGCGTCATGAACGCCGTGCCGGCCGAGCGTCACGACGCGCTCTACGCGACGATGGTCTATGACAGCGGCCAGGCGCTGGCCGACCTGGCCTGGCCGCACAAGGACGTCCACAAGACGGCCTACGTCGACGAAGCCAAGGTGACCGTGCCGATCCTGATCAATGCCGGCGCCCTGGACCGCACCACGCCGCTGGACGACGTCCAGCGCCTCGGCCGCAAGTACCCGCAGGCCGACCTCAAGATCTATCCCAACAACGCCCATTATCTCATAGACGAGCCCAACACGATGAAGATCCTCGACGACGTGATCGCCTGGCTGACGGGCAAGAAGCAAACCCCGGCCGCGACGGCGGCTCCGGCCCCCGCCCCGGCTCCGGCTAAGCCGCCCGAACCCGCGCCGACGCCCGCGCCCGTGAAGGCGGCGGAACCGACCCCGGCTCCGGCTCCAGCTCCGGCGCCCGCGCCGACCCCGGTGGCGGCGGCTCCCGCCCCGGCGGCCGAGAAGCCCGCGCCGAAGAAGGCGGCGGCTCCCAAGGCCGCCGCCAAGCCGAAGGCCGAGGCGAAACCCAAGGCGCCGGCGAAGGCCGCGCCCGCCAAGACCGAGGCCGCGCCGAAGCCGGCCGCGAAGGCTCCAGCCGCCAAGGCTCCGGCCAAGGCCGCCGCCGCGCCGAAGCCCGCCGCCAAGGCCGCTCCGGCCCCGAAGGCCGCTCCGGCCGCCAAGCCCAAGGCCCCCGCCAAGCCGAAGGCCGAGGCCGCTCCGGCTCCCGCCAAGGCCGCCGCGCCGAAGGCCGCTCCGAAGGCCGCGGCCGCGAAACCGGTCGCCGCCAAGGCCGCGCCCAAGGCTGCCGCTCCCAAGGCCGCCGCCGCCCCGAAGGCCGCGGCTCCGAAAGCAGCCGCCGCGCCCAAGGCCGCCGCCAAGGCCCCTGCGACAAAGACGGCCGCCAAAACCTCGCCCAAGGCGAAGTAGAGCGTGTAGGCTGCTCCCCGCCGGCTGCTTCGTCGGCGGGGTTTCTTTAGGGCGTTCATGCGCGCACCCGTGATCATGGTCCACGGCGCCTTCTGCGGCGGCTGGACCTTCGACGCCTTCCGCGCGCCGTTCGAGGCGGCGGGTCATCGCGTGCTGACGCCCGACCTGATCGGTCATGACGGTCAGAGCAGCGCCGCCGGTGTCTCGATGAGCGACTACGCGCGCCAGATCGCGCGCCTTATCGAGACCTGCGAGACGCCGCCGATCGTGGTCGGCCACTCGATGGGCGGCCTGGTCGCCCAGATGGCCGCCAGCCGCGCCAAGGCCGCCAAGCTGATCCTGCTGGCCCCCTCCGCGCCCTGGGGCGTCTCGGGCGCGAGCCTGGAGGAGGCGGTCTCGGCCGTCAGCCTCTACAGCCTCGGCCCCTACTGGCTGCAGGCCATCGCGCCGGACTATGGCGTGGTGCGGCGCTACAGCGTCGACCGCCTGCAGCGCCCCGAGCGAAAGGCGATCTTCGCCCGCATGACGGCCGAGAGCGGCCGGGCCCTCTGGGAAACGCTCAATTGGTGGCTGGACCCGTTCATGACCACCTCGGTCTCGGCGCCGGGCTGTTCCGTGCTGGCGATCGCCGGCGGCCAGGACGTCATCCATCCGCCCGCCACGGTCCGCCAGACAGCCGCGCGCCTGGGCGGCGGCGTCGAGGTGTTCCCCGAGATGAGCCACTGGCTTCCCGGGGAGCCGGGCTGGGAAAAGGTGGCGGAACGGTGCCTGGCGTTTATCGCTGACGAAGGCCGGGCAGCGGCTTAAGCCGTCGGCGAGAACACCTTCAGCCCCAGGATCCCGGCCACGATCAGGCCCAGGCAGACGAGCCGGGCGGCCGTCGCCGGCTCCTTGAACAGCACGATGCCGACAATGGCCGTGCCGACCGCGCCGACGCCGGTCCAGACGGCGTAGGCCGTGCCCAGAGGCAGGGTCTTCACCGCCCAGCCCAGCAGCCCCATGGACAGCACCAGGCTGACCGCCGTCAGCGCGATCGGGATCGGCTTGGTGAAGCCCTCCGTGAACTTCAGGCCCACGGCCCAGCCCACTTCGAAGACGCCGGCGATGAGGAGAATGATCCAGGCCACGACGAGCCCCTTTCCTGAAAAGGTGGGGTCGTCCCCGGACAATCGGCCTTCGCGAAAAGCAAAAGGCGCGGGGGTCGTCCCCCGCGCCTCGCCTAGATAGATCGCGCCGCCCCGAAGGGCAACCAACGGGCCTTAGCGGCTGGTGGTGCTGTAAAGGATCTGGGCGCGTTCGAAGTTCTTGCCGACCGAGGTTTCGTCGGTCTTCTTCAGCCGCATGAACACCAGACCGGCGTGGCCGCCAGCCCAGGCGTCGTCCCACGACACGGTGAAGCGGCGGAAGTCGCTACCGACCGTCTGGTCGTTGCGGATCAGGCGCAGCTGCGGGCTGTTTTCCCAGGTGGCGTAGTCGTGCAGGGCGTTGGCCAGTTCCTGAGCCTGCTCGGGGGTCTGCGCGTAGTCGATGGTGATCGTGCAGACGTTCTTGTTCGAGCCCGGGTTGTCCAGGGTGATGTTGTAGGGCTTCTCGAGCGCGAAGACCCACTGTTCCTTCTTCTTCTTGAAGCCGTAGTCCTTGACCAGCTGCGCGAAGTCGCCGCCGGCGACCGACGGCTTGCAGACCTTGTCCAGCACGTCCATCAGGCGGACCGACAGCGGGTCGGTGGTGCGCGGACCGCGAACCGGAGCGGTATAGGTTTCGGCCGGAGCGGCGCTGGCGGCCGGCGCGGCGACGGGCGGCGCGGCTTGATCAGCCGGAGCGGCGGCGGGAGCGGCCTGATCGGCCGGGGCTGGCGCGGCGGCCGGAGCCGGAGCGGGCGTGGCGGCGGGAGCGGTGGTTTGCTCCTGAGCAACGGCGGCGGTCGAGACCGCACCGAGGGCGATCAGGCTGGCGAGCGCAAGGCGCATAGGCTGGATATCCCCAACAAGACGAGAGGTCGGCATTAAAACCGACGGACGGTCCCTCGCAACCCTTATGGCTACGGATTAAGACCAAGATTGGGCCACAAGTGTAATTTTCTTACGCTTGACACCACGGATGGTCGCCCCACACGCGAAAACGCCCCCGATCACGAGGACCGAGGGCGTTTCAGAACACGTAGAAAACCTGAATCAGGCCGCTTCGACGGCGTGCTCGGCCAGGATCGTCAGGCCTTCCGGACCGACGTCGGCGAAGCCGCCCTGGATGTCGAACACCTTGGTCGTCGCGCCGTCCTTCACGGTCACCTTGCCTTCGCGCAGGGTGGTCATGAACGGGGCGTGGTTAGCCAGGACGCCGAAGTCGCCTTCCGCGCCGGGAGCCTGGACCATGTCCACGTCGCCGGAGAACAGTTCGCGCTCGGGCGCAACCAGGGAAAAATGCAGCTTGGCCATCAGTTGAAGGTCTCCTCGACACCGCCCAGGGCGGCCTCGATGTCTTCGTCGGTCTGGATTTCGGTCCCGCAGAACGGGCAGAAGTGGATCGTGGCCAGCATCAAGCCGGTCTCGCCCTCTTCTTCCCGCTCACCGAGGTTCAGCAGGATCAGGCCGCTGTCATGCTCGATGAGACCGGCGTTGGTGTCCGGAGACACCGCCTCCGCCAGCTCCTCGCAGCAGAAACCGGCCAGTTCCGTGTCTTCGGTCATTAGGCTTCAGCCGCCATCTTTTCGGCCTTGGCCACGGCTTCCTCGATCGGGCCGACCATGTAGAAGGCGCCTTCCGGCAGGTGGTCGTACTCGCCGTCCACGATGCCCTTGAACGAGCGGATCGTGTCCTTCAGCTGGACGAAGGCGCCCGGCGTGTTGGTGAACTGCTCGGCGACGTGGAAGGGCTGGCTCAGGAAGCGCGAGATCTTGCGGGCGCGCGAGACGACCAGCTTGTCCTCTTCCGACAGCTCGTCCATGCCCAGGATGGCGATGATGTCCTTCAGGGCCTTGTACTGCTGCAGCACTTCCTGGACCGAGCGGGCCACGTTGTAGTGCTCTTCGCCGATGACCAGCGGGTCCATGATCCGCGAGGTCGAGTCCAGCGGATCGACGGCCGGGAAGATGGCCTGGGCGGCGATGTCGCGGCTCAGAACGGTGGTGGCGTCCAAGTGGGCGAACGAGGCGGCCGGGGCCGGGTCGGTCAAGTCGTCGGCGGGCACGTAGATGGCCTGGACCGAGGTGATCGAACCCTTGTTCGTCGAGGTGATGCGCTCCTGCAGGTTGCCCATCTCGGTGGCCAGGGTGGGCTGATAGCCCACGGCCGAGGGAATGCGGCCCAGCAGAGCCGACACTTCGGCGCCGGCCTGGGTGAAGCGGAAGATGTTGTCGACGAACAGCAGCACGTCCTTGCCTTCTTCGTCACGGAAGTATTCCGCGATCGACAGGCCGGTCAGGGCGACGCGGGCGCGGGCGCCCGGGGGTTCGTTCATCTGGCCGTAGACCAGGGCGCAGCGCGAGCCTTCGGTCGAGCCGTTGTTGGCCTTCGGGTCGACGTTGACGTTCGACTCGATCATCTCGTGATAGAGGTCGTTGCCTTCGCGGGTGCGCTCACCCACGCCGGCCAGAACCGAGTAACCGCCGTAAGCCTTGGCGATGTTGTTGATCAGTTCCTGCATCGTCACGGTCTTGCCGACGCCGGCGCCGCCGAACAGGCCGATCTTGCCGCCCTTGGTGTAGGGGCACATCAGGTCGATGACCTTGATGCCCGTGACCAGCACTTCAGCGGTGTTGGTCTGCTCGGCGAAGGTCGGGGCGTCACGGTGGATCGTGCGATAGATGTCCGACTGGATCGGACCCTGCTCGTCGATCGGCTCGCCGATGACGTTCATGATGCGGCCCAGGGTGCCCGGACCGACCGGAACGCGGATCGACTCGCCGGTGTCGCGCACGGGCTGGCCGCGAACGAGGCCTTCGGTGGCGTCCATGGCGATAGCGCGGACGGTGTTCTGACCCAGGTGCTGAGCGACTTCGAACACCAGGCGCTGGCCGGTGGCGGTGTTGACGGTCTCGACGGCGTTCAGGATCGCCGGCAGCTCGCCGGTGAACTCGATGTCGACGACGGCGCCGATGATCTGCACCAGGCGGCCGGTCGCGCCGTCCAGGTTGACGGCGGCGGCGGCCTTCGGGGCGGCCGGCTTCCTGGCGGCCGGAGCCTTAGCGGCGGCGGGAGCCTTCGCGACAGCGGCCTTCGGCGCCGCGGCGGCCTTGGGGGCGGCGGGCTTCTTGGCGGCGGCGGCCGGCGTTTCGGTGGCGGGAGCCTTAGTCGGGGTCTTGGCCATGGCTTGCGGTCTTTCGGTCTCTGCGTGCTTGTGTCGTTAGGCTTGGATCAGACGGCTTCGGCGCCGGAGATGATCTCGATCAGCTCCTTGGTGATCTGGGCCTGGCGGGAGCGGTTATATTCGAGGGTGTAGCGCTTGATCATGTCGCCGGCGTTGCGCGTGGCGTTGTCCATGGCGGTCATCTGGCTGGCGTAGAAGCCGGCCATGTTGTCCAGCAGGGCCGACAGGATCTGGACCGTCAGGTTGCGCGGCAGCAGGGTCTCGAGAATGGCCTCTTCCGAGGGCTCGTACTCGTAGACCGCCGAAGCGCCCGTCGCGGGCGCCGCGGCGCCGTCGACCACGGCCGGGATCAGCTGCAGCGCCGTCGGGGTCTGGACGACGACCGACTTGAACTGGCTGTAGAACAGCGTGACCACGTCGATGTCGCCAGCTTCATAGAGGCGCGTGACGACGTCGGCGATCGGCTGGGCGACCGACAGGGTGAACTGGCGATAGGCCGACAGGTCGAAGTTCTCGACCACCTTGTCGCCGTAGGGGCGCTTCAGCTGGGCGCTGACCTTCTTGCCGACGCAGACGATCTTCACGTCCTTGCCCTGGGCGATCAGGCTGTCGATCCGCTGGCGCGCGGCCCGCACGATCGACGACGTGAAGCCGCCGGCCAGGCCGCGATCGGCCGCGGCGACGATGATCAGGTGACGATCATCGCGCCCCGTGCCGGTCAGCAGGGCCGGAGCCCCGTCGCCCGACACGCCGGCGGCCAGATTGGCGATCACCGAAGCCAGGCGCCGGGCGTACGGACGGGCGGCTTCCGCCGCGTCCTGGCTCCGGCGCAGCTTCGCCGCCGCCACCATCTGCATCGCCTTCGTGATCTTCTGCGTCGCCTTGACGCTCGAGATCCGATTGCGCATTTCCTTTAGGCTTGCCATCCGCCTATCAGACCTTCCTAAACAGCCACCAGGTGGTGTCGTCCATCACGGTCGTTCTTCTCCAGAAGAACCCGTAATCAACCAGCACCAGATCCGGGAACAGATCCAAATAGAGCGAGCCGAAATCGTTCTTGAACAGAAGATCCGTCTCGCCTCGGTACGTAATCGTTTCCGCCTTCGGCGAAAAATACTCGGCGCAGAGGACGTACTTGGCGGACACGCGATGAATCTCGCGCATCGTCGCCTCAAGCTGGGTCGGATCCACGTGGATCAGAACGCCCGAGGTGAACGCCAGGTCGACCGCGCCATCCGCCAGCGGAATGCTGTGCCCAAAGCCCTCGAACAGACGCTCGGGCGGCAGGACGCCATCCTCGAGGATCTGCTTGCGGGCCGCGCCGTTGGGCTCGATGCCCCACAGCTCGGCGTCGGTGATCGCCTGGAGACCCCGCAGGTTCAGCCCGACGTTCGGACCGACTTCCAGGATGCTCTTGGGCGGATCGCCGACCAGACGCGGCAGCACCTGCCCCCAAGCCTTCGTCCGGCCGCGCACGGCGTCGACGGTCACGGCGTTCCGCTGGGTGTAGCGGTCGCCGAACTCGCCGGACCAGGCGTCCAGGGTCTTGGGGGCGTCAGCCATCTGCCTCGCCTTAGGCGAAGGTCGCCGAGAAGCTGTCGAGCGCGCTCTTCAGCGTGTTCTCCAGATCCTTGTCGAGGGCCTTCTTGGTGCGGATGCCGTCCAGCAGGTCCTTGTGGGCGCTGTGGAGGCGAGCCAGCAGCTCGGTCTCGAAGCGGCGGACCGACGAGGTCGGGATCTTGTCCAGATAACCGCGGGTGCCGGCGTAGATCACGCAGACCTGCTCTTCGACCGACTGCGGCGCGTACTGGGGCTGCTTCAGCAGCTCGGTCAGGCGCTCGCCGCGGGCCAGCATCTTCTGGGTCGAGGCGTCCAGGTCCGAGCCGAACTTCGCGAAGGCGGCCATTTCACGATACTGGGCCAGTTCGCCCTTAATCGGACCGGCGACCTGCTTCATCGCCTTGATCTGGGCCGACGAGCCGACGCGCGACACCGAGATGCCGACGTTCACGGCCGGGCGGATGCCCTGGTAGAACAGGTCGGTTTCCAGGAAGATCTGGCCGTCGGTGATCGAGATCACGTTGGTCGGGATGTAGGCCGACACGTCGTTGGCCTGGGTTTCGATGATCGGCAGCGCCGTCAGCGAGCCCGAACCGTTGTCTTCATTCAGCTTCGCGGCGCGTTCCAGCAGGCGCGAGTGCAGGTAGAACACGTCGCCCGGATAGGCTTCGCGGCCCGGCGGGCGGCGCAGCAGCAGCGACATCTGGCGGTAGGCGACGGCTTGCTTGGACAGATCGTCATAGATGATCAGGCCGTGCAGGCCGTTGTCGCGGAACCACTCGCCCATGGCGCAGCCCGAGAACGGCGCCAGGTATTGCAGCGGGGCCGGCTCCGAGGCCGAGGCGACGACGACGATCGTGTATTCCAGGGCGCCGTGCTCTTCCAGGGTCTTGACGATCTGGGCGACGGTCGAGCGCTTCTGGCCGATGGCGACGTAGACGCAGTAGAGCTTGGCGCTCTCGTCCTTGCCGGCGTTGACGATCTTCTGGTTCAGGATGGTGTCGATGGCGACGGCGGTCTTGCCGGTCTGACGGTCACCGATGATCAGCTCGCGCTGGCCGCGGCCGACCGGGATCAGGGTGTCGATCGACTTCAGGCCGGTCTGCACGGGCTCGTGCACCGACTTGCGCGGGATGATGCCCGGCGCCTTGACGTCGACGCGGCGACGCTCGGTGAACTCGATCGGGCCCTTGCCGTCGATCGGCTCGCCCAGCGGGTTGACGACGCGGCCCAGCAGGCCACGGCCGACCGGCACGTCGACGATCTCGCCGAGGCGACGGACTTCGTCGCCCTCCTTGATGGCCTGGTCCTGGCCGAAGATCACGGCGCCGACATTGTCGCGCTCGAGGTTCAGGGCCATGCCCTTCACGCCGGCCTTCGGGAATTCCAGCATTTCACCGGCTTGGACGTTGTCCAGGCCGTAGATGCGGGCGATGCCGTCACCGACGGACAGCACCTGGCCGACGTCCGAGACGGCGGCCTCTTCGCCGAAGTTGGCGATCTGCGACTTGAGGATGGCCGAAATCTCGGCGGCGCGGATGTCCATGGTCTTCTGGGCTCTCTGCGATCTAATTTTTCTGGCGCTTACTTAAAGGCTTAAGCGCGCTTCAGGGCGAATTTCAGGGAATCGAGCTTCGAACGGAGCGAAGCGTCGAAGAGACGCGAACCGACGCGCACCTTCAGACCGCCCAACAGGGACGGATCGACGCGCGTGGAAACTTCAGGGGTCTTGCCGAGCGCTTCAGCGAGAGCGGCTTGCACGCCCTTCAGCTGGGCGGGCGACAGGGCGGCGGCCGAGACGACCTCGGCGGTGACGACGCCGCGGTGCTTGG
Source organism: Caulobacter sp. GW822-FHT01G02 (assembly GCF_058802865.1). NCBI lineage: Bacteria > Pseudomonadati > Pseudomonadota > Alphaproteobacteria > Caulobacterales > Caulobacteraceae > Caulobacter > Caulobacter sp. GW822-FHT01G02. The sequence continues at coordinate 303,072 of NZ_JBXAON010000007.1, forward strand.
CCGACATCTCGGTGAAGGCGGTGATCGCGCCCAGCAGGTCGCCAGCGCGACCGTTGGCGGCGACGAGGCCCAGGAACTTGGTGGTCAGCGGCTGGAAGCCGGCCTTCTTGGCGACGGCGGACAGGCCCTTGCCCTTGTCCTCGGCGGAGAAGGCCGGCGAGGCGATCAGGCGGCGCAGGTCGGCGCTGTCGGCCACCATGGCCTTCAGGCTCTTCAGGTCGGCCTCGACCTTCTGCAGGGAGCCGTTCTCGATCGTCAGTTCGAAGAGGGACTGCGCATAGCGCTGACCCGCATCCGTCGCCTTGGTTTCGTCCGCCACTTGGTATCCGCCCGGTGCGTTGTAAATGGCCGCGAACAAGAAGGTTAACCCTTATCGCGGCTTAAAGGCTTGAGCGTGCTTATGAAAAGCACATGGACGGCCGACGCGTCCGCGCCGCCCTGTCCGAAGCCGCGCGCCTGATAACACGGGCCTTTCGCAGTCGCAACCAAAGGGGCGAGGCTGGTTAGCCGTTCAGTCCGCGGCGCGGCGGAACACGGCCGAGGCGGAAGCCGCCAGAGCGCCGTCCGGACGCCGCAATTCGCCCTGGGCGAAGACCAGGCTGCGGGTGCCCCGCTCGACCCAGGCCTTGGGCTCCAGACCCTCTTCGCCGGCGCCCCCGGCATAGTCCACGGTCATCGAGGCCAGGGCCGTTCCTTCGCCCGCGGCCTTGCGCAGAACGGTTTCCAGCTGTGCGGCCAAGCTCATGTCCATCAGCGTCAACTAATCACTGGTCCGGAAAAGAAAAGGGGCGACGGAAGGTTTCCGCCGCCCTTGAAGGTGAATGCTCGAGGAAACAGCCAGACCGGGTCGGAGAAACGGCGACCCACAACGCGTCTGGTACTCAGGTAAAGCGCGGTACGTGTTCCTACTTAGCCGCGGCCAGGGACGAAACGTCCTTGGCCGAGGCGTTGCAGCGGGTCAGCTCGTCGGCGTCCAGCGACTTGGTTTCGCCGCCGAAGGCCGCGACGCGACCCACTTCCCTGGCGAGCGCCTTGCAGGCGACCGCGGTGAGGGCCCGCGACGGGGCCTGGGCCGAGACGCACTCGGCGCCTTCGCAGACGAAGACCGCTCCGCCGGCGACGACCTTGGTCTTGGCGGCGACGGGGGCGTCCAGGGCGGCGGCGATACGGCCGTCGGCGAGGGCCGAACCGGCGAACATCGAGAAGGAGATGGCGGCGACAGCCGCCAGCGTGCGGAGCTTCATCAGAAAGCCCTCCGGTGTTGGGGAAATTGCGGTCAGATCGTTGATCGTCGAAAAGCGGTACTGGCCGCCCGGACCCTACCAATCCCTTGGGACCACCCTATCTAGGCATGGCCGCGCCGGTATCCCCACCGGTGCTTCGGGTCCGAACTAAGCATCGCTTAGATATCAGTGATAAGAAATTGCGCAAGCGGAATTTTGCGGGCGCATCGCATTTTCAGAAAACGGGGATTTCGGAGCGATTGCGGCGAATGGCGGCCGGAAACGGCGAGCCTACAGCCCCAGGATCGAGTCGATCCGGCTTTCGGCCTTGGCGTGGATGGCGCGGTCCTCGACCATGCCCTCGGCCCGAGCATAGCGGCCGTTCTTGCCGGCGCGACGCTGGATGCCCTCGGCGGTGAGCACCGGCGCGACCTGCTTGGGGTCTGTGAAGGCGCCGAGCAAGGCGGCCATGACGGCGCCGATCACGGCGGCGGCGATCGGGCCGCTCATGCCGATCCAGTCTTCGCCGAAGATCGCCTGCAGTCGCATGATCAGCACTTCGCGGTTCGGCTGGCGCTCCATGATCCCGACGGCCCAGTAGACCCCGCCCTCGACGAGCATGGCCAGGACGATCGGCAGCAGCACGCCCAGCCAGCGCGGCCGGACGAACAGCCCGAGCGCGGCCCCGATGATCGCGAAGGCGGCCATGGTGATCATGGCCGAAACCCTACGCACGCTCTGGTCAAGGACCGGTTAAAACTTCATTCCGCAGGGGCACGGTTGGCCGCGGCCGCGCGCCGCGCTTAGTCTCTCGCCATAACCATAAGATGTGCGCTCAAGAACGCGCTTGAGGGAGGCTTCGCCATGGACTTCCACTTGCCACCAGAGCTGACCGCCTATCTGGGCGAGCTGGACGCCTTCATCGACAGGGAGATCGCGCCCCTGCAGGCGCGCGACGACAACGATCGCTTCTTCGACCACCGCCGTGAATGGGCCCGCACCGACTGGGACGGCGGCGGCCTGCCCAAGCACGAGTGGGAAGCGCTGCTGGCGCAGGCCCGCAAGCTGGCCGACCAGGCTGGCCACTACCGCTTCGCCCTGCCCAAGGCCTATGGCGGCCAGGACGGCTCCAACCTGTGGATGGCGGTGATCCGCGAACACCTGGCCAGCAAGGGCCTGGGCCTGTTCAACGACCTGCAGAACGAGCACTCGATCGTCGGCAACAACCCGTTCGTGCTGATGATCCGCGACTTCGGCCGGCCCGACCAGCAGCACCTGATCACCGACATGCTGGACAAGGGCGCCTTCCGCCCGACCTTCGGCCTGACCGAGCCCGACCACGGTTCGGACGCCACCCACATGGAGACCCAGGCCGTGCGCGAGGAACGCCATGGCGAGGCCGGCTGGCGGATCGACGGCGAGAAGATGTGGACCACGGGCATGCACGCGGCCACCCACTGCTGCCTGTTCGCCCGCACCTCGGGCGAGGACGGCGACGCCCGGGGAATCACCGCCTTCCTGGTCCCGGCCCACGCGCCCGGCGTCAAGATCGAGGAGTACCTCTGGACCTTCAACATGCCGACCGACCACCCGCGCGTCAGCTTCACCGACGTCTGGGTCCCGGAGTCGGCGATGTTCGGGCCCGAGGGCGGCGGCCTGGCCCTGGCCCAGCACTTCGTGCACGAGAACCGCATCCGTCAGGCCGCTTCCAGCCTGGGCGCGGCGACCTTCTGCATAGAAGAAAGCATCAAGTACGCGCGCGCGCGCAAGCCGTTCGGCAAGGCCCTGGCCGAGAACCAGGCCATCCAGTTCCCGATCGTCGAGCTCTCGACCCAGGCCGAGATGCTGCGCCTGCTGATCCGCAAGACCGCCTGGGACATGGACCAGATGTCCAAGGTCGAGGTCGAAAAGCGCCTCTCCGACAAGGTCTCGATGTGTAACTACTGGGCCAACCGTCTGTGCTGCGAGGCCGCCGACCGGGCCATGCAGATCCACGGCGGCATCGGCTACTCGCGCCACAAGCCCTTCGAGCACATCTATCGCCACCACCGCCGCTACCGGATCACCGAAGGCAGCGAGGAGATCCAGATGCGCAAGGTCGCGGCCTGGCTGTTTGGCTATGCCGGACCGCGAAAGCAGGCCTTCGCCCAGGAACGGGCGGACATGGATAAGGTTTAACCCGTCGCGACCTGACGTGTATCAATGGACACGCTATCTAACCGCGATACGCGAACATACGTGTTCGCGCAGGAGGCTCCATGAACCGTCTCGTCCGTTACGCCGCGCGCATCGCCCTGATCGTCGCCATTCCCGCGACGCTGGCCGGCTGCGGCATCAACACCATCCCCACCCAGGACGAGGCCACCAAGGCCGCCTGGGCCGAGGTGCAGAACCAGTACCAACGCCGCGCCGACCTGGTGCCGAACCTGGTCGCCACGGTGAAGGGCTACGCGGCCCAGGAAAAGAGCGTGCTGGTCGAGGTGACGCAAGCGCGCGCCAGCGCCACCCAGGTCAAGGTCGACGCCTCGACCATCACCGATCCGGTCCAGTTCCAGCAGTACGCCGCCGCCCAGGACAAGCTGTCGGGCGTGCTGGGTCGGCTGATGGTCATCCAGGAGCAGTATCCGGACCTGAAGTCGAACCAGAACTTCCTGGCCCTGCAGAGCCAGCTGGAAGGCACCGAGAACCGCATCACCATCGCGCGCCGCGACTACAACAGCGCCGCCCAGACCTACAACACCACGCTGCGCACCTTCCCCAGCGTGCTGTGGGCCAAGACCGTCTACAGCGGCCAGAAGCCGGCCCAGCTGTTCCAGGCCACGGCTTCGGCCCAGACCGCCCCGACGGTGGACTTCTCCAGCCCGCCGACGGCGACCCCGCCGAAGGTCAACTAGGTTGCAACGCGCCCTGCCCAAGGTCCGGGCGAGCGTGAGGACGTGGCTGCTGGCCCTCACGGCCGTGCTCTTCGCCCTCCCCGCCTTCGCCGATCCGAAGTTCCCGCCCCTGACCGGGCGGGTGGTCGACGAAGCCCAGATCCTGTCGCCCCAGGTCGAGCAGGACCTGACGGGCAAGCTGGAAAACCTCGAGACCACGACCGGCCGCCAGCTGGTCGTGGCCACCGTACCCAGCCTCGACGGCTATCCGATCGAGGACTACGGCTACCAGCTGGGCCGGACCTGGGGCATCGGCGAGAAGGGCAAGAACACCGGCGTGATCCTGCTGGTCGCGCCCAACGACCGGAAGGTGCGGGTCGAGGTCGGTTACGGCCTTGAGCCCGTCCTGACCGACGCCTTGTCCAGCGTCATCATCCAGAGCGTCATCCTGCCGAAGTTCCGCGACGGCGACATGGAGGGCGGCGTCGTCGCCGGGACCGACGCCCTGGTCGAGCAGCTCAGCCTGCCCGCCGACCAGGCCAAGGCCCGCGTCGCCGAGGCCAGCCAGCCCGAGCGGCAGAAGGCCAAGGGCTCGCCGATCGTCGGCTTCCTGATCTTCCTATTCATCATCTTCGTCTTCTCCAGCCTGTTCCGGGGACGCCGCGGTCGCGGCGGCCTGGGCTCGGCCCTGCCGTGGATCATCCTGGGCGCGCTGAACGACAGCGGCCGGCGGGGCGGAGGCGGGGGCTGGGGCGGCGGCGGTGGCGGCGGCTTCTCCGGCGGCGGCGGATCGTTCGGCGGCGGCGGCAGTTCGGGGAACTGGTAAGATGGCGCAATTCATGACCCCACAGGACCTCGACCGTATCGCCGGCGCGGTGGCCGAGGCCGAGAAGACCACCGGCGGCGAGATCTTCTGCGTGCTGGCGCCCGAGGTGTCGGACTATCGCGAGACGCCCCTGGCCTGGGCGGCGTTCGCGGCCCTGGTCCTGCCGGCCGGAGCCCTGTTCGCCGGCTTCCGGCCCGAGATGCTAACCCGCCTGTTCGGCGGCTGGAGCATCGGCCACCAGGCCGCGCTGGACGGCGCGATCCTGTCGGCGCTGTCGACCTACATCGCCCTGCAGCTGGTGGTTTTCGTCGTCGTCGCGCTGGTGGTGTCGATGCCGCCGGTCCGCCGCGCCCTCACGCCCGGCTCGCTCAAGGCGGCCCGGGTCAAGCGCGCGGCCCTTGAGCAGTTCCTCAGCCACGGCCTGCACGTCACCCGCGACCGCACCGGCGTGCTGATCTTCGCCGCCCTGGCCGAGCACCGGGTCGAGGTCATCGCCGACGAAGGCATCTACGCCGCCGCGCCCAATGCGGTCTGGGACGAAGTCGTCGCCGACCTGGTCGCGGGCCTCAAGCGCGGCGAGATCGCCGACGGCTTCGTCGCCGCCGTGAACCGCACCGGAACGATCCTGGCCACCCACATTCCGCCGCGCCCCGACGACCGCAACGAACTGCCCGACGGCCTGACCATCCTGACGAAGCGGTGAGGACAAGGACTGGGAGATGGGCCGCCTTACCCGCTTCTTCGTCCTGACCTTCACGATCACCTGGGGCGTCGGCGGGTTGTGGCTGCTGTTCCCCAGGCCGCTGACGGCGCTGTTTGGCCCGTTCGCCTACGGCTCTCCCGCCTATCTGGTCGCCGCCTGCGCGCCCTCCTTGGCGGGCCTGGCCTTAACCCTCGCGGAGGACGGCCGCGCCGGCCTCGTCGCTCTGGCCCGGCGTTTGCTCCCCGCCACCAGCCCGAGCCTGGCGATCGCCGTGCTGGCTCTGCCCGTCATCGCCCTGGCGCTGAGCTTGACGATGCCGCAGCCTTGGCCGGTCAAGCCGGCCGACGTGCTGGTCGCCACGCCGCTCCTGCTGCTGACCACCGCGCAGCTCATCCACAACTCCGGCCCGCTCGGCGAGGAGCTTGGCTGGCGCGGCTTGGCCCTTCCCCGGATGCTGGAACACTGGCAGCCCATGCTGGCCGGGACGATCCTGGGCCTGATCTGGACGCTCTGGCATGTCCCCGCCTTCCTGTTCTCGGGCATTGTGGCCACGCCGGTATCCGACCTCGGCTGGTACGCGCTCGGCACGGTAGCCCTGTCACTGTTGATGACCTGGCTGCATCTGAACGGCCGGGGAAGCCTGCTGGTCGCCGGTCTGATCCCTCACGCGATGATCAACGCCCTCGGGGCCGTTGGCGCCTGGCGGACACGTCCGGCTGAAGCCGTCGCCCTCGCGATATTGAGCTTGGCGTTGTTTCGGTTCTGGCCTCCACTGCGGTCCGAACAAGAGCGCTGAGGCGCCGAGACCGGAGGAACCATGTCCAGCATCGACCCGACCCGCGCGCAGTTCGACGCCTTCAAGGCCTTGCCGCGCGACACGCCGATCCAGATGCTCAACCTGATCCGGCTGAAGCCCGCCGCCGACTATCCGCAGGGGCATCCCCTTCATGGCAAGGGCCTGACCGGCCTCGACGCCTATCGCGAATATGGCCGCACGACCGCGCCGCTGTTCGCCAGCCTGGGCGGGCGGCAGGTCTGGGCGGGACGGCCCGAGGGCGTGGTCACCGGCCCGACGGACGAGCGCTGGGACCTGGCCTTCATCGCCGAATATCCGAACGCCGGCGCCTTCCTGGCCATGGTCACGAACCCGGACTACCGCGTCTTCGTCGAGCACCGCACGGCGGCGGTCGAGGATTCGCGGCTGATCCGCCTGGCGCCGATGGAGCCGGGCCAAGGGTTCGGGGAATAGACCTACCGTTGACGCTAACGTCATCTTTCGCCGCGCGGAAAGCCGGTCTAGGGTGAGCCCAATTCAAACTAACGTTTAACGGGGAGTGCGCCTCTATGCGCGAAGCGGTTATCGTCTCTTACGCCCGCACGGGCCTGGCCAAGTCCAATCGGGGCGGCTTCAACAACACCCATGGCGCGGCCATGGCCGGTCATGCGATCCAGCACGCGGTGAGCCGCGCCGGTCTCGACGGCCCGGAAGTCGAGGACGTCGTCCTGGGCTGCGGCGGCCCCGAAGGCGCCACCGGCATGAACGTGGCCCGCAACGCCGCGATCTGGGCCGGCCTGCCGGTCACCACCTCGGGCCAGACCGTCAACCGCTTCTGCTCCTCGGGCCTTCAGGCCATCGCCACGGCGGCCAACTACATCCGCAACGACGGCGCCCCGGTCGCCATCGGCGGCGGCGTGGAGTCGATCTCGCTGGTGCAGGGCGGCGGCCACATGAACCGCTTCCACATCACCGAAGACAAGCTGATGAAGGAAAAGCCGGCCCTGTGGATGGCGATGATCGACACCGCCGATATCGTCGCCAAGCGCTACAACATCAGCCGCGAATACCAGGACGAATATTCGCTGCGCAGCCAGCAGCGCATCGCCGCGGCCCAGGCCAGCGGCCTCTTCGACGACGAGATCGTGCCGATGGCCACCAAGATGAAGATGGTCAACAAGGAGACCAAGGAAGAGAGCCTGGTCGACTACGTGGTCACCAAGGACGAGTGCAACCGTCCGGAAACCACCCTCGAGGGCCTGGCCAAGCTGGAGCCGGTCAAGGGTCCGGGCAACTTCGTCACCGCCGGCAACGCCAGCCAGCTGTCGGACGGCGCCGCCGCCGTGGTGGTCATGGAAGCCAAGGAAGCCGCCAAGCGCGGCCTGGAGCCGCTGGGCCTGTTCAAGGGCTTCGCCATCGCCGGCTGCGAGCCCGACGAAATGGGCATCGGTCCGGTCTTCGCCGTGCCGCGCCTCTTGGAACGTCACGGCCTGAAGGTCGACGACATCGACCTGTGGGAGCTGAACGAGGCCTTCGCGTCGCAATGCCTCTACAGCCGCGACCGCCTGGGCATCGATCCGGAGAAGTACAACGTCAATGGCGGCTCGATCGCCATCGGCCACCCCTTCGGCATGACCGGCGCCCGCTGCGCCGGCCACCTGCTGCTGGAAGGCAAGCGCCGCAAGGCCAAGCTGGGCGTGGTGACCATGTGCATCGGCGGCGGCATGGGCGCCGCCGGCCTGTTCGAAATCTTCTGATTTCGATCAGGACGGAGGACGGCGCCCATCACCAAGAGTGGCTGAGATCGCTCTTCGCGATCTCAGCGCGGCGCGGCGGGTCTTTTCGAAATCGTCTAAGTCCGCTTTCGCAGCGCATCGATCCTAAAAAGGCCGGGAACCCGCAAGCGGGTTTCCGGCCTTTCCTATTGGATCAGGACGCTTCGGGACCACAGGAACCCGGGCCTTGAACCTGGCGGCGGCGGGGCCATCTAGGCCCTCGTCGACGCCCGCGAATTGTCGCTTCAAGACGTCAGACCCGAGATAGGACATGGCTGCCAAGGCCTTCTTCACCGTCGCCCTGCTGATCGCCGCCGCGATCGGCCTGGCCCTGCCGACGCCGAACCCGAGCCACGGCCCCCGGACCACCCAATCGTCGTTCGAGACGATCGCCCTGAACCGCGGCTAAGCTCGCGCTAAACGAAGACGGGCTCCCCGATTTCCCGGAGAGCCCGCTCAAGATCGCTGATCGTGCAGCCTCGGAGCAAGGCGATCAGAACTCTTCCCAATCCTCGCGGACCGCCACGGCGGCCGAACCGCGTCCCGGACGAGCCGAGACCACCGGACGCGCGGGCTCGGCTCGGGCGGGAACCCGAGCCGGCGCCGGAGCCGGCGGACGATAGGTCGTTTGAGCCGGACGCGACGTGGCGACGGCCGGCGCGCCCTCGGTCACGCGGAAGCGACCGACCAGCTCCATCAAGGCCGCGGCCTCGTTCTTCAGCGAGTGCGAGGCGGCGGTGGCTTCCTCGACCATGGCGGCGTTCTGCTGGACGACCTGATCCATCTGGTTCACCGCGCCGTTGACCTCGTTCAGACCGGTGGCCTGCTCGGTGGTCGAGGCCGAGATCTCCTTCATCAGGGCGTCGATCGAGGCGACCTGCTCGACGATGCGGCTCAGGGCCTCGCCGGTCTGGCCGACCAGATCCACACCCGCGCCGACCTGCTGGGTCGAAGTCGAGATCAGGGTCTTGATCTCCTTGGCGGCGTCGGCCGAGCGCTGGGCCAAGGCCCGAACTTCCTGGGCGACGACCGCGAACCCGCGGCCGGCTTCACCGGCGCGAGCGGCCTCGACGCCGGCGTTCAGGGCCAGCAGGTTGGTCTGGAAGGCGATCTCGTCGATGACGCCGATGATGTTGCCGACCTGGGTCGAGGAGGTCTCGATCTCGGTCATGGCGGCGACGGCCTGGCTGACAATGCGGCCCGAGCGTTCGGCGTCCGACCGGGCGTTGGCCACCACCTGCGAGGCCTCCTTGGCCCCCGCGGCGGTCTTGCGGACCGTCGCGGTGATCTCATCGAGGGCGGCGGCGGTCTCTTCAAGGCTGGCGGCCTGCTGTTCCGTCCGGCGCGAGAGGTTGTCCGAGGCCTCGGCGATCTCGTCGGCGCCGCTGTTGACGCCGCCGGTGGCCGCGTTGATCGACTGGATCGCCTGCTGCATGCGGTCGGCGGCGGCGTTGAAGTTGGCCTTCAGGCTTTCGGCCTTGGGCGCGAACGGGGTGGTGATCCGGTGGGTCAGGTCGCCGCTGGCCATATGGTCCAGCGCCTCGTTCAACGCGGTGATGGCGATGGCGTCGGCGCGGGCGACCTCGGCCTTCTCGGCCTCGTTGGCGGCGCGCTCGTCGTCGGCGGCGCGGCGGTGCTCGGCGGCGGCGGCCTCGATGCGGACCTTCTCGGCCTCGGAATCCTTGAAGTAGGCGACGGCGGCGGCCATGTGGCCGATCTCGTCCTTGCGGCCCTGGGCCGGCACCTCGACGGTGCTGTCGCCCGAGGCCAGGCGGCGCATGGCGTTGGTCATGGCGGTCACCGGCGCCGCGATGGCGCCCGTCAGCAGCAGGCCGCCGCCGATGGCGATGCCGGCCGTGATCAGGATGCCGATGGCCAGGGCCAGGGTCGATTCCAGCGAGGCCTTCTTCTGGGCGGCGGCTTCCGTCGCCAGCTGGGCCTCGGCGTGCTTGGTGATGGCTTCGATAGCGTTTTCGACCGGCTCGACCGCCTTGTCGGCGACGCCGTCGTTGCGCACAAGCTCGACCGCCTGAGGACGAGTGGCCGGATCGGCGCCCAGCCGCTCGCCCGGCTCGATGGCCATCTTGCGATAGTTGGCGTAGGCGGCGTCGACGGCGGCGATGCGGGCCAGGTCTTCCTGGTCGCCGGCGGCCAGCGCGCGCATCTCGTCCAGCGCCTTCAGGAACTTCGGCTTGTGCGCCTCTTCCAGGCGCTGGACGTAGTAGTTGTCGCCCGAAAGCAGGAAGCCGCGCAGCGAGTTCTCCTGACGGGTCAGGCGGAAGGCCGCCGTATCCGCCTGGCGCAGCATCTCATAGGCGCGCTCGGTGCGTTCCACGGAATGAGCGAGGGCGACCTTGTTGGCGTAGAGGGACACGCCCATCACAACGATGGTCGTGAGCATGACAGCGAAAACCGCCATCAGCTTGTGCGGAATTTTCAGATCGCCAAAAGACACCGGCCGGGGCTCCTCGAAATGGGGCGGCGACCGCTAAACCTCGGATAACACTACTCTTTGAAACTGCACTACGGTTCGCGGGCGTCACAGGCACAGTGGCCGCGAACAATTGCCGGGGCATTAACCGTGCCGTGGCGGAATGTCGCATAAATGACAACTCCGCCACTTTTTTGGTCAGTGAGCCTCATCCCAGTTGAGCGCGGCGCGGGCCTCGACGGTGAGCGGCACGGACAGCGCCACGGCGGGCTCGGCGGCCTTTTCCATGACGTCGCTGATCACGGCGCAGGCGCGATCGGCCTCGCTTTCCGGCGCTTCGAAGACCAGTTCGTCGTGCACCTGCAGCAGCATCCGCGCCTCGAGACCGGCCGCCTCGAGGGCGGCGGGCATCCGGATCATCGCCCGGCGCATGACGTCGGCGGCCGCGCCCTGGATCGGGGCGTTGATCGCCGCGCGCTCGGCGAACTGCCGCTGGCCCACCGACTTGGACTGGATCTCCGGGATGTTGATCTTGCGGCCGAAGACGGTCGAGACGTAACCGTGCTCGCGCACGAAGGCCTTGGTCGCGTCCATATAGGCCTGGATGCCCGGGAAGCGCTCGAAATAGGTCTTGATGTAGGCCCCCGCCTCGCCTTGCGAGATGCCCAGCTGGTTGGCCAGGCCAAAGGCGCTGATGCCGTAGACAATGCCGAAATTGATGGCCTTGGCCCGGCGGCGGATCATCGGGTCCATGCCCTCGATCGGCGTGTCGAACATTTCCGAGGCCGTCATGGCGTGGATGTCCAGGCCCTGCTGGAACGCCTTCTTCAGCTGCGGGATGTCGCCGATATGGGCCAGCAGGCGCAGCTCGATCTGGCTGTAGTCGGCGCTGATCAGCACCTTGCCCGGCGGGGCGATGAAGGCCTTGCGGATCTTGCGGCCTTCCTCGGTGCGGACCGGGATGTTCTGCAGGTTCGGGTCGGACGAGGACAGGCGGCCCGTCGTCGTCGCGGCCAGGGCGTAGGAAGTGTGGACCCGGCCCGTGGACTCGGCGATCGCGGCGACCAGGTTCTCGGTATAGGTGCCTTTCAGCTTGGACAGCTGGCGCCAGTCCAGCAGGACGCGCGGCAGCTCGTGCTCCAAAGCCAGGCTTTCCAGCACGTCGCTGTCGGTCGACCACTGGCCGGTGGCGGTCTTCTTGCCGCCCTTCATGCTCATCTCGCCGAACAGCACGTCGCCGATCTGCTTGGGGCTGCCCAGGTTGAAGGGCCGGCCGACGATCTCCTGGGCGCGCGCCTCGAACTTGGCCATGCGTAGCGAGAACTCGTTGGAGAGCAGGCGCAGCGCCTCGGGATCGACCTTGACCCCGTTGTTCTCCATCATCGCCAGCACCGCCGGCAGCGGCCGTTCCAGCGTCTCGTAGACGGTCGCCAGGCCCTCGCGCGCCAGGCGCGGCTTCAGCGTCTGCCACAGGCGCAGGGTGACGTCCGCGTCCTCGGCGGCGTAAGCCGTCGCCTCGTTCAGGCCCACATGCTTGAAGCTGATCTGGGCCTTGCCCGTCCCGGCCACCTGCTTGAACGGGATCGGCTTGTAGCCCAGGTGCAGCTCCGACAGCTCGTCCATGCCATGGCCATGCAGGCCCGCCTCCAGCACGTAGGAGATCAGCATGGTGTCGTCGATCGGCGCGACCTGGATCCCGTACCGAGCCAGGACGGCGATGTCGTACTTGGCGTTCTGCGCCACCTTCAGCACCGCCGGATCCTCCAGCAGCGGCTTCAGGGTGGCGATGACCTCGTCCAGCGGGATCTGCACCAGGTCGGCGGCGGCTTCCAGCGCCAGGCCGTCCTTCTCGCAGTGGCCGACCGGGATGTAGCAGGCCTCGCCGGCGTTGATGGCCAGCGACACGCCGCACAGACCGGCCGTGGCCGACGACAGGGCGTCGGTCTCGGTGTCGAAGGCCACCACGCCCTTGGCCGTGGCCTTGGCGACCCAGGCCTTCAGGGTGTCGAGATCCTGGATACGGACATAGGCCGCATGGTTGATGCTGACCGGCTCGGCCACCGCGCTGGCCGCGGCGCGGGCGGCGGCGCCCATGTACGACACCGTGCTGACCGGGGCCTTGGGCTGGGCCGGAGCCCGCTCGAGCGTGCCCGGCGTGGCGGCGGCCGAGCCGTCGCCGACCCGGCGAGCCAGGGTGCGGAACTCCATCTGTTCGAGGAAGGCCGCCAGGACCTCCTTGTCCGGCTCGCGCACGGTCAGCTCGTCCAGCGGCTGGGGCAGCGGCGTGTCGCAGTCCAGCTTGACCAGGGCTCGCGAAAGGCGGATCTGGTCGGCGAATTCGATGAGGGTCTCGCGGCGCTTGGGCTGCTTGATCTCGCCCGCCCGGGCCAGCAGCGTGTCGAGGTCGCCATATTCGGTGATCAGCTGAGCGGCGGTCTTGATCCCGATCCCCGGCGCGCCCGGGACGTTGTCGACGCTGTCGCCGCACAGGGCCTGGACGTCGACGACCTTGTCCGGATAGACGCCGAACTTCTCGAACACCTGCTCGCGCTCGATCCGCACGCCCTTCATCGGGTCGAACATCGAGACGCCGTCGCCGACCAGCTGCATCAGGTCCTTGTCGGACGAGACGATCACCGCCTCGCCGCCGACCTCGCGGGCCTTGCAGGCATAGGCGGCGATCAGGTCGTCGGCCTCGTAGCCGGGCAGCTCGATGGCCGGCACGCCGAACGCCAGGGTGGCCTCGCGCACCAGCGGGAACTGCGGGATCAGGTCTTCCGGCGGCGGCGGACGGTGGGCCTTGTACTTGTCGTAGAGGTTGTTTCGGAACGTCTTCTCCGAGTGGTCCCAGATCACCGCCAGGTGGGTGGGCGTGTCGCCCTGCATGTCGCGCATCAGCTTCCACAGCATGTTGCAGAAGCCCTGGACGGCGCCCACCGGCAGGCCGTCGCTCTTGCGGGTCAGCGGCGGCAGGGCGTGATAGGCGCGGAACAGATAGGCCGAGCCATCCACGAGAAAGAGCCGGACGGTGGGCCCATCCTGGGTCAGGTCGGAAACGTTTGGAAGCGGGGGCACGGCGGCGTCGGTCATGGCCGGCAACATAGGGGGCGGAAGGTGCGTCGGGAACCCTCTGGCGGCGCGCAAATGGATCGCCTAGGCTCCACCTAAGGTCGAGCCACGAAGGGGTCGTGCGCCGGCCCGTTCCTGGGGTTTCCCGTGCTGTCGCGCACCTTCCTGCTGGGCCTGCTCACGGCCGGCCTCTCCACCGCCGCCCTGTCCACGGTCGCCTTGGCCACGGGCGCCTTGGCCACGGCCGCCTTGGCCCAGACCGACGACGACGCCCCGCCCTCGGGCTGGCGGCCGAACTTCGTCACCCACGTGCCCGAGGCCAGGATGAAGGCCGCCTTCCCCAAGGGCGCGATCGTCACCGGCAAGGCCGTGCTGGGCTGCGTCACCGACAAGCGCGGACGCCTGGTCGACTGCAAGGTGCTGCGCGAGGATCCCGTCGGCCAGGGCTTCGGCGAAGCCGCCCTGTCGGTGGTCGGCTACGAGCGGATCGCGACCAAGGACGCCCAGGGCGCCTCGGTCGAGGGCCGCCCGGTCCGCACCAGCTTCGAGTTCCTGGCCCCCGGCGACGCCAATCCCGGCTGGATCCGCAAGCCGAACGGCGCCGAGATCGCCAATGTCTTTCCCAAGAAGGCGCTGGACAGGCGCGTCGGCGGCAAGGCCGTGATCCGCTGCAAGGCCACGGTCGAGGGCTTCCTCGAAGCCTGCCGGGTCCTCTCGGAATCGCCCGAAGGCATGGACTTCGGCGGGGCCGGCCTGCAGCTGGCTCCGCAGTTTCGGATGTCGCCCAAGATCCGGGGCGGCCGCGCCGTGCCGGGCGGCGACGTCAATATCCCGATCACCTGGGAGGAGCCCCCCGGCGGGGCGCCGATCAACAGCACCTCCATCGTGCTGGACCCGCCCTGGAGCCGCGCGCCCACCCTGGCCGAGCTCGACGCCGCGTGGCCCAAGGCCGCGGCCGGCGAACCGTTCGGCCAGGCCGCCCTGCGCTGCGTCCTCATGAAGACCGGCCAGTTGCGCAGCTGCGACGTGATCTCCGAAAACCCGCGCGGCAAGGGTTTCGGCAAGGCGGCCCAGGACCTCTCGAAGCTGTTCCTGGTCAATATCGGCCCGGCCGACGCCAAGTCCTTCAAGGACTACAAAATCGATCTGCCCTTCCGATTCCGCGATCCGGCCGCGCCGGAGGCCCGCAAGCTGACCAAGCCGCGCTGGATCCGCACCCTGTCGGCCGAGGGCATGGCGGAGGTCTATCCGCAGGCGGCCGCGAAGGCGGGGGTCAAGTCCGGCCTCGGCGCGGCGACCTGCACGGTCACCGCCACGGGCGAACTGACCGGCTGCAAGCCCGCGCGCGAAAGCCCGGCCGACCTTGGCTTCGGCGCGGCGGCGGTCGAGGCGGTCAAGGCCATGCGCATGAACCCCTGGACGCGGGAAGGCGATACGGTCGACGGCCTGACCATCACCATCCCGGTGCAGTTCACCCTGGACGTGAAGGCCCAGGACGAGCCCGCCGCTCCAGCTGGCAAGCCGGGCTGATCGCCGCGCCAGCTTTCCTCGCCTTGCGCGCCTGGACCATGAAGCGTAACGAACCACGCTCCGCGCGGTACGCGGGCACAGTTTCAGGAGAGCGCGATGGGTTACCGGGTCGCCGTGGTCGGCGCCACGGGCAATGTGGGCCGCGAGATGTTCAACATCCTCGAGGAAGTCAAATTCCCCGTGGACAAGATGCACGCCATCGCCAGCCGCAAATCCATCGGCGTGGAAGTCTCGTTCGGCAACCAGATCCTGCACTGCGAGGACCTGGAGAAGTTCGACTTCTCGACGGTCGACATCGTGCTGATGAGCGCCGGCGGCGCCATCTCCAAGGCCTGGGGCGAGAAGATCGGCGCGGCCGGTCCGATCGTCATCGACAACTCAAGCCACTTCCGGATGGATCCGGACGTGCCGCTGGTGGTGCCGGAAGTGAACCCGAACGCCGTCGACAAGCTGCCGAAGAACATCATCGCCAACCCCAACTGCTCGACCGCGCAGCTGGTGGTGGTGCTGGCCCCCCTGCACGCCGAAGCCAAGATCAAGCGCGTCGTCGTCTCGACCTACCAGTCGGTGTCGGGCGCGGGCAAGGAAGGCATGGACGAGCTGTGGGAGCAGACCAAGGGCGTGTTCGTCCTGGGCGCCCCGCCGCCCAAGAAGTTCACCAAGCAGATCGCCTTCAACGTCATTCCGCACATCGATGTGTTCATGGAGGACGGCTACACGAAGGAAGAGTGGAAGATGATGATGGAGACCAAGAAGATCTTGGATCCGTCGATCAAGCTGACCGCCACCTGCGTGCGCGTGCCGGTCATGGTGGGCCACGCCGAGGCCGTGAACATCGAGTTCGAGACCCCGCTGGACGAGGACGATGTCCGCGAGATCCTGCGCGACGCCGAAGGCGTGGAAGTCATCGATAAGCGCGAGGACGGCGGCTACATGACGCCAAAGGAAAGCGCCGGCGAGTTCCCGGTCTATGTCTCGCGCATCCGCACCGACCCGACGGTCGAGAACGGCATCGCTCTGTGGTGCGTGGCCGACAACCTGCGCAAGGGCGCGGCGCTGAACGCCGTGCAGATCGCCCAGCTCCTGCACGACAAGGGCCTGATCAGGCAGAAGACCCCGGCCTAGGGTTCCTTAAATCCGATTTCCCCGGCGAAGGCCGGGGCCCAGATGGAAGAGCGCGGGGCTGGCGCTATCGGCTCCGCGCGCTTCCCATCAGCCCAAGCGCCTTGAGATCTGGGTCCCGGCCTTCGCCGGGAAGATCGGATCTTGGAAAGCTCAGCAAGATGCGGGCGGACGGCGAACTTGCCGGCTGAGACAAACGCCGCCGAAAGGTTTGGTCCCATGCCGCCCAGTTCAGCGAGCTCCTCGGCCGAAAGTCGTTCCGCCTATGTCGCCGGTGTCGGCTGTTACGTGCTCTGGGGCTTCCTGCCCCTCTATTTCCACCTGCTGTCGAACCTGGGCGCCACCTCCTGGGAGATGATCGCCCACCGGACGCTGTGGTCGGTGCTGTGGGCTGGCGGCCTGGTATTGATCGCCCGGCAGGGCGGCCAGGTCGCGCGGGTGCTGCGCCAGCCGCGCACACTGGGGATGCTGCTGCTGTCGACGGCGGCGATCTTCGGCAACTGGACGATCTACGTCTTCGCGGTGAACGCCGGCCACGTGATCGAGGCCAGCCTCGGCTATTACATCAACCCACTGATGAACATGGCCGCCGGGGCCCTGCTGTTCCGCGAGCGCATGACCACCGAAGGCAAGGTCGCCATCGGCTTCGCGGCCGTCGGCGTCGCCATCCAGACCATCGCCCTGGGCCACCTGCCGATCGTCTCGCTGGGCCTGGCCGCCACCTTCTGCGCCTACGCCATCCTGCGCAAACAGGTGAAGGCCGACGCTCAGACGGGCCTGTTCATCGAATGCGCCTATCTGGCGCTGCCGGGCCTGGCCTATGTGCTGCACCTGCAATCGACGGGACAGGGCCATTTCGGCCACGGCGCCGCCGTCACGGGCCTGCTGGCCCTGGCCGGTCCGGCCACGGTCATCCCCCTGGCCCTGTTCGCCTGGTCGGCCCGCCGCCTGCCGCTCAGCGCCGTGGGCTTCCTGCAGTTCATCGCCCCCACGCTCCAGTTCCTGCTGGGCGTGGCGTTTGGCGAGGCCTTCACGCCGCTGCGGGCGCTGTCGTTCGTGTTCATCTGGCTGGGCGTGGCGACCTTCGCCTACGGAGCCTGGAAGAGGACCAAGGTCCTGGCGCAGGCCTGAAGACCGGGCCATGGGTCCTAAAAGCGGTGCGCCAGGCCGACCACCAGCTCCAGGTCCGGCGTCTGGCGGTTGAGGCCGACATAGGCCGAGGCGTCCAGCTGGACGTCGTGCAGGGCCTTGGGCGTCCAGGCCGCCGTGAGGTCGAAACTGGCCTGGGTGACGTGGCCCGACGGGTCGTCGTCGCGATCGACCCACAGCTCCGCGCCCAGGTTCACCGGCCCGACCGCGCGGCCGACGCCGCCGGCCAGGGCGTAGCCGGCGTGGCGACCAGAGCCGCTGGTGTTCTCGCGCGCCTCGACCTGGGGCGACAGGCTCAGCGACCAGTCGGCGTTGAGCGGGATCGAGAGCGGGACGATCACCCCGCCCCGCCACAGATCGCCGCCGCCGACGCCGTTGGCGCCGGTCGGGGCGGTGACATAGGGCTGGATCGCGGCCGAAAGGCCGTCGCCGCCGGGGTTCTTCAGCGACCACCGCAGGCCAAGGCCCAGGTCGCCCGCGCCCGAGACGGTCGAGACGACGCCGTGGTCGTTGGTCCTCACCCGCTCGTGGGCGGTCCAGGTCAGCTGGCCTTCGACGGTCGAGGTCAGGCCCAGCCGCAGCTCCAGCCCGCCGTAGGAAACATCGTCGACCGAGACCCCGCCGCCCCGGCTGAAGGCGGCGTCGACCCCGCCCAGCTCTGCCTGGAAGCGCCCCTTGTCCAGCACGCACGGCGGCGAGCCCTTGCCGGGCCGGTCCGCGCAGAAGTCGCGATCCTCGGCGTGGGCCGCGCCGGCCAGAACGAGCAACAGGGTTGCGACAGCAAGAGCCCGCGTCATTCGACGTCTCCCGACTCGATGGCTATTCCAAAATCCGATTTCCCCGGCGAAGGCCGGGGCCCAGATCATAGGGCTCTAAGGCGCCAAGATAGTCTGAAAGCCACGGCTGAACCTGGACCCCGGCTTTCGCCGGGGAGATCGGGATGAGGGGGACCTAAAGCGAAGCGTAAGCCGCCTCGATCAGGCGCACGGCGCGCGGATCGCCGATCAGGGCGGCGCCCTGCTTGTTCATCACATAGGCCCCGGAGACGCCCCGCGTCGGATCGGCGAAGGCGCACGAGCCGCCCCAGCCCGAGTGGCCAAAGGCCTCGGGCGTCGGCCCGTAGAACATGTTGGGTTCGTTGCGCATGAAGCCCGCGCCCCAGCTGATCACGAAGGGCAGCACCAGGTCCTGGCCGATGATGCGCTGGGCGCTGGCGGCCTTGATCCCGGCCGGGGTGATGATCGAGCGGCCGCCCAGGGTCCCGTCGGTGGCCAGGGCGCCCATCAGGCGGGCCAGGGCCTCGGCCGTGGCGTGACCGTTGGCCGAGGGGATCTCGACCCGCCGCCACTCGGCCGCGCCGCGTCCGCCGGGCGAGGACCAGGGCTTGAGAAAGGCGGCGGTCACGGCGGCGTTGATCTCGCCGAACTTGGGCAGGGCCGTCGGGCGCATCAGGTCGGCGACGCGGCCGTGCTCGCTGTCGGGCAGGCCGATCCAGAGATCCAGGCCCAAGGGGGCGCAGATGTCCTCGCGCAGGGCCGTCCCCATGGTGCGGCCGTCGACCCGGCGGAAGATCTCGCCGGCGATGTAGCCGTAGGTGACCGGGTGATAGCCGCTGGCCGAGCCGATCGGGAACAGCGGAGCCATGGCGGCCAGTTTCGCGCAGGT
Organism: Caulobacter sp. GW822-FHT01G02; assembly: GCF_058802865.1. Classification (NCBI taxonomy): domain Bacteria; kingdom Pseudomonadati; phylum Pseudomonadota; class Alphaproteobacteria; order Caulobacterales; family Caulobacteraceae; genus Caulobacter; species Caulobacter sp. GW822-FHT01G02. The sequence continues at coordinate 322,213 of NZ_JBXAON010000007.1, forward strand.
GGCGTCCCAGTCGAACCACAGGGCCGGGTCGGTCTCGTCCGGGAACCCCGACAGGCCGGCCTGGTGCGACAGGGCCTGCTCGACCGTGACCGCGCCCTTGCCGGCTTGCGCGAACTCCGGCCAGACGTCGGCGACGGGCTGGTCGTAGGCCAGGCGCCCCTCGTCCACCAGGCGCGCGACCATCAGGGCCGCCACGGCCTTGGTGGTCGAGAACAGGGCCGTCAGCGTGTCGGGACCGAAGGCGACCTCGCGCTTGCGGTCGGCGAAGCCCCCCATCAGGTCGACGACGATCTCGCCATCGACGGCGAACGAAAAGCGCGCGCCGAGCTCGCCCCCATCGACGAAGTTGGCTTCGAACGCCTCGCGCACGCGGGCGAAACGGTCGGGGCAGAGGCCGGTGATTTCGCCCACCATCCTAAGCCAGCCGCTCGATACGGACCGTCGGCGAGGTCTGCTTGATCCGCGCGCCCATGGCCACGATCGGCAGCTCCGGGGCGTTCCAGATATTGGCCGCGGTGACCGTCTCGGCCACCCCGCCGACGGCGCGGGCCAGGCCGTACGAGAAGGTCTGCCCCTCCAGGATCGAGGCGGCGTAGAGGGCGGTCAGCAGGTCGCCGGTGCCGTTGGGCGAGCGCTCGGCCTTGGCGTGAGCGGCCAGCCAGGCCTCCTTCTTGTCGGCCAGCACGGCGCCGATCTCGGCCCCGCGATGCACGGACGAAACCAGAGTGATCTTGCCCAGCAGCCGGGCGGCGCGCATGGCGCTCTGCGGGTCGCGGGCGTCCGTGCCGGTCAGCTTCTGCAGCTCCCAGCTATTGCAGGCTACGACGTCGGCGCGGGGGATCAGGTCGGCGATGATGGCGTCGGCGGTCTCGGCCGGGATGTAGAGGCCCTTGCCGGCGTCGCCCATGGTCGGATCGACGATGACGGTGGGCCGCCGCGTGGCCGCGCCGTTCGGGCGGGGTGACTCGCGCACGGCGTCGATGACCCGCGCGGCGGCCCGCACCTGGGCGGCGGCGGCGAAATAGCCGGTGATGACCAGGTCGACGAGGCCGAACAGCCCGTTGGCCTCGATCCCGTCCATCATGCCCTCGAACACCTCGATCGGCACCGGCGCCCCGCCGGGGATGCCCCAGCCAGGATGGCGGCCATACAGCACGGTCGGCACGACCATTGAGTCGATACGGAACTGCGCCAGGGCGGTGGCTTGCGCCGTCGCGCCCACCTGGCTGCCGGCGACGTGGCTGGAGATGATCAAGGCTAACGGCATGGCAAAGCGATTAGCCGAGCAATGCGGACTTGAATAGGGCGTCCCGACCTGTGGCCGAAAAAGAAAAGGCCCACCGTCGCCGGCGGGCCTTTCCTCTTGTTTCAAACGATTTCCGCAACGGAAACTGGCGCCGCGGATGTCGCTATTAGTAGCGATAGTGGTCCGGCTTGAACGGACCCTTTTCCGGCACGCCGATGTAGTCGGCCTGATCCTTGCGCAGGGTCGAGAGCTTGGCGCCCAGCTTTTCCAGGTGGAGGAAGGCGACCTTCTCGTCCAGGTGCTTGGGCAGGGTGTAGACTTGGTTCTCGTACTTGGCCTTGTTGGTCCACAGTTCGATCTGGGCCAGGGTCTGGTTGGTGAACGAGGCCGACATCACGAACGAGGGGTGGCCCGTGGCGTTGCCCAGGTTCACCAGACGGCCTTCCGACAGGACGATGATCTTCTTGCCGTCCGGGAATTCCACGTGGTGGACCTGCGGCTTGATCTCGTCCCACTTGAAGTTGCGCAGGCCGGCGATCTGAATTTCCGAGTCGAAGTGACCGATGTTGCAGACGATGGCGTTGTTCTTCATCCGGCGCATGTCGTCGACCGTGATGACGTCCTTGTTGCCCGTCGCCGTGACGAAGATGTCGGCCTTGTCGGCGACGTCCTGCAGGGTCTGGACCTCATAGCCTTCCATCGCCGCCTGCAGGGCGCAGATCGGGTCGATTTCGGTGACGATCACGCGGGCGCCGCCTTGACGCAGCGAGGCGGCCGAGCCCTTGCCCACGTCGCCGTAGCCGCAGACCACCGCGACCTTGCCCGACAGCATGACGTCGGTGCCGCGACGGATGGCGTCGACCAGCGATTCACGGCAGCCGTACAGGTTGTCGAACTTCGACTTGGTGACGCTGTCGTTGACGTTGATGGCCGGGAACGGCAGGTCGCCCTTGGCGGCCATCTGGTACAGGCGGTGCACGCCCGTGGTGGTTTCTTCCGACACGCCGCCGATGGCCGCGCGGATGGCCGAGTAGAAGCCCGGCTTTTCGGCCAGATACTTCTTCATCACGGCGTAGAGGGCTTCTTCTTCCTCGTTCTGCGGGTTGTTCAGGATCGACGGATCCTTCTCGGCCTTCGGGCCCAGCACGCAGAGCAGGGTGGCGTCGCCGCCGTCGTCGAGGATCAGGTTCGGGTAGCCGCCGTCGTGCCACTCGAAGATCTTGTGGGCGTATTCCCAGTACTCGACCAGGTTCTCACCCTTGAAGGCGAACACCGGCACGCCCGAGGCGGCGATGGCGGCCGCGGCGTGGTCCTGGGTCGAGAAGATGTTGCACGAAGCCCAACGGACCTCGGCGCCCAGGGCCGTCAGCGTCTCGATCAGCACGGCGGTCTGGATGGTCATGTGCAGGCTGCCGGCGATGCGGGCGCCCTTCAGGACCTGGGCCGGGCCGTACTCGGCGCGCGTGGCCATCAGGCCCGGCATCTCGGTCTCGGCGATGGCGATTTCCTTGCGGCCGAAATCGGCGAGCGAGATGTCCTTGACGATATAGTCGGCCACGGTCGGGCTCCTGCGGTCGGATGGGATCTTGAGCGGCTTATAGCGCGCCCGACCCTTCCTAGCAATTAACGCATAAAGATATCTTTATGTCCGGCGGCGCGCGCCGTTCAGAAGCTCAGTTCGGGCTGCATCGCGCCAGGCTGCTGGGTCTCGGGCAGGTGGCAGGTGAAGGTCGAGCCGGCGCCGGGCTCGCTCTCCAGCGCCACCCAGCCGCCATGCAGCTCGACCAGCGCCTTGACCAGGGCCAGGCCCAGGCCAGGCCCGCCGCGATCCCGGCCGACGAAGCGGTCGAAAATATGGGCCTGGACGTGGAACGGCACGCCCCGGCCGGTGTCGGAGACGTCGAGGCGCACCTCGCCCAGCGCGCGGCGGGCCGACAGGGTGACGCGGCCGCCCGGCGGGGTCTGGCGCAGGGCGTTCTCGACCAGGTGGTCCAGGGTCTGGGCCAGGCGCTTGCCGTCGCCGCGGATTAGCCCGACTTCTTCGTCGCACTCGACCGCCAGGGTCACCGCGCCCAGCTGGGCGTCCTTCAGGGCGTGTTCCTGGGCGTTGAGCAGCAGGTCGGAGACGCGGATGTCCCCGATCTCCAGCGCCATCTCGCCAGCGTCGATCTGGGCCATGTCCAGCACGTCGTCGATCGAGCGGGCCAGCTGGGTGGCGGCGGCGCGGACGGCGGCCACGTGGTTGCGGCCGCGCTCCGAGATGCCGTCGGCGCGCTCCAGGAGCTCGGAATAGCCGATGATCGTCGTCAGCGGGGTGCGCAGCTCGTAGCTGACATTGCCGACGAAATCGCGCTTCAGGCGCTCGGCCTCGGCCAGGGCGGCGGACCGGTCGGCCAGCGCGCTCTGAAGGTCGCGGGTGTCGGTGACGTCGGCGAAGGCGATCAGGGTCGCGCCGTCCGGCAGCGGCCGGCTCTGGTAAACGACGATGCGGTCGTCAGAAGTGCGGACCTCGCCCGAGGTCGGGGCGCGCATCTGTGGATCGGGATCGGCCACCCGCCCCTTCAGTTCACGCCAGAAGGCCAGGTCGTGCAGGCGCGGCACGCACAGCTCGACCACGCCCTCGAAGTCGCCGGCCGCCTCCAGGGAGAAGGCGCTGACGTTCCAGAAGGTCTCGAAGGCCTCGTTGTGCAGGCGCAGGCGCCCGTCAGAGCCGAACACCGCGACGGCGTCGTTCAGCTTGTCCAGCGTGGCCTGCTGCACCTGGATCAGGGCGTTGTACTGGGCCTTCAGGCGCAGCTCGCCGGTGATGTCGGAATAGATCAGCAGCATGCCGCCCAGCGGATGGGGCTGGCGCACGACCTTCAGCGTCCGCCCGTCGGGCAGGTGCCACAGGTCGTCGGCCTGGGGTCCCACGTCTTCGTAGCGGGCCAGTTCGGCGGCCTTCCAGACGGCGTAGTCGATGGTCTCGGGCAGGCGACGGCGTTGGCGCAGGCGATCCAGGATCTCGCCATGGGTCGGACGGTCGGCCAGCCAGGCCGGCTCCAGGCCCCACAGTTCGGCGAAGGCGGTGTTGTGGAACGACAGCCGCCGCGTGGCGCTGAAGATCGCCACGGCCTCGGCGATGTGGTTCAGGGTCTCGTCGTGGGCCTCGACGTGCTTCTTGAAGGCGTCGCGGACATCCTCGATCTCGGTGACGTCGGCGCAGAACACTCCGACCCCGCCGCCTTCAAGGGGCTGGGCCGACAGGCGGAACGCGCGGCGGCGGCCTTCCAGGTTGATCCAGCGCACGGCCTCGCGGCGGCCTTCTCCGTTGGCGCTTTTCTCGACGGCCTCGACGACCAGGGCGTCGGCGGCGCGGTCGAAGCTCTTGCCGGCCAGGGCGGCCGCGGAGGCGGAGCTGGCCCCGACGGCGCGGACGAAGGCGGCGTTGCCCCAGACGGCCTGGCCGTCGGCCCCGGCGATCCAGGCCGGTTCGGCCACGCTGTCGACGAAGGCGGCGAAGCGGGACGCCGACGGCAGGCCGGAATCGCCGCCGCTGCCGGCCATCAGGCGCAGCCAGGCCAGCGCCCCGACCGCGCGGCCCTCGACCGAGACCCAGCCCGCGGCCCCGCGCGCTTCGAACACGCAGGCTTCGCCGCGCTCGAACAGCGCCGTCAGCTTGTGGGCGTGGTCGGGATCGGCCCCGCCCAGGGCGGCGATCACCGCGTCGACGCGGGCCTCAACGCCCAGCACCTGGGCGCAGGCCGAAAGACCCTCGGCCCCGGCGGCCAGATCGGCGCGGCCGCCCTCGACGGCGATCACGGCGGTGTCGAAGGCTTCGACCCAGGCGGGCGCGTCCAGGGCGTCGCCGCCTTGCAGGCCAAGGCGGGCCTTCAGCGCGGCGATGCGGGCCTCATAGCCGCGGCGCTGCCCCAGCGACCACAGGGTGACGCAGATGGCGAGACAAACCGCGCCGGCCACGGCCGCGAGGATCAGGTCGTACGATGTCATCAGGCGCGTCGCTTACCCCAGCGGGTCGTCGAATCAGAATCCCAGATTAGTCGGGCCATGACCAGAGCGCGATCAAGGTCGGGTGTGGCGGTCGGTCGCGATTTCATCGCGACACCCGGTGGCTTAACGCTCCAATCGCTCTATTTGGAGACCCATGACCTGGTCCGACCGCCTCGCCCCGTCGCTCGACGACTTCGCCGCCCTGGCCCGGCTGGCCTTCGACGCCCTGCCCGACGAATTCCGCAAGCTGACCGGCGACGTGGTCATCCGGGTCGATGACTTCGCGGCCGAGGAGGTCCTGGACGGCCTGGACATCGAGGACGCCTTCGAGCTGACCGGCCTCTATCAGGGCGTCGACCTGGGCCGCCGCTCGGTGCTGGACTATGGGACCGAGCCGTCGCGGGTGTTTCTCTACCGCCGTCCGATCCTGGACGAGTGGGCCGAGCGCGGCGATGTCAGCCTCGGTGACCTGATCGCCCACGTGCTGGTCCACGAGATCGGCCACCATTTCGGCCTGTCGGACGACGACATCCACCGCATCGAGGACGAGGCATGAGCCAGCTGTTTGACGCCGACACGTGGCGCGAGCGCATGGACGAGCGCTGGTTCGACACCGGCGCGGCCATGGCCGAGGCCGGCGCCGTCGACCTCGTCTCGATCGAGGACGAGAAGGTCACCGCCCACGTCACCGGCAGCGTCGGCGACCTCTATGTCGTGCAGCTGTGGGCTCCGGCCGGCGAAGGCCTGTGCACCTGCCCAGGCTTCGAGAAGTTCGGGGCCTGCAAGCATCAGGCGGCCGTGGTCACCGCCGCCAACGCCGCCGACCTGACCAAGGTCCGCGAGCGCATGGCGAAACTGCGCGACGGCCTGGCCCTCGACAGCAAGGACGCCCTGATCGAACGCCTCGCCGAACTGGCCCGCGTGCAGCCGGCCGTGCTGGTCGCGCTGGAAGGGCGCTAGAGGAAGTCGTCGATCGGCGCCTTGCGCTTGGCCTTCGGTTTCGGCCGCTCCCACATCACGCCCGGATAGCCCTTCAGCGGGATCAGCTTGCCGCCGCCATAGGCCCAGTCCGGCGCCTGGTCGAGCGAGGTGTGGTAGCGCGGCTCGCGGCCGGTGCGGGTCTCGAACAGGGCGCGTGGCAGGTTGATCATGGTCGGGGCGCGCTTGCGCTCCATGAAGATCGGCGTCCCGCAGCGACTGCAGAAGCCCCGGGTTGTTCCCTCGTGCTCGTGGCGGGTGACGAGGTCCTCGCCCTCCAGCCAGCGGAAGCGGCTGCGGTAGCTGGCCGTGTAGGTGACATAGGCGCAGCCCTGGGCGCGGCGGCTGGCGGCCGAGTGGTCGTGGAACGCCCACCGCGCCGGCACGCCGATGGCGACCCGCACCGCCCCGCACGCGCACGCGCCTTCGGCCTCCTCGGCGGGCGGTTTGAGGGGCTTGGGCATGGGGAGAACTCCGAAGCGACTGGCCGTTTCCGAATAAAGCGCACTGCTGCCAGATCTGACAGCAGGCCGGCTTGACCAAACCCGCCCCGCGCCGCTCTGCTGCCAACTCAAAAAAGGGGGAAAACGCCATGGCGACGCTGTACGAGCGCTACATCCTGCCCAAGCTGCTGTGCTGCGCTTGCGGCGCGCCGGCGTTTCGCGAGCAGCGGACCAAGATCGTGCCCCAGGCGTGGGGCAAGGTGCTGGAGCTCGGCGTCGGCGGCGGCTTGAATCTCGCCTTTTACGACCCGGCCACGGTGACCCGCGTCACCGGCGTCGACCCCTCCGCCGAGTTGCGCGCCCTCGCCCAGGCCGCCCCGCGCCCCGAGGGCCTGGCGGTCGAGATCGTCGCGGGCGAAGGCGAGAGCCTGCCGTTCGGCGACGCCCGTTTCGACACCGTGCTGTGCACCTTCACCCTGTGCTCGGTCCGCTCGCCCGCCGCCGTCTTGTCCGAGGCCCGGCGGGTGCTGCGGCCGGGCGGCCGCTTCCTGTTCTGCGAGCATGGCCTCACGCCCGACGCCGGTACGGCGCGCTGGCAGCGACGCATCGAACCGCTGTGGAAGCGCCTGGCGGGCGGCTGCCACCTGACGCGGCCGGTCTCGGCGGCGGTCCAGGCGGCCGGCTTCCGCCTGGACGAGAACCACCGCTTCTATCTCGACAAGACGCCGCGTCCGCTGGGCTGGTGCGAACGGGGCGCCGCGAGCGTCGCCTAGAGGCCGGCCACATCCCAGCCCAGCCCAGCCACGCCAGCAAACCTGACGCCTCCGTCATTTTTTGTTTGACCCGTCCGCTCAACTGAGTTGACAGTGTTCAGATGGGCCGAGATCCGCGCAAGACGGACCCTGCCCGCTGGACATCGCACGGCCGATAGGGAGCGCCGACATGACCGACCCAATCTCTAAAGACCGGAATATCACCAAGGACGCCATGTACGACGCGGTCGCGCCGGACGACTTCGAGTCGATGCTCGAACTCGACCGCTACGGCAATCGTTCCAGCGCCTTCGACAAGATCATCTCGGCGACCCACGACCACTTCTGGGATCCGCTGGACAAGACCTATATCGACTTCGACGAGCCGTTCGACATGGAGAACCAGGCCCTGGTTCCCGAGGACATGGTCATCGCCCTGTCGACCGACTACGTCTCCAACCACCTGTCCGACCCGAAGACGCGCATCCGCTTCATCAACCAGTCGGTGCTGCGCAGCTTCTCGTCGATCCTGCACGGCGAGCAGGGCGCGCTGAACCTGTCGGCCAGCCTGTGCCACGTGCTGAAGGACCAGGGCGCGCAGGAATACGCCGCCAACCAGACGCGCGAAGAGGCCCGCCACGTCACGGCCTTCGCCAAATACATCAAGGCCCGCTGGGGCAAGCCGGTCGAATGCGGCCCGGCCCTGAAGACCCTGCTGGTCGAGATCATCGGCGCGCCCGAGGTCTACAAGAAGATCATCGGCATGCAGATGCTGGTCGAAGGTCTGGCCATGGGCGCCTTCGCCACCTTCTACAACAATATCAACGATCCCGTGGGCAAGCGCCTGCTGCAGCTGGTGATGACCGACGAGGCCTTCCACCACAAGTTCGGGAAAATCTGGGCCGACCGCACCGTGCCCAAGCTGTCGCCCGAGGAACACGCCATCATCGAGGACTGGGCGGCGCACTGCTTCCAGACCCTGCTGTTCAACCTCGTCTCGCCGCACCAGCAGCTGGACCTCTATGCCGAATTCGGCCTGGATCCCGACAAGGTGGTCGAGGAGTACGGGAAGATCATGACCGACGACGTGCGTCGGGAGAACATGAAGGAGCAGACCAACATCTTCCGGGTGCTGGTCAAGACGCTGCTCAACGCCGGCATCATCACCGACCGCACCAAGGCCTTCTACGCCATGTATGTCGACATCGACGAACTGAAGGGCGAGGGCGAGCGGATGGTCGGCGACGACATCGCCGAGGAAGGCATCCGCCACCTGCAGGCCATCAACTTCAAGGACCGCCCGGTCGGCGCCGTCAGCATCGCCGCCGAGTAGGCGCGCCCCGACGCCAGAGCTTAGCCGCCCCGCCGGAACCCCGGCGGGGCGGTCTTCGTTTTTGGACCGCGCTATCATCCGGCGGCCGCTGGCCGTCGTATCTGGTCACGCGTTCACGCCCCGGAGTCTTCATGCGCGCCGCCCTCCTCGCCCTGCCGCTCGTTCTGTCGCTGAGCGCCTGTGTCGCTGGCCCTAGCGGCAATGCGCATCCGCCCCAGCCGGCCAAGGCCGTGGAGCTCGATCGCTACCTGGGCAAGTGGTACGAGGTCGCCCGCTACGACATGCGCTTCGAGAAGGGCTGCGAAGGCGTCACCGCCGAATATTCCAGGCGCCCCGACGGCCTGATCCGCGTGCTCAACACCTGCCGCCAGGGCGCGGTGGACGGTCCCGTGAAGGTCGCCGAGGGCAAGGCCAAGGTCGTCGATACGGCGACCAACGCCAAGCTCAAGGTCAGCTTCTTCGGCCCGTTCTTCGGCGACTACTGGGTCATGGACCACGCCGACGACTACAGCTGGTCGATCGTCGGCGAGGGCTCGGGACGCTATCTGTGGCTGCTGTCGCGCGAGCTGCCGACCGAAGCCGACCGCGCGGCGCTGACCGCGCGGGCCAAGGCGCTAGGCTATGACTTGGGCATGCTGCGGCCGACAAAGCAGCCAGCGCCTTAGCGCCCCTCTTGATCCGCGAACAAAGCTGGAACACTATTCCGTCGATGGACGTGATCATCCAGCTTCAGAGCCGGCCTGAAACCACCCTGAACGTGACGCGCGGCGCCGCGCGACTGCTGGTGGATCTGGGCTATGCGCCGCTGGCTGAAGTGACGCTGCCCAACGGACGACGCGCCGACCTGATGGCGCTGGGTCCCAAGGGCGACGTGCTGATCGTCGAGGTGAAGTCGGGGCTGGAAGACTTCCGGGTCGACCGGAAGTGGGGCGAGTACGCCCCCTATTGCGACGCGTTCTATTTCGCCGTCGCACCGCATTTCCCGGAGGGCGTCCTGCCGGACGAGCCGGGGCTGGTCGTCGCCGACGGCTTCGGCGGCGCGGTCGTGCGCGAGGCCCCGCTCACGCCCCTGGCGCCAGCGCGTCGCAAGGCCCTGACGCTGGCGTTCGCCCGCCTCGCGGCCTTGCGGGCCGCGGGCGTGAACGCCGAGCGCCTGAGTCTCTAAAGGTCTGGCTAGTCCAGGTTCCGCGCGATCAGGAAACCCACGCCCAGGCCGATGGCGAACGCGCCGAAGGCCACGCCGATCGGGTGTTCCTCGGCGGTGTGATGAACCACCTGGGCCTTGTCGCGGGTCCAGGCCGCGCCGACCTTGGCCTTTTGCTCGGCGAAGGTGCGGGTCTGCTGGGCCACTTCGGTGGCGGTCTCACGGGCCGACTTGACGGCCTTGGTCACCGCTTCCTTGGCGCGCTTGGTCTTTTCGGCGGTCGTCTTCCTGACCTCGTCAACGGCCGCAGCGGCGGCGGACGAGGCGTCGTTCGGGGTAAAGCTGCTGACGTCGGTCATGGGGGGAGGCTCCTCGGCTTGACGGGGAGCTAACGCGCGGGGAGCCGTCTAGTTCTCCCGCACGACCTTCAAAACCGCCTCGCCGTAACGATCCAGCTTGCCCTGGCCGACGCCGCCGGACTTGCCGAGCGCCGCCAGGGTGGCCGGACGCGCGGCGGCGATCTCGGCCAGGGTGGCGTCGTGGAAGATGACGTAGGGCGGCACGTGCTGCGCCTGCGCCTGCTCCTTGCGCCACGCGCGCAGGGCCTCGAACAGGACCTGGTTCTCGGTCGGGATGGTCAGGGCCTTGCCCTCGCGGCGCTTGCGGCCGGCCGTCGAGCGGCCGGTCTCCGGCGCCTCGGCCATCTGGCGCAGGGCGACGCGGCGCTCGCCGCGATAGACCTGGCGCACGCCCTCGACGTCGCCCAGGCCGATCAACGGCCGGCCGTCATTGGGATCCTCGCGCAGCAGGCCCTCGAAGATCAGGGTGTCGAACAGGTCGCGCCAGACCGGCTGGCTGAACTCGCGGCCGATGCCGAAGGTCGGCAGCTGGGCCTCCTGCGGCGTGACGTCCTTGGTCTTGCCCAGCAGGTGTTCGATCAAGCGACCGCGCCCGAACCGGCCGCCCATGCGGTGGACGGCCGACAGCGCCTTCTGAGCGGCCTCGGTGGCGTCGATGCCGGTCGGCGGCGAGACGCAGACGTCGCAGACCCCGCAGCGGGCCACGCCCTCCTCGCCAAAATAGCGGCGGACGGCGGCGGCGCGGCAGGTGACGCCCTCAAGCATGGAATAGAATTGGCGCAGCTTGCGGCCTTGCGCCTGCTTGACCTCGTCGGGGGCGTCCTTGGTCTCGATCCGGCGGCCGGCCCAGGCCATGTCGGCCGAGCCGTAGAGCGTGATGCCCTCGGCCGGCTGGCCGTCGCGGCCAGCGCGGCCGACTTCCTGCCAGTAGGCCTCGATGGCGGCCGGCGGGTCGGCGTGGATCACGAAGCGGACATCGGGCTTGTCGACGCCCATGCCGAACGCGATCGTCGCCACCATCACCGCGGCGTCGGCCTCCAGGAAGTCCTCCAGCCGCTTGGCGCGGACGGCCTTGTCGAGGCCGGCGTGATAGGCCAGGGCCGGAACGCCCTCGGCGTTGAGCTTCTCGGCCAGCTTTTCGGTGGAGTCGCGGCTGCCGGCATAGACGACGCCGGCCCGGCCAGGACGTTCCAGCACCAGTTCGACCACCCGGTCATGGCCCTTGCCGCGCTTGCGCTCGGCGGAGAGGGCCAGCTCGGGCCGGGCGAAGCTGTCGACGAACTCGGCCGCGCCCTGCAGGCGCAGTTCGGCGCGGATGTCGTCGCGGGTCCGGGCGTCGGCGGTGGCGGTGACGGCCAGGCGCGGCACGTTCGGGAACAGCTCGGCCAGCCGCCCCATCATCCGGTATTCGGGCCGGAAGTCGTGACCCCACTGACTGACGCAGTGGGCCTCGTCGACGGCGACCAGGGCCAGTGGGGTGCGCGCCAGGCGATCCAGCATCCACGGCTGCATCAGGCCCTCGGGCGACAGGTACAGCAGGTCCACCTCGCCGGCGTCGATGCGCCGCCAGATGTCCGAGCGCTCGTCCATCGAGACGTTGCTGTCCAGCCGCTCGGCCGCCACGCCCGCCTGGCGCAGGCCCTGGACCTGGTCGGCCATCAGCGCGATCAGCGGCGAGATCACCAGACCCAGCCCGGGCCGGATCAGCGACGGGATCTGATAGCACAGGCTCTTGCCGCCGCCGGTCGGCAGCACGGCCATGGCGCTGCGCCCGGCCAGGATCTCGTTGATCACCCCCGCCTGCATGCCTCGGAAATCGGCGTGGCCGAAGGTGCGCCGCAAGACGTCGCGGGCGTGGTCGAGTTCTGGGGATTCGGGAGGAACATACACGGGCGCTCTTTTGGCAGCGTCCGGCCCCCAGGCCAAGTGTTGGGGCCCCCAGGACGTCATGATCACCGCGCCTCTCGCTTACTCAATTCCAGGTGGCATATCGCCATGATCGGCCGAGCGCCACAAGAGCGCCTCGGGTCGCATTTACCGCTCGTCAATCTTGTCGCGCGTTCTGTGGGCTTCGGCTAAACGGAACACGCGCGAGCGTGAGCCTCCTCGCGGCCGCATCTTGGAACAGGAAGACCATGGCGAACGGACCCTTCGGCGGGAACAAGGCGGCCAGGCCGCAGCGCACCCCGCTCCAGGCCCTCGTCTATTGGGGCACGGTCCTGGGCGTCTGGGGCTTGATCTTCATCGTCGCCTTCTTCGCGGTGTTCGCCAGCGATCTGCCGGACACGTCCAAGCTCTACGACGTCAAGCGCCAGCCCTCGATCAACTATCTGGACCGCTCGGGCGCCCTGCTGGCGGTGCGCGGCAGCCAGTACGCGCCGCCGGTCGATATCGACGCCCTGCCGGAATACGTGCCGGCCGCCTTCGTGGCGATCGAAGACCGGCAGTTCTACCACCACTTCGGCTTCAACCCCTGGGGCATCATGCGATCGGTGGCGTGGAACGCCACCCATGACGGCCCGCAGCGCGGCGGCTCGACCATCACCCAGCAGCTGGCCCGCAACCTGTTCCTGAGCCCGGCCCAGAACTATCGCCGCAAGGCCCAGGAGCTGATCCTGGCCGTCTGGCTGGAGATGAAGTTCAGCAAGAAGCAGATCCTGGCCCTCTACATGAACCGGGTCTATTTCGGCGCGGGCGCCTACGGCATCGAGGCCGCCTCGCAGCGCTACTTCAACAAGCCCGCCAAGGACCTGACCATCGGCGAGTCCGCGCTGCTGGCCGGGATGATGAAGGGGCCTGCCCGCTATTCGCCGGTCTCGGCCAAGGAGCGCGCCGCCCGCCGCGCCACCATCGTCCTGGACGAGATGGTGCGCATCAAGGCCATCACGCCCGAGCAGCGCGACGAGGCCTTCAAGGAGCCAGTGCGGGTCTCGGCCACCCTGGCCAACCAGCGCGCCCAGTACTTCACCGACTATATCGACGCCCAGGTCCGCTCGCTGGTCGGCGAACCGACCGAGGACCTGGTCGTCGAGACCACGCTGGACCTGCCGATCCAGGTCTCGGCCGAGCGCGCCGTGAAGCTGGGCGTCGATGGCCACGGGGCCCAGGGCGTGCAGCAGGCGGCGCTGGTCGCCATCGACGGCGAAGGCCGTATCCGCGCCTATGTCGGCGGCGCCGACTATGCCGACAGCCAGTTCGACCGCGCCACCACCGCCCGCCGTCAGGCCGGCTCGGCCTTCAAGCCGTTCGTCTATCTGACCGCCATGGAGCAGGGCCGCACGCCCGCCGTCATGGTCGTCGACGAGCCCGTCAAGATCGGCAACTGGGAACCGAGGAACTACACCAACAAGTATCTGGGCCCGATCACCCTGCAGACGGCCCTGGCCCAGTCGATCAACACGGTCGCCGCGCGGCTGGCCAACGAGGTCGGCACCAGCAATGTCGCCGCCACCGCCCGTCGCCTGGGCATCACCAGCAAGATCCAGCTGGACCCGTCGATGGCCCTGGGCGCGGTCGAGGTCTCGCCGATGGAGATGGCCCAGGCCTACGCCCCGTTCTCGAACGGCGGCTTCATGGCCAAGGGCTACGGCATCGAGCGCATCCGCACCGCCAGCGGCAAGGTGCTGTACGACCACAGCGTCGACCGCCAGGCCCGCTCGGCCGTGATCGGCTCGCCGGCCCTGCAGTACATGAACCAGATGATGCGCCAGGTCGTCGCCTCGGGCACCGGCACGCGCGCCAGGGTCCCAGGCTACGACATCGCCGGCAAGACCGGCACGACCAGCGACTACAAGGACGCCTGGTTCGTCGGCTACACGGGCGGCTTCGTCACCGCCGTCTGGACCGGCAAGGATGACAACACCCCGATGAAGCGGGTCACCGGCGGCGGCGCCCCGGCGGAAATCTGGCGCACCTTCATGGCCGCCGCCCTGCCCCGCCTGAAGGCCACCCCGATCCCGGGCGGCGTCGTCGAGCCTCCGCCGATCGAGAACACCGACCCGATCGGGGACCTGATGAACACCACGCCGGGTCCGGAAGGCCCGGCGGCGGAAACCCCGGCCGGCGCGGCCCCGCCGGCGGACCAGCTGCCCTACTAGGTCGGCGAAGCCCCGATCGCGTGCAGCTCTGCCGCGTGGGCCCGTAGCCACGCCCGATGCGGAGCGGGATCGCCGGCCAGCCGCTCGCACAGCGCCCAGAAGCGCGGCCCGTGGTTGGCCTCGATCAGATGGGCGCACTCGTGGGCGGCGACGTAGTCGGCCACCACCGCCGGGGCCAGGATCAGGCGCCAGCTGTAGCGAATCGCCGCCGGAGCCCTGGATGTCGCCGGCCGGCAGGAGCCCCAGCGCGCCTTGGGATCGGCCACCGCCACCGACGGCATCGGCCGGCCCAGGGCCGCGGCATGGACGGCGGTGCGCTCGGTCAGCACGGCCAGCGCCTCGCGCCTGGCCAGGCGGATGACCTTCAGCCCCCAGTTGGCGTCGTCGGGCGCGACGATGCGGGGCCCATCGCCATGGGCGTCGTCAAGGCGGGCCCGCCCCGGACCGACCTCGAGGCGATAGGCCTTGTCGTTAAGCCGCAGGATCCCGCCGGGCGCCAGGTTCATCCGCTCGGGCAGGGCCGCCAGCTGCTTGGCGATCCAGCCGGACTTCTCCTGGGCGAAGGCCACGGCCTCGTTGAGGCGCTTGGGATTGGGAGCCAGGGCGACGATCTCGGACCTGGCCCGGTCGACGCGCAGCGAGATCCGCCGCGCCCGGCCGTCCACCCGCAGGCGAACCGGCCAGCCGCCGATCTCCAGTCGATCACCGTCGGAAAAACGTTGGGCCTTGAGCGCGAACATCGGGGCTTAAGATCGGGTGCGTTGGCTCGCGCCGCAAGCGGGCCCGCAATCCTCGCCCTTCGACAAGCTCAGGGTGAGGATTTCTAGTGTCCCGATTCCGAAGTTCGCAAGCGCTTGTGGCAAGCTCCGACGAACTTCGGAATCGATAAGGACACTAGCGCGGCGCCAACATTCGTCCTCACCCTGAGCCTGTCGAAGGGCGAGGACGGTCGCTCGGCCCCTACGCCTCTTCCTCGAAGTGCGGGTCGCACTTGCGGATGAAGCGGCGCACGCGCGGATAGATCTCCTCGCGGAAGCGGCGGCCGTTGAACACGCCGTAGTGGCCGACGCCGGGTTGCACATAGTCCAGCTTCAGGTCGTCGGGGATGTTCGCGCACAGGCCGTGGGCGGCCTGGGTCTGGCCGATGCCGGAGATGTCGTCGTTCTCGCCCTCGACCGTCATCAGGCCGATGTCGGTGATCGTCTCGGGTTTCACCAAGGTCCCGCGGTGCGTCAGCTCGCCCTTGGGCAGCAGGTACTGTTGGAAGACGATGTCGATGGTCTGGAGATAGAACTCCTCCGTCAGGTCCAACACCGACAGATACTCGTCATAGAACTCCAGGTGCTTGTCGGCGCTGTCGCCGTCGCCGGTCACCAGGTGCTCGAAGTAGCGGCGGTGGGCCTCCTGGTGGCGCTCGGCGTTCATGCTCATGAAGCTGGCCAGCTGGACGAAGCCCGGATAGACGCGCCGGCCCGCGCCCGGATAGGGCGGCGGAACGGTGTAGATCATGTTCGACTGGAACCAGGTGAACGGCTTTTCCTCGGCCAGCTGGTTGGTCACGGTCGGCGACAGGCGCGCGTCGATCGGCGAGCCCATGAAGGTCATGCTGGCCGGGCGCGACGGATGGTTCTGCTCGGCCATCAGGGCGGCGGCGGCCAGGACCGGCGGGCCGGGCTGGCAGACGGCCACGACGTTCGGGCGCGGACCCAGCACGGCCAGCATCTCGATGATGTGGTCGATATAGTCGTGGAAGTCGAAGCGGCCTTCCAGCACCGAGACGTTACGGGCGTTGACCCAGTCGACGATGAACACCGAATGGTCGGGCAGGAAGGCCTCGACCGTGCCGCGCAACAGGGTGGCGTAGTGGCCCGACAGCGGGGCGACGATCAGCACGGCGGGATCCAGCGAAAACTTCCCGGCCCGGCGCATGTCGGCCATGTCGCGGTCGAACTGGATCACCCGCGCCCAGGGGCTTTGCCAGACCACGGTCTCACGGACGCGGACGTCGACCTGGCCGACCCTGATCGTGTCCAGGTTCCATTTGGGCTTGCCGTAGCGGCGCGTGACGTTGGCGAACAGATCCGCGCCGGCGTGCATATGTCGGCCGACGGCCGAGTCGGCGGCCGGATTCAGCGGCGATCCCCAGAAGTCCCGGGCCGCCCGCGCCGCGAGGCGCATCGGCGTGGAGGCGTAATAAGCCGCCTCATGTAGAGCGTAGAGCATGGCGCACTCGCGATGTTGCATCGCAACATAGCACGCCAAAGCCTAAGAGAGTCTACCTTTCACAGCGATTGGCGCCGCGTCATGGGGCCGCCTCACGCCGGAGTGGTAGCGTTCTCAGCCCTCGCGCATCGCGTCGCTGATCCGGCGTGCGATGTCCGCCGGCGGCAGGTTGTAGGGGATTACCGTCTTAAAGCGCCCCTTGGGGTCCATCAGGTAGATCGCCGTCGAGTGGTCCATGGTGTAGCCGGGGCCGTCGCCGACCTTGGCGTAGTAGACCTTGTAGGCCTTGGCGGCCGCCTGGACCTGCTCCTGCGTCCCGGTCAGGCCGATCGTCGTCTTCGGCACATAGTCGGCCGACAGATAGGTCTTCATCTGCTGGGGCGTGTCGCGGGCAGGGTCGATCGAAATGAAGACGATCTGCAGGTCCTTGGCCTTGGGACCCAGCTGGTCGGTCGCCGCCGCCAGGCCCTGCAGCGTGCCCGGGCAGACGTCGGGGCAGTAGGTGAAACCGAAGAACACCGCGCTCCATTTACCTTTCAGCGCTTTCTCGGTGGTCGGAACACCATTCTGGTTCACCAGCTGGAACGGCCCGCCGACCGCGACGGACGCTTGGGACTTGAATACTCCGGCGCGCCACGCCAGGCCCGCGGTCACGGCGAGCCCCAGGACGCAGGCCAGGATCAGGACAAGGCGGTGGCGAGGCATGTGCTTTTCATCCTTTTCTTGCCGCTTGTCCTTTTGCTCTCGCAAAGCGCGCAATTCTGGACAATCCTGCGACCATGACTGACGTATCGTTCGCGAGAGCGCCCGACGATCAACGTCACAAAGGGCTCGATAGGCCGGGCGACGAACCGGCGCAAGACGACGCCTGGTCCTGGACGGCTCCAGGACTGCGCCGCGGACGCTTAAGGGTGCGAACCCTTCTGGCGCAGCGCTGGCTATGGGTGGTCGGCCAGACCGCGATCCTGCTGATTTCCGGACTGGTTCTGAAGCTGCAGGTGCCGTGGGCGCTGTGCTTCACCCTGATCGCCCTTTCGGCCTGGCTGAACGTGCTGCTGGGCCTGGCCTCCAGCGGCCAGCGCCTGGCCCGCGACGGCGAGGCCACCGCCCAGATCGCCTTCGACATCCTGCAGCTGTCGGGCCTGATCTATCTGACCGGCGGCGCGCACAACCCCTTCGCCTTGCTGCTGATCGCGCCGGTGACTCTGGCGGCGGCGACCTTGCCGGCCCGCTACGCCTTCGGCCTGGGCGCCCTGGCCATCGCCGCCTCGGTGCTGCTGGCGATCTTCCACATGCCGCTGCCGACCATAAACGGCCGTCCGTGGCCGTTCGAGCCCAACCCGTTGATGCTGTGGACCATCGTGTCGGCGCGGATCGTCGGCATCATCCTGACCGCCGCCTATGCCTGGCAGGCGGCCAGCGAGTCCGCGCGGATGGAGCTGGCCCTCAACGTCACCGAGACCGTGCTGGCCCGGGAGCAGCGTCTGTCGGCCCTCGGCGCCCTGGCCGCGGCCGCCGCCCACGAGCTCGGCACGCCGCTGGCGACCATCTCGGTGGTGGCCCGCGAAATGGCCCGCAACGCGCCCGACGAGCAGACCCGCGAGGACGCCGAGCTGATGATCGGCCAGGCGGCCCGCTGCCGCGAGATCCTGCAGCGCCTGACCGAGATGCCCGAGGCTCAGGACGCCGTGCACGAGCGCATGAGCCTGGTCCAGCTGGTCCAGGACGTGATCGAGCCGCACCTGGTGCATGGCGTCCGCGTGGAAGCCGTCGTCAACGGTCCTTCGGGCGAGACCGCCCCGGACATCTGGCGGCGCCCGGAGATCATCCACGCCATGACCTCCATCGTCGAGAACGCGGTCGATTTCGCGAGGGGCGAGGTGATCGTCATCGCCCGCTTCGACGCTCGCTACATCGTCATCGAGGCGCGCGACGACGGTCCGGGCTTCTCGCCGGAGGTGCTGGCCAAGCTGGGCGAGCCCTATGTCACGACCCGTCCGGGCGCGGAAGGGTCGCGAACGGGGCACATCGGCATGGGTCTGGGCTTCTTTATCGCGAAGACCTTGCTGGAACGAACCGGCGCGACAGTGGATTTCCGTAATGGTCGCCGGGGTGGGGCGGTGGTTTCGGCGCGCT
The DNA here is from genome assembly GCF_058802865.1 of Caulobacter sp. GW822-FHT01G02. Lineage (NCBI taxonomy): Bacteria > Pseudomonadati > Pseudomonadota > Alphaproteobacteria > Caulobacterales > Caulobacteraceae > Caulobacter > Caulobacter sp. GW822-FHT01G02. The sequence continues at coordinate 340,914 of NZ_JBXAON010000007.1, forward strand.
GGCCTCGTCCGGCCTTGGAAGCTCCTGGTTTCGCGGGGGCTTGAGTACGACGCGGAAGCACGAAAGTATGGGTTGTTATTTGGCCTGTTGAGTATTGGCGCTGGGGAGGCGCGGACTTCTATGGCGGATATCGGTGAGCTGGTTTCGGCGCTGCCGGACAAGACGCTGCTCTTGTTGGATGATGACGCTCCGCTGCGGACCCGATTGGGTCGAGCGCTGGAGCAGCGAGGGTTCGAGGTGACGCTGGCCGCGTCCGTGGCCGAGGCCCTGACCCTTCTGCGCAGCCATGCCCCGGCCCACGCGGTGCTGGACATGCGGCTGGAGGACGGCTCGGGCCTCAAGGTGGTCGAGGCGGTGCGCGACGCCCGCGCCGACGCCAAGGTCATCATGCTGACTGGCTACGGCAACATCGCCACGGCCGTGGCGGCGGTGAAGGCGGGGGTGGTCGACTACCTCTCCAAGCCCGCCGACGCCGACGACGTGGCCCGCGCCCTGCTGGCCGCCAAGGACGCGGCTCCGGTGCCGCCGGAAAACCCGATGAGCGCCGACCGCGTGCGGTGGGAGCACATCCAGCGCGTCTACGAGATGTGCGGCCACAACGTGTCGGAAACGGCGCGCCGGCTGAACATGCACCGGCGGACGCTGCAGCGGATCCTGGCGAAACGCGCGCCGCGCTGAGATGCAAGATCCTCCCCCACGACACGGGGGAGGATCTATCCCATCACATCGCCGAGATGCCGCCGTCGACCTTGATCTCGGCGCCGGTCATGAACTTGCTCTCGTCGCTGGCGAGATAGAGCACCGCGTTGGCGATGTCGTTCGGCTCGCCGATGCGGCCCAGCGGCACCTGACGGGCCAGCTTGGCGAAGGCTTCCTCCTTGCCGAACCGCGAGGTGAAGCCCTCCAGGATCGGGGTGTCGATGAAGGTCGGGTGGATGGAGTTCGAGCGGATGTCGAGCTTCATCTTGGCGCAGTACAGCGCGATGTTCTTGCTGAGCAGCCAGACCGCCGCCTTGGAGGCGTTGTAGGCGGGCGAGTTGCCGTTGGCGATCAGGCCGGCGATCGAGCTCAGATTGATGATCGAACCCGGCTGATGCGCCCGCATGTGGGTCAGGGCGTGCTTGGCGCCCAGGAACACCGAGTCGACATTGACCGACATCACCTTTTTCCAGAGCGCGAAATCCAGGCTCTCGATCGGGCCGTCGCCGCCGATGCCGGCGTTGTTGACCAGCACCGACAGGCCGCCCATGTCGCCGGCGGCCTTTTCCAGCACCTCGATCCACTGGTCTTCCTGGGTGACGTCCAGATGGTAGGCGAAGGCCGTGCCCGCGCCGTGGGCGCCGTTGATCTCGTCGGCCACGGCTTGGGCGCCGGCCAGGTTGAGATCGGCCAGGGCGACCTTGGCGCCTTCCTTGGCCAGCATCCGCCCGGCCGCCGCGCCCAGGCCCTGGGCCCCGCCGGTGATGAAGGCCTTCTTGCCGGCGACCCGGCCCGTGCTCTGCGCCATGCGGCGTCCTCCCGATTGTTCAAACAACAGTTTGAACCGGGCATGAGAACAGGGGAAGCCGAAATCTCTCCTCCCCCTCTTTGGGAAGGGGGACAGCTCGGTCTCGCCTACGCAGACCCCCTCCGTCTCCGCGCGTATTCGCGCGAATCCACCTCCCCCAGAAGGGGAGGAGACTCCTAGGCGGCGCTGTCCATGAACTTCGCCAGCGTCACGTCCAGGTCCGTCACACCATCCGCGTCGTGCGTCGTCAGCAGCACCTCGACGCGGTTGTAGACGTTGAACCATTCCGGGTGATGGTCGAGCTTGTCGGCCATTAGCGCCACGCGGGTCATGAAACCGAAGGCTTGATTGAAGTCCGCGAACTTGAAGGTCTTGGTGATCGCGTCCTTGCCGGAAGCCGCGCTCCAGCCGGAAAGCTGGGCGAGCGCGGCGTCTGCGCCGATCTTGGGACGGGACATGGGATTTCTCTTCCGACGATGAAGAGAAGCCCGTGGGCCACGGGCTTCTGGGGTTTCCCTCTCAGAACGCCAAACCGGTCGCTTGGGCAAGGTCGTCCAACAACTGAGCCTCGCCCGACACCTTGATCGCCGTCATGCCCAGGGTCGCCGCCGGCTTGCAGTTGATCCCCAGGTCGTCGAGATAGACGCACCTGTCCGGCGCGACGCCCAGCCGCTCGCACATCATCTGGTAGATGCGCGGATCCGGCTTGCGCACCCCGGCCTTGGAGCTTTCGATCACCGCGTCGAACAGGGCCATGATCTCGCCGACCGCCAGGGCCTTTTCGGCGCTCTGGGCCATGCCGGGTCCATGGCCGGTGGGGACGTTGTTGGTGATGCAGCCGACCTTGAACCGCGCCTTGCAGGCCTTCAGCGCCTCCAGCACCCGAGGCCGTAGGTCGCCGTAGAGCAGCGGCAGCACCTCGGCCCCGCGCACCGCATGGCCCAGGCGCGTCGCCTCCTCCAGGAACAGGCCGTCGAAGGCCGTCGCGTCGATCTCGGCCCGCTCGAAACGGGCCCAGGCGTTCACGTCGGGGTCGGTGGCGTTGACCGTGCGGATGAAGTCCGCGGGCAGGCCGCGCTCGGTCTCGTAGCGGCGGAAGGCCTCGAACGGCGAGGTGGTGAACACCCCGCCGAAATCCCAGATCACCGCCTCGATCGCCATGGCCGCCCCTCAAACAGATGTTTGATGCAACGCTACCCGTCTCGCGGCGTGAGGGGAAGCCGCCACGGCCACGCTCGCGCGACGGGTGAAAGGACGCTCGCGACCGCGCTGGAAATGTTTTGTTAACCCTCGTCCGGAGTCGCCCATGATCGCCTTTCGCCGCCTGACCACGATCGCCCTCGCCACGGCCGCCGTCCTGACGGCCGCGCCCGCGCTGGCCGGTTCGAGCCCTGGCGGCGTCGGCGGCCCGCCGGGTCCGGAGATCCTGCCGCCCAACGCCGCGCCCGGCCAGTGCTTCTCGCGCCGGGTCACCGGTCCGGGCGGGGCCTATCGCTGGGATCGTATCGAGTGCGACAGCGCCTATGGCGGCGGCTACGGTCACGGCTATGGCGGCGGTCGCCTCGACGTCCAGACGCAGGGCGCGCCCGCCTACGGGTATCAGGGCGGGTACACGACCGACTGTGGCGGCTGCGGCGGTTGCGCGGACCGTGGCTATCCGGGCGGCTACGCCCATGCCGGTGATCGCTACGGCGAGCGCCGGTACGATAGTCGCAATTCGCGATCACAGTACGCGTACGAGAGCAGCTCATACAGCGGCGGTTACGCCTATGGCCGTGGGGGCCAGGGCGAGAACTATCCGCCGCTGTATGGCTACGGCTCTCCCTACCCCGGTTACGTCGCCGCCGGGCGCGACGAGGCCGGTTACCTGATCTGGCCCGGAAAGGCGCCTTAAACCCCAAAGTGGGTGGCGCCGCCCTTGCGCCGGAAGCGTCGAGTTGCACCAAAATGGGACGGGGGAACTATTCATCATGCGCACGCCAAGCCGGCCGTTTTTCAAGGCCTATGAACTCGTGGCCATCGCCATCTTCATCATCGCGGGGGTGGTCGTCAGCCGGATCGGTCTCGTCTACTGACGGGCTGATCCCGGAACCGGCCTGAAGGTCGTTTCGCTTCAAATTGGAACAGGATCGCCCGGCTCACGCGTTGTGTGGGTTCAATCGGAGCCACGATCCTGTCCACGGCCGACGTCACGCCCGCGCCCAAGCCGCCCCGGAACCCGTTCCGAGGCCTGTCGCGGCGCGCCCGGATCGGCATCGGCGCGGCCCTGACCCTGGTCGCGGCGATCGTGATCTTTCTCGTGATCTTCGACTGGAACTGGCTGCGCGGCCCGATCGGCCGCTACGCCTCGGCCCAGCTGCAGCGCGAGGTGGCGATCACCGGCGACCTGCGCGTCCACCCCTGGTCGTTCGCGCCCAAGGCCGAGGCTTTTGGCGTGCGGATCGGCCAGCCGGCCTGGGCCAGGTCCGTCGATCCACAGGCCGGCCAGATGGCCCAGGTCGAGCGCATCGCGGTGCAGATCAAGATCCTGCCGCTGCTGCGCGGCCAGGTCATCCTGCCGTTCCTGGCCATCGACAAGGCCGACGTGCGCCTGCTGCGCGACAAGGACGGCCGGGCCAACTGGACCTTCGGCGCGAGGAAGAGCGACAAGCCGCTGAAGCTGCCCGCCGTCCAGCGCTTCGTGATCAACGAGGGCCGGCTGCGGGTCGACGACCGCCAGCGCGGCGCGCTGTTCGTCGGCACGGTCAACGCCCAGGAACGCGCCGGCGACAGGGGCGGCCGCTTCGTGCTGGAGGGCAAGGGCAGCCTGAACCGGTCCGCCTTCGTCGCCCAGGTCACCGGCGGCCCGCTGCTGAACATCTCGCCCAGCCGTCCCTACCCGTTCGACGCCGACATCCGCGCCGGCTCGACCCGCGTCACGGCGCAGGGCAAGGTCATCAAGCCGTTCGATCTGGGCCGCTTCGAGACCCAGCTCACCGTCTCCGGCGCGGACCTGAACCGCCTGCACGACCTGACCGGCCTGACCCTGCCCAACACCCCGCCCTACAAGGTCTCGGGCCATCTGGTCCGCAGGGGCGACCGCTACGACTTCGAAAAGCTGTCGGGCCGCGTGGGCGACAGCGACATCCGTGGCGACCTCTTCGTGCTGACGGGTCGCGAGCGGCCCTATCTGGAAGCCGACCTGCGCTCGCGCCGGCTGGATTTCGACGACCTGGGCAGCCTGTTCGGCGCCGCTCCGGCCACCGGTCGCGGCGAGACCGCCTCGGCCGGCCAGAAGGTCGAGGCCGCGCAACGTGACGCCACCCAGCGCCTGCTGCCCGACGCCACCCTGCAGGTCGAACGTATCCGCGCCATGGACGCCAAGGTCAGCTACCGCGCCGAGACCGTGAACGCGCCCAATCTGCCGCTGCGCAAGGTCAGCGCGGAGGTGGTCCTGGAGAAAGGCGTGCTGACCGTCGACCCGCTGGCCCTGACCTTCTCGCGCGGCGACCTGAAGGGAACCGTGCGCCTGGACGCCCGCCCGGCCACGCCGAGGACCGACATCGACGTGCGCCTGCTGAACGGCCGCATTGAGGACTTCATCCCGATCAAGAGCCAGGGCAGGCCGGCCATCGAGGGCGCGGTCATGGCCCGCGCCAAGCTGACCGGCACGGGCAACAGCGTCCACCGCGCCGCCTCCACGGCCGACGGCTCGGTCACCCTGGTCGCCCCGCGCGGCCAGATCCGCCAGGCCTTCGCCGAGCTGCTGGGCGTCAACGCCTCCAAGGGCCTGCTCCTGCTGCTGTCCAAGAGCGACAAGGAGACGCCGGTGCGCTGCGCCGTCGCCGACTTCGACGTCCGGAACGGCGTCATGACCACCACCACCTTGGTCGCCGACACTGGCGTGGTGCTGGCCAAGGGCCGCGGCACGGTGAACCTCGCCACCGAGCGCATGGACTTCCGCATCGAGGGCGACAGCAAGAAGCCGCGCCTGGTGCGCCTGTTCATCCCGATCACCATCAAGGGCCCGATCATGGCGCCCAAGACCGGCCTCGACGTCAGCAAGACGGTGGGCCAGGGCGGCGTCGCCGCGGCCCTGGGTTCGCTGATCAACCCGCTGGCCGCATTGCTGCCCTTCGTCACCGCCGGCGAGACCAAGGACGCCGACTGCGCCGGCCTGGTTTCCGAGGCCCGCCAGCAGGGCGCGCCGGTGAAGGTCGGGCAGACGACGGCGGCGAAGGTCAAGAAGTAGCGGTCGCTTGGGCTCGCGCGGATGTTCCGAACGTCCAGCCGAAGAGCCGACCTTGAGCTTCGCTGGCTCTTGCCCCATCTTCCCGTCACCAACCTCTCTTGTGTGGTTCATGTCCGAGATTGTGCGCGAGGCGCGGGCCTAACAGGCTCCGGACCTCGGTTCGAAAGTCGCTAGGCCCGCTATCCGCCCGCGTATCCGCTGGCCGGATGCGCGATCGTATGCCTCGATCTCTCGGACAATCCCTTGAACATCTCCAAACCGCAGCAAAGGACGCTGCACGCGCTGGCCCAGGGCGGCCGGATCGAACTCGAACGCGACGAGAAGGGTAAGATCATCTCGGCGCCTTGCATCACCCGCGACGGCTGGGCGCTGACCGACTGCACGGTCGGCGTCTTCCAGTCGCTGAAGCGCAAGCGGCTGATCGCCAGCCAGGACGGCGGGCCGTACCGGATCACCCGGCTGGGGCTGGGCCATCTGCGGGCGCAGCTCGACAACCGGGTGGGGGCGAAGGCGTGGTGAGCTAGACCCTCCTCAACTTGTCATCCCGGAAGCGCGTAGCGCTGTCCGGGATGACAAGATTTGGAGCGTTAGGGGTCTAAAGCAGCTTGTAAAACAGCACGCGCGCGGCGCCGTAGTCGCGCGCGTCGATCTGCTCGAAGCCTTCCAGAACCGGGTCGATCTCGCCCCGACCGCGCTCGAACATCAGGATCGCGCCGGGGGCCAGCCAGCCGTGGGCGCGAAGCTCCGCGACGGCCTTCTCGCCCAGGCCCTTGGCGTAGGGCGGGTCGAGGAAGGCGATGTCGAACGGCGCTCCGGCGCTGGCCGGGCGGGGTCCCAGGTCGGTCGCGTCGCGGCGGTGGACGCGGGTGACGCCAAACAGGTGCATGGCGTCGATGTTCTCGCGGATCGCGCCGCGCGCGGCGTCGTCCGTCTCGACGAACAGGCAGAAGCCGGCCCCGCGCGACAAAGCCTCCAGCCCCAGCGCGCCCGAGCCGGCGAACACGTCGATGACCCGCGCGCCGTTCAGCTCCGGCGCCCAGGCGGCGTGCTCCAGGATGTTGAACACCGCCTGGCGGGCGCGGTCGGAGGTCGGACGGGTGGCCTCGCCCGGCGGCGCGACGATGGCCTTGCCACGATACTGGCCCGAGACGATGCGCATCAGGCGGCCTTCGGCGCGGCGCCCAGCCGGCGGCCGATCCAGTTCAGGCCCAGCATCAGCCCGGCCAGCAGGGCCCAACCCCACGGCTTGACCAGGCTGAAGATCGTCAGCCCGCACATCAGGCCGGGCAGCAGCGTCACGCGCAACAGCACGAACAGGGCCTCGCCCACGGGCATCGGCTCGGTCAGCTTGCCGACGAAGGCCGCGTAGGCCCAGACCAGACCCATGGCCAGGCCGATCACCGCCACGTGGCCGACATAGACGAGCACGACCTGTCCGCCGCCCTCCCACAGCAGCTCCGTGCTCAGGGGCAGCAGGGCGATCAGGCCCAGCACCACGAAGTTGAACACATCCAGGCCGCCATCGGCCCGAACCAGGCGGGCGAACACCCGGCGATGGCTGAACCAGCAGACCCCCACCACCGCGAAGCTGACGGCGTAGGCGGTCAGCTTGTGGCCCATCTGATGGAACAGGTCCGCCACGCCGCGCCAGTGCTCGGGCGGATGGATCTCGATGGCCAGCAAGGTGATGGCGATCGCGAAGACGGCGTCCGAAAACAGCACCAGCCGATGCAGATGCCCCGCGCCCGTGTCGCCTTTGCCCGAAACGCCGTCACTCATGCCTGCCCCCTTACAACCCGTAACCCGATGTGTGCCGTCCCGCGCGCGCTGCGGCAAGCACCCGCTTTACAAGATCGCGCCCCTTCCCTCTTAGTCGGCCCGGAAGCCAGCAACGCGTGGCGAGAGGCGAGCGGACGATGCGCATGGGCGAGCTGATGGAGGCGGTGAAGCGTTCGCGCTTTCTGGCCGACCTGTCGCCCTATGACCGCGACCCGTGGCGGACGGTCTTCGCCGTGCCGGTCGGCATGCTGGCCGGCGCCGTGGCGGGCCTGCTGGGCGCGACCAGCGCCACCCTGATCAGCCTGCTGGTGGTCAGCGGCCTGGACGGCGCGCCGGCCGCCGGCGACCTGTTCAGCGTCTTTTCCGATCCGAACCTGACCGAGCCGACGGCGCGGCAGTCGTTGTTCTTCCTGGCCGTGCTGGCCGGCGTGAACCTGGGCGCGGCGGTCGGCTTCGTGTTCGCGGCCGGCGCCATCCACCACCGCCGCATCACCGACTACATCAATCGCGGCCAGCCCGTGCGCTGGCGCCTGCTGCTGGGCGGGCTCGTCCTGGTCGGGGGGGTGATGATCGCCGTCACCGGCGTCGCCGCCGCCCTGGGCGAGTCGCTGGATCCGCCGCTGTGGAAGGTCTCGCCGAACCTGGTGGGCCGCACGCTCTACGCGACTATAGCCATCGCCCTGCTGATCCTGGCCTCGGCCGCCGAGGAGCTGGTGTTCCGCGGCTGGCTGCTGAAGCAGAGCGCGGCCTATGTCCGCGACCCGATCGTGCTGATGGCGCTGAACGGCCTGCTGTTCGCGGCCATCCACTTCGACCCGAACATCGACGCCTTCCTGGTCCGCGCGGCCATGGGCGCGGGCCTGACCTGGATGGCGTTGCGCCTGGGCGGCATCGAGCTGGGCATCGGAGCCCACGCGGCCAACAACGCCGTGATCCTGCTGCTGATCCGGCCGATGACCACCCGTCCGGACTCGCCGCACGAGTTCAAGGCCGGCCTGATCGCCAGCGCCCTGGTGGTGCTGGCCGGCTTCATCGGCGTGGCCGAGCTGTCGGTGCGCTGGCCGGCCCTGCGCCGCTGGACCGGCGGCTCGAGCCCGGCGGCGGCTTAGCGTCGAACCGCGTCCCCGCCCTTCGACAAGCTCAGGGTGAGGACGAATGCCGACGTCGGTCTAGAGACCCTCATCCTGAGCTTGTCGAAGGACGAGGGTCTCGGCTCCTCAGCGCTTAGGCGGACCACCGCGCGGGGCGGGACCGCGCGAGGGCTTGGCCGCTCCCGGACGCGGCGCCGCCCTGCCTGGCTTCTCCGACACACGACGCGCCGCGCCGTCCACCGGCTTGCCCGGCGACTTGGCCGCCGGCTTGCCGCGCGCGGCGGGTTTGCCGATGTCGATGAACTTGCTCTCCATCGACTTGGGCGCGCGCTTGGCCTTGGGCGCGGCGATGCCCTTGCTGGCCCCCTTGGCCGGGGCGTGGGGCGAGACCTTCTTCTTCGGCTTGGCCCAGCCGGCTTTGTAAACCGGCTTCTCGGACTTTTGCGGCGCGTCGAGAACCACCGCCCGGTCGGCGCGCGGAACGCCCCGGCGCTGCAGGTCGCCGCCGCCCGGCGTGCCGGGAGCCTTCACGGCGCTGGCGATACCGTTGAACTTCGGACGATCGCCCGTCGGCATGTTCTCTTCGGAGACAATGCCTTCCATCAGCTCGCGGATCACCCGAGGGCCGACCTCCTCGATCTGGCCGGCCTCCAGCGGACCCAGGGCGAACGGGCCGTAGGACATGCGGATCAGGCGGTTGACCTTCAGGCCCAGGGCTTCCAGCACCTTGCGGACCTCGCGGTTCTTGCCTTCCGACAGGCTGACCGTGATCCAGATGTTCTTGCCGCCGCCGGCCTTGTCGTGGGCCTTGTCGATCTTGGCCTCGATCGAGCCGTACTTGACGCCCTCGACGGTAATGCCGTCCTTCAGCGTGTCCAGCTTGGCCTGGGTCGTGTCGCCGAAGGCCCGGGCGCGATAGCGGCGGACCCAGGCGTTGCTGGGCGTCTCCAGGGCGCGCGACAGCTCGCCGTCATTGGTCAGCAGCAGCAGGCCTTCGGAGTTCAGGTCCAGGCGGCCGACCGAGATCAGGCGCGGCAGTTCCTTGGGCAGCGACTGGAACACCGTCGGCCGGCCCTTGGGGTCGTTGTGGGTGGTCATCAGCCCGGTGGGCTTGTGGTAGCGGAAGATCCGCGTCGGCTCGCGCTCGGCCACCAGCTGGCCGTCGACGGTCAGGAAGTCGCCGGGCTGGACCTTGACCGCGGGCGTGGTCAGCACCTTGCCGTTGATCGCCACGCGCCCCGCCTCGATCAGCCGCTCGACCTCGCGCCGCGAGGCCACGCCGGCCCGCGCCAGGGCCTTGGCGACGCGTTCGCCAGGACCGCCGTCGAGCTCACCGTCTTGACCGTCGAGTTCAGGCTCGTACAGGGGATCGTGTGGCTTGGTCATTTTCGGCGTCCTTCTCGGGCTGGGCGCATCTCTCGATGGGCTGTTTCAGGTTCAGGTAATGCACACCGATCTCCCCGACGATCAAGACTTGGAGCAAGACCGCCGCATGATGCGCCTGGCCCTCGACGCCGCCCGCGCGGCGGCCGAGGCCGGCGAGACGCCGGTCGGCGCGGTGATCCTGGATCCGAGGACCGGCGAGGTCATCGCCACGGCCGGCAATGGCCCGATCGCCGCCCACGACCCCACGGCCCACGCCGAGATCGCGGCGATGCGGGCCGCCGCCGCCAGGCTGGAGAACTACCGCCTGACCGACCTGACCCTGGTCGTCACCCTGGAGCCCTGCGCCATGTGCGCCGGCGCGATCAGCCACGCGCGGATCGGCCGGGTGGTGTTCGGAGCCGAGGATCCCAAGGGCGGCGCCGTGGTCCATGGCCCGAAGTTCTTCGCTCAACCCACCTGCCACTGGCGGCCGGAGGTGACGGGCGGTGTTTTGGCCGAAGAGAGCGCCGAGTTGCTGCGGGGGTTCTTCCGCGCCCGCAGAAAAACCAAAGGCTAGCTGAGCAGGGTCGAGCCCAGCAGGACCTTGGCGCCGGGCTTGCCAACCACCTGGTCGCAGGCCTTCTGCAGCTCGCGCGCCACATAGTCGAGGTCCGGCGGGACGCCGCCGCGCAGGCCGGCGGCATAGACCATCAGCACCTGGGCGAAGGCCGCCCGCAGGCGCGGCGTCGAGGCCTGGGCGCGCTCCATCAGCTTGGGATCCTTGGCCTCGATGCCGGCCTCGACGGTCATCACGCCCCGGCGGCCGTCACGGCGCAGGACCACCGCGTTGATCGGATCCAGGGCGAAGTAGGTCGGCGGCGCCTTCTTCTCTTCCTTGCCATGAGCGCTGGCGAAGGCGACCGTCGGCGCGGCCAGGGAGCCGCCGGCGAGGGCGGCGATCAGGGCGATCGGAAGGAGGCGGTTTCGGCGCATGTCGCCTTGCTACCGCACCGGGGTTGACGTCCTCTTTACGCCTGCGAGCGCACACAGGGGCGTTAACCACGATTCGTCGCCACGCCCGCTCTGGGCGCCTCTAGGGCGGACGAACGTCGCAGGAGGCAGTCCTTGGGCCGTTTTTCCCCCAAATCCCTCGATCTGGACGGCAAGGTGATCCTGGTCACCGGCGGCACCGGCTCGTTCGGCCGGCGCTTCATCGAGACCGTCCTGCGTCGCTACGCGCCGCGAAAGGTGATCATCTATTCCCGCGACGAATTGAAGCAGAGCGACATGCAGCTCGAAATGCGCGAGCAGTTCGACGAGGCCACCTACGGCAAGCTGCGCTTCTTCCTCGGCGACGTGCGTGACCGCGAGCGCCTGACCCTGGCCCTGCGCGGCGTCGACATCGTCATCCACGCCGCGGCCCTGAAGCAGGTGCCGGCGGCCGAATACAATCCGTCCGAGTGCATCCACACCAACATCATGGGCGCCGAGAACGTGGTCTGGGCCAGCCTGAACAACGCCGTCAAACAGGTCGTAGCCCTGTCGACCGACAAGGCCTGCAACCCGACCAACCTCTATGGCGCGACCAAGCTAGCCTCGGACAAGACCTTCGTGGCCGCCAACAACCTGTCGGGCGATATCGGCACCCGCTTCGCGGTTGTTCGCTATGGAAACGTGGTGGGGTCGCGCGGCAGCGTCGTGCCGCTGTATCGCCGCCTGCTGAGCCAAGGCGCGACCGAACTGCCGGTCACCGACCCGCGCATGACCCGCTTCTGGATCACCCTGAACGAGGGCGTCGACTTCGTGCTGTCGTCCCTGACCATGATGCGCGGCGGCGAGATCTTCGTGCCGAAGATCCCGTCCATGGCCATGCCCGACCTGGTCAAGGCCATGTCGCCGGACGCCGGCATGAAGGTGGTCGGCATCCGTCCCGGCGAAAAGCTGCACGAGATCATGATCAGCGCCGACGACGCCCGCGCCACCGTCGAGTTCGAGGATCGCTACGCCATCGAGCCCAACTTCGCCGAGTTCGGCCGCACGCCCTATTCGGAAGCCGACGGCGCCCGGCGCGTGGCCGAGGAGTTCTCATACAGCAGCGACAACAACCAGGACTGGCTGACGCCCCAGGGCCTGCTGGCCATGCTGGAGGAGAAGGCCGCGCGATGAGCGGCTTCCTCCCCTACGGCCGGCAGACGATCGAAGACGACGACGTCGCGGCCGTCGCGCAGGCCCTCCGCGGCGACTTCCTGACCACCGGCCCGACGGTCGAGGCCTTCGAGACCGCCTTCGCGAAAAAGGTCGGGGCCGAGCACGCCATCGCCGTCTCCAACGGCACGGCCACCCTGCATCTGGCGATGATGGCCCTGGGCGTCGGCGAGGGCGATGTCTGCGTGGCGCCGTCGATCACCTTTCTCGCCACCGCCAACTGCGCCCGCTACGTCGGAGCCGAGGTGGTGTTCGCCGATGTCGATCCCGACAGCGGCCTGATGACCCCGGACACCCTGGCCAAAGCCCTGAGTGGGGGGGCCCTGAACGGCGCGCCTGGCAAGCGGGTCAAGGCGGTGCTGCCCGTCCATCTGCGCGGCGACGTCTGCGATCTGCCGGCCCTGAAGGCCATGGCCAGCGCCTCCGGCGCGGTGCTGGTCGAGGACGCGCCCCACGCCCTGGGTTCGGTCGGAACCTTCGGCGGAACCGCCCACCCGGTCGGCGACTGCGCCTTTTCCAGCTTCGCCAGCTTCTCGTTCCATCCGGTCAAGACGCTCGCCACCGGCGAGGGCGGCATGCTGACCACCAACGACGCGGCCCTGGCGGCCAAGGTCCGGCTGCTGCGCTCGCACGGCATGGTCCGCGAGCCCGGCGGCGATCCCTGGTGGTACGAAATGCCGGAGCTGGGCTTCAACTACCGCATCCCGGACGTGCTGTGCGCGCTTGGCCTGTCGCAGCTGAACAAGCTGGACCGCTTCGTGGCCCGGCGGCGCGAACTGACCGCGCTCTACGCCAAGCGGCTGGCCGAACGCGTCCCGCGCGTGCGTCTGGCCGCGAGCCCAGCCCATTCGAACCCGGCCCTTCACCTGCTGACCGTGCTGATCGACTTCGAGGCCGAGGGCCTGTCGCGCCGCACGGTCGTCGACAGCCTGAAGGCCGGCGGCATCGGCACGCAGGTCCACTACATCCCGGTGCACCGTCAGCCCTATTACGTGAACCGCCAGGGCCTGGCCGACCTGCCCGGGGCCGACGCCTGGTACGCGCGCTGCCTGACCCTGCCGCTCTATCCGACCATGACCGACGGCGATGTCGAGCGGGTCGTGGACGCGCTGGCGGGGATCCTGGGGTAACCCTCGCTTGTCATCCCGGAAGCGCCTTAGGCGCTGTCCGGGACCTACGGAGTGCGTGGCCTCAGCGCCGGCCGCCCCTGGGTCCCGGCTCTACGCTTCGCTTCGGCCGGAATGACAAGATTTAGGTGTCCCCGCTCACCTGGGTGACCGGAGAGGCGATCATTAAATAAAAGACAGGCGCCTCCGTTCGCCCTCCTCCGGGCCCCTAAGCTTGAGTAGCTATCCGAGGGGCCTCCATGTTTCGCACCGTTCGTGTTCTCGTCGCCGGCGTTGGGGCGTTGGCGGTCATCGCCGGCGCCGCCCAGGCGCAGGACTATAAGCCCACCTTCCATCCCGAAACGCTGAAGGGCCCGCCCGCCGGCAAGGCCAACGAGGTGCTGGTGCTGGGCACGGCGCACCTGTCGGGCCTGCCCAAGACCTTCGACATGGCGCTGCTGGCGCCGCTGGTGGACCGCCTGACGGCCTGGAAGCCCACCGGCATCGCCACCGAGGACCTGTCGGGCCTGCAGTGCGACGCCCTGCGCCGCTACCCAGCCCGCTACGCCGAGACGGTGAAGAGCTATTGCTACGATCCGACCAAGGCGGGCCAGGCCGTCGGCCTCGACGCGCCCGCCGCCAACGCCGAGGCCGAGCGCCTGCTGGCCGCCTGGCCGGCTCAGCCCACCGCCGCTCAGCGCCGACATCTGGCGGCGGTGTTCATGGCGGCGGGCGAACGCAACTCGGCCCTGGTGCAGTGGCTGCGGTTGCCGGAGGCCGAGCGCCGGGCCGGCGACGGCCTGAACGACGAGTTGGCCGCCTATCTGGAGTCCTTCAAGGTCCGCCGCAACGAGTCCACCCTGATCGCCGCGGTGGTGGCCGCGCGCCTGGGCCATGAGCGCGTGTGGAGCGTCGACGACCACTCGGCCGACACGCCCGACAGTCCCGACCCGGCCGAATCCAAGGCCTTCGAGACCGCGATCCGGGCGGCCTGGGACAACCCTGTCAGCCACGCCCGCCGGGCCGAAAGCCAGCGCCTGGAGGCCGACCTCGACAAGCCGGACGGCGTGCTGAACCTCTACCGGGCCTACAACAGCGCCAACGCCCAGCTGATGGCCTTCAGGGGCGACTTCGGCGCGGCGTTCGTCGAACCCTCGCCCCAGGGCTTCGGCCGGCGGTATCTCGGCTACTGGGAGACCCGCAACCTGCGCATGGTCGGCAACATCCGCGACGTACTGGGCCAGCACCCGGGCATGCGGATGCTCGCCATCGTCGGCGCGTCGCACAAGGGTTACTACGAGGCCTATCTGAACCAGATGCACGACGTCCGGCTGGTCAGCGCGGACGCGGTGCTACGGTGAGGCGGCTAGCTCCGGTGGCAAGCGCCCCCTAAGCCGCCTGCCCCAGCAGGGTCTTCAGCAGATCCATGGTCTGCGGCGAGCCCTGGAGCTGTTCGCGCGAGGTCGGATCGCGGGCCAGTTTCAGAGCCTCGACCCGGGCCTTGTCGGCGACCGGGCCGGTGGGACCGGCCTCGCCGAGAGCCAGCTTGGCCAGCAGCTGCAGACGGTGCGGCAGCGGCGCGGGGGCGCGGACCAGCATGGTCAGCAGGCGCGAGTCGGCCTCGATCAGCGCGCCGATCTCGCCCAGCTTGACGCACAGCGGCTCGAAGTCCTCGCGCACCAGGCCCGAGCGGACCAGCTGGCGCTGGAGGCCGGCCAGGTTGCCGAGCTTGGCGACCGGCGAGTCCGGCCCCGCGCGCAGTTCCTTCTCGAAGCGCATGGCGCTGATATTGGCGTTCAGCCAGCGGGCGGCGTTGCGCTTATTGACCGCGCCCATGACGTTCTCGGCCAGGCGGATCAGCATCTTGATCTCTTCATAGGCCGAGCGGTCGCGACCCAGCAGCGCCTCGATGAAGTCGCCGTTCAGCAGGGTCTTGGAGCGGGTCGTGAAGGCGTTCTGGATGTCCTCGGCCTGGAGGATACGGCCAGCGGCGGCCGTCAGGCTCATGGCCAGGGCGCGCAGATATTCGATCTCGGCCTCGGCGTCCGTGGGCTTGAGGCGGCGAACGCCGTTCAGCTCGGTCAGAACGCGTTCGGCGATGGC
The DNA here is from genome assembly GCF_058802865.1 of Caulobacter sp. GW822-FHT01G02. Classification (NCBI taxonomy): domain Bacteria; kingdom Pseudomonadati; phylum Pseudomonadota; class Alphaproteobacteria; order Caulobacterales; family Caulobacteraceae; genus Caulobacter; species Caulobacter sp. GW822-FHT01G02. The sequence continues at coordinate 356,301 of NZ_JBXAON010000007.1, forward strand.
CTTGCGCACCGAGGGGAAGTTGTCGCCGGCCAGCCATTCGCCCAGGCGCCGGGCCGTGCCCGACAGCTCGGGCATGCAGCCGCGGACGCTGGCTTCGATCTTGATCAGGGCCTCGACGGCGACGCCGCCGGTCAGCCGGGTCATGGCCGCCAGGGTGACGCCCAGATCCTCGTTGGTGGTGTCCAGCAGGTCGGCCATGCCGGCGCGCGAGCCGATGATCTCGGCCAGCGGCTGCTCGATGGCCTGCAGGGCCGCGAAGCGGGCGCGCGGCTCCTCCGGGGCGGCGTCGGCCAGGTCCAGCAGACGGGCGATCTTGGCCGACCAACTGACGGCCGGGGCGATCGAGGCGGCGACGCCGGCCCCCAGCAGGAAGGCGCGGTCCGGGTCGGCGACCAGGCGCTCGGCGGCCCTGGCGAAGCCTTCCTTGTCGAGGTCCGGCAGGGCCCCCTTCTTGAAGGCCTTCATCAGGTTGGCGACGGTGCGCTCGACCAGGCCCTGGAAGTGGCGGATGACCTCGTGCACGGACTGGCCGCGCGCCTCGGCTTCCGGAATGGCGATCTTCTGCAGCGCGTGCTGCAGGTCGGTGCCGGACGCCTCGAGCTTCTCGACGAGATCGGGTCGGTGCAGCAGTTCGAACGGCGTGGCCTTGTGCCGGGCCAGCCAGCCTTCCAGCAGGCGGCCGATGCGGTCGCGGGCGTGGGCGGTGTAGAGGTCGGCCGGCTGCACGCAGAGGGGGTCGCGGTCCTCGACCTCCTTCTTGGGCTTGCCGCCGTCGACCAGCCCCTTGGTGAAGATGGCGATCGACTTGTATTCGCCGGTGGCCTCGTCGAGCGTTTCCTTGCTGACGCGCACGGCGACGGCGCGGTTCTGGACCAGCACGTCCTCGGCGACCTGCAGCGCGTGCGCACGGTTCTCCGAGGCGATCTCCAGCGTCCACTGGGCCCCGACTTTCCGCCGGACAAACAACTCGTAATGGACTTGGCTCATGCCCGCCCCGCTTCAGGAGGCCTCACCATGGGCTTTCAGACCTTAAGGTGAGGTTGAGGGAACCCGCGCCCGCCGGCCGCCAGCGCCGCAATCGCGCCTTTCTGGAGCCGCAAAGGCCAGGAAGAAGCAGGGAAAGCTTTACCGCGCCACGCGTTGAAGCCAGGACGTTCGACCGATAGGATCGGCCGACGCAAGATAAGGCTAAGGACAAGAACGACCAGATGGCCGCCATTACGCTCATTGACGACGACGAGAACATCGTCGCCTCGGTCTCGCTGGCCCTGGAAAGCCACGGTCACGCGGTGAAGGCCTATTACGACGGAGCCTCGGGTCTCGAGGCCGTCGAGGCCAGCCCGCCCGATCTTGTCATTCTCGACGTCAAGATGCCGCGCATGGACGGCATGGAGGTGCTGCGGCGCCTGCGCCAGACGTCCGAGATCCCGGTGATCATGCTGACCTCGAAGGATGACGAGATCGACGAGATCCTCGGCTTCAACCTCGGCGCCGACGACTACATGCACAAGCCGTTCAGCCAGCGCCTGCTGCTGGAGCGGGTCAAGGCCGTGCTGCGCCGCGCGCGTCCGGACGACGAGGACCTGGCGCCGATGGCCGGCTCGGCCGCCGCGGCGGCGGGCTCCAAGGTCATGAAGCGCGGCAAGCTGACCCTCGACCCGGCCCGCCACGACAGCCTGTGGGACGGACGGCCGGTGCGCCTGACCGTCACCGAGTTCCTGCTGCTGCAGGCCCTGGCCCAGCGCCCGGGCTTCGTGAAGAGCCGCGACAACCTGATGGACGCCGCCTACGACGATCAGGTCTATGTCGACGACCGCACGATCGACAGCCACATCAAGCGCATGCGCAAGAAGTTCCGTCAGGTCGATCCCGAGTTCGACTCCATCGAGACCCTGTACGGCGTTGGCTACCGTTACCGCGAGTCCTGAGGCCGAGAGCCTCGAGGCCCCCAAGGCCAGGCGACGCTTCGTCTGGCCGCGCGGGTCCAGGCTCGGCCGGCTGATCATCGTCCTGAACGTGCTGGCCCTGGCGATCGTGGTCGTCGGGGCCCTGGTGCTGAACGAACTGCGCAGCGGCCTGATCGCCGCCCGCATCGACAGCCTGACCACCCAGGGCGAGCTGATCGCCAACGTCATCGACCAGACCGCCACGGTCGGCGAACCCGAGCCGGCGCTCGACCCCTATGTCGCCAGCCAGCTGCTGCAGGTGCTGTTCATCCCGCGCAACCAGCGGGCCCGGCTGTTCGACGCCCACGGCAAGACGCTGGCCGACTCGTTCGTGGTCGCCGACCGCGTCGACTGGAAGGTGCTGCCGCCCGCTCGCAAGCCGGGCGACAAGGACGCGCCGCCGCACCTGACCCCCGCCGCCCAGGCCCGCGCGGAGAAGGCCCGCAAGGCGCTGGCCAACGAGATCACCCAGGCCATGAAGGGCCGGCCGGTGGCCGGAACCCGCGTGGCCGAGGACGGCGAGCGGGTGGTGTCGGTGTCGATCCCGATCCAGCATGTCCGCGCCGTGCTGGGGGTCCTGACCCTGGAGGCCGGCGACGTCGACGAGATCATCTCGGCCGAGCGCAAGGCCCTGCTGCCGTTCATCATCGTGGCCATGGTCGCGATCGTGATGTCCAGCGTGATGCTGCACCGCCTGATCGCCGTGCCGGTGCTGCGCCTGGCCCGGGCCGCCGACCATGTGCGCCTGCAAGGCGCGCGCGCCATCTCCCTGCCCGACCTGTCCGAGCGCCGCGACGAGCTGGGCGACCTGTCGCGCTCGCTGGAGGACATGACCCACTCGCTGTCCGAGCGTATGGACGCCATCGAGCGCTTCGCCGCCGACGTGGCCCACGAGATCAAGAACCCCCTGACCTCGATCCGCTCGGCCATCGAGACCCTGGACCTGGTCACCGACCCCGCCGCCCGGGCCCGGCTGCTGGCCATCCTGCAGAATGACGTCAACCGCCTGGACCGCCTGGTCACGGACATCTCCAACGCCTCGCGCCTGGACGCGGAGCTGTCGCGCGAGCATCCCAAGGCGATCGACCTGTCCAAGCTGCTGGCCGAGGTCGCCAGCCTGTACGAGACCCAGCTGCGCGCCGGCCCGGCGCCGGGCAGCGTGCGGGTGCGGTTCGAGGCCGACCTCTCCCGCCCGATCCTGGTGCTGGCCCGCGAGACGCCGATCGGCCAGGTGTTCCGCAACCTGATCGACAACGCCCGCTCGTTCAGCCCGGACGACGGCGAGGTGCGGATCTCCCTGATCCGGCCGCGCGGCAAGTCGACCGTGGCCGTGATCGTCGACGACGACGGCCCCGGCATGCCGCCCGACAATCTGGAGACCATCTTCGAGCGCTTCTACACCTCGCGCCCCAAGGGCCGGGCGTTCGGCGGCAATTCGGGCCTGGGCCTGTCGATCGCCCGTCAGATCGTCGAGGCGCACGGCGGCCAGATCCACGCCGAGAACCGCAAGGACGAAGCCGGGGCCGTGATCGGCGCCCGCTTCGTGGTCGAGCTGCCGGAAGTCCGGGAGTGATTCGGCCGGAGACCCAGCCAGGCGCGCCGTCCGAGATCCGTCACGCCGGCCTGATCGCCCGGCGCCAGGGCGGCCTGTGGCGGGGCGCCCTGATCGAGGGCCCGTCGGGCGCCGGCAAGAGCGACCTGGCCTTGCGCGCCCTCGACGCCGGCTTCCGGCTGGTCGCCGACGACCGGGTCGTGGTCTTCACCGCCGACGGGCGCCTGTACGGCAAGGCGCCGGAAACCCTGGCGGGCCTGATCGAGGTGCGGGGCCTGGGCGTGTTCGACGCCGGCGCCCTGCCCTTCTGCGAAGTGGCGCTGGTCATCCGCTGCGTCGCCGACCCCGCCGCCGTCGAGCGCCTGCCCGATCCGCGCGCCGAGACGATCATGGGCGTTTCCGTTCCCGTTTTCGACCTGTGGCCGCGAGAACCCGCCGCCCCGGCGAAAATAAGACGCATGATGCAGTCTCTTGGAGTCGCCTCCTAACGAGCGTATCAAGGCCGCCCGCGCGACGCTCTCCCGGTCGCCACGGGAATGGGGATCCCTGTTGAGATACAAGGCATGATCGGGCTCGTGATCGTGACGCACGGGCGTCTGGCGGAAGAGTTCATCTCCGCCATGGAGCATGTGGTCGGGCCGCAGGCCGCCGTGAAGGCGATCTGCATCGGCCCCGAAGACGACATGGAACGCCGCCGTTCCGACATTCTGAAGGCCTGCGCCGAGGTCGACACCGACGGCGACGGCGTCATCCTGCTGACCGACATGTTCGGCGGCACGCCCAGCAACCTGGCCATCTCGGTCATGGAGCAGACCAAGGCCGAGGTCATCGCCGGCCTGAACCTGCCCATGCTGATCAAGCTGGCCAGCGTGCGCCAGCGCGAGACCCTGCAAGCCTGCGTCGCCCACGCCCAAGAGGCTGGACGCAAGTACATCTCCGTGGCCTCCTACGTGCTCGCGGGGGAAAAGTAGGGAATGACGTCAAGAACGGTCGAGATCGTCAATGAGCGCGGCCTGCACGCCCGCGCCTCGGCCAAGTTCGTGAAGATGGCGTCCGGCTTCGACGCCGAGGTGACCGTCAGCCGCGACGGCGCGTCCGTCGACGCCCGGTCCATCATGGGCCTGATGATGCTGGCCGCCGGCATCGGCTCGACCATCGACATCAGCGCGGAAGGCCCCGAGGCCGGGCCGGCGGTGGAAGCGTTGTGCGAACTGGTGGCGAACCGGTTCGACGAGGAGCGGTAGGGGCGCGGGGCCTGCCGTGAGGCGGGCGTTCGGGATGACCGCTAAGGGTGGAGGCTGTGTAAAAACGTCGGAGCGGCATTTCTCAGTAGAAAATATTCTGCTGTTTAGCCCAAACGGGTTGAGCCTTTCGAGATCGGATGGAAACTCATCCATAGGCGAAAGAAAATGCCCGCAAAATTTTCAGCGCGGGTGTTTTCACAAAGCCTCGGTGGAAAGCCGCCGCCGGCGTGGCGGCCTAGCTCGGAAACACTCGATCGCGCGTAGGCCGCCAGCGCAAGCGACTTAACCGCAAGAGATCAACCCCGCATTTGCAAAAGCGCACAACCTATGGTGATTTTCAGGCGGGGCACTTCCGCCCGTTGAGGAGACTACGTATGAAGCGCTTCGTTCGAGCCTCGCTGATAGTCGCTCTGGCCATTTCCTCTATCCCCGCGGTTTCGACCGCGCTTCCCCGTTTTTACCGGGAGACGATCTACTATGAGTATCTATATGAGGCGTCACCGGAGCATTCTCCCTCGACTGGGGAGCGAGTAGAAGTGGGATGGGATCGCTACTATTGCGACGGGACTGTGAGGTCGTTCGGACAGCGGTCCGGCTATTCCGAGGACTCTGTGTTCGGCACTTGCGACTGAATTCGTCCGCCGGGCCCGTCGTCAGAGACGGCGGGCCTAAACTGTAATCGGGCGGGCGAGGCTGATGAACTGCAGCCCTAAACCGCGATGAGTCGCGGGCGGCCATTCGCGGGCACTAACTGCGGCTCGGGGCTTCCCGTCCCGAAGCGGACCACTATGGCGTCAGCTAAGGGTCGATTGTGTTGAAAAGTCGATCCCACGATTTCACAGGCTCATTTTCAGCACGAATAATGCCGGTCGATCCAGTTTTCTGAACGGTTCAATCTGCGGCGTGAGCGTTCACGCACAGATACGCCTCGTCCGCTAAGCCCGGCGGACTTTTTCAACACAATCGGTCGAAAGCCGACCTTGGTCGGGGCGATCCTTAGATCTCTTGGAGGCTGCAGCGTGCAGGGCTGATCAGGTCAGTCAAGGCTCGCCTCCGGCGACCGCGCGCGGCGACGCGGAGCGTCGGCCTTGAGTGACCTGGACAGCCCTGCGATCGTCTCGCCGTGAGATGTAGGGGGGGCGCTCTTCCGGGGCGGAAGGGCTTTCTCACCGATCCTAAAAACATCCACCGTCATTCCCGCCCTTGTGGCGGGAACCCCTGGTTCAGCTGACACGTGAGACGCCTTGGCGGGCTGGCCCGCCACACCGCCGCCCTTGCAGCGGACAGAGGGGTTCCCGCCACAAGGGCGGGAATGACGGTTGTTTGTGGGGATTGAGGGGCCTCTATCCTCGGCGTTCGCGGCGCCGAACCCCACGAAATCAATCGCTTGTCGTTTTTACGCGCCCCTGAATGATCCGCGTTGAATCCGCCGCGATACTCAATGCGTCCCCGTCGCGGGGGAGGGCGTTTGGATCCGGCCCAAGACGGCGGCGGGGATAGGTTGAGCGGGGCCGCTGGCGGTTCCCGGCGGAGCCATCACGCCACGTCGCTTACTCTTTAGGAGCGCACGCGGGTGATGGGATCGTCCGGGATCAAAACCATCAGCGGAGCGACAGGGCGGTGATCGTACAAGCCGCCTATCGTGGATCGTCGGGGTCGAGACGGATGTAGCCGATCGACTTGGTCCGCGCCCGTCCGGGGGCTAGTGGGGTCCCGAGCTGAAAGACGCTCACGCCCCCCATCCTCACGGGCAAGAACAGCCTGGCGGAGCGGTCAAGCGAGCCGAAACACAACAAATCTCACGGTCTCCGGGTTCGCCCGGCCGCTCCGTCGCCTCCCCACATGCCTTCAGCGGCTCGGCCGCGTGAAGCCGCCAAGCCGCGCCGGCTCAGCACAGGCCCCCACCTGACCTGCTCACGCAGGTCTGTCCGCCCCCAAGCGGGGCGGAGAGGGAACCACGTCCCCTTCTCTCCTCCCCCTGTTGGGGGAGGGGGACCGGCGAAGCCGGTGGAGGGGGTCGGCTCCGCGCCGTCAAACAGGAGAGACCCGATGACCCAATCCCTGATCCGCGCCCGTCACGAGCGCATGTTCGGCAAGGGCCGCCACCGCAAGCGTCGCCTGGTGAAGGGCGACGAGCGATTGCTGGCCTTTTTCGACAGATGCTGACGATCATGGACGAGGCCGAGCGCGACCTGCGCGCGATGATGCAAGACTATCCGCCCCACATTCTGGCTCAGTACCTGGCCGACGCGGCCGAGGTTCGGCGTGAGATCGAGGCCCAGCGCCGCGATATCCTGCTGAACCCTATGCCCTAGCGTGCCGGCGCGCCCTACTCCGCCGCGACGATCTCGTGATCGTGGTGATGCGCCTCGACCCGCACCGCGCCGCCCATCGGCCGCAGGTCCAGGTCCTGGAACAGCTGGCTGTCCTCGTCCTGGCCCGGCAGCGGCGTGGTCAGCAGCTTGCCGCCGACGAAGATCGAGTTGGCGCCGGCCAGGAAGCACAGAGCCTGCAGTTCGCGGCTCATGCCCTCGCGACCGGCCGACAGGCGGACCATGGATTTCGGGCAGACGATGCGGGCGACGGCGATGGTGCGGACGAACTCGATGGCGTCGATGGTCTTGCCCTCAGCCAGCACCTTGTCGCCGAGCGGCGTGCCGCTGACCGGCACCAGGCCGTTGATCGGCAGGCTGTCGGGATGAGCCGGCAGGGTGGCCAGCTGGTGCAGCAGGCCGGCGCGGTCGCGGCGCTGCTCGCCCATGCCGACGATGCCGCCGCAGCAGGTGCTCATGCCGGCGTCGCGGACATGGGCCAGGGTGTCGAGGCGCTCCTGATAGGTGCGCGTGGTGACGACGTCCTTGTAGTAGTCCGGACCGGTGTCGAGGTTATGGTTGTAGTAGTCGAGGCCCGCGTCCTTCAGGGCCTTGGCCTGGTCGGCGGTCAGCATGCCCAGGGTGGCGCAGGTCTCCAGGCCCAGCGCCTTCACCTCGCCGATCATTTCGGTCAGCTTGGGCAGATCCCGATCCTTCAGCTCGCGCCAGGCCGCGCCCATGCAGAAGCGCTGGGCGCCGCCGTCGCGGGCGGCGCGAGCCTTGGCCACCACGTCGTCGGCGGCCATCAGCTTCTCGGCCTTGAGCCCGGTCTTGAAGTGGGCCGACTGGCTGCAATAGCCGCAGTTCTCGGCGCAGCCGCCGGTCTTGACCGACAGCAGCTGCGACAGCTGCATCTCGGAGGGATCGAAATGCGCGCGGTGCACGCTCGCGGCGTCGAACACCAGCTCCATGAAGGGCCGTTCGAACAGCGCCTCCACCTCGGCGAGGGTCCAGTCGTGGCGAGCCACAGGTGAGACGGGCGAAGCGTTGATCTTACTCATGGCGCGCAGGTTTGAACCGCTCCATGACGCTTGGCAAGACGTCGGCGAGGCGGCATAGCGCTAGGGGAGCCGAAGGGCCGCGCGGGAGTTGGTCAGGTCATGGATCGCGAGATCGAACTGAAATTCCTGATCCCACCCGAGGCGGCGCTGGAGGCCCTGGCCCAGTTGAAGGGCGAGAGCGAGGTGCGCCAGCTGGACGCCACCTATTTCGACACCCCCGGCCATGCGCTGCGCAAGGCGGGCTTCGGCCTGCGGGTGCGCGATGGCGACGGCGGCCGCAAGCAGACCCTGAAATCGGCCTCGGCCGGCGGCGTGTTCTCGCGCGGCGAATGGGAAGAGAGGATCGCCGGCCCCGATCCCGACCCCGACGCCCTGTCCCGCACCCCGGCCGCGGCCATGCTGGTCGGCCAGACCCTGGCGCCGGTGTTCACCACCCGCGTCCAGCGCACCGTACGGCTGGTCGAGGTGGGCGGCGCGGTGATCGAGGCGGCCCTCGACCAGGGCGAGCTCCTCGCCGGCGGTCGTCAGGCCCCGGTCTGCGAGCTGGAATTGGAATTGAAGAGCGGCCCGGCCAGCGCCTTGTTCGACCTGGCGCGCGAGGTCGCCCGCCACGCGCCCTTGCGGCTGTCGTTGGTCAGCAAGGCCGAGCGCGGCTACGGCCTGGCCGCCGGCGACGAGGGCGGTTTGCCTCGTCGGCAGGCCGCGGCGCTGGACCACCACGCCACCGTCGGCGAGACGCTGCAGGCCTTGGGCCACGCGGATCTGGCCCATCTCTGTTCGGCGCTGGAATCGCTGCGCGAGCGGCCGGAGCCGGAGGGCGTGCACCAAGCCCGCGTCGCCACCCGGCGGCTGCGGGCGCTGCTGAAGATCTTCAAGCCGCTGGCCCAGGACGCCGCCGCCCAGAGGCTCGACGAAGGCCTGCACTGGCTGGCGGCCGAGTTCGACACGGCGCGCGACCTCGACGTCTTCATCGGCGACGTCTGGGACGAAGGCGGCCGCCGCGCCAGCTTCGCCGGTCGCGACGACTTCGAACGCGCGCTGAACGCCGCCCGCGCCAGCGCCTATCTGCGCATGGAGGCGGCGGTGGCCAGCGCCCGGGCGCGCGAGGTGCTGCTGGAGGCCGCGGCCTGGCTCGAGACCGGCGCCTGGACGCGCGATCCGGACCTGGCTGAGGTGCGCGACGGCCGCGCCGACGCCTTCGCCGCGCGGGTGCTGGATCATCGCTTCAAGCAGGTCAGAACCCGCGCCAAGCATTTCGACGACCTCGACGCTAAGGCGCGGCATCGCCTGCGGTTGAAGGGCAAGACCCTGCGCTACGCGGCCGAGGATCTCGCTCCGCTGTTCCCGCACCATCCCCATCGGGTCGAGCGGTTCCTGGAGGCCGCGCGGGCGGTGCAGGACACCTTGGGCGCGCTCAACGATCGCAACGTCCGCAAGACCCTGGTCGAGACGGCCACTCAGGGCGACGCCGACCAGGCCCGCGCCGTCGCGCGCGTTGCCCTCGCCGACGACGAGGACGACCTCGTGGACGCGGCCCGCGAGGCGCTGAAGACGCTTCGGGAGGCCAAGCGGTTCTGGTGAGGCGAAATCGGCGGAAATCTTGCTCCCCGTCTCACGCGGCTGTCATCGACGCGCGGTATGCGGACGAAACGGGGGTCGGGGGGACAGGCCGCCGAGCACGAGGGGCCCGAGCCATGAACCGTCTGAGACTCGCCGCCAGCCTGCTGGCCCTGATGACCGCGGCGCCGGCCCTGGCTCAGACCTCTCCTGGCGTCGGCGTCATCGGCGCCACGGTTCCAACCGCCCAGGGCGGCGCCAACGCCGTGGCGCTGCTGCGCGACCCGAAGGATCCGACGCGCAGCGTGATCGCCGCCTCGGCCAAGCTGGGCGGGCTCGAGTTCTACGGCCTGGACGGCCAGCGCATCGCGGCCATCCCGGGCGGCGAGGTCTATGCGGTCGACACCCGCGACGATGGCGCGCGCGCTCTGCTGGCCGTGCTGGACCGTCAGGCCGGCCGCTTGCGGCTGTTCGGCCGCGATCACGCCAGCGGCGAGACCACGGCGATCGACGCCCGCCCGCTGCTGCTGGGCTACTCGGGCGAAGGCCTCTGTCTGCATCGCAGCGTCCGCGACGGCGCGCTCTACGCATTCACCATGGGTCGCGAAGGGCAGCTTGATCAGTGGCTGCTCTACCCTACCGCCGACGGCAGGGTCGACGGTCGCGTCGTCCGCACCCTGCGCCTGTCGTCGGAAGCCAAGTACTGTGTCGCTGATGACGCCAGCGGCGCGCTCTATGTCGCCCAGAAGGCCGTCGGCGTCTGGCGCTACGAGGCCGATCCCGAGGCCGAGCCGGTTCCGGTCATCGTCGACATCAATCGCCTGGGCCATATCGCCGGCGAGGTCGGCGGCCTGGCGGTGATCAACGGCGGCAAGGGCGCTGACTATCTGGTCGCCGCCAATGCCGACGCCGGCGATTACAATGTCTATGACCGGAGCGCGGGCGACCGCTTCCTCGGAGCCTTCAAGGTCCAGGCGAACGGGACGGCGGCGATCGAGGGGCCTTCGGGCCTGTTCGGCGTTCGCGCGCCCGTCGGCGCCGGCCTGCCGGCCGGCGCCCTGCTGATCGCCGACGACCGCAACGCCGGCGCCAACAGCAAGATCCTGTCGTGGCGGGACATCGCCTCGGCGCTGAACCTGTCGCTCGGCCAGGATGCGCCGACGGTCGAACCCAGCAAGACCGTGCTCGTCCAGGCGACCATGGAGACCGAGCCGGTCGGCCACGACGGCGACGCCGCCGACGATCCGGCCATCTGGGTCCACCCGACCGATCCGTCCCGAAGCGCCATCATCGCCACCGACAAGAAGGGCGGCCTGCTGGTCTACGACCTGTCGGGCAAGCGGCTGCAATATCTGGCCGACGGCAAGATGAACAATGTCGACCTGCGCGGCGGCTTCAAGTTGGGCGGCAAGACCGTGACCCTGGTCGCGGCCAGCGACCGGACCCACAAGGCCATCGCGCTCTACACGATCGATCCCGAGACCCGACTGCTGACCAGCGTCGCCGACGGCGTCCAGGCCACCGGTCTCTCGGATCCCTATGGCCTGTGCATGTATCGCGACCGCAGAGGCGGGACCTTCGTCTTCATCAGCGATCCCGACGGCCTGGTGCGCCAGTGGAAGCTGACCGCCACCCCAGCCGGCAAGGTCGCCGCACAGGCCGTGCGCGACCTCAGGTTCGCCACCCAGACCGAAGGCTGCGTCACCGACGACGAGACCGGGGCGCTCTACGTCGCCGAGGAAGACGTCGCCCTCTGGAAGCTGGGCGCCGACGCCAAGGCCGGCCAGACCCGGAAAGCCGTCATCAGGGTGGCCGACAACCCGGCCTTGAAGGACGACCTCGAAGGCGTCGGCCTCTACGCCCAGGCCGGCGGCAAAGGTTATCTGGTCGTCTCCAGCCAGGGCAATAACAGCTACGCCGTATTCCGCCGCGAGGGCGACAACGCCTATGTCGGCAGCTTCGCGGTGACCGCCAATGGCGACAACGGCGTCGACGGCATCTCGGAGACCGACGGCCTGGATGTGACCAGCGCCTCGCTCGGCGCGGGCCTGGAGACCGGCGCCTTCGTCGCCCAGGACGGCCGCAACATCTCGCCCCCCGAGCACCAGAACTTCAAGCTCACGCCATGGTCGGCGATCGCGGCGAAGCTGAAACTTGAGTGAGACGGCGCCCAGAAACGAAAAAAGCCGCCCGAAGGCGGCTGTTTCACGAAAGACCCTTGGGTGCGGGGACAGGATTTGAACCTGTGACCTTCAGGTTATGAGCCTGACGAGCTACCGGGCTGCTCCACCCC